>NZ_JPMY01000047.1 GCF_000761545.1 Pseudomonas sp. ML96 | reverse complement strand
GCCTCGACGAACTGTCCCGTGCCCAGTTTCACATGCTGCGTAGTGGCCACGGTGAGATGGTCGTTGGCGCGGATCTCGGTCATGCGGTCCTGGTGGATGGTGCGGTGCTCTTCAGCTTTCAGCTCGGTGTAGCTGTTGGCTTCCACGGTGTCGTGGCGTTCGTGGCCGATGCGGATCCTCTGGTCGTGCTCGACGTTCTCGTCCCAGTCCTTCTGGGCGTGGATGTAGATCTGTTCCTGACCTTTCCTGTCCTCGATGCGCAGCTCGTTGTAGCCACCTCCGCCGGGTGAGCTCAGGGTCTTGAACACGGTGCGAGTTTTGTTCGCTGGCAGGTCGTACGGCACCACGTGTTCCTTGTGGTACAGGCAGCCGGTGACCAGCGGCTGATCGGGGTCGCCTTCGAGGAAGGTAACCAGCACTTCCATACCAATGCGCGGAATGGCGATACCACCGTAGCGGTCGCCGGCCCAGCTGGAGCTGACGCGTAGCCAGCAGCTGGTGCTGTCGTCGGCCTGGCCCTCGCGGTCCCAGTGGAACTGTACTTTCACGCGGCCGTATTGGTCGCAGTGGATTTCCTCGCCCTTGGGGCCGGTGACCACCGCGCTCTGGCTGCCGAGGATGCGTGGCTTGGGGTGGTCCAGCGGCGGACGCCAGGGTGTGT
This sequence comes from Pseudomonas sp. ML96, assembly GCF_000761545.1. Lineage (GTDB taxonomy): Bacteria > Pseudomonadota > Gammaproteobacteria > Pseudomonadales > Pseudomonadaceae > Aquipseudomonas. The sequence continues at coordinate 1,787 of NZ_JPMY01000047.1, read as the reverse complement.
CCCAGGGCGTGGCGCTGAAGAGGTTGCGGTAGCCCTGGTTGAAGCCGTCATCGGCTTGTCCAGCTTCCTTGCGGCCACCGAGGAAGCTGGTGATGGACTCTTCCAGCACCTGCGGCTGCTTGCCTTCGTGATGCACTTCATTGAGTAACCACAGCTGGTTCCAGTCCGCACGCGGGTGTTCGCTCAGGCTGAGGAAGTGACCGGTACGCAGCAGCGGCTGATCGCTCTCGCCTTCAGCCAACTGATGATCGCTGCGATGGCGCTCCAGGGCGCGCTGGCTTAGATGCTTGCCTCGCGCACGCTCGGTGAAGCGGCCGGGGTAGTCGTAGTCTTCCAGGTCCGGTTTGGCTTCACCCTTGTGCGCGGCCTCCAGTAGCAGGCGCGGCTTCTCGAAGTCGTAGTCGCGGCGAGTGACGCGGCTGGTGCGGGTGGCCAGGCGCAGGGCGAAGCGCTTGATCACCGGATCGTCCGCCACCAGGCCGGAGTCTTGCTGGTAGGCGGTGGTAGCAAGCTTGGCAAAACCGGTCTGGTCGTCGCCAAACACCAGTACATGGCCGTCGGGCGTGTGCTGGAAGTGATAGTGGATGCCTTCTTCCTCGCATAGGCGCTGGATGAAGTGCAGGTCGCTCTCGTCGTACTGCACGCAGTAGTCGCGGATAGGGTACGTGCCGCCCAGCTGGAAGCGCTGGCCGCTGCCTTCGAGGATGCCGTGGTCGCTCAGTACCTGGGCAACGATCTGCGGCACCGTCAGGTGCTGGAAGATGCGTTGGTTGACCCGATGACCGAGCCAGGCCAGCTGCGGGCGCAAGGTCAGGTGGTAGCGAGTCAGGCGCTGGCCGGAGTCGCCTTGAGCAGCAGCGTGCACCTGAGCATGGATACCCGCACCGTCGGCGCTGAGGGCGAGAAAGGCCGGCTGGCCGAGCAAGGCTTCGAGGTCCAGGTCCGGGCGCTGGCTGACCAGGGTGAGCTCGAACACGAAGGGCTGGCTCAGCGCCTCATGGCCGGTGAACTCGAGCACCTGCAGGTCGTGCTCGACGCCGGGCAGGCTCAGGCTGAAATGCGTCTGGTTGGCGGGGGCGAACATCCTTGTTCCTCTTGCCGAAATGGCAGCGGCCAGGAGGCCTGGCCGCTACGGTACTGCCCGAGTCCTTCGGGCCCAGGCATTCTCGATGATCACGTAGTCGCGCGCCTTGACCCAAGGCGCAAAACGCGCGACCTGGCGATCAGGCGGAGATCGGCGAACGCCAGTCGTCGGAGCCGGAAGTACCGGACACTTCGTGGGTCCAGATGATCTTGCGGTAGGTGAAGTAGACGTCTTCCAGGTGAGTGAAGTGAGCCATGTTCGGGTCCTGGCAGTTGGGCATGCGCGACTGCACGTCGACGATTACCGCGTCTTCCAGCTCAATGGTGTAGTAGTGCTCCTGGGTGCCGGTGGAGGAGGTGCGGTACCACTCCAGGCGGCACTTGTTCAGGCGCTCGCCGGAGGTCAGCGAGTTGAAGATCAGCGGCGAGGACTTGTCGAACACCTTGGTGATCATCAGCGGCTTGTGCACGCGCTGGCCGGTCGGCTGGCCGGACTGCGGGTCACGCGGAATGATCACCTGGTGGTTGAAGGCCTGTACCAGCACCTGATCCTCGTGGCCTTCCTGGAAGATGTTGCCGACCGAGTCCTCGGTGAAGGTACCGGCGGTGATCAGGCCCTGCTTGGTGCCTTCGAGGGTCATATAGGCGGGTGTTGGCATGTTGCGCTCCTTGCATTGAGACGAGGACCGGATCGGTCCGGGAGC
>NZ_JPMY01000046.1:88975-259497 GCF_000761545.1 Pseudomonas sp. ML96 | reverse complement strand
AATTTCTATTACGACCTGAACACCAAGAACACCGCCGACAACCGCGGCGAGGCCAACGAGTGGGGCCAGGGCTTCCTCTTCAACTACACCTCCGGTTTCACCGAGGGCACCGTCGGCTTCGGCCTCGACGCGGTCGGCCTGCTCGGCCTGAAACTGGATGCCGGCGGTGACGGCGACACCAGCGACAGTCGCAAGCCGGGCCAACTGTTCCCGCTAGACAGCGACGGTAAGGCGCGTGACGACTACAGCAAGGGTGGCGTGACCGCCAAGGTGCGCGTGTCCAAGACCGAAGGTCGCCTGGGCACCCTGCAGCCGAAACTGCCGGTCGTGACCTTCAACGACGGTCGTCTGCTGCCGCAACTGTTCGACGGTGGCCAGATCACTTCCAACGAGATCGACAACCTGACCCTGACTGCCGGTCAGCTCGAGCACACCAAGACTCGTTCCTCTACCGATGACGTCGGCCTGCGTATTGCTGGCGCTACTAACTCCAACGGCACCACGACCGGTGCCCCGATTGCCGACTCCAACAAATTCTACTTTGCCGGTGGTGACTACAAGATCAGCAAGGACCTGCTGGCGCAGTACTACTACGGCAACCTGGACGACTTCTACAAACAGCACTTCCTCGGCCTGACCCATAACTGGGCCATCGGTCCAGGCGCGCTGAAGTCCGACCTGCGCTACTTCTACAGCGATTCCGATGGCAAGAATGGCAGCGTTGCCGGCCGTGCCGAGGGATATGTCGGTCAAGGCGAAATCAATGCCGCCAACCGCTACAGCACCACTGAAGTGGACAACAAGACCTGGAGCGCCCTGTTCACCTACACCCTGGGCAGCCATGCACTGAGCGGCGGTTACCAGCAGGTCTCCGGTGACAGCGCCTTCCCGTTCCTCAACCAGGGTGACGGTTCCACCGCCTACCTGATCACCGACCGCCAGATCGGCAAGTTCCTGTCGGCCGGCGAGCGCACCTGGCTGGCCGAGTACGCCTATGACTTCACCAAAGTCGGCGTACCGGGCCTGAAAGCCACCGTGACCTACCTGTCCGGCGACAACATCGACGCCGTCGGCGGCGACCGCAAGGAATGGGAACGTGACTTCCGCCTGGACTACACCCTGCAGGAAGGCGCTCTGAAAGGCCTCGGCTTCTCCTGGCGTAACGCCTCGCTGCGTGGCAACACGGCTTCGACCGTTACCGACCAGGACGAGAACCGCCTGATCGTCAGCTACACCCTGTCGCTCCTCTGATCGACAACGGCGGGGGCTGCGGCCCCCGCCATCTCCTGACCTGACCGCCAACGGTTGGGAAGGCCTCACCCTGAGTCCAAGGAGATTCCCATGAAAAGCTTCAAACCCCGCCATCTGCTCGCCGCGCTGCTCGCCACCACCCTGCCGCTCGCTACCCACGCCGCCGAACCCAAGGAAGTCCGCCTGGACTACGCCTATTACGCGCCTACCAGCCTGGTACTGAAGGACCAGGGCATCCTCGAGAAGCGCCTGGCCGCCGACGGTATCGCCGTGAAGTGGGTGTTCAGCCAAGGCAGCAACCGCTCCCTCGAATATCTTAACGGTGGCAGCATCGATTTCGCTTCCACCGCCGGCCTCGCCGCCGTGCTCAGCCGTGCCAATGGCAGCCCGGTGAAGACCGTGTACATCGCCAGCCGTCCGGAATGGACCGCCCTGGCCGTGCCCAAGGATTCCTCGATCAAGACCCTGGCCGACCTCAAGGGCAAGAAGGTCGCCGCCACCAAGGGCACCGACCCCTACCTGTTCCTCCTGCGCAGCCTGCACAGCGCTGGCCTGGACAAGGGCGACGTGGAAATCGTCCACCTGCAGCACCCGGACGGCCGTGTGGCCCTGGAGCGCGGCGACGTGGATGCCTGGGCCGGCCTCGACCCGCACCTGGCCGCCAGCCAGCTGCAGGCCGGTTCGCGCCTGCTGTATCGCAATGTCGACTTCAACAGCTACGGCGTACTCAACGTCAGCGACAAGTTCCTCAAGGAGCAGCCGCAGCTGATCGGCAAGGTCATCGCCGCGTACGAGGAGGCGCGTCAGTGGACCATCGCCCATCCGCAACAGACCGCCGAGCTGCTGGCCAAGGAAGCCAAGCTGCCGCTGGAAGTGGCCAAGCTGCAACTGTCGCGCACCGACTTCAGCAACCCGCAGCCGGGTGCCGAACACGTCGCCGCGCTGAAGGCCGCCGCGCCGATCCTGCTCGACGAGCAACTGGTACGTCCGGGCACCGACGTGGCCGCCGTGGTCGACCAACTGATCAGCCCGCAGCTGGCCGCTGGTGTGATTGGCCAACCGGTAGCCAAGGCGGAGCAATAAGTCATGCCTGCTAGCAGTCTGCTCGCCACCCTGCTGGCCGCCCGCGCGGCCGTGCGTGGCGAGCATGTGCCCAGCGTACGCCGCCCATGGACGGGCAACTGGCGCGGGCTGGTGCTGCCGCTGGCGCTGCTGGTGCTGCTGGAAGCGCTGGTGCGCCTGGACTGGATACCGGCGCACCAGCTGCCGGCGCCCAGCCAGGTTGGCCAGACCCTCTGGTGGCTGGCTGCCGGCGGCGAGCTGTGGGGGCATATCGGCGTCAGCCTGGCGCGGGTTGCCGCTGGTTTCGCCATCGGCGCGGCACTGGCCGTGCTGATCGGTGCCTGGGTCGGCCTCAGCCGGCGTGCCGAGAGCTACCTGGAGCCGACCTTCCAGGCCCTGCGGGCGATTCCCAGCCTGGCCTGGGTGCCATTGCTGCTGCTCTGGCTGGGCATCGACGAGACGCCCAAAGTGGTGCTGATCGCCCTCGGCGCCTTCTTCCCGGTCTACCTGGCGCTGCTCGCTGGCATCCGCAACGTCGACCGCAAGCTGGTCGAGGTGGGGCGCCTGCATCGCCTGTCCGGCGTCGCCCTGACCCGGCGCATCCTTTTGCCGGCGGCGCTGCCGAGCCTGTTCACCGGGCTGCGCGGGGCACTCAGCCTGAGCTGGATGTTCCTCGTTGCCGCCGAGCTGATCGCCGCCACCCAGGGCCTCGGCTACCTGCTCAGCGACGGCCGCGAGACTTCGCGTCCGGACCTGGTGATCGCCGCCATCCTCCTGCTCGCCGTGCTTGGCAAGCTCAGCGACGGCCTGCTCAAACAGCTGGAAACCCGCGCGCTGCACTGGCGCGACAGCTTCGTTGGCGGGGAGGGCTGAGATGAGCGCACTGTTGGAACTGCGCGGCATCCGCAAGGCCTTCGCCGGTCAGCGGGTGCTGGAAGACGTCGACCTCAGCCTGGCGCCGGGTGAGATCGTCAGCCTGCTCGGCCCCAGCGGCTGCGGCAAGAGCACCCTGCTGCGCATCGCTGCCGGTCTCGACCAGGATTTCACTGGCGGCCTGGCGCATAACCCGCTGCTGGACTTCGGCGGCGGCAGCGGTATCGGCGTGGTGTTTCAGGAGCCACGGCTGATGCCCTGGCTGAACGTGGCGCAGAACGTCGGTTTCGCCGACGGTCGTGGCGCCGATTCGGAGTGGATCGAGCAATTGCTGGAGGATGTCGGACTGGCCGGCCAGGGCGGCAAGCTGCCCAAGCAGCTCTCCGGCGGCATGGCCCAGCGCGTGGCCATTGCCCGCGGCTTGTATCAGCGCCCGCAGGTGCTGCTGCTGGACGAGCCGTTCAGCGCGGTGGACGCCTTCACCCGCATGAAGCTGCAGGACCTGGTGGTGCGTCTGGCTGATCGCTACGGCATCGCCCTGCTGCTGGTTACCCATGACCTCGACGAGGCCTTCTATCTCAGCGACCGCGTGCTGATCCTCGGCGGCAGCCCCAGTCGCATTCAGCGCGAGCTGGCGGTGCCGCTGGCGCATCCGCGTGACCGTCGTTCGGCCGAACTGGCCTACCTGCGTGGCGAGGCGCTGACCGAGCTGACGCTGTAAACCAACCTCAAGGTGGAAGCTGTTTCCGGGCCTTATGGCCCGGTTTTTTTATCAGCTGCGTTGTAGCGAAGAGGCGGCTAGACCGAGCCCCAGCGCAACCAGCACGCCGCCGATGGCACGCTCGATCAGGTGCCGGCTGCGGGCGACGAAGCCGCGCGCCGCTTCCGAGGACAAGCCATAGGCCACCAGGACGAACCAGAACAGGTGCGCGACGGACATGAACAGGCCGTAGCCGAGCTGGGTCAGGCTGGCGGTGTCCGGGCTGATCACCTGAGTGAACAGGGCGACCACGAACAGCGTGGTCTTGGGGTTCAGCGCGTTGGTCAGGAAGCCCACGCGCAGTGCCTGCCAGTCGCTCAGCTGCGGCGCGGCAACCACCTGCTGCGGGTCGAGCTTGCGGCTGCGCAGCATGCCGATACCGAGCCAGATCAGGTAGGCGGCGCCGGCGAATTTGACCAGGTTGAACAGCAGGATCGACTGCGAGATCAGCAGGCCGATGCCGAGCATCGAGTAGGTGACGTGGACCAGCACGCCGAGGCTGATGCCCAGCGCCGTGAGCAGGCCGGCGCGGCGCGAGAGGAACATGCTGTTGCGGCTGACCATGGCGAAGTCGGCGCCGGGGCTGATCACGGCGAGCAGAGTGATGGTGACGACCGAGACGAGTTCGAGCATGGCGCAGTCCGCTTTCCGGGTGGGCTGCTCAAGATGGGGGCAGGCGCCGCGTCCTGCAAGTGCAGCTCTAGCTCTGCGCCAGCTGGCGCAGGTACTCGGCGCTCTCGGCATCGGCCGGGAAGAAGGTCTCCAGGGCCAGCTCGGCCAGGGTCACGTCGTTGGGCGTGCCGAACACCGTGGTGGTGCTGATCATGCTCAGCACGCCGTGCTCGGTGCGGAACTGCAGCGGCATCAGCACGCTATCCGGCTGCGGCTCGGCCTTCTCGGTCGGCGCCGGGTAGCTCAGCAGCTCCTCCTGCAGGGCCATCAGCTGCGGGTCGCCGCTGATGTCGATGTCGTGCTGCAGGCGCATCAGCAGGTAGGCGCGCCACTGCGCCAGGTTGACGATGCGCGGCGCCAGGCCATCGGGATGCAGCGACACGCGCAGCACGTTGAGCGGCGGGCCGAGCAGCTCGGCCGGCAACCCGGCGAGGAAGGGCGCGACCGAGGCATTGGCCGCCAGCAGGTTCCACTGGCGGTCGATGGTCAGCGCCGGGTAGGGCTCGTGGGCCTTGAGCAGCTGCTCGATGGCGGCGCGGGCGGCGGCCAGGGCCGGGTCGTCCAGACCATGCTGGCTATACAGCGGAGCATAGCCGGCGGCGCTGAGCAGGCGATTGCGTTCGCGCAGCGGAATCTCCAGCTGCTCGGCCAGGTGCAGGAGCATCTCGCGGCTGGGCAGGGCGCGGCCGGTCTCGACGAAGCTCAGGTGGCGGGTGGAAATGTCCGCCTCGCAGGCCAGGTCGAGCTGGCTCAGACGGCGGCGCTGGCGCCACTGGCGCAACAGGGCGCCGACGGGGTGATTGGCTGTGTTCATGGGATCGGACGATAGCCCAGGCGCGTCAAGGCGACCATTACCTGGCAGGTAATCGACGCGCCGCCCGCGGCGGGAGAACTCTATGGCCAGGCGCCAGTCCGGCGCTCTCATTGGAGGATTCGCCATGCATACCCTGAACGCTTCTCCGTTGTTGCGCCGCGCCCTGCTCGCCGATGGCGTGGCTGGCCTGGCCACCGGCTCGCTGCTGGTGCTGGCCGCCGGTTGGCTCGCCGAACTGCTGGCCCTGCCGCGCGAACTGTTGCTCGGCGCCGGCTGGCTGCTGCTGCCGCTGGGCGTGTTTCTGGTCTGGCTGGGCAGCTGCGAGCAGATCAATCGCCTGGCGGTATGGGCGGTGCTGGCGATCAACGCGCTGTGGGTGATCGATACCCTGGTGCTGCTGCTCGCCGGCTGGGTCACGCCGAACCTGCTCGGCCACGTCTTCGTCATCGGCCAGGCGCTGACGGTGCTGCTGTTCCTCGAACTGGAACTGGTCGGCCTGAAACGCTCCGAGCCGTTGGCGGCATGAGCCCTAGAAGCAAAAAGCCCGGCGGGTGCCGGGCTTTCTGGGGTCACTGGGCGGTGTAGATCTGGTCGAACACGCCGCCGTCGTTGAAGTGGGTCTTCTGGATGCTCGGCCAGTCGCCGAAGGTCTTGTTCACGTTGAGGAAGGTGACCTTGGGGAAGCGGTCGGAGAACTCGGCGAGGATCTTCTCGTTGCGCGGGCGCAGGTAGTTGTTGGCGGCGATGCGCTGGCCCTCGTCGGACCACAGGTACTTCAGGTAGGCCTCGGCCTCGGCGCGGGTGCCTTTCTTGTCGACCACCTTGTCGACCACTGCCACTGGCGGCTCGGCCTGGGCGGAGACGGTCGGATAGACCACTTCGAAGCCGCCGCGGCCGAATTCGCGGGCGATCATTTCGGCCTCGTTCTCGAAGGTCACCAGCACGTCGCCGATCTGGTTCTGCATGAAGGTGGTGGTGGCGGCGCGGCCACCGGTGTCGAGTACCGGTGCCTGCTTGAACAGCTTGCCGACGAAGTCCTTGGCCTTAGTCTCGTCGCCGCCGTTCTGCAGCACGTAGCCCCAGGCGGAGAGGTAGGTGTAGCGGCCGTTCCCCGAGGTCTTCGGGTTTGGCACTACCACCTGCACGCCGTCCTTGAGCAGATCCGGCCAGTCTTTCAGGGCCTTGGGGTTGCCCTTGCGCACGATGAACACGGTGGCGGAGGTGAAGGGCGCGCTGTTGTCCGGCAGGCGCGCGGCCCAGTCCTGCGGTACCAGGCCGCCGTGCTCGGCGAGGGCGTTGATGTCGGTGGCCATGTTCATGGTGATGACGTCGGCTGGCAGGCCGTCGATCACCGCACGGGCCTGCTTGCTCGAGCCGCCGTGGGACATCTGGATGGTCAGCGGTTTGCCGCCCTCGGCCTGCCAGTGCTTCTGGAACGCGGCGTTGTAGTCCTTGTAGAAGTCACGCATCACGTCGTAGGAGACGTTGAGCAGGGTCGCTGCCTGGGCGGAAGTGGCCAGGGCGAAGCCGGCGGCCAGGGAGAGGGACAGTAAGCGTTTCATCGGATGTCCTTATGGGGATGGGAGCGCAGGCGACTATAAGAGAGCCATGCATATTCTTTGAAAGAATAATTGTTTAGGTGCTTATATCGTAACGCTCGTGATGAATATTTCTATATGGAATAAATAAATCGTTATTTATTCTTTTTATTTCGTTTCGATCCTGATCATAGTGAGCCCCACGCAACGAACTGCCAAGGAGCATCACCATGAGCATCCGCCTGGGCGACATCGCCCCCGACTTCGAGCAGGACTCCAGCGAGGGTCGCATCCGTTTCCACGACTGGCTGGGCAATGGCTGGGGCGTGTTGTTCTCCCACCCCGCCGACTTCACTCCGGTGTGCACCACCGAGCTGGGCTTCACCGCCAAGCTGAAGGATGACTTTGCCCAGCGTGGCGTCAAGGTCATCGCCCTCTCGGTGGACCCGGTGGACTCGCACCTGCGCTGGATCGACGACATCAACGAGACCCAGTCGACCCGGGTCAACTTCCCGATCATCGCCGACGCCGATCGCAAGGTCTCCGGCCTGTACGACCTGATCCACCCGAACGCCAACGACACCCTGACCGTGCGCTCGCTGTTTATCATCGACCCGAACAAGAAGGTGCGCCTGATCATCACCTACCCGGCCAGTACCGGGCGCAACTTCAACGAAATCCTGCGCGTCATCGACTCGCTGCAGCTGACCGACAACCACAAGGTCGCCACCCCGGCCAACTGGCAGGACGGCGACGAGGTGGTGATCGTGCCATCGCTGAAGGACGAGGCGGAGATCGCCCAGCGCTTCCCGAAAGGCTATCGCGCGGTGAAACCCTACCTGCGTCTGACGCCGCAGCCGAACCGCTAAGGGGCGCTCATGCACGTTGTTCTGTTGTCCGGCAGCCCATCGGCGCGCTCACGCACCGAACTGCTGCTGGAATACGTCAGCCAGCGCCTGCAGGCCAGCGGCCTGGAGGTCAGCCTGCTACGGGTCCGTGACTTCCCGGCCGAGGCCCTGCTGCATGCCGACTTCGCCAGCCCCGCCGTGCAGCAGCTGCAGGCGGCGGTGGCCAGCGCCGATGGCCTGGTGGTCGCCACCCCGGTGTACAAGGCGTCCTTCACCGGCGCCCTGAAAGTATTGCTCGACCTGCTGCCGGAACGCGCCCTGGCGCACAAGGCGGTACTGCCCATCGCCAGTGGCGGCAGCCCCGCCCATTTGCTGGCCGTGGACTATGCGCTGAAGCCGGTACTGGCGGCGCTGAAAGCCCAGGAGATGCTCCCCGGCGTGTTCGCCGTGGACAAGCAGATCGCCTATCCGGAAGGGGACCACCCCGCCCGCATCGACGATGAACTGCGCGAGCGTCTCGACGAGTCGGTGGAACAGCTGGTTGCCGCCCTGGCGCGCCGGCCGAAGCCGATCGACCCGAACCTGTTGAACGACCGGCTGGTGAATGCCCGCTGGAGCATCTGAGACGGGCTTTGCCCGCCTGTAAGTCCCGTAATACCCCACCTTACTCGCCCGCCAACGGGCAAGCAGGTCGCCAACCAAGACAACGCACAGCAAAGGAGACGCGCCATGCGCACCATCACTTTGCGTCGGAGCCTGGTCGCCCTGTTTGCCGCGGCCATTTCCTTCGGCGCCATCACTCAAGCTCAAGCCGAGACTCTGCGGATCGGTTATCAGAAGTACGGCACCCTGGTGCTGCTCAAGGCCAAGGGCACGCTGGAGAAGCGCCTGGCCGAGCAGGGCGTAGAGGTGAAATGGACCGAGTTCCCCGGCGGCCCGCAGCTGCTCGAAGGGCTCAACGTCGGCTCGGTGGACTTCGGTGTCACCGGCGAGACCCCGCCGGTATTCGCCCAGGCCGCCGGTGCTGACCTGCTCTACGTGGCCCACGAGCCGCCAGCGCCGACTGGCGAAGCGATCCTGGTGCCGAAGGATTCGGCGATCAAGTCGGTGAGCGAGCTGAAGGGCAAGAAGGTCGCCCTGAACAAGGGTTCCAACGTGCACTACCTGCTGGTGCGCGCCCTGGAAGACGCCGGCCTGAAGTACAGCGACATCCAGCCCGTTTACCTGCCGCCGGCCGATGCCCGCGCCGCTTTCGAGCGTGGCAGCGTCGACGCCTGGGTGATCTGGGACCCCTTCCAATCCGCCGCCGAGCATCAGCTGCAAGCGCGCAGCCTGCGTGACGGCAGCGGCCTGGTCGACAACCACCAGTTCTACCTGGCCACCCGTCCCTACGCCGAGAAGAACCCGCAGGTGATCGGCGTGCTGGTCGAGGAAATCCGCGGCGTCGGCGAGTGGGTCAAGGGCAACCTCGATGAAGCCACCAGCCAGGTCGCCCCGCTGATCGGCCTGTCGCCGGAAATCACCCGCCAGGCCGTCGAGCGCCAGGGCTACGGCGCGCAGTTCATCTCCCCGGAGGTGATCACCGCCCAGCAGAAGATCGCCGACACCTTCACCGACCTCAAGCTGATCCCCAAGAAGCTCAGCATCAAGGACGTGATCTGGAATCCGCCGGCCAAGGTCGCGCAGCAGTAAGCCCTACGCCGCGGCCAGTAGGCCGCGGCGACACCGATTTCATCTAAGGAGACCACTCCATGAGCCTCAACATCTTCTGGTTCCTGCCCACCCACGGCGACGGCAAGTACCTCGGCACCAGCGAAGGCGCGCGCGCCGTCGACCACGGCTACCTGACCCAGGTGGCCCAGGCCGCCGACCGCCTCGGCTTCGGCGGCGTGCTGATCCCCACCGGGCGTTCCTGCGAGGACTCCTGGCTGGTGGCCGCCTCGCTGATCCCGGCGACGCAGAACCTGAAGTTCCTGGTCGCGCTGCGCCCGGGGATCATCTCGCCCACCGTGGCCGCGCGCCAGGCGGCGACCCTGGACCGCCTGTCCAACGGCCGCGCCCTGTTCAACCTGGTCACCGGTGGTGATCCGGACGAGCTGGCCGGCGACGGCCTGCACCTGTCGCACGAGGAGCGTTACGAGGCCTCCGTCGAATTCACCCGCATCTGGCGCCGTGTACTGGAGGGCGAGACCGTCGACTACGACGGCAAGCACCTGCAGGTGAAAGGCGCCAAACTGCTCTACCCGCCGATCCAGCAGCCGCGTCCGCCGCTGTACTTCGGTGGTTCCTCCGAAGCCGCCCAGGACCTGGCCGCCGAGCAGGTCGAGCTGTACCTGACCTGGGGCGAGCCGCCAGCCGCGGTGGCCGAGAAGATCGCCGCCGTGCGCGAGAAGGCCGCTGCCCAGGGCCGCGAAGTGCGCTTCGGTATCCGCCTGCATGTGATCGTGCGCGAGACCAACGAGGAAGCCTGGGCCGCCGCCGATCGCCTGATCAGCCACCTGGACCAGGACACCATCGACCGTGCCCAGGCCTCCCTGGCGCGCTTCGATTCGGTTGGTCAGCAGCGCATGGCCGCCCTGCACGGCGGCAAGAAGGACAACCTGGAAGTGTCGCCGAACCTCTGGGCCGGCGTCGGCCTGGTGCGTGGCGGTGCCGGCACCGCGTTGGTCGGCGACGGCCCGACCGTGGCCGCACGGGTGAAGGAATACGCCGACCTCGGCATCGACACCTTCATCTTCTCCGGCTACCCGCACCTGGAAGAGTCGTACCGCGTCGCCGAGCTGCTGTTCCCGCACCTCGACGTCGCCCAGCCGGAGCGCCCGGCGAGCCGCGGCTACGTCAGCCCGTTCGGCGAGATGATCTCCAGCGACATTCTGCCCAAGGCCGCCTCGGCGAGCTGAGATGACAACGGGGCGGCCCACCGCCCCGGTTCCCGCACTACCAGAGAAGGAGCGTTGCCATGTCGACGCACAAGCTACACAACATCGGCCACCGTCTGGCGCCCTGGGCGCTGCCGGTTGCACTGCTGGCCCTGTGGCAGGGCGCGGTGGTCTTCGGCCTGCTGTCCACGCGCATCCTGCCGGCGCCCAGCGCGGTAATCGAGGCGGGTTGGGCACTGCTTTCCAGCGGCGAGATCTGGACCCACCTGGCCATCAGCGGCCAGCGTGCAGCCATCGGTTTCGCCATCGGCGGCGGCATCGGCCTGCTGCTCGGCTTCATCACCGGCCTGTCCAACTGGGGCGAGCGCTTCCTCGATAGCTCGGTGCAGATGATTCGTAACGTGCCGCACCTGGCGCTGATTCCGCTGGTGATCCTGTGGTTCGGCATCGATGAGGCAGCGAAGATCTTCCTGGTCGCCCTCGGCACCCTGTTCCCCATCTACCTCAACACCTACCACGGCATCCGCAACGTCGACCCGGCGCTGGTGGAAATGGCGCGCAGCTACGGCCTGAAGGGCTTCGCCCTGTTCTGGCAGGTAATCCTGCCCGGCGCTCTGCCATCGATCCTGGTCGGTGTGCGCTTCGCCCTTGGCTTCATGTGGCTGACCCTGATCGTCGCTGAGACCATCTCCGCCAGCAGCGGCATCGGTTATCTGGCGATGAACGCCCGCGAGTTCCTGCAGACTGACGTGGTAGTGCTGGCCATCCTGCTCTACGCAGTACTCGGCAAGCTGGCCGATGTCGCCGCTCGCCTGCTCGAACGCGCCTGGCTGCGCTGGCACCCGGCCTACCAGGCCAAGGCAGGTGCGCAATGACCGCCCTGCACAGTATTCGCCAAGGCATCCCGCTGGCCATCGAGGGCATCCGCAAGGCCTTCGGTGAACGCGAGGTGCTCAAGGGCATCGACCTGCATATTCCGGCCGGGCAGTTCGTCGCCGTGGTCGGTCGCAGTGGCTGCGGCAAGAGCACCCTGCTGCGCCTGCTGGCCGGGCTCGATGCGCCCACCGGCGGCCAGCTGCTGGCCGGCAACGGCCCGCTGGCGGCGGCCCGCGAAGATACCCGGCTGATGTTCCAGGACTCGCGCCTGCTGCCGTGGAAGCGGGTGATCGACAACGTCGGTCTCGGCCTGTCCGGTGACTGGAAACCGCGGGCCCGCGAGGCGCTGGCCGCAGTCGGCCTGGCCGACCGCGCCAATGAGTGGCCGGCCGCCCTGTCCGGCGGACAGAAGCAGCGCGTGGCCTTGGCTCGTGCACTGATCCACCAGCCGCGCCTGCTGCTGCTCGACGAGCCGCTGGGCGCGCTGGATGCGCTGACCCGCATCGAGATGCAGCAGCTGATCGAAGGCCTGTGGCAGCAACACGGCTTCACCGTGCTGCTGGTGACTCACGACGTCAGCGAGGCCGTGGCCATCGCCGACCGGGTGATCCTGATCGAGGACGGCGAGATCGGCCTCGACCTGGCCGTCGACCTGCAGCGTCCGCGTCATCGTGGCTCGGCGCGCCTGGCCGCACTGGAGGCCGAAGTGCTCGACCGCGTGCTGGCGCTGCCAGCCACGCCGCCACAACCCGAACCCGTTTCCCCATTGCCCACGCAACTGCGCTGGGCGCTCTAAGCAAGCCCTCAGGCCCGGACCGTTCCGGGCTACCCAAACCGTAAAGGAGCTAGACCATGACCATTAAAGCCATCAACGTCCGCAACCAGTTCAAAGGCAACATCAAGGAAATCGTCATCGGCGACGTGCTGTCGGAAATCGATGTGCAGACCGCCGCCGGTATCGTCACTTCGGTGATCACCACCCGTTCCGTGCGCGAGCTGGACCTGCAGGTCGGCAGCGAAGTGATCGCCTTCGTCAAATCCACCGAAGTGTCGATCGCCAAGCTTTGAGATGGGCTTACTGCTCGTCGTGAACCGCGTCGCAACGAGATAACGGCCACCGCCTCGGTCGTTACTCTCGTTGCTCGCTACACCCCGTTTGCTCTACTCGGGGTAGTCGGATTCAGGCATTGGCCTGCGCCGCCAGCAACTGCTCGGCGGGCTGCGGGCGGCCGAACCAGTAACCCTGGCCCAGCAAGCAGCCGATCTCGCGCAGATAGGCGGCCTGTGCCTCGGTCTCGATACCTTCTGCCAGCACGCGCAGGCCCAGGCTCTGGCCGAGGGTGATCACGGCGCGGGCGATGGCCGCATCCTCGCGGTCATGCGGCAGGCCGCGAACGAAGCTCTGGTCGAGCTTGAGCTTGTGCACCGGCAGGCTCTTCAGTCGCGCCAGCGAGGAATAGCCGGTACCGAAGTCATCGATGGCCAGACGCACGCCCAGCTTGTGCAGCTGCGTGAGCAGCTCGCTGGCGCGCTCGGGGTTGTCCATCACCGCGCTCTCGGTCACTTCCAGCTCCAGCCGCGCCGGCTCCAGGCCGCTCTCGCGCAGCACGCGCTCGACCCGCAGGTCCAGCTCGCCGCGGCTGAACAGGCGGCTGGAGACGTTCACCGCGATGAACTCCAGGCTCAGGCCCTCTCGCTGCCAGCGGCCCATCTGCGCGCAGGCCTGTTCCAGCACCCAGGCGTCGATGGCGCCGATCAGGCCGCTGTCCTCGGCCACCGGGATGAACTCGCCCGGCGGCACCAGGCCGCGTTCGGGATGCTGCCAGCGCACCAGGGCCTCGGCGCCGATCATGCGCCGGTCATCCAGGCGGTGGATCGGCTGGTAGTGCACGCGCAGCTGACCTTCTTCCAGGGCCAGGCGCAGCTGGCTCTCCAGGCGCACGCGGGTCAGCGCGTGCTCGGTCATGTCCTGGCTGTAGAAGCTGAAGGTCTGGCGCCCGCTGTTCTTGGCGCGGAACAGCGCCGAGTCGGCGTTGCGCATCAGCTGCTCGACGCTGTCGCCATCGTCGGGGAACAGGCTGATGCCGATGCTGGCGCCGACGAACAGCGGCTGGCCGTCGAGCAGGAACGGCTGGCTGAGGCTGTCCAGGGTCTGCAAGGCCAGCTGCGAGGCCTGCTCGGCCTCGGCACAGTCGTCGCAGAGCACGCCGTACTCGTCGCCGCCCAGGCGCGCCAGGGTCATGTCGGGGCCGAAGGCCGCGCCCAGGCGTTCACCGATCATCTTCAGCAGCAGGTCGCCGGTGTTGTGGCCGAGGCTCTCGTTGACGATCTTGAAGTGGTCGAGGTCGAGTAGCAGCAGGGCGCCACGCCGGCCGTCGCGCTTGGCCCGTTGCAGCGCCTGCTCGATGCGCTCGCCGAACAGCAGGCGGTTGGGCAGTCCGGTCAGCGGGTCATGGTGGGCGAGGAAGTCCAGTTCGTGCTGCGAGTGCTTGATCGCGCTGACATCGGAGAACACCGCCACGTAGTGGCTGAGGTTGCCGTTCTCGTCGTGGATGCCGCGGATGCACTGCCACATGGGAAACACTTCGCCGTTCTTGCGCCGGTTCCAGATCTCGCCGCTCCAGGTGCCGCGCGTGGTCAGGGCGTGCCACAGGCTCTGGTAGAAGGCCGGGTCGTGGCGCCCGGACTTGAACATGCTCGGCGACTTGCCCAGCACGTCCTTGCTCTCGTAGCCGGTGATGCGGGTGAAGGCCGGATTGACGTGGCTGATGCGCAGGTCGCGGTCGGTGACCAGTACGCCTTCCAGGGTGCTGTCGAACACGGCGGCGGCCTGGCGCAGGCTGTCCTCGTCGGCGCGGCGCTGGGTGATGTCGCTGGAGGTGCCGATGAAACGGTGCGGCTGGCCCTGGTCGTCCAGCAGCAGGCGGCCGCGCGAATATAGCCAGCGGTAGTTACCGTCGCGGTGGCGGATGCGGAAGATGCTCTCGTAGTAAGGCGTGCGGTCTTCGATCAGGGCGCGCAGGCGCTCCTCGGCGAGGTGGCGATCCTCGGGGTGCAGGCGACTGAGCCAGGCGTCGCGGTCGCCGCCGAACTCCTCGGCGCTGTAGCCGAGCAGCTCGCAGTAGCGCTGCGAATAGAAGACGCGTGTGCTCTTCATGTCCCAGTCCCACATGCCCTCCTCGGCAGAGTCCAGGGCCAGGCTCAGGCGTTCTTCGCTGCTGCGCAGTGCCTCGCGAGCCTGCTCCTGCTGGCGGCGGTGCTGCTCCAGGGCGGCATACAGCACCAGGCCGGTGATCAGGACGAAGGCGAAACCCTTGAAGGTCTGGTAATGCGCCAGGGTTTCGCGGTCGAGGCCCAGCCACAGCAGCAGGGCATCGCTGCAGAGAATCCACAGGGCGGCGACGAACAGATAGAGGAGCGAGAACTGCAGCGGGCTGCGCTGGAATTTCATCAAAAGGGCCGGCCTTGGCTGGTGTGAGCTGCCGCACATTATAGATAAGTCGACATCCAGCGCATTCTCGTCTAACGCTGCACTGGCATTCTCCCCCCGCTTGGGGATAATGCCGGGGAGACTGGGTTTACAGTCGTTCTCTCCCCGCGAGGCTACACCCTTCATGTGGTACAACGGTTTTCTCGATCTGTCGCCGTGGCAGCTGGTGGCAGTCACCCTGGTGCTGACCCATATCACCATCGTCAGCGTCACCGTCTATCTGCACCGCTATTCCGCGCACCGCTCGCTGGAACTGCACCCGGCGCTCAAGCATTTCTTCCGTTTCTGGCTGTGGATGACCACCGGCCAGAACACCCGGGAATGGACCGCGATCCACCGCAAGCACCACGCCAAGTGCGAGACCGCCGATGATCCGCACAGCCCGGTGATCAAGGGCCTGGGCACCGTGCTGCGCAAGGGCGCCGAGCTGTACCAGGAAGAGGCGAAGAACGAAGAGACCCTGCGCATCTACGGCAAGAACTGTCCGGAAGACTGGGTCGAGCGCAACGTCTACAGCCGCTTCCCCATGGGCGGCATCATCCTCATGGCGATCATCGACCTGGCCCTGTTCGGCGTGCTTGGCATGACCGTGTGGGCGGTGCAGATGATGTGGATTCCGGTGTGGGCTGCAGGCGTGATCAACGGTCTCGGCCATGCTGTCGGCTACCGCAACTTCGAGTGCCGCGACGCCGCCACCAATCTGGTGCCCTGGGGCATCCTGATCGGCGGCGAGGAGCTGCACAACAACCACCACACCTACCCGAACAGCGCCAAGCTGTCGGTGAAGAAGTGGGAATTCGACATGGGCTGGGCCTGGATCAAGCTGTTCAGCTGGTTGGGCATGGCCAAGGTGCAGCGCGTGGCGCCGATCGCCCACCGCGTTGAGGGCAAGCACAGCCTGGACATGGACACCGCCATGGCCATCCTCAACAACCGTTTCCAGATCATGGCCCAGTACCGCAAGCTGGTGATCAAACCGCTGGTGCAGCAGGAACTGGCCAAGGCCGACGAGTCGGTACGCCACCTGTTCCGCCGCGCCAAGCGCCTGCTGTCGCGCGAGACCAGCCTGCTCGACGAGCAGCATCATGCGCGCATCAGCGAGCTGCTGGCGCAGAGCCAGGCGCTCAAGGTGATCTACGAGAAGCGCATCGCCCTGCAGCAGATCTGGGTCAAGACCAGCAGCAACGGTCACGACATGCTCGAAGCGATCAAGCAGTGGGTGCACGAGGCCGAGGCCAGTGGCATCCAGTCGCTGCGTGACTTTGCCGAGCAGCTGAAGACCTACTCGCTACGCCCGACCGCCGCCTGAGTCGAGCCTGCTTGGAAAAAGCCCGCCACTGGCGGGCTTTTTTGTGGTCGGAATATTTATTGGCGCGGGCTATGCGCTCGGCACAGCCGGTCTACGCTGTTGAATGTATCAAGATGTTGCATTGACTACCGATGGCCAAGGAACGGCGTTGCTTGGCTGATCACCCGCCGCACTCTCTCAAATGGATGACGAGGTCGAACATGTTCGGTTCTTCAGTGCGTAACGAGTTGTCGCTGTGTCAGTCGCAGTTGTTCGCCTCCGAGCAGATGCTCGCCGCGATCCGCAAGGGCATGGCGCTGATCGAGTTCAGCCCGCAGGGCGAGATACTCGATGCCAATGCCGCCTTTCTCGACACCGTGGGCTATCGGCTGGAGGAGGTGCGCGGTCAGCACCACCGCATGTTCTGCTCGCCGCAGCTGCTGAGCAGCCCGGAGTACGCGCGCTTCTGGCAGCGCCTGGCCCAGGGCGAGAGCTTCAGCGACCGCTTCATGCGCGTGGCCAAGGGTGGCCGGGAGATCTGGCTGGAGGCCAGCTACCTGCCGGTGCGCGACCCCCAGGGCAATGTCGGACGGGTGATCAAGGTGGCTACCGACATCACCGCGCAGGTCGAGGCCGAGCATCAGCACAGCAGCCTGCTCAATGCGATCAGCCGCTCCATGGCGGTCATCGAGTTCAACCCGGACGGCACCGTGCGTGAGGCCAATGACAACTTCCTGCACACCATGGGCTATCGCCTGGACGAGATCCGCGGCCAGCATCACCGCCTGTTCTGCGAGGCCCATGAGGTCGCCAGCGAAGACTATCGGCGCTTCTGGCAGCGCCTGAACCAGGGCGAGTTCGTCTCCGGGCGCTTCAAGCGCATCGCCAAGGACGGACGGGCGGTGTGGCTGCGCGCCACCTATAACCCGCTATACGACGCCAACGGCCGGCTCAGTGGGGTGGTCAAGTTCGCCAGTGATATCACCAACCAGGTCGAGCACCGCGAGGCCGAGTCGGCGGCGGCGCAGCTGGCCTTCGACATCGCCCGCGAGACCGACGAGAGTGCGGTCAAGGGTGCCGCCACGGTGGATAACACGGTACAGGTGGTGCGCGGCATCGCCGCCGAGCTGAGCCAGGTGGCGCAGCAGATTGGCGCGCTGAGCAATCAGTCCGAACGTATCAGCAGCATCGTTCAGGTGATCCGCGGGATCGCCGAGCAGACCAACCTGCTGGCGCTCAACGCGGCCATCGAGGCGGCGCGTGCCGGTGAGGCTGGTCGTGGCTTCGCCGTGGTCGCCGACGAGGTGCGCGGCCTGGCCCAGCGCACGCAGAAGTCCACCGAGGAGATCGCCGAACTGGTCGCCGGCCTGCAGAGCCGCACCCAGCAGGTGGCCGAGGTGATGAACAACAGCCGCGCCATCACCGACAACAGCGTGGTCCTGACCCGCCAGGCCGGTGAAGCGCTGGCGGGCATCACCAGCCGCGTCTCCAGCATCCAGTCGATGAACCTGCAGATCGCCGCCGCTGCCGAGGAGCAGAGCGCGGTGGCCGAGGAGATCAGCCGCAGCGTGATCAACGTGCGTGACGTCTCCGAGCAGAGCGCCGCGGCCAGCGACGAGACCGCCGCCTCCAGCGTTGAGCTGGCGCGTCTCGGCGGTGAGCTGCAGCAGCTGGTCAGCCGCTTCCGCATCTGACGCCGGGCGGTCTGGGGAGTATCCTGCCGGCTTCGGTTGGCAGGAGCGTCCCATGCAGATTCGCAGCGATTTCGACAGCGGCAATATCGAGGTTCTCAACGCCGGCGACCCGACCTGGGTGCGCCTGGCGATCCGCAAGGACTTCGCCAGCGATCACTTGCAGTGGTTCCACTTCCTCGCCGAAGGCCTGAGTGTCGGCGAGCGCCACGGCTTCACCCTGGAGAACGCCGGCCAGTCGAGCTACAAGAGCGCTTGGCCCGGCTACCAGACGGTGGCCAGCTACGACGGCGTGGACTGGTTCCGCGTGCCCACGACCTATGACGAGCACGGCCTGCACTTCGAGCTGCTGGCCGAGCAGGCGTCCGCCCGCTTCGCCTACTTCGAGCCCTACCCGCGCGCGCGACACGCCCAGTTGCTGGTGCAGGCGCTGGCGCTACCGAATGTCGAGCTGCTGGCCTGCGGCAGCAGCCTGCAGGGCCGCGAACTGCCGCTGTTGCATGTGCGCGGCGCCGCCAGCGCGCCGCGCAAGCTGTGGCTGATCGCCCAGCAGCACCCCGGCGAGCACATGGCTGAGTGGTTCATGGAGGGCCTGATCGAGCGCCTGGCGCAGCCCGATGCCGAGCTGCAGCAACTGCTCAGCCAGGCCGATCTGTACCTGGTGCCGCACATGAACCCAGACGGCTCCTTCCTCGGCAACCTGCGCACTAACGCTGCCGGCCAGGACCTCAACCGCGCCTGGCTGGCGCCCTCGGCCGAGCGCAGCCCCGAGGTGCTATTCGTCCAGCAGCAGATGGCCGGCCAGGGGGTGGATGGCTTCCTCGATATCCACGGTGACGAGGAGATTCCCCACGTGTTCACCGCCGGCTGCGAGGGCAACCCCGGTTTCACTCCGCGGTTGGACGAGCTGGAGCAGGAATTCCGCCAGCGCCTGATGGCCGCCGGCGAATTCCAGGTGGCCCACGGCTACCCCCGCGACCAGCCGGGCCAGGCCAACCTGGCGCTGGCCTGCAACTGGGTCGGACAGACCTACGACTGCCTGTCCTTCACCCTGGAGATGCCGTTCAAGGACCACGACGACAGCCCGCAGCCGCGCACCGGCTGGAACGGCGCGCGCTCCAAGCGCCTGGCAGGCGCAGTGTTGAGCGTACTGGCGGCGATGGCGCACAAGCTGCGCTGAGGCGTTTGGCAGAAACGCATTGCATTCAGTCACCTCCGACGCCTGCAATGCGCCGCGGCTGATGCTGCAATCGGGGCGACTTCAATGATGAGCGTCGCGCCATGTCCGAGACCCGCACCCGTATCGCCGATATCCTCAGCCGCGAGGAGATCAAGGCCCTGACCCAGCGCTCCGACTGGCGCGGCGCCTGGGCCGTGTTTTCCACCTGGGGCGTGCTGGCGCTGACCTTCGCCGGCCTGGCCTGGGCCCAGGAAAATCTGCCGCTGTGGGGCTTCGCGCTCGCCCTGCTCGCTGGCCTGGCGATCATCGGCGGGCGCCAGCTGTGCCTGGCTATCCTGCAGCACGATGCGGCCCACGGCACCCTGTTCAAGAGCAAGTGGGGCAACGACGTGCTGGCCGACTGGCTGTGCGCGCGGCCGGTGTGGAACGAGCTGCACAAGTACCGCCCCTACCATCTGGTGCACCACGCCAAGACTTCCAGCGAGCAGGACCCGGACCTGTCGCTGGTGGCCGGCTTCCCTACCTCGCGCACCTCGCTGCTGCGCAAGCTGGCCCGCGACCTGTTTGGCGTCACCGGGCTGAAGTTCATGCTCGGCCGGGTGCTGATGGACGCCGGCGTGCTCAAGTGGACGGTGGCCAACGATGTGCAGGTGCTGTCGCAGGACGGCCGGCGCTGGTGGGACTATCCGCTGACCTTCCTCGGTAACGCCGCCGGCATGCTGATCACCAACGGCCTGCTGCTGGCTGTGCTGTGGGCCTGCGGCGAGGCCTGGTTGTATGGCGTCTGGGCGCTGGCCTACGTCACGCCCTTCCCGCTGTTCATCCGCATCCGTTCGATGGCCGAACATGCCTGCCTGGAGCCTTCCCGCGACACCCTGCGCAACACCCGCACCACGCGCGCTGGCTGGCTGGCCCGTGCCTTCGTCGCGCCGATCCGGGTCAACTACCACATCGAGCACCACCTGATGGCCTCGGTGCCCTACTTCCGCCTGCCGCAGCTGCATGCCCTGTTGCGCGAGCGCGGGCTGACGCCTGAGCCGCCGGGTTACTGGCAGGTGCTGCGCATCGTCAGCAGCCGCTGAAACGAAAAAGCCGCCCGAAGGCGGCTTTTTTCATGGCGGGACGAACTCAGCGCCGAGCGCCGCGTACACCCTCGGCCAGCTGGGCGCACAGGCTTAGTACGCCGTCGATGGCCTGTTGCGGGCTGGCGGCCTTGGCGATCTGATCGACCAGCGCCGAACCCACCACCACGCCCTCGGCGCGGCGCGCCACGTCGGCGGCGTGCTCTGGGGTGCGGATACCGAAGCCGATGCATACCGGCAGGTCGGTGTGGCGACGCAGGCGCGCGTGCGCCTCTTCCACCTGGTCCATGGACGCCGAACCGGCGCCGGTGACGCCGGCCACGGAGACGTAGTAGACGAAGCCGGAGCTGCCGTTGAGTACGGTCGGCAGGCGCTTGTCGTCGGTGGTCGGGGTGGTCAGGCGAATGAAGTCGATGCCCGCGGCCTGGGCCGGGAAGCACAGGTCGGCGTTATGTTCCGGCGGCAGGTCGACCACGATCAGGCCATCGACGCCGGCTTCCTTGGCATCGGCGATGAACTTGTCCACGCCGTAGTAGTGAATGGGGTTGAAGTAGCCCATCAGCACCAGCGGGGTGTTCTGCTCGCCTGCGCGGAATTCGCGAACCATCTGCAGGGTCTTGGCCAGGGTCTGCTTGGCACCCAGGGCGCGGATGTTGGCCAGCTGGATCGACGGGCCGTCGGCCATCGGATCGGTGAAGGGCATGCCCAGCTCGATCACATCGGCGCCGGCGGCCGGCAGGCCCTTGAGGATGGCCAGCGAGGTGTCGTAGTCCGGGTCGCCGCCGGTGACGAAGGTGACCAGGGCGGCGCGGTTCTGCTCTTTAAGCTCGGCAAATCGGCTCTGCAGACGGCTCATCAGTTGTTCTCCGATTTGGACAGGTCGAGGTGGTGCATGACGGTCTGCATGTCCTTGTCGCCGCGGCCGGACAGGTTGACCACCATCAGGTGATCCTTGGGCAGGTTCGGCGCGCGCTTGAATACTTCGGCCAGGGCGTGCGAGCTCTCCAGGGCCGGGATGATGCCCTCCAGGCGGCAGCACTGGTGGAAGGCGGCTAGGGCTTCGTCATCGGTGATCGAGGTGTACTCGACGCGGCCGATGTCGTGCAGCCAGGCGTGCTCGGGGCCGATGCCGGGGTAGTCGAGGCCGGCGGAAATCGAGTGGGCGTCGATGATCTGGCCGTCGTCGTCCTGCAGCAGGAAGGTGCGGTTGCCGTGCAGCACGCCCGGTACGCCGCCGTTCAGGCTGGCCGCGTGCTTGCCGGTCTCGATGCCGTGGCCGGCCGCTTCGACGCCGATGATTTTGACGCTGGCGTCATCGAGGAACGGATGGAACAGGCCCATGGCATTGGAGCCGCCGCCGATGCAGGCGATCAGCGAGTCCGGCAGGCGACCTTCGTGTTCCTGCATCTGCTCGCGGGTTTCCTTGCCGATCACGGCCTGGAAGTCGCGTACCAGCTCCGGGTACGGGTGCGGGCCGGCCACGGTGCCGATCAGGTAGAAGGTGTTGTGCACGTTGGTCACCCAGTCGCGCAGCGCTTCGTTCATCGCATCTTTCAGGGTGCCGGTGCCGGCGGTGACCGGGATCACGGTGGCGCCCAGCAGCTTCATGCGGAACACGTTGGCCTGCTGGCGATCGATGTCGGTGGTGCCCATGAAGATCACGCATTCCATGCCGAAGCGCGCGGCCACGGTGGCGGTGGCCACGCCGTGCATGCCGGCGCCGGTCTCGGCGATGATGCGTTTCTTGCCCATGCGCTTGGCCAGCAGGATCTGGCCGATGCAGTTGTTGATCTTGTGCGCGCCGGTGTGATTGAGCTCTTCGCGCTTCAGATAAATCTTGGCGCCGCCGCAGTGCTCGGTCAGGCGCTCGGCGAAGTACAGCGGGCTCGGGCGGCCGACATAGTCGCGCTGGAAGTAGGCCAGTTCCTTGGCGAATTCCGGGTCGGCCTTGGCCTTCTGGTATTCCGCGGCGAGGTCGTGGATCAGCGGCATCAGGGTCTCGGCGACGTACTGCCCGCCGAAGGAGCCGAACAGGCCGGTGGCGTCAGGGCCGGTGCGCAAGGAAGTCATGGTGTTCTCCTGTTCTTGCTGCCCTGATTCGCGAAAGACGGATCGAGGGAGCGTGAGCGATGGCGCCATTCTACCCCTGGCCGGCTCGTGAAAAAGCGATTAGATTGCTGTAACACGTCAGAAAAACTCACGAATATATGAGCCGCGAACTGCCCCCGCTGAATGCCCTGCGCGCCTTCGAGGCCGCTGCCCGCCTGCAGAGCGTCAGCCAGGCGGCTGCCGAATTACATGTGACCCACGGTGCGGTGAGCCGGCAGATCCGGGTGCTGGAGGAACAGCTCGGCGTGGTGTTGTTCGACAAGGACGGCCGCGGCGTGAAACTCACCGATGCCGGCCGCCGCCTGCGCGAGGTCAGCAGCGAAGCCTTCGAGCGCCTGCGCGAGGTGTGCAGCGAGTTGCGCCAGCAGGACAGCGAGCGCCCCTTCGTCCTCGGTTGCCCTGGCAGCTTGCTGGCGCGCTGGTTCATCCCGCGTCTGGACCGTTTGCAGAAGGATTTGCCGGAGCTGCGCCTGCAGCTGTCGACCAGCCAGGGCGAGCTGGACCCGCGCAGCCCGCAGGTCGACGCCACCCTGCTGTTCGCCGAACCGCCGTGGCCGGCGGACATGTTGGTGTACGAGCTGGGCGTGGAGCGCATCGGCCCTGTGCTCAGCCCGCGTTATGCGCGCAGTGCCGAGCTGGCCGGCCAACCGCCCGCCGCGCTACTCGGCGAGCCGCTGCTGCACACTGCCTCGCGCCCGCAGGCCTGGCCACAATGGGCCGAGGCCCAGGGCCTGGAGGCGCAGCGGTTGCAGCGTGGCCAGGGCTTCGAGCACCTCTACTACCTGCTGGAAGCCGCCGCCAGCGGCCTCGGCGTGGCCATCGCGCCGCAACCGCTGGTGGCGGACGACCTCGCCGCTGGCCGCCTGGTCGCGCCCTGGGGCTTTGTCGAAACCGACGCCCGCCTGGCCCTGTGGGTGCCGAGCCGACGTGGCGAACGCCGCGCCGAGCGCCTGGCCGACTGGCTGCGCCGCGAGCTGCAGGGTGAGCACGGGTAAAGATCGTAAAGATGCTGCGGTTTTCGCCGCGTTCGTCCGTCTTTACCTGTGTAAGCCTTCCATGGCTGGGCGGCTGATGCCGTTCAGAACTCTGGCGTGTACTTGACGCTGAACATCAGGTTGCGCGGCTCGCCGAAGTTGTTGTTGCCATCGAGCTGGTTGTAACCGGCGGCAATGTACTTCTTGTCGAACAGGTTGTTGGCATTCAGCGCCAGGCCGATTTCCGGTGTCAGCTGGTAGCCGACCCGGGCACTCCACACGGTGTAACCCGCAACCTCATAGGTCCGCTCGTAACCCAGTGTGTGGCTCTGGGTGGTGAAGCCGAGGCCTGTGCTGAGACGGTTCAGGTCGCCGCTGAACTGGTAGTTGCCCCACACGCGCAGCATGTGTTTTGGCGTCCAGGTGCTGAACACGCTGCCTTCGTTGGTCGGGTCTTCCAGGTACTTGGTGGTGTTGTAGGTGTAGCCGGCAAACAGCTGCAGGTTGTCGACGACCTCGCCGCTGATTTCTGCTTCGATACCCTGGCTACGTACTTCACCCGCTGCCTTCGAGCAGTACCAGCCGTCACAGGCGAAGCCGGCGGCCAGGTCGTTTACCGAGCGGTTTTCCTGGTCGTAGCGGAAGACCGCCAGGGAGGTGTTGACCCGCCCGTCGAGCAGCTCACCCTTGAGGCCGATCTCGTAGTTGCTACCAATCACCGGCTTGAGCATCGAACCGCCGGCATCGCGCACCGTCTGCGGTTCGAACACGTCGGTGTAGCTGGCGTACACCGCCCACTCGCGGCTCAGGTCGTAGACGATACCGGCATAGGGTGTGAACTCCCCGGTTTCGTTCGAGGTGCTTGGCTCACTGACGTTGACGACGTTGCTGAAGGCGAACTGGTTTCTCGATTCGTAGCTGTAGTCATACCAGCTGACACGCGAGCCCAGCACCAGGGTCAGGTCGTCTACCGGCTTGATCCGCCAGCTGCCGTACAGGCCTTTCTGCCGGACATCGTACTCACTCATGTAGCCCCGCCCGCCGGCGGTGTTGAGCAGGCCTTCGTAGCTGATTTCCGGGCGGTTGTGGTCGATGTCGAAGATGGTGTCGCTGGTGGCGTTGAAGGTGCGCGCGTAGCGATCATCGGTGGTCATCTTGGAGTAATTGCCGCCCAGGGTGACTTCCTGCTGCATCGACAAGGCTTCGAATTTGCCGGTGAGGTTCATGTCGAGGCCGAGCTTGGTCGAATCGAAGTCGGTCACGAAATCGTCGTACTCGGCACCGCTACCATCTGCCGCGAGCCCGGCGCCGACCGTCGACAGCCGTTGCTGTTTCGAGGTGTTTTCCTCGGTCATGCGTAGGGCACCGACCTTGAACGCCCAGTCATCATTGAAGCGGTGTTCGAGGTCGGCGTAGACGGTGGTGACATCGATGTCCGAGTGGTTCCAGCGTGCGCCGCCATAGGTCGAGCGCGAGATATCCGGCATCGAGCCGTCGGCGTAGCGTGGCAGGCCGCGGATGCTTGGGCGCGATTCGCCGTCCGAGCGGCTGATGGCCAGGCCCAGGGTGGTGTCCTCGCGTAGGTCGATGTCCAGTGCACCGTACAGCGAGTGGGTCTTGCTCCATTCGTAGTCGATGAAGGACTTGCTCTGGTCTTCATCGGCAACGACCCGTCCACGGATCGTGCCGGCCTCGTTGAGCGGGCCACCCGCGTCCACTTGCAGGCCGTAGTGATCCCACGAGCCGGCCTTGCCAGTCACGGTTACCTTGGGCGCATCTTGGCCGCGTTTGCGCACCATGTTGACGGCGCCGCCCGGGCTGCCGGTGCCCTGCAACAGGCCGGACGCGCCGCGCAGCACTTCCAGGCGATCAAAGAAGATCAGGTCCTGGGTCGCCCAGTTGCCCAGCGCATACATGTTGCGGGGGATCGGAACGCCGTCGTACTGCCAGTCATCGATCTGGAAGCCGCGCGAGGACAGGATCATGCCCTTGCCGACCCCCTGCAGACCGACGATGCCGGTGGTGTGATTGACCGCGTCCTTGAGGTCGACCAGATCCTGATCATCCAGCTGCTGGCGGGTGATCACGCTGACCGACTGGGGGATTTCCTTGAGCGTGTGAGTACCCTTGCCGATGGTCACCGCGCCGGTGGTGTAGGAGCCGGTGCCTTCGGTGGTGCTGCCCAGCTCGCTGGCGTTGATCTCCGTGGTGCCGAGCGCCATCGAGTCATCGGTCTGCTGTTCCAGGACATAGCTGCCGCCGTCATTGACCGCGCGCAGGCCGCTGCCTTGTAGCAGCCTGGCGAAGCCGGCATCGACCGAGTAGCTGCCGCTCAGGCCTTCAGACTGGCGGTTGCCGAGTTGCGCCGCGTCGAACGACAGGGCGATGCCGGAGGCGGCGGCGAAGCGCCCGAGCACTTCGCTGAGCGGGCCCGGGGCGATGGCGTATTGGCGGACCTGTTCGACCGCAGCGCTGGTCGAGGTGGGTTCGGCGGCCTGCAGCAGCGGCGCACCGATGGCGCCCACGCCGAGCAGCGCGGCCTGTAGATGGCGCGCCAGGCGGTGGCGGATGAATGGATACGACATGGTGACTCCCCCAGTTTGGGTGGCCAAGCGGGCCACTGATGCAGCGAGAGCCGAACCAGGGGTGGCAAAAGTGCAAGGCATCGGAAAATTTTCTGCGTGGAGCGTTGTGCGTACTGCAGGGCGAGCCCGTCAGGTGCGCGGCAGCAGGCTCACCCAGTAGCGCGTGCGGCGTACGACGCGGATGGGGAAGCCCTTCTCCAGGGCGTCCAGCGCGCGATCCGTATCGTCCAGCGGGAAGGCGCCGGAGACCTTCACGCTGGCGATGGCGGGGTCGCAGCGCAGCCAGCCGCTGCGGTAGCGCGCCAGTTCGTCGATGAGCTCGCCCAGTGGGCGGTCGATGGCGATCAGGCTGCCCTGCTGCCAGGCGGCCACGTCTGCATGGCTGGCCTGTGGCGGCTGCACGCCGGCGCGGGTGAAGCGGGTCTGCTGGCCAGCTTCCAGGCGCACGGGGGTGGGCATGCCGGGGGTGCTGACCTCGACGGCCTTGGCCAATACCGCCACGCTGCTGCCGTTGTCGTCGAGGCGCACGGTGAAGCGTGTGCCGAGGGCGCGCACGCTGCCGTGCGCGGTGGCGACGCTGAAGGGCCGGCCGAGTGGATCGGGCGCGGTCTCGATCAGCACCTCGCCGCCGCGCAGGACCAGCAGCCGTTGCTG
This sequence comes from Pseudomonas sp. ML96, assembly GCF_000761545.1. Classification (GTDB taxonomy): domain Bacteria; phylum Pseudomonadota; class Gammaproteobacteria; order Pseudomonadales; family Pseudomonadaceae; genus Aquipseudomonas. The sequence goes on along the minus strand of NZ_JPMY01000046.1, from coordinate 232,871 downwards.
TTCATCGAAGAGGGCGTCGACCGCGCTGTCGGTGTTGAGCAACAGCTGGCTGCCGTCCGCCAGGGTGAAGCTGCGCCGCTCACCGACCGTGGTGCGGAAGTCGGCCGCCAGGCGCCGGCCTGCATCGCTGCGCCAGCCCAGGCCGGCGACACCGCTGGCGGAGACCAGCAGTGCCATGCCCAGCAGCACGCGGCGCCGCGACTGGCCGGCGGCGGCCAGGGTGCTGGCGGCCAGCTGTCCCGGTACCTGGCCCATCTGCTGGCGTACTGACTCGATGCGTTGCCAGGCCGCGTAATGGGCAGGATCAGACTCCAGCCAGCGCTGCCAGGCGAGTTGTTCGCCTTCGCCAGCGGTTTCCGCCGTCAGCCGCGCATACCACTGCGCGGCGCTGCGAATCGCCTCGCGCTCGGTGCTGCCAATCTGCTGTGCCTGGCTCATGTCAGCTCCGCCAGCATCAGGCAGCAGTGCTCCATCGCCTTGGCCATGTGGTTGTTCACCGTGCGCAGGGCGATGCCCTGGCGTTCGGCGATCTGTGCGTAGCTCAGGCCTTCCAGCTGGGACAGGATGAAGGTCTGCTTCACCTTGGCGCCGAGACCGTCGAGCATGCGTTCGATCTGCAGCAGCGCTTCGAGAACCAGCGCCTGTTCTTCCAGGGAGGGATGCACCGCCTCGGGCAGGCTGGCCAGTACGTCCAGGTAGGCCTGTTCCAGCGAGCGGCGGCGATAGAGGTCGATGACCAGGCCACGGGCCACGGTTGCCAGGTAGTGGCGCGGCTCTTTCAGGGTGCCGGCAGTGCGCGCCAGCAGCACGCGGACGAAGGTGTCCTGGGCCAGGTCGGCGGCATCGGCGGAATTGTTCAGGCGCTGGCGCAACCAGCCGCGCAACCAGCCGTGGTGCGCGCGGTACAGCGCATCGAGAGCCTCGGTGGACATGCCCGCTTCTACCCCTGAATCGAGTGCGAATAAGAATTTATCGCAATTCTACGGGGGAGTGTGGTCGGTTGGGAATGGGCAAGGTGGAGCTGATGCTACCCACGCTCTGCGTGGGTACGCCGACTATGAGGCCCTGCGTATGGGCGCGGAGAGCTCCGAGAGGCGTTCCCATGCCGAGCATGGGAACGATCGGAGAGCCGAGGGCCCTGTGGCTTAGGTCACCAGTTGTAGTCGAGGGTGGCGTAGACCGTGCGTTGCTGGCCGTACTGGCAGCCAACGTCATTGAAGCAGCCGGCCACGTAGTCCTCGTCGAACAGGTTGACCGCGTTCAGTGAGAGCTCGACGCCCTCAAGGTTGGCGGCGAGCTGGCCGAGCGGGTAGCTGACCAGCGCGTCGACCACGCTGTAGCTGTCGACCTTGAAGCTGTTCGCCGAGTCGCCGTAGGTGCTGCCGACGTAGCGCGCGCCGGCGCCGAAGCGCAGGCCGCTGAGTGCGCCGCCCTGCACACGGTAGTCGGCCCACAGCGAGGCCATGTGCTCCGGCACGCGGAACGGCGTGGTGCCCTCGGTGCCGGTGTTCGATTCGGTGACCTCGACGTCGTTCCAGGTGTAGCTGCCGATCAGGTTGAGGCCCTGGGTGATCTCTGCCTTGGCTTCCAGCTCGATGCCTTTGGAGCGTACTTCGGCGTCCTGACGCACGACGCCGAAAGGCAGATATTCGGTGAGGTTTTCCCGGGTCAGGTCGAAGGCGGCGATGGTGTAGAGCGCGTTGTAGCCGACCGGCTCGTACTTCAGGCCGATCTCGTACTGCTTGCCGATGGTCGGCTCCAGCTGCGAGCCGTCTGCGGCGCGGCCAATGGTCGGCAGGAACGACTCGCTGTAGCTGGCGTAGGGCGCCAGGCCATTGTCGAACAGGTAGACCACGCCGGCGCGGGCAGTGAAGCGCTCGTCCTTCTGCGTCTGCGGCACGCGGTCGTCGCGCTGGTCGCTCGTCCAGTCGTAGCGTCCGCCGAGCACGAACACCCAGCTGTCGAGCTGGAGCTGATCCTGCAGATAAACGCCGGTCTGGCTGAGCTTCTGCTGATAGTCGGAGCCGAAGGCGGGTTGCGGAATGAAGGTCAGTGGCTCGTCATGGACTGGATTGAACACGTCGAAGACTTCGCCGACGAAGCTCAGGTCCTGGGTCTGGTCGAACTTGCCGTTGTTGTAGTCGAAGCCGCCGAGCAGAGTGTGCTGAACGTCGCCGGTGGCGAAGTCGGCCTGGGCCTGGGTGTCGACGGTGAACAGCCGGCCATCGCCCTCGCGCTCCTGCAGGTAGCGCGAATACAGCGGCGGAGCGATCGGACCGTAGATGGCCAGCTCCGAACTGTCCTGGCGGTAGTAGCTGTAGCGCAGGTTCTGGCGCAGGGTCCAAACGTCGTCGAGATGGTGCTCGAACACGTAGCCCAGCGAGGTTTTCTCGTTGGTCATGTGGTCGTAGTTGGTGTTGCCGACGTAGGTGTCGCGATCCAACCGCCCCTGAGCCGTGCCGAACACGGTACCGGCGGCCGGCAGCGGGTTGGCGAAGTTGCCGGTCTGCTTCTGGTATTCGGCGAGCACGGTAAATTCGGTATCGCTGCTGGGGCGGAAGCTGATCGCCGGGGCGACGTACTGGCGGCGGTTGCTGATGTGGTCGACCTGCGAGTCGGCCTCGCGCAGCAGGCCGGTCAGCCGGTAGCTCCAGATGCCCTCTTCATCCAGCGCGTCGCTGACATCGAAGGCGCCCTGTCGATAGTCGAGGTTGCCGGCCTGCAGCTGCACGTGGCGCAGCGGCTCGGTGGTGGGGCGCTTGCTCACCAGGTTGACCTGGCCGCCCGGATCGGAGACGCCGTAGAGCACCGAGCTGGCGCCGCGCAGCACTTCGATGCGCTCCAGGCCATAGGGCTCGGGGGCGTCCCAGCCGAGGAAGTCGGGCAGGAAGGTGCGGGTGCCGTCGCGCAGCATGCGCCCGGTACCCATCTGGAAGCCGCGGATCATCATCTGGTCGGTGACGAATTGCGGACCAGCCAGCTCAGCGTTGACCCCGGGGGTGTAACGCAGCGCCTGGGCGACGGTCTTCGGCTGCTGAGCCTCGATCTGCTCGCGAGTCACCACGGAAACGGAGGTCGGCGTCTCGAGCAGCGGCGCGTCGGTCTTCGAGCCGACGCTGGCGCGCCGGGCCACATAGCCGTCGTCCGCGCTGGCCGAGCTGTAGGCCTGGCCCTGGATGCTGGCGGGGTCGAGCGCCAGGGTGTCGTCGCTGGCCATCGCCTGCAGCAGGTAGTTACCGCCGGCATTGACGGCCTGCAGGCCGGTGCCGGCGAGCAACTGGGCGAGGCCCTCGTCCACTGAGTAGCTGCCGTTGAGTCCTGAGCTGTTTTTGCCCGCAGTGAGCTGGGCATCCACCGAGAGCAGGATGCCGGACTCGCTGGCGAAGCGATTCAGCGCCTGGTCCAGTGGGCCGGCGGGAATGGCATAGCTGCGGCTTTGTTCGCTGGTGCTGGCGGCCTGGGCCAGTGGCGCGGTCAGCAGCGCGGGGGTGGCGACCAGCAGGCCGGTGAACAGGGCGTGGCGAACCGCAAGGCTCAGCCGGGAACGGGTGGAAGCGGGCAGATACGGCATTCTGATCGATCCTCTTGAGAATGCTTCTAGATTGAGTTCAAGAGGTATCCCGAGCGAGACGGCGAAACCGACAAGAGCCTGCAGAAAAATTTTCAGGGCGCGGGTGGGCCCGCGCAGCGTTCTTCAACCTAGGCGGGGCCGACGGTGATCCAGTAGCGGGTCAGGCTGTTCACTCGGATCGGCAGCGACTGTTGCAGGGCGGCCAGCACACGGTCGGTGTCGGCCAGCGGGAATACCCCGGTCAGCTCCAGCCCGGCGACTGCCGGATCGCAGCGCAGCACACCGGGGCGGTGGCGTGACAGTTCGCCGAGGAACTGGCCCAGTGGCATGCGCTCGGCGATCAGCCGGCCCTGCTGCCAGGCCGCGTGGTTGGCATTGGCCACCGTCAGCGGGCCGAGGCGCGTGGCGGAGAACCAGCGGCTCTGCCCGGCCTGCAGGCGGGTGATCGGGCCACTGCGGGGGCGCAGCTCCAGTTCGCCGTCGTACAGCTCGACGCGGCTGCCACCGTCCACTTCGTAGACCGAGAAGCGCGTGCCCAGGGCCTGGATCTCGCCGGCGCCGGTCTCGACGATCAGCGGCCGGCCAGCCGGGTCCTTGCCGCTATCGAGCAGCAGCTCGCCGGTGAGCAGGCGCAGGCGGCGCTCGCCCGGCCCGAACAGGATGTTCACCGCGCTGGCGCTGTTCAGGCTCAGCTGGCTGCCATCGGCCAGGGTACGTTGCAGGCGCTCGCCGGTGCCGCTGCGCAGGTCGGCCATGGCCTCGCGCCAGGGCAGCTGCGATTGCGCCACATAGCCGCTGCCGCCGGCCATCAGCAGCAGGCCGAGCAGTTTGAGCGTCTGCCGCCGACGCGCGTCCGGCATCTGGCGCAGTACCGCGCGCGAGGTTTCCCCCGGCACGCTGGCCAGGGTCTGCTGCAGCTGCTGCATGCGTTGCCAGGCGCGCTGGTGCTCGGGGCTGGCGGCCTGCCAGGCGGCGAAGCTGCGTTGCTGTTCGCCAACCAGCTGGCCGTCCCACTGCAGCATCAGCCAGTGACTGGCCTGCTCGACGATGGCGGGGGCGATGGGTGCGTGGTTGTCGGTGTTCATTCGGCGTACAGCACCTGATAGCAGGCGGCGATGGCGCGGATCATGTACTTCTGCACCGAGCTGACGCTGACCTGCAGGCGTTCGGCGATCTCGGCGTAACCCAGGCCCTCGAACTGGGCCAGCATGAAGGCTTCGCGCACCTTGCTCGGCATGGCATCGAGCATGGCGTCGATCTGCAGCAGGGTCTCGATGATCATGGCATGGGTCTCCAGCGACGGCGTTTCCGGTTCCGGCAGCGCCGCGAGGGTGTCGAGGTAGGCCTGTTCGATGCGCTGGCGGCGCCACTGGTCGATGACCAGGTTGCGCGCGATCTGCGCCAGGTAGCGGCGACCCTCACTCAGCTCGGGCATGCGCCGGGTCACCAGCAGACGCAGGAAGGTGTCCTGGGCCAGGTCGGCGGCGCGCTCGCGGTCGCCCAGGCGCTTGCGCAACCAACCCTGCAGCCAGCCGTGATGGTCGCGGTAGAGCGCATCCAGCTGCGTGCCGGCTGGCGCGTCAGAGGCCCCGATGGTCATGCCCATTCTTCCCATGAATCGAGTGCAAATAAGAACTTGTCGCAAGTCTACGGGGTGAATGAGCGTTTTGGGAATGTCTGTGCGCTGAGTGGGTTTGGATCGGAGGCGAGATACCCAGGGCCCCGATCAGGGCATGCAGGTACCGCGGCACACCTCGCGAGGGCAGCTAATCTGAACTTAATCCGCCGTTGGCGGGCCACAACTGCGAGCGCCGTACCCCGTTCGCAACAAGGAGAGCTTCATGTCCGATCATCGCACCTACAAGAAGATCGAAGTCGTCGGCACCTCCAAGGTGAGCATCGAGGATGCCATCGCCAATGCCCTGGCCGAATGCGCCAAGAGTGTGCGCAACATGGACTGGTTCGAGGTCATCGAGACCCGCGGTCATATCGTTGACGGCAAGGTGGCCCACTATCAGGTCGACCTCAAGGTCGGCTTCCGTATCAGCAACAGCTGAGCACCGCACGGTTTTCCCGGTGGCCCTGGGCTAGGCTTGCCCGGTCCGGGGCGGATGGTCCCGTGCATTTACCAACGAAGGAGTGTTGAAGATGAAGCGACTGACTCTGGGCATCGCCCTGTTCGCTCTGGCTGGCTCGGCCCTGGCCGCCGGCAAACCCTGCGACGAGCTGAAGGCGGAGATCGACGCCAAGCTCAAGGAAAAAGGCGTCGCCGCCTACACCCTGGAAGTGGTCGACAAGGGTGGCGCCGGTGACAAGACCGTGGTCGGCAGCTGCGAGGCCGGCAGTAAGGAAATCGCCTACCAGCGCGGTTGATTCGCCGCCGCGCTCGTCGGGCTGGAGCCTCGTCAGGGGCGCCGGCCTTTTCATTTGCGCTGGATGGCCCCATATGGGTTGCATGACCTCAGGAGGCCTCCGATGAGCAAGCTGTCCAACACCCCTTTCTCCGTTCTCGACCTGGCGCCCATGCGTGACGACGATGTCGGCGCCGGCCCTGCCCTGCAGCGCTCGCTCGACCTGGCGCGGCACATCGAGAAGCTCGGCTTCTCGCGCATGTGGGTGGCCGAGCACCACAACATGGAGGGCATCGCCAGTTCCGCCACCGCTGTGCTGCTTGGCTACCTGGCGGCGAATACCGAAACACTGCGCCTGGGCTCCGGCGGCGTGATGCTGCCCAACCATGCGCCGCTGGTAGTGGCCGAGCAGTTCGGCACCCTGGCCGCGCTCTATCCGGGGCGCATCGAACTGGGCCTGGGCCGCGCGCCGGGGGCCGACCAGGCCACCGCCCGCGCCCTGCGCCGCGACCGTCTGGGCAGCCCGGACGATTTCCCGCAGGACGTCGCCGAGCTGGAGCAGCTGCTCGGCCCGCGCCAGCCCGGCCAGCGCGTGCTGGCGGTGCCGGGCGTGGACAGCGGGGTGCCGATCTGGCTGCTCGGCTCCAGCCTGTTCAGCGCCCAGCTCGCCGCGCAGAAGGGCTTGCCCTATGCCTTCGCCTCGCACTTCGCGCCGCGTTACCTGCACCAGGCGCTGCGCATCTACCGCGAGAACTTCCAGCCCTCGGCGGTGCTCGACAAGCCCTACGCCATGATCGGCGTGCCGCTGATCGCCGCGCCGACCGATGAGGAAGCCGAATTCCTTGCCACCACCGCCTTCCAGCGCATCCTCGCCCTGATCCGTGGCGAGAGCTTGGTGCTGCGCCCGCCGGTAGCGAGCATGGCCGGCCGCTGGCAGCCTCACGAGCAGCAGGCGGTGGGCGACTTCTTCGGCCTGGCTGTGGTCGGCGGCCCGGAGAAGGTGCGCGCGCGCTTGGAGGTGCTGCTGGAGCAGACCGGCGCCGACGAGCTGATCTTCACCTGCGACCTGTACCAGCCCGAGCACCGCCTGCGCAGCTTCGAGATCGCCGCCGGCCTGCGCTAAAACAGGGCGAACTTTGCTGCGGCCGCGTTCCTCTCAACTGGTAGCCACCAACGAGAGGAACGCGGCAATGAGTATCAAGAAGACGGCATCGGCCCGCTGGCAGGGCGGCATCAAGGATGGCAAGGGCAGCATCTCGACCCAGAGCGGCGCCCTCAAGGACAACCCCTACGGCTTCAACACCCGCTTCGAGGGCCAACCGGGGACCAACCCCGAGGAGCTGATCGGCGCGGCCCATGCCGGCTGCTTCTCCATGGCCCTGGCCAAGCAGCTCGGCGATGCCGGGATGACTGCGGCGAGCCTGGAGACCCAGGCCGAGGTGACGCTGGACAAGGAAGGCGACGGCTTTCGCATCAGCGCCGTGCACCTGACCCTGACGGCCAAGGTGCCGGGAGCCGCACGCGAGGCTTTCGAGCAGGCGGTGGAGGCGGCCAAGAGCGGCTGCCCGGTATCCAAGGTGCTCAACGCCGAGATCACCCTGCAGGCGACGCTGCTCAACTAGGCCGTTAGAAAGTGCCGCAACGCAGCACCTGGGCGCGGGCCAGCACCTGGCGATCCTCGCCATACAGCCAGCCCTGGGCCTTGAGTAGCTGTGGCCTGGCCTCCAGGCGGTAGCGTTGGCCGGCGACGAAGTTGTCGTAGCGCACGCGCAGGTAGCAGGTCACTTCGCGCGGCTCGGTGAGGCTGCCGATGCCGCCCTGGCTGACCTCGAACTTGTAGCGTGCTTCCAGTTCGTGCGCGCCGGGGCTGACCTGGAAGTAGCGGCCGTCGGCGGTCTGCTTGCCGTCGAGCTTGTGCGCCATCAGCAGTTCGGCGCCGCTGGCCCAGAGGTCGACCCAGGCCTGGTCCGCGTCGTGCGGCGGCAGCGGGCTGGCGCAGGCGCCGAGGGTGAGCAGGGATAGCAGCAGGGGCAGGCGCATGATGCGTTCTCCGGGGCGAGAGCCTCAGCATAACGCCGATCAGACCGCGCCGCAGCGGCCCTCACGCGCCCGTGCCAGCTTCTCGCCGTGCTCGTCCTGCAACTGCGCCCAGGGCCGGAAGCCACGGCTGCCGGCCTTGAGCTGGTAGCGCTGGCCGGCCGCGAAGTCGGCGTAGTTGAGCGTCAGCAGGCAGGTGCGCGGCAGCGCCTCTGCCGTGCCGGTGTCGCCGGGCGCCACCTCGAAGCGCAGGCGCACCTGCAGCTCGTGGCGCCCCGGTGGTACCTGGAAGTAGCGCTCGTCTTCCAGTTCCTGGCCATCCACCTGCACCGCCTCCAGGCGGCCGTCCTGGCGTTCGTGCAGTTCGACCCAGGCCTGGTCGGGGTCGTGCAGCGGCATGATCAGCGAACAGCCGGAGAGCAGGATGGGCAGGCAGCAGAAGAGTTTGCGCATGGCGGGCTTCCTTGGCAGAGGGGCAATGCAATAGGCTCGGGAAATGCCTATCGCCCTACTCGACCGCCGCGCGCGGCGCCTGGTTCCGCTGCTGCTTGGCGTTCTGCTGAGCGGTTGCGCCAGCCTCGACTATTACGCCCAGGTCAGCCGTGGCCAGCTCGAACTGCTCGCCGCACACCAGCCGGTGGCCGAGCTGCTCGCCGATCCACAGACCGAACCCAAGCTGCAGCAACGCCTGGCCCTGGCCCAGCAGGCGCGCGATTTCGCCAGCGCCGAGCTGGCCCTGCCGGACAACCGCAGCTACCGGTTGTACGCGGATCTGCGGCGGCCCTACGTGGTGTGGAATGTGTTCGCCACCCCGGAGCTGTCGCTGGCGCCGCTGACCCACTGTTTCCCCATCGCCGGTTGCGTCGCCTACCGCGGCTTCTACCAGCAAGGCCGTGCGCGTGGCGCTGCCGCCCTGCTGCAGGTCGAAGGCATGGACACCTATGTGGCCGGCATCGAGGCCTACTCGACTCTGGGCTGGTTCGACGACCCGATCCTCAACACCATGCTGCGCTGGGACGACGAGCACCTAGCCGCGGTGATCTTCCACGAACTGGCGCACCAGCAGCTGTACGTGGCAGACGACACCGCGTTCAACGAGTCCTTCGCCAGCTTCGTCGAGCAGGAAGGGCTGCGGCAGTGGCGCGTCGCGCGCGGCCTGCCCGCGGCGGATGCCCATCAGGAACGGCAGCGCCGGCAGTTCACCGAATTGATCCTGGCCAGCCGCGAGCGCCTGCAGGCGCTCTACGCCGGGCCGCTCGACGCTGCGCAGAAACGCGTCGGCAAGGCCGCCGAGTTCGAACGACTGCGCGCCGACTACCGCACCCTGCGCGACGCTCAGTGGGGCGGAGATCGTCGCTACGACGCCTGGATGGCGCAGCCGCTGAACAACGCGCGCCTGCTGCCGTTCGGCCTCTACGACCAGTGGGTGGAGGCCTTCGCCGCGCTGTTCCAGCGTGCGGATGGTGACTGGCGCGAGTTCTATCGGCGCGCCGCAGAAATCGGCCGCTTGCCGGCGGTCGAGCGGGAACGGGCGCTGGCGGCCTTGCTCTAACCCAGCTAGAACTGCCTGATCGAGCCCCGAGGATGCCTGCATGAAGCGCTGGATAGTGGCCGCCATGGCCACGCTGCTGTGCCACGCGGCGATGGCCGCGCCCAAACCCTGCGAGGAGTTGAAGCAGGAGATCGAGGTGAAGATCCAGGCCGCCAACGTCACCAGCTATACGTTGGAAATCGTGCCGGTCGCCGAGGTCGAGGACGCCAACATGGTGGTCGGCAGCTGCGAGGGCGGCAGCAAGAAGATCATCTACCAGAAGAACGACTGACGGCGCGGCTTTGGCTTGCGGGAAGGGGGCGTTTCATAAGAGAATGAATGATAGGAATTATCATTTAGGTTCTCTCCTTGCGCTCCCCCGATCAGGCCGTCGACATTGCCACCCAGCAAGCCGTGCAGGTGCTCTACCGTGAGCATCACGACTGGCTGCGTCACTGGCTGCGCAAGCGTCTGCCCTGCACCGAGAATGCCGCCGACCTGGCCCAGGACACTTTCGTCCGCGTGCTCTCCAGCCGCCAGGCCTTCGACCTGCGCGAGCCGCGCGCCTATCTGAGCAGCATCGCCCGTAGCCTGATGATCGACGGCTTCCGCCGACGCGCCCTCGAACAGTCCTACCTCGACGCCCTCGCCGCACTGCCCGAGCCGCTGGATATCTCGCCGGAAGAGCGCGCGCTGATCATCGAGACCCTGCTGGAGATCGACCGCCTGCTCGACGGCCTCGGTCCGCGTTGCCGCGAGATCTTCCTGCTCGCCCAGCTCGACGGCCTCAGCCATGTGGAGATCGGCCGGCGCCTGGGCGTATCGACTAATACCGTGCGCAAGTATGTGGTGCGTGGCCTCACCCAATGTCTGCTGCTGATGGGCGACTAGGCATGGGCAGCATCGCGCAACCCTCGCTGGCCGTGTTGCAGGCCGCCGCCAACTGGCATCTGGACCTGCAGGCTGCGCCGCAGTGCGCCGCCACCGGCGAGGCGCATCGTCGCTGGCTGGAGGCCGATGCCGCGCATCGCCAGGCCTGGAGCCGCATGGAGCGCCTGCAGGGCAAGCTCGGTGGCCTGCCGAACGGTGTCGCCCCGGCCGCGCTGCGTGGGGTCAACGGCCGCCGGCGTGACAGCCTCAAGCTGCTCGGTCTGTTGCTGCTCGGCGGCGGCGCGGCCGGTCTCGGCTGGCAGTCCGCGCCCATGCGCAGCCTGCGTGCCGATGAGTGCACCGCCGTTGGCGAGCGCCGCAGCCTGCGCCTGGAGGACGGCGGCCAAGTGCGCCTGAACAGCGACAGCTCCCTCGACATCAGCTACGGCGAGCGCCTGCGCGAACTGCACCTGCGCCGTGGCGAGATCCATGTGCAGACCGCCAAGGACGCCCAGGATCGACCCTTCGTGGTGCACACCGAACAGGGCAGCATCCGCGCCCTGGGTACCCGCTTCCTGGTGCGCCAGGACGGCGAACGCACCCAGGTGCGCGTGCTGCAGCACGCCGTCGAGGTCCGCCCGCTGGATGCGCCGGACCAACCGCTGCGCGTCGAGGCCGGTCAGCAGCTGTGGTACAGCGCCACGGCCTGCGGCGCAGTGGAGCCACTGGAGGCGCACGCCGATGCCTGGCTGCGCGGCATGCTGGTGGTCAGCGACTGGCCGCTGCCGCGCTTCATCGACGAGCTGGCGCGCTATCGCCCGGGAATGCTGTCTTGCGACCCGGCACTGGCCGGGCTGCATATCTCCGGCGCCTTCCAGCTGGCCGACAGCGATGCGGTGCTGGACAACCTGAGCGGCACCCTGCCGCTGCGGGTGCGCCGTATGACCCGCTACTGGGTGCGTATCGAGCCTGCGTGAAAATATTTTTGCCTGGGGTGTTGTTGATTTCGCTTCTCATTCGACTTGGTTAGGAAAGCGCCCGTAGTGCGCTCCCTGCCAACCCTCTCCCAGGAACCTTCCATGTCGCGCCAGACCGCTCCGCGCAGTACTTCGTTGCTTCGTAGCTCCCCCCGCCTCAGCCCGCTGGGCGTGGCCATCAATCGCGCGCTGCTCGGCGCGGTGCTGGCATTGCCGGTCGCCGGCCTGGTGCAGGTGCAGCCGGTCTGGGCAGAAAACGTGGCGGCGCAGCACGATTTCGCAATTGCCGCGGGTTCGCTGGAGTCGGCGCTGAACAGCTTCGCCGCCACCACCGGTGTCAGCGTGTCCTTCTCTCCGGAAACCGTGCGCGGCCTGCAATCGCCGGGCGTGCAGGGCCAGCTGTCCGCCGATGAGGCGCTGCAGCGCCTGCTGTCCGGCAGCGGCCTGCAGGTATCGCGTCAGGCCAGCGGCAACTACTCGTTGCTGCCGGCACTGGAAGCCGGCTCGGCACTGCAACTCGATGCCACCAGCATTACCGGTGCCGGTCTGGGCGAGACCACCGAGGACACCGGTTCCTACACCACCGGCTCGACCAGCACCGCCACCGGCCTGCCGCTGTCGATCCGCGAGACGCCGCAGTCGGTCTCGGTGATCACCAGCCAGCGCATGAAGGACCAGAACCTCACCCAGCTCACCGACGTGGTGCGCCAGACCCCCGGCCTGACGCTCAGCCAGAGTGGCGGTAACGGTGGCGACAACAGCGGCATCTACTCGCGTGGCTTCAAGGTCGAGAACTACCAGATCGACGGTGTGCAGCTGCTCGACAGCAACTACGAGAGCCCGGCGCAGAGCAACGATATGGTCCTGTACGACCGCGTCGAGGTTATCCGTGGCGCTACCGGCCTGACCAACGGCGTGGGTACCCCTGGCGCCACCCTGAACATGATCCGCAAGCGCCCGACCTCGGAATTCAAGAGCAGCGTCAGCGTCACCGGCGGCTCCTGGGATTACCGTCGTACCGAGGCTGATGTCAGCGGCCCGCTGACCGAGAGCGGCAACGTACGTGGCCGTCTGGTCGGCGCGTACCAGGAGAACGACTCCTACGTCGACCGCCTCAGCGAGCGCAAGCAGGTGCTCTATGGCGTGATCGAGGCCGACCTGACCTCCGACACCCTGCTGACCTTCGGCATGGACTCGCAGTCCGACGACTATGACGGTCATGCCCGTAACGGCCTGCCGCTGTTCAACAACGACGGCACCAAGGCCGATCATGACGATTCGGACTCTGCCGCCGCCAAGTGGGCCTACTCCAACCGTAGCGCCGTCTCCGCCTTCGCCATCCTCGAGCACAACCTGACCGAGCGCTGGAAGGCCAAGCTGAGCCTGAATAATCGTCGTAGCGAATACGACGAGCTCAGTGGTTATGCCGGGGGTAATAACCGGGCGGCTGGAGCCGATCCAGCTTCGATCGTGTTCTATGCCAACCGCTGGAAAGCCAAGCCGGTACAGAACAGCTTCGACCTGAACCTGGCGGGCAACTTCGACCTGTTCGGTCTGGAGCACGATGCCACCTTCGGCTACAGCCAGCAGCGTACCGACTACAACACCCCGACCTACTCCTGGTGGACTGATCCCGTCACCGGTGGTTTCCCGGTGATCGACAATATCTACACCTGGGACGGCAAGACTCCGGCCAAGCCCGATCTGCAGTCGGATGGCCGCATGGACTTCAGCGAAGAGCAGCGCGCTGCCTACGCCAGCACCCGTCTGCGTGCCAGCGAGGATCTGTCGTTCATCCTCGGCGCGCGGGTGATCGACTGGAAAAACACGGTCAAGTACGAGAATCTCGCCGGTACGCAGACCTCTGCCAGCTCGCGTAGCGAGACCGGCGTGGTCACCCCGTTCGCGGGTGTGGTCTATGACATCGACGATATCTGGTCGGTATATGCCAGCTACACCAGTATCTTCAAACCGCAGAGCAACCGGACTGTGACTGGCGCCTACATCGACCCGCTGGAAGGCGAAGGCTATGAGGTGGGTAGCAAGGCGGCGTTCTTCGATGGTGGCCTGAACCTTGGCTTGGCCCTGTATCAGATTGAACAGGACAACCTGGCGGTTGCTATCACGCCCGAGGTACTTATTCCGGGTACAACGGAAGCTGCCTTCCGCGCCGAATCCGGCACCAAGACCCGTGGCTTCGAAGTGGAACTCTCCGGTGAGCTGGCCACCGACTGGCAGGCCAGTGCCAGCTTCAGCCGCAACATCGTGCAGGACGCCGACGGCAACAAGCTCAACACCAACATCCCGCAGAACACCGTCAAGCTGTTCACCACCTACGTGCTGCGTAGCGTCGGCAATGGCCTGACCGTCGGCGGCGGGGTCAACTGGCAGAGCGAGATCTACAGCGATGGGGTTGGTCCACTGCGCGTGCGCTTCACCCAGGACGACTACGCGGTGGTCGACGTGATGGCGCGCTACCCGATCACCGAGCAGCTCAGTGCCACCCTCAACCTCAACAACCTGCTGGACGAGGAGTACTACACCAGCTCCAGCTCCAGCTACTACGGTGCTCCGCGTAACGCCAGCCTCGGCCTGCGCATGGACTTCTGATCGGCTCGTTGCGGCGGCGCCAGGCGCCGCCGAAACATCCGGTCACAGGTTGGCGAGGGGTGGAGCTTCCGGTTTTACCGAGTCTATCCGTCCTTAAGTGTGGGCCACTGCGTTGTATCTGCGCCCGCACGCTTCGCCGCCGGTTCTGCTGGCGGCTTTCCTGTTCCCGGCTTCCATGGTCGCTTGCCGATGAAATCGATTTCCCCCCGCTCACGCGCACTGCTCTCGCGCACCCTGGCTGCCCTGCTCGGCGGCTACGCGCTGACCTGTGCCTGCGTGATCTTCCTCGGCGCGGTGCTGCCGCTGCCCAAGAGCCAGGCGATTCTCGCCGCCTCGCTGACCAGCTTCGCGGTGTACACCGCGGTGATCGTCTGGGCCTTCGCCACGCCGAACCTGAAGCGCATCTGGCTGGTGCTGCTGATCGCTTCGCTGGTGCTGACCGGCGCCGGCATTCTGCTGGGAGGTGAGGCATGAGCAAGGTCGAGAGTGGCGCCGCCGAGGGCGGCTTCCGCCAGGCCATGGCCTGGCTGCACACCTGGGGCGGGCTGTGGGCGTGCTGGGTGCTGTTCGTGATCTTCCTCACCGGCAGCCTGGGTGTGTTCGACGAGCCCATCACCCGCTGGATGAAACCGCACCTGCCGCAGGCCACCGAGGCCACCGGCGACACCAGCATGGACGATGGTTTCGACCGTCCTGGCGCCATGCGCCTGGGCCGTGCCTGGTTCGAGGAGAACCAGCCAGACGCGCATTTCTGGGGCGTCGGCCTGCCGTCGGACGAGGACCCGTCGATCCGCCTGTTCTGGCAGGACCCGCAGGAGAACTTCCACAACACCCGCATCGACGCCACGACCGGCAAGCCGGTGGACGGCTCGCACGAGCGTGACAGCGAAGGCGGTCACCACTTCGTGCACATGCACTTCGAATTCCACGGCGGCACCGCCGGCATCTGGTTCGTCGGTGCCTTCACCATGGCCATGCTGGTGGCGCTGGTCAGCGGCATCGTCATCCACAAGCGCATCTTCAAGGACTTCTTCACCTTCCGCCCGGGCAAGGGCCAGCGCAGCTGGCTGGATGCGCACAACGCGCTGTCGGTGCTGAGCCTGCCGTTCCAGCTGATGATCGCCTACACCGGCCTGGCGACCTTCTACGCGCTGTACATGCCGGCCGGCATCGTCGCCCACTACGACAGCGAGGAAGCCTACTTCGCCGACCTGCTGACCCAGCCGGAAGCCCAGGAAATCACCGGCATCGCCGCGCCGCTGGCCAAGGTCGACGAGCTGCTGTTGCGTGCCGAACAGCAACTGCAGCGCCCGGCCAGCTTCGTCAGCATCGAGCACCCCAACGACAGCAGCGCCTCGGTGCTGGTGTTCGGCCGCTTCATCGAGAAGCCGGGCGAGTACCGCCTGCTCGGCGATGGCGGCGGCCGGGTGTTCTTCAACGGCGTGACGGGTGAGCAGACCGATGTGCAGATGCCCGGCGAGCTGCGTGGCGGCGCCGCGCAGGACGTGCAGTCGGTGATGGCCAACCTGCACTTCGCCGCGTTCGGCGGCCACCTGGTGCGCTGGCTGTACTTCTTCAGCGGCCTGGCCGGCGCGGCCATGCTGGCCACTGGCGCCCTGCTGTTCATGGTCAAGCGCCGCCAGCGTTCGCTGAATGAGTTCGGCAGCGCCACGCCACGTGTGTACCGGGTGATCGAGGTGCTCAACGTCGGCACGTTGACCGGCCTGTCCATCGCCTGCGTGGCGTTCTTCTGGGGTAACCGCCTGCTGCCGCTGGGCATCGCCGACCGCCCGGAATGGGAGATCGTGGTGTTCTTCGCCGTCTGGCTGCTGAGCTTCGTCCACGCCGGCCTACGCCCGGCGGCGCGTGCCTGGGTCGAGCAGCTGCTGGCGCTGGCCGCGCTGTGCCTGCTGCTGCCGCTGCTCAACTGGTTGAGCGTCGGCGAGCACCTGCTGATGTATCTGCAGCGCGGCGACGGCGAGCGCGCTGGCGTCGAGCTGGTGGCTCTGGGCGTTGGCGCCCTGTCGCTGTGGGGCGCCTGGCGCATCACCCGGCCGCGTGCCGTGCCGGCGCGTGCTCGCCAGCGTGCCGCCGTGACGGAGGCGCAAGCATGAGCCTGTCCCTCGCCGTGCTCCTCGCCATCGCGCTGTGCTACGCCGGCATGGCCGGCCTGTGCCTGGCCATGGATCGCCACCATGCCCAGGTGTGGAAGGCCAAGGCGCCGACCCGCCAGCGCCTGCTGCGCGTGGCCGGCTGGCTGCTGCTGGCGCTGGCCGTATGGCCGTGCGTACAGATTTGGGGCAGCGCCGTCGGCCCCGTGGTCTGGTGCGGCATGCTCAGCGTCGGTGCCTTCACCCTGGTCCTGCTGCTGCCCTATCGCCCGCGTATCGCCGCGCTGCTGGCCGCCGTCGCGGCTGGCGTCGGCCTGCCGGTCCTGTTGTTGAGCGCCGGCTGAACCGGCACCGTTCAAGGAAGAAGTAGTCGATGACCTCGCGTTTCCCCCCGCTCCTGCGTCGTGGCCTGGCGGCCGCCGTGATCCTCGGTGTGCCGGCGCTGATCTGGCTGTCCTGGGATGACGCGGTGGCCTACGATACCGTGGCCATTGGCCGTGGCGACGTCGAGGCCAGCGTCACCGCCATCGCCACCCTGCAGCCGCGCGAGTCGGTGGATGTCGGCGCCCAGGTGTCCGGGCAGATCACCCGCCTGCACGTGCAGGCCGGTGACCAGGTGAAACAGGGGCAACTGCTCGCCGAGATCGACGCCAGCCTGCACCAGGCCACGGTCGAGGCCGACCGCGCGGCCCTCGACGGCCTGCGCGCGCAACTGGCCGAGCAGCAGGCGCAGCTCGACCTGGCGCGCCAGCAGCACCAACGCCAGCAGCGCCTGGCCGCCGACGAGGCGACCCGCGAGGAAGACGTGCAGGTCGCCGCCGCCACCCTGCGTTCCGCCGAGGCGCGCCTGCGCCAGCTGCGCGCGCAGATCGCCGAGGCCAGCGCGCGCCTACGTGGCAACGAGGCACAGCTGAGCTACACGCGCATCTACGCGCCCATTGCCGGCACGGTGATCGGCGTCGACGTCAAACAGGGACAGACCCTCAACGCCACCTACCAGACGCCGACCGTGCTGCGCCTGGCCGACCTTGGCGCGATGACCGCCTGGACCAAGGTTTCCGAGGCCGATATCCGCCGCGTGCGCGTCGACATGCCGCTGTACTTCACCACCCTCGGCGGCGATGGTCGCCGCTGGCACGGCAAGGTGCGCCAGGTACTGCCGTCGCCGCCGGTGACGCCGAGCGCCTCCGGCGAGTCCGCCGCCGTGCCGCAGACGGTCAAGGCGGTGCAGTACACCGTGCTGTTCGACGTGGACAACGAGGACGGCGAGCTGATGCCGCAGATGACCGCCCAGGTCACCTTCGTCACTGCCGCCGCACATGACGTGCTGACCGCGCCGCTGGCTGCGCTGCAGCCGGTGGCAGGCCAGGCCGGCCTGTTCAGCGCCCGAGTGCTGGAAGCCTCCGGGCGCACCGCCGCGCGCGAAGTGCGGGTCGGCGCGCGCAGCCGGCAAGTCGTCCAGGTGGTCAGCGGCCTGGGCGAGGGCGAGCTGCTGGTCACCGGCGAGCGCGCGCCCGCGCCGTCGAGGTTCCAGTGGTGAGTGACACGCCACTGATCGAACTGCGCGGCATTCGCCGCCGCTACGGGGGAGAAAACGGCGCACCGGAGGTCGAGGTGCTGCACGGCATCGACCTGCGCATCGCCGCCGGTGAGTTCGTCGCCATCGTCGGTAGCTCCGGCTCCGGCAAGTCGACCCTGATGAACCTGCTCGGCTGCCTCGACCGGCCCAGCGCCGGCAGCTACCACTTCGCCGGCCACGACGTCGCCGAACTGGACGCCGACCAGCTGGCCTGGCTGCGCCGCGAGGCCTTCGGCTTCGTGTTCCAGGGCTACCACCTGATCGCCACCGAGTCGGCCTGCGAGAACGTCGAGGTGCCGGCGCTGTACGCCGGTATGTCCGCCGACGAGCGCCGCCAGCGCGCTGCCGCCCTGCTCACCCGCCTGGGCCTGGGCGAGCGCCTGGACTATCGCCCCGGCCAGCTCTCCGGCGGCCAGCAGCAGCGCGTGTCGATCGCCCGCGCGCTGATGAACGGCGGGCGCATCATCCTTGCCGACGAACCCACCGGCGCCCTCGACTCGCACAGCGGCCGCGAGGTCATGACGCTGCTGCGCGAGCTGGCGGCGGCCGGGCACACGGTGATCCTGATCACCCATGATCGCGAGGTGGCGGCGCAGGCGCAGCGGGTCATCGAGATCCGCGATGGCGCGATCATTGGCGACAGCGGTGCGCAGCCCAATCCGGCCGCCCTGCCGGCACCACGCTTCGACGGCATGAGCGTGCACGGCGCCGGTTGGAGCGCCCTCGGCGAGGTGCTGCGCTCGGCCTGGCGGGTGATGTTGCTGAACCGCTTCCGCACCGCGCTGACCCTGCTCGGCATCGTTATCGGCGTGGCCTCGGTGATCGTCATGCTGGCCATCGGCCTGGGCACCAAGCAGAAGGTCCTGGCGCAGATGGCCTCGATGGGCGCCACCACGCTCTACCTGTACGCCGCGCAGCCGCCGGAGGGCGGCCCCTGGGGCGTGCTCAGCGAGGGCGACCTGGAAGCCCTCGGCCGCCTGCCGGAGATCGACCTGTTCACCCCGGTGATCGGCAACCCGCGCATGGTCCAGTACGGCAACGCCTCGCGCGACATCTATGTGTTCGCCAGCAACGAGCAGCTGCCGGCGATCCAGCACTGGCCGGTGGCCGAGGGGCGCTTCTTCACTGCCGCCGAGGACCAGGACCTGGCGCCGGTGGTGGTGCTCGGCCACAAGGCGCGCAAGTTCTTCTTCCGCGACGAGCCCAACCCGCTGGGCAAGCAGCTGCTGATCGGCGAGGCGCCGTTCGAGGTGATCGGCGTGATGGCCGAGAAGGGACGCGAGTCCGGCGCCGACTACTACGACGAGATGGTCTTTATCCCCTACGCCGCCGGGCGCGCGCGGGTCTACCAGGACATTTCCGAGCCGGAGTACGCCGCGCTCACCGCCGCCTCCACCGACCAGGTGCAAGCTGCCGAGACCGCCGCCCGCGAGCTGCTGCTGGCGCGTCACGGCCGCGAGGATTTCCAGGTCGACAACGCTGCGGCCAAGGTCCAGGCCGAGGCCGAGACCCAGGACAGCATGACCCGCATGCTCGGCCTGATCGCCGCCGTGTCGCTGCTGGTCGGCGGCATCGGGGTGATGAACGTGATGCTGATGACGGTGCGCGAACGCACCCGCGAGATCGGCGTGCGCATGGCCACCGGCGCGCGCCAGCGCGACATCCTCCGCCAGTTCCTCGGCGAGGCGGTGCTGGTCACCCTGGTCGGCGGCAGCATCGGTGTGCTGGTCGGCCTGATCGGCGGCGCCGCGCTGCTGGTGGCCGGCGTGCCACTGATCTTCTCCCTGTCGGCGATGCTGCTGGCCTTCGCCTGCGCGGTGGGCACCGGCCTGCTGTTCGGCTACCTGCCGGCGAAGACCGCTGCCGCCCTCGACCCGGTTGCCGCCCTGGCCAGCGAATGAGCGAGTTCTCCATGTCCCGATACCCGCTGACCCTGCTCGCCCTGCTGACCCTCGCCGGTTGCTCCAGTGCTCCCGAGGCGCCACCGGCGCTGCCCGCTGCGCCGGCCGAGTGGAACCACGCCGTTGCCGCCGCTGCGGCGCCCGATGCGCTGTGGTGGCGTGCCTTCGCCAGCGCCGAGCTGAATGCCCTGGTCGAGCGTGGCCTGGCTGACAACTTCGATCTGGCCGCCGCCGCCGCGCGTCTGCGCCAGGCCGAGGCCAGCTCCCGCGCCGCTGGTGCGCCACTGCTGCCGCGCCTGGACGGCAACCTCGGCGCCAGCCGTGAGGGGCGCCTGGGCGGCGACCCCGATACCGCCGGCAACCTGTACAGCGGCGGCTTGGCTGCCAGCTACGAGGTCGACCTGTGGGGCCGCCTGTCCGCCGACCGCGAGGCTGCCGAGGCCGAGCTGGCCGCCAGCCGCTTCGACCGCGACGCCCTACGCCTGACCCTCAGCGCCAGCCTCAGCGAGACCTGGCTGCGCCAGGTGGCCCTGGCCGAGCGCCTGCGCTTGGCCGAACTCAACCTGGCCAACGCCGAGCGGGTGCTGGCCACCGTGCAGGCACGCGCGGCGGCGGGCTCGGCGACGCAATTGGAACTGGCCCAGCAGCGCGGCCTGGTCGCCGAGCAGCGGCGTTCCCGCGAGGAGCTGCGCCAGCAGGCCGACGATGTGCGCAGTGCCCTGGCCGTGCTGCTCGGCCAGGCGGTGCCGGCCGAGACGTCGAGCGCTGCGCTGACGGCACTGGTTGCGCCCTCGGTGAATGCCGGCCTGCCCAGCGAGTTGCTGCTGCGCCGCCCCGACCTGGCCCGCGCCGAGGCGCAGCTGAGCGCCGCCGATGCCGACCTGCGCGCGGCGCGGGCGGCCATGCTGCCACGGCTGAACCTGTCGGCCGCTGCCAGCGGCTCCAACGGTAGCCTCAACCGGGTGTTCGCCGATCCGATCTATTCGCTGGCTGCCGCGCTGACCGCGCCGATCTTCGATGGCGGCGCCCTGGCCGCCGAGCGCGACCGCACGGCGGCGCGCCGCGAGGAGCTGCTCGCGGCCTACCGGCAGAGCATCGTCGCGGCCTTCGCCGATGTGCAGGTGGCGCTCAACGCCGGCGCCGGCGTCGAGGCCCAGTGGCAGGCCCAGCAGGAAGTGCAGGCCCAGGCCGAGCGCGCCCTGCAGCTGGCCGAGCGGCGCTATCAGGCGGGTGCCGAGGACCTGCTCAACCTGCTCGACGCCCAGCGCACCCTGTACGCCGCCGAGGACCAGAGCGCGCAGCTGCGCCTGGCTCGCCTGCAGGCGAGCGTGGCCTTGGCGCGTGCCCTGGGTGGTGGCTGGCAACCTAGGGGCGAGTGAAAGCCTGCTGCAGCTCGGCCAGCGAGGCGAAGTACCAGGCCGGCGACTCGGCCATCAGCTCGGCGTGGCTGCCGAAGCCGTAGCCGATGCCGACGGCCTGCAGGCCGTTGCGATGGGCGCCAATCAGGTCGTGCTTGCGGTCGCCGATCATCAGGCAGTCGGCCGGGTCCAGGCCTTCCTCGGCGAGCAGGTGACGGATCAGCTCGACCTTGTCGGTGCGCGTGCCGTCCAGCTCGCTGCCGTAGATCACCTTGAAGTGGCGGTCGAAGCCGAAGTGGCGGGCGATCTCGCGGGCGAACACGGTCGGCTTGCTGGTGGCGATGTACAGGGTGCGGCCCTGCTCGACCAGTTGCCCGAGCAGCGCGTCGATGCCGTCGAACACGCGGTTCTCGTACAGGCCGGTGACCTTGAAGCGCTCACGGTAGTGGTTCACCGCCTGCCAGCCGAGTTCCTCGCTGAGCTGGTAGCTGTGCATGAAGCACTGCAGCAGCGGCGGGCCGATGAAGTGCTCCAGCGCCGCCAGGTCGGGCTCATGGATATCCAGCTGGGCCAGCGCGTACTGCACCGAGCGGGTGATGCCCTCGCGCGGGTCGGTGAGGGTGCCGTCGAGGTCGAAGAGGATGTTCTGTGCGTGCATGGGGGACTCGTACTGCGGGTTTACCAAGTGCAATTGTTGCTGGCGTCGAGGGCGGCCGGAGCTTCTTCGAAGGTGAACACCTTGCCGCTGGCGGCGGTGTAGGTGAAGGCGAAGACCACCGCGCCCTGGTGATGGAACTGGTAGCGGCCGCCGAGCTTCTCCTCGGCCGGCAGTACTTCCAGCCAGGTGCTACGGAACTCCGAGGGGCGGTCCTCGACGGCCATCACCTCTTCGCTGTCCTTGAACACGCTCGGCAGGCTGTCGGGCTGGCCGCGGTAGTGTACCTGCCCGGCGCCGCGCCAGCCGCCCTGCTCGCTGGTGAACAGAGTCAGCTGCAGCTGGATCGGCTTGCCGCTGCCACTCGACTGCAGGCAGCGCACATCGTCGGCCAGGACCAGCGCGGGGCTCAGCAGCAGGATCGCGGCCAGCGCTCTCACTGGTCGTAACCCTCGGCCAGGTGCAGGTCCTTGAGCTTCACGTAATTGGCCGCGCTGTAGGCGAAGAAGGCGCGTTCCTTGTCGCTCAGGGCGCGGGCCTGTTTCACCGGGCTGCCGACGTAGAGGTAGCCGCTGTGCAGCACCTTACCCGGCGGCACCAGACTGCCGGCACCTATCACCACCTCGTCCTCGACCACCGCGCCATCCATGACGATCGAGCCCATGCCGATCAGGATGCGGTTGCCCAGGGTGCAGCCGTGCAGGGTGACGTTGTGGCCGATGGTCACTTCATCGCCGATCAGCAGCGGGTAGCCGTCCGGGTTGAACGGGCCGGCGTGGGTGATGTGCAGCACGCTGCCGTCCTGCACGCTGGTGCGGTTGCCAATCCTGATCCGGTGCATGTCGCCGCGCACTACGGCCATCGGCCACACCGAGGCGTCCTCGCCCAGCTCCACGTCACCGATGACCACGGCGCAGGCGTCGACGAAGGCACGTGGGCCCAGCTGCGGAGCGGTGCCCTGGTAAGTTCGAATCGCCACGATAGTCTCCTTCAGGCTGCGGATGGCGCCGATTGTAATTAACATTCGGCGCATTCCGGTTGTTAAAGGTCGCCCGCGACCCCATAACCTGTATCTGCATTCGCACAATCAAAGGTGCCTCGCCGTGACCGCTGCCAATCCCCTGCTGCAAGACTTCGACCTGCCGCCCTATTCCCTGATCAAGCCGGAGCACGTCGAGCCGGCCGTGGACCAGATCCTCGCCGACAGCCGCGCGGCCATCGCCGAGCTGCTCAAGACCCAGCAGGCCAATCCGAGCTGGGCCGGTCTGGTGCTGGCACTGGACGAACTCAACGCCCGCCTGGGCCGCGCCTGGAGCCCGGTCAGCCACCTCAACGCGGTGTGCAACAACGCTGAGCTGCGCGGCGCCTACGAGGCCTGCCTGCCCAAGCTCTCCGAGTTCTGGACCGAGATGGGCCAGAACAAACCGCTGTTCGAGGCCTATGACGCCCTGGCCAAGAGCCCGGCCGCAGAAGGCTTCGATGTGGCGCAGAAGACCATCCTCGAGCACGCGCTGCGCGACTTCCGCCTGAGCGGTATCGACCTGCCGGCCGAGCAGCAGAAGCGTTACGGCGAGATCCAGATGAAGCTCTCCGAGCTGGGCAGTCGCTTCTCCAACCAGCTACTCGACGCCACCCAGGCCTGGACCAAGCACATTACCGATGAGGCGGCCCTGGCCGGCCTCACCGACTCGGCCAAGGCGCAGATGGCCCAGGCCGCGCAGGCCAAAGAGCTGGACGGCTGGCTGATCACCCTGGAATTCCCCAGCTACTACGCGGTGATGACCTACGCCGACGACCGCGCCCTGCGCGAAGAGGTCTACACCGCCTACTGCACCCGCGCCTCCGACCAGGGCCCGAATGCCGGGCAGAACGACAACGGCCCGGTGATGGCCGAGCTGCTCGACCTGCGCCAGGAGCTGGCCCGCCTGCTCGGCTTCGCGCACTACAGCGAACTGAGCCTGGCCAGCAAGATGGCCGAAAATACCGACCAGGTTCTGCATTTTCTCCGCGATCTTGCCGTGCGCAGCAAACCCTTCGCCGCCCAGGACCTGGAAGAACTCAAGGCCTTCGCCGCCGAGCAAGGCGTCAGCGATCTGCAGAGCTGGGACGTCGGCTACTTCAGCGAGAAGCTGCGCCAGCAGCGCTACAGCATCTCCCAGGAAGAAGTGCGCGCCTGGTTCCCGATCGACAAGGTGCTGTCCGGCCTGTTCGCCATCGTGCAGAAGCTCTATGGCATCGAGATCAATGAGCTCAAGGACTTCGACACCTGGCACCCGGACGTGCGCCTGTTCGAGATCCGCGAGAACGGCCAGCACGTTGGCCGCTTCTTCTTTGACCTCTATGCCCGCGCCAACAAGCGCGGCGGCGCCTGGATGGATGGCGCTCGTGACAAGCGCCGCGCCGCTTCGGGCAGCCTGATCAGCCCGGTGGCCAACCTGGTTTGCAACTTCACCCCGGCGGTCGGCGGCAAGCCGGCGCTGCTGACCCACGACGAAGTCACCACCCTGTTCCACGAGTTCGGCCACGGCCTGCACCACTTGCTGACCCGCGTCGAGCATGCCGGCGCTTCCGGCATCAACGGCGTAGCCTGGGATGCGGTGGAGCTGCCGAGCCAGTTCATGGAGAACTGGTGCTGGGAGCCCGAGGGCCTGGCACTGATCTCCGGCCACTATGAATCCGGCGAGGCGCTGCCCCAGGCGCTGCTGGACAAGATGCTGGCGGCGAAGAACTTCCAGTCCGGCCTGATGATGGTGCGCCAGCTGGAGTTCTCGCTGTTCGACTTCGAGCTGCACGCCACCCACGGCGACGGCCGTAGCGTGCTGCAGGTGCTCGAAGGCATCCGCGACGAGGTGGCGGTGATCCGTCCGCCGGCCTTCAACCGCTTCGCCAACAGCTTCGCGCATATCTTCGCCGGCGGTTACGCGGCCGGTTACTACAGCTACAAGTGGGCCGAAGTGCTGTCCGCCGACGCCTTCTCCAAGTTCGAGGAAGAAGGTGTGCTCAACCCGGCCACCGGCCGCGCCTTCCGCGAGGCGATCCTGGCCCGCGGCGGCTCGCAGGCGCCGATGGTGCTGTTCGTCGACTTCCGCGGTCGCGAGCCGAGCATCGACGCGCTGTTGCGCCACCTCGGTCTGAGCCAGGAGGCGGCGTGATGAGCGAGCCGAAGAAGCGTTTCATCGCCGGCGCCGTGTGCCCGGCATGCAGCGCCCAGGACACCATCAAGATGTGGGACGAGGACGGCACGCCGCACCGCGAGTGCGTGAGCTGCGGCTACGCCGACACCCTCAACGCCCAGGGCCAGTCGGTGCCCAAGGAACTCGGCACGCGGGTCAACCAGGCCGCCGCCAAGCCGGCGGCGAGCAAGGGCCAGACGGTGCAGTTCTTCCCCAATCCCAAGCTGAAGAAAGACTGATATAGCGGCCCGCGCGGGCCGAGCAGGTGGCAGCGGTTATGAGGTGACGTGGGCGCCGAGTCGACTAGGCTCTAGGCATCACCTGGGAGGTTCGTCTTGAAGGACCCCGTCAGCCAGTACCGTTCGCGGGGCCCTCATGCTTGATCGCTATCAGCTGCTGGACCAGCTACGCGCCGCGCGCCTGCCGCAGTCGCCGCTCAGCCCGGTGCTGCAGAAGCGCGCCGGCCTGGGTGGCCGCACCCTGTTTCTGCTGGCCCTGGCCGCCGCCCTAACCTTCACCTTCCTCAGCCTGGCCGGCGACCTGCAGGCCAGCGGCGAGCTGCATGCCGGCCTGGCGCTGACGGTGCTGGTGGTGGCGCTGCTGATCGCCCTCGGCTTCGAGTTCATCAACGGCTTCCATGACGCCGCCAACGCGGTGGCCACTGTGATCTACACCAACGCCCTGCCGCCCAACGTCGCGGTACTCTGGTCGGGGCTGTGCAACGGCCTCGGCGTGCTGCTCTCCAGCGGCGCGGTGGCCTTCGCCATCGTTGCCCTGCTGCCAGCGGAGCTGATGCTGCACCTGCGCAGCGGCGCCGGCATGGCGATGATCTTCGCTCTGCTGATCGCCGCCATCCTGTGGAACCTCGGCACCTGGTGGCTGGGCCTGCCGGTGTCGTCCTCGCACACCCTGATCGGCTCCATCGTCGGCGTTGCCCTGGCCCACGGCCTGATGGCCGAGCACTCGTCCGTGCTGCAGGGCGACTGGCACATGCTGATAAAAGTCGGCTACGCGCTGCTGTTGTCGCCGCTGGTCGGCCTCGGCGCCGCCGCGCTGCTGTTGTGGCTGCTACGCCTGGCCCTGGTGCGTCGGCGCCCAGCACTGTTCCAGGCGCCCGAGGGGCGCACGCCGCCGCCTTGGTGGATTCGCGGCCTGCTGATCCTGACCTGCTCGGGGGTGTCCTTCGCCCATGGCTCCAACGACGGGCAGAAGGGCATGGGCCTGATCATGCTGATCCTGGTCGGTGCCATGCCGCTGGCCTTCGCCCTCGACCGCGCCAGCCCGCCCGCGGCAGTAGCGCAGCTGGTGCAGCATGCCGAGCAGGGTCGCCAGGGCCTGCTGCGCGCCGGTGCGGTGGCGGAGGGCGATGCGCAGCAGGTGCTGCTGGCCTTCCAGCGCAACGAGGCGCAGCCGGCCCAGGCGCTTGACGCGCTGGCCACGGTGCTCGGTGATGTGGTCGCGCGAGTGCCGGCCGATGGCGCGCTCGGCGAGATGAGTGACGAGCAGACGCTGGCGCTGCGCGACGACCTGTTCCTCGCCGCCGAGACCGTGCGCCTGCTCGATCGCAGTGGCACGGTATTGCCGCTGGAGACCTGGAGCGAGCTGCAGGCGCTGCGCAGCCAAGCCGACGCGACCATCCATTTCGTCCCGCCCTGGGTCAAGATCGCCGTGGCGCTGGCCCTGTGTTTGGGCACCCTGGTCGGCTGGCGGCGCATCGTCGCCACCGTCGGCGAGGGCATCGGCACCACGCGCATGACCTACGCCCAGGGCGCCTCGGCGCAACTGACGGCAATGCTCACCATCGGCGCGGCGGACCTCTACGGCATGCCGGTGTCGACCACCCAGGTGCTGTCCTCGGGTGTGGCCGGCACCATGCTGGCCAGCGGCAGCGGCCTGCAGTGGCAGACCATCCGCAGCATGCTGCTGGCCTGGGTGCTGACCCTGCCGGCGGCGATCCTGCTGTCCGGTGGCCTCTACTGGTTGTTCTCCACCCTGCTCTAGCGCTGGCCGCGGAAGAACTCGCCGGGCGTGGCGCCGAACTGCTGGCGGAAGGCGGCGATAAAGGCCGACAGCGAGTCGTAGCCGCAGGCCAGGGCCACGTCGGTGACCCGCTCGCCACGCTCCAGCGGGGTCAGGGCGTCGAGCAGGCGCTGGCGCTGGCGCCAGGTGCGGAAACTGAGCCCGGTGTCGCGCAGGAACAGCCGGCTCAGGGTGCGCTCGGACACGCCCAGGCGCGCGCTCCAGTCGGCCAGGCCCAGGTGGCGATCCCGCTCCTCGGCCAGCCCGCTGCAAATGGCCTGAAGGCGCGCATCGCGCGGCAGCGGCAGCGATAGCTCGACCGCCGGCGCCGCCTGCAGCTGGTCGAGCAGTACGGCGGTCAGGCGTCCCGCGGCGCCGGCCTCGTCGTACTCCACCGGCAGCGCACTGAAGCCGTCGATCAGCTCGCGCAGCAGCGGGCTGACCGCCAGCACGCGGCAGTCGCCGGGGCCCCAGGGTACGGCGGCGCATTCGATATACAGGCTGCGCATCTCGGTTCGCGGCGAGCTGAACACGCGGTGCTCTACGCCGGCCGGTACCCACACTGCGCGTTGTGGCGGGGCGATGAAGCGGGCGCCGGCGGTCTGCACCTCGAGCACGCCGGCGATGGCGTAGGACAGCTGCACCCAGGGGTGGCTGTGAACGAAGGTCAGCGCGCGATTGGGCAGCGACTCCACCCGGCCATACAGGGGCCGTGGCAGGCGCTGCAGGTCGGGCACTGCGCGGGCGACGGTGTCGGTTTGTCCGATTGGCGACATTGCTTGGTACTTTGGCGTTAGCCGGAAATTTCCGCCCACGATAAGTTGAGCGCTCCCGACCAGCAAGCGAGTTCAGCATGCGCCGTTTCCTTCCCGACTCCTTCACCCAGGCCCTGCTCGCCATGGTCCTGCTCGCCAGCCTGCTGCCGGTGCAGGGCAGCGTGGCGGATGCCTTCGCCTGGCTGACCAACCTGGCCATCGGCCTGCTGTTCTTCCTGCATGGCGCCAAGCTGTCGCGCGAGCAGATCGTCGCCGGGGCCAGCCACTGGCGCCTGCACCTGCTGGTGTTCGCCTGCACCTTCGTCGCCTTCCCGCTGCTGGGCCTGGCGCTCAAGCCGCTGCTGGCACCGCTGACCGGCGATGCGCTGTATGTCGGCATGCTCTACCTGTGCGCCCTGCCGGCCACGGTGCAGTCGGCCATTGCCTTCACCTCGCTGGCGCGCGGCAATGTCGCGGCGGCGATCTGCAGCGCGGCGGCGTCCAGCCTGTTCGGTATCTTCCTCACTCCGCTGCTGGTGACGCTGCTGCTGAACGTGCACGGCGACGGTGCCTCAACCCTGGATGCCATCGGCAAGATCACCGTGCAGCTGCTGCTGCCGTTTATCGCCGGGCAGATCGCGCGGCGCTGGATCGGCGACTGGGTCGGCCGCAACAAGCACTGGCTGCGCTTCGTCGACCAGGGCTCGATCCTGCTGGTGGTCTATGGCGCCTTCAGCGCTGCGGTAGTCGAAGGGTTGTGGCACCAGGTGCCGCTGCCGGCGCTGGCCGGCCTGGTGCTGGCCTGCTGCGTGCTGCTGGCCCTGGCGCTGCTGGTGTCGTACGGCGCCGCGCGGCTATGCGGCTTCGACCTGGAGGACCGCATCACCATCCTCTTCTGCGGCTCGAAGAAGAGCCTGGCCACCGGCGTGCCCATGGCCCAAGTGCTATTCGCCGGCAGCAGCATCGGCCTGCTGATCCTGCCGCTGATGCTGTTCCACCAGATCCAGCTGATGTTCTGCGCGGTGCTGGCGCAGCGTTACGCCAAGCGCCCGGAGTCGGTCAGCGAGCTGATGGGCCGCGTCGATCCCTAGCCCGCCCGGCGCCGCTGCGCTACCGTGCCGGCGGCACTCGGGGAGTCAGGGATGATGAAGGGATTTGCATGGCGGGGACTGTGCGGCGCGCTGCTGCTCTCGATGTCGCTGAGCACTTGGGCCGAGGATTTCGGCCCGTCGATCTACGCCGGCATGAATGCGCGCTTCGATCCGGCTTACGAGACCCGTTATCGCCAGCCCGAGGCGCAGCTGCGCCTGCTGCTGGCGTACCAGGGCGCGCACACTAGGACCAACCATTTCTGCCTGCTGGGCTATCGCTGGCCCCATGGCCTCGAGTTCGTCTCGGTGCACTGGCGCGAAGGGCGGATGATCCTGCGCTGGCACGGCGAGGCGGATTGGTCCGCAGACTTCCTGTCGGCGGTGGTGAGCGATGGCATCGACCTGGAGACCGGCGTGATCGACGCCGACGATGTCGGCGGTAGCACCTTTCTGGTCACTCGACGCGGCGCTGAGGGCACCCTGGAAGACTGTCGCCGGCATGGCCGCGAGTACGTGATCGAGCCCTTCACGCCGGCGCCGCCGGTCGAAGAGGAATAGGCAGCGCTGGTATGTGGGAGTAAATCCAAATACTGTTCATGCATACAGTATCTGGAGCCTTGCCCATGTCCCTCACCCTGCCACCCCGTGGCCGCGGTACCGCCAGCAATCCGCACAACCGCTTTGCCCCGACCCGCAGCCAGGCCGAGGACGACGGCTGGTTCCAGGACGAGACGCCGCCGTGCCGGGCCACCGAGGTGCGCGTCGAGCGAGCCAAGTCGGTGATCACCCGCAACAACTCGCCGGATGTCGGCTTCGACCGCTCGGTGAACCCCTACCGAGGCTGCGAGCATGGCTGCATCTACTGCTTCGCCCGGCCCAGCCATGCCTACTGGGACCTGTCGCCGGGCATCGACTTCGAGACCCGGCTGATCGCCAAGACCAACCTGGCCGAGCGCCTCGAAGAAGAGCTGAGCAAGCCGGGCTACACGCCGCAGCCGATCGCCCTGGGCATCAACACCGATGCCTACCAGCCGATCGAGCGCGAGCAGCGCCTGACCCGCCAGGCGCTGGAGATCCTCCTGCGCTTCCGCCATCCGCTGCACATCATCACCAAAAGCTCGCTGATCCTGCGCGACCTCGACCTGCTGCAGGAACTGGCCAGCCGTCGCCTGGTCAGCGTGGCGTTCAGCCTGACCACCCTGGACGACGAGCTGAAACGCATCATGGAGCCGCGCGCGGCCTCGCCGGGTGCGCGGCTGCGCGCCATGCAGCGCCTGCACGAGGCCGGGGTGCCGGTCACCGCGCTGGTCGCACCGATCATCCCGATGATCAACGACATGGAGCTGGAGCGGATTCTCGAGGCCGCCCGCGACGCCGGCGCGCGCTCGGCCGGCTACGTGCTGCTGCGCCTGCCGCTGGAAATCGCCGAGCTGTTCGAGGAATGGCTGCGCAGCCACTTCCCCGAGCGCGCCGAGCACGTGATGAGCCTGATCCGCCAGTCGCGCGGCGGCAAGAACTACGACAGCCGCTTCGGCAGCCGCATGCGCGGTGAAGGCGCCTTTGCCGACCTGCTCGCGCAGCGCTTCACGCTGGCGCGCAAGCGCCTGGGGCTGAACCATCGCGATGGCTTCAACCTCGACTGCAGCCAGTTCGCTCCGCCGGGCCAGCAACTGAAATTGCTGTAAACGAATTGTGACTCGCTGGGGCTGGCAACTGTCCGCATGCCAGGTCGATAATCCGCACCGCGCGATAGCGCGCCGGTCCAGCACGAGGTGAGACGCCATGCCCTACAAGCACAACGCCATTCCCCTGCAGGCGCGTACCGCGCCGGAGAGCGCCGAGGAGGCGCTGAACGCCATCGTCGGTGGCTTCAAACGCTTCCGTAACGAGGTCTTCCCGCAGCAGGAGGAACTGTTCAAGGCGTTGGCCACCGCGCAGAACCCGCGTGCCATGTTCATCACTTGCGCCGACTCGCGCATCGTTCCCGAGCTGATCACCCAGAGCGCCCCGGGCGACCTGTTCGTCAGCCGCAACGTCGGTAACGTGGTGCCGGCCTACGGGCAGATGATGGGCGGCGTCTCCACCGCCATCGAATATGCGGTGCTGGCCCTGGGCGTGCAGCACATCATCGTCTGCGGCCACTCCGATTGCGGCGCGATGAAAGCGGTACTGGCTCCCGAGACCCTGGAAAGCATGCCGACGGTGAAGGCCTGGCTGCGCCACAGCGAAGTGGCGCTCAAGGTGGTCGAGGCCAACTGCGGCTGCGAAGGCCACGACAGGCTGGGCATCCTCACCGAGGAGAACGTGGTAGCCCAGCTCAACCACCTGTGCACCCACCCGTCGGTGGCGGCGCGCGTGGCCAGCGGCCAGCTATTCATCCATGGCTGGGTCTACGACATCGAGACCAGCGCGATCCGCGCCTACGACGCCGAGAGCGGGAGCTTCCTGCCGCTGGACGGCGAGGTGGTGCCGATGGCCACGCCCAAGGCGCGTTACCAGTCCCAGTAAACGACAAGGCCCGCAATCGCGGGCCTTGTTGCATCTGGGCGGCTCAGGCGCCGACCGGCAGGCCCAGCTCCACACCCAGCTGGCGTGACAGGCACGGCCAGTTCTGCCAGGCGGCCAGGGTCTGTGGGCTGCTCAGGCGGGCGCGGTATTCCTGCACCGAGTCCTGCTGGAACACACTGGCGTCGAGCATCTCCTCGACGGCGTGGTGCACGGCTTCGTCCAGCTGGTTGGCGAAGGGCTCGCCGATCAGCTGGTGGGCGATGACGTTGGCCACCGTGGTATCCAGCGGGATCAGCGGCTGGCCGAGGTGGACGATGTAGCGGTCATTCACTTCCTCGACCAGGCGATGGGCGAGGTAGGCCTCGTCCAGCAGGGCGTCCAGGCCCTGATGGCCTTCCATGATGCTCGGCGGGCTGAGGAAGAACTGCTCGGCCAGTTTCAGCACCGGTTTCACCTGGCCTTCGATACCGGCCTCGCGCGCCACCGCGTTGGCCGCGTCCAGCACGTCCGGCACCTGCTCGACATAGGCGGCGACGAAGCGCTGCAGCGCGCCGCTGGTGTCATCGGACGGCAACTGGATGGTCGGGTGCAGACGGTCGAGCTGGGCATCGAGCTGGCGGGCCAGGTTGTTGCTGGTCGCTTCATGGTCGAGGGCACGCTGGATCAGTTCGCGCAGTGCGGGGGTATTCATGACGACTCCGGGTAGGGACATGAAATGGAAAACAAGCACTCACCTTAGCCGGACCGAGGCGATGGCTAAGATCGGATTGTCATAATTATTTCATGGTTATAAATCAGCGCTATATGCAGCGCAGAGCATTCGCGACCTATCTCGCGCAGCCCTAGGGCCACGCGACTCTCACAGAAATCAGGCGTTAATTTTCTGACTGCGTTGTGCTGTCGCAGTCGCTGTCTATACTCGAACTCGCAAGGCGTGAACCTGATGGAACCGGACGGGCTTCGGCACGGAGAGGTTTCGACGGATGTATGCCAGCAGTATCGGCAGTCGATCCCTTTGCCGCAGGCTTAGCCGGCGGGATAACAAGAACAACGAGGGGAACCCCGCAATGATGCGACATCCACGCGTCTGGATGGGCCTGTTGCTGTGGCTTGCGTTCGGCTCGGCACATGCCGCCTGGACGGTGAACATGGCTCCCGGCGTCACCGAGGTCAGCCGCACCGTCTTCGACCTGCACATGATCATCTTCTGGATCTGCGTCGTGATCGGCGTAGTGGTCTTTGGGGTGATGTTTTGGTCGATGCTGATCCACCGCCGCTCCACCGGCCAGCAACCAGCACACTTCCATGAGAGCACCACGGTCGAGATCCTCTGGACCGTCGTGCCCTTCGTCATCCTGGTGGCGATGGCCGTGCCGGCCACCAAGACCCTGATCGACCTGTACGACACCTCGGAGTCCGAGCTGGACATCCAGGTCACCGGCTATCAGTGGAAATGGCACTACAAATATCTGGGCCAGGACGTCGAGTATTTCAGCAACCTGGCTACGCCTTCCGACCAGATCTACAACAAGGCCGAGAAGGACGAGCACTACCTGCTCGAGGTCGACGAGCCACTCGTGGTGCCGGTAGGCACCAAGGTGCGCTTCCTGATCACCGCCGCCGATGTGATCCACTCCTGGTGGGTCCCGGCCCTGGCGGTGAAGAAGGACGCCATCCCCGGCTTCGTCAACGAATCCTGGACGCGCATCGAGGAGCCCGGCATCTACCGCGGCCAGTGCACCGAGCTGTGCGGCAAGGACCACGGCTTCATGCCGGTGGTGGTGGAAGCCAAGAGCAAGGAAGACTTCGCCAAGTGGCTGGCCGAGCGTAAAGAGCAGGCGGCCAAGCTCAAGGAGCTGACCAGTAAGGAGTGGACGCTGCAGGAGCTGGTCGAGCGTGGCGACAAGGTCTACCACACCAACTGCGCCTCCTGTCACCAGGCCGAGGGCCAGGGCCTGCCGCCGATGTTCCCGGCACTCAAGGGCTCGAAGATCGCTACCGGGCCGAAGAAAGGTCACCTCGACATCGTCTTCCACGGCAAGCAGGGCACGGCCATGGCCGCGTTCGGCAAGCAGCTGTCGGAAGTGGATATCGCCGCCGTCATCACCTACGAGCGCAACGCCTGGGGCAACAACACCGGAGACATGGTGACCCCGAAAGAAGTGCTTGAGCTCAAGCAGGCCGAGGAGAAGTGACATGAGTGCTGTGATCGACTCTCACAAAGAGCATGGTCATGCCGGGCATGACCACCACCACGGCCCGGCCAAGGGCCTGATGCGCTGGGTATTGACCACCAACCACAAGGACATCGGCACGATGTACCTGTGGTTCAGCTTCGCCATGTTCCTGCTCGGCGGGTCCATGGCCATGGTGATCCGCGCCGAACTGTTCCAGCCGGGGCTGCAGATCGTCGAGCCGGCGTTCTTCAACCAGATGACCACCATGCACGGCCTGATCATGGTGTTCGGCGCGGTGATGCCGGCTTTCGTCGGCCTGGCCAACTGGATGATCCCGCTGATGGTCGGCGCGCCGGACATGGCCCTGCCGCGGATGAACAACTTCAGCTTCTGGCTGCTGCCGGCGGCCTTCGGCCTGCTGGTCAGCACCCTGTTCACCGAGGGTGGCGGGCCGAACTTCGGCTGGACCTTCTACGCGCCGCTGTCGACCACCTACGCGCCGGAGTCGGTGACCTTCTTCATCTTCGCCGTGCACCTGATGGGCATCAGTTCGATCATGGGCGCGATCAACGTGATCGCCACCATCCTCAACCTGCGCGCTCCCGGCATGACCCTGATGAAGATGCCGCTGTTCGTCTGGACCTGGCTGATCACCGCCTTCCTGCTGATCGCGGTGATGCCGGTACTGGCCGGTTGCGTGACCATGATGCTGATGGACATCCACTTCGGCACCAGCTTCTTCAGCGCTGCCGGTGGCGGTGACCCGGTGCTGTTCCAGCACGTGTTCTGGTTCTTCGGCCACCCCGAGGTGTACATCATGATCCTGCCGGCGTTCGGCGCCGTCAGCTCGATCATCCCGGCCTTCGCGCGCAAGCCGCTGTTCGGCTACACCTCGATGGTCTACGCGACTGCCTCGATCGCCTTCCTGTCGTTCATCGTGTGGGCGCACCACATGTTCACCGTTGGCATCCCGCTGACCGGCGAGCTGTTCTTCATGTACGCCACCATGCTGATCGCCGTGCCCACCGGGGTGAAGGTGTTCAACTGGGTGAGCACCATGTGGCAGGGCTCGATGACCTTCGAAACGCCGATGCTGTTCGCCGTGGCCTTCGTCATCCTGTTCACCATTGGCGGCTTCTCCGGGCTGATGCTGGCCATCGCCCCGGCGGACTTCCAGTACCACGACACCTACTTCGTGGTGGCGCACTTCCACTATGTGCTGGTGCCCGGCGCGATCTTCGGCATCTTCGCCTCGGCCTACTACTGGCTGCCGAAGTGGACCGGGCACATGTATGACGAGACCCTCGGCAAGCTGCACTTCTGGATGAGCTTCATCGGCATGAACCTGGCGTTCTTCCCGATGCACTTCGTCGGCCTGGCCGGCATGCCGCGGCGGATTCCCGACTACAACCTGCAGTTCGCCGACTTCAACATGATCTCGTCGATCGGCGCCTTCACCTTCGGCGCCACCCAGTTCCTCTTCCTGTTCATCGTCATCAAGTGCATCCGCAGCGGCAAGCCGGCCCCGGCCAAGCCCTGGGATGGCGCCGAGGGGCTGGAGTGGACGGTGCCGTCGCCGGCGCCCTACCACACCTTCACCACCCCGCCGGAAGTGAAGTAGGAGCGCGGCCATGAGCGAAGCCCTGGACAACCGCCGCCTGGTCATTCGCCTGCTGGCGGTGGTGGTCGGCATGTTCGCCTTCGGCTTCGCCCTGGTGCCGATCTACGACGTGATGTGTCAGGCCTTCGGCATCAACGGCAAGACCGCCGGCGCCTACCAGGGCCAGCAGGCGGTGGACGAGGCGCGCCAGGTACGCGTGCAGTTCCTTGCCACCAACTCCGCCGACATGGTTTGGGAGTTCCACCCCAAGGCGGATGAGCTGACCGTGGTGGCCGGGGCGAGCAACGAGATGCTGTTCGTGGCGCACAACCCCACCGACAAGCCGATGACCGCCCAGGCCATTCCCAGCGTGGCGCCGTCCAAGGCCGCTGCCTTCTTCCACAAGACCGAGTGCTTCTGCTTCACCCAGCAGGTGCTCCAGCCGGGTGAGCGCATCGAGATGCCGGTGCGTTTCATCGTCGATCGCGATCTGCCGAAGGATGTGAAGCACCTGACCCTGGCCTACACCCTGTTCGATATCACTGCGCGTAAGCCACCCGTCGCGCAGACGACTCCATAAGGAGAACAAGAAAATGTCGAGTCACGAGAACTACTACGTTCCCGCCCAGAGCAAGTGGCCGATCATCGCCACCATCGGCATGCTCACCACCGTCTACGGCGTCGGCACCTGGTTCAACGACCTCAAGGCCGACCGCGCCGAGTCCAACGGCCCGCTGATCTTCTTCGTCGGCGGTCTGATCCTCGCCTACATGCTGTTCGGCTGGTTCGGCAACGTGATCAAGGAGAGCCGCGAAGGGCTTTACAGCCCGCAGATGGATCGCTCGTTCCGCTGGGGCATGAGCTGGTTCATCTTCTCCGAGGTGATGTTCTTCGCCGCCTTCTTCGGTGCCCTGTTCTATGTCCGTATGTGGGCCGGGCCCTGGCTCGGTGGCGAGGGCGACAAGGGTGTGGCCAACATGCTGTGGCCGAACTTCGAGTACACCTGGCCGCTGCTGAACAACCCGGACCCGAAACTCTACCCGGCGCCCAGCGGGGTGATCTCGGCCTGGGGGCTGCCGCTGCTCAACACCATCCTGCTGGTGACCTCCAGCTTCACCGTGACCTTCGCCCACCACGCGCTGAAGAAGAACCACCGCAAGCAGCTGAAGATCTGGCTGGCGCTGACCGTGGCGCTCGGCATCGCCTTCCTGTGCCTGCAGGTCGAGGAATACGTGCATGCCTACAATGAGCTGGGCCTGACCCTCGGCTCGGGCATCTACGGCGCGACTTTCTTCATGCTTACCGGTTTCCACGGCGCCCACGTGACGCTCGGTGCGCTGATCCTCTCGATCATGCTGATCCGCATCCTGCGCGGGCACTTCGACGCCGATCACCACTTCGGCTTCGAGGCGGCCAGCTGGTACTGGCACTTCGTCGACGTGGTGTGGATCGGCCTGTTCGTTTTCGTCTACGTGCTGTGATTCACCAGGTGACGTGAGAGACCAACTGGCCGCTGTAGAAACCCCAGGCCACCAGGGCCAGGGTCAAGGCGGCCAGGATCACGCGGATGGTCAGGGCATTGACCACCCGCGAGCCGCGGCCCTCGTCCTTGACCAGGAAGAACAGGCCACTGAACAGGCTGACCAGGGTGGCCAGCAGCAAGAGGATGATCGCGGCCTTGAGCATGCGTGACTCCGGAGATGGGGGAGATGGTGTGCAGTTCGAGTATAGCCAGCCGCACCCAGGCCTTCGGGGGAAGGTCATGAACGGCTTTCGCCCAGGGCTGTTGCCCAGCATCGCGGTGGCGCTGCTGCTGCCGCTGTTGCTCGGCCTGGGCTTCTGGCAACTGTCGCGGGCCGAGGAGAAGCGCGTGCTGCTCGCCGACTTCGCCGCCCGCGAGCATGCCGCACCCATCAGCGTGAGCGAGCTGGAACGGCGCGCTGACCTCGCCCATCTGCGCATCCGCCTGCGCGGCCAGTTCGACGAGCGCCACAGCCTGCTGCTGGACAACCGCCAGCGCGGCGGCCAGGTCGGCGTCGAGCTGCTGCAACCTTTCTACGACCAGGCCTCCGGGCTCTGGCTGCTGGTCAATCGTGGCTGGCTACCCTGGCCGGACCGGCGCACACCGCCGCAATTCACCACCCCCGAACAACCGCTGGAGCTGCTGGCGCGGGTGCATGTCCCGCTCGGCGACGCCTTCCAGCTGCGCGCCGATCCGGCCGGCGGCGACTGGCCGCGGCTGATCACCGCGGTGGAGCCGGAGCGCCTATGGCGCCAGCTCGGTCGCGGTGGCATGGCCTACGAGGTGCGCCTCGAACCCGGCCCCGCCGCCTACCAGGCCGAGTGGCCGCTGGTGGCCATGGGCCCGGAAAAACACAGCGGCTACGCCGTGCAGTGGTTCGCCCTGGCCGCGGCACTGGTCTGCCTTTACCTCTATCTCGGTATCCACAACTCAAGACAGTCTGCGCGGGAGAAACAGCATGAGCCCAGCCATGAATCCGGCCCTTTCCACTCCTGAGGCGCCGCCGGCCCGCGGCCGCGGGCGCTGGAAGCTGATCCTGCTGCTGCTGGTGGCGATCGGCCCGATGATCCTCGCCACCGCCATGTACCAATGGCGCTTCTGGGTGCCGGACGGGCGCAACTATCACGGCACCCTGATCGGCGACGGCAGCCAGCTGGCCGATATCGGCATCAGCGCCGCCGCGCAGGAGCGCTGGCAATTGCTGGTCACCAGCGACGGCGACTGCGCCGAGGATTGCCGCCAACTGGTCTACACCGCCCGGCAGATCCATATCGGCCTCAACCGCGACGCCTCGCGTGCCGCCCATGGCCTGGCGGTGAGCCGGCCACTGGCCGACGACTACGACGCCCAGCTCAAGCGCGAATACCCGCAACTGGGCCGCTACTCGCTGGACAGCCTGCGCTACGACAAGGCCGTGCCGGCCGGTCAGGGCGCGCAGCTGTGGATAGTCGACCCGAATGGCAACCTGGTGCTGCGCTACGACGGCAAGACCAAGGGCAAGGACATCCTCAACGACGTGCGCCTGTTGCTGAAGCTGTCGCAGATCGGCTGATGCAACGGCTCTGCCCCATATAAGAAGAACAAGAGAGGCCCTGGATGAGTGAACGCAAGACCCTGCCCGGCTACCGTCTGGCCCTGTTCGCCACCGCCCTGGCGGTGGTGGTGGTACTGCTCGGTGCCTATACCCGGCTGACCCACGCCGGCCTCGGCTGCCCGGATTGGCCGGGCTGCTACGGCTTCATCGGCGTGCCGATGAGCGAGCACAAGCAGACTCTGGCCGAGGAGCGCTTCCCCCATGCGCCGGTGGAGGTGGAGAAGGGCTGGAACGAGATGGTCCATCGCTACTTCGCCGGCACCCTGGGCCTGGTCATCCTCGGTCTGGCCGTGCAAGCCCTGCGTCGTCGCGGCAGCGATGGCCAGCCGCTGAAATTACCGCTGCTGCTGCTCGGCGTGGTCACTGCCCAGGCCGCCTTCGGCATGTGGACGGTGACCCTCCAGCTCTGGCCGCAGGTGGTCACTGCCCATCTGCTCGGCGGCTTCACCACCCTGGCGCTGTTGTTCCTGCTGACCCTGCGTTTGTCTGGAGCGTTATCGCCGCTGGCGCAGCTGTCGGCACGTCTGCGTCTGTTGGCTGGTGCGGCACTGCTTCTGGCGATCGGGCAGATCGCCCTGGGCGGCTGGGTCAGCTCCAACTACGCGGCGGTGGCCTGCGTCGATCTACCGACCTGCCACGGCGAGTGGTGGCCGGCGATGGACTTCGCCAACGGCTTCCACCTGACCCAGCATATCGGCCCCAACTACCTCGGCGGCCAGCTCGACAGCGACGCGCGCACCGCTATCCATATGACCCACAGGCTGGGCGCCGTGGTACTCAGCCTGGTTCTGCTACTGCTGGCCTGGCGCCTGCGTGCCGCCGGTCTCGGCCGCCTGGCCGGCCTGTTGCTGCTGGCCCTGGCCGTGCAGGTCAGCCTGGGCGTGAGCAATGTGCTGCTGCACCTGCCGCTAGCGGTGGCGGTGGCGCACAACGCCGGTGGCGCCACGCTGCTGCTGGTACTGGTCCTGATCAACTATCGCCTGCGCCGTGTCACGAGCTCTGCTCGCGCGGCGCGTGCGGCGACCGTCGCCAGCGTCCTGGCGCCGGTTGGCAAATAAGCAGAGGAGATACGCCATGGCTACTGCGCTGCGAGCCCACTCCGAATCCGCCAGCTGGCGCGACTACCTGGAGCTGACCAAGCCCCGGGTGGTGCTGCTGATGCTGATCACCTCGCTGGTCGGCATGTTCCTCGCCACCCGCGCCGGCGTGCCCTGGACCGTGCTGGTGTTCGGCAACCTCGGCATCGGCCTGTGCGCCGGTGCGGCGGCGGCGGTCAACCATGTGGTCGACCGGCGTATCGACTCGATCATGGCGCGTACCCACAAGCGCCCGGTCACCACCGGGCGTGTCTCGGTGCCGGCGGCGCTGGGCTTCGCCCTGCTGCTGGCGGTGGCCGGCCAGGCGCTGTTGCTGGCCTTCACCAACGAGCTGACCGCCTGGCTGACCCTGGCCTCGCTGCTCGGCTATGCAGTGCTCTACACCGGCTTCCTCAAGCGCGCCACGCCGCAGAACATCGTGATCGGCGGCCTGGCCGGCGCCGCGCCGCCACTGCTCGGCTGGGTCGCCACTACCGGGCACCTGAGCGCCGAGCCGCTGCTGCTGGTGCTGATTATCTTCGCCTGGACCCCGCCGCATTTCTGGGCCCTGGCCATCCACCGCAAGGAGGAGTACGCCAAGGCCGACATTCCGATGCTGCCGGTGACCCACGGTGAGCACTACACCAAGGTACACATCCTGCTGTACACCGCGGTGATGCTCGCGGTGACCCTGCTGCCCTATGCCATCCACATGAGTGGGCCGCTCTACCTCGCCGCCGCGCTGGTGCTTGGCGGGCGCTTCATGTTCTGGGCTG
Source organism: Pseudomonas sp. ML96 (assembly GCF_000761545.1). Classification (GTDB taxonomy): domain Bacteria; phylum Pseudomonadota; class Gammaproteobacteria; order Pseudomonadales; family Pseudomonadaceae; genus Aquipseudomonas. Next base: position 193,029 of record NZ_JPMY01000046.1, on the reverse strand, counting down.
TGGTGCTGTACCGTGACAGCCGACCGCACGCGGCGATCAACACCTTCAAGTACAGTATCTGGTACCTGTTCCTGCTGTTCATCGCCTTGCTGGCAGACCATTACCTGCTGCTCAACCTGTGAGCCGCAGCCCTCGATAGCGGCGAACGACCAGCTCGTCCGCCGAGCCGAAGAGAGATTTCATGAGCCGTACCCAGAAGACCGTTATCGTCCTCGCCGCCGTCGTCGCCCTGATTCTGGGCCTTACCGTCAACAAGGTGCTGAACAGCAAGGGCGATGGCACCGACAAGGTGGCCCTGCTCGACGCCGGTATCGTCCTGCTGCCGCAGAGCCGCACCCTGCCGGGCCTGGCGCTGACCGACCAGGATGGCAAACCGGTGCAACTGGACCAGCTCAAGGACAAGTGGAGCCTGCTGTTCTTCGGCTACACCTTCTGCCCGGACATCTGCCCGGCCACCCTGGCGCAGCTGCGCCAGCTGCAGGGCATGCTGCCGGCCGAGGCCAAGGACAAGCTGAGCGTGGTGCTGGTGACGGTCGACCCGCACCGCGACACCCCCGAGCAGCTGAAGAAATACCTGGGCTTCTTCGATCCCGGCTTCCAGGGCCTGACCGGTAGCCAGGAAAACATCCAGGCGCTGGCCAGCGCCGTGAGCATTCCCTACATCCCGGCCGACACCAGCAAGGAAAACTACACCGTCGACCACAGCGGCAACCTGGTGATCATCGGCCCGGATGGCACCCAGCGTGGCTTCATCCGCGCGCCGGTGAACAACGACAAGCTGGCTGCCCAACTGCCGGGCCTGCTGCAGAGCGGCGGCTGAGGCGCCATGCCCGATACGCGCTACTGCTCGCGCCTGGGCGCCGTGGCCGCCCTGCTCGGCGCCTTGCTGTTGCTGCTCGGCACCCTGCTGCACCCGATGCAGGAGCCGCCCTGGGACGCCGCCGCGGCCTTCGCCGAATACGCCGCCGACCACCACTGGCTGAGCAGCCACCTGATCCAGCTATTGGGCGTGCTGCTCGGCGTACTCGCCCTGCTGGCCCTGGCCTGGCGCCTGCGTGATGGCAAGGCCGGAGTCTGGGCTCTGTTCGGTGCCGCCTGCGCCGTGGCCAGCCTGGCCCTGGCCTTCGCCCTGCAAGCGGTGGATGGCGTGGCGCTCAAGCTGATGGTCGACCAGTGGGCCCGGGCCGAGGAGCCGCTCAAGGCTCAGCTGTTTGCCGCCACCTTCGGCGTACGGCAGATCGAGGCGGGCCTGGCCGCACTGTTCGGCCTGAGCTTTGCCATCAGCCTGCTGTTCTATGCACCGGCGCTGTGGCTGAGCCGCCCGGCGCCGCGCAGCCTGGCGCTCGGTGTGCTGCTGGCCGGGGGCGCCAATCTGCTGGCCGCCCTGCTGCAGGGGCACGACGGCTTCTCCGAACGGGCGATGAACTGGAGCATGCCCGCCTCGCTGCTTGCCCTACTCTGGTTCCTCTGGCTGGCGCTGTGGTTGTGGCGCCATCCGGAATGAAAAAAGCCCGCTCGATGAGCGGGCTTTTTCTTGGCAGCTGACGGCGATCAGAACGCCGGCACCACGGCACCCTTGTACTTGTCGGCGATGAATTTCTTCACTTCCGGGGTGTGCAGGGCCTTGGCCAGTTTCTGCAGGTCGGCGTTGTCCTTCTTCTCGCTGGTGGTGACCAGGATGTTGACGTACGGCGAGTCGGCGCCTTCGATCACCAGGGCGTCCTTGGTCGGATTGAGGCCGGCTTCCAGGGCATAGTTGGTGTTGATCAGGGCCAGGTCGACCTGGGCCAGCACGCGCGGCAGGGTGGCCGCTTCCAGCTCACGCACCTTGATCGCCTTCGGGTTCTCGGCGATGTCCTTGACGGTGGCGGTGATGCCGGCGCCGTCCTTCAGCTTGATCACGCCAGCCTTTTGCAGCAGCAGCAGTGCACGGCCGCCGTTGGTGGCGTCGTTGGGGATCACGACCTGGGCGCCTTGCGGCAGGTCGGCGAGATTCTTGATCTTGCTGGAGTAGGCGCCGAAGGGCTCGACGTGTACGCCGGCGATGCTCACCAGGCTGGTGCCACGCGAGGCGTTGAACTCGTCCAGGTACGGCTGGTGCTGGAAGAAGTTGGCGTCCAGGCGGCCTTCGGCGACCTGCACGTTGGGCTGCACGTAGTCGGTGAAGACCTTGATCTTCAGCTCGACGCCTTCTTTGGCCAGGGCCGGTTTGACGAATTCGAGGAGCTCCGCATGCGGCACGGCGGTGGCCGCGACGCTGATCTCGCCAGCATGGGCGGCGGCGGAGGTGAGGGCCGCAGCGGCGGCCAGGGCAGTCAGCAGTTTCTTCATGTTCAGCTCCTTGTGGGATATGGCGCGGGGTCCGACGGGTGGCCGGTCGCCCGCTGTTCTAGGTGTTGCGAATTCGTTACTTGCGCGAGAAATGGATGACCAGCTTGTCGCCGACCATCTGCAGGACCTGCACCAGGATCAGCAGGAGGATGACGGTCACCGCCATCACGTCCGGCTGGTAGCGCTGGTAGCCGTAGCGCACGGCCAGGTCGCCGAGACCGCCACCGCCGATCAGGCCGCTCATCGCGGTGTAGGAGACCAGGGTAATGGCGGTCACGGTGGTGGCCGCGATCAGCCCCGGCAGCGCTTCCGGCAGCAGGGCGCGGAAGATGATCTGCAGGGTGCTGGCGCCCATCGCCTGGGTCGCTTCGATGATGCCGCGGTCGACCTCGCGCAGCGCGGTCTCCACCAGGCGGGCGAAGAACGGCGTGGCGCCCACCACCAGCGGCGGGATGGCGCCGGCAACGCCCAGCGAGGTGCCGGTGATCAGCACGGTCAGCGGGATCATCAGGATCAGCAGGATCACGAACGGCACCGAGCGCAGCACGTTGACCACCAGCGACAGCACGCCGTACAGCGCGCGCTGCTCGAACATCTGCCGCGGGCCGGTGAGGAACAGCAGCACGCCGAGCGGCAGGCCGAGCAGCACGGTGAACAGGGTGGCACCGCCGAGCATGTTGAGGGTGTCGAGGCTGGCGTAGCCGATTTCCTGCCAGTCGACGTTGGGTAGCAGTTGCTCGAACATCAGCGCAGTACCTCCAGGTGCACGTCGGCGGCCTGGAAGCGCGCCAGCGCGGCGTCGATGTCGCCGCCGGTCAGGGCCAGGGTCAGCTGGCCGTAGGGGGTGTCCTTGATGCGGTCGATGCGCCCGGCGAGGATGCTGTAGTCGACCCCGGTCTCACGGGCCACGGTGCCGAGCAGCGGCGCGTAGGTGGCCTCGCCCTGGAAGGTCAGGCGCAGGATGCGGCCGTCGACATGGGCGAAGTCGTCGCGCTGTTCGCTCTCGTCGACCTGCTCGTCTTCCAGCACGAAGCGGCGCGTGGTCTCGTGCTGCGGGTGGAGGAACACCTGGGCCACCGGGCCCTGTTCGACGATGCGCCCGCCGTCCATTACCGCCACCTGGTCGCAGACCCGGCGGATTACGTCCATTTCATGGGTGATGAGGACGATGGTCAGGCCCAGCTCGCGGTTGATCTCGGCCAGCAGCTGCAGGACCTGGCTGGTGGTCTGCGGGTCGAGGGCGCTGGTGGCCTCGTCGCAGAGCAGGATCTTCGGTCGGGTGGCCAGGGCGCGGGCGATACCGACGCGCTGCTTCTGGCCGCCGGACAGCTGCGCCGGGTATTTGTCGGCATGCTCGGTGAGGCCGACTCGGGCCAGTAGTTCGGCGACGCGCTGGTTGATCTCGGCGCGACCCAGTTCGCCCGCCAGCTCCAGCGGCATGGCCACGTTGGCGGCCACGGTCTTGGAGGAGAGCAGGTTGAAGTGCTGGAAGATCATTCCGACCTGGCGGCGGAAGCGGCGCAGGCCGTCGGCACCGAGAGCGGTGACGTCGACGCCATCGATGACGATGCGCCCGGCACTGGGTTCTTCCAGGCGGTTGATCAGGCGCAGCAGGGTACTCTTGCCGGCGCCGGAATGGCCGATCAGGCCGAACACCTGGCCCTGCTCGATGCGCAGGTCGGTGGACTGCAGGGCGGGAACGTCCCGCCCGGAGACCCGATAGGTCTTCTGGACGTGGTGGAACTCGATCACTGAGCGAACCTTGTGGGTACGTTGGGGCTGTCTGCCGGCAAGAGGGTGGGGCCGGCGATTTCAGCAAGCGTAGGCGGTTGGCCGAAAGCCGCGCATTCTAGCTGTTTTGTTTATGCGCTCTTAGTCTTTCTTGGCTTCGGCAGCTTTCAGAAAAGCATAAAAACGAAACGGCCGCCCCTCGGGCGGCCGTCGTGACCTCGCGCAGCCTCAGCCGTTGCTTTGCGGGCTGAGTACCAGGCGTGGCTCCTGGTCCGGCTTGAGCAGCGGCGACAGCTGCGGGGCGAAGCCCGGATCGAGCTTCTTGATCCGCGCCGAGAGCAGGGCGGCGACGAAGGGGTAGTCTTTGGCCTCGCGCACTTCCAGGCGTACCGCGCAGTCGAAGGCCACCACGTCGGCGGCGACCTTATCCAGCAGGTCGCGCAGGGCGTTGCGGTCATTGGCGTCGAGCATCGGCATGGGCACGCTGCTGCTGGCGGCGCTCGGGTCGATCAGCTGGGCACGCGGCTTGGCCGGGGCGGCCTGGGCCACGGGTGCCGGCTTCGGCTGTTCGGCCTTCACTTGCACCTGGGCTTGGGCCTGGCGGGCGCGCGCTTCGCGTTCGGCGGCGGCCTTCTGTTCGGCCAGTTGGCGTTGGCGAGCGGCTTCCGCGTCCTGCCGGGCTTTGGCCGCCTCGGCTTCGCGGCGGGCCACGGCCTGAGTATCGACGCGGGCGGCGTCCAGGGTGGCCTGGTACTGCTGCTTCAGCTCCGGCGAGGCGGCGGCCAGGCTGGCCTGGCCCTTGCCCAGGGTCGCCTCGGCAGCGTTGGCATCACCAACTTGCAGCTGCTGCTTGCCCCGCTGCAGGTAGGCCTTGGCCAGCTCGCGCTGGTATTGGCCGACGCGGGTGTCGTTGCCCGCAGTGTGCTGGCTGACGTTCTGCAGTGCGCGCTCGGCGGCATCAAGTTCGCCGCGGTCGATCTGCGCGGAGATCTGATTGAACTCCTTGACCAGGGCATCCACGGTCCAGAATTCGGCGTGGGCCTGGTTCATCAGCAGGCACAGGGCGGCGGCAGAGATGCTGCTCGTTATTTTGTTCATGTCGTGACCGTATGGTTTTTGTTCGTTTCGCTTTGCGCGAAAAACGGTCAATCCTAACGGGCGCGACGCGGCAGAGCAAAGCCTAGAAGAAACAATGCCGCGGCACTGACCACGATCGACGGCCCGGCCGGGGTGTCCTGGTACCAGGACAGCGCCAGCCCACCGCACACGGCGAGCATGCCCAGCAGGCTGGCGCCGATGGCCATTTGCTCCGGCGTGCGCGCGTGGCGCTGGGCGGCGGCGGCGGGAATGATCAGCAGCGAGGTGATCAGCAGCACCCCGACTATCTTCATGGCCACGGCGATGACCACGGCGATCAGCAGCATCAGCGCCAGGCGCAGGCCGGCCACAGGCAGGCCCTCGACCCGCGCCAGCTCCTCGTGCACGGTGATCGCCAGCAGGCGCCGCCACAGCGGCAGCAGCAGGGCCAGGACCAGGGCGCTACCGCCGAGGATCCAGGCCAGATCGGTGCTGCTGACTGCCAGCAGGTCGCCGAACAGGTAGCCCATCAGGTCGATGCGCACCTCGTCCATAAAGCTCAGTACTACCAGACCTAGCGACAGGGTGGTCGGCGCCAGGATGCCGAGCAGGGTGTCCGAGGCCAGGGGCTGGCGCTGTTGCAGGGTGACCAGCAGCACGGCGAGCAACAGGCAGCCGGCGGTCACCGCCAGGGTCGGGCTGAGGTCGAGCAGGAAGCCCAGGGCCACGCCGAGCAGCGCGGCATGCGACAGGGTGTCGCCGAAATAGGCCATGCGTCGCCACACGACGAAGGAGCCGAGCGGGCCGGCGACCAATGCCAGGGCCAGGCCGGCGAGCAACGCGTTGAGCAGGAAATCGGGCATCAGTGTTTGCAGCCTGGACCGTGGACATGGACCTGGCCGTGGATGCGCAGGCCGGGTTCGGCGACCACTTCGCCATGCAGGTCGTGGCTGTGGTCGTGATGGTGGTGGTAGATGGCCAGGCTCTTGGCGTCCTGGCCGAACAGCTCGACGAAGGCCGGGTCATTGCTGACCTGCTCCGGATGGCCCGAGCAGCATACGTGGCGGTTGAGGCAGACCACCTGGTCGGTGGCGCTCATCACCAGGTGCAGGTCGTGCGACACCATCAGCACGCCGCAGCCGTGGCGGTCGCGCAGCTGGGTGATCAGGCGGTACAGCTCGGCCTGGCCGGCGACGTCGACGCCCTGCACCGGCTCGTCGAGCACCAGCAGTTCCGGCTCGCGCAGCAGTGCGCGGGCCAGCAGCACGCGCTGCAGTTCGCCGCCGGAGATGCTTTGCAGCGGGCTGTCGATCACCTGGCTGGCGCCGACTTCCTCCAGCGCACTTTGCGCCGCAGCGCGGTCGACGCCGGGCACCAGGCGCAGGAAGCGCAGCACCGAGAGCGGCAGGGTCGGGTCGACATGCAGCTTCTGCGGCATGTAGCCGATGCGCAGGCGCGGTTTGCGCCGCACCGTGCCGCTGTCCGGCTTGAGCAGGCCGAGCACGGTGCGCACCAGGGTGGTCTTGCCGGCGCCGTTGGGGCCGATCAGGGTGACGATCTCGCCGGGGCGCAGCGCCAGTTGCACCTGCTGCAACACTGGCTGGCCGGAGAAGGCCACGCCGACGTTTTCCAGCTGGATCAGTGCCTCGCTCATGCGGCCTTCCGGCAGCCGGCGCACAGGCCGACCACTTCGACGGTCTGGCTCTCAACGACGAAGCCCACTTCGTCTGCGCCGCTGACGATGGCCTGGCTGATGGCCGGCTGTTCCAGCTCGATGGCGGTGTGGCAGGCCTTGCAGATGAGGAACTGGCCCTGGTGCAGTTCGCCCGGATGCACGCAGCCGATGAAGGCGTTGAGCGAAGCGATGCGGTGGACCAGACCGTTCTCCAGGAGGAAGTCCAGCGCCCGATAGACGGTCGGTGGCGCCGCGCGGCGGCCGTCTTCCTCGCTCAGTACGGCGAGGATGTCATAGGCGCCGAGCGGCTTGTGGCTGGCCCAGACCAGTTCCAGCACGCGCTTGCGCAGCGCGGTCAGGCGCGTGCCCTGGCTGGCGCAGATCTGCTCGGCCTCGGCCAGGGCGTCGGCGACGCAGCGCGAATGGTCGTGCGGCAGGCAGGCCAGCGGGGTATTGCCGGTGACGGGCTTGAACATGGCGAGACGTCCGGATGAAGAGACGTTATTCTATAACTCTTTTGTCCTGCGAGTCTTGCCGTCGTGTTCCGTTTCGCTGCTTTTATCGCCCTTTTCCTCTCCAGTTTGGCCGTACAGGCCGCCGAAGTGCGGGTGCTGACCAGCATCAAGCCGCTGCAGCTGATCGCCGCCGCCGTGCAGGACGGCCTCGGCCAGCCCGAGGTGCTGCTGCCGCCTGGCGCTTCGCCGCACCACTTCGCCCTGCGTCCGTCGGATGTGCGCCGGGTGCAGAGCGCCGACCTACTGTACTGGATCGGCCCGGACATGGAGACCTTCCTGCCGCGCGTGCTGACGGGCCGCGACAAGCCGAACGTCGCCGTGCAGGCATTGCCAGGCCTGACCCTGCGCCACTTCGGCGAGGGCGCCGGGCACGAGCATGAGCACGCCGACGAACCCGACGCCGACGAGCATGACCACGACCATCGCCCCGGCAGCCTCGACGCTCACCTCTGGCTGCTGCCGGCCAATGCCCAGGTGATCGCGGCGAAGATGGCCGCCGATCTGGCCGGCGCCGATCCGGCCAATGCCGCGCGCTACCAGGCCAACCTGGCGGCTTTCGAGCAGCGCCTGAGTGGCCTCGATGGCGAGCTGAAGGCGCGTCTGGCGCCGCTGGCGAGCAAGCCGTTCTTCGTCTTCCACCAGGCCTTCGACTATTTCGAAGCCGCCTACGGCCTGCAGCACGCCGGCGTGTTCAGCGCCGCCAGTGAGGTGCAGCCGGGGGCGCGCCAGGTCGCCGCCATGCGTGAGCGGCTCAAGGCGGCCGGTGCAGCCTGCGTGTTCAGCGAACCGCCACTGCGCCCGCGCCTGGCCGAGACGCTGTCCAGCGGCCTGCCGGTCAAGCTGGCCGAACTGGATGCGCTGGGCGCCAAGGCGCCGAGCTACGAGCAGTTGCTGGAGGATCTGGCCGGCGGCTTGGCCGGCTGCCTTGAGAGCCTGTGAGCGTTCGCCCTCAGAGGGCGAACGGCAACGGCAGATTGACCTGCTGGCGACGCGCCAGGCGGCGCTGGAACTCGGCGGGGTCCTTGACCAGCACGTCGCGCCCCTGGAAGCGGCGGGCGGCGATCAGCCGCGACAACCAGAAACGCAGGCAGGCGATGCGCAGCATGGCCGGCCACAGCTCGGCTTCGGCACGGGTGAAGGGGCGCAGCGCGGCATAGGCGCCGAGCAGCGCGCGGCCACGGGCCAGGTCGAGGTCGTCGTCGGCCTGCGAGCACCAGTCGTTGAGGGTGATCGCCAGGTCATAGAGCATCGGCCCCGAGCAGGCGTTGTAGAAGTCGATCACCCCGGCCAGCTGGTTGCCGTCGAACAGCGCGTTGTCGCGGAACAGGTCGGCATGCAGGTTGGCCCGCGGCAGGGCGAGGATGCGCGCCTTCAGCTCGCCGATCTCATGCAGGCTGTCGCGCAGCAGCGGTAGCTGTTCGTCGTGCAGCTCCAGCGCCAGCATCGGCCCCTCTTCCAGCATCCAGTCGAGACCACGGTCGCTGCGTCGCTCGAGAATGTTGTCGCGGGTCGCCAGGTGCAGACGCGCCAGCCAGGTGCCGACTTCCGCACAGTGATGGGCGTTGGGCTGGCTGACGTGCTTGCCGGCCAGGCGCGGCTGCAGGATCGCCGGCTTTTCGGCCAGCTCGCGCAGGGCCTCGCCGCTGCGCGTCGGCACCGCATAGGGCACCGGCAGGCCGGCCTGGTGCAGGCGCTCGAGCAGGGCGATGAAGAACGGCATGTCGGCGCGCGGGCCGCGCTCCACCAGGGTGAGGACGAACTCGCCGCCCTCCAGGCTGATGAAGAAGTTGCTGTTCTCGGTGCCGGCGGCGATGCCCTGGAAGTCCTTCAGGCGGCCGAGCCCGTAGGGTTCGAGAAAGGCTTCCAGCTCATGGCGTTCGAGGGGCGTGAAGACGGACATGGGCGCTTACCAGCTGAAGATTTCCCAGGCGGGAATCAGCATGTCCGGCTGGTCGGAGCGGATGAAGTTGCCCTCGCTGCCGTCGGCGCGCACCAGGAAGTACGGCTTGCCGTTCTTCGGCGTGACCTTGATGGCATAGAGGAAACCATTCTGCCGGTATTCGGTGATGGTCTTGTCGCCATCCTGGCGGATGGTCACGTCCGGGTCGCCGGTGACCTCTTCCTCTGCCATGGCGAGCATCGGGCTGGCGGCCAGCAGGGCGGCCAGAGTCAGGCGGGTGAGCATGCGCATGGTAACCTTGTCCCTTTCTTCAGGTTGGTGCGTTCATTCTAGCGCCCGCCCCCGGCAAAAGGTTGATTCTGCGCATGTCCAACGCCCCTCTGGTTCTGGTCGACGGCTCTTCTTATCTCTATCGCGCCTTCCACGCCCTGCCGCCGCTGGCCAACTCCAAGGGTTTGCAGACCGGCGCGGTGAAGGGCGTGCTGAACATGCTCAAGAGCCTGCGCAAGCAGTACCCGGACAGCCCCTTCGCCGTGGTGTTCGATGCCAAGGGCGGCACTTTCCGCGACGCCATGTTCGCCGAGTACAAAGCCAATCGCCCGCCGATGCCTGATGAGCTGCGCGGCCAGGTCGAGCCGCTGCACGCCGCCGTGCGCGCCCTCGGCTACCCGCTGCTATGCGTGGAAGGCGTGGAGGCCGACGACGTGATCGGCACCCTGGCCCGGCAGACCGCCGCGCTCGGCCGCGACGTGGTGATCTCCACCGGTGACAAGGACATGGCCCAGCTGGTCTGCCCGCACGTCACCCTGGTCAACACCATGACCGGCAGCGTCTACGACATCGAGGGCGTGCGCGAGAAATTCGGCGTCGGCCCCGAGCTGATCATCGATTACCTGGCCCTGATGGGCGACAAGGTCGACAACATTCCCGGCGTGCCGGGCGTCGGCGAGAAGACCGCGCTGGGCCTGCTGGTCGGCGTTGGCGGCGGCCTCGACGTGCTCTATGCCAGCCTGGACAAGGTTCCCGAGCTGCCGATCCGTGGCGCCAAGACCCTGCCGGCCAAGCTCGCCGAGCACAAGGACATGGCCTTCCTCTCCTACCAGCTGGCGACCATCAAGACCGATGTCGAGCTGGAGGTCGGCGTCGACGATCTCTACCCCGGCGAGGCGGACCGCGCCGCGCTGGTTACCCTCTATACCGAGCTGGAGTTCAAGGGCTGGCTCGACGAGCTGCAGCGCCAGCAGCCCAAGGCGCGCCCGGCCACGGTGCCGGCGCCCACTGGCGGTCTGTTCGATCAGCCGGAAACGACGGTGGCGGACGATGCTGCCGAAGAGCCGGCCGCCGAGTCGCGCTATGAAACCGTGCTGACCCAGGCCGCCTTCGATGCCTGGCTGCAGAAGCTGCAAGCCGCCGAGCTGATCGCCTTCGATACCGAGACCACCAGCCTCGACCCGCAGCAGGCCCAGGTGGTTGGCGTGTCCTTCGCCGTCACTGCTGGCGAGGCGGCCTATGTGCCGCTGGCCCACTCCTATATGGGCGTGCCCGAGCAGCTGGATCGCGACGCCGTGCTCACGGCACTCAAGCCGATCCTCGAAGACCCGGCCAAGGCCAAGGTCGGCCAGCACGGCAAGTACGACATGAACGTGCTGGCCACCGCCTCGACGCCGATTGCGGTGCAGGGCCTGGCCTTCGACACCATGCTCGAATCCTATGTGCTGGATTCCACGGCGACTCGCCACGACATGGACAGCCTGGCGCTCAAGTACCTGGAGCACAGCACCATCCGCTTCGAGGACATCGCCGGCAAGGGCGCCAAGCAGCTGACCTTCGACCAGATCGCCATCGAGCAGGCCGGCCCCTACGCCGCCGAAGACGCCGATGTGACCCTGCGCCTGCACCAGACCCTGTGGGCCAAGCTGTCGGCCACGCCGAGCCTGGTCTCGGTGCTCAAGGACATCGAGATGCCGCTGGTGCCGGTGCTGGCGCGTATCGAGCGCAACGGTGCGTTGGTCGACGCCAAGCTGCTCGGCCAGCAGAGCCTGGAACTGGGCGAGCGCCTGGTGGCCCTGGAGCGCCAGGCCTTCGAGCTGGCCGGCCAGGAATTCAACCTGGGCTCGCCCAAGCAACTCGGCGCCATCCTCTACGACAAGCTCGGCCTGCCGGTGCTGAGCAAGACCGCCACCGGCCAGCCGTCCACCGCCGAGAACGTGCTGGCGGAACTGGCCGAGCAGGATCACGCCCTGCCCAAGCTGCTGATGGAATACCGCTCGCTGAGCAAGCTGAAAAGCACTTACACCGACCGGCTGCCGGAGCAGATCAACCCGCGCACCGGGCGCATCCACACCAGCTACCACCAGGCGGTGGCGGCCACCGGGCGGCTGTCGTCCACCGACCCGAACCTGCAGAACATCCCGATCCGCACCGCTGAGGGCCGGCGCATCCGCCAGGCCTTCGTCGCGCCTAAGGGCTACAGGCTGATGTCGGCGGACTACTCGCAGATCGAGCTGCGCATCATGGCCCACCTGGCCAAGGACGAGGGTTTGCTGGATGCCTTCCGCCATGACCGCGACGTGCACCGCGCGACAGCCGCCGAAGTGTTCGGCGTGCCGCTGGAGCAGGTGAGCAATGATCAGCGCCGCAGCGCCAAGGCGATCAACTTCGGCCTGATCTACGGCATGAGCGCCTTCGGCCTGGCCAAGCAGATCGGCGTCGATCGCAAGCAGTCGCAGGCCTATATCGACACCTACTTCGCCCGCTATCCCGGCGTGCTGGCCTACATGGAGCGCACCCGCGAGCAGGCCACCCAGCAGGGCTATGTCGAAACTCTGTTCGGTCGACGTTTGTACCTGCCGGACATCCACGCGAAGAACCCGGCCCTGCGCAAGGGCGCCGAGCGCACCGCGATCAACGCGCCGATGCAGGGTACCGCGGCGGACATCATGAAACGCGCGATGATAGCCGTGGACCAGTGGCTGCCGCAGTCCGGCCTGGATGCCCGTGTCATCCTGCAGGTGCACGACGAACTGGTGCTGGAGATTCGCGAGGATCAGGTCGATGCGCTCAAGTCGGGTCTGCTGCCGCTGATGAGCGGCGCCGCCGAGCTGGATGTACCGCTGGTGGTTGAGGCCGGTGTGGGCGCCAACTGGGACGAAGCGCACTGAAATGCTGCGGCATAAGGTCGCATGCCTTATGCCGTATTCGCTGGAGTTAATTTTTTCTTATAGAAACGCGATTTAAGAAAAACTGAACTAACCGCCAGATTGGCCGGTCAGAGTTCACGAATGGCATGCAAGCCCTTCGATGCTCCTAGCTGTGTTTTAGTGTTGGCAGATCTCTGAACCCCGCCCTAGCGGTTCAGAATATTGAACCCCGGACTTCTCCCTCCCCATACGAAGCCCGGGGTTTTTTTTGCCTGCAATTCTGTGACTCAGAGCCTTATGGCCATCGCCAGCGGTGCCAGGGACTCGCTCCCGGCAACTGGTGGCTCAGGCTTCTTCGCCTTCCTCTGTTTCGTCTTCGAGCAGGCCCAGCCATTGGGCCAGGACCAGCTGTGCCTCTTCCACGCCCTGGCGCTTGGGCGCGGAGAACAGCTGGATGCTGGCGACGTCGTCGCCCCAGCTCTTGCGGATTTCCTGGCGCACCTTGAGCAAGGTGTTCTTGGCTGCGCCGAAGGTCAGCTTGTCGGCCTTGGTCAGCAGGATGTGCAGCGGCATGCCGCTAGCCTTGGACCAGTCCAGCATCATGTTGTCGAACTCGGTCAGCGGATGGCGGATGTCCATCATCAACACCAGCCCGCACAGGCTCTCGCGGCTGCCCAGGTAGGCTTCCAGGTGCTTCTGCCAGTGTTGCTTGAGCGGGATCGGCACCTTGGCGTAGCCGTAGCCCGGCAGGTCGACCAGGCGGCGCTCGTCGTCCAGGCGGAAGAAGTTGAGCAGCTGGGTGCGCCCCGGAGTCTTCGAGGTGCGCGCCAGGTTGGCGTGGGTCAGGGTGTTCAGGGCACTCGACTTGCCGGCGTTGGAGCGGCCGGCGAAGGCCACTTCCAGGCCCGAATCGTCCGGGCACTGGTCGACCTTGGCGGCGCTGATGAGGAAGGTTGCCTGTTGGCACAGGCCGAGAATGGGGTTCTTCGATGACATGGGGAGTCCGTATGGGCGGGGTGCCGGAAGCCTGGTGATGGGCCCGGGAAGCCCCGAGGCGCGGCATGGTGTCGCTTCCGTTTCAGCGACGCCAGTATATAATGCCGCAGATTTTGTGTGCGCTTTGTCCTTCTGCCGGGAACGAGACAGAACCCGCTGCGCGATCAGACGCAGGCCGTTCCCCATCCCTGATGAGGTTAGGCTATGAAGAAAGTGCTGGTTGCTGGTGCGGTGTTGCTGTGGTTGTCGGGTGTCGCGAATGCGGCGCAGGATCCGGAGGCGGTTTATGCCAAGGCCTGTGCGGCCTGCCACAATGGACAACTACCGATGGCGCCGAAGCGTGGCGACAAGGCGGCTTGGGAGCCGCGTGTGGCCAAGGGCATGGACGCGATGGTACAGAGCGTCACCAACGGTTTGAATGCCATGCCACCTCGTGGCCTGTGCATGGATTGCAGTGCCGAGGACTACCAGGCCGTCATCAAGTTGATGAGCGAGTAGTCCCGTAAGAAAACCTAATTACCTCTAGCCGTTATTGGATTAGCTGATGAACAAAGTACTCGTGAGTCTCCTGTTGAGCCTGGGCGTCTCCGTGGCCGCGCAAGCCGCCGACGCAGGCAAGATCGTCGGTGATGCCGAGGCCGGCAAGGCCAAGACTGCCGTCTGCGCCGCCTGCCATGGTGCCGACGGCAACAGCGCCGCGCCGAACTTCCCCAAGCTGGCCGGCCAGGGCGAACGCTACCTGCTCAAGCAGATGCATGACATCAAGGGCGGCAAGCGTACCGTGCTGGAGATGACCGGCCTGCTGACCAACCTCAGCGACCAGGACATGGCCGACATCGCCGCCTACTTCTCCAGCCAGCAGATGAGCGTTGGCGCCGCTGACCCGAAAGTGGTCAAGCGTGGCGAAGAGCTGTTCCGTGGCGGCAAGATCGAAGAAGGCATGCCGGCCTGCACCGGTTGCCACTCGCCGAACGGCGCAGGCCTGGCCGCTGCCGGCTTCCCGCACCTGGGTGGCCAGCACGCGCAGTACGTCGGCAAGCAGCTGACCGATTTCCGCGAAGGCAACCGCACCAACGACGGCGACGCGATGATCATGCGCGCCATCGCTGCCAAGCTGAGCAACAAGGATATCGAAGCCGTTTCCAACTACATCCAGGGCCTGCACTAAGCAGCACTGATAAGCGGAAACAAAAGGGTGGCCACGGCCACCCTTTTTCGTTGGTGCTGCCGCTACAATGCCGGAACCCGCGGTGGTGGCATCGGTCGAACCGGGTCGCCGCGCTCACGCGGTCCATATCGCCAAGGAGTTCTGCATGCGTAACCTGATTCTCAGTGCCGCCTTCGCCAGCCTCAGCCTGCTGGGCCTGGGCGCCCACGCCGAGAGCATCGAGGCCGGCCGCCAGTACGTCGAACTGAGCAGCCCGGTACCGGTCTCGCAACCGGGCAAGATCGAGGTGGTCGAGCTGTTCTGGTACGGCTGCCCGCACTGCTACCAGTTCGAGCCGACCCTCAATCCCTGGGTCGAGAAGCTGCCAAAAGACGTGAATTTCGTGCGTGTGCCAGCCATGTTCGGCGGCATCTGGGACGTGCATGGCCAGCTGTTCATCACCCTGGAATCCATGGGTGTGGAGAAGCAGGTGCATGAGGCCGTGTTCAACGCCATCCATGTCGAGAAGCGCAAGCTGGCCACCCCGGAAGAAATGGCCGAGTTCCTCGCCGGCCACGGCGTGGACAAGGACAAGTTCCTCAGCACCTTCAACTCCTTCGCCGTGAAAGGCCAGATGGCCAAGGCCAAGAAGCTGGCAGCTGCCTATCAGGTCACCGGCGTGCCGGTGCTGATCGTCGGCGGCAAATACCGCTTCGACATCCGCAGCTCGGGTGGTCCGAACGAAGCTCTGCAAGTTGCAGACTTCCTGATCCAGAAAGAGCGTCCCGCCAACTGAGTACCTCACTATGCTGCGCCGCTGGAGTTCCGGGCGTTCCGCGGGCCTGCGCCAAGCGCAGGTCAACGGCCTTTGCACGGAATCTGGAGGCTGCAGCGAGGGGCGCCTACGCCTGCTCAGCTTCAACATTCAGGTGGGCATCAGCACCGAGCGCTACCACCACTACCTGACCCGCGGCTGGCAGCATCTGCTGCCGCACCCGGGCAGGGCCGGCAACCTGCAGCGCATCGGCGCCCTGCTCGGCGACTACGATGTGGTTGCCCTGCAGGAGGTGGACGGCGGTAGCCTGCGCTCGGGCTACGTCAACCAGGTCGAGCGCCTGGCCGAGCTGGGCGCCTTCCCCTACTGGTACCAGCAGCTCAACCGCAACCTCGGACGCCTGGCCCAGCACAGCAACGGCATGCTCAGCCGTCTGCGCCCCGATCAACTGGAAGACCATCCCCTACCCGGCCCGCCCGGCCGCGGCGCCATCCTCATGCGTTTCGGCGAGGGCGCGGACGCCCTGGTGGTGCTGAACCTGCACCTGGCGCTGGGCGCGCGCACCCGTACCCGCCAGCTGGCCTACGTGCGTGAGCTGATCGCGGGGCAGCGCCATGTGGTGCTGATGGGCGACATGAACACCCATGCCGTCGACCTGCTGCAGAACTCGCCGCTGCGTGACCTCGGCCTGGTCGCACCGCAGGTCGAAGCGACCTTCCCCAGCTGGCGCCCGCAGCGCTGCCTCGATCATATTCTGCTCAGCCCGGAACTGGTGCTGGAGCGGGTCGAGGTGCTCAGCCAGCCGATTTCCGACCATTTGCCGGTGGCGGTGGATATCCGCCTACCGACCGGCAGCAACCTGCCTATGCTTTAGTGGCTTTGCCACTGGATCGCCACCATGACCGATGAAGCCCAGCGCTGGAAAGCCAAGTATCTGGAGAGCCTCGAGCAGCAGGAGCTGGAGGAGAAGCGCTGGAACGAGCGCCTCGACCTGCTGCGCCGCGGCCTGGTACGCAGTTCGCTAGCCGCCGAGGGCAGCGACAAGGCGGTCGACCAATGCATGCAGGAACTGCGCGAGCTGATCCGTGGCGAGAAGATGGACGCCGGCCTCTCCGCACTGATTCCGCGCCTGGAAAAGGCCGTGCTGGACTCCGAGCAGCGCCGCCAGCAGCGCATCGAACAGAACATCGCCGGCATCACCGGGCTGACCCAGCAGCTGCTGGCGCTCGACCCGCCGCGCGAGGTGCGCAAGGCGCTCAAGCAGTTCTCCAAGCGCATCGACGAACGCGCCAGCCAGTCGCGTGAACTGCCGGCCCTGCTGGCCGAACTGAGCAGCCTGCAGGGCAAGACTCTTAGCGTGCTGGGCAGCGAGCCGGTGGAGCGCCCCGGCTTGTTGCAGCGCCTGTTCGGCAGCCGTGACGAGGCAGCGCCCGAGGCGCAGCCCGGTGAAGCTCCAGTGCAGGAGGCGAAAGCTCAGGTCGCAGCGCCTGATGTGGACGAGGACGATGATGACGATCTGCCCGCGCCTGCCGCGCCCGTCGTCACCGCCCCGGCTGAGGAGCCTGCTGCGCCAATGGCCGCCGCGGCAGCCGCCGAGCCCAAGCTTTCCGCCCTCGTGCCGGAAGTGCTGGAGACCGCAGCCCAGCCGGCACCCACTGCTCGCCCTGCAGTAGTTGCTGCCCCGCTGGCCTCCAGTCTCGACAGCCTGCCGCTGGACGCGCGCATCATCACCGGCGATGGCGGCGACCCCGCCTTCGCCCTGCCCGAGCGCCCGGAGCCTGGCTACAGCGCCGTGGCGCCGCACATCGCCGGCAGCCTGCTCGGCCTGCTCGACGAGCTGGAGCTGCCGCTGCATCACCAGCCCCAGGGCGAGGCCCTGCGCGAGCGCCTGCAGGGCGGGTTGAACTGGTACGAGCTGGTGCCGCTGCTGGACGACCTGGTGGTGCTGGTGCTGGCTGTCACCGACAGCGGCCAGCGCGAATTCGCCGGCTACCTCAAACAGCTCAACGAACGCCTGGCGGCTTTCCTCGGGACTCTCACCGAGGCCCACGAGGGCTACAGCGAGTCGGTGGAAAGCGCGCGCAACTTCAACCAGGAACTGCGCGAGCAGGTCAGCGACCTGCAGGCCAGCGTGCAGGAGGCGGCCGATCTGAGCGGCCTCAAGCGCACCCTGGAGCAACGTCTGGAAGGCCTGCTGAGCACGGTCAGCAACCACCAGCGCCTGCGTGAGGGCCGCGAGGAAGAAGTGGCGCAGCGCCTGCAGGCGCTGTCGCAGAAGGTCGCCGAGATGGAGCAGGAGGCCCAGGGCTTCCGCGAGCACATCGAGGAGCAGCGGCAGAAGGCCCTCACCGATCCGCTCACCGGCCTGGCCAACCGCGCCGGCTGGGCCGAGCGCCTGGATCTGGAGCTGGCGCGCTGGCGCCGTTACGGCGGTGACCTGCTGCTGGCGGTGATGGACATCGACCACTTCAAGCGGATCAATGACGGCTACGGCCATCTGGCCGGCGACAAGGTGTTGAAGATCATCGCCGGTGAGCTGGCCAAGCGCCTGCGCAAGACCGACTTCCTCGCCCGCTTCGGCGGCGAGGAGTTCGTCCTGCTGGTGCCCAGCACGCCCCTGGACGGTGGCCAGCAGCTACTGGAGACGCTACGCACGGCGATCGAGTCGTGCCCCTTCCACTTCCGTGGCGAGCCGGTGACCATCACCCTCTCCGCCGGTCTCACCGCCTTCGTCAGCGGCGAGAGCAGCGAGACGGCCTTCACCCGCGCCGACCAGGCCCTGTATCGGGCCAAGGGCGCGGGGCGCAACCGCATCGAGCTGGGCTAGGCGGCGCTGGGCAGATAGGGCTTCCAGTCTTCCGGGATACGCTCCAGGCGCGGGTAGCCCATGGCGTCCAGCTGCAGGTGCGAGAGCAGGAAGGGCGTGTGCCGCAGGTGCGCCGGCACGCTATGCAGCTCCGGTAGCCAGAGGCTGACATAAGCGGCCGCCGGGTCGTACTGGCGGGCCTGGCGCAGGGTGTTGGCCTGCTGCTGATGGCGCGGATCGCTGGCCACGCCGGCGAGGTAGGCCCAGTTGCCCCAGTTGCTCGCCGGGTCGTAGTCGAGCAGATGCTCCTCGAACCAGGCGGCGCCATGCCGCCAGTCCTGCTGCAGGTCGGCGATCAGGTAGCCGGCGGCGATCTGCCGGCCGCGGTTGGACAGGTAGCCGGTGGCCGCCAGTTCGCGCATGCAGGCATCCACCAGCGGCATGCCGGTGCGGCCCTGGGTCCACAGCTCGAAGCGTTCGTCGCACTGGCGTGGCGCGCGCGCCGTGGCCTTGAGGCCGTCGGCGCGGAACAGCGCGCTGCCGTGGCGCACCAGGGTCCAGCGGAAGAAGTCACGCCACAGCAGCTCCTGCCACAGCGCCTGGGTCGAGTCGTTCTGCCCGTATTGCCCCTCGTGGCGGCGTAGCTCGGCCATCACCCGGCGCGGCGACAGGGCGCCATTGGCCAGCCAGGGCGAGAGTTTGGAGGAATACTCGGTGCCGATCATGCCGTTGCGGGTCTCGCGATACTGGCGCACGCTCTGGCTCAGCCACAGGTAGTCGCGCAGGCGCGCCTGGGCTGCCGGCTCGCCGCCGGAGAAGGGAAAGGCGCTGTTGGCAACGCTGAGCGGCTCGCCCAGGCCGAGCTGGGACAGGCTGGGCAGGGCGGCGAAGTAGGCGCTGGCGTTGTCCGGCAGGGCCGGCATGCGTACCGGCGCCGGGCGAGGCTGGAACATCGGCAGGCGCTGCTCGACCTGTTCGCGGAACTGACGGAACACCGAGGGCAGCGCATGCACCGCGCTGGGCAGATCGCCGGCCTGCAGCAGGTGGTTGGCCGGCAGCTCGCGCAGCTGCGCGGCGCCCAGGGCCTGGCGCAGGGCGTGCAACTGGGCGCGTTCCTCGGGGGCGATCTCGTCCAGGGTTAGCACTTCGTCGAGGTCGAGCTGCTCGACCAGGCGCGGAATCAGCTGCTCGGCACGGCCCTGCAGTACCAGCAGGCCGGAGCCGCGCTGGCGCAGCTCGCCATCGAGGGCGGCCAGGCTCTCCATCAGGAGGCGCGCGCGGTGCACGCCGAGGCGCCGGCTGCCGAACGAGCCGGCTTGAAGCTGGGCGGGGTCGAAGACGTACAGCGGCAGCAGGCGATCGGCGTCCATGGCGGCCTGCACGGCCGGGTGGTCGTCGAGGCGCAGATCCTGCTTGAACCAGAGCAGCGCGCGGCGCATGGCGGTCCTCCTCGAGGGCATGTATTAGACGATACGCTGCTATGACCAACCTGCACTGCCGTTTATCCCCGGCGTTGTGCCTGATATCCCCTGCTCAGAGCCGCCCGTGACGGGTTTCGCATTTTGCCGGCGTGGCGGCGGCAGATAGACTGTGCGGATAGTTCAGGAGCTTCGCATGGATATCTTCGGCATCGCCGTACTGGTTTTTCTGGTCACCGATCCCTTCGGCAACATCGCCATCTACCTCGCCGCGCTGAAGAACGTCGCCCCCGAGCGGCGCATGCGCGTGGCCATGCGCGAGCTGCTGCTGGCCCTGGCGCTGCTGATGATCTTCCTCACCTTCGGCGACAAGATCCTCAGCGGCCTGGGCCTGTCGCGCGAGTCCACCGCCATCGCCGGCGGCATCATCCTGTTCATCATCGCCATGCGCCTGATCTTCCCACGCCCCGAGGGCGTGCTCGGCGACCTGCCGGACGGCGAGCCGCTGCTGGTGCCGCTGGCCACGCCGGCGGTGGCCGGCCCGTCGGCGCTGGCGGTGCTGCTGACCCTGCGCAGTACCTACGAGGGCCCGATGTGGGAGCTGTACCTGGCCGTCGGCCTGGCCTGGCTGGCCACCGCCAGTATCCTGCTGCAGGCTTCCTGGCTGCAGAAGTTCCTCGGCCCGCGCGGTCTCACCGCAGTGGAGCGCCTGACCGGCATGCTGCTGATCATGCTCAGCGTCGACATGCTGCTGGATAACCTGCAGAGCATCCTGCACATCACCCCCTGATCGAGCGACCGATGAGATTCCTCAGCCTCGCCCTCTCCGTTCTGCTCCTCGCCGGCTGTGCCGGCGGCGGCCTGCAGATCGACGACAGCCTGCGCTCCCAGGGCCAGAGCAGCCGCGTGCAGTACATCGTGCTGCACTACACCTCCACGGATCTGGCGCGCTCCCTGGCCCTGCTGACCCGTGGCGAAGTCAGCGCCCATTACCTGATCGACGACGGCTCGGCCAAGGTCTATCGCCTGGTCGACGAGGATCGCCGCGCCTGGCATGCCGGTGACAGCCAGTGGCAGGGGCGGACCTGGCTCAACGCCAGCACCATCGGCATCGAGCTGGTCAACCAGGGCTACTTCCAGGGCCCGGCCGGGCGCTACTGGCAGCCCTACAGTGAGGCGCAGATCGAGACGCTGATCGTGCTGCTCAAGGACCTGGTCAAGCGCCACCAGCTTCCGATCGACAGCATCATCGGCCACAGCGACATCGCCCCGCAGCGCAAGGTCGACCCGGGCCCGCTGTTCCCCTGGAAGCGCTTGGCCGACGCCGGCCTGATCCGTTGGCCGGACGCTGGCGCGGTGAGCCGCGAACAGATGCGCTTCGCCAGCGTGTTGCCCGAGGTGGTGTGGTTCCAGGCGCAGCTGCACGAGCTTGGCTATGAAGTGCCGCGCACCGGCGTGCTCGACCAGGCCACTCGCAACGTGCTGATCGCCATGCAGATGAAGTACCGTCCGGCGCGTTACGACGGCGAGCCGGATGCCGAGACGGCGGCCATCCTGCAGGTGCTCAACCAGCGCTGAGGCCGCCCTGCCGTTTGTCGCAAGGCACGCACGCCGCGGCCTGCAGGCCGTGCTCAGCGCAGCCGCTGGGCTATACCTGAGAGGTTCTCTCAGGGAGCTTCATCATGTCGCCGAGCCTGCGCCGCCTAATCTTCCGCCCCTGGCCGGCGGCACTGCTGGTCGGTTGCCTGGGGCTGGCGCTGTTCGGTGCCGCGGGGCTGTGGCTGGCCAACCAGCAGGCCCAGCAGGCCGAGGCCGAGCGTCTGCAGACCCAGGGCCAGCGCTTCCTGGAACGTATCGAACAGATCTTCGGCCAGCTCGGCCGCGCCCTCGACGAACTGGAACAGCAACCCCTGCGCGGCTGCGACATGGCCATGGTCGAGACCCTGCGCCGCGTGGTGTTCCAGCACCGCTTCGTCTACGAGGCGGCTTTCATCGGCGGCGACCAGCGCTGTTCCTCCTCGCCACGGCGCAGCTCGTTCGGCCCCGAACGCCCGGCGGACCTGGAAGGCGAGCGGCAGCGCTACTGGCTGAACACCACCGCGCAACCCGACGATGACCTGGCCGCGCTGGTGGTCGGGCGTGGCTACTTCCGTCTCTCCACCTCGCGCGGGCACCTGGCCGACATGGTCGAGCTGCCGCCCGGCGGTAGCCTGCTGATCGTGCCGCGTCATGGTGGTACCGCCCTGACCGTGCTGGGTACGCCGCAGACCTGGCCGCCGGCCGCGGGCTGGCCGCAGGAGCAGACCCTGCTGGTGACGCCGGGCCAGCTGGTCTATCGCATGCCGACTGCCAGCGCCGACTTCGACCTGGTGCTGTTTGCCGACCGCAGCCTGCTGCAACAGCGCCTGCGGGAAGGGCTGGCCGGCTGGCTGCCGGTAGCCGTGCTGCTGGCCCTGCTGGCGGCCGGCGGCACCTATCACCTGGTCAGCTATCGCCAGTCACTCGGCGGCTCGCTGACCTCGGCCTTGCGCCGCCGCGCCCTGCGCGTGCGCTACCAGCCGATCTTCGACCTTGGCAGCCGCCGCTGCGTCGGCGCCGAAGCTCTGGTGCGCTGGCGCCGGGCCGACGGCAAGCTGCTCGGCCCGGACCATTTCATTCCGATGGCCGAGAGCAGCGGGCAGATCCGCGAGATCACCGACTACATGCTGGAACAGGTGATGGCGCAGCTCGGCGAGCTGCTGCGCGAACAGCCGGGGCTGTACATCTCGATCAACCTGGCCGCCTGCGACGTGGCCGAGCCGCGCATCAGCGCGCTGGCCTCACGCCTGCTGCTGCAGTATCAGGTGCGCGCGGCGCAGATCGCCTTCGAAGTCACCGAGTCCGGCCTGGCCGACATCCAGGCGGCCAAGGGCGTGCTGGCACAGCTGCGCGAGAGCGGTCACCGCGTGCTGATCGACGATTTCGGCACCGGCTACTCCAGCCTGGCCTATCTGCAGGAGCTGCCGGCCGATGTGCTGAAGATCGACAAGTCCTTCGTCGATGCCCTGGGCCACGACGCGGCCAGCAGCGGTGTGGCGCCGCACATCATCCAGATGGCGGCGGCGCTGCAGCTGAAGGTGGTGGCCGAGGGCATCGAGCACGAGGCCCAGGCGCTGTTCCTCGCCGCCCAGGGCGCCGAGTGCGGCCAGGGCTGGCTGTTCGCCAAGCCGCTGACCGCCAGACAGTTCCGCCGTCTGCTGGAGCGTCAGGCGGCCTAGACCGTCGGTGGCTGGCAGCCGATCAGCCGCGAGTCGGCCAGGGCCGCACTGCGGTGCTCGGTGGCGGCGCGATATTCCGGATCGGCGAGCATCGCCAGGAAGGCCTCTGGCGAGGGGTAGCTCACCAGCAGCATTTCATCCCAGTGTTCATCCTGCGGCGCGATCAGTGCGGCGCGGACGCCGGCCAGCAGCTGCACGCTACCGCCCACACCGCGCACCTTGCTCAGCGCCGTGCGGCTATAGCGGGCATAGGCTTCGCGGCCGCTGCAGGGGCTGTGCGAGCTGGCGTCAGAGTAGGCAGCCTGGTCGCGATAGCGCAGCAGGTTGAGCATGAGAATGGGCTGGCCGGCGGGCATCGCGGCGGCGAACTGGGCCAACTGTTGCGGGCTGGGGTTGATGCTGGGCATGGCGATCTCCAAAGGGCACGTGGCCAGACTCTAGGGTCTGGCCACGTGGAGCAATCGCCATCAGTTGCCCTGATGGGCCGGCATCATGGTTTGAAGGCGCGCGCGTCCTTGGCCCAGGAGTCCAGTGCCGGCTGGATGTCCTTGAGGGTCAGCTGGGTGCTGTCGTTCTCCAGCTTCAGGCCGTGGCCCTTGCGTACCACGCGGATCATCGGCTCGTTGTTGCGCGCATCCACGCCTTCCAGCTCGAGGTAGATATTGGTGTCGCGGTCGCGGGTGCCGGCGGCGGTATTGGCCGCGGCCAGTACCAGGGCGATCGGGATCACCTCGTAGACGTGCAGATCTTCGGCGGAGCTGTCCACTGCGGTGATGGCGCTGCGCAATACCAGGCTGTCGCGGGTCGGGGTATCGACGATACGCATGCGTTGCGACAGTTCTCGCTCGATGGCCTTCTGCAGGTAGTCGCTGATCTGGTCCAGGGTGGCCTGGCTGACGGTGTCGCTAGGCTTGGGCGCCGGGTAGAACACCGGCTTCTCGACGTAGACCTCCGGATAGGCATCCGGCTTGAAGGTTGGCGCAACCCAGCGCAGTACCGGCGCGCCGCTGGGCGATTTGGCCGGTTGCAGCTGCGAATAGTCGGCGAGGAAGCCGGAATACTGCGAGGGCTGGGTGGTCTTGCTGGCGCAGCCGGCAATCAGCAGGCTGGCGAACAGGCTCAGGCAGAACAGACTGGCACGAGACATGAACGGACTCTCCTTCTCCTAGTGGTGAGTCCAGACTAGATGCCGCTCCGTAACGGCGCCAGTGCGCGCCCTAGACGCCGACCAGTTCGCTCAGGCAACGCGCCAGCTGATCGAAGTCGAAGGGTTTGACGATGCTGTCGGTGGCGGCCTGCGGGTGCTTGCGGCGGATATCGTCGAGCAGGCCTGGCTCGCTGTAACCACTGGCGAACAGCACCGGCAGGGTCGGCCGCAGCTCGCGCGCCGCCTCGACCAGTTCGCGCCCGCTGAGGCCGGGCAGGCCGACGTCGCTCATCAGCAGGTCGCAGGGTTCGCCGCTGCGCAGCAGTTCCAGCGCACTGTTGGCATCGCCCAGTGCCTGCACCTGGTAGCCGAATTCCTCGAGTATCTCGACCGTGAGGAAGCGCACGACATCGTCGTCTTCGACCAGCAGGATGCTCTTGCGGATAGTGGGCTGGTAGCTGTTCATCAATTTCTCAGGCTAGATCCGGGCGGCAACGCGCGCGATTGTTTGGCAAACTTCGGCAAACCTACGGTGTCAGTTTGCCACAGCCGCCCCGCCACAGAAGCAGCGAGTCAACCCACAATGGACGTACAGATGTCGAGTCAGGCCGCAATGGACGAGGAAAGGTTCCGCCGAATTCTCAATCGCAACGTCGGCCTGCCGCTCGGTTTGGGCGTGTTGAGCGCGCTGTTCTTCGCGGCCGTGATCGGCTATCTGCTCAACGTGATCCGCTGGGTCGAGCACACCGACCAGGTGCTCAACCGCGCCAGCGAGATCTACAAGCTGACGCTGGACATGGAGACCGGCATGCGCGGCTTCCTGCTCAGCGGCAAGGAGGAATACCTCGAGCCCTATGAGTTGTCTCGCAGCAAATTCCGTCCTTTGCTGGAGCAGCTTGCCGAGCGCATCGAGGACAACCCGGCGCAGGTGCAGCGCACCCAGCGGGTGCTGGCGCTGCAGCAGCAGTGGGATCAGTACGCCCAGGAAGTGATCGGCTCGCGGCGTGACGGTGGCGACTACCTGGAAGAAGTCGGCCGCGGCCGCGGCAAGAGCCTGATCGACGGCATGCGCCGGGAAATGGACGACTTCATCACCAGCGAACGCCAGCTGCGGCAGAAGCGCAACGCCGACGTCAACGCCACCACCACCTGGGGCACCGGCGCCTACCTGCTGGTGAGCATCCTGTTCAGCGGCCTGCTGGCGCTGTTCGGCCGCCGCGAGTTGGTGAACCTGTCGGGCATCTATTCGCAGGCCATGGCCAAGCAGGACGAGTACGCCGAGGAGCAGCGCCAGCGTGC
Organism: Pseudomonas sp. ML96; assembly: GCF_000761545.1. Lineage (GTDB taxonomy): Bacteria > Pseudomonadota > Gammaproteobacteria > Pseudomonadales > Pseudomonadaceae > Aquipseudomonas. Next base: position 167,815 of record NZ_JPMY01000046.1, on the reverse strand, counting down.
CTGGCTGCGCGGCGGGCAGACCCAGCTGACGGAGCGCCTGCTCGGCCAGCAGCAGGTGCCCGAGCTGGCCAACCGCTCGCTGGAATTCCTCGCCGGCTACGTTGGCTGCGTGGTTGCCGCGCTGTACCTGCGTGACAGCCAGACCGGTGATCTGCAGCGCATCGCCGCCCACGGTTTCAGCCAGGGCGACGAGGAGCGCGGGCGGCAGGTGATGGCCAACCAGGGCCTGGTCGGCCAGGCCGCCCAGAGCCGCAACACGGTACTGCTGGAAAACCTGCCGGAGGATTACATCAAGGTCGCCTCGGGTCTCGGCGAGGGGCGCCCGCACTGCGTGCTGCTGGTGCCGCTGCAGGCCGATGACCGGGTCAACGGCGTGCTCGAACTGGCCTTCATGCAGCCGCTCGGCGAGCGCGCGCGCGAGTTTCTCGAGGCCATTGCCAGCAGCATCGGCACCTCGCTGGAGGCGGCGCGTTATCGCCAGCGCCTGCAGGAGGTGCTGGCCGAGACCCAGCAGCTCAACGAGGAACTGCAGACCCAGCAGGAGGAGCTGCGCGCGGCAAACGAGGAGCTGGAGCAACAGGCTCGGGTGCTCAAGGAATCCCAGGCGCACCTGGAAACCCAGCAGGCCGAGCTGGAGCAGACCAACGAGAAGCTCTCCGAGCAGACTCAGGTGCTGGCCGACCAGCGCGACGAACTGGACCAGCGCAACATCTCCCTGGGCCGCATCCAGGCCCAGCTCGAGGAGCGCGCCGAGGAGCTGCAGCGCGCCAGCCGCTACAAGTCCGAGTTCCTCGCCAACATGAGCCACGAGCTGCGCACGCCGCTGAACAGCTCGCTGATCCTGGCCAAGCTGCTGGCGGAGAACCCACAGGGCAACCTGGACGCCGAGCAGGTGAAGTTCGCCGACTCGATCTACTCGGCCGGCAACGACCTGCTCGACCTGATCAACGACATCCTCGACATCGCCAAGGTCGAGGCCGGCAAGCTCGAGGTGCGCCCCGAGTCGACGCCGCTGGCGAGCACCCTGCAGGGCCTGCGCGACGTCTTCGCGCCGCTGGCTGGCGAACGCGGCCTGAGCTTCGCCGTCGAGCTGCACGCCGGCGTGCCGGAGCGCCTGTTCACCGACCGCCAGCGCCTGGAGCAGATCCTGCGCAACCTGCTGTCGAATGCCTTCAAGTTCACCGAGCGCGGTGGCGTTACCCTCAGCGTGGCGCGGCATGACGCGCAGACCCTGGCGTTCGCCGTGCGCGACAGCGGCATCGGCATCGCTGCGGACCAGCAGGAAGTGATCTTCGAGGCCTTCCGCCAGGCCGACGGCACCACCAATCGCCGCTACGGCGGCACCGGTCTCGGCCTGTCCATCTCGCGTGACCTGGCGCGCCTGCTCGGCGGTGGCATCACGGTGAGCAGCCAGCCTGGCGAAGGCAGCCTGTTCACCCTGCTGCTGCCGGAACAGTTCGCCGAGGCGCCGCTCGCGCCGCCGCCACTGCCCGAGCCAGCACCTCTGGTGGCCGCGGCGCCGGTGGCAGCCAATGCGCCGGTGCAACGTCCGCCGGCGGCCTTCGCCGATGACCGCGAGCAGCTGCATGAGCGCGGTGGCCGCTGCGTGCTGATCGTCGAGGACGAGGCGCGCTTCGCCCGTATCCTCTTCGACCTGGCCCACGAGCTGGGCTACGCCGGCCTGGTAGCGCCGGGCGCGGACGAGGGCCTGGAGCTGGCGCGGCAGTTCCGCCCCGACGCCATCCTGCTCGACATGCACCTGCCCGACGGCTCCGGCCTGGGCGTGCTGCAGCGCCTCAAGGACGATGCCGTCACTCGCCACATTCCGGTCCACGTGGTCTCGGTGGAGGACCACAGCGAGGCGGCCCTGCACCTGGGCGCGGTGGGTTATGCGCTGAAGCCGACCAGCCGCGACCAGCTCAAGGCGGTGTTCGACAAGCTCGAGGCCAAGCTCAACCAGCAGGTCAAACGCGTGCTGCTGGTCGAAGACGACCCCTTGCAGCGCGACAGCATCGCCCGCCTGATCGGCGACGACGACGTCGAGATCACCGCCGTGGAAATGGCCGGCGAGGCCCTGGAGAAACTGCGCCAGACGGTGTTCGACTGCATGATCATCGACCTCAAGTTGCCCGACATGCAGGGCAACGAGCTGCTGCGGCGCATGGCCGAGGAGGACATCTGTTCCTTCCCGCCGGTGATCGTCTACACCGGGCGCAACCTGACCCGCGACGAAGAGGCCGAGCTGCTCAAGTATTCGCGCTCGATCATCATCAAGGGCGCGCGCTCGCCGGAGCGCCTGCTCGACGAGGTCACCCTGTTCCTGCACAAGGTCGAGGCCGAGCTGTCCAGCGAGCGCCAGCGCATGCTCAAGGCCGCGCGCAGCCGCGACAAGCTGTTCGAGGGCCGGCGCCTGCTGCTGGTCGACGACGACGTGCGCAACATCTTCGCCCTGTCCAGCGCCCTGGAGCAGAAGGGCGCGGTGGTGGAGATCGCGCGTAACGGCCACGAGGCCCTGAGCAAGCTGCGCGAGTGCGCCGATATCGACCTGGTGCTGATGGACGTGATGATGCCGGAGATGGATGGCTACGAGGCCACCCGGCGCATTCGCCTGGAGCCGCAGTGGCAGAACCTGCCGATCATCGCGGTGACCGCCAAGGCGATGAAGGACGATCAGGAGCGCTGCCGCGAGGCCGGCGCCAACGACTACCTGGCCAAACCCATCGACCTGGATCGGCTGTTCTCGCTGATCCGCGTGTGGATGCCAAAACTGGAACGCCTGTGATGCCCGAGCAGATCGAACTGCGCCTGCTGATCGAGGCGATCTACCTGCGCTACAGCTACGACTTCCGCGACTACGCCGGCGCCTCGCTCAAGCGCCGCGTGCAGCAGGCACAGGCACAGCTGGGCTGCCCGACCATCTCCGCGCTGCAGGAGCGCATCCTGCACGAGCCCTCGGCGTTCATGCAGCTGCTGCAGTTCCTCACCATCCCGGTCAGCGAGATGTTCCGCGACCCCGGCTACTTCCTCGCCCTGCGCGAGCAGGTGGTGCCGCTGCTGCACACCTACCCCTCGCTGAAGATCTGGGTGGCCGGCTGCAGCACCGGCGAGGAGGTCTACTCGCTGGCCATCCTGCTGCAAGAGGAAGGCTTGCTGGAGCGCAGCATGATCTACGCCACCGACATCAACCCGCACTCGCTGGAGAAGGCCGAGCAGGGCATCTTCGCCCTCGACAACCTGCGCACCTACACCGAGAACTACCAGAAGTCCGGCGGCACGCGGGCCTTCTCCGACTACTACACGGCGGCCTACGACCGGGTGCTGTTCGACAAGTCGCTGCGCAACAACGTGACCTTCGCCGACCACAGCCTGGCCACCGACAGCGTGTTCGCCGAGACCCAGCTGGTGTCCTGCCGCAACGTGCTGATCTACTTCAACCGCGAGTTGCAGAACCGTGCGCTCGGGCTGTTCCACGAGTCGCTCTGTCACCGCGGCTTCCTCGGCCTGGGCAGCAAGGAGAGCCTGGACTTCTCCGCCTACGCCGAGCAGTTCGAGCCGGTGGTGCGCCGCGAACGGATCTTCCGCAAACGATGAACAGCCGCTGGATCGTCCTCCGTGGCCAGCGCCGCCCGGCGCCGCAGGTGCTGCTGATCGGCGCCTCGGCCGGTGGCGTGGAGGCGCTGCTGCGCCTGCTCGCGCCATTGCCGGCGGACTACCGCCTGCCGGTGGTGTGCCTGCTGCACGTGCCGGACAGCCGCGACAGCCTGCTCGCCGACCTGCTCGCGCGGCGCCTGCAGCTGCCGGTCAAGGAGGCCGAGGACAAGGAGAGCCTGCGCGCCGGCACCGTTTACGTGGCGCCGGCCGGCTATCATCTGTCGATCGAGCGCGACCGCAGCTTTTCCCTGAGCCGTGAAGAGCCGCGGCACTTCTCGCGGCCCTCGATCGACGTGCTGTTCGAATCCGCCGCCGACGCCTACGACGAGCATCTGGCCGCCGCGCTGCTCACCGGCGCCAACGAGGATGGCGCCGCCGGGCTGCTGGCGGTGCAGCGTGGTGGCGGCCTGACCCTGCTGCAGGACCCGGCCGATGCGCAGGTATCGACCATGCCCGAGGCCGCCCTGGCGCTGCTCGAACCGGATTTTCTGCTGACCCTGGATGCCATGCACATGCTGCTGACCGAACTGGATGCCCCGTCATGCTGAGGAAGATCGAAGCCAAGCTGCTGATCGTCGACGATCTGCCGGAGAACCTGCTGGCGCTGCACAAGCTGATCCAGGACGAGGAGCGCACGGTGTACCAGGCCAGCAGTGGCGAGCAGGCGCTGTCGCTGCTGCTCGAACACGACTTCGCCCTGGCCCTGCTCGACGTGCAGATGCCAGGCATGAACGGCTTCGAGCTGGCCGAGCTGATGCGCGGCCGTGAACAGACCAAGCACATCCCGATCATCTTCGTCAGCGCCGCCGGGCGCGAGCTGAACTACGCCTTCCAGGGCTACGAGAGCGGCGCGGTGGACTTCCTGCACAAGCCGCTGTCGCCCTTCGAGGTGCGCAGCAAGGTGGCGGTGTTCGTCGAGCTGTACCGCCAGCGCAAGGCGCTGAGCTGCCAGCTGGAGGCGCTGGAGGTGGCGCGCCGCGAGCAGGAGGCGCTGCTCGCCGAGCTGCGCGCGACGCAGAGCGAACTGCAGCACGCGGTGCAGATGCGCGACGTGTTCATGTCGGTGGTTTCCCACGAGCTGCGCACGCCGCTCAATGGCCTGACCCTGGAGGTGCAGCTGCGTAAGCTGCGTTTGCAGCAGAACCGCAGCGAGGCCTTCAGCCTGGACAAGCTGCGCGAGATGACCACCCGCGACGAGCGGCAGATCCGCAGCCTGACCCGGTTGATCGACGACATGCTCGACGTCTCGCGCATCCGCACCGGCAAGCTGTCGATCCGCCCGCAGCCCAGCGACCTCGGCGTGCTCGCCGGGCGCGTGGTGGAGACCCTGGCGCCGCAGTTCGCCCAGGCCGATGGCGTGCTGACGCTAAGCGTCGAGGGCCCGGCACCGGTGCTGGTCGACGAGTTCCGCATCGAGCAGGTGCTGGCCAACCTGCTGACCAACGCCCAGCGCTATGGCGGCGGCAAGCCGGTCGAGGTGCGGGTGCGGGCAGATGGCGAACACGTCCGCGTCGAGGTGCAGGATCAGGGCCTGGGCATCGGCGAGGCGGACCGGCGGCGCATCTTCGAGCAGTTCGAGCGGGTCGCCGACAACGGCATCCCGCATGGCCTCGGTCTGGGGCTGTTCATCAGCGAGCAGATCGTCCAGGCCCATGGCGGCCATTTCGAGCTGCACAGCCGTCTCGGTGAGGGCTCGTGCTTCGGCGTGGTCCTGCCACGGCTGAGCTGATCGTGCATTTTGCAATTGTGCAAAATGCACGATCTTGCAAAGCGCATGGCGGGGTCGCTTTCTAATTATTTTAAGTTACTGATTTAAAAGGATAATTTAAGTTATTCGAGCCTGGCATGGGCGCTGCAGAGTCAGGGATGTAAGCCCGATTGACCTGCTGATGGAGAAGCGCCATGCACACTGTCCACCTGAGCCTGTTCTGCGCCGCTGCGCTGTTGGTCAACGGAGCTTACGCCAAGGATTTCGCCAATACGGCGGGAGCCGGCGCCAAGACTGCCGAGATGACGCTGCAGAGCACCACCGTGCAAGGGGATCGTGGCCAGTCGGCGCTGCTCGAACACTTCGGCGAGATTCGCCGCCAGGCGGCGCGTAATGCCCGTGAGGATGGTCGCTGGCTGCGCATCGCCGACGACGAGACCGACACCGCCGTGCGCCAGCCGCAGCCCCTCGAACGCCAGCCACGCTGGGTCTTTTGAGCGAGGAGCCGACCATGTCCCGAAGCGCGATCCTCACCCTGATCATGACCGTTCTCAGCCTGTGCGCCCTGTGGCTGTATCCCGGCCTGGAAGAGACGCCGGCGCTGGCGCTGAAATGCACCGCCGGCTTCTTCGCCAGTGCCTTCGTGGTGGCCCTGGCGGCCGGGCGCCGCTATAAGTTCGACCCGATCCTGCGCTGATCTCTCTGAATAAAAAAGCCGCCTACGGGCGGCTTTTTCGTTGCGGTCAGACCGGCAGGCTGAGGTAGAAGCGCGCGCCCTGCCCAGGCTGCGAGTGCACGCCGAGCACACCGCCGTGCAACTGGATGATCTCCCGCGACAGCGCCAGGCCGAGACCGACACCGCCCTTGCGCCGGCCGACCTGGACGAAGGGTTCGAAGATCCGGCTCTGCTGGCCGAAGGGAATGCCTGGACCCTGGTCCTGCACGCTGATCACCACCCGCTCGCCCACGCGCAGGGCCTGCAGCTGCACCTCCTGGCCGGGGTCGCTGTGGCGCAGGGCGTTGCTGATCAGGTTGTCCAGCACCCGCTCGATCTGTCCGCCATCCAGGTTCAGCCGTGGCAGCGGTTCGTGCACGGCGATGGTCAGCTGTACCTCGCACTCCTCGGCTTTGAGGTCGAAGCGCTGGCGCGCCTGCTCGAGCATGCCGGCTGGCTCGCAGGGCGTGCGCTGCAGAGTCTGCAGGCCACTCTGGTAGCGCGAGAAGTTGAGCAGGTCGTCGATCAGCTGCACCAGACGGCGCATCTCCTCGTCGACGGTGCGCATCAGCTCGCGCTCGCGCCCTTCGGCCGGCAGCTGCAGGCGCTCGCGCAGCAGGCTGAAGGCCATGTGGATGCCGGTGATCGGCGTGCGCAGCTCGTGCGAGGCGCGCAGCACGAACTCGTTGCGCACCCGCTCGAAGGCGCGCTGCTTGGTCACGTCGCGCAGCACCATCACCGCGCCGACGCTGGTGCCGGCGCGTAGCTGCACAGGGGTCAGTGCCCAGGCCAGCAGGCGACGTTCGCCGTCGCCGTCGATCTCCAGGTCCTGCGGCTCTTCGCTCAGCACTTCGCCGGCCAGCACTTGGCGCAGTGCCTCGTCGACCTCGTGGCCCGGCAGCAGCGGGCCGATGTCCTGGCCGTGCGGGTCGCTGCTCCAGGACAGCTGACGCATGGCCACCGGGCTGGCGTGTTCGATGCGGCCGTTGGCGTCGAGGATCACCAGGCCGTCGTCGATGCTATCGAGCACCGCCTGCAGGCGCCCCTCGCTGCTCAGCAGCTGGTTGACGTTGCTCGAGTGGTACTGGCGCAGGGACTCGGTCATCAGGCCGAAGCGTCGGCTGAGCACCGCCAGTTCGGCCACCGGCGACACCGGCAGGACCACGTCGTAGTTGCCCTTGCCGACCTGGTCGGCGGCCCGCGCCAGGGTGTCGATCGGCGCGCCGAAGCGCCGCGCGATGCCGTTGGCGGTGAGGATGCCGACCAGCAGCACGGCCACGCCCATCAGCCCGAGCAGCACGGCGATCAGCAGCGAGCGCTGGCCGGAGCGGCTCTCGTTTTCGATCACCCGGGTCACCACCTGGTCCTGCTCGGCGCGCAGGTGGTCGCGCAGGCGTTCGAAGGCGCGGGTGAAGCCCTCGTCGCGGGCCAGGTTGTAGGGCGTTGCGCCTGGCGGCGCGGCCTGTGTCGCGGCGGCCTGCATCTCTTCGTAGAGGTGCTCGGCTTCCTGCAGGCCTTCGAGGTAGTGCGGGCCGAGCTTGGCGGCCTTGGCCTGGGCCAGGGTCTCGCGGAAGCGCTGGTTGGTGCGCTCCAGCGCGGCCGCATCGGCGCGCTCGTCGATCAGCAGCATCAACTGGTCGCCCAGGTGCTGGCGCAGCTTCTGGCTGTACTGCACGGCGCTGAAGCCGCGCTGGATCAGCTCGCTCTGGCTGCGGGCCATCTGCATCACGCTGAACAGGCCGAGCAGCAGGCCGATCAGGGCGACGGTGACCAGTGCCGAGATGCTGAGGAACAGGCGTGTGCGCAGCTTAATCGGCAGCTTCATCGGAACTCCGCGCTCAGAGGTTGTACTGCTTGCGCTTGCGGTAGAGCGTAGAGGCATCGATGCCCAGTGTCTTGGCCGCCAGGTCGAGGGTGTTGCTGCTGGCCAGCACCGCGGCGATATGCGCCTTCTCCAGTTCCTCCAGGCTCAGCGCGGCGCCGACCTGGACATTGTTGTTGCCGCCCTCGGCCGCGCCACCGAGGCCGAGGTTGGCCACGGTCACCTCTTCCTGCTGGCAGATGATGCTGGCGCGCTCGATCACGTTGCGCAGTTCACGGATGTTGCCGGGCCAGTGGTAGGCCTGCAGCGCGGCGCTGGCCTCGGCGCTGAAGGCGCGCGCCGGGCGCGCGTAGTCGCCGACGAAACGGGCGAGGAAGCGTTCGGCGAGGATCATCACGTCTTCCTGGCGCTCGCGCAGCGGCGGCAGCTTGAGGGTGATGACGTTGAGGCGATACAGCAGGTCCTCGCGGAAGCGCCCCTCACGCACCATCTCGTCGAGGTCGAGGTTGGTGGCGGCGACGATGCGCACGTCGGCGCGGCGGGTCACCGGGTCGCCGACCCGCTCGTATTCCTTGTCCTGGATGAAGCGCAGCAGCTTGGGCTGCAGGGTCAGCGGGAAGTCGCCGATCTCGTCGAGGAACAGGGTGCCGCCGTCGGCCTGGGCGACCCGGCCCTGGGTGCTCTCGCTGGCGCCGGTGAAGGAGCCGCGGGCGTGGCCGAACAGCTCGCTCTCCATCAGCTCGGCGGTCAGCGACGGGCAGTTGATGGTCACGCAGGAGCGCTTGGCGCGGCGGCTCCAGCCGTGAATGGCGCGGGCCAGCTCGCCCTTGCCGGTACCGGACTCGCCGAGGATGAGGATGTTGGCGTCGGTGCCGGCCACCTGCCGGGCAGTCTCGAGCACCGCCATCATCGCCGGGCAGTTGGAGTCGAGGCCGTCCTTGGCCTTACGTACCTCGACCTCCAGCGCTTCCAGACGCGCGGTCATGCTGCGCACTTCCATCTGCTTGGCGGCGGCCAGGCGCAGCTGGTCCGGCGAGCAGGGCTTGACCAGGTAATCGGCGGCGCCGGCCTGGATGGCGTCGACCGCGGTGTCCACCGCGGAGTGTGCGGTGACGATCACCACGCGCATCCACGGCGCCTGCACGCGCATCTGCGCCAGCAGCTCGAGGCCGTTGTCCTCGCCCAGGCGCAGGTCGAGGAAGCACAGGTCGAACACCTGGCGCAGCAGCAGGTTGTCTGCCTGCGCGGCACTGCTGGCGGTGGAGACGTTGTAGCCGTCGTCCTCCAGGCAGTAGCGGAAGGTGCGGAGGATGGCGGACTCGTCATCCACCAGGAGGATGCGGCCCTTGTCGGCGGTTTCTTGCGGCATTGATGGGTTCTCTCTTGCGGCGGCCTGGAGGGTTAGTCCGGTAACTCTCGTGCAAGTTGCACGAATAATTTCGCACGATCTCGCATGCTGCACGCCATGACTTTCTCGGTGATTTATTAATTCATTGAAATATAAGGATATTTTCAAGAATAACGACTGGCATGGGATTTGAGAGATAGCAGGCAAAGGCGGAGTTTTCGCCACCACCAGGCCGGCGCTAGCGCCCGGCAATGAGCAGAGGAGAGACGCGATGCTTACCCCGATCCTTGCTGTGCTGGCCGCCATCTGCGGCCTGGTCGGCAGCCTGTTCACCCTGACTCAGGCCATGTACCTGAGCCTGGATTCCGAATCCGAGGATGAGGCAGCGGGCGAAAGCCTGGTTCCTCCTCCAGGTCGTTGAAATAAGGAGACGTCATCATGCTTAGCTGGGCTATCACATTCCTCATCATCGCCATCATCGCCGCTGTTCTGGGCTTCGGTGGTATCGCGGGCACCGCCACCGGGATCGCCAAGATTCTCTTTGTGGTCTTCCTGGTGATGTTCATTGTGTCGCTGATCTTCGGCCGTCGAGCACCCTGACGGTAGGAACCCCTGCGGCCTGCAGAAGGTCGTAGGGCTCCAGGGACGAAAGGCGCGGGGACAGGCGCACATGCCAGGGGACCGGGACGCTCTGCTCGCGGAGTGACCTAGGGGTACAGGGAGTACTCCCGCAAGGGTCGGGTCAGGTAGCAACGAAGGCGCAAACGGCGCCGCCCCACAAGGGCGAGCCGTTTGCGCCTTTGTTCATTGTGGGGCCATGGCTCGCCCGCACCCGGTCGGCTCGCTATCATCGCCAGCGGACAAGGGGAACTGACGATGCTCAACGGCCTGTGGCTAGGATTCTTCGTGGTGGCCGCGCTGGCCGCCCTGGTGCGCTGGATAGGCGGTGACGCGACGGTATGGGCGGCCATGGTGGAAGCGCTGTTCACCATGGCCAAGACCTCCGTCGACGTGATGATCCTGCTGTTCGGCACCCTCACCCTGTGGCTGGGCTTCCTGCGTATCGCCGAGAAGGCCGGCCTGGTCGAGGCCCTGGCGCGGCTGCTGGCGCCGCTGTTCGCCCGGCTGATGCCGGAGGTGCCGCGTGGCCACCACTCGCTCGGCCTGGTCACCCTGAGCTTCACCGCCAACGGCCTGGGCCTGGACAACGCCGCCACGCCCATCGGCCTGCGGGCGATGAAGGCGCTGCAGGAGCTCAACCCCAACCCGACCTCGGCGAGCAACGCCCAGGTGCTGTTCATGGTGATGAACGCTTCCTCGTTTGTCCTGCTGCCGGTGTCGATCTTCATGTACCGCGCCCAGCAGGGGGCGGAAGACCCGGCCCTGGTGTTCCTGCCGATCCTCCTGGCCAACGCCATCTCCAGCGCCAGCGCCCTGCTCTCGGTGGCGGTGATGCAGCGCCTGCGCCTGTGGGACCCGGTGCTGCTGGCCTGGCTCGGCGGCGCAGCGCTGGCCATCGGCACCTTCATGGCGGTCTTGGCTGGTCTTTCCGCCACGGCGCTGACCGCGCTGTCCTCGCTGCTCGGCAACCTCACCCTGTTCGGTTTGATCCTGAGCTTCCTGCTGCTCGGCGCGCTGAAGAAAGTGCCGGTGTACGAGAGCTTCGTCGAGGGCGCCAAGGACGGCTTCGAGGTGGCCAAGAACCTGCTGCCTTACCTGGTCGCCATGCTCTGCGCGGTTGGCGTGCTGCGTGCCTCCGGCGCCCTCGACGTGTTGCTCGACGGCGTGCGCTGGTGTGTCGAGGGCCTGGGCTGGGACAGCCGCTTCGTCGAGGCGCTGCCCACCGGCCTGGTCAAGCCGTTCTCCGGCAGCGCGGCGCGCGCCATGCTGATCGAGACCATGCAGAGCCAGGGCGTGGACAGCTTCCCGGCGCTGGTCGCGGCAACCATGCAGGGCAGTACCGAGACCACCTTCTACGTGCTCGCCGTGTACTTCGGCGCGGTCGGCATCCAGCGCGCCCGCCACGCGGTTGGCTGCGCCCTGTTCGCCGACTTCGTCGGGGTGGTCGCCTCGATCCTGGTCTGCTACTGGTTCTTCGGCTGAGGCGCCGGCCGCTCTAGCCTGCGGGCCTGGTATGGGGCCTGCAGGAAGTTTTCCGCGACCCCTAAATAACCGGCCAATACTGACGCTAACCCTGTACTCCCCATAACTCCCTGGAGTTGGTCATGGTTCTGCGTTCTGTCACTGTCGTAATGCGCAACATCATTGGCTTCGGGGTGCTCACCCTGATCCTGCTGTTCACCGGGGGCGTCGCCCTCACCCAGCTGTCCAGCCTGCGCGGCGACCTGCTGGAGGTGAAGGACGTATGGATGCTCGGCCTCGACCTGATGGCCAAGATCAAGTCAGAACGGCAGAGCCTGCGCCTGGTCGAGTACGAGCTGATGGCCAATCCGGAGCGCCTGAGTGCGCTGAGCGCCGAGGCCCAGTCGATCCGCGGCCGGGTCAGCGGCTACGACAAGTCCTACGAGGAAACCATCATCCTCGACGAGGACCGCCGCCTGTTCCAGGACTACGAGAGCAAGAGCCACGCCTACGAGGCATCGCTGGCCAAGGTGGTCGACAGCGTGCGCGCCGGCCAGCTCGACGAGGCTGCCGCCGAGCAGTCGGCCCAGGGCTTCGACCAACTGATCGCCGCCCTCGACAAGCTGATCGACATGAACAACCGCGGCGCCGCCAGCGCCGGTGATCGCGCAGAGAAGAACGCCGATGGCGCCACCTGGCTGTTCAGCCTGATTCTCGGTGCGGCCGTGCTGTTCACCCTGATCGCCGCCTGGCTGCTCAGCCGCAGCATCACCCAGCCGCTCGCCGAACTCAGCGCCTCGGCCAAGCGCATCGCCGGCGGCGATCTGAGCCAGCCGGTACGCGCCGAGGGCGCCGACGAGGTGACCCAGGTGCAGCACTCGCTCTCGGAAATGCAGCAGACCCTGCGTGACACCCTGCAGGGCATCCAGGGCTCGGCCACCCAGCTGGCCTCGGCGGCCGAACAGCTGCACGCGGTGACGGACGAATCGGCGCGCGGCATCACCCGGCAGAACGACGAGATCCAGATGGCCGCCACGGCCGTTACCGAAATGTCGGCGGCGGTCGACGAGGTGGCGCGCAACGCCAACCACACCTCCGATTCGTCCCGCGAAGCTGAGCAGACCGCCGAGGCTGGCCGCCGTCAGGTCAGCACCACGCGCAGCACCATCGAGCAGCTCAGCCAGCGCCTGCAGATCACCTCCGGCACCATCGGCCGCCTGGCCGACGAGGCCATCGCCATCGGCCGCGTACTGGAAGTGATCCGCACCATCGCCGAACAGACCAACCTGCTGGCCCTGAACGCCGCCATCGAAGCCGCGCGGGCCGGCGACCAGGGCCGCGGTTTTGCCGTGGTGGCCGACGAAGTACGCGCGCTGGCGCAGCGCACGCAGACCTCGACCCAGGAAATCGAACGCATGATCAGCGCGATCCAGAGCGCCAGCCAGGAGTCGGTCGAGGCCATGGGCGAGAGCAGCGAGTACGCCGGGCGCAGCAGCGAACTGGCCAACGAGGCGGACAGCGCCTTGGCGCTGATCGCCGAACGGGTCAGCCAGATCAACGAGATGAACCTGGTGATCGCCAGCGCGGCGGAGCAGCAGGCCCAGGTGGCGCGCGAGGTGGACCGCAACCTGGTGGCCATCCGCGACATCGCCGAACAGAACGCCACCGGCGCCCACGAGACCTCGGTGGCCAGTGATCAGCTGGCGCGCCTGGCCAGCGATCTGAACGGCATGGTGCAGCGCTTCCGTCTCTAGGTTCTGCACGAAAAGTGCCTGCGCTCGGTGATGCGTTGTTAAAGCTCGGTTCGGAATGCTCATTTACCGCTCGTAAACTGCGCTTCCTCACCGAGCTTCGCCTAGCCTCACCTTCGCTCGACGACTTTTCCTACAGAACCTGACGGGAGTTACTTGATCCCCAGGCGCGTCGCCAGCCGATGCAGGTTGGCGCGGTCCAGGCCCAGCTCGCGGGCGGCGGCGGCCCAGTTGTCCTGGGTGCGCTGCAGGGCGGCCTGGATCAGCCGGCGCTGATACTCGTCCACCGCCTGGCGCAGGTCGCCGACCAGCGCCGGCTCCTCGACCACCGCCTGTATCGCATTGCCAGCCGGCGCCGCCACTGTGGTCGCCACCCCCAAATCCAGATCGCAGGCCTCCAGGCTGAGGATACGTGGCCGCTCGGGCTGGCGCGCCAGGGCCTTGAGCGCGGCGCGGCCGAGCAGGTGCTCCAGCTCGCGCACATTGCCCGGCCAGTCGTGGCGCAGCAGCGCGGCCTGGGCCTCGCTGCCCAGGCGCAGGCCGCGCAGGTGCAGGCGCGCGCGGCTCTGTTCGAGGAAGTGCCCGGCCAGCAGCAGCACGTCGCGGCCGCGCTCGCGCAGCGGCGGCACCTGCAGCGGATAGACGCTGAGACGGTGATAGAGGTCAGCGCGGAAGCGTCCGGCGCGCACCTCCTCGGCCAGATCGCGGTTGGTGGCGGCGAGAATGCGCACGTCCACCCGGTGTTCACGGTCCGAGCCCAGGCGCTGCAGCTGGCCGCTCTGCAGCACGCGCAGCAGCTTTGCCTGCACCGGCAGCGGCAGCTCGCCGACCTCGTCGAGCAACAGGGTGCCGCCGTCGGCCAGCTCGAACTTGCCGCTGCGCTCGCCGCTGGCGCCGGTGAAGGCGCCGCGCACATGGCCGAACAGCTCGCTCTCCACCAGCTGGTCCGGCAGCGCCGCGCAGTTGATGCTGATCAGCGGCTTGCGCGCCCGCGCCGAGCGGGCGTGGATGGCCTGGGCCACCAGCTCCTTGCCGACCCCTGTCTCGCCGGTGATCAACACGGTCAGGTCGCTGCCGGCGACGGTGTCGATCTCCGCCTGCAGGCGCTGGTGCGCGCTGCTCTGGCCGATGATCTCGGCCGCGCCGGCCTGCGCTGCGACCTCGCGGAAGCGCGCGGCCAGCTGGCGCTCGGCTTCGGCGCGCTGGGTCAGGCTGAGCAGGCGGTCGTTGGCCTTGACCGAGGCGGCGGCGAGGCGGGCGAAGGCTTCCAGGTTGTCCAGATCGCTCTGCTCGAAGCTGCCGGGTTCCAGGCTGTCGAGGGTGATCAGGCCCCAGGGGCGGTCATCGATGAACAGCGGGCAACCCAGGCAGTCGTGCACTTCCAGATGGCCGACATGCTCCTCGACCAGGCCGTCGTAGGGGTCGGGCAGGTCGCTGTCGGCGGCGAAGCGGGTCGGCGCGCGGTCGCCGAGCAGCACCTCGAAGCGCGGGTGCTCGGCCAGGGCGAAGCGCCGGCCCAGGGTGTCCGGGCTGAGGCCATCCACCGCCAGCGGGATCAGCTGCTCACCATCCAGACGCAGCAGCGCCGTGGCGTCGCAGGGAATCAGCGCGCGCAGGGCCGCCAGCAGGCGCCGGTAGCGTTCGTCCTCGGCCAGCTCGCGGCTCAGATCGTCGACCAGCGGTAGCAGCGCCTGCAGCAGTGGATGGGTTGTCATCTGGACTCCTTGGTGTCGAAATGACTTGCTGTCTAATCGACTCATTCTTTAATAAGTGATTGAAATATAAATAAAAATTATCTGGCACGAATGCTGATAACTCCTCCTGCAGAACAACCCTGCGTGCAAGAGGAACTCCATATGTTGTCCAACGAACACATCGCTCTCGTCAAGGCCACCGTGCCCCTGCTGGAGACCGGCGGCGAGGCGCTGACCACCCACTTCTACCGCATGATGCTCAGCGAGTACCCGCAGGTACGCCCGCTGTTCAACCAGGCGCACCAGGCCAGCGGTGACCAGCCGCGCGCCCTGGCCAACGGCGTGCTGATGTACGCCAAGCACATCGACCGCCTGCAGGCGCTCGGCCCGCTGGTCGGGCAGATCGTGCAGAAGCACGTGTCGCTGCAGATTCTCCCCGAGCACTACCCGATCGTCGGCAGCTGCCTGCTGCGCGCGATCCGCGAAGTGCTGGGCGCCGAGATCGCTACTGACGAAGTGATCGCGGCCTGGGCCGCCGCCTATGGGCAACTGGCCGACCTGCTGATCGGCGCCGAAGAGGAAATCTACTCGGCCACCGAGCGTGCCGAGGGCGGCTGGCGTGGCGGGCGCGCCTTCCGCGTGGCGCGCAAGGTCAGCGAGAGCGAGGAGATCACCTCCTTCTACCTGCAGCCGGTCGACGGTGGCGCCATTCTCGACTTCATCCCCGGCCAGTACATCGGCCTGCGCCTGCACCTGGACGGCGAGGAAGTGCGCCGCAACTACTCGTTGTCCGCCGTGCCGAACGGCCGCGAGTACCGCATCAGCGTCAAGCGCGAGCCGGGCGGGCGGGTCTCCAACCACCTGCATGACCGCATTGCCGAGGGTGCCGAGATCGAGCTGTTCATCCCGGCCGGCGAGTTCACCCTGAATGTGTCGACCAAGCCGCTGGTGCTGATCAGCGCCGGCGTCGGCATCACCCCGCTGATGACCATGCTGGAAACGGCGGTGCACAGCGGCCGGCCGATTCGCTTCATCCACTGCGCGCGCCACGCCGGGGTGCAGGCCTTCGCCGCCCGCGTCGACGAGCTGGCCGCCGCCCATCCGCAGCTGCAGCGCTTCTACTGCCTGGAAGAGCAGCGCCCGGACGATGGTGCTGACGCCTACGGTCGCCTGAGCCTGGAACGCCTGCAGGCCTGGCTGCCAGCCGAGCGCGATGCCGACGTGTACTTCCTCGGACCCAAGCCGTTCATGAGCGCGATCAAGCGCAATCTGCGCGAGCTCGGGGTGCCGGAAGCCCAGGCGCGCTACGAGTTCTTCGGTCCGGCTTCGGCGCTGGAGGGCTGATCGCACTAGCGCTCGCGCGCTCATGGCAAAACGCGACTATGGTTCTGGTAGGTACATTGGCCAGCAGTAAGGTGACCTACCATGAAGAACTGGACTATTCGGACAAGGTTGTTCGTCCTCATCGTCCTGATGATGGCGGGCAGCCTGGCCATAGGCAGCGCCGGTCTTATCGGCCTGCGCGGCGTGTTGGGCGGGCTCAACAGCGTCTATCTCGATCGCGTGGTGCCATTGCGCGATCTCAAGCTGATTGCCGATCTCTACGCGGTGAACATCGTCGATGCCAGCCACAAGGCGCGTAACGGCGGTACTTCACCGGCCGAGGCGGCGCGCCAGGTGGAAGAGGCACAAGGCAAGATTCGCGAGATCTGGCAGGCCTACAAGGCGACCAAGCTGATCGACGAGGAACAGCGTCTGATCGCCCAGATCGAACCCCTGATGCAACAGGCCGAGGAGCCGCTACGGCGCCTCAAGGACATCCTGCGCGCCGGTGACAACGAGGCTTTGGCCAACTTCACCGCCAAGGAGCTGTACCCGCGCATCGACCCCCTGTCGGAAAAGTTCTCCAAGCTGATCGAGCTGCAGCTGCATGAGTCCGAGCGCCAGTACCACGATGGCGTGACGCTGGAGCTGCGCAGCGAATACCTGGTCGCCGGGCTGCTGGCCTTCCTGCTGATCGGCGGCGGCTTGCAGGCCTGGAGCATGAGCCGCGGCATCAACCTGCGCCTGTCCGAGCTGCGCGAGGTGGTGGCGCGCAATGCCGCTGGTGACCTGCGCGAGCCGGTGCGCTGCAGCGGGCGTGACGAGATCACTGCGGTGCAGACCTCGCTCAAGCAAATGCAGGACAACCTGCGCGACACCCTGCAGGGCATCCAGGGTGCGGCCACCCAGCTAGCCTCGGCGGCCGAGCAGCTGCACGCAGTGACGGACGAATCGGCGCGCGGCATCACCCGGCAGAACGACGAAATCCAGATGGCCGCCACGGCGGTGACGCAGATGTCGGCGGCGGTCGACGAGGTGGCGCGCAACGCCAACCACACCTCCGACTCGTCACGCGAGGCGGAACAGACCGCCGAGGCCGGGCGGCGCCAGGTCAGCACCACGCGCAGCACCATCGAGCAGCTCAGCCAGCGCCTGCAGCACACCTCGGGCACCATCGGCCGCCTGGCCGACGAGGCCATCGCCATCGGCCGGGTGCTGGAAGTGATCCGCACCATCGCCGAGCAGACCAACCTGCTCGCACTCAACGCCGCCATCGAGGCGGCGCGCGCCGGAGACCAGGGTCGCGGCTTTGCCGTGGTGGCCGACGAAGTGCGCGCGCTGGCGCAGCGCACGCAGAGTTCGACCCAGGAAATCGAGCGGATGATCAGCGCGATCCAGAGCGCCAGTCAGGAGTCGGTCGAGGCCATGGGCGAAAGCAGCGAATACGCCGGGCGCAGTAGCGAGCTGGCCAACGAGGCGGATAGCGCGCTGGCGCTGATTTCCGAGCGGGTCAGCCAGATCAACGAGATGAACCTGGTGATCGCCAGCGCTGCAGAGGAGCAGGCGCAGGTGGCGCGCGAGGTGGACCGCAACCTGGTGGCGATCCGCGACATCGCCGAGCAGAACTCCACCGGCGCCCACGAGACCTCGGTGGCCAGCGATCAGCTGGCGCGCCTGGCCAGCGACCTCAACGGCATGGTGCAGCGCTTCCGCCTGTAGGTCTCAGCGCTTGGCCTGTTCGTCGTCGCCCTCGTCGGCGAACAGGCCCCTGCCCCAGCTCACCAGCGGGTCGTCGTACTCGTGCTGACGCAGGGCGACCAGCTGCGGTTCGATGAAGGCTTCGAACGACGCGGCGTCGGTGAAGTAGTGCTTGCCGGTGAAGACGGTGAAGAACAGCTTCTTGCCGATGCTGACGGAGAACATGTTGCCCATCGGCTTGCCCTTGTTGCGCAGCAGGATCAGCTTGGCGTGGCTGCCCAGTTCGCGGGTCAGCGGTAATTCTTCTTCGGTGACATCGTCGGCGATCATGCCGAGGGCGATGCCGGCGCCCTGCAGGGCGCTGTAGCTGGCCACCAGCGCTTCGCTGGCGCTGGGTGTGAGCGAGGCCGTGCTGTGCAGGTAGAGGCCGCTGACCGAGTCCAGGTCGTAGCTGAGGTCGGTGGTGCGGGTCCAGTAGGTGGTGGTCTTCTCGAAGCGCCCGGCGTCCTCGCCGTAGCCGAAGGCGGCGCCGGTGAGCAGCAGCTGGCGCTCGCTCTCGGTCGGTTCCGCGTTGTCCACGCAGCCGCTCAGCAGCAGGGCGGCGAGTAGGCAGGTCAGGTGTCTGAGCATGATGCGATCCTTGCGATGTGCCTGGCCGCAGCTTGCCTCAGGCGCTGCGGCCTGACCAGCGACTAGTCGACGCGGAAGCGCAGCACGCCGATCTGTTGCCCGGCCTCGGTGACTACCTGTACCTGCCAGTCGCCGGCCGGCTGCGCCGGGAAGTTGCGCTTGTGGGTCCAGGCCCGGTAGCCGGCCTTACGCCCGCCGTGGATGTCCAGGGCGATGCGGTCCATCTCCACGCCGTCGCGCTTCCACACGTGGTAGATGCGCTCGTTGAGCCCGCGCGGCGCGCTGATCGAGGTGAAGGCGTACAGCCCGGCCTGTTGCAGCTGGGCGGCCGAGACCTGCTCCAGGCTGCTGCCTGGATTGCGCTGCTGCAGCTCTTCGGTGACTGCCACCTGGGTCAGCCACAGGGTCGCCGGTGGCACCCAGGGCCGCGCCAGCCAGGCGCCGACGCCGAGCGCGGCGACCAAGCTGGCCAGCGCCGCCCAGCGCCAGCGCCGCTGAATGCGCAGGCTGCTACCAAGGCTCGGCAGGGTCACCACCAGGGCGATGCCCAGGGCCAGGCGATAGCTCTCGGCGGTGGTCAGGTGAACGATCAGCGGCAGCGCCACCAGCAGCACGGCGAACAGCGCCAGGCTGTGGAAGCACAGGTACAGCCAGCGCCGCGCGGCCAGCCACTTGTAGTACAGCGGGTCGATGATGGCGAGCAGCGCCGCCGCGCCGAGCAGGCCGGTGAACAGCGCCTGGCCACTGTTCCAGGCGGTGGTGATGAAGAAGAACGGCAGGGCGAAGAACAGGCTTTCCTGGTGGATCATCTGGGTCAGGTAGCGCAGCAGCATCGGCGGCACTTCCAGGCCCAGCCAGCGCGCGGCGCTGCGGGTCAGCAGGTTTTCCAGCAGCAACACCGCCCAGCTCAGCAGCATCAGCACCGCGATCACCTTGCCCACGCCCGCCTGACGGTCGACCAGGATGAAGCTGGCCACGCCGGAACAGAAACCGAAGGCCGCGACCAGGCCGGGGTAGCGTTGCAGCAGGGCGAGCAGACGAAGCAGGTGGGGTTTCCAGTGCGGCATGGCAGGCGGTGAGCGGTGACAGGGGGCGGCAGGATACCAGCAAGCGCAGGTGGCTTGGCGCTAGCGCTGCCAGTCGCCGACCGGGGGATGGCCGTGGTCCGCCTCGGCCCCCGATGCCTCGCCCTCGCCGCCTTCCAGCACCAGGTAGGCGCTGCCGCAGAACAGCGAGTTGAGGCGCTTCATGTCGGCGATCAGCTCCAGGTGCAGGGCGCTGGTCTCGATGCTCTGCACCACCTGCCGGCTGAGTCGGCCGACATGTGCGTGAGCCAGGCGCCGTTCCTCCTGGCGGAAGCGGCGTTTTTCCTGGAGCAGGCGCCGGGCGTTGTCGTGGTTGCCGCTGAGGAACACGTTGAGGCCCAGGCGCAGGTTGTCGCCGAGCATGCCGTGCAGGGTGCTGAGCTCCTCCAGGCCGCTGGCGGAGAAGCTGTAGTGGCGGGCGCGCTTGTGGTTGTCGAGCTTGCCGGCCATCTGCTCGATCAGGTCGCCGGCATGCTCCAGGTTGACCGCCAGCTCGATGATCTCCGCCCAGCGCCGGCTGTCGTGGGCGGGCAGGTCGTCGCGCGGCATCTGCGCCAGATACAGCTTGACCGCGTTGTACAGCGCGTCGACGTCGTCATCCAGGCGCCGTACCTCGCGCCCGGCCTCCGTCGACTCCTCGCGCAGCACCTCGCCGAGGTGGCCGAGCATGCGCTCGACCAGGTCGCCGATGCGCAGCGTCTCGCGTACCGCGTTGGCCAGCGCCAGGCTCGGCGTATCCAGTGTGGTGCGGTCGAGGTGGCGTGGCGCGGCCACTCCGGCATCGCGATTGCGCTCGGGCAGCAGCAGAGTGCACAGGCGCGCCATCAGCCCCACGCTGGGCAGCATCAGCAGGCAGCGCAGGCCGTTGTAGGCCAGGTGGAAGCCGATCACCAGGGTCGCCACCGACCAGTCCAGCTCCTTCATCCATTCCACCAGGGGATGCACGATCGGCAGCACCAGGAGCAGGCCGAGCAGTTTGTACAGCAGGCTGCCGAGGGCCACGCGGCGCCCAGCGGCGGACTGCATGCTGCTGTTGAGCAGGGCCAGCACGCCGCTGCCGATATTGGCGCCGATGACCAGGCCGATGGCCACCGGCAGGCCGATCACGCCGCTGCCGGCCAGGGTCGCGGTGAGCAGCACGGCGGCCAGGCTGGAGTAGGTGAGCATGGCGAACAGCGCGCCGACCAGGGCATCCAGTAAGAGGTCGCCGGTCAGCGAGGCGAACAGTGCCTCGATGCTGTGCGACTCGGCGATCGGCCGCGCCGCCTCGACGATCAGCTGCAGGGCCAGGATCAGCACGCCGAGGCCGATCGCCACCCGGCCGACCTGGCCCAGGCGGCTCTGCTTGCGCGACAGGAACAGCACTACGCCGGCGAAGATCAGCAGCGGCGACAGCCAGGACAGGTCGAGGGTCAGTACCCGCGCCATCAGCGCGGTGCCGACATCGGCACCGAGCATGATCGCCAGCGCCGGGGCCAGCGCCATCAGGCCCTGGGCGACGAAGGAAGTGGTCAGCAGCGCGGTGGCGTTGCTGCTCTGCACCAGGGCGGTGACGCCGATGCCGGCGAGGAAGGCCTGCGGCCGCTTGCTCACGCTGTGGCTGAGCACGCGGCGCAGCTGCGAGCCGTACACGCGCAGGATGCCGGTACGCACGATATGCGTGCCCCACACCAGCAGGGCAATGGCGGACAGCAGGTTGAGCAGGGTGAGCATGGCGCAGCCTCCTTGGTGCTATCGGGGCTCGCTCTTCTTTGACGGACGCGATTCTCCGGCGCCCTCCTGTTTAGCTTTAGTTGTAGATAGGGGAAGGCGCCAGCCGGTTCAGCCTTGTTGTTGCCGGCCGCGGAACTGCTCCACCAGCAGCTGCAGGCGCTCGGCCAGGGCTGCCACGTGCTCGGCGCTGCTGCGGCTGCGGCCGCTGGCGGCGACGCTGCTGTGGCCGGCCTCGCGGATACCGTCGAGGTTGCGCTGGATGTCCTCGCCCACCGCGCTCTGCTCTTCCACGGCGGTGGCGATCTGCAGGCTCATGCCGCTGATCGCCTCGACCTGGCGGTTGATCCCGGCCAGCGCCTCGGCTGCCTGCAGGGCGTTGTCGACGCTACCCTGGGCCTGGTCCTGGCTGCGCTGCATGGCCGTCACCGCCGCCGCCGTGCCCTGCTGCAGGCGCTCGATGATGCTCTGGATCTGCGCGGTGGACTGCTGCGTGCGGCTGGCCAGGCCGCGCACCTCGTCGGCGACCACGGCGAAGCCGCGCCCGGCCTCGCCGGCACGGGCCGCCTCGATGGCGGCGTTGAGCGCCAGCAGGTTGGTCTGCTCGGCGATGGCGTGGATCACCTCGATGACCTGGTCGATCTCCTGGCTGTGGCCCTGCAGCTGCTGGATCACCCGGTTGCCGCGCAGCACCTCGTCGGCCAGTACGGCGATCTGCCGGCGGGTCTGCTCGACCTGGCGCAGGCCGCTGTCGGTGGCATGGTTGGCCTCGGCGGCGGCACTGGCGCTGAGCTGGGCGTGGCGCGCCACCTCCTGCACGCTGCTAGCCAGCTGGTCGACGGCGCAGGCCACCTGCTCGGTCTCCTGCTGTTGCAGCAGGCTGGCGCCGCGGTTGCAGTCTAGCGCCGCGGCCAGCTCGCCGGCGTCGTCGCTGAGCTGGCGCGCCGAGTCGGCGATGCGCCCGACCATGGCTCCGGCCTCGGCCTCCAGGCTGTGCAGGGCGAAGGCGATCTGCCCGAAGCAGTCGTTGCGCCCGCTGTACACCAGCTGGCTCAGCGGATTGTCGGCGATGCGCCGGGCCTGGCGGGTCAGCGCCTGCAGCGGGCGCAGGCGCCAGTGCACCAGGCCGGCGAGGCCGGCGCCGAGCAGCGCGCCACCGGCCAGTGCCGGCAGCAGTGGTAGGGCATTGGCCAGGCCGAGCAGCGCGGCACCGGCCAGCGGCCCGGCGGCCACCAGCAGGGCCAGGCTGCCGACCGCGCTCAGGCGTGGCGGGCGCAATGCGCTTGGCGTCTGCCCGGCAGCCAGCGCGCGGTACAGCGGCTCGGCGCGCTCGACCAGCGCGGGCGCGGCATGGTTGCGCACCGACTGGTACTCCACCACTGCGCCGCCACGTACTACCGGGGTGGCGAAGGCGCTGACCCAGTAGTGATCGCCATTCTTGCAGCGGTTCTTCACCAGGCCCATCCACGAGCGCCCGGCCTTGAGCGTCTGCCACAGGTGGGCGAAGGCCGCCGCCGGCATGTCCGGGTGGCGCACCTGGTTGTGGCTGTGGCCGAGCAGCTCGGCTTCGCTGAAACCGCTGACGGCGACGAAGTCCGGGTTGACGTAGGTGATCACGCCCTTGAGGTCGGTGGTGGAGAGGATATTGGCGCGCGGGTCGACCGCCACCTCACGCTGGCTGATCGGCAGGTTGAGCTTCATGGCTGGATTTCCGGAGATTGATTGGATTCGGGGAGCAGGCACCAGAGGCCTTCGCTGCCGTGCTCGGCGACGAACAGGCGCTCCAGCTCGGCGGCTGGGCGCGGCCGGCTGAACCAGTAGCCCTGGGCCAGGCGGCAGCTCTCGCGATGCAGGAAGTCGAGCTGTTCGTCGCGCTCCACGCCCTCGGCCACCACCTCCAGGCCCAGGCTGCGGCCGAGGCCGATGATGGCGCGGCTGATCGCCCGCGACTCGGCGTCGGCGCCGTCGATGAAGCTCTTGTCGACCTTGAGGATGTGCAGCGGGAAGCGCTTGAGGTAGCCCAGCGAGGAATAGCCGGTGCCGAAGTCGTCCAGCGCCAGGCGCACGCCGAGGCTGCCCAGCTCGCGCAGGGCGATCAGGGTCGCGGTGCAGTCGCGCATCAGCTGGCTCTCGGTGATCTCCAGCACCAGGCTGGAGGGCGCCAGGTCGCTGTCCATGAGGATGTCGGTGAGGCGCGCGACGAAGTCGTCCTGCTGCAGCTGCCGGCTGGACAGGTTGACCGAGCAGCGCAGGTGCACCTGGCCCTGCAGCTGCCAGGCGCGCACCTGGCGGCAGGCCTGGCGCAGCACCCAGTCGCCGACACGGAGGATCTCGCCGGACTCCTCCAGCGAGGGAATGAATTCCTGCGGCTGGATCAGCTGCTCGCCATAGCGCCAGCGCAGCAGCGCCTCGACCCCGATCAGGCGCGGCTGGCCCTGGTCGATGCGGCAGATCGGCTGGTAGTGGAGGACGAACTCGTCGCGCTGCAGGGCCTGGCCGAGGGCGCTCTCCAGCTCCAGCTGGCGCCGCGCGGCGGCCTGCAGCTCGTGGCTGTAGCGCGCGTACTGCGCCTTGCCGGCCTGCTTAGCACGGTACAGGGCGAGGTCGGCGGCCTGCAGTGCCTCGGAGGGATCGGCGCTGGCGCGCAGCCCGGCCACGCCGATGCTGGCGCTGACCACCAGGGTCTGCTCGCCGAGGTGCAGCGGATGGTGCAGGGCTTCGAGCATGCGCTGCGCCACCTGTTCGGCGTCGGCCATGCTGGCCAGGTCGTTGAGCAGCACGACGAACTCGTCACCGCCGAAGCGGAACAGGTGGTCGCCCGGGCGCAGGCAGTGCTGCAGGCGCCGGCCGACCTCCACCAGCACCTGGTCGCCGCTGTGGTGGCCGAGGCTGTCGTTGATCAGCTTGAAGCGGTCGAGGTCGATAAACAGCAGCGCGGCCTGGCGTGCACCGGGCTTGGCCAGTTGCTGTAGGGTCTGCTGCAGCAGCTCGTCGAGGCGCAGGCGGTTGGCCAGGCCGGTCAGCGGGTCGTGGCGCGCGGCGTGCTGCAGCTGGTGCTCGACCAGCTTGCGCGCGCTGATGTCGGTCTGCGAACCGGCCATACGGCGCTGGCCGTCCGGGTCCAGCTCGACCACGCCACGTGCCAGCACCCACAGGTAGTCGCCGCGCCGGCGGCGCATGCGGTACTCGTGATGCAGCAGCGCGGTGCGCCCGCCGAGGTGCGCGTCGATGGCCTGGCGCAGGCCCGGCAGGTCGTCCGGGTGGACCCGCGAGAACCAGGCGGCGCAGCCCTCGCCGAGGGCGTCGCGGCTGAGTTCGAGCATCTGCGCCCAGCGTTCGGAGACGTACAGGCGGTCGTGCTCCAGGTGCCAGTCCCACAGCCCGTCGTTGGCCCCGCGCAGGGCACGGGCGAAGCGCGCCTCGCTGTCCTCCAGGGCGCGTCGTTGAGCGGCGCCATAGGTATCGATGGCCAGGGTCATGTCGAAGAACACCGCCTTGAGCAGGCTGGCGAACAGCTCGGCGCGCGGCTGGTCGTGGAACAGCGCGTCGTGCATGGCGTCCAGGTACAGGCGGTAGCCGGCCAGGTACCACTTGGGCTCGACGCCGGCCACCTGGTGGATCAGGCCGATGCGCAGGCGCCCGTTGAGATAGTCGTGGTCGTAGGGCCCACGCCACAGGCGCTGGTAGTAGTCGAGTTGGCTGTGCTTGAGGTTGGCCACCTGCTGCTCGTCGTTGAGCAGCGCGGCCGGGCCCATGAAGCGTCCGAGGTGCTGGTACAGGCGGTCGACGAACACCAGGTGCGCGCTGCTCACCTCGTCCGCCCCGGCGTTCAGGCGCTGCGGGTCGGCGCGCCCCCAGTCGAGCAGGCGCAGGCGTTCGCGAATCTCCCCGTCATCCAGACCGATCCGCCCGATCAGGTCCTGCAGGCTTTCCTCTGACTTCATGGCATATCCCTTCCACTGCTTTTCTGCGGGCACAAAAAAAGCGCCGCACGGCGCATCCCTGGGGGAACGCGACGTCGCGGCGCTTCGTCTTGCAGGCCCATTCGTCCTGCCCGGCAAAGCCGGTCTCCACCTTGCGGCGGAACCTTCGATAACGGCGGTTCTACCTCATTCGAGTGGCGCTGACAATTCGACCAACAATTGCTCCAGGCGCCGGCGCAGCTGGCCCAGCTCACGGGAGCGGAAGGCGTGGCGGGTACGTTCGAGGGTGGCGACGGTGTCGCTCAGGGCATCCTTCATCCGCGCCGCCGTGTCCACTCGAGCATCGCCCAGCCAGCGGCACAGCGGCGCCTGGCTGCACTGGTGCGGGCTCTCGATCACCTCGCAGTGGCCGAGCAGATGGCGCAACTCACAGGCCAGCTGTGGGTCGCTACAGGCGATGCGTAAGGGGCTGGACATGGCGGGGGACGCGGCAGTGAAGTGATGGGGGCACGATAGCCGTACTGGCGCTTGGCCAGTTGATCCCGGTCAAGCCGACGGCGCAGGCTCACGGCCATTCGTCGGGCGCGAACTGCTACCCTAGCGAGCAATCACCGGACGCCCCCATTCATGCTCAGCCTGTACCACGCCCCCGACCTGGAAACCCTCGGCCTGCTGGCCTGCAAGCTGCTCGCCCAGCCGCAGGCGGACGTGCTGGCGCCGGCGCGGGTGGTGGTGCCGAGCCAGGGTATCGGCCGCTGGCTGACCCTGCAGCTGGCGCGCGAGCAGGGCATCGCCATGCACCTCGATGTGCAGCTACCGTCGAGCTTCGTCTGGGCCCTGGCGCGCCAGGTGCTCGGCGCCCTTCCGGAGCAGTCGGCGTTCAACCCGCAGGCGATGACCTGGCGCCTGTATGACTGGCTGTGTGAGCCGGCCAACCTGGCCCGCGCCGAGCGGCTCGAGCGTTATCTGGACGGCGGCGACGAACGCCGCCGCCTGGCCCTGGCGGCGAAGATCGCCGACGTGTTCGACCAGTACCTGCTCTATCGCGACGACTGGCTGGCCGCCTGGGAGCGTGGCGAGCTGTGCGAGCTGGGCCCAGACGAGGCTTGGCAGGCGCTGCTCTGGGCCGAGCTGACCAAGGACGGCCACCCGCACCGTGCGCGTCTGCTTGGTGAGCTGCTGGCGCGGCTGCATGCCGATCAGCCTATTGCCGAGATGCCCGAGCGTCTGCTGGTGTTCGGCATCAGCTCGCTGCCGCCGCATCACCTGCGCGTGCTGGAAGGGCTGGCGCGGCACACCGACGTTATCGTGTTCGCCCTCAATCCCTGCCGCGAGGCCTGGGGCGAGATTCGCGATGTGCGCGAGCTGGCGCAGTCCGAGGTCGGCCCGGATGACTGGTACCTCGATGTCGGCCACCCGCTGCTGGCCAGCCTGGGCAAGCAGGGCCGCGACTTCTTCGACAGCCTGCTCGGGCAGATCGCCGAGGAGCACGGCATCTACCCGCAGGACAACGAGCTTTCCGACGACAGCCTGCTGCACGCCCTGCAGCAGGACATCCTGCGCCTGCGCACCCGCACGGCCGAGGAGCGCCTGAATCTGCGTGCGGACGATCGTTCGCTGGAGCTGCATATCGCCCACTCGCCGCTGCGCGAGGTGGAAATCCTGCATGACCAGCTGCTCGCCCGCTTCGCCGCCGACCCACAGCTGAGCCCGGACCAGGTGGTGGTGCTGACCCCGGATATCGAGCGCTACGCGCCCTATATCGAGGCCATTTTCTCTTCTACAGGAGCCGCTCGCCGCGAAGGCGCGCCATATATTCCCTACAGCCTGGCCGACCGCAGCCTGCGCGCCGAGACGCCGCTGATCGAGGCTTTCATCGGCCTGCTCAGCCTGCCGGAGAGCCGTTTCGCCGCCGAGGAAATCCTCGCCTGGCTGGAGCAGCCGGCCATCGCCCGTCGCGCCGGCATCGAGGCCGAGGACCTGCCACTGCTGCGCGACTGGCTGCGCCAGGCCGGTGTGCGCTGGGGTCGTGATGGCGGCCATCGCGCCGCCCTCGACTTGCCGGCGGACGAAGCCTTCACCTGGCGCCAGGGTCTGGACCGCCTGCTGCTCGGTTTCGTCGCGCCGCCGCAACTGGCCGGCGATGGCGTGCCGCTGCTCGGCGACAGCCTGCCGCTGGACGCCCTGGAAGGCGCCCGCGCGCAACTGCTCGGCCGCCTATGCGCCTTCGTCGAACAGCTCGCCGGCCTCGCCGAACGCCTGCAGCGCGCCCGCCCGCTGGCCGACTGGGCGCTGGACCTGCAGGGCCTGATCGATGCGCTGTTCGATGAGCGCGAGTCCGGCGACACCCTGCTCCTGCTCAGCCAGGCCTGTGCGGCCCTGGCGCGCCAGGCCGAGGACTCTGCCATCACCCGGCCGGTGGAACTGGCGCTGGTGCGCCAGCAGCTCGGCGCTGCGCTGGAGAGCGGCAGCGGCGCCTCGGGCTTCCTCACTGGCGCGGTGACCTTCTGCACCATGGTGCCGATGCGCAGCCTGCCGTTCCGCCAAGTTTGCCTGCTCGGCCTGGACGACGGCGCCCTGCCCCGGCGCACCCCGGCCGCCGGCTTCGACCTGATTGCCAAGCGCCCACGGCGTGGCGACCGCGCGCGACGCCTGGACGACCGCTACCTGTTCCTCGAGACCCTGCTCAGTGCCCGCGATGGTTTGTACTTGAGCTATGTCGGCCGCGACCCGCGCGACAACGCCGAGCTGCCGCCCTCGGTGCTGGTCAGCGAGCTGCTGGAGGCGGTCGATCTAACCGCGAGTAGCGATGCCAGTAAGCGCATCACCATCGAACATCCGCTGCAGCCCTTCTCGCCTGGCAACTTCGAGCAGACGGGCGCGCGGCGTGGCTTCGCCTCGCCCTGGTTCCGCGCCGCCCAGCGTCTGGCCGAGGCGCCGGCGGCCAGCGCGCCGGCCTTTATCCAGCGCCTGCCGGAACCCAATGCCGATTGGCTGACCATCGAACCCAGCCAGTTGCTCTACTGCTTCAAGCACCCGGCGCGCTTCCTGCTGGAGCAGCGCCTGGGCCTGCGCCTGGCCGATGCCGACGAGACCATCGCCGCCGATGAGCCCTTCGCCCTCGAAGGCCCGGCGCGCCGTGGCCTGCGCCAGCTGGCTCTGCAGGCGGTGGAGCGTGGCTGGTCCGAGGAGCAGGAGCGACGCATCGCCCGCGCTGCCGGCTGGTTGCCGCCCGGTGAGCTGGGCCATGCCCTGTGGGGCAAGCAGCGTGGCCCGGTGCGCGCCTTCGCTCCACGTCTGTTCGAAGCGCGCCCGGAGGAGGCGCCGCAACCGTTGCTGGTGGATATCGAACTGGCCGGCGTGCGCCTGCATGGCTGGCTGGACGGGGTGACTTCCAGCGGCCTGTTCGACTGGCGCCTGGCCGCTCCCGGCGCCTGGGACCTGCCCGGCTTCTGGCTGCGCCATCTGCTGCTCAATGTGGCCGCCACGCCGGATATCGCCCGCGAGAGCCTGCTGGTGTCACCGGCCGGTGACTGGCAACTCGGTCCGCTGAGCGATGCCCAGGCGTTGCTGGAGCCCTGGCTGGCCGCCTACCGCGAGGCGCTGTGCGAGCCGTCGCCCTTCATCACCCGTAGCAGCTACGAGTTCGCCAAGGCGCTGGTCACGCCCAGCGCCAAGAGCCGCAAGGAGCCGCTCGACGCCGCCCGCGACAAGGCCGAGGCTGCCTGGAACGGCGCCGAATTCAGTCCGATTCCGGGCGAGATTGACGACCCCTGGTACGCCCTTGCCTTCCGCCAGCGCGAGCCGCTCGATGCGCGCTTCGAGGCCCTCGCCGAACGCCTGCTCGGCCCCGCGCTCAAGGCCCTGGCCAGTGCCGAGGAGGACGCCGAATGAGTGGCCTGAACCTGCACGACTCGTCCTTCGCCGGCCGCTCGCTGATCGAGGCCAGCGCCGGTACCGGCAAGACCTGGACCCTCACCGCGCTGTATGCCCGTCTGCTGCTGGAGCAGCAACTGAACGTCGGGCAGATCCTGGTGGTGACCTACACCACCGCTGCTACCGCCGAACTGCGCGAGCGTATCCGCGCGCGCCTGGCCGAGCTGCTGGCGTTGTACGAGGGTGGCGCGAGCGGCGATGACTTCCTCAATGAGCTGCATCGTCGCCACCCCGGCGAGGCGGCGCGTCGTCGCCTGCTGCTGGCCGTGCACGGCTTCGACGAGGCGGCGATCTTCACCATCCACGGCTTCTGTCAGCGGGCCCTGCAGGACTCGGCCTTCGAGGCCGGCGGTGACTTCGATGCCGAGCTGACCCAGGACGACCGCGAGGTGCTCGACGCCCTGCTCGGCGACGCCTGGCGCCATGTACTGGCCGAGGCCGACCCGGCCTGGGCGCGCTTTCTGGCCAAACAACGAGTGACGCCAGCCACCTTGAGGCAGGCGCTGCGCAGTCATCTGGGCAAGCCCTACCTGCGCATCGAGCCGCGCGAGAGCGTGGGTGAGAGCGAGCTGAATGCCGCCAGCGCCGCCTGGCAGCGCGCCGCCGAGCTGTGGCGGGCTGAGGGTTACGCCTGGGTCGAGGTGCTGCGCGAGCACGGCGGCCTCAGCCAGAGCACGCACAAGCTGGCCAAGCTGCCGCTGTGGTCGGCCGAGCTGGATGCCTACTTCGCCGACCCGGCGGCGCTGTTCGAGGCGCCGGACGGCCTGGCCAAGCTGGGCGCCGCCGCTCTGCTCAAGGCCACCAAGAAGGGCTTCGACGCGCCGCAGAGTGGCGTGGCCGAGGCCCTGGATGCGCTGGGCGAGGCCCTGGCCGCCGCCGTGCCGGCCGGCCAGCAGAAGCTGATCGCCCTGCAGGTCGAGCTGCTCGACCGCCTCAATGTCGAGCTGCCCAAGCGCAAGTCGACGCAGCGCCTGCTGGCCTTCGACGACCTGCTCAACAATCTGAACCAAGCGTTGGAAAGCGCCGCCGGTGACGACCTGGCCACGCGCCTGTGTGAGCAGTACCCGCTGGCGCTGATCGACGAATTCCAGGACACCGACCCGATCCAGTACGCGATCTTCGACCGTATCTATCGGGATGGCGGCGACCTGTGTTTTGTGGGTGATCCCAAGCAGGCCATCTATGCGTTTCGCGGCGCGGACCTGGCCACCTACCTGCAGGCGCGCGACGCTGCCGAGCGGCAGTACGACCTGCCCTTCAACTACCGCTCCACGCCGGAGCTGATCGCTGCGTTGAACCAGCTGTTCGACCGCCCGCAGCCTTTTGCCGAAGAGGAGCTGGTCTATCCGCCGGTCAGCGCCGGCAAGAAGTCGCGGGCGACGCTGGTGCTGCCCGAGCAGGACGGCAGTGCGCCGCTGGGCCTGGTATGGCTCGGCGATGAGGGTATGAACAAGGCCTGGGCTGGCGAACTGGCGGCGCTGGACACGGCGCGGCGGATCGCCTCGCTGCTTGCCGCCAGTGCGCAAGGTGCCGCCTATTTCGAGGAGGATGGCGACAAAAAACCGCTAAAAGGCGGCGATATCGCCGTTTTGGTCAGCAACCACCGCGAGGCCGCCAGCGTCGCCGCCGAGCTGGCTGCGCGTGGCGTGCCCAGCGTGCGCCGTGGCCGTGACAGCGTCTGGCACAGCGAGGAGGCCGGCGAGCTGGCCGCGGTGCTGGCCGCCTACGCCGAGCCGGGGCGCGAGGGTGTGTTGCGCTATGCCCTGGCCACCCGCCTGCTCGGCCGTGATGCCGCGCAGATCGCCCGTTGCCAGGATGACGAACGCGCATGGGACGCCGAGCGCGCTGCCGCCGAGCAGTACCACCAGCTGTGGCAGCAACAGGGCTTCATGCGCGTGTTCAGGGCCTGGCTGGATCAGGAGCGGGTGGCCGAGCGTCTGCTGGCCGGTATCGATGGCGAACGGCGGTTGACCAACCTGCTGCACCTGGGCGAGCTGCTGCAGGCCGAGAGCCTGCAGCGTCCCGGGCTGGAACCGCTGCTGGCCTGGTTCCAGGGCCAGCGTGGCAGCGAAGGTGCCGGCGAGGATGCCCTGTTGCGCCTGGAGAGCGATGCCGAGCGCGTGCAGATCGTCACCATCCACACCTCCAAGGGCCTGGAATATCCGCTGGTGTTCTGCCCCTTCCTGTGGGACGGCCGCTTGCTCGGCCAGCACACCGACAGTGCGCGCTGCCACGACGAGCACGGCCAGCCACTGCTCGACCTGGGCAGCGAGCGCCTGGACGAGCGTCTGCAGGCGGCGCGCCGCGAGAGCTTCGCCGAGAAGCTGCGCCTGACCTATGTGGCCCTGACCCGCGCGCGCGATCGCCTGTGGCTGCACTGGGGCCCGGCCGCCCTGCCCAAGGCCAAGAAGGACGGCTCGCTGCCCGACGAGGGCCTGCACAGCAGCGCCCTGGCCTGGCTGCTGCACGGCCGCGAGCTGCCCGGAGCCGATGCCTTGGGCGAGCTGGCTCAGTATCTATCGAGTCGTGAAGGCCCGGCCCTGGTCGCCGAGCTGGATCGCCTGGCTGAGGCCAGCGCCGGGCTGATCGCCCGCCTGGCTCCGCTCGGCGAAGAGTCCCTAGCCGCCGGCGAGAGTCGCGCCGAAGCGCCACAGGCGCTGCAGCCCTTCACCCGCAGCCTCGGCAGCGCCTGGCGCATCGGCAGCTTCTCCGGCCTCTCCGCCGGCATGCATATGGAGGCACCGGACCGCGACACCCTGGCCCTGGTCGATGCCAGCGAGCCGGGTGCCGGCTTCTTCGCTTTCCCTCGCGGCGCCCGCGCCGGTACTTGCCTGCACGCCATCCTCGAAGACTGGATGCGCGACAAGGGAAGCCTGGAGCAGCTGGTGCCGGCCGCGCTACAGGCCCATGGCATCGACGCCGAGCTGTGGGGCGAGATCGCCACCAATCAGCTGCAGGCGGTGCTGGACACCGACCTGGATGGCCAGGGCCTGCGCCTGTCGGCCTTGCAACCCAGTCGCCGCCTGCCCGAGCTGGGCTTCACCTTCCCGGTCGAACGGCTGGACGTGGAGCGCCTGCGTGAGCTGCTCGCCGACCCGGCCCACGGTTTGCCACCGGCCATGCGCCAGGCCGCCGAGCGCCTGCAGTTCGACGAACTCAAGGGCTTCCTCAAGGGCTTTATCGACCTGACCTTCGAGCACGCCGGGCGCTGGTACATCCTCGACTACAAGTCCAACTGGCTCGGCCCGACCGCCGCGCACTACGGCGCCGAGCGCCTGGAGCAGGCCATCGCTGCCGAGCACTACCACTTGCAGTACCTGATCTACCTGGTGGCGCTGCGCCGCTTCCTGCGCACGCGCCTGGCCGGCTTCAGCGACGAGCAGCTGGGCGGCGCCTGGTACCTGTTCCTGCGCGGTATGCCGGCGGCCGGGGTGTATTTCGCCCGGCCCGGTGACTCGCTGCTGGATGCGCTGGACGCGCTGTTCGGAGGTGCGGCATGAGGCTGCAAGAGCTGCCCCTCGGCCCGCTGGAGCGCGCCCTGCTGGCCAGCCTGCAGCGTCTGGAGCCGCAGGCGCCGGAGGCCGTGCTGGCCTGCGCCGCCCTGTGCAGCGAGGTCCTGGCCAGCGGCGATGTGTGCCTGCCGTTGGCGCGGGTGGCAGGCCGCCGGCCCTGGGCTGAATTCGACTTCGCCCTGCCGGCGCTGGCCGAGCTGCGGACCCTGCTGGAATCTTCCACTCTGGTCGGCACGCCCGGCGTCTTCGCCCCGCTGATCCTCGAAGGCGAGCGCCTGTACCTGGCGCGCTACCAGGCGTACGAGCAGCGCCTGGCCGAGCGCTTGCTGGCCATGTCCGCCGAGCGCCCGGTGGTGGACGAAACCGTCTTGGCCGAGAGCCTGGCGCGCCTGTTCGCCTTCAACCAACAGCAACCGGACTGGCAACGCCTGGCCGCTGCCCAAGCGGTATGCCGCCGGCTGGCGGTGATCTCCGGCGGCCCCGGTACCGGCAAGACCACCACCGTGGTGCGTCTGTTGGCGGCCCTTTTGGAACAACCCGGTGGCGACCGACTGGCCATCGGCCTGGCCGCGCCGACCGGCAAGGCCGCCGCGCGTATGGCCGAGGCCATTCGCAACGCCAAGGCCGAGCTGCCGCTGGCCGACGAACTCAAGGCGCTGCTGCCGGAGGAGGCGCGCACCCTGCACCGCCTGCTCGGCAGCCGCGGCGACAGCCCGGCGGTGCGCCACGATGCAGCGCGGCCGCTGGCGCTAGACGTGCTGGTGGTGGACGAGGCGTCGATGGTCGACCTGGCGCTGATGGCCAAGCTGGTCGACGCCCTGCCGCCGCAGGCACGACTGATCCTGCTCGGCGACAAGGACCAGTTGGCCGCTGTAGAAGCCGGCGCGGTATTCGCCGAGCTGTGCGAGGGGCGTGGTTTCGACGCTGCGGCTGCCGCCGAGCTGCAGCGCATCACCGGGCAGACGGTGCCGGTGGAAGCGCCACGCTCGGCGTTGGGTGACGCCGTGGTGTTGCTTACCCACAGTCACCGCTTCGCCGGCGACAGCGGCATCGGCGAGCTGGCGCGCCGTATAAATGGCGGCGATGCCGCCGGCACACTCAATCTGCTCAGAGAGAATCGCGCGGACCTGGCCTGGCAGGCCGAGCCGAGCCAGTCCGCGCTGCTGGAGCGCCTGGAGCGCGGCTACCTGCCCTACCTGCAGGCCGCGCGCAAAGGCGAGCCGGCCGCGGCCTTCACTGCCTTCAATGCCTTCCGCGCGCTGACCGCCCAGCGCGAAGGGCCCTGGGGCGTCAGTGGGCTCAACGAGGCGCTGGAGACACGCATCCGTCGTCGCTACTCGCTGGCCGAGCGCGAGCGCTGGTACCCCGGTCGCGCGGTGATGGTGCGGCAGAACGACTACGCGCTGGGCCTGTTCAACGGCGATATCGGCATCTGCCTGGCTAGCGAGTACGGCCTGCGCGTCTTTTTTGAAGGCGAGGGCTCGGGCGAAGAAGGCTTCCGCGCCTTCGCCCCGGCACGCCTGCCCAGCCACGACAGCGCCTTCGCCATGACCGTGCACAAGAGCCAGGGCTCGGAGTTCGCCGAAGTCCTGCTGGCCCTGCCGGAAAGCCCCAGCCCGCTGCTGACCCGCGCGCTGTTCTACACCGGCATCACCCGCGCCAAACAGAAAGTGGAAATCTGGGGCCTGCCGGCACGCCTGTCCGAGGCGGTGAATACCCGCGCCGAGCGCGCGGCGGGGTTGGCGCAGCGGTTGGGGGTTACCCCAGTCGAGCCGCCAGTGATCACGCCGCCGATCAAGGCGCCTGCGGGCCAGCTCGATCTGTTCTGAGCGGCAATAAAAAACGGGGCCATTCGGCCCCGTTTTTCTATCCACGCGTTGCGGCTTATTCGCCCGGAATATCCTTGCGCAGCTTGACCGGGTCTTCCTTGCGACCCTTGAGCACGCGCATGCGGATGTTCAGCGCTTCGACGCCCAGGGAGAAGGCCATGGCGAAGTAGACGTAGCCCTTCGGCACGTGGACTTCGAAGGCTTCGGCGATCAGTACGGTACCGACCACGACCAGGAAGGCCAGGGCCAGCATCTTCAGCGACGGGTGCTTGTCGATGAAGTCGCTGATGGTGCCGGCGGCCAGCATCATCACCAGTACGGCGACGATGATCGCGGCGACCATCACCGGCACGTGGGAAACCATGCCGACGGCGGTGATCACCGAGTCCAGGCTGAACACGATGTCGATGATGGCGATCTGGATGATGGTGCCGATGAAGTTGCGCGCGGCGGTGTTGCCCGGCGTCTGCTCGGCTTCGTCTTCGCCTTCCAGGCTGTGGTACATCTCGGTGGTGCTCTTCCACAGCAGGAACAGGCCGCCGAAGAACAGGATCAGGTCACGCCCGGAGATGCCCTGGCCGAACAGTTCGAACAGGTCGTTGGTGAGCTGCATGATCCAGGTGATCGACAGCAGCAGGGCGATACGGGTGACCATCGCCAGCGCCAGGCCGAAGAAGCGGGTGCGCGCCTGCATGTGCGGTGGCATGCGCCCGACCAGGATGGCGATCATGATGATGTTGTCGATGCCGAGGACGATTTCCAGGGCAGTCAACGTCAGGAAAGCAACCCAGATCTCCGGGTTGGTGAACCATTCCATTTAGGGATTCCTTTGTACGGGGTAGGCGAAGGCCACGCGGGGCGGCGCGATTCTAGCCGCCTTTGCGTGAAAATTCCGTCAAGCCGTGAGTTTAGCCGCCGAACAGCGGGAACACGCCGAGCAGCAGCGCCGCCAGCATGATCGCCAGGCAGATCAGCACCGCCCACTTGAGGGTGAAACGCTGGTGGTCGCCGAACTCGATCTTGGCCAGGCCGACCAGCAGGTAGGTCGAGGGTACCAGCGGGCTGAGCAGGTGCACCGGCTGGCCGACGATAGACGCGCGGGCCATCTCCACCGGGCTGATGCCGTAGTGGCTGGCGGCTTCGGCCAGTACTGGCAGCACGCCGTAGTAGAAGGCGTCGTTGGACATGAAGAAGGTGAAAGGCATGCTCACCAGCGCGGTGATCACCGCCAGGTACGGGCCCATCGCCTCCGGGATCACCGCCAGCAGGCTCTTCGACATGGCCTCGACCATGCCGGTGCCGGACAGGATGCCGGTGAAGATGCCGGCGGCGAAGATCAGCCCGACCACCGCCAGCACGTTGCCGGCGTGGGCGGCGACGCGCTCCTTCTGCTGCTGCAGGCAGGGGTAGTTGATGATCATGGCGATGCTGAAGGCGATCATGAACAGCACCGGCAGCGGCAGCAGGCCGGCGATCAGGGTGACCATCAGCGCGGCGGTCAGCGCGCCATTGATCCACAGCAGCTTGGGCCGGCGCGCTTCCGGGTACTGCGAGACGCTGATCTCGCTGTGGTTGTCCTGGTCGTCCGGCAGGTGCAACACGCCGAGGCGTGCCCGCTCGCGCTTGCCGTAGAGCCAGGCGACGCCGAACAGGGTGATGCAGCCGACGATCATGGCCGGGATCATCGGCACGAAGATGTCCGACGGGTCGACGTGCAGGGCGCTGGCCGCGCGCGCGGTGGGGCCGCCCCAGGGGGTCATGTTCATGATGCCACCGGCGAGGATGATCAGCCCGGCCATGATCAGCGGGCTC
The DNA here is from genome assembly GCF_000761545.1 of Pseudomonas sp. ML96. Lineage (GTDB taxonomy): Bacteria > Pseudomonadota > Gammaproteobacteria > Pseudomonadales > Pseudomonadaceae > Aquipseudomonas. Next base: position 131,586 of record NZ_JPMY01000046.1, on the reverse strand, counting down.
ATGCCCAGCCGGCTGTACAGCGGCAGCATGGCGGCGACGCAGATCATGTAGGTGGTGGCTCCGTCGCCGTCGAGGGAGACGATCAGCGCCAGCGCGGCGGTGCCCATCGACACCTTCAGCGGGTCGCCTTTGACCATGCGCAGGATGGCGCGCACGGCCGGGTCGAACAGGCCCGAGTCGATCATCAGGGCGAAGTAGAGGATGGCGAACATCAGCATCACCCCGGTCGGGGCGAGTTTGCCGATGCCTTCGAGCATCATCGGGCCGATGCCGGCGGCGAAGCCACCGATCAGGGCGAAGGTGATGGGTACGATGATCAGGGCGATCAGGGCGGACAGGCGCTTGGTCATGATCAGGTACATGAAGGTCATGACCATGGCGAAGCCGAGGAAGGTCAGCATGAGGCTATCTCCGGACGGGCGCGCTGTTCCGCTCGTTCACTTCGCGGGGCGAAGCAGGCGGTGGCGGAACATGGCTGGAGCCCATCTTGTTGTTGTCGAAACGCCGGTTCCGGGGCCGGCGGTCGACGGATGCTAGGGGCTCAAGCTTTCAGCGGGCTTTCGATGGACGACCGTTCGTGCCGTGAGGAGGGCGCGCGGCCGGCAGCCTGGATGGGCAAATGCGCGGATCGACGCTAGGGTGGAAAGCCAGCACTGAGGAGCGCGCTATGTCCGATACCCATACCGGTGGCTGTCACTGCGGCCGCCTGCGCTATGCCTTCGCGGCGCCGCTGCGCGACATCGCCCACTGCCACTGCGCGATCTGCCGGCGCACCACCGGCGGCATCGTCACCACCTGGCTGACCCTGCCGCTGGCCAGCTTTCGCTGGACCCAAGGTAGCGCGGCGGCCTACGCCTCGTCGGTCAGTTGCACGCGTTACTTCTGCAGCCACTGCGGCTGCCACCTGAGTCTGTTCACCAGCCTCAGTCCGGACACCCTCGATATCACCGTGGCCAGCCTCGATCACCCGGAGCAGGCGCCGGCCGATCGGCATATCTGGACTGGCAGCCGGCTGCCCTGGCTGCACCTGGACGAGGGCTTGCCCGAGGAGGACGAGGAGCGCTTGTAGAGTTCAGGGCAGGGTCAGGCCGCCGTTGGCCTTGTGCAGCTCACGCAGGTGCTGGCCGAGCTGTTTCAGGTTGGCTTCGCCGGCCTCGATTTCCGCCAGCAACTCAGGCTCCAGCAGGCTGCGTACTTCCTGGTCGAGGTCATCGTTGAGCTGGCGCAGGCGCGTTTGCCGTTCGCTGCTGGCGGCTTCCAGTTGCTGCCATTCGCCCGGTTGCGGCAGGCCGTAACCGGCATCTAGCAGCTCGGCCGGGCGACTGAGGAAGCCGCTGTTGTCGAGGATCTGCTGCAGCGTGGCGTCGGCCTCGGCGAAGCGCTGGTTGCGTGGGTCGTCGCGCGAACTCAGGTAGCGCTGCTTGAGCTGCTCCTGGGCCAGCAGCAACTGGCGGCGCAGGGCGGCCTGTTCCAGCAGGAGCAGGGCGGCGCTGGCGCGTAGGTCGGCGCGTGCGAACCAGTTGCGGCGCTGTTCGGCGGGCAGCGCCAGCCAGTCCTCGACGGCCTGCTGTGGCACGTCCAGACGTTGGCGGAGGATCTCGAACATCGCCTGATAACGTTCGCGGAAAGAGTCGAAGCGATAGCCCAGGCGCAGCGCCTCGCGCGGGTCGTCGAGCACGCTGCTGTCGGCCAGGCCGCGGCCCTCGAGGATCTCCAGCAGGCCGTTGGGCATGATGCTGTCGAGGTCCTGCAGCTCGCGCCGGCCGGTGCCGCCGCGCAGCAGCTTGAGGGTCTCGACGGCGCAGTTGTTGGAGAGGAACCAGTAGTCGCCATCGTAGCTCCAGTGCTGTTCGGCGGAGCGCCGCACCAGGCGCTCGATCTCCTCGCGCGACAGGCGCAGCGGTATCGACGACAGGCTGCGCAGCTCGACCTTGGTGTACTCCTCGATCACCTGGGCCAGCGGCAGGATGAACAGGCGCGAGGGGTACGCGCCGGTCAGGCCGTCCCAGCTCGACAGCTGCACGTCGCCGACGAAGGCGCGGTAGGACAGCACCAGGTGCTGGTCCAGGTCCAGGCGGCAGGCTGGGCCACGCGGGCGGCCCGGCGCGCAGACCACCAGGCGCAGCATGCTGTGGCCCCAGCGGCTGGCCCATTGCTGGTTGGCCTCGGCGAGCAGATAGTCGACTTCGTAGACCCGTTCGGGGTCGAGTTTGCCCAATGGTTGGCGAGCGAAGTCGCGGCCGGCGTTCAGGTAGGCGAAGTCGCCGGGGCACTGCGTTTGTTCGGCTGGCTGCCAGGCGAAATGTTCGCGCAGGTAGCGCTGCAGGGTGGGGCGGCGGCAGGCGTAGCTCGGGTCGAGGAGGAAATACTCCATGTTCACCGCGACGAACTCGCGCGGGTTGCTCAGCTCGTAGATGTCCGGCGAGCGCGCCACCTGGCCGTTGTCCGAGTCGCGAGCACCGCGCCGGCCGACCTGCTGCTGCCAGCCGGCGAGGTCGAGCAGCTGCGGATCGTCGCTGAGGGTGAAGCGCCGCGCATCCTGCCCACGGCATTCCGCGCGCTGGCCGACCAGGCCGTTGACCTGCGAGTCCAGGCGGCAGCGTGCCTGCAACCTGCGTTCGCTCTCCGGCCAGAGCCGGGCGCGGTCGTAAAGGTGGGTCAACTCGTGCAGCACGGTGGCCAGCAGCTCGCGGCGCAGGCTGCCGTGGGCGCGCCCGCTGGGCGCTGCGGCCTGCTGCGGGTCGATCAGCCGTGGTAGCAGACTGGCATTCAGTGCCAGCGCATCGAAACGGGTGGTGCGGCCGTATACGTCGGCGGGCAGATCGATGGACCAGCGCACCGTCACCTCACGGTCCAGGCGCTGGACGAAGCTCGGTGGCAGCGCGGCGCTGGCTTCATCGAGCAGCGCCTGGCTGGCTCGGCGTTCGGCGGCGGAAAGGCCCTCGCCGTCGAGGACCAGGCGCAGGTCGGCCTGGGCGCTCGCGCCGACCAGCAGCAGGAGCGTGCCCAGCCAGCGCGCTGCGCGGGATGTCACAGGGCGAGAATGGCTTCGGCCAGTTGCTGGTCGGAGGCGTCACGGGCCTCGGGCAGCTGCTCACGCAGGGTGGCGAACGCCGCTTCCAGGCGCGCGCCACGGATGTCGCCGGCGCTGGCGACGAAACTGGCGGCATCGTCACGGGCAGCCAGCACGACCTTCATGTCACGGATTGAGGTGGTGGTGTCCGAGGTGAAGTCCAGGCTGCGATCCACGGCGCGGATGATGATGTTGCTGGTGGCCACTAGGGTTTGCGCCTGGACTGACGCGGCGAGGCAGAGGGAGGTGGCGAGAAGGGCGGACAACAGGCGGCGCATGGCGGCTCCAGAAGATCGGTTAAAACGGGGTTGCGTATTGGACGAAAAACCGCAGCGGCAGTTCAAGCGCTTCTGCTTCAAGGCGCGAGGCCATTCACGCGTTCGTCACAAGCATAGTGGCTGACATAAAAAACCCGGCACTAGGCCGGGTTTTTGTTTGGAGCAGGCTGCCTTAATCGACCGCCTTCACCATATCTTCGATGACCTTCTTGGCGTCGCCGAAGACCATCATGGTCTTGTCCAGGTAGAACAGTTCGTTGTCCAGGCCGGCGTAGCCGCTGGCCATTGAGCGCTTGTTGACGATCACGGTCTTGGCTTTGTAGGCCTCGAGGATCGGCATGCCGGCGATCGGCGACTTCGGGTCGTTCTTCGCGGCCGGGTTGACCACGTCGTTGGCGCCCAGCACCAGCACCACGTCGGCCTGGCCGAACTCGGAGTTGATGTCTTCCATCTCGAACACCTGCTCGTAAGGCACTTCGGCCTCGGCCAGCAGGACGTTCATGTGGCCAGGCATACGACCGGCAACCGGGTGGATCGCATACTTCACGGTCACGCCGCGATGGGTCAGCTTCTCGGCCAGTTCCATCAGCGCGTGCTGGGCACGGGCTACCGCCAAGCCGTAGCCCGGGACGATGATCACGGTGTCGGCGTTGGTCAGCAGGAAGGCGGCGTCGTCGGACGAGCCGGACTTCACCGGGCGGGCCTCTTTGGCACCAGCCGGGCCGGCTTCTTCAGCCGCACCACCGAAACCACCGAGGATCACGTTGAAGAACGAGCGGTTCATCGCCTTGCACATGATGTACGAGAGGATGGCACCGGACGAACCTACCAGCGAACCGGCGATGATCAGCATCGAGTTGTTCAGCGAGAAGCCGATACCGGCCGCCGCCCAGCCCGAGTAGCTGTTGAGCATCGACACCACCACCGGCATGTCGGCACCGCCGATCGGGATGATGATCAGCACGCCGATGATGAAAGCCAGGACCACCAGTACGGCGAAGGCGCGGATGTCACCGGTGAAGGTGAAGTACAGGCCCAGGCCGGCGATAGCCAGGCCAACCACCAGGTTGACCATGTGCTGGCCCTTGAACACCACCGGGGCGCCCTGGAACAGACGGAACTTGTACTTGCCGGACAGTTTGCCGAAGGCGATCACCGAACCGGAGAAGGTGATGGCACCGATGGCTGCGCCGAGGAACAGCTCCAGGCGGTTACCGGCCGGGATGGCGTCGCCCAGGGCGTGAACGATGCCCAGGGATTGCGGTTCGACGACTGCGGCGATAGCGATGAAGACAGCGGCCAGGCCGATCATGCTGTGCATGAAGGCGACCAGTTCCGGCATCTTGGTCATCTCGACGCGCTTGGCCATGACGGAGCCGGCGGTACCGCCGACCAGCAGGCCGACCAGCACGTAGCCCAGGCCCTTGGCGGCGCCGCCTTCGGCCATTTCCGCGCCCAGTTTGAACACCAGGAACACGGTGGTGACCACGGCGATGGCCATGCCGATCATGCCGAAGGCGTTACCTTGGCGCGACGAGGTCGGGTGGGACAGGCCTTTCAGCGCCTGGATGAAGCACACCGAGGCGACGAGGTACAGCAGGGTGATCAGGTTCATGCTCATCTTATTTGCCCTCTGCCTTGGCTTTGGGCGCCTTCTTCTTGAACATTTCCAGCATGCGGCGGGTAACCAGGAAGCCACCGAACACATTGACCGCGGCCAGGGCCACGGCCAAGGTGCCCATGGCCTTGCCCAGCGGGGTGACGGTCAGGGCGGCAGCCAGCATGGCGCCGACGATGACGATGGCGGAGATCGCGTTGGTCACGGCCATCAGCGGGGTGTGCAGGGCCGGGGTGACGTTCCACACCACGTGGTAGCCCACGTAGATGGCCAGTACGAAGATGATCAGGTTGTAGATGCTGGGGGAGATCAGTTCCATCTCTCGACTCCTTAACCGTTCTTGCGCACGACTTCACCGCCTTTGCACATCAGGCAGGCAGCGACGATGTCGTCTTCGAGGTTGAGCTGGAACTGGGCTTCCTTGTCGATCACGAGCTTGAGGAAGTCCAGCAGGTTGCGGGCGTACAGGGCGGAGGCATCCGCCGGCACCAGCGCGGCCAGGTTGGTGTGGCCGACCAGGGTCACGCCGTGCTTGACCACGACCTGATCGGCCTCGGTCAGCGGGCAGTTGCCACCTTGGGCAGCCGCCAGGTCGATGACCACGGAGCCCGGCTTCATCTCGGCGACAGTCGCTTCATGCAGCAGAGTCGGCGCCTTGCGGCCCGGGATCAGCGCGGTGGTGATGACGATGTCGGCCTGCTTGGCCTTCTCGTGCACGGCCTTGGCCTGACGCTCCATCCACGAAGCGGGCATCGGGCGGGCGTAACCGCCGACACCCTGGGCGCACTCGCGCTCTTCATCGGTCTCGAACGGTACGTCGACGAACTTGGCGCCGAGCGACTCGATCTGCTCCTTCACGGCCGGACGCACGTCCGAGGCCTCGATCACCGCACCCAGACGCTTGGCGGTGGCGATGGCCTGCAGGCCAGCCACGCCGGCGCCGAGGATCAGCACGCGAGCGGCCTTCACGGTACCGGCGGCGGTCATCAGCATGGGCATGAAGCGCGGGTAATGGTTGGCGGCGAGCATCACGGCCTTGTAGCCGGCGATGTTGGCCTGCGAACTCAATACGTCCAGGCTCTGCGCGCGGGAGGTACGCGGGGCGGCCTCCAGGGCGAAGGCGGTGACGCCACGGGCGTTCATGCGCGCGATGGTGTCGTTGCAGAACGGGTTGAGCATGCCGACCAGCACGGCGCCGGACTTCATGTGAGCCAGTTCGGCTTCGGTCGGGGCGACCACTTTCAGCACCAGGTCGGCACCGAAGGCGGCGGCGTCGTTGCCGATGCTGGCGCCAACGGCTTCATAGGCGCTGTCCGGGATGCTGGCGCTGATGCCGGCACCGGCCTGGACGGTCACCTGATGGCCTTGGCCAACCAGTTTCTTGACGGTCTCGGGCGTCGCGGCAACCCGCGTCTCCCCGGCGTGGGTCTCGAGAGGAACACCGATGTGCACTGAAAAATCTCCTGCGTGATCATTCTGATGAACCAGCGCACTACGTGTGGCACGCGGGTGTGTGGGATCAGCACAAACCGCCCCACAACAGGGCGGGGCGCGGCATTGTGCAGGCGAATTCCAGCACCATCAAGAATTTCTGAAGTGGCACTGCGGGATAACTACAAGTCACTCAGTGACCAATGGTTCCTGTCGCGGCCCGTAAAGTGCCGGTGTGCCTGGGATGCTGCTTGGTTGCGGGGTCTTGCACGGCTTTCAGGTCATCAAGGAGCTGAATGACCGTCCGTCAGTCACGGGTAATAAGCGAGGCGGTGTCGCAAAGTCGACAGACGGAGTCGTTCTTGTAGTCGTCCCGGCGGCAGGACTACCCAGCCGCCGGGAGAGGGGGATCAGGCCAGGGCCTTGGGCGGGCGAATGCAAGTGGGACCGGCGCGGTGTTCGACCGCTTCCTGGACCTCGGGGCGCAGGCCGAGCAGGAAGCCCAGTTCGGCGACCACGAACAGCGGGCCGACCACCAGGCCCATCAGGTCGTCGACGAAGGCGGGTTTGCGGCCCTCGTAGTAGTGGCCGACGAACTGGATGATCCAGCCGACCACGAACAGGCCGAGGCCGCCGCTGAGCCAGACCAGGGTGCTCTGCTGGGCCAGCGCGGCGCCGGCCCACAGGCTCAGCGCCAGCAGGGCGCCCATGATGACGCCGAAGCGCAGGTCCAGGCGCAGATAGAACAGGCCGGCGGCGATGGCCGTGAGCAGGGCGGGCGAAGCCCACAGGCCGGCGAGGTCCCAGCCCGGGCGCGAAAGCAGTACGGCGACGGCGACCACGATCATCGGGATGCCGATGAAGTGGCTGAGAATGTTGCGGCGGTCGCGGTGGTATTCGGCGTATTGGCCGAGGTGACCGACGAGGGTTTTCATTGTTATGGTCCTCAGCAAGGCAGGGTTGGTGGCATCATCACGCCAGCTTCCCTTGCACGACTGTCAGCTAGCCGACAAAGCCCATGCCCGAGAATCCCGTCACCTACTTGCCGCTGCTGGAAAGCGGCCAGTGGTTCAGCCACCTGCCGCAGCCACTGCGCGCCGCGCTGCTGGCCGAGGCGCGCCTGTTGCAGCTGGAGGCGGGGCAGAGCCTGTTCCGCCGTGGCGATCCGCCGTGCGGGCTGTACGCCGTGCTGGAGGGGATGATGCGCGTCGGCGCGGTCAGCCGCGAGGGCAAGGAGGCGTTGCTGACCCTGGTCGAACCGCCCTACTGGTTCGGCGAGATCTCCCTGTTCGACGGCCAGCCGCGAACCCATGACGCCTATGCTGAGGGCCCGACCCGTCTGCTGCAGGTGCCGCAGGCCGCGCTGCTGGCGCTGCTGGCACGGGAGCCCGGCTACTGGCGCGACTTCGCCCTGCTGATGAGCCAGAAGCTGCGCCTGGCGTTTATCGCCCTGGAGGAGATGAGCCTGTTGCCGGCGGCCCAGCGCCTGGCGCGGCGCCTGCTGATGATGGCCGAGGGCTACGGCGAGACCGGGCCACGGCGGGTACTGCACCTGGCCCAGGAGCAGCTGGCGCTGATGCTCGGCCTGTCGCGGCAGACCACCAACCAGATCCTCAAGGACCTCGAGGCGCGCGGCGCGCTGCGCCTGACCTATGGCGAGATCGAGATCTCCGACCTGGCTGTCTTGCGCCAGGCCGCCGGCGCGATCTAGCCCGGCACGGCGCTCAGCAGGCTGCCGGGCACCCGGCGCAGGAAGTCCTGGCTCAGGCGCAGCATGCGCGCGGGGCGTGATTCGACCAGCTCGCCGGCGTCGCGATTGCCGGGCATGGTCAGCAGCTGGGCGCCGAGGTTGAGGACCAGCGCCTCGCGGGAGAACACCCCGCTACCCAGCGCGTAGAACGCGGCGATCAGCTCGCGCAGGCCGAATGGCAGGCGCCAGCGGATGCGCAGCGCCGAGCCGAAGCCGGCGGCGCGCTGGCGCAGGTGCTGCTCGATTTCCTCGTTGGCCAGACTACCGCCGGCCTCCTGCCAATCCTGCAGGCAGCGCAGCAGGGCCAGTTCGCCGATGTTGTGCAGCAGGCCGGCGGTGTAGCACAGCTCATGGTCCAGGCGCAGTTGCGCCGCCAGCCAGTGGGCCAGTTCGGCCGTGCGCTGGGCGCGCTCGCCGACCTGGGTGGCCAGCTCGGCCAGGCGCGGGTCGCGCAGGCGCGCGTTGCGCTGCACGGCCAGGCCCAGCACCAGGTTGAGCGTGCGTGGCACACCGAGGCGCTGCAGCGCCTGCGGTAGGGTCTGGCAGGCGCCGCCACGCTGTTCGGCGGCGCTGTTGGCGGCGGCGATCAGGCGCGCAGTGATCTGCGGGTCGCGGGCGAATTCGCGAGCCAGCTGGCCGAGGTCGGTCTCGCTGGCGCGCAGGCTGTTGCTTACCGCCTCGCGGATATCGGCCAGCAGGGGCGCGCCCTGGCCTTCCTCGCGAACGCTGTCGAGGTACTGGCCCAGGTCGTTCACCAGCAGCGGCGTCGGCGCCAGGCTGCTCTCATTGCAGGCCGCGGGCAGCAGGCTGCTCAGGCGCTGGCGCAGGTGCTCGGCATTGAAGGGCTTGGCCAGGTAGGCGGTCGGTGCCAGTGGCAACACGGCGCGCACGCTGTTGGCGTCGACCCGGTTGCTGATCAGCACGCAGGGCAGGGCTGGCGTGCGCGGATGGCGGCGCAGCTGACGCAGCAGTTCGATGCCGTCGATGCCGGGCAGCTCGCCATCGGCGATCACCAGGTCGGGCAGGTGGCGGCGACAGCGGGCCAGGGCCGACTCGCCATCGGTGACGCGCTGAATGCGGGCATCCTTGCGGATATCCAGTACCAGTTGGGTAAGCAGATCGGCGGTCCAGGGGTCGGCTTCGGCGATGAGAACTTCCGGTGTTGCAGCCGGGGCGGACATGGGGACCTCGAGTGATGGCGAAATAATGGCGTCAGGATGGCGGCGCGCATTCTACGGGGCGGGCCGACGCCGGCCAAACGATCCCGATGAAATGCTGTGCGGGACGTCAGGATAACGCTTTCGAGAGACCGGTTTGACCGCTCTGGATCAATATTCCTGGGGATTTTCGGGAAGTTGGGCCTCGATCAGCGAGCGGCTGGCCGCTAGCACTTCTTCCTGGCGTACCGGTGTCGCCAGCATACGTGCCACCACCAGGGCTCCGACGCACTGGGCCAGCAGTGCCCAGGCCAGTTGTGGATTATCGAGCTCCTCGCCCCACGCCTGCTGCAGGCGCACCAGCCAGTGCTCAGTCTGCTCGCGCACGGCGAGGCCGGCGCGGGCGATCTCCGGGCCCAGGGTTGGCAGGGCGCAGCCGCTGTCCGGCTGCTCCACGTGCTTCATGTTCAGGTAGATGTCCAGGCAGCGGCGCAGCTTGTCCTGGCCGCCCGCGCCAGTGCCGAGCAGGGTGACGCTGTGGCTCAATTCGCGCTCGACGATGGCGGCGAACAGTTCGTCCTTGGAGGCGAAGTGGCCATAGAAGGCGCCGCCGGTCAGGCCGATGGCCTTCATCAGACCGTCCACCCCGGTCGCGGCGAAGCCGCCGCGCTTGGCCAGGGCGCCGCTGCTGGCGAGCAGTTTCTCGCGGGTCTGGGCCTTGTGTTCGCTGGAATAGCGCATGCTGGAATCCTGCTTGACGAGTGCTGCGAGCATAGCATAACGTTTCTTTACTAAATGATCGTTTATCAATGAGGTGGGCGGCATGAGCGAGAACAACAAGAAGGTGGTGCTGGTGATCGGTGCCGGCGACGCAACGGGCGGTGCAATCGCTAAGCGCTTCGCCCGTGAGGGCTATGTGGCCTGCGTGACTCGGCGCAGCGCCGACAAGCTGCAGCCGCTGGTCGACGAGATCCGCGCCGCGGGCGGCGAGGCTCATGGCTTTGCCTCGGATGCGCGCAAGGAAGAGGAAGTGGCGGCGCTGGTGGAGGGCATCGAGCGCGATATCGGCCCGATCGAGGCCTTCGTTTTCAACATCGGCGCCAACGTGCCGTGCAGCATCCTCGACGAGACCGCGCGCAAGTACTTCAAGATCTGGGAAATGGCCTGCTTCTCGGCCTTCCTCAGCGGCCAGGCCGTGGCCCGACGCATGGTCACCCGCGGCCGCGGCACCATCCTCTTCACTGGCGCCACCGCCGGCCTGCGCGGCGCCTCGCACTTCGCTGCCTTCGCCGGTGCCAAGCACGGCGTGCGCGCCCTGGCGCAGAGCATGGCGCGGGAGCTGGGGCCGCGGAACATCCACGTCGCCCATGTGGTGGTGGATGGCGCCATCGATACCGCCTTTATCCGCGATACCTTCCCGGACATCTATGCGCGCAAGGACCAGGACGGCATCCTCGACCCCGAGCACATCGCCGACAACTACTGGTTCCTGCATGCCCAGCCGCGCGATGCCTGGACCTTTGAACTCGATCTCCGCCCCTGGATGGAAAAGTGGTAACGCGCACCGACCCGCTGCGCGGCGCCCAGGCGTCGTTGGCACAGCGGTGCGAAATGTTCATTGGCAGTAGCCAACTGCGCTTTCTCCCCGCTGCGCCGCCTAGCCTGAACGCCGCTCGCAGGGTCGCGAAACTTCGTTAGAACAATCAAAAAGAGAGAAGTCATTCATGAGCAAGACCGTCGAGTTCTACTTCGATTTCGGCAGCCCCACCACTTACCTGGCCTGGACCCAGTTGCCGGCGCTGTGCGCCGAGACCGGCGCGAGCCTGGTGTACAAGCCCATGTTGCTCGGTGGCGTGTTCCAGGCCATCGGCAACGCCTCGCCGGTGACCATCCCGGCCAAGGGCCGCTTCATGATCCAGGACCTGGCGCGCTACGCCCGCCGTTACCAGGTGCCGATGCAGTTCAACCCGCACTTTCCGATCAACACCCTGGGCCTGATGCGCGCCGCGGTGGCGGTGCAGGAGCGTCTGCCTGAGCGCTTCGAGGCGTTCCTGGCGCTGATCTTCGCGGCGATGTGGGTCGAGGCGCGCAACCTCGGCGACCTGGCAGTGCTGGGCGAGGTGCTGGTCAAGGGCGGCTTCGAACCGCAGCAGTTGCTGGCGCTGAGTAGTGAGCAGACGATCAAGGACCAGCTCAAGGCCAATACCGACGAGGCGATCAAGCGCGGCGTGTTCGGCGCGCCGGCGATGTTCGTCGGCAACGAGCTGTTCTTCGGTCAGGACCGCCTGGACTTCGTGCGCGAGGCGCTGCAGGCGCAGTGAGGCGGGGCTAGCTCAGCTCCAGCTCGGGGAGCGAGCCGAGCAGGCTGGGGTTCAGCGCCAGCATCTTCGCCGCGCGACTGTCGGCCAGGCTGCGCGGGTCGCTGCCTTCCGGCAGTTCGCTGGCGAGCCGTGCGAGGTGCAGGATCAGCGCCTCGCGCGAGTACACGCCGCTGCCCAGCTGGAAGCACGCGGCGATCAGCTGGCGCAGCTCCAGCGGCAGGCGCCAGCGGGTGCGCAGGGCCGAACCGAACGGCGCGGCGTGCTGGCGCAGGGCGGCCTCCACCTGTTCCACCGTGAGGTCGCTGCCGCCCTGGTCGCACCAGTCCTGAATGCTGCGCAGCACGGCCAGGTCGCCGAGCAGATGGAGCAGGCCGGCGGTGAAGCAGCGCTCGCCGTCGGCGCCCAGCAGCAGGGCCAGCCAGTGCGCCAGCTTGGCCACGCGCTGCGACTGGCGCCAGATGCGTTGCCCCGGCTCCTGCAACTGCTCCTGCTCCAGGCTGATACTGCGTTGTAGCGCCAGGCCCAGGGCCAGGTTGAGGCTCTGCTTGAGGCCCAGGCGCGGCAGGGCCTGGGCCAGCGTCTGGCAGCTGCTGCCGCAGTGCTGGGCGGCGCTGTTGGCGGCGGCGATCAGCTGCGCTGTGAGCTGCGGGTCCTGGCGGAACAGCTGCTCCAGCTCGCCGAGGTCGTGGCCCTCCGGCTCCATGCAGCGGCGCAGGGCCTCCTGTACGTTGCGCAGCAGCGGCGCGCCGGTGGCGTCCTGGCGATGCTTGGTCAGGTACTCGGCCAGCGTCTCCTGGATCGGTGCCGGGTTCGAGCCATATTCATGGTCTTGCGGCAGGGCCTGGCGCAGGCGGCGTAGCAGGTCTTCCACATCGAACGGCTTGCTGAGAAAAGCGGTGGGTGCCAGCGGCATCACCTCGCGCACGCTACGGGCGTCGATGCCGGCGGCGATCAGGAAGAACGGCAGCGGCGGTTGGCGGCGCTGGCGGCGCATCTCGCGCAGCAGTTCCAGGCCGCCGCCACCGGGCAGGCTGAGGTCGGCGATCAGCAGGTCCGGCAGCGCGTGGCTGCAGCGCGAGCGCACGCTGGGGGCGTCGCTCAGCAGTTCCAGGCGGGCATTGGGGTGCTGGCTGCGCACCAGTTGGGCGAGTAGCTCGGCACTCCAGCGGTCGGCGTCGGCGATGATCACATTGGGCATGAGGTCTCGGGCCGCAGGTCACGAAAGGGTGGCGCCAGGCGGCGCATAACCAGCAGCGTAGACAATTGGTTTCGCCGCGATGCGGCGATGGCCGAATGCCGGGCAAAAAAAGACCCGCCGAAGCGGGTCATGAGGGAGTCGCCCGGCCTGGTGAGACCGCGGGCGAATCTGGACCGCCCCCATGCACTAGGGGCGGCACGCAGGATCGTGAGCCAGGCCTCAGGCCAGCTCGTCGAAGCACTCGGCGACGATGGCGATGCCTTTTTCCAGCTGGGCATCGGGGATGGTCACCGGCATCAGGAAGCGCAGCACGTTGTAGTAGGTGCCGCAGGACAGCAGGATCAGGCCCTTCTCGCGAGCGCGGGCAACGATCTTGCCGGTCAGCTCGGCAGCCGGCTTGCTGTGGTCGCCGCCTTCGAACAGCTCGATGGCGACCATCGAACCCAGGCCGCGCACGTCACCGATGACCTTGTGCTTGGCGGCGATGGTGTTCAGGCCGGCCTTGAGCTTCTCGCCCACGGCTTGCGAACGTTCCAGCAGTTTCTCTTCCTCGAACACTTCCATCACGGCCAGGGCCGCGGCGCAGGCGATCGGGCTACCGGCGTAGGTGCCGCCCAGGCCGCCCGGGGCGATGCTGTCCATGATCTCGGCCTTGCCGCACACGCCGGAGATCGGGAAGCCGCCGCCGACCGATTTGGCGAAGGTGGTCAGGTCAGGCACGACGCCCAGTTGCTCGGTGGCGAAGAAGGTGCCGGTACGGCCAGCGCCGGTCTGCACTTCGTCGGCGATCAGCAGGATGCCGTGCTGGTCGCACAGGGCGCGCAGGCGCTGCATGAACGGCTTGGAGTTGACGTAGAAGCCACCCTCGCCCTGTACCGGCTCGATGATGATCGCGGCGATGTCTTGTGGCTGGGCGTCGTTCTTGAAGATGCGCTCGATGCTGGCGATCGACTCGTCTTCGCTGATGCCGTGCAGCGGGCACGGTGCCAGGGCGCGGAACACGCCGCCTGGCATCAGGCCCATACCGGCGGAATACGGAACCACTTTGCCGGTCAGGCTCAGGGTCATCATGGTGCGGCCGTGGTAGGCGCCGGTGAAGGCGATCACGCCGGCGCGGCCGGTGGCGGCACGGGCGATCTTCACGGCGTTCTCGACGGCTTCGGAGCCGGAGGTGACCAGCAGGGTCTTCTTGGCGAAGTCGCCCGGTACGCGCTTGGCGATCTCTTCGCACAGGGCGATGTAGGGCTCATAGGCCAGCACCTGGAAGCAGGTGTGGGTCAGCTTGGTCAGCTGCTCCTGCACGGCGGCGATCACCTTCGGGTGCAGGTGGCCGGTGTTCAGCACGGCGATGCCGCCGGCGAAGTCGATGTACTCGCGGCCGTCGACGTCCCACACGGTGGCGTTCTCGGCGCGCTCGGCGACGATCGGGTGGATCTGGCTGACACCACGGGCCACGGCGGCCTGGCGACGTTGCAGGAGGGATTCGTTCTTGCTCATGTTGTCCTCATAAGCCGCTTATGGCGGCCCGGTCCAAGGATGATGACGGGGCGGGCGACGCTGCAGCTAACGATGATCGAACTGCTGTCTACTCGCTGGCCGTCGGCTGGGTTAGCCGGTGCCACCACCGGAAACGCCGACGCCGGGTGAGCACGGCTCCTGCCTGCTCACCCGACACCCACGGAAATGCTTGAATCAGATGCCGCCGAGGCAGAGGTACTTGATTTCCAGGTAGTCCTCGATGCCGTACTTGGAGCCTTCACGGCCCAGGCCGGAGGCCTTCATGCCGCCGAACGGCGCCACTTCGTTGGAGATCAGGCCGGTGTTGATGCCGACCATGCCGTACTCCAGGGCCTCGGCCACGCGGAACACGCGGCCCAGGTCACGGGCGTAGAAGTAGGAGGCCAGGCCGAATTCGGTGTCGTTGGACATGGCGATCACGTCGGCCTCGTCCTTGAAGCGGAACACCGGGGCCAGCGGGCCGAAGGTCTCTTCCTTGGCCACGGCAGCGTTGTTCGGCACGTTGATCAGGATGGTCGGCTCGAAGAAGCTGCCGCCCAGGGCATGCGGCTTGCCGCCGAGGGCCAGGGTGGCGCCTTTGCCGACGGCGTCCTCGATGTGTTCCTGGACCTTGGCCACGGCCTTGTTGTCGATCAGCGGGCCGGTGGTGGTGCCGCTTTCCAGGCCGTTACCAATGTTCAGCTTGGCTACGGCGACCTTGAGCTTTTCGACGAAGGCGTCGTACACGCCGTCCTGCACGTATAGGCGGTTGGCGCACACGCAGGTCTGGCCGTTGTTACGGAACTTGGAGATCAGCGCGCCATCGACGGCAGCGTCCAGGTCGGCGTCGTCGAAGACGATGAACGGCGCGTTGCCGCCCAGCTCCAGGGACACCTTCTTGATGTCCTTGGCGCATTCGGCCATCAGCTGACGGCCGATTTCGGTGGAGCCGGTGAAGCTCAGCTTGCGCACGATCGGGTTGCTGGTCAGCTCGGAGCCGATGTCGCCGGCGCTACCGGTGACCACGCTGAACACGCCAGCCGGGATGCCGGCGCGGTGCGCCAGCTCGGCCAGGGCCAGGGCGGAGTAAGGGGTCTGCGAAGCCGGCTTGAGCACCATGGTGCAGCCAGCGGCCAGGGCCGGGCCGGCTTTACGGGTGATCATCGCCGCCGGGAAGTTCCACGGGGTGATGGCCGCGGTCACGCCGATCGGCTGCTTGATCACGATCAGGCGCTTGTCCGGCTGGTGGCCCGGGATCACGTCGCCATAGACGCGCTTGGCTTCTTCGGCGAACCACTCGAGGAAGGAGGCGGCGTAGGCGATTTCGCCCTTGGCTTCGGCCAGCGGCTTGCCTTGTTCGAGGGTCATCAGGCGGCCGAGGTCGTCCTGGTGCTCGATCATCAGCTCGAACCAGCGGCGCAGTTTGCCGGCACGTTCCTTGGCGGTCAGCGCGCGCCAGGCCGGCAGGGCCTTGTCGGCGGCTTCGATGGCGCGGCGGGTTTCGGCGGCGCCCATCTTCGGCACGCTGCCGAGGATTTCGCCAGTGGCCGGGTTGTTGACCTTGATGGTCTGGCCGCTGTCGGCGTCCAGCCAGGTGCCGTTGACATAGGCTTGCTGGCGGAACAGCTGGGCGTCTTTCAGTTGCATGTTGTTCTCCTGGTGCACGGCGCCGATGGGGCAGGCAATCAAGCAAAAAAGCGGGCAGCCGAATAGCGCTGCCCAGCGTTTGAAATGTCAAACGAATCCTAGGGCCATGGTGGGGAAAGGGCAAGAGCTATGTTCGATAAAACCAACAAAATAACCAAAAAGAATGAACGACCATCCTTTCCCCGGCCTTTCCTCGGTAAAAGGGGCGCAGGCGAGGCCGTGCGTGGATTGCAGCGTGGCGAGTGGCAAGGCGAACGGTGGTTTTGTCTGTTCGATATCTAGAACGCTAGTGTCAAGTTGAGCTGTAGCGCTGTTCGCCACGCACTACAGCTTAGCCGCGTAGCGAATCGCGATATTGGCTGGGACTCTGCCCGGTCCAGCGCTTGAAGGCGCGGCTGAAACTGCTGCTGTCGGAGAAGCCGAGCAGGTAGGCCACTTCGCTGATCGAGCAGTCGTCCTGGCGCAGGTGGTTCTGCGCCAGGTCGCGGCGGGTGTCGGCCAGCACTTGCTCGTAGCTGCTGCCCTCGTCGCTGAGGTGGCGCTGCAGGCTGCGCAGGCTCAGGTGCAGGCCGTGGGCCAGGGCCTCGGCCGAGGGTTCGCCATTCGGCAGGTACTGCTCCAGGGCGCGGCGCAGGCGGCGTGCCACGGTGTCCGGTTGCAGCGCTTCCAGGCGTTTCTGCAACACCGCCTCGTTGTGCGCGGCCAGTTCCGGGTTGCCGTCGGTCAACGGTCGATCGAGGTCGGCGCTGGCGAAGCACAGCATGTCCTCGGCGGCGCAGAAGTGCACCGGGGCGCGGAACACTTCCAGCCACGGCTGCGGATCGCTGGGCGCGGCGCGGCGCAGATGCACCGACAGCGGTGCGTAGTCGCGGCCCAGGCGATTGCGGCAGGTGCGTACATAGATGGCGGCGAAGGCGTCGATGGCCTCGGGGGCGGGTGCCGGGCCGTCGGGCGGCAGACGCAGGTGCAGCTCGCAAACCTCACCGACCTCGCGCAGCTCCAGCTCCAGCGCATCGCTGACCACCTGGTGGTAGCGCACGATGCGTTCGAACACCTCGCGCAGGCTGCCGCTGGCCATTACCGCCAGGCCCATGGCGTGGAAGGTGGTCGGCGCCACGTGCCGCGAGGTGTGCAGGCCGAGGGTCGGGTCGCCACTGGCGGCCACGGCCAGTTGCCACAGGCGCGTGGTGGCCGGCAGCGGGTAGCGCGCGTTGGGGTCGTCCATCAGCGCCGGGTCGAGGCCGGCCTCGCGGCACAGGGCGGCGCTGTCCAGGCCGAGGCTGTCGAGCTGGCGGCGCAGCGCTCGGGTCCAGCTGGCCAGGGTGGAGGCTTCAGTCATGCAGGTTGGCATTCTCGGTCAACAGGTTGGCGTGGTCGGTCGGGCGCGCTGCCGTACCGGCGCGCACTCTAGTCTGGCCTGATCACAACAACGATCCCCGGCGCCCCGCATGGCGCCGCTACAAGAGGATGCGTGCATGACCCCGACTCCTGCAACCCACCAAGAACGCTCGGCGCATATTCGCGCCGTGGTGATGGCGCATGGCGACAGCCTGCGCCAGCGCTTTCCGATCCTGCGCCACCAGGACGCCATCGGCGCCGGCATCCTCGCCTTCGCCCTGGCCGGAATGCTCGGCAGCGCCTGGCTCTACGCCGAGGGCGCCATCGCCTGGTGGGCGTGCCTGCTGGCCAACGCCTTCTTCGCCTCGCTGACCCACGAGCTGGAACACGACCTGATCCACTCCATGTACTTCCGCAAGCAGCGCGTGCCGCACAACCTGATGATGGCGCTGGTGTGGATGGCGCGGCCGAGCACCATCAATCCGTGGATCCGCCGCCACCTGCACCTCAATCACCACAAGGTCTCCGGCACCGAGACCGACCTGGAAGAGCGCGCCATCACCAACGGCGAGCCCTGGGGCTTCGCCCGCCTGCTGATGGTCGGCGACAACGTGATGTCCTCGTTCATCCGCTTCCTGCGCGCACCGACCTGGGAGCGCCGCAAGATGATCGTCAGCCGCACGCTCAAGGGCTATGCGCCGCTGGGCCTGCTCAACTGGGGCGCCTGGTACGTGTTCCTCGGCTTCCATCTGATCGACTTCGTCGCTTCCGCTGCCGGCGCGCCGGTGGCCTGGTCGGCCACCACCCTGGCGGTGATGGATGGCATCACCTTCGCCGTGGTCGTGCTGGTCGGCCCCAATGTGCTGCGCACTTTCTGCCTGCACTTCGTCAGCTCCAACATGCACTACTACGGCGACGTCGAGCTGGGCAACGTGGTGCAGCAGACCCAGGTGCTCAACCCCTGGTGGCTGCTGCCGCTGCAGGCGTTCTGCTTCAACTTCGGCAGCACCCATGCGATCCACCACTTCGTGGTCAAGGAGCCCTTCTACATCCGCCAGATGACCGCGAACGTGGCGCACAAGGTGATGCGTGAGATGGGTGTGCGTTTCAACGACTTCGGCACCTTCGCCCGCGCCAACCGCTGGGATGCGCCGAGCAAAGAGGCCGCCGCGCCCGTCCAGCAACCGGCCTGATCGTCCTCGTCAGCCCCGCCGTGGCGGGCGTCTCCGGGGCCTGCGGGCCCCGTGCTTTTTCGGAACACTGCATGAATATCCTGATTGTCCACGCGCACCCTGAACCACAGTCCTTCTGCACTGCCATGAAGGACCTCGCCGTCGCCACCCTGGAGGGCGCCGGTCACCAGGTACAGGTCTCCGACCTCTACGCGATGAACTGGAACCCGGTGGCCTCGGCCGCTGACTTCCAGGTGCGCGGCAACCCCGACTACCTGACCTACGCCCTGGAGCAGCGCGAAGCGGCGAAGAACGGCCACCTGGCGCCGGACATCGCTGCCGAGCTGGACAAGCTGCTGTGGGCCGATCTGCTGATCCTCAATTTCCCGCTGTTCTGGTGCTCGGTGCCGGCCATTCTCAAGGGCTGGATCGACCGCGTGCTGGTCTCCGGCACCTGCTACGGCGGCTTGCGCTTCTATGATCGCGGCGGCCTGGCCGGCAAGCGCGCGCTGCTCAGCTTCAGCCTGGGCGGGCAGAGCCATATGTTCGCCGACGAAGCCGCCGTGCACGGCGACTGGGAGCCCATGCTGCGCCCGCTGCAGCGTGGCACACTGGCCTATGTCGGCATGCGCGTGCTGCCGCCGTTCGCTGCCTACCACGTGCCCTATATCAGCGCCGAGGCACGCGGCGTGATCCTCGACCAGTACCGCGACTATTTGCTCGGCCTGGAGAGCCTGCCGCCACTGCCTTCCCCCTCGCTGGCCGATTTCGATCGCGGCCTCAACCCGCTGCGCCAGGAGGTGCCGGCATGAAGAGCTGGATCTGCGTGATCTGTGGCCTGATCTACGACGAAACCAAGGGTTGGCCGGACGACGGCATCCCCGCCGGCACGCCCTGGGCTGAGGTGCCGGACGACTGGCTGTGCCCCGATTGCGGAGTGAGCAAGGCCGACTTCGACATGCAGGAGCTCTGAGCGACAGGCCGCATGGACGCCCGCGAGGTGGATGCGTATGATTGCGCCCCGCAACGCATCCGTAGCTCAGCTGGATAGAGTACTGCCCTCCGAAGGCAGGGGTCGTGGGTTCGAATCCCGCCGGATGCGCCAGACATGCAAAGGCCCCAGGTGAAAACCTGGGGCCTTTTCTTTTGTCCGGTGATTACCGGCGGTCATGGCCATGAGATATGGGAAGCCTGCGCGCCTGACGCTTGCCCCTAGAATCGGCCGATCGCCGCGCCTTGCGGCGGTGTCGATCCTCCCTCAGTGAAGAGACCCGGCATGCGTGTAGTTCGCCTGTTGTTGATCGGCTGCGCCCTGGCCCTGAGCCTGTCTGCGCGCGCCCAGGAAAGTCTGGCGCTGGAGCTGCTCCAGCTCGATGCCTGCCGCAGTGTCGGCAGTTTTCTCCGCCTGCGTGGCGAGGGCCTGCAGGCCGAGCACCTTGAGATAGTGCGGCGCGATAGCGCGCAGCTGCAGGCGGATTTCGAGAGCCTGCCCGAGGCCCAGCGCGGGCAGCTGCAGGAGCCCTACACGCGGCTGCTGGCCAGCCTGCAGGAAGGCCTGGGCTTCGGCCCCGCCGAAGAAGATGTGCCGTGGCGCTATCCGGAGCAGCTCAGCCGCGCGCTGGTCGATCTGCTCAAGGGTGCCGAGGCGCTGGATGGTGGGGTCGAGGACTCGCCCCTGATGGTCGCAACCAAGCTCGAACTGCTCAGCGCACAGTATGCGGCGCAGGCTTACCTCGGCTACTTCGAGGCCACGCCGGGGGCGGATGCTTCCTACCTCAGCCGCAGCGAGCAGCAACTGCTCGGCGAGCTGGATGCGGCGATGGCCACCTTGCTGCCGCAACTGGCCGCCAGGGCCGATGACCAGGGTCGCCGCGCCGGTGCCGACTGGCGCTACCTGCGCATGGCCCTCGGCGACTTCGACCGTACCGGCCGCGCCCGCCTGGGCCGTTCCGGGCGGCCGCTGGCACCGCTGATGGTCGGCCGCCACGCCCGCGGCATGAGCGAGCGCCTGCAGACGCTGGTGCTGGCCGCACGCTGAGCGCCGTCAGCCCAGCCAGCCCTCGGCCTTGGCCCGGGCTACTGCCTGGGTGCGCCGCTGTACGCCGAGTTTGACGTTGATCCGCCGCGCATGGGTCTTCACCGTGTGCAGCGAGATATACAGCTGCTCGGCGATCTGCTGGTTGGAGTGGCCCTGGGCGATCAGCCCGAGCACGGCCAGTTCGCGTTTGCTCAGCAGCGACTCGCTGGGCTCGCCATTGCCCGCGCAACTGGCCAGCTGGCGTGGCCACAGATCATCTTCCGCCAGCCAGTCGGGCACGCGCTCCTGCAGCTCCAGCAGCGGGCGCAGCTGTTGCTGGCGGCGCACTTCGCTGGCGCCGATGCGCAGCAGCGCGTCGGCCTCGTCCTCGCGGCCGGCCTGGTGCAGCGCCTCAGCCTGGATCAGGCGTACCTGGGTGGCCAGGCTGTGGTGGCCGCTGCGCCGACAGCCGTCGTGCAGCTGCTGTAGGGCGGCCAGCGCGGCTTCCTGTTCGCCGAGAACCAGGTCGGCCCTGGCCAGGGCCAGCTGGGCGCGGGGCAGCAGATCGTAGAAGCCGGAGGGCGCCAGATGGTCGCTGCCCTCGAGGCGCCGGCAGATGCTGAGGAAGGCGTGGCGTGCGCGCTGCACCTCGCCCTGGCGCAGCCACAGGTTGCCCTGGGCCAGCAGCAGGACGTCGCGATAGCGCACCTCGGGCACGTGCAGCCACTGCATCTGCCGTTCGGCGCGACGCAGCAGCTGCAGGGCATGCTCGCTGTCGTCGCGATGGGTGGCCAGTTCGGCCAGGCCGAGGTAGCCGAACAGCAGGTAGGCGTCTTCGCAGGACTCGGCCTCGCGCAGGCCGGTCTGCAGCGTCTCGCGGGCCGCCTCGATCTCGCCGCGGGCAGCCAGGATATTGCCGCGCAACAGCAGCAGGCGCGCCAGCACCGGGCCGCGCAGTGCCGCGCCCTGCAGCGATTGCAGGCATTGCTCGGTGTGTTCCAGGGCGCGCTCGTGCTCGCCCTGCAGGTTCAGCAGGTGGATGTAGTCGACGCTGAGCAGTGCCTCGAACAGCACGTTGCCGCGCAGGCGCGCCAGGCGCAGGCCCTCGTGGCTGTGCTGCTGCGCGCGCGGCAGGTCGCCCTCGGCCAGTGCCTGCTGGGCCAGCGCCTGCTGGCAGAGGATGTGCAGCGACCAGGCCGATTCGGGTAGTTCGCGCAGTGCTTCCAGGCAATGCTCGCGGGCGCTGCTCAGGCCGCGCTGGCGCTGCAGCACGCCGAGCACCGCCTGGTAGTGGGCGATCAGCTGCGCCTGGCGCTGGGCGGTGGGTTGCGGGAGGAAGCGGCCGACCTCGGCCAGGCAGGCGTCGACCTCGTCCAGGCGGGTGCAGATGATCAGCGCCCAGGCCTGCAGCATGAGCAGGCGCGGCGTGCTGTTGAACAGACTGGCGGGCAGCTCGTCGCGCCAGTGCAGGAACTGCGCGACGCTCTGGCCGATCAGCAACTGGTCCTGGCCGAAGCGTTGCAGGTAGCTGGCCGCCACGTCCGGTTGCTCGGCCCACAGCGCATGTTCCACCGCCTCGCGCACCGCGCCCTGGCCGGCGAACCACTGGCAGGCGCGGATATGCGCATGCACGGGTACCTGGCCGCCGGGCAGGCGCTTGAGCATGGCCGCCAGCGGCTGCCACAGGCGGAACCACTCGCCACAGCTGTCCAGGCTGTGCAGGAACAGCTGGCGCTGGCGCAGTTGCTCCAGCACGCCGGCGCCGCCCTGTTCTTCCAGCAGGTGCTCGCACAGTTCGGCGGAGAAGCGCGGCATGTGCGCGAGGACAAACAGCGCGTGGCGCAGCGAGGACGGTAGCGCCGCGAGGACTTCGCGTTCGAGGTAGTCGAGCAGCAACGGCGTGCCGGCGCTGAGGCGCTGGGCCAGGTTGTCGGCGTTGCCGCCGATCAGCAGCAGGCAGACGCCGGCCAGCCAGCCTTCGCTGTGTTGCATCAGCTGGGCGGCGAGCTCGTCCGGCAGGCGTTGCTGGCGCTGTTGCAGCAGGCGTTCGAGTTCGCCGGCGTCGAGCGCCAGGTCGTGGGCGTCGATCTCCTGCAGGTCGCCCTGCAGCAGCAGGCGTGGCAGGTTCCAGGCTGGCCGGCGGCGGCCGCCGATCCACCAGCGCAGGGTATGTGGGGCGCGTTCGAGCAGGCGGTCGAGGCATTCGTCGAGCTCGGCGCAGGGTTGCCGTGGATAGTCGTCGAGGATGATCCACAGCGGTTGTTCGACACGGCCGAGCAGCAGACCGAGTTCGGCGCAGGGTTCGCCGTCGCTGTGCGGCAGCTGCAGGGCGGCGGAGAGGCGCGCGAGCAGTTCCGCCGGGCTGTGCGGATGGCCGAGCAGGTCGAGCCACACCACGCGGGTGCCATGGGGCGCCTGGCGGGCGCATTCACCCAGCAGCACGCTCTTGCCGAAGCCGGCGGGTGCGCAGACCAGGGTCAGACGGCTGTCGCCGGACAGCAGCGCCTGGGTCAGGCGCGGACGGGCGATATGCGCCGCCGGCAGGCGGGGCAGCGAAGGATCGGGCTGGCGCGCAGCGGCAGCCGGATGCAGGGCGCGAACCTTGTCGTGCATGGTCGTGGCCTCGGCTCTTGTAGTTGTTGTAGCGAGAGGTCGATCTTATCCAATTCGTTGCCCGCATGACTGCCGCGGACAAAAAAGGCGACCGCTGGGGTCGCCTCAAGTTGGAGCAGCGTTGCGATGAAACTCAGCGGACGCCGGCGTTGCGCAGTGCAGCCGGAGTGAAGTCCACGGCCGAGGCCTGGGTACCGTAGCGCACGGCACTCTTCTCCTCGTTGGCCATGCCGATGGCCAGGTAGCGGCCGGCGATGATGTCGTACAGGGCCTCGAAGGCGTACACCGGCACCTGCTGGTCGAACTGCTGGATCAGCATGGCCTGGCCTACGCGCCACAGCTGGCCGCGACCGTCATAGTGCTCGGACACGGCGATCTGCCAGCTGTCCTCGTCGATGAAGAAGCGACGCTTGGCGTAGATGTTGCGCTCGCCGGACTTCAGTGTGGCTTCGACTTCCCAGACGCGGTGCAGCTCGTAGCGCGCCAGGTCCTGATTGGTGTGGCCGGCCTGGATGATGTCGTCGTATTTCACCTGCGGCGAGGCGATGCGGTAGTTGTTGTACGGGATGTACAGCTCACGCTTGCCGACCAGCTTCCAGTCGTAACGGTTGGGTGCACCGTTGTACATGTCGAAGTTGTCCGAGGTACGCAGACCATCGGCGGCGGTACCCGGACCGTCGTAGGCGACCTGCGGGGCGCGGCGCACGCGACGCTGGCCGGCGTTGTACAGCCAGGCCATGCGCGGCTCCTTGATCTGGTCCAGGGAGTCGTGCACCAGCAGTACGTTGCCCGCCAGGCGCGCCGGCGCGGTGACGCGCTGCTTGAAGAACAGCAGGGCGTTCTCGGCTTTCTTCGGATCCAGCCCCTTGGTGTCGTTGGGGAAGGCTACTTCGTCCTCGAAATGCACCAGGGTGAAGTTGCCGTTGGCTTGCGGAGCCGCCTGCACGATGGTGCGCTGCAGGTTGCCGCCGCGGTAACGGGTGATGTGATTCCACACCGCTTCCAGACCGTTCTGCGGGACCGGGAAGGCGTAGTAGCGGCTGTCGGCGAATCCGTTCAGACCGTTGCCGCCCTCGATCAGGCTGGTGTTGGTGGCGCTCTTCTTGGCAGCTTCGTAGATCTTGTCCGGCAGGGCGACGCTACGATGGCTGGGATATACCGCCATCTTGTAGGTCTCCGGGTAGCGCTTGAACATGGCCAGTTGGCCGGCGGCCAGCTTGTCCTTGTACTGCTCGACGTTCTGCGCGGTGATGGTGAACAGCGGCTGCTCGTTGGCGAACGGGTCGGCCAGGAAGCCACCCGGCAGTACGGTTGCGGCATTGGTCGGCAGGCCGCCGGTCCAGGCCGGAATGCTGCCGTCGGCGTTGCCGGCCTTCTCGGCGCCCAGCGGAGTCAGGCTGCTGCCGAGCTTGGCGGCTTCATCCGCCGACACCGCGGCGAGCACACTGCCGGCCAGCAGCGATAGGGTGAGGGCAGTGATCAGTTTTGTTGTTTTCATCTCGATCGATTCCCTTAGAAGTTCACACCGACGCTGAACGCAATGAAGTCGCGGTCGGTCTGGGTGTTGTAGTCGCCGTCAAAGAAGTTGGTGTACGACAGGCTGGCGGTGTAGGTGTTCAGGTATTCGGCGTCGACGCCCAGGCTGACCGCTTTGGAGCCTTCGTTGAAGTTCGGGCCATAGCCATCGACATCATGTGACCAGGCTATGTTCGGTTTCAGGTTCACGCCGGCGAACACGTTGTTGTAGTCGAGGATGCCTCGGGCGCGATAACCCCAGGAGCCGGCGGTATAGAAGCCGTGGTAGCCGTAGTCGCGAGCGGCGGCGATGTTCGATGCAGCAGTACCGTGCGGTGAGCCGTAGATCGAGTCGCGGCCGTAGGCCACTTCGCTGGTGCTCTCCAGGCCACCGATTCGGGTGTAGGCCACTTCGCCCACCAAGGTCAGACGCTCGGCACCGAGGACCTGATCGAAGAAGTGAGTGAGGGTGGTCTGCAGTTGGGTGACTTCCTTGCGGTTGTAGCCGCGGATATCCCGATCGCCCGTCGCCGAGCCGGCCGCAAGGCCTGCCAAGCCGCCACCTGCCGCAGTAGCAGCAGCTACAGGAACGGTGGCCAGTTTGGCGGTCATATCAGTACCGTTGATCTGCAGCGGCATGTTCGGCCGGTAGCTGATCTCGCCGGACCAGGCGGTGCCGGTGGGCAGCGTGGTAGAGAAGCTCAAGCCATACAGCTGAATATCTTCCGGATACTCAAGGAAGTAATTGCCGTTACCTAGCAACATGGCTTGCGCGAACGCGGGGTTCTGCAGCGCAGTACTGATAACCGCTGGATTAGCCGTGTGCATGCTGACGTTCGGCGTGCGGCTGTGGTAGTTCATGAAGTAGGCGGCGTACTCGGCCTCGTCACCGAGCCAGCGCAGCGCAGCGCCCCACTGACCGTCGTCGCGGGCATCGCGATCCCCTCCGCGCGGCACGACCAAACCTTCCGGCACCACGGTCACACCACTCAACAGTGCTTGCGCGCCAGGACCTGCAACACCTGCCTTGACGCCGCGTAAGCTTGCAACGGAGGCCGAGTCGAGAATCGTGTAGTTGCTGTTACAACCGTCCGCCAGCACATCGGCGCCAGCGAAGAAGGTGCCGCAGTTGTCGATGACGGTCTGGTCCCATTCCAGCTGGTAGAAAGCCTCGGCGGACAGCTGGTCGGTAATGGTCTGGGACATGTAGAACATGTTTACCGGAATCAGGCCTTCCTTGATCTCCGCGCCGGGGCGGCGGAAGGCGGCGGCGTCGATCGGGTTGATCGAGTTGATGCTGTTACCGATGAAGGTGCTCTCGCCCCAGCTCACCACCTGCTTGCCCAGGCGCACCGAGCCCGGCATGTCGGCGATGGCATAGTTGTGGTAGACGAAGGCGTCGAGGATCTCGGCGCCGGAGGACTGCGCGGCCTGCTTGCGGTTGGAGTCGTCGATATCCTTGAACAGGCGGCTCTCGTCCTTCAATTCGAAGTCGTACCAGTACTTGCCGCGCACGAAAACGCCGGTATCGCCGTACTTCAGTTCGAGATCGTGGATGCCCTTGAAGATCTTCGAAAAGGTCTCGCCACGTTTGAAGTTCAGGCGGCCGTCGTCACCGGTCTGGGTGTAACCGGTGCCGCCGTTGGCGTTACCAATCAGGTCTTTGTCCGGTTTGGCGGTGGACCAGCTGGCGCCGACGGACATGGACGAGTCGAGTTGGCCCTCGATCTCCCCGATATTGAAGTTGACGGCATGCGCCGGTGCGACAGAACCGAGGGCGATGGCCAGGGCGAGGGTGTGCGGCTGGAAGATTCCGGGCCTTGTTGTTTTTGTCATGAGGCTCTCCGTGAATGGGGGTGCAACTGAGCGCACCCTACCCAGCGGATGACAGGCACATAAGCGCACCAAGGATGTATTTAGCGTGTCGCTCGAAAGTACTAATGGCGTTAACTGGCGGGCCTTGGAGGCGGCAGCAATCGGGTGAATGGGCGGTCATAAATCAAACCCCTGGCCAATGAAAAAGCCCCGCCATGGGCGGGGCTTGCTGGGGCGTCGAAAGGAGCTCGTCAGGCCGGGTTGAGCGACCACTGTTGCAGGCGTTGCAGGCTCTCGCGGTAAGGGTGCAGGCCGCGCCAGAGCAGGATAACCGAGGAGCACACGGCGAGGCTGGTGACGATCAGCAGCGAGTAGCGCAGGGCGTTGTCGTCGGCGAACACGAAGTCGGTGACCAGGGCCACCGCGGTCGGGCCCAGGCCCAGGCCGATCAGGGTGATGACGAACAGGTACAGGGCCGAGGCCTGGCCGCGCATCGAGTTGGGCATGATCTCCTGGATTGCCGCCGGCGCGACGCCGAAGGGCATGCTGAGGAAGAAGATGGTCGGCGCCATCAGCACGCAGGACCAGAAGGCATCGGCCATCAGCGGGAAGGCGAGGACGAAGGGCAGGGCGCCGACCGCAGCGTACAGGCCGACGCGCATGTTGGCGTCGCTGTTGCCGCGTTTGGCCAGCCAGTCGGCCAGGCGCCCGCCGAAGACGATGCCGAGGCAGCCGAACACCGCGACCAGCGAGCCATAGACGATGCCGACCTGGCCGGCGTCCCAACCGTAGGTGCGGATGTAGAAGGTCGGAATCCAGGCGGCGCTGCCGTAGCCGGCCAGCGACAGGCCGGCGAAGCCGAGGTTGTGGCACAGCACGGTGCGACGGTTGCTGCGGATGTAGCGGCCGACATCGGCCAGCGGAATTGCCACGCCGGCACCGACACCGCGCCGCGCCGGTTCGCGTACGGCCAACATCAGCAGGGTGAACAGCACCCCGGCGGCGCCGAGGATAAGGAAGATCAGCTGCCACGGGCGTACCTCGCCGAACACCGGCAAATGCACGTCGCCCTGGGCGGAAGCGAACTGGATCACCAGGCCGCCGAGCAGGAAGGCGATGCCCGAGCCGAGGTACACGCCCATGCCGTACACCGCCATTGCGGTGGCGCGGCGGTTGGGCGGGAAACTGTCGGCGATCAGCGAGTAGGCGGCCGGCGACAGCGCGGCCTCGCCGACGCCGACGCCGATGCGGCAGATGAGGAATTGCCAGTACAGCTTGGCCATGCCGCAGGCGGCGGTGGCCGCGCTCCAGAACAGCACGCCGACGGCGATCAGGCCGCGCCGGCTCTTGGTGTCGGCCAGGCGGCCGAGGGGGATGCCGCACACGGTGTAGAACAGGGCGAAGGACAAGCCCATCAGCAGGCTCATCTGCGTATCGGTGATATCGAGGTCGCGGCGGATCGGGCCCACCAGCAGGTTGAGGATCTGCCGGTCGATGAACGACAGCACATAGGCGACCATCAGGATGGTGACTGTGACCCAGGCAGAAAGGCTGGAGGGATAACCGTTGTTGTTATTGGACATGGTCAGGGGCTCCGCGGCGCCGTATTGGCACGCTTTGGGGTGACTGGTGTGACCCCAGCTTAGGACCGGATAACCAAGGCTTAGTATCGCTCGAAGGTACTATCAGCAAATTGAATCAGGTTGATGTCCGCTCGCTGATGACTGTTACCAAGTGCGTGAGGCAGCTGTCGACGCCAGCGAGAGGCTCGCTGGCGGGCGCTTCAGACAGGCACCGGCGGCTCGTTCGATCGAGCCGCTAGAAGAGCTGGCGCAGCTCAGATCACCGCATTGCGCCGCAGATCGTCGATCTGCCCGGCATCCAGGCCGAGCAGGCGCTGCAGCAGCGTTTCGGTGTGCTCGCCGAGCAGCGGTGGGGCCAGGCGGTAGTCCACCGGGGTGGCGGACAGGCGCAGCGGGCTGGCCACCTGCGGGGTGACGCTGCCCATGCCATTGCGCATATCGACGTGCAGGCCGCGGGCCTGTACCTGCGGGTCGGCGAAGACCTGGGCCAGATCGTTGATCGGCCCGCATGGCACACCGGCCGCCTCCAGCAGCGCGACCCATTCGGCGGTGGTCTTGAACACCGTGGCCTGGCGCAGCAGCGGGATCAGTTCGGCACGATTGGCCACGCGCGCCTTGTTGGTGGAAAAGCGCGAGTCGTCGGGCAAAGCCGGAAGCCCGGCGACCTCGCAAAACTTGCGGAACTGCCCGTCGTTGCCCACGGCGAGGATGAAGTCGCCATCGGCGGTGGGGAAGTCCTGGTACGGAACGATGTTCGGGTGGGCGTTGCCCAGACGCTTGGGCGCGCTGCCGGTGGCCAGGTAGTTCATCGCCTGGTTGGCCAGGCAGGCCACCTGCACGTCGAGTAGGGCCACGTCGATGTACTGGCCCTGGCCGCTCAGTTCGCGGGCGCTCAGAGCGGCCAGCACGCCGACCGTGGCATACAGCCCGGTGAGGATGTCGGTGAGCGCCACGCCGACCTTCATCGGCCCGGCGCCGTCTTCACCATCGGGCTTGCCGGTCAGACTCATCAGCCCGCCCAGGCCCTGGATCATGAAGTCGTAACCGGCACGCTTGGCGTACGGGCCGTCCTGGCCGAAACCGGTGATCGAGCAGTAGATCAGCCGCGGATTGACCGCCTTCAGCGATTCGTAGTCGAGGCCGTAGGCGGCCAGGCCGCCGACCTTGAAGTTCTCCAGTACCACGTCGCACTGCGCCGCCAGCTCGCGCACCAGGCGCTGCCCCTCGGCCTGGGTGAAGTCCAGGGTCAGCGACTGCTTGTTGCGGTTGGCGCACTGGAAGTAGGCCGCCTCGCGGCTGTCGTTGCCGTCGGCGTCCTTGATATAGGGCGGGCCCCAGTGACGGGTGTCGTCGCCACTGCCGGGACGCTCGACCTTGATCACTTCGGCGCCGAGGTCGGCGAGGATCTGCCCGGCCCAGGGGCCGGCCAGCACGCGGGACAGGTCGAGGACACGGATATGGGATAGGGCGCCGGGCATGGGATCACCTGGATGTGCAGCAGAGTGGGGAGCGGCAGGCCGTGCGGGCCTGCCGTGACGGGCTGGCGAGGCTTAGAAGAACGCCTGCAGGCCGGTCTGCGCGCGGCCGAGGATCAGCGCGTGCACGTCGTGGGTGCCCTCGTAGGTGTTGACCACCTCCAGGTTGACCAGGTGACGGGCCACGCCGAACTCGTCGCTGATGCCGTTGCCACCCATCATGTCGCGAGCCATGCGCGCGATATCCAGCGCCTTGCCGCAGCTGTTGCGCTTCATGATCGAGGTGATCTCCACCGCGGCGGTACCTTCGTCCTTCATCCGGCCCAGGCGCAGGCAGCCCTGTAGGGCCAGGGTGATCTCGGTCTGCATGTCGGCCAGCTTCTTCTGGATCAGCTGGGTCTGCGCCAGTGGGCGGCCGAACTGGGTGCGATCCAGGGTGTACTGGCGCGCGGTGTGCCAGCAGAACTCGGCGGCGCCCAGGGCGCCCCAGCTGATGCCGTAGCGCGCGGAGTTGAGGCAGGTGAACGGGCCTTTCAGGCCACGCACGTCGGGGAAGGCGTTTTCCTCCGGGCAGAACACGTTGTCCATGACGATCTCGCCGGTGATCGAGGCGCGCAGGCCGACCTTGCCGTGGATCGCCGGGGCGCTCAGGCCTTCCCAGCCCTTCTCCAGAACGAAGCCACGGATCTCGCCAGCGTCGTCCTTGGCCCAGACCACGAACACGTCGGCGATCGGGCTGTTGGTGATCCACATCTTGCTGCCGCTGATGCGGTAGCCGCCGTCGACCTTCTTGGCGCGGGTGATCATCGAGCCCGGGTCGGAGCCGTGGTTCGGCTCGGTCAGGCCGAAGCAGCCGATGTATTCGCCGCTGGCCAGCTTGGGCAGGTACTTCTGGCGGGTCGCCTCGTTGCCGAACTCATGGATCGGCACCATCACCAGCGACGACTGCACGCTCATCATCGAGCGGTAGCCGGAGTCGATGCGCTCCACTTCGCGGGCGATCAGGCCATAGCACACGTAGTTCAGGCCGCTGCCGCCGTAGGTTTCGGGAATGGTCGCGCCGAGCAGGCCGGTCTCGCCCATCTCGCGGAAGATCGCCGGGTCGGTCTTCTCGTGGCGGAAGGCTTCCAGTACGCGCGGGGCCAGCTTGGCGGCGGCGAACTGCTGGGCGCTGTCGCGCACCATGCGCTCTTCCTCGGTCAGCTGCTGGTCCAGCAGCAGCGGGTCGATCCAGTTGAAGCTTGCCTTGGCGGCCATGGGCGAATCCTCGAAACGGGGGCAGTGGAAACCGGCGCTGGCCGGACGATGGAGAGAGACTAGGCGGCGTGGCGGCCATGGGCAAACGAGGATTTCGCATGCTGTTGTGCGAATAACTCACTCCGAGATAGCCTGAATGGGCAAATTTTGCGCTACAGCTTGAGGTCTACGCATAGATGCGCCGCAGAATCCCCAGCACCGCCGCCCTGGTGGCCTTCGAGTCGGCCGCTCGCCACCAGAGCTTCACCCGCGCCGCCGACGAACTGGCGCTGACCCAGAGCGCGATCTGCCGGCAGATCGCCGGGCTGGAGGAGTTCCTCGGCATCGAGCTGTTCCGCCGCTCGCGGCGCGGCGTGCGCCTGACCGAGGCGGGCCTTGCCTACAGTCGCAAGGTGGCCGCGCAGCTCGACGCGGTGGAGCGCGACACCCTGGCCGCGATGGGCCAGCAGGGTGCCCAAAGCCTTGAGCTGGCAGTGGTACCGACCTTCGCCACGCAGTGGCTGGTGCCGCGGCTGAAAGACTTCCAGCGCCTGCACCCGGAAGTGACGGTGCACCTGACCAACCGCACGCGGCCCTTCCTGTTCGCCGATACCGGTTTCGATGCCGCCATCTACTTCGGCGACGGCGAGTGGTCCGGTACCGAGGCCCATGTGCTGATGCCCGAGGAGCCGCAGCCGGTGTGCAGCCCCGAGCTGCTGGCCGGGCGCGAGCAGTTCAGCGCCGCCGAGCTGGCGACCCTGCCGCTGCTGCAGCAGAGCACCCGGCCCTACGCCTGGCGCCAGTGGTTCTCTGGTCAGGGGCTGAACGTGTCGCGCGATCTGAGTGGGCCGCGCTACGAGCTGTTCTCCATGCTGGCCCAGGCGGCCAGCCACGGCATGGGCGTGGCGCTGATCCCCCCCTTCCTGATCGAGCGCGAGCTGGCCGAGGGGCGGCTGGTGCTGGCGCACCCGGCGGCGCTGCTGAGCAGCGACAAGGCCTACCGCCTGATGATTCCCGAGCGCAAGGTCGAGTCGGCCGCCCTGCGCGCCTTCCGCGACTGGCTGCTGCTGGCGGCGCGCGAGTATCGCGGCGAGCGGGCATGAAAAAACCGGGCAGTGGCCCGGCTTTTTCAGGGGATGTCGAGTGTGGCGGTTTACTGGCCGGCGACCTGGCCCAGGGAAATCCACTGCGCGGTCATGGAGCGCGCATGGCGGTCCACGGTGGTCGGCGCGAAGGCGCGGCCGGAGGTGCTGGCCAGGGTGTTGCTGCCGCTGTTCATGTCCATCAACGCGGCGCGCAGGAACTTCCAGCGGGTTTGCAGCTTGGCCAGGGCAGGGTTGCTCTTGCCGTCCATGCCGCCCAGCTCCTTGTCGATCTTCGGCACCAGGGTGCGCTCGTCCTGGCCGACGTAGTTGTCGGTCTGCTCGCGGGCGATTTCAAAGCTGCCGACGTAGGAGCGGCTGAGGTATTGCACGGCCAGGTATTCGACTTGCGCCGGCAGCTCGCCGAGCGGATCGGCGTTGGGCACGGCACGGGCCACGGTCAGCAGTTCACGCAGCGACTGGGCCAGATCCTGGGGGTAGTCCCAGGGCATGTCGTCTTCTTTGGGGCCAAAGGAAACACCCAGGCGTAACTGGGTAACAAGTTTGTTGGTCAATCCGGGTATTTCCGAACTGGCGCTCATGGCCGCCTGGGAGGCGGTCTCCAGGTCGGCGATATCCTTCTCCAGACGCTGCAGATGCTCTTCCTGGAAGCCCTCGCCGCGGACCAGTAGCAGGCTGCTGGTGGCTCGGCTGGCATACACCTGGACCTGCTCGGCAGCGGTCATGGCAGCCGCCTGGGCCATGGTCGAGAGGGCGGCCATAATCCCTAGCGTTATGGAAAACAACAGTCGAATCAAAGGACTACGATTCATCCCCGGTCGCTCCTTATTATTCTTGTCGACGCGTATGGTTCGGTTGGCCTGCGGGCCGTTGGCAAGCGTGGCAAAAGCCTACTGCCCTTGCCATAGCAAAGGATGAGCC
Organism: Pseudomonas sp. ML96; assembly: GCF_000761545.1. GTDB lineage: Bacteria > Pseudomonadota > Gammaproteobacteria > Pseudomonadales > Pseudomonadaceae > Aquipseudomonas. The sequence continues at coordinate 98,828 of NZ_JPMY01000046.1, read as the reverse complement.
AAAAGAGTGATTTGCATCATGATTTTGGCGCCGCCAGACCGGCGGAGCCGCCGTACTCCCTGGGGAGGGGAGTACGGCGCAGAGCACGGGCTCAGAACGAGCTGTGCTGTTGCCAGACCTTGGGCTTGAAGTACAGGGTCTCGCCGCGGGCCAGGCCGCTCAGGCTGTCGTGATCCTTGACCACTTCGGCCTCGATCAGCTCTTCCTGGCCGTCGACCTTGAGGGTCACCCGGGTGATGGCGCCGAGCGGGCGAATGTCGCGCACTTCTGCCGCGCGATGTTCCTCGACCGCCTGACGTGACAGCGACACTTCGTGCGGGCGGAACAGCAGGTGCTCGTCGCCGCCGATGTGCAGGCGGTTGGAGTCGCCGAGGAAGTGGTAGACGAAGTCGCTGGCAGGGTTCTCGTAGACCTCGCCCGGCGAGCCGATCTGCTCGATCACGCCCTTGTTCATCACCACGATGCGGTCGGCCACTTCCATGGCTTCTTCCTGGTCGTGGGTGACGAACACCGAGGTCAGGTTGATCTCCTCGTGCAGGCGCGCCAGCCAGCGGCGCAGCTCCTTGCGCACCTTGGCATCGAGGGCGCCGAAGGGTTCGTCGAGCAGCAGGATCTTCGGCTTCACCGCCAGGGCGCGGGCCAGGGCGATACGCTGGCGCTGGCCGCCGGAGAGCTGTTCCGGGTAGCGGTCGGAGAGCCAGTCGAGCTGCACCATGTTGAGCAGTTCGTGGACCTTCTCGGCAATCTCCGGCTCGCTCGGGCGCTCGCCCTTGGGCTTCATGCGCAGGCCGAAGGCGACGTTGTCGAACACCGTCATATGGCGGAACAGGGCGTAGTGCTGGAACACGAAGCCGACGTTGCGATCGCGCACGTCGTGCTGCGAGACGTCTTCGCCGTGGAACACGATGCTGCCGTTATCCGGGGTTTCCAGGCCGGCGATGATGCGCAGCAGGCTGGTCTTGCCGCAGCCGGACGGGCCGAGCAGGGCGACCAGTTCGCCGCTGCGGATGTCCAGGTTGATGTCGTTGAGGGCGCGGAAGGCGCCGAAGTGCTTGCTGACGTTACGGATTTCAATGGACATGAGTTATTCCTCGTCGGCATTCGACTTGAGACGGGACAGACGTGCTTCGCTCCACTGCTTGAGCAGCAGGATGATCAACGCGAGCAGCAGCAACAGGCTGGCGACGCTGAAGGCGGCGACGTGGTTGTATTCGTTGTAGAGGATCTCGACGTGCAGCGGCAGGGTGTTGGTGACGCCGCGGATGTGCCCGGACACCACCGACACCGCGCCGAACTCGCCCATGGCCCGCGCGGTGCACAGCACCACGCCGTAGATCAGGCCCCATTTGATGTTCGGCAGGGTCACGTGCCAGAACATCTGCCAGCCGTTGGCGCCGAGCAGGCGCGCGGCCTCTTCCTCCTGGGTGCCCTGCTCCTGCATCAGCGGGATCAGTTCGCGGGCGACGAAGGGGAAGGTGACGAACAGGGTGGCCAGGACGATGCCGGGCACGGCGAAGACGATCTGGATGTCGTGGTCGGACAGCCACGGGCCGAACCAGCCCTGGGCGCCGAACATCAGCACGTAGATCAGGCCGGCGATCACCGGCGACACCGAGAACGGCAGGTCGATCAGGGTCACCAGCACGCTCTTGCCGCGGAACTCGAACTTGGTCACGCACCAGGCGGCAGCGACGCCGAACACCACGTTGAGCGGTACCGAGATGGCCACGGCGATCAGCGTCAGCTTCAGCGCGGCGAGCGCGTCCGGCTCGATGATGGCCTCGAAGAAGGTGCCGAGGCCGAGCTTCAGCGCCTCGCTGAGCACCACGTAGAGTGGCAGCAGGAGGAACAGGGCGAAGGCCAGCCAGGCCAGACCGATGAGGACGCGACGGCCGAGCACGTTGCCACGGCGGGACGCATTGGCGGCAGCTGCCGCAGTCAGGGATGCACTAGACATGGCGGGCTCCTCAAGGCGTCTCGATACGGCGCTGCAGCAGGTTGATCAGCAGCAGCAGGACGAAGGACACCACCAGCATCAGCACGCCAATGGCAGTGGCACCGGTGTAGTCGTACTGGTCGAGCTTGACCATGATCAGCAGCGGCAGGATCTCGGTCTTCATCGGCATGTTGCCGGCGATGAAGATCACCGAGCCGTATTCGCCGACGCCACGGGCGAAGGCCAGGGCGAAGCCGGTCAACCAGGCCGGCAGCAGCGCCGGCAGGAGGATGTGGCGGAACACCTGCAGCGGCTTGGCGCCCAGGCAGGCGGCGGCCTCTTCCACTTCACGCGGGATGTCGGCCAGCACCGGCTGCACGGTCCGCACCACGAACGGCAGGGTGACGAAGGTCAGTGCCAGGGTGATGCCGAGCGGGGTGTAGGCGATCTTGAAACCGAGGTCGGTGGCGAACTGGCCGACCAGGCCGGCCGGCGCGTACAGCGCGGTCAGGGCGATGCCCGCTACGGCAGTGGGCAGGGCGAACGGCAGGTCGATCATCGCTTCGATGATCTTGCGCCCGGGGAAGCGGTAGCGCACCAGGACCCAGGCCAGCAGGGTGCCGATCACGCCATTGACCAGAGCGGCGGCGAAGGCGGTACCGAAGGAGAGCTTGAGCGCGGCGAGCACGCGGGGAGCGCTGATGATGTTCCAGAACTGCGTCCAGGTGAGGTCGAAGGTCTTGATGAACATGGCAGCCAGGGGAATCAGCACCAACAGGCTGAGGTACACCAGGGTGTAGCCCAGCGTCAGCCCGAAGCCGGGTATGACGGGGGAGATACGGCGTGACATTGTCTGTCCTTTATCTGCCTGGTTGTTGAGCAATCAGGAATGCTCGGAAAAGGTGGCGGTGGCCACCGCTTCCTTGGCGCAACGAAGGGAAGCCGAGGCTTCCCTTGCGTTATCTGCTACCGGGCCGGGGATTCTAACCCCTGTCGGCCCGTGGCATGGACTTACTGAGCTTGGTAGATCTGGTCGAATACACCGCCGTCGTTGAAGAACTTCGGCTGCGCGCTCTTCCAGCCACCGAAATCGCTGTCGATGGTGACCAGTTTCAGGTTCGGGAACTGCTTGGTGAACTCGGCGGCGACCTTCTCGTCACGCGGACGGTAGAAGTTCTTCGCGGCGATGCGCTGGCCTTCCTCGCTGTACAGGTACTGCAGGTAGGCGGTAGCGACTTCGCGGGTGCCTTTCTTGTCGACGTTCTTGTCGACCACGGCCACCGGCGGCTCGGCCAGGATGGACAGGCTCGGTGCGACGATCTCGAACTGGTCGCCACCTTGTTCTTTCAGAGCCAGGAAGGCTTCGTTTTCCCAGGCCAGCAGCACGTCGCCGATCTTGTTGTTGACGAAGGTGATGGTCGAGCCGCGGGCGCCGGTATCCAGCACCGGTACGTGCTTGTACAGCTCCTGCACGTATTCCTGCGCCTTGGCTTCGCTACCGTACTGCTGCTTGGCCCAGGCCCAGGCGGCCAGGAAGTTCCAGCGCGCACCGCCGCTGGTTTTCGGGTTCGGGGTGATGACTTCCACGCCGCTCTTGGTCAGGTCGCCCCAGTCCTTGATGCCTTTCGGGTTGCCCTTGCGTACCAGGAACACGATGGTCGAGGTGTAAGGAGTGCTGGATTGCGGCAGGCGGGCTTGCCAGTCCTCGGGGATCAGCTTGCCGAGCTTGTTCAGTTCGTCGATGTCGCCGGCCAGGGCCAGGGTCACCACGTCAGCCTTGAGGCCGTCGATCACGGCGCGGGCCTGCTTGCCGGAGCCGCCATGCGACTGCTGTACGGTCACGGCCTCGTGGCCCTTGGCTTGCCAGTACTTGTTAAAGGCAGCGTTGTATTCCTGATACAGCTCGCGGGTCGGGTCGTAGGACACGTTGAGCAGTTCGGTGGCCGCGGCGGCCTGGCCGGCGAACAGGGCGGAGGCCAGGGCGGCCAGAGCGAAACGACGGATGGACATGGTGCTACTCCTGAATACTCGGTGTTGTTCTTGGGTGTTGGCGTTCTGAGGTTTGCCCCGGCCTGCGTCTACGGCGCACGACCGGAGCGGGGAGATGCTCGGTGTGAATCAGGCTTGCTTGCCGTTCTGGGCCTGCAGGCGGAATTTTTCCTTGCGTTCGATCTGCACCACCTGGCCGTTGTGCACGGTGATCTCGACGGCGCCGAAGCGCAGGTTGTGCAGGGCGGACTGGATTTCGCGCAGGATGCTGGCTTCTTCCTGGCCTTCGACGCTTCTGAGAGTGGCGCTCATGATCTGCTCCTATGAATTGGGGCCCGAGGTGGGCGTGGAGCGGATATTAGGGGGAGATGATTTAGGCTTAAAAAGAATATTTAACGATTTATTTATTCTTTCTGAGTATATATCGGCGTTGATACCGCAGAATTTCACGCGGGTTCCCGCCGCTTAAAGACGGAACTCAAATTCCTGCCGCTCGTCACAAGCAGGCTTCCCAGGCATCGCCAGCGGTGCGCTGGCGCGCATAGTCTGTAGCCATGAACCCAGTAGCGATGAATCTCACGAGGCGGCGTCCGATGGACGACAACGAGCAGGCTCCCAGCGAGCTGGAGACTCTTACCCTGGCGCTGTTGCACAGCCGGGGCGAGGTCGAGCGCCTGCGCGAACGTGAACTGCTGGTCAGCAGCCTGCTGGGCAGCGTCAATGCCGTGCTGTGGGCCTTCGACTGGGAACAGCAGAAGATGGTCTACGTCAGCCCGGCCTACGAGCGCGTGTTCGGCCGCAGTGCCGCGCTGCTGCTGTCCGACTTCGACGAGTGGCGCAACAGCATCTACCCGGACGACATGGAGTACGCCGAGCAGAGCCTGCAGTCGGTGCTCGAGGTCGGCTCGGTGGAGCAGCGCGAGTACCGCATCATTCGCGCCGATGGCGAGGTGCGCTGGCTCAGCGACAAGTGCTTCATCAGCCCGCCCAACCTGTTCGGCGGGCAATCGCTGATTGTCGGCATCGCCGAGGACATCACCGAGAAGAAGGCCCTGCAGAGCGAACTGCACCGCCTGGCCACCAGCGACGTGCTGACCGGCGCGAGTAATCGCCGGCACTTCTTCGAGCATGCCGAGCAGCTGTTCGCCGAGGCCCAGGCCAATAGCCGGCCGCTGGCCTTCCTGCTGCTGGATATCGACGACTTCAAGAAGATCAACGACGGCCATGGCCACCAGATGGGCGATCGTGTGCTGCAGCGCGTGGCCCACTGCGGCGCCTACGTGGTGCGCCGCGACGATCTGTTCGGGCGCATCGGCGGCGAGGAGTTCGCGGTGATCTTCCCCAACTGCGATGCGACGCAGGCGCGCCAGGTGGCCGAGCGTCTGCAGCGCGAGGTGCAGCGTCTGCAGTTCCCCGCCGACGAGGGCAGTTTCGGCGTGACCATCAGCCAGGGCATCACCGTGCTCGGCGAGGGCGACGAGCTGGACGACCTTTACGCGCGGGCGGATGCGGCCATGTACCAGGCCAAGCGGCAGGGCAAGGACTGCATCGTACTGGGCTGAATTTGTGCACAAAGGAATAAGCAAATGAATTCTTATTCCTTAACACTCGATCTCTCCCTGCCTAGACTGGCCTCCGGAACGTTATGAAGGAGGCCCACCATGGCCAGCCAGACCACCAGTTACCTGATCCTGCCGGGATGGCAGGGTTCGCCGGACGACCATTGGCAGAGCCACTGGCAGCGCAGCCTGCCGCACGCTAGCCGGGTCGAGCAGGCGGACTGGAACAATCCCGATCCGCACAACTGGGTTGCCGCGCTCGAACAGCGCGTGGTCGCCGCCCGCGGCCCGCTGATCCTGGTGGCGCACAGCCTGGGTTGCATCACCGTCGCCCGCTGGGCCGCCCAGGCGCCGCTGAGTTCGCTGCGCAAGGTGCGTGGCGCCCTGCTGGTGGCGCCGGCTGATGTCGAGCGCGCCAACTGCCCCGAGGCCCTGCAGGGTTTCGCCCCGATCTCCCGCGAATTGCTGCCGTTCCCCAGCCTGCTGGTGGGCTCGGACAACGACCACGCCGCCAGTGCCGCGCGTGCCCTGCAGATGGCTCGCGACTGGGGCGCCCAGGCGGCGATCCTGCCGGGCGCCGGGCACATCAACGTGAAGTCCGGCCACCAGCGCTGGGAACAGGGTTTCGCCTACCTGTACCGCCTGCAACGGCAGATCGAACAGCTGGAGCGCCTGCGCGCATGAGCCCTTGTCCCCGCGTGTCGCGCCTGCGCGCGCGGCGACACCATCCCATTCCTATCTGAGCCGCCGCCCGGCGCCGGCTCACCTCGACAAGAGATTGCCCCATGAGCCGCCCCGCCTCCCCTCAGCAGGCCCTGCTGACCTTTGCCGATACCGAGAAGAGCCCACTGAGCATCCGCGCCAAGGCGCTGGTGTTCGTCGACCCGCGCTCGCGCCAGCTGCGCGAACGGGCCAATGCCCTGGCTGCGGCCGAACTGCCGGTGCTGATCAGCGGCGAGACCGGTACCGGCAAGGAGCTGCTGGCCCGGCATATCCACCGCGAGAGCGAGCGCGGCGGCCTGTTCGTCGCCGTCAGTTGCGGCGCCATTAGCCCGCAGTGGGGTGAGGCCGAGCTGTTTGGCCACGCCGCCGGCGCCTATTCCGGCGCCGCCAGCAGCCGCGCCGGCTGGTTCGGCTCGGCCAACGGCGGCACCCTCTACCTGGACGAGATCGGCGATTTGCCGCTGGCCCTGCAGGACAAGCTGCTGGCCGCCTTGGAGACCCGCGAGGTGCTGCGTGTCGGCAGTGCGCATGCCACGCCCGTGGATGTGCGCCTGGTCGCGGCGACCAGCATCGACCTGGCCCAGGCAGTGGCCGCCGGCAAGTTCAACGAACGCCTGCTGCATTACCTCGACGACGGCCGCCTGCCGTTGCCGGCTCTGCGCGAGCGGCCCGGCGACATCCTGCCGCTGGCCGAATACTTCCTCGGCATCTATGCCCAGCGCCTGGGTCTTCCGATTCCGCAGATAGGCGCGGCCGCGCAGACGGCTCTGGAGAGCCATCCCTGGCACGGCAATACCCGCGAGCTGGAGAACGTCATCCACTTCGCCCTGCTGGTCAGTGGCGACGAGGAGATCCTGCCGGAGCACCTCAACCTGCCACTGGAGGAGCCGCTGCACAGCATCGAACGCCAGCTGCCTCGTCTGAGCGGTGAGGAGCGCGCGCGGCTGCAGGCACTGCTGGCTGCCGGCTGAATGCAAAAGCGGGAGCCGCCCAGATGGACGGCTCCCGCTTCAGTTGCCTGTCAGGAATACAGCGAGGGCGTCGGCGCTACGCCGCTGGTCAGCCATTGGCCGATGTCGCGCACCTTGTAGTCCAGCGGGTCATGCAGGCTGTGCACCCGCACATTGCGCCAGAAGCGGTCGAAGCCATAGCGCGAGGCGGTCGAACGGGCGCCCATGGTCTCGAACACCTGGCTGGTGATCTCCAGCGCCGCGCGCGCCGAGGCGACCCTTGCTTCGGCGATCAGCAGAGCCACCTCGCCGCGTTCCGCAGTGCCCAGCGCAGGCTTGTCCCAGGCTTGCTGCAGGCGCTCGGCGGCCAGTTCGGCCTGCAGCAGGGCGCCGCGATAGAGCAGCCACAACTCGCCATAGCGTTTCTGGATAAAGGGGTCTTCCACCGCGGCTTCGACGCCGGCACCGGCCCATGGTCGCGCCTGCTCGCGCACGTAGCGCAGCGCGCCGTCCAATGCGCCCTGGGCGTTGCCCAGGTAGAGCTGGGTGAGGATCAGCTGCGACACGCAGACCCGCAGGCTGCTGCGCGGGCTCTGGCCGCCGGAGAGCAGCAGCTCGTCGCGGTCGACGAAGACGTTCTCGAACTGCACCGTGCCGCTGTCGGTCTGGCGCTGGCCGAAGGCGTCCCAGTCGTCGTTGATCGCCAGGCCTTCACGCTGCGCCGGCAGTACGACGAATACCCGCTCGCTGGCGCCGCGTGGCGCGCTGACCACCAGCGCGTCGGCGCCGAGGGCGCCGGAGCAGAACGACTTGCGCCCGTTCAGCTCGAAGTGTTCCTCACGCGCCTCCAGGCTCAGGCCCAGGTCGCGGCCGTTGGTGGCGTTGCCCCAGAACCAGCGCTCGCGCACCGCGCGGGTCAGCCAGTGGCGCTGCTGCTCGGCGCTGCCGTGCAGGAGGATGGTCGCCACCTGCAGGTGGTTGAAGGCGAACAGGTGGGCCAGCGAGCTGTCGGCGGCGGCCAGGTGGCGGACGATGCGGTAGATCTCCGGCCAGGACTTTTCCTGGCCGTCGAAGCGTTGCGGGATGGCCAGGCTGAGCAGGCCGCTGTCGCGGATCAGCTCGCGTTCGGCGCGCGCATGGCCGCCCTGGCGATCTCGCGCGACCGCGTTCTCGCCGAGCTTGCGCGCCAGGCGCTCGACCTTGGCGGTGAGATTGCCGAAGTCGACCGGGAACAGCCGCGCATCGAGCAGCGTCTCGGCGTTGGGGTGCAGTTGCCGGGCTTCACTGGGCATCGCGCGGCTCCGGCTGCCAGACGGCGACGTCGCTGGCATTCACGCGCTTGGGCAGCAGGCCCTCGGCGAAGAAGGCGTCGGCGATCTTCTGCTGTTCGCCCAGGCCGTTCTTCTCTACCGGACGGACTTCATAGCTGCGACGGCTGTTGGCCTGCTCGACGATGGCGGGATCGAGGTTGCCCCACAGCGGGCCGAGGATCTTCGCTGCCTCGGCCGGGTTCGCGCGTAGCCACTTGCCGGCCTTGGCCAGCTCTCCGTAGACGGTCTGCAGCACCTGCGGGTGCTCCTTGGCGAAGCGGGTGCTGGTCAGGTAGTAGCGCTGGTAGCTGGCCAGGCCCTGGCTGCTCGCCAGGGTGCGGGTTGGCAGCTGGCGCTGGGCGGCGCTGAGGAAGGGTTCCCAGATCACCCAGGCGTCGACCTTGCCGTTCTCGAAGGCGGCGCGGCCGTCGGCGGGCGTCAGGTAGGCCGGCTGGATATCGCTGAATTTCAGGTTGGCTTTGGCCAGCGCGGCGATCAGCAGGTAGTGGGCGCCGGCAGCCTTGGTCACTGCCACCTTCTTGCCCTTGAGCTCGGCCAGGTTCTGCAGTGGCGAGCCTTCGCGCACGAGAATCGCCTGGGCGGACGGCGAGGGCGTCTCGCGGGCGAAGTAGGCGAGCTGCGCGCCGGCGGCCTGGGCGAATACCGGCACGGTGTCGGCGACGTCCGCGGAAATATCCACGTTGCCGACGTTGAGCGCCTCAAGCAGCGGCTGGCCGCTGGCGAACTCATGCCAGCTGACCTTGATGTCATGGGCGGCCAGGGCTTTTTCCAGGTTGCCCTGGCTCTTCAGCAGGCTGATCAAGGTGGAGGATTTCTGGTAGCCGATGCGCAGCGCGGTTTCCGCCTGGGCGGGTACGGCGGCGAGCAGGCCGAGACTCAGGCCGAGGCCGAGCAGGGTGCGGCGGGATAGGGGATGACGGGACATGGTGGGGCTCTCGATAGGGCGTCCCGGCCATGACGAGGCGGCGGAACACGGAAACTTCGGGTGGAGAAGCGAGAAGTCCGGTGGTCCGGTCGATGAAATCTAGTCGATCTAAAAAACAGCCAGCAAATAATTTTCAGGAATTAGCTTATAGACCAGTTGGTCACGATATATTCCTTTTTGTTTCATAAAACTGAAAAATAATTCTTTTTTGGGCTTACCAAAATCTCATACATTTGCCGCCAAGCCGGTGCCGGAGCATTGCACCGAGCCGAATAACTACAAGGGGCAGTGACCCCAAGCCCACAAGCAGACCAAGAAAATACCTGGAGCACCTCATGAACAAGTCGACCCTGGCCCTCGCCGTCGCCCTTGCTGCAGTCGCGCAGCAGGCTTCCGCCGGTGGCTTCATCGAAGACAGCAAGGCCACCCTCGGCCTGCGC
>NZ_JPMY01000046.1:0-88965 GCF_000761545.1 Pseudomonas sp. ML96 | reverse complement strand
AGCGCCGGCGCCGAGCAGCGCCGCCAGCAACGTACCCACCGAGCCGGCCCCCGCCGCCCGCCCGGCGCTGCAGGACGATCCTGCCGTGCAGGGTTACCAGGCACGCCTGCAGTTCGCTGCCGATTACCAGGGCTTCGTCAAAGGCGCCGCCGAACTGAGCGAAGCCGAGCGGCACCAGCGCGCTGCAACGTTGGCCAAGGAAATCGACCGGCGTGAGGCAGCCGGTGAGCTGGCACTGAGCGAGGCGCTGCTGCTGCAGGTCGGCCTGGCCCAGGCCGAGGGTGGCGACGAGCAGGCGCAGAAGTCTCGCGCCGACGCACTGGTGGCACGCTACCAGGCGCTGAGCGCGGCACGCGAGGCGCAGGCCAAGGCGCCCGATGCGCGCTTCAACCGCTACAAGTCCGACGAGAAGCGCATCGTCGAGGAAGTCATGGCCATGGACAGCATCCCCGACGGCCTCAGCCGCGACCAGTACCTGCGCCAGCGCCTGCAGGAGGCGCGGGAGCAGGCGTACCAGTAAGACCTACAGAAGCTGGTCGAGGATGTAGTAGAGCAAGTTGAACGGCTTGGCCTTGTCCGCCGCCGCGCTGCTCTCCGACGCCGACAGCACCGCGCCGTTGCCCTCCAGCAGATTGTTGACGAAGTTATCCAGCTCCAGGTTCTGCTCCTGCACGTCCGAGTTGGCGAACTCGATGATGCTGGTGCAGTGGCTCTCGTTCACCGCGCGGTACTGCGGGAAGTAGCCGCCGAAGTTGCTCAGGTTGGCCAGCTGGCCACGCAGGCGGCCGGTATCCACCGCCCACTTGGCGTGGATCAGCGCCTCCTTGGTGGCGGCGTCCGGGGCGTTGATGATGTCCGGATGGAAACGCTCGTAGGAGTAGGACGAGTAGTTGAGGTCCTGCCAGAAGTGCGTATGTCCGAGACGATCACCCGGCAGATTGGTGGAAAGCGCCGTGTACAGGCTGCCCAGGTCGCTGCCGTTGAGCCCTGGCAGGCGGCTCTGCAGGTAGGCCACCGGACCATCGTTGAGGCCCCAGGCGGCGCGGATATAGTCCTGCAGCGGGCGCGACGGGTACTGGCTGACGTCGCTGCCGGGCGGCGCGCTGAACACCGGGCCGGAGTCGTCGAGGAGGAAGCCGCGGGTCGGCGCCATGTCCTGGCGGATGCCCACATAGTTAGTCAGGCTGCCGGCGCCGCCGGCGCTGCAACCGGTGGTGAGCAGCTGGGCCGGGCGCGGCAGGTTGTTCTTCAGCCAGGCCACCACGGCGCGGGTATTGCGCATGCCGTTGTGGTGCCACACCAGCGGCGGCTTCTGGTTCTGCGGGTCGTTGTACACCGCCACTTTGTCGCCGGAGTAGATGTCACCGGTGCAGTAGGGCACGTAGACCATGTTCCAGTTCTGCGTCTTGGTTCGCGTCCAGGGGTGCAGGCGCACCACCAGCGGGCTGACCAGACTGGCGCCGGGGTTGAGCAGGCCCATGTAGTCGTCGGGGATGCCGTCCGGGTTACGCGCGCCGCGGATACCGGTCTGCCCGGTGCAGCTGGCGTAGTCCCAGCAGGCGCCGCCGCCTTCCAGGTAGATGATGGTGTTGGTGGTGTTCGGCACGCGGTTGACGAAGAATTTGTAGGGCGAGCCGTTGCCGCACACCGCGCCGGTCTGTGGCGCCAGCTGGATGGCCTGCCAGCCGTAGTAGTTGCCGGGCTTGAAGCCCGAATTGAAACCCCCCGGATTGTTCAGCAACGGATAGGGACCGAGGCCCTGCGCGGGAGTGACCTTGTTGTCCGCCGGTGGCGGCGAGGTGAGGTTGAGCAGGGTTTTCCAGACGCTGTAGTCGCCCAATTCGGCATGGGCAGGCGTGGTGGTGAGCAGCGCCGCTGCGGATACGCAGCAGGCCAGCAGGGCAGACTTCATGGGCACGTCCTCGTCTTGTTCTTCTTGTCGAGGGCATGGGCCACGGCCGGAGACTTCCATGCCCGGTGGCGGTCCCGGTCGGGGACCGAAGCACAACAGGCACGCTAGTACATGGCGCCGGCATGGCCAAGGCGCCCTTATATTGATTCGGGATAGTGAAGCTAAAAGAAGCTAACCGATGCGATGCTGCGGGGATCGGCGCTCATCCATCCAGAGTCTGTTTCGGCGCCTTTGAGCTAGAGCCAGGTAAGGCGAAATTGGCTGAGGGCGCGGAGTTTACGAGCTGTAAATGAGCAGCCCGAGGCCAATTTCAACGCAGCATGGCCGACGATCAAGGGCGCCGAAATAGGCTCTCAGGGGAGGTAGATACGAAACTCGCCACCACCGAGCGCCCCGCCATTGCGCAGTTCGATGCGCCCGCGCCGGCCCTGGCGCTCGTGCAGCTCGGCGATGCGCGCGGCGAAGTACAGGCCCAGCCCGGTGCTGCCGCTGCTCTGGTTGAGGCCGAGTACATAGTCGCCCTGGTGCTCGAGCATCGTCTGGGGATAACCGGCGCCGTCGTCGTTGATGCTCAGCAGCAGCTCGCCGTTTTCCTCGTGGGCGCTCAGCAGCAATGCGCTGCGCGCGTAGCGGATCGAGTTGGCGATGATGTTGGCGACCACCGAGCCGAGCAGCTCCTGGTCGAAGAAACCCATCAGGTCGAAGGTCTCCACCTCACAACGGGCAGCGATGCCACGGCTGCGCAGCACCTCGTCATGGCGCGCCAGCTGCGCCTGCAGGAAGTCCTCGACCTCCTGGTAGCCGGGGCGCAGCGGCAGCTGGTTGACCCCCAGTTTGTACAGACCGAGCAACTGCACCAGCATGCCGTTGAGGCGAGCGAACTCATACTCGATCACCCCGCGCTGGGGGCCGTCCTGCAGCTCCACCGGCAATTGTGCCAGCCACTGCGCATGGGCCTGGCCGAGCATGGCCAGGGAGTTTTTCATGTCGTGCACGGTGGAGGCGATCACCGTGGAGAAATCCAGTCCGCTCATTCGTCGAAGGCCCTGCGGCGCAGCTGCTGGTAACGCTCGTAGCGCGCATCGTCGTGGGGAATCATGCGTACCGCGTCGAGGCAGGCGCGGCACTCCTCGGTGAGCGTGGCCGAGGCCTGCTCGCCACTCAGGCGCTGCAACGACTGGGCGGTGTTGAGGGCGATACTGATGTTCTTCGGCTGCAGCACCAGGGCCCGGCGGAACAGCTCCAGGGCGTCGGCGAAACGGCTCAGCTGGTAGGCGCGCACGCCCTGGCGGTTGAGCTCCACCGCCTCCTTGGCGCCACTGAGAATGGCCGGATCGCTGGTCAGCCGCGCCACGCCCTGCAGCACCGCCGGGTCGTCGCCATAGATTTCCACGCAGCTCTTCAGCACATCCTCACCCGCCTCGGCCTGGCCCAGCTGTTTGAGCTGGTTGGCCACGGCCAGGGCCGCGTCGGCGCAGAAGAATTCGCCGAGCTGCGCCATATCGGCCACTGCCTGCGCGGCCAGCTGCTTGGCGCGCGCCGCATCGCCGGACTTGTGCAGGCTGCTGGCCTGCATCAGCCGTGCGCGCACCTGCAGCACCTTGTCCTGGCCGAACTGGTTGTCCAGCTCGGCGAGGGTCTGGTTGATCTCGGCCTGGGCGCGCTTGTCCAGGGTCTCCTCGCCGGCGCCGGAGATCAGCGCCTGGCTCAGGCTCAGGTAGTTCTCCGCGCTCTTGAAGCGCGAGTTCTTGCCCTGCTCCACCGCACTGCGGAAGGCCTTGGAGGCGCCGGCGAAGTCCTCGTTGTGCATCGCCAGCTTGCCCAGCTGGGATTGGCGGCGAATGGCCAGGGGCGACAGGCGCACGGCGTCCTCGAGAATCTCCTGGGCACGCTTGGTCTCGCCCTGGGCGTCGAGCACCGCGGCCAGACCGTCGTACAGGCCGGGCTGCATGGGGAAGGTCTGCAGCGCCTTCTCGTACAGCTGACGCGCGTGCAGGTGCTCGCCACGCGCCAGCAGCTGCGCGCCCAGGGCCTGGTAGGCCCAGGGGATGGCGCGCTCGGCCAGCACGGCGTTGAGCAGGCGCTCCAGTTCCTCGCTACGCCCCAGCGTGCGCAGGGCGCCGGCCTTGTAACGCTGGCACAGCGGCAGCAGGCGTTTGTCCTGCTGGCTGAGGCGGTCGCAGGCGGCCAGCACCTCGGCCGGGGCCTGCTTGTCCAGCGCCTGCAGCACCGGCTTGAGCAGGGCCTTGCGCTCCATCAGCTTGTCCAGGCGCTGGGCCAGGCTGGCACGGTTGAACGGCTTGGTCAGGTAGGCGTCCGGCTCATGCTCGAGGGCGCTGAGGACCATGGCCTGGCTGCTCTCGGCGGTGACCATGATGAAGATGCACAGGTGGCTGATCAGCCGCGCGGCGATCAGCTCCTCCAGCACCTGCTGGCCGTTCTTGCCGGCACCCAGGTTGTAGTCGTGGAGAATGATGTCGTAGCGCTTCTGCCGGCACATGGCGATGGCTTCTTCGCCGCGGTTGGCGGTGTCCACATCGCGTGCGCCCATCTCGCGCAGCATGGCCTTGACCGAGCTGAGGAAGTCGGTGAAGTCGTCGACGATGAGAAAGCGCTGCTGGCTGTAGTCCTGCATGTGCTGGGCCTTCCTGGAGCCGGGAATGCTTCAGTGTAAGCCAGGATTGGCTGCCGTCTCGCTCACCGCGAGACGGCGCGTGGTTCAGCGGCTGCGCGCCTGCACGCCCTCCAGTTCCAGCAGGTTGAGGAGGAAGCGGGCGAAGTAGATCAGGTCCTGCTCCATGGCCTTGCGCGCGGCCTTGGCGTCACCGGCCTCGATGGCGGCAAAGGCTTCCTCATGGAAGTCGTTGAGCCGCAGCGAGAGGTCGGCGCCGGTGAACAGGCGGTTGAAGAACGGGCCGATCTGCAGCCACAACGACTCGATCGAGCGCAGCAGTATCGGGTTGCCGCAGGCGCCGTAGAGATGCAGGTGGAAGCGGCTGTTGGCCTCCAGGTAGTCCTGGATCTGGCGCTGCTCGATGGCTACGTCCATGCGCGCCACGCAGTCGCGCAGCTCGGCCATGTCGGCGGGGGTCAGGTTGGGCGTGGCCAGCTCCACGGCCAGGCCTTCGAGGCCCAGGCGCACCTGGAAGATGTTCTGGTAGCGCTCGCGGGTCATCGCCGGCACGCGCACCGAGCGCTGCTGCTCGCCTTCCAGGGCGCCCTCGGCGACCAGTCGTTGCAGCGCGGCGCGCACCGGCATCGGGCTGGTGCCCCACTGCGCGGCGAGGTCACGAATCTTCAGGCGCTCGCCGGGCTGGAAGCGTCCTTCGAGCAGGCTTTCGCGAATACGTTGGTAGAGGGTTTCCTGCAGATTATCGGCCATGGTGTTCAGTGTCCCCGTGGTGGCGCGGGGAGCTGGCTGAGGGTCAGGGAGCAGTCACGCATAAAATGCACCTTGTCTTTTGTGATCACATGATTGGTTTAAAAGGCTCTAATAAAGGCCATTAAACCACTCATTGCTATTTCTGTGATCACAAAATAGCATGTGCAGAAATTCGAACGAGGTGTGCAACATGACTGCCAGTGGTATCAGCCCATCCGCCGTGGAGACCTTTACCGCCCGCGAGCGCGAGCGCTTCATCGCCCGCAACCCGAGGTCGGTGGCCCTGGCCGAGCGCGCGCGCAACTCCCTGTACGGCGGCGTGCCGATGCACTGGATGGCCGACTGGTCGACCCCGGTACCGCTGTTCGTCGAGCGGGCCAAGGGCGCGCGCTTCTATGACGTCGACGGTCACGAGTACATCGACTTCTGCCTGGGCGACACCGGCACCATGTTCGGCCACTCGCCGGACCCGATCGCCAAAGCCATCGCCGAACAGGGCAACAACGGCCTGACCACCATGCTGCCGGGCGAGGACGCGGTGGTCTGCGGCGAGCTGCTGGCCGCGCGCTTTGGCCTGCCGTTCTGGCAGGTCACCGCCACCGCCACCGACTCCAACCGCTACGTGCTGCGCTGGGCGCGGGCGATCACCCAGCGCAAGACCCTGCTGGTATTCGACGGCTGCTACCACGGCACCGTCGACGACGTGATGGTGCGCTGCCGCGACGGCGAGACCGTGCCGCGCTCCGGCCTGGTCGGCCAGGCCTACGACCTGACCCAGTACAGCCGCTCGATCCCGTTCAACGACGTGGCCGCGCTGGAAGCCGCGCTGGCGCAGGGCGACGTCTGCGCCCTGCTCTGCGAGCCTGCGATGACCAACATCGGCATGGTGCTGCCCGAGCCGGGCTTTATGCAGAAATGCCGCGAGCTGACCAAAAAGTACGGCAGCCTGCTGATCATCGACGAGACCCACACCATCTCCACCGATATCGGCGGCTGCACAAAATTGTGGGATCTCGACCCGGACTTCTTCGTGGTCGGCAAGCCGATCGCCGGCGGCGTGCCGTGCGGCATCTTCGGTTGCAGCGCGGCGATGGCCGAAGCCATGACCGAGTCGCGCCAGCGCGCCAGCGAGGGCAGCCACGGCCATGGTCACAGCGGCATGGGCACCACCCTGTCGGCCAACGCCCTGGCCATGCACTGCATGCGCGCCAACCTGGAACAGGTGATGACCCCGGCCGCCTACGCGCACATGCTGCCGCTGGCCAAGCGCCTGGCCGATGGTTTCCGCAGCCTGATCGGCAAGCACAACCTGCAGTGGTCGGTCACCGAGCTGGGCGCGCGCAGCGAGTTCCAGTTCTGCCCGGTATCGCCGAAGACCGGCGCCGAGGCCGAGGCGGCCTTCCACGACGAGCTGCAGATGGCCCTGCACCTGTACCTGATCAACCGCGGCATCCTGATCACCCCGTTCCACAACATGACCCTGTGCTGCCCGAGCACCACAGCGGACGATGTGGACAAGCTGATCGGCATGCTCGACCAGGCCCTCAGCGAGCTGCTGGCCATCCCCGGCGCCCGCGAATAACCGAGACGACTCCATGAACTTCGCCGATATCCAGGAAGCCCGCGACTTCCTCGCCAAGCACCCGGAAGTACGCAGCATCGAGCTGATGCTGATCGACGCCAACGGCATCCCGCGCGGCAAGCTGCTGCACCGTGACGAGCTGCTGGCCATCTACGAGAACGGCCGGCCGCTGCCCAGCTCGATCCTCTCGCTGACCATCCAGGGCGAAGACGTGGAGGCCAGCGGCCTGGTCTGGGAAGTCGCCGACGCCGACTGCTGGACCTACCCGATTCCCGGTTCGCTGACCCTGCAACCCTGGCGCGCGGTACCCACCGGCCAGCTGCAGGTGAGCATGCACCCGACCCAGGGCCTGCCGGCCACCCCCGGCGACCCGCGCCACGTGCTGGCCCGCGCCATCGACGCGCTCAAGGCCGACGGCTACCACCCGGTAATGGCGGTGGAACTGGAGTTCTACCTGCTGGATAAACAGCGCGACGCCAATGGCCGGCCGCAGCCGGCGCTGCAGGCCAACGGCGTGCGCCCACAGGCGCCGCAGGTGTATGGCGTGTACGAGCTGGAGCAGCTGCAGCCGTTCCTCGACGACCTCTACGCCGCCTGCGAGGTGCAGGGCCTGCCGGTACGCACGGCGATTTCCGAATACGCTCCGGGCCAGGTCGAGCTGACCCTGGAGCATCGCTTCGACGCGCTGCAGGCAGTCGACGAAGGCGTGCGCTACAAGCGCCTGGTCAAGGGCGTGGCCAACAAGCACGGGCTGCAAGCCTGCTTTATGGCCAAGCCGTTCGGCGACCTGGCCGGTAGCGGCATGCACATGCACGTCAGCCTGGCCGGCGCCGAAGGCAACAACCTGATGGCCTCGGAAGATCCACACGGCACGCCGCTGCTCAAGCACGCCATCGGCGGCATGATGGCCACGCTCAACGACGCCCTGGCGATCTTCTGCCCCAACGCCAACTCCTACCGGCGCTTCCAGGCCAACAGCTACGCACCGCTGGCCAAGAGCTGGGGGGTGAACAACCGCACCGTGTCGTTCCGCGTACCGGGCGGCCCGGCCAAGAGCCGCCACGTCGAGCACCGCATCTGCGGCGCCGATGCCAACCCGTACCTGGCGGCAGCGGCGATCCTCGCCGGCATCCACCATGGCATCAAAAACCAGATCGACCCGGGCGAAGCGATTGTCGGCAACGGCTACGAGCAGGCTCGTGAAACCCTGCCGACCGACTGGCTGACCGCGCTGCGCAACCTGGAGCAGTCGAGCTGGGCCAAGGAAGCGCTGGGCGAGGACTTCCTGAAGATCTTCCTGGCGATCAAGTGGGAAGAATTCCGCCAGTTCGTTGGCGAAGTCGGCGAGCAGGACTGGCGCTGGTACCTCACTCACGCCTGAGAGCCTGACCCGGATCTCTTGATCGTCGGCCATGCTGCGTTGAAATTGGGCTCGGGCTGCTCATTTACAGCTCGTAAACTCCGCGCCCTCGCCCAATTTCGCCTTGCCTGTCTCTAGCTCAAAAGACCCGAGACAGACTCTGCGCAGCAGGTCAGAACCCGCAGCGCGGGCTCTTCACATCACATACCATTGCCGAACTGCGGCTCGCTCCAGTCGATGCGCTGGGGCAGGCCGCGCAGCGCCTCGGCGTATTCCAGCAGCACCTCCAGCGCCCAGTCGGCGCGCAGGCGGATGCGCTGGTCATCGGCATCGGCTGCCTGCACAGTGTTCAGTACCGCCTCCACCTGACGCACGATCAGCTGCTCGGGGATAAAGCAGATGCGGCAGTTCTTGTAGCTGGAAGCGCGTAGCTCGGACAGCGGATAGGCGCCGCCCTGCCCTGACGACACCCCCACCAGCAGCGCCGGCTTGTGCGCCAGCTCATGACGCCCGGCGTAGAGGAAGAAGTTCTTCAGCGCCGGGCTGGCCATGCCGTTCCACTCCGGGCTGAGTACGATCAGCGCATCGGCGCGCCTGAGCTGCTCGGCCATGGCCGGCCAGTGGTCATGACCATCCTCCGCCGGCCACAGCGGCAAGGCGTTGCGCCCCAGGTCGATGATCTGCGTCTGCAGGTCGCGCTGTTGCAGGCGCGCGGCCAGGTAGCTGGCGACCTTGGCGCTCTGGCTGTCGCTGCGGCTGGAGCCGGCGACCAGGACGATATTCAGGCTCATCGGGCCAGCTCCTTCAGCTCGGCGTTAGGCGCCGGCTCAGCCTTGGGCGTGCGCACCAGCGGCCAGAACAGTTCCTGCTGCCAACTCACCGGACTCATGTCCTCGATGCCGTACTGCTCGGGGCGGCGGCGGGTGATCTTGGCGCTGCCGAACAGCACGTCCCAGAAGAACAGCAGGTTGCCGAAGTTGCCCTTGTAGTTGGTCACCCCGTCATCGGCGTTCAGGCCGTGGTGGGCGGAATGGGTGGACGGCGTGGAGATGGTCCGTTCCAGCAGCCACATCAGCGGGCGCAGGGCCGGGATGCGGTAGAGCTTGTCGTCCCAGGCCACGCTGCTGTGGGCGCCGAAGATCACGCACATCTTGAGAATCAGGTAGACGTAGTAGACCGGCGCCAGGCCCAGGTAGATCAGCGCGGCAGAGAACCAGATGCCGGGCATCAGCAGGTAGTAGAAGCTGTTGTTGCGGTAGACGATGCGGATGCTCATGTACGGCGCCGAGTGGTGCGCGCGGTGCAGGCTGTAGAGGAACGGCACCTTGTGGCTGAGGCGATGCCACCAGTACTGGGTCATGTCGTCGAACAGCAGGAACAGGGCGAATCCGGCGACGAAGGGAATTCCGGCCAGGGAGTCGCGCGCCTGCGGCAGCCACTCGCCGAGGGCAAAGTCGGCGAGGAACATGATCAACGGGAAGGTCGCACCGAGCAGCAGGCTGGAGCCGATGATCTCGATCAGCACGTCGCGGCGCTGGCCGCGCGGCTGGCGGAAGCAGCCCAGCACGACCTCGAGCAGGATAAAGCCGAGGAAGATCAGGCTGACCACGGCAATGGGATTGTTGGCGATGGAGCTGGGGTTCATGGCAACCTCTTGTTGGAAATCCCGGCCTACCGGGTTGCCTGTATCAGATGCCAGGTCGACTGCCGCTACCATGCGCGAAACGGACAACAATCTGCCCGAAGTGGCCAATCCGCCGGCGGACTCGCCCCGCCCCAGTCCGCTGCGCTTTCACCGTGGCCCGCTGGGGCGCGTGCTGCAGCGCTTTCTCAGCCAGCACCACCCGCAGCAGGAATACAGCCTGGTGCATCTGGAGCAGCTGTGGCTGCAGGCCGCCGAGCTTGACCCGGCCATCGGCCTCAACCTGTTCGCCCAGTTCAGCCCTGGCGACTGGCATGTGCTACTGCACCTGGCGCAGTTCAGCGCCAGCGTCGCCGAGGCGCTGCAGCACTGGCAGCGCTATGCACGCCTGGCCTCGGACATGGAGCGGGTGCGCCTGCAGCGCGACGGCGAGCGCCTGATCATCGAGCTGCAGATCGATGCACCGGGGGCCCTGGCGCGCTTCGTCACCGAGCACTATTCGGTGATGGCCGTGAGCATGCTGCGCCTGGGCGCCGGCCAGGCCTTCCAGCTGCTCGGCGCCGAGTTCCGCCACCCCCGCCCGGCCTACCATGCGCAGTACAAACCCTGGTTCGGCCAAGTGCAGTTCGATGCCCCGCACAATCGCCTGTACCTGGATGCCGCCTGCCTGGAACTGCCCATGCACCAGCACCACCCGGTGCTGGTGGAGCTGCTCTGCGACAGCCTGGATCGGCGCCTGGCGCGTCTGCAGCAACTCAACGGCTGGGCAGCCAAGGTCGCCGAACAGGTGCGCGGCGATTTACGCCGCGCGCAACCCCCGAGTCTGGAGGCCGCCGCCGAAGCCCTGCACCAGAGCCCGCGTACCCTGCGCCGGCGCCTGCAGGAGGAAGGCCTGGGTTTTCGCGAAGTACTCGACGCGGTGCGCGCCGAGCTGGAGCAGAGCCTGGAGCTGCAGGGCCTCAATCGCAGCCAAATCGCCGAACAGCTCGGCTATGCCGACAGCGCCGCCTACCTGCATGCGCGCAAGCGCTGGCAGAGCGGCCCCAGTTAGCGCGGCTCGACCTTGAAGTACTCGCCGGCCACGCTGATACCGGCGCCACCGTACTCCTGGCAGGCGTCGGCGAAGACTTCCAGCACCTGCAGGCGCAGACCGTCACGCAGCAGCTGCACCTGGCACTCGGCAACCAGCCCGGCGTCCTGCAGTTCGAAATAGTCGCCAGCGCCCTGCAGGCGTCCCTGCAATTCGCCGATGGCCGCCGGCCCCCACTCCTCCGGGTCGCGGCCGCCGACACGGATCGGCGCGAAGTCGGCGCGGTAACCGTCGCCCTCGCGACGAATCTGCAGGCTACTCCAGGCCGCCTGGCCGGCGTAGCGCAGGTAATGTCCCTCGACCACGGCTGCCAGCGAGGAGACATCCGCCTCGCCGACCTTGGCCAGATTGTGCCGGCTGGCAGCGCCGTCGAAATCGTTGCGCAAGGCCAGGCGCAACCAGGCCCGCGCCATACCGGCATGTGTCGCCTTGAGATTGGCCAGCATCAGATTGTTCAGCGCCAGCTCCTGGGCAGCGCGATCCTCGGCCTGTTCGGCCTGCTTGAGCTGGCGCTCGAAGGCCGCGATGGCCTCGGCATGGCGACCCGCCTGGTAGGCGGCGGTGCCGGCCTGATTGCAGGCGGCCGGGCTGGCGCAACTCTGCTGCGCGGCGGTGCACTGTGCGCCGAAAGACAGCAACACAAGCGCGAGAAGATGGCTTCGCATGATCGTCCTCCCTGAACAAAGGCCCTAGCTTAACGGCTCCTGTGCTCCACCGCCGGCAACGGCCGCAAAGTTGCATGCCTGGCGGCGCTGGCACAGCGAAGTAAACAGGCAGCATCTATAACAACCAGCAGACCCCGCAGGAACTGCACCGCCAGCACCCTAAAAACTGCCTATGAGACACCCATGGACTTCGAAACCAACACCCTGTCGATGACCGTCCTGATGACCCCGGACATGGCCAACTTCTCCGGCAACGTGCACGGCGGCACCCTGCTCAAGTACCTCGACGAGGTCGCCTATGCCTGCGCCGCGCGCTACGCCGGCTGCTACGTGGTGACCCTGTCGGTGGACCAGGTGATCTTCCGCGAGCCGGTGCATGTCGGCGAGCTGGTCACCTTCCTCGCCTCGGTCAACTACACCGGGCGCACCTCGATGGAGATCGGCATCAAGGTGGTCACCGAGAACATCCGCGAGCGCTCGGTGCGCCACACCAACAGCTGCTTCTTCACCATGGTGGCGATGGACGACCAGGGCCAGCCCAAACCGGTGCCCACCCTGCAACCGCAGAGCGCCGACGAACAGCGGCGCTTCCGCCAGGCCCAGCGCCGCCGGGAGATCCGCGAGGAACTGGTGCGCCGCTACCAGTCCCTGGACGAAGAGATAGAGGAAATCTAGAGCTCGACTCGGAAGCTCAGCTAGCGACTGGCCCGCCCGCGCGTCGGGTCAGTCGTGCGGGATACGATTCACTGCTTCGGTGGTGGCGCCCAGGACAGGCAGCGCAGGCCCTTATCGTCCTGCAGCGGACCACTGAAGCAGTAGCTCTCGCGCTCGGCATCCCAGCTCGCCCGCTGACCAGGGCGATAGGGACTGTCGACCTCGGGTGCGGCCTGGCCCAAGGCATTGAACAGCGCCAGCTTGGCGTCCAGATCATGCAGACGCGCTAGATAGCGGTTGAAGTCGGGCAGTGCCACCTGGCCGAGAATCACCCCCATCGGGTTGCGCACACGGCGCCACAGGCTCTGCTCATCGCGCACCGGCGCCGCCAGGCTGCGGACGAAGGCCAGAGTATCCAGACGCGAGTTCGCGGCCACCCGCTGATAGGCCGGCAGGCTGTCGTTGACCGTCATCTGCGGCTTGTACAGCCAACGCAGCTGCCAGCGCAGCACGCCCATTTCGGCAGCCGTCTGCGGGTTGTCCAGCAGGGTCAACAGCCCCGATCCCACCAGGGCGAACTCGCGCTGCATGGCGCCCTGCAACGAACGCTCGGCCTCGCTCAGCGCCGGCTGCGCCTCGGGTCGCGGTACCAGACCGGCGCGATACAGCTGGGCGATGGCGTCCAGATCGTCACTGAGCAGGCGCACCAGCATCATCTTCAGGATCAGATTGTCGGCCCGCGCCAGCCAGCCACGCAGCATTGCCACATCCTGCTGCAACAGGGCCAGGGCTTCGGCACCACGTGCCTCTTCGGCCAGCATCAGGGCCTGCACAGCACGCAGGCGATTGGCGCGCTCCAGACTGGTGAAGTTGGCCAGCGGCTCGTCCATGCTCGGCTGGCTGAGCGTTTGGTAGTCACTCAGCGCCAGCAGGTGCTCGTAGCGCTGCAGCAGCTCGGCATGGTGCCGCAGCAATGCGGCCAGGTCCGCGCTATTGCCTTGCAGCTGGTGCAGGCAACCGGGCTCGCCGAGAGCACAGAGGCCGCTGGGCAGCTCGATACGTTCACCACCACTGGCCGCGACCAGCGGATCACTGAAACCGTGCTGCGCACGCCACTGCCGATGCGCCTGCAGCAACTGGCGGCCGACGGCCTCCGGCTCCTGGCCGGCTGGCGCATCCAGGCCAAGCAACTGGTAATAAGCGGCGCTGTCGGCGGGTGCCGCCGGCGCTTCCAGCCAGACCTTGGCCTGGGGCGTGAGCGGCTCGTCCTGCCACCATAACCAGGTCAATGCCGCCAGGAGCAGGAGCGAGGCAAGACTTATCCACAGCCACTTCTTCATCGGTAGAACGTCCTCTGTTCGTCGTGCCGGCGACCCTAGCCGGATCGAGACGACGACTCAATCCCCCGCCGCGCGGATAGGTTAAGCTTGGGCCTGTGAACGTCGGAGTCCCCATGATCGACTTGCTGGATGTGCTGTTGCTAATGCTGTTCGCCACCGCCTGCGCCTGGCTATGGCGCGGCCATGGCATTCGCGAGCGGGCCCTGGCGCTGGCCAAGCAGCACTGCGCCAAACTGGATATCGAGCTGCTCGATGGCAACGTCGCCTTCCGCCGCCTGGCCCTGACCCGCGACAGCCGCGGCCGTCGCCGGGTGGCGCGCATCTACGACTTCGAGTTCACCGTCACCGGCGAGCAACGCCTGAACGGCAGCATCAGCATGTATGGGCGCCAGCTGGGCAGCATCGAGCTGCAAGCTCATCCCTTCCACGAGCCGGCGCCCCACGACGACAAGGTGATCCAGCTCGACGACTGGCGCCGCAGCCACCCGCGCCCGGATGATCGCCGCCGGGTCGACTGAGCTAGCCGCGCAACTCCGCCATACGCAGCAGCACCTGCTGCCATTCCGGCTCCGCTGCATAAGTCATCAGTCGGCGTAGCAAACGGCAGCGCCAGCGGTGCCAACGGCTGCCGCGCCGCTGCTGGAAGCGCCGACAACCGGCGCTCAGCCACTGCGCATCGAAACCATCCCAGACGCCAGCCGTGGTCCAGTGGTTGCCCCATAGTAGCGGCGCCACTTCTTCCAGATAGATACTCTGCAGCTCCTCGACGGACAGACCGCTGGCCAGCAGCACGCGGGCGATATGGCGGTGGCTGTACTCATCCAGCTGGTTGTCCAGCCATAGCTCGGACAACGCCAGCCACACGTCCTCGCGGCTGGCGCTCATCTCAGGCCCGGGCCAGGAGGAAGGCGCGCGCCCGCTCGGCGGTATCCTCGGGATGTTCCTGCATGAAGCAGTGCCCGCCCGGCACCTCGGCGATGCTCACCGCGGCGTTGAGCCCGTTCAGGCGCTTGGCCGACTGGCCGACGAAGGGGTAGGTCTTGTCGCCGTAGAGCAGCAGGCTCGGCGTGGCGATCTTGCCCAGCGACGGCCACAGCCGTTTGGGGAAGGAACTGAAGATATCCACCTCGCGGCTCGGCCGGCACTTCAGCTCGACGCTGCCGTCCTCGGCATCCTTCAGCGCGTGATCGACATAGGCCTGCAGCGCCGCGTCGGTCCAGCCACGGAAGATGCCCTTGCCCTGCAGCAGGCCGAAGGCATTGGCCCGGTCCGGCCACTGCCGGCGGCGACTGGCAGACTTCTTCGCCATCACGTTGCGCCGATGCAGGCCGACCAGCTCGGACAGCGCCATGGCACCGATCATCGACTTGCTGAACAGCACCGGGTCGAGCAGCACGGCACGGCGGAACAGCTGCGGCTCGCGCGCCAGGATCAGGCTGGTCAGCACCCCGCCAAAGCTGTGGCCCAGCGCATAGCGCGGCACCTCGCCGAAGATTCCACGCCCAGCCGTGAAGGCCTCCACCGCCAGCTCGGCACTGCGGTTCCAGCCATGGAAACGACCGCCATGCTCGGTATCGCCATGGCCCTGGGCATCGCACAGCCAGAGGTCGAAGTGCTCGGCCAACGGTGCCAGCATCGGCTCGTAGGTACGCCCGCAGAAGCCATTGCCGTGCAGGAAATGCAGCAGCGGCTTGCCGCTTGGCGCGGTGTGCCAACCGGCCAGGGTGAAGCCGGCAGAGGTGGGATGGGACCAGGGAAGCAGGTGCATAGATAGCGAACCGAAACGGAAAACTGTGCCCAGTGTAACGACAGACCACAGCCCAGTCAGGCCGGCAAAGGCGCCGAATGTTCGGCGATAAAGGCGCTACATGCAGCTAAATCGGCAGAGACCGAAATGTCGACCACATCACGAACTGGCACTCTGCTACCATGCGATCGGCCCTGTACGGCCGCCCCTCCACCGTGGACAAGGACCACGCCTTGCAGAACCTGCGCACCTCCGACAACGGCAGCTACATCGACTTCCTGCGTGACCATCTCAGCCAGCAAGGCATCGAGTCCATCGCCTGCGACCTTGGCGAGGAGGCCCGCGGCCATCGCTTCGCCCTGCTGCTGCCGCACGAGCACGACGCCGCGCGCGCCTGGCAGCTACTGAGCACCGCGCCCACAGAGTTCGATCACCATCTACAGGTCGCCGACGAGCACGACAACCGCCGGATCGCCTTCTACCGTTCGCCAGCTGTACGCCGCTTCAGCCTGGGTCTGCTGGCCCTGCTGCTGGCCGGTATGGGTCTGGAAGCCCTGCTGGCCCGCTAGACCAGGCGGCAGTCCGCCAAGGCCGCAGACAGCCCCACAGCATCCTGCGGGGCGGCGAAGATCAGCTCCAGGCGCGAATCCCGCCGCCATTCGCTGACACGCCACTGCAGGCCGTCGCCCTCCAGCGCATTGGCCGATTGCCAGCCACCCTGCCCATGCAGCACCAGCTTGGCACGACGCCAATCCAACCCGCCCAGCCAGAGCCCGACCCTGTCGAGATCGAAGACCTGGCTAGGATGAAAGCGCCAGCCGATGCTCCAGCCTTCGGCCTGCTCCTGCACCTGACAGATCGGCTGACTGGGATCGCTCCAGATCGCCGCCAGCGGCGCTCTGCCCGAAGGTAGTTCGGGAGCCTGGGTGGCTTGCTGCGCTTGGGCATCAGCCCCCGGTAGCCTGGTGAAATCCAGGGCGCCGTTGCTGGTCCAGTGCAGTGGTCGGGCCGGCAGCAATGCCTGCACACGCTCACGGCTCTCCTCATCCAACCCCTCGGCCTTGTTCAGCAGCAACAGGCCGGCATGCTCCAGGGTTACCTGCTGGCTCTCCGGCAGCGCCTGGCCGGCGGCCAGGGCCTGCGCATCCAGCACCAGCACCAGCGGCTGCAGGTCCAGCACTCCGGCCCAGGGCGCCTCGCGCAGCTGGCGCAGCAATTCGAGTGGATGGCCAAGGCCGGACGGCTCGATCAGCAACCGATCCGGACGCGCCTGGCGCAGCAGGCGTCCGAGGCCGACCTGGAATGGCGCACCGGCGACGCAGCACAGGCAGCCGCCGGGAATCTCGGCCAGGCTCACGCCATCCTGCCCGGTCGTCAGCAACGCCTGGTCGAGACCGATCTGGCCGAACTCGTTGATCAGCACCGCCCAGCGTTCGCCCGCCGGCTTGTGCGTCAGCAGGTGGCGGATCAGGCTGGTCTTGCCCGCCCCTAGGGGGCCGGCGATCAGATGTGTGGGGATGTTGGCGAGCATGGCGCTATGGTGCGGTTTCACGCGGCGCCGGGAAAGGCTAAAGTCGCCGCTTTGTCGTTGAGGACGATGCGATGCGTGCGATGGTTGCCCTGCTCCTGCTGGGCCTGGCCGGCCAGGTTTGGGCCGAGGCCTGCGTGGTGCACAGCGAGGGCCAGCAGGTTGAGGTCAAGCTCTGCCAGCAGAACCGCAGCATCCCCAAAAACCTGTTCCGCAACGGTTTCTGCGCCCCGCAGCTGAAGGACCAGAAGGTCCAGGTGCGTTTCGCCGACCAGTGCCCCAGCGGCGCGTTTGGCGAATGCCGCAACGCCAAGGTGCAGGGCACGCCGTACCAGCAGGATATCCATTACTACGGCGTGGCCAGCGACGCCCGCTACCTCAAGCCCGCCTGCGAGCAGCAGAGCCAGGGCCAGTGGCTGGAGCCCTGATCAGGCCGCGGCCGCGAACGGGTCCGGCAACAGCGCCCAGGCCGTCGGGCCACCTGCCATTTCCGCATCGCTGAGCAGGCAGGCATCGAGCTCGGCATGCAGGCGGGCGAAGTCGATGCCCTGGCCGATGAACACCAGCTCCTGGCGACAGTCGCCAACCGCCACGTCCCACTTGGCCATCACCGTACGCAGCCCCTCCTCGTCCTGCGGCCACTGCTCGCGCGGCACGAAGCGCCACCAGCGACCGGCCTGGCCGTAACGCATCAAGCCGCCGGCCTGCGACCAGCTTCCGGCCTCGCGGTGCTGGCTGGCCAGCCAGAAGTAGCCCTTGGAGCGCAGCAGCCGGCCATTGACCCATTCGCGGTCGAGGAAAGCGAAGAAGCGTTCGGGGTGGAACGGCCGGCGCGCCTGGTAGGCGGTCGAGCCGATGCCGTACTCCTCGCTCTCCGCCACGTGCTCGCCACGCAGCTCCTTGAGCCAGCCCGGCGCCTCGGACGCCCGCTCGAAGTCGAAGCGGCCGGTGTTGAGCACCTTGTCCAGTGGCACCTCGCCCATGCTCATCGGCAGAATCTCGGCATGGGTGTTGAGGCGGCGCAGGATCGCCTGCAGCTCCGCGCACTGCTCGGCGTCGATCAGGTCGGCCTTGCTCACCAGCAGCACGTCGGCGAACTCCACCTGCTCGATCAGCAGATCGGTGATCGCGCGGTGATCGTCCTTGCCGAGGGTCTCGCCACGGCTGGCCAGACTCTCGGCGGCCTGGAAGTCGCGCAGGAAGTTCACTCCGTCGACCACCGTGACCATGGTGTCCAGCCGCGCCAGGTCCGACAGGCTCTGGCCCTGTTCGTCGCGGAAGGTGAAGGTCTCGGCCACTGGTAGCGGCTCGCCGATGCCGGTCGACTCGATCAGCAGGTAGTCGAAGCGCCCCTCGCGGGCCAGGCGGGCGACCTCTTGCAGCAGATCCTCGCGCAGGGTGCAGCAGATGCAGCCGTTGCTCATCTCCACCAGTTTTTCTTCGGCGCGATTGAGGCTGACATCGCGCTGCACCGCCGTGCCGTCGAGGTTGATCTCGCTCATGTCGTTGACGATCACCGCCACGCGCAGGCCGGCGCGGTTGCGCAGCACCTGGTTGAGCAGGGTGCTCTTGCCGGCACCGAGGAAGCCGGAGAGCACAGTTACGGGGAGACGCTGGTCCATCGGGAAGTCCTCACAGATCACGGATATGTCGTTCGCGGCGTTCCTGACGTTCCTTGGCCTCGACACACAGCGTCGCCGTCGGGCGCAGCAGCAGCCGGGGCAGACCGATCGGCTCGCCGGTCTCCGCGCACCAGCCGTACTCGCCGTGGGCGAGGCGTTGCAGGGCGGCGTCGATCTTGTCCAGTAGGCGCTTCTCCCGCTCCAGCACACGCAGCTGCCACTGGCGTTGCTCTTCGGCGCTGCCGGCATCCGCCGGATCGCTGGTCGGCTCGAGTTCACGCAGATCGGCGCATTCGCTGGCAATGCGCTGCTGCAGCTCCTCGCGCTGCGCCAGCAACAGCAGGCGGAAAAAGGCCTGCTGCGCTGCGTCCATGTAGGCAGAGGCGGGCATGGCCAGGAGTTCGGCTTGGCTGAGCACGGGCAAGTCTCATCAGGGCTTATGTTTGAGTTATAACATAACATAAACAACAAAAATCACCCCAACCATGCGACTTCGTCTGAGCCAGTAACGATGGCGGGGAGCGGCCGCCAAGTTATCCACAGCCCATAACGACACCTACCAGCCGCCGCCTCCCCCGCCGCCGCTACCACCGCCCGAGGAGCCGCCACCGGACGAACCTCCGCCGCCGGACGACGAACTGGCCGGCGGCGTCGAAGCGCTGGCCGAGGCACTGACCAGACTGGAACTCAGCACCGTACCGAAGCTGGACGGCGAACTCAGACTACCGCGAGCCCGATACCAGTCCGGCTGGTACTGCTCGGCGTCGATCAGGCCAGACTGCAGCGCGGCGGCGAAGCGCGCGCTCCATTTCTCCTCCACACCCAGAGCCATGGCATAGGCCAAGTGCCGCTCATACAGGGCGATGGTCATGACTGGCGAACCACCGGCGCGCTCCAGCACCTCGCCCTCGGCCAGCTGCAGGTAGTCGCGGTAACCGGCCGCCGCATCCAGCAGCTCCTGTCCCTTTGCCGAAGGCGCCTCCAGCCAGCGGTAGAACAGCGCCACCACCA
Organism: Pseudomonas sp. ML96; assembly: GCF_000761545.1. GTDB lineage: Bacteria > Pseudomonadota > Gammaproteobacteria > Pseudomonadales > Pseudomonadaceae > Aquipseudomonas. Next base: position 69,430 of record NZ_JPMY01000046.1, on the reverse strand, counting down.
GCAGATAGGCGATCACCAACAGCATCACCGGCAGCGAGCAGGCATACAGCAACATCCACAGGCCGATCGGCACCGGGAAGCCGAACATCAGCGCCACCAGCCACAGCACGAGGCGCTTGCCATAACCCGACTCGCGCAAAGCCAGGCCCAGCACCACCGCCGTGGGCACACCGAAGCCCAGGCTGAACATCAGACCACCAATGGCCAGCCCCCACTGCTCCTCGCCCTGCAAGCCGGTCAGCACGCTGAGCAGCAGGCCGGGTACGGCGATAGCCAGGCCGGTGGCCCAGGCGCTGCGATTGTTGGCGTGCCACAGGCGGCCATGAGTCGCCAGGCTGTCGACCATGCGCGTCTTCATCTCTGCCAGGCGTGGTTGATAGCGGCCGCCCAACTCCAGCGGCGCGTCGGCCTTGCTCGCCGGGAACATCCGACGCAGCCATTCGATCTCGCCGACCCGGCCTTCCTCGATCGGCTTATCGCCACGCTGCACACTGAAGCCACCGCCATGCGGGAGATCCTCCAGGCGAATCAGCCCACGGATCGCCCAGTCGGTGAAGCACACGCCGAGCGCCCGCGCCTCGTCGAAGCCGCCGCGAAAGCCCTTGTGCCAGAGGTAGCCGACCTGCACCGGGCTGAGATCGTCCGGCGCCTCGAAACGCACGATATGCAGGCCCTTGCGCGGATCGCGGCCGACTCGTCGCCAAGTACGAACGTAATAGCCCAGCAGCGCCAACCAGAGCAGCCCGCCTAGAGCCACGCCGGCGTTGTCCCACAACAGTCGCAGCCCTCGCCACAACAGGCTGGGACGCTCGACCAAGCCGGCCGGCCAGCCCACTGCCAGAGTGAAACCCTGCTGCGGCGCCAGCACCTCGGTGGTCTCCAGGCGCAGGTAGTCAGCGCCACGCTCCACCTCCCGGTATCCCGCGCCCTGCTCGCCACTGGCGCCGGTATAGCCGTAGACGCTGCCGATACGCGCCCCGGCCGGCAGCTGCAGGCGCACCGAGGCCTGCAGGATGGGGAAAGCCCAGGCGTTGCCGGTGACGTTCCAGTACAGCTCGTCCTCGTCCGCGCGATGCAGCAGCTGCGGGTCGACGCGGTAGTGCAGGCGGTACACGTAGCGGCCCGGCTGCAGGTAGTGCGCCGGGCTGCCCAGGTAGAAGCGCTGGTAGGCGCCGATGCGCTCCTCGCGCACCGACTCGGGAGCACCGTCGCGGGTGGCGCCGAGCAGCGCAATGGGCGTCTTGCGCAGCAGGCCGCCCGGCAGGCTGTAGGTCACCGGAATGTCGCGGTAGATGCCGCGCTGAATCTGCTCGCCCTCGGCGTGCACGGTGATCTTCTCGATCACCTCGAGCATGCCGTCGCCGGTCACGCGCAACTGCACGGCGAAATCCTCGATGCGCTCCTGCGCCTGCGATACGCCAGGCAACAGGCAACACAACAACGACAGAATCCTCAGCCATCCCGGCATGTTCAGAACTCCATGTTCGGCGACTGTGCGTCGCGGGCGTCTTCCAACGTGAAATAGGCGGCGCAGCGGAAGCCGAAGGCCTTGGCCAGCAGATTGCTCGGCACCGACTCGACCAGCACGTTGAGCTCACGAACCGCGCCGTTGTAGTAACGGCGCGCCATCTGGATATGGTCTTCCACCTCACTGAGGGTGCGCTGCAGGTCGAGGAACACCGCATCGGCCTTCAGCTCGGGGTAGCGTTCGGCGAGGGCGAAGGCGCGCAGCAACGAGGCACTCAACTGGCCCTCGACCGGGCCGCGCCCGGCGGCGCTATCGGCCTCGTGGGCCTGCACCTCGCCGCGGCGGCTGACCAGCTCCTCCAGGGTGTCGCGCTCATGGGCCATATAGGCCCGCAGGCAGGCGACCAGTTGCGGGATCAGGCTGGAGCGGCGCTTGAGCTGCACATCGATGCCGCTCCAGGCCTCGGCCACGCGCGCCCGGTTGAACACCAGCAGGTTGTAGCCATAGATGCCGACCAGCAGCACCAGTACAAGCAACACCAGACCGGCCCACCCGACGATTCCCTGCATGCCACGCCCTCACTCCCTGATCCGGCAAGCAGTGTAACCGTGCTCAGCGCACGGCGTCGCCGACCCGCCCTCAGCGTGGCGGCAGGCCGCCGCAGTCCTCGCCGATCCAGCGCGCCTGGCTGTTCATCGTGCTCTCGCGACCGTCGTAGACACCCTTGACCTGGGTGGTGAAGGCTGTGTCGCTCTGGAAGTGGGTCTCACCTTCCCCCTGGCCATTGGGGCAGGTGAAGCGGAATTTCCACAGCTGCGCGCTGCGCTCGGTGACCTCGTGACTGCACCCGGAATCCGGGTCCTGCAACGGAATGTCCTGGCCCTTGGCCCGCTCCGGGCTGATGCACAACTGCACGCCGGAACTACCGAGCTTCACACCCTTCTGTTTGAGCATCTGCTCCATCATCTGGCGCTGCTCGGGCGCCAGATTCTGCAGCTGGCCGAGCACCTCCTGCATATTCGGCACCGGCTGGCCATCGCTCTGCGCCTCGCCACTGAACTCCCATAGGCCAGGGCGAATCTCGGCGAAGGCCATGGCAGGCAGCAGGCTCAAAGCCAGCAGCAAGTTTCGTGAAATAGAGAACGACATGGGCAGGCTCCAGCTAGCGATGGTTACCGCTAGCTTAGGCAGAACACTGGCATGTAAGAGGAGAAACGGACGTAAAGCTCGGCATCGGCAAGATGCCGATGGGGGATGGATTCACTAGGTTCAATGGCTCAGCCTCGCCACGAATAAGGAAAAAAGCGGGGCTTTGCCCCGCTTCCTTTTTCGCTTTTTTCCTTACTCCACCGTCACCGACTTGGCCAAGTTGCGCGGCTGGTCCACGTCGGTGCCCTTGAGCACGGCCACGTAGTAGGACAGCAGCTGCAGCGGAACGGTGTAGAGGATCGGCGCCAGCACGTCGTGGATGTGCGGCATGTTGATCACCTGGGTGCCTTCGCCGTTGCTCATGCCGGCGGCGCCATCGGCGAAGACGATCAGCTCGCCGCCACGGGCGCGGACTTCCTGCAGGTTGGACTTGAGCTTTTCCAGCAGCTCGTTGTTCGGCGCCACGGTGACCACCGGCATGTCGGCGTCGACCAGGGCCAGCGGGCCGTGCTTGAGCTCGCCGGCCGGGTAGGCCTCGGCGTGGATGTAGGAGATTTCCTTGAGCTTGAGCGCACCTTCCATGGCCACCGGGTACTGGGCGCCGCGGCCGAGGAACAGGGTGTGGTGCTTCTCGGCGAACAGTTCGGCGACCTTCTCCACGGTCTTGTCCATGGCCAGTGCCTCGCCCAGGCGGGTCGGCAGGCGACGCAGTTCTTCCACCAGCTCGGCAGCGACACCGGCTTGCAGGGTACCGCGCACCTGGCCGAGGGCCAGGGTCAGCAGCAGCAGGGAGACCAGCTGGGTGGTGAAGGCCTTGGTCGAGGCCACGCCGATTTCCGGGCCGGCCTGGGTCAGCAGGCACAGGTCGGACTCGCGCACCAGGGAGCTGGTGCCGACGTTGCAGATGGTCAGGCTGGCCAGGTAGCCGGCCTGCTTGGCGTTGCGCAGTGCAGCCAGGGTGTCGGCGGTCTCGCCGGACTGGGAGATGCTGACGAACAGGCTGTCCGGCTGCACGGCCACCTGGCGGTAGCGGAACTCGCTGGCCACTTCGATCTGGCAGGGAATGCCGGTCAGCGCTTCGAGCCAGTAACGGGCGACCATGCCGGCGTGGTAGCTGGTACCGCAGGCGACGATCTGCACGTTGCGTACCTTGGCGAACAGCTCGGCGGCCTGCGGGCCGAAGGCCTGGACCAGAACGTGGTCGCCGCCCAGGCGGCCTTCCAGGGTGCGCTGCACGACCTTGGGCTGCTCGTGGATTTCCTTGAGCATGAAGTGGCGGTATTCGCCCTTGTCGGCGGCTTCGGCACCCTCGTGGTACTGCACCGATTCACGCTGTACGGATTGGCCGGCGACGTCCCAGATCTGCACGCTGTCGCGGCGGATTTCGGCGATATCACCCTCCTCCAGGTACATGAAACGGTCGGTGACCTGGCGCAGGGCGAGCTGATCAGAGGCGAGGAAGTTCTCACCCAGGCCCAGGCCGATCACCAGCGGGCTGCCACTGCGGGCGGCGAGGATGCGGTCCGGCTGGGCGGCGCTGATCACGGCCAGGCCGTAGGCGCCATGCAGCTCGGGAATGGCGGCCTTGAGCGCAGCGGTGAGGTCGCCGAGCTGCTGCAGCTTGTGGTGCAGCAGGTGGACGATGGTCTCGGTGTCGGTATCGGAGGTGAACACGTAGCCGAGGCCCTTGAGGCGCTCGCGCAGTTCCTCGTGGTTCTCGATGATGCCGTTGTGCACCACGGCCAGTTGCTCACCGGAGAAGTGCGGGTGGGCGTTGCGCTCGCTCGGCGCGCCGTGGGTGGCCCAGCGGGTGTGGGCGATGCCCAGGTGACCAGTCAGCGGCTCGCCAGCCAGGGCCTGTTCCAGCTCGGCGACCTTGCCCACGCGGCGGCGGCGCTGCAGTTCGCCGGCCTGGGTGAAGACCGCCACGCCGGCGCTGTCATAGCCGCGGTATTCCAGGCGCTTGAGGCCTTCGACCAGGATCGGGGTGATGTTGCGTTCGGCGACGGCGCCAACGATGCCACACATAGGGGTTCTCCTCAGGAAGCGGCGGCGAGGATCAGCTGGACCCCACGCGCGCGTATCTGTTCGGCCACCTGGCTATCCAGGCGGTCGTCGGTGATCAGGGTATGGAGGCTGCTCCAGGGCAGCTCCAGGTTGGGAATGCGGCGGCCGATCTTGTCGCTCTCGACCATGACGATGACCTCGCGGGCCACCTCGGCCATGACCCGCGACAGGCCGAGCAGCTCGTTGAAGGTGGTGGTGCCACGCGCCAGGTCGATGCCATCGGCGCCGATGAACAGCTGGTCGAAGTCGTAGGAACGCAGCACCTGCTCGGCGACCTGGCCCTGGAAGGACTCGGAGTGCGGGTCCCAGGTACCGCCGGTCATAAGCAGCACCGGTTCGTGCTCGATGTCGCGCAGGGCGTTGGCCACGTTCAGCGAGTTGGTCATCACCACCAGGCCGGGCTTGTGGCCGAGCTGGCGAATCATCGCTGCAGTGGTGCTGCCACTGTCGATAATGATGCGCGCGTGCTCGCGGATCAGGCTGACCGCCGCGCGGGCGATGGCCTGCTTATGACGGGAGATGGGCTGAGCCGGCTCGCCGATCAGCTCCTGCGGCATGGGCACGGCGCCACCGTAGCGACGCAGCAGCAGGCCGTTCTTCTCCAGCTCGGCCAGATCCTTTCGAATCGTAACTTCGGAGGTGGCGAAATGCTGCGCCAGGGCATCCACGACCACCTCGCCCTGCTCGTTGAGCAAGGCGAGAATCGCGTGGCGGCGCTGGGGAGTGTTGCGTTTCGACATTTAAGTTTCGATTCGAAAGATAAGTGCGCGAATCAAAACCTAATGAAAGCTTTCGGTCAAGCTCAGAATGCACAAAAGGCGGCCAAGGCCGCCTTTTGCTTACTCGCATCCGACTACTTCGGCATCTTCTGCGGGCGCTTCCAGCCTTCGATGTTGCGCTGCTTAGCGCGGCCCACAGCCAGTGCGGCCGCCGGTACGTCCTGGGTCACCGTAGAGCCGGCACCGGTGGTGGCGCCGTTGCCCAGGGTCACGGGGGCGACGATGGAGCTGTTGGAGCCGATGAACACGTCCTCGCCCATCACCGTCTTGTGCTTGTTGGCACCGTCGTAGTTGCAGGTGATGGTGCCCGCGCCGATGTTGGTGCGCGCGCCGATCTCGGCGTCGCCCAGGTAGCTCAGGTGGCCGGCCTTGGCGCCCTCGCCCAGCACCGCGTTCTTCAGCTCGACGAAGTTGCCGACATGGGCCTTGGCACCGAGCTTGGCGCCAGGACGCAGACGGGCAAACGGGCCGCAGTCGGCGCCCTCGCCCACTTCGGCACCTTCCAGGTGACTGTTGGCTTTGACGATGGCGCCGCGGCGCAGGAGGGAATCCTTGATCACGCAGTTCGGGCCGATCTGCACATCGTCCTCGATCACCACGCGGCCTTCGAGGATCACATTGATGTCGATGGTCACGTCGCGGCCCACGCTCACTTCGCCACGCACGTCGAAACGATGCGGGTCGAACAGGGTTACGCCCTGGGCCATCAGCTGGCGAGCCATACGTTGCTGGTAATGACATTCGAGCTGCGACAACTGAATGCGGTCGTTGGCGCCCAGCACTTCCATCTCGTCCTGGGCGGTCTCGGTAGCCACCACCAGGCCGTCGGCCACGGCCATGGCGATCACGTCGGTGAGGTAGTACTCGCCCTGGGCGTTGCTGTTGGACAGGCGGCCCAGCCAATCGCCGAGGCGCTTGCCCGGTACGGCGAGGATGCCGGTGTTGCCTTCGCAGATGGCGCGTTGCGCCTCGCTGGCATCCTTGTGCTCGACGATCGCCTGCACCACGCCGTTGGCGTCACGCACGATGCGGCCGTAGCCGGTGGGATCGGCCAGGTTGACCGTCAGCAGTCCCAGTTGGGACTCGTTGGCCTGCTCGAGCAGACGGGTCAGGGTCTCCACCTGGGTCAGCGGCACATCGCCATAGAGGATCAGTACCTTCTCCGCTTCCAGCGCCGGCAGCGCCTGGGCCACGGCGTGACCAGTACCCAGCTGCTCGGCCTGCAGCACGAAGTTGATATCGTCGGCCGCCAGGCGCTCGCGGACCAATTCGGCACCGTGGCCGATGACCACGTGGATCTTGCGCGGCGCCAGCTTGCGGGCGGTGTCGATGACATGGCCGAGCATGGGCTTGCCGGCAACCGGATGCAGCACCTTGGGCAAGGCCGAGCGCATGCGGGTGCCCTGGCCGGCGGCGAGGATGACGATATCGAGGGACATAGCGGAATCCTGAACGGGCACAGGTGGAACACCACCTGTGGATAAAAACGGCAGAAAAGAAAAAGGGTAGCCAAGGCTACCCTTTTACTCGCTAACGCTGAAGTCGGAGTGCGGGACTCAGTACTTCTTGCGCAGCTGCTGGACGGTACGCAGCTGGGCTGCGACTTCGGCCAGGTGAGCGGCGGCGGAACCGTAATCGAATTCCGAGCCCTTCTCGTTGAGTGCCTTCTCGGCGGCCTTGAGGGCCTCCTGGGCAGCAGCTTCGTCGATATCGCCAGCGCGGGTCACGGTGTCGGCCAGGACCTTCACCATGTTCGGCTGAACTTCGAGGAAACCACCCGAGATGTAGAACACCTCATGCTCGCCACCCTGCTTGACCAGGCGGATTGGGCCCGGTTTCAGGTCGGTGATCAGCGGGGCGTGGCCCGGAGCGATACCGAGATCGCCCAGGTTGCCGTGCGCAATCACCATCTCGACCAAACCGGAGAAGATCTCCGCTTCGGCACTGACGATGTCGCAATGGACAGTAATGGCCATACGCTTGCCTCACGAGCGCCCGTTGCCGGGCGCACAGGGGATTACAGTTTCTTGGCTTTCTCGATGGCTTCGTCGATGCTGCCAACCATGTAGAACGCCTGCTCCGGCAGGTGATCGTAGTCACCTTTCAGGATGCCGCTGAAACCAGCGATGGTGTCCTTCAGGGAAACGTACTTGCCTGGCGAACCGGTGAAGACTTCGGCCACGAAGAACGGCTGGGACAGGAAGCGCTGGATCTTACGAGCACGGGATACCAGCTGCTTGTCGGCTTCCGACAGTTCGTCCATACCGAGGATCGCGATGATGTCCTTCAGTTCCTTGTAGCGCTGCAGAACGTACTGCACGCCACGCGCGGTCTCGTAGTGGTCCACACCTACAACCAGCGGATCGAGCTGGCGGGAGGTGGAGTCCAGCGGGTCCACGGCCGGGTAGATACCCAGGGAGGCGATGTCACGCGACAGTACGACGGTGGCGTCCAAGTGGGCGAAGGTGGTCGCCGGGCTCGGGTCGGTCAGGTCGTCCGCAGGTACGTATACGGCCTGTACCGAGGTGATCGAGCCGTTCTTGGTGGAGGTAATACGCTCCTGCAGAACGCCCATCTCTTCGGCCAGAGTCGGCTGGTAACCTACTGCGGAAGGCATACGGCCCAGCAGTGCGGATACTTCGGTACCGGCGAGGGTGTAACGGTAGATGTTGTCGACGAACAGCAGAACGTCACGACCTTCATCACGGAACTTCTCGGCCATGGTCAGGCCGGTCAGCGCAACGCGCAGACGGTTGCCTGGCGGCTCGTTCATCTGACCGTAGACCAGGGCTACTTTGTCGAGAACGTTGGAGTCCTTCATCTCGTGGTAGAAGTCGTTACCCTCACGAGTACGCTCACCCACACCAGCGAACACGGAATAACCGCTGTGTTCCATGGCGATGTTACGGATCAGTTCCATCATGTTTACGGTCTTGCCGACACCGGCACCACCGAACAGACCGACTTTACCGCCCTTGGCGAACGGGCAGACCAGGTCGATTACCTTGATGCCGGTTTCCAGCAGCTCGTTGCCGCCAGCTTGTTCGGCGTACGACGGCGCAGCGCGGTGGATTTCCCACTGCTCTTCTTCGCCGATCGGGCCAGCTTCGTCGATCGGGTTGCCCAGCACGTCCATGATCCGGCCCAGGGTCGCTTTACCGACCGGAACGGAGATGGCCTTGCCAGTACGGGTGACGTCCAGGCCACGCTTCAGACCTTCGGTCGAGCCCATGGCGATGGAACGAACCACGCCGTCGCCCAGCTGCTGCTGAACTTCCAGGGTGGTTTCGGCGCCGACTACTTTCAGCGCTTCATAAACACTCGGCACCTGATCACGCGGGAATTCCACGTCGATAACGGCGCCGATGATTTGAACGATACGTCCGCTACTCATCTTTGGTTCCTCTGAATATTTGAACCGTTCTTAAACCGCGGCAGCGCCGCCGACGATTTCCGAAATTTCCTGGGTGATCGCTGCCTGACGAGCCTTGTTGTAAATCAGCTGCAGGTCTTTGATCAGATCGCCAGCGTTGTCGGTGGCGTTCTTCATCGCGATCATCCGCGCCGCTTGTTCAGCAGCGTTGTTCTCTACTACCGACTGGTACACCTGCGACTCCACATAACGCACCATCAGGCCGTCGAGCAGCTGTTTGGCGTCGGGTTCGTACAGGTAGTCCCAGTGGTGCTTGAGACCTTCATCCGGAGTCGCCACCAGGGGAACGAGCTGCTCCACTGTCGGCTTTTGCGTCATGGTATTGACGAACTTGTTCGAGACCACGGACAGACGATCGATGCGACCTTCGAGGTAAGCATCGAGCATGACCTTGACGGAACCGATCAGATCGTTGATCGACGGTTCTTCGCCCAGGTGGCTGATCGCAGCAACAACATTGCCACCAAAGTTGCGGAAGAACGCCGCACCCTTGCTGCCAATCACGCAGAGATCAACCTCTACGCCTTGCTCGCGATTGCTCGCCATGTCCTTGACCAGAGCCTTGAACAGGTTGGTATTCAGACCACCGCACAGACCACGGTCCGAACTCACCACCACGTAACCGACGCGCTTAACTTCACGCTCGATCATGAACGGGTGACGATATTCCGGGTTGGCGTTGGCCAGATGACCAATCACCTGGCGGATACGCTCCGCGTAGGGACGACTAGCAGCCATGCGCTGTTGAGCTCTGCGCATTTTGCTGGTCGCCACCTTTTCCATGGCGCTGGTGATCTTCTGCGTGCTTTTGATGCTCGCAATCTTGCTGCGAATCTCTTTTGCGCCTGCCATGTAACACCTATCAGGTTAGCAAGCGGGGGCCTCGCGACCCCCACTGCGGCTTACCAGGTTTGGGTGGCCTTGAACTTCTCGATACCGGCTTTCAGCTGGCCATCGATGTCGTCATTGAAGTCGCCCTTCTCGTTGATCTTCGCCATCAGAGCGGCGTTCTCACGGTTGAAGAAGGCGATCAGGGCCTGCTCGAAGCTGATGATCTTGGCGACTTCGACGTCGGCCAGGAAACCACGCTCGGCGGCGTACAGGCTCACCGACATGTCGGCGATCGACATCGGCGCGTACTGCTTCTGCTTCATCAGCTCGGTAACGCGCTGACCGTGATCCAGCTGCTTGCGGGTAGCCTCGTCCAGGTCAGAAGCGAACTGGGCGAAGGCCGCCAGTTCACGGTACTGAGCCAGAGCGGTACGGATACCACCGGACAGCTTCTTGATGATCTTGGTCTGAGCGGCACCACCCACGCGGGAAACCGAGATACCGGCGTTGACGGCCGGACGGATACCCGAGTTGAACATGGCCGATTCCAGGAAGATCTGACCGTCGGTGATCGAGATCACGTTGGTCGGAACGAACGCGGAAACGTCACCAGCCTGGGTTTCGATGATCGGCAGAGCGGTCAGGGAACCAGTCTTGCCAGTCACAGCGCCATTGGTGAACTTCTCGACATACTCTTCGGAAACGCGGGAAGCGCGCTCCAGCAGACGGCTGTGGAGATAGAACACGTCGCCTGGGTAAGCTTCGCGGCCCGGCGGACGGCGCAGCAGCAGGGAGATCTGGCGGTAGGCAACGGCCTGCTTGGACAGGTCGTCGTACACGATCAGGGCGTCTTCACCGCGGTCGCGGAAGTATTCGCCCATAGTGCAACCAGCGTACGGAGCCAGGAACTGCAGGGCAGCCGATTCCGAAGCCGAGGCGGCAACCACGATGGTGTTGGCCAGGGCGCCAGCTTCTTCCAGCTTGCGTACCACGTTGGCGATGGTCGATTGCTTCTGACCGATGGCTACGTAGACGCAGCGGATGCCGCTGTTCTTCTGGTTGATGATGGCGTCGACGGCCAGAGCGGTCTTACCGATCTGACGGTCACCGATGATCAGCTCGCGCTGGCCACGGCCTACCGGGATCATGGCATCGACCGACTTGTAACCGGTTTGCACCGGCTGGTCGACCGACTTACGCCAGATCACGCCCGGAGCGACTTTCTCGACAGCGTCGGTGGCTTGAGCATTGATCGGGCCTTTGCCATCGATCGGGTTGCCCAGTGCGTCGACTACGCGGCCCAGCAGTTCCGGACCAACCGGGACTTCCAGGATGCGGCCGGTGCACTTGGCGCTCATGCCTTCGGCGAGGCTGGTGTATGCACCCAGCACTACGGCGCCGACGGAGTCTTGCTCCAGGTTCAGCGCCATACCGTAGACGCCGCCCGGGAACTCGATCATTTCGCCGTACATAACGTCGGCCAGACCATAGATACGCACGATACCGTCGGAGACGGATACCACGGTACCTTCGTTGCGGGCTTGGGAAGAGACGTCGAGTTTCTCGATACGTCCCTTGATGATTTCACTAATTTCGGAAGGATTGAGTTGCTGCATTGCTCTGCTGCCCCTTCAAACTCAAGATTTCAACGCTTCGGCCAGCTTCGCGATTTTGCCGCGAACCGAGCCATCGATAACCAGGTCGCCCGCGCGGATAACCACGCCACCCAGTAGGGCAGCGTCTTCCGTCACGTGCAGACGCACTTCTCGGCTGAGCCGTGCGTTGAGAACCTTGGCGAGTTTGTCTTGCTGTTCTGTGCTCAATGCGAAGGCACTGGTCACTTCCACGTCTACCGACTTCTCCTGCTCGGCCTTGTACAGCTCGAACTGGGCGGCGATCTCCGGCAACAGGTCGAGACGACCGTTTTCGGAAACGATGGAAATGAAGTTACGTGCCTGGGCGTCGAACTTGTCACCACACACTTCGTTAAAAGCGGTGGCCTTTTCTGCGCTCGTCAAACGCGGGGCCTTGAGCACGCGCTGCATGGTGTCGTCTTGCGACACCGCTGCAGCGAGGCCCAGCATGGCCGACCAAGCGGCCAGCTGCTGGTTGCCTTGTGCGTACTCGAAGGCAGCCTTAGCGTAAGGACGGGCCAGCGTGGTCAGTTCTGCCATGATCGCCCTCGCTTAGATTTCGGCGGCCAGTTTGTTAACCAGCTCCGCGTGCGCGTTCTGATCGATGGTGGCACCCAGGATCTTCTCAGCACCGCCAACGGCCAGGGCACCCACTTGGGCACGCAGGGCGTCTTTGACGCTGTTCAGTTCCTGTTCGATCTCGGCCTGAGCCTGAGCCTTCACACGGTCAGCTTCGACGCGAGCCTGATCACGGGCTTCGTCGACGATCTGAGTGCCGCGCTTCTTGGCTTGCTCGATGATTTCAGCAGCCTGGGTTTTGGCTTCGCGCAGTTGCTGAGCCACTTTCTCGTGGGCCAGTTCCAGATCGCGAGCCGCACGGTTGGCGGCGTCCAGACCATCGGCGATCTTCTTTTGGCGTTCGCGCAGAGCCGTGATGACCGGAGGCCATACGAACTTCATGCAGAACAGCACGAAAATGAAGAACGCAACGGCCTGGCCAATCAGGGTTGCATTAATGTTCACGCCAATACCTCGCTGTTCGTTGTTTCGTCAAACCAATCAACTCGCAAGCGAGTGATTAGCCGGCGATTTGACCAACGAAGGGGTTCGCGAAGGTGAAGAACAGAGCGATACCAACGCCGATCATGGTCACGGCGTCCAGCAGACCGGCGACGATGAACATTTTCACCTGCAGCATCGGAACCATTTCCGGCTGACGAGCAGCGCCTTCCAGGAATTTGCCGCCCAGCAGGCCGAAGCCAATGGCGGTACCCAGAGCGCCCAGACCGATCAGCAGGGCAACAGCAATCGCGGTGAGACCAACTACAGTTTCCATTTTTCCTCCCGACTTTTACGTCGTATTTGTTTAAAGGGTTAAGTGAAGCGGTAAAGCGGTTTTGGTTACCTAAAGAGGCCGAAGCCTCTTAGTGGTTGTCTTCGTGTGCCATCGACAGGTAGACGATGGTCAGCATCATGAAGATGAACGCCTGCAGGGTGATGATCAGGATGTGGAACACAGCCCACGCCCAGTTCAGCGCAACACCCAGGGTGCTGAGCAGGAACAGACCACTGCCGAACATCACGGCAATCAGGATGAAGATCAGTTCGCCGGCATACATGTTGCCGAACAGACGCAGAGCCAGAGAAATCGGCTTGGCGATCAGGGTGACGAACTCGAGCAGGAAGTTCACCGGGATCAGCAGGATCTGCACAACGATGTTGCTGCTGCTGAACGGGTGCAGGGTCAACTCACCGAGGAAGCCGCCAATGCCCTTGACCTTGATGCTGTAGAACACGATCAGCGCAAACACCGACAGGGCCATGCCCAGGGTGGCGTTCGGGTCGGTAGTCGGCACCACACGGAAGAACAGGTGCTCGTTGCCGGTAATCCAGGCAGCAGTCATCGGCAGGAAGTCCACCGGCACCAAGTCCATCAGGTTCATCAGGAAGATCCAGACGAAGATGGTCAGGGCCAGCGGGGCGATCAGAGCGTTACGGCCGTGGAAGGTGTCCTTCACGCTGCCGTCGACGAACTCGATCAGTACTTCGACGAAGTTCTGCAGACCACCCGGTTGACCGCTGGTGGCGCGCTTGGCTGCCATGCGGAACAGCAGGATGAACACCAGGCCGAGAACTACCGACCAACCCAGGGTGTCTACGTGGAAGGCCCAGAAGCCCATTTCCTTTGCTTCTTGCGCGGTGTGGGCGAAGCCCCAGTCACCATTCGGCAGTTGCCCGAAAGTCAGGTTCTGCAGGTGGTGCTGGATATAGCCCGAAGCGGTTTGTTCTGCCATGTTTGCCTCAAACGCTCTAAGGTCTCGAAAGTCTTGTTCTCATCAGCAGCGGTGCGAACCAGCCAACGCTGAGCGCCAGCACGAAGACACCGAACAGGGCCGGTGCCGCCAGTGGTTTCACCACTACGAACGTCAGTGCAAACAGCACTGCCGTCAGAATCAGCTTGCCCGTCTCGCCGGCGTAGAACGACCGGACGATGCTCTGGGCGGCCCGGGCCCCGCTGAAGCGGAAAGCCTTGTGGGCGAAATACAGGTTGGGGAGCCAGGCAATAAGCCCCCCGCAGAGTCCCGAATAGCCGCTTACCGCGCCGCGCCAGCCATACAGGGCGGCGGCGGCCAACAGAATCACGACCAGTTGGGCCAGCAGCACCGGAAAGACCGGTAGACGATGGAAGGGCAGGCGGTTCGGCGTGCGGGCGTCCATCTCTCGCTGTTCCTCTGGGTCGGCACGTTAAATCAACAACTTGGCATACTTTGTGCCGACAAAATGCGCGCAGAGTATAGGGGGGGTTCCCCCCCTGTTCAACTGGCCGGTAGTGAATTCCGACCGCCCGCTACATGTGCAATTGTGTCGAGATTTCAGCGGATGTGGGCGAGTACGCCCTGCAGCTCGTCCAGCGAGTTGTAGCGGATCACCAATTGGCCCTTGCCCTTCTGACCGTGCTTGATCTGCACGGGAGCCCCTAGCTTCTCGGCCAGGCGCTGTTCCAGGCGGTTGATGTCCGGGTCGGCCTTGACCTTCTCGGCAGGCTTTTCCTTGGTATTCAGCCACTGGCGTACCAGTGCTTCGGTTTGGCGCACGGTGAGGCCGCGTGCGACAACATGTCGCGCGCCTTCCACCTGCTGTTCCAGGGGCAGACCGAGCAGGGCACGGGCGTGGCCCATCTCCAGATCGCCATGGGCGAGCAGGGTCTTGATCTCTTCCGGCAGAGCGATCAGGCGTAGCAGGTTGGTGATGGTGACCCGCGACTTGCCCACCGCATCGGCGACCTGCTGCTGGGTCAGCTCGAACTCCTGCTGCAGGCGCTGCAGGGCCACGGCTTCCTCGATCGGATTGAGGTCTTCGCGCTGGATGTTCTCGATCAGCGCCATGGCGATGGCAGCTTCGTCCGGCACTTCGCGGACCATGGCCGGGATCTTGTCCAGGCCGGCCTGCTGGCTGGCGCGCCAACGGCGTTCACCGGCGATGATCTCGAAGCGGCCGCCACCGATGGGGCGCACCACGATCGGCTGCATCACGCCCTGAACCTTGATCGAGTTGGCCAGTTCTTCCAGGGCCGACGGGTCCATGTCGCGGCGTGGCTGGTACTTGCCGCGCTGGATCAGGTCCAGCGGCAGGTGCTGCAGCTCACGGCTGTCGACCTTGACCGCTTCCTCTTCCAGGGTGGCGGCGGTACTACCGCCGAGCAGAGCGTCCAGGCCGCGGCCGAGTCCTCGTTTCTTGGTGGCCATGGGATTCCTTATGCGGTTGCGGTTTTCGCGGCAGAGCGCTGGCGGCGCACCAGTTCGCCGGCCAGGGCGAGGTAGGCGATGGCGCCGCGGGATTGCTTGTCATAGGCCAGCGCCGGCATGCCGAAGCTGGGCGCCTCAGCCAGGCGCACATTGCGCGGGATCACGGCGTCGTACAGCTGATCGCCGAAGTGTTCCTTGAGCTGGGCGCTGACATCGTTGGTCAGGCTGATGCGCGGGTCGTACATGGTACGCAGCAGGCCTTCGATCTTCAGGCTCGGGTTGAGCAGCGAGCCGATGCGCTGGATGCTGTTCATCAGGTCGCTCAGGCCTTCCAGTGCGTAGTACTCGCACTGCATGGGGATGATCACGCCATCGGCGGCGACCAGGGCGTTGACCGTGAGCATGGACAGCGCTGGCGGGCAGTCGATGAGGATGTAGTCGTAGTTCTCGCGGATCGGCGCCAGGGCATAGCGCAGGCGGCTCTCCTTCATCTTCATCTCGAGCAGCGCGACTTCCGCGGCGGTCAGGTCGCGGTTGGCCGGCAGCAGCTGGTAGCCGCCGTGCTCGGAGAACTGCATGGCCTCACCGACGGTGCTCTCGCCGATCAGCACGTCGTAGATGGAGTGCTCCAGGGTCTGCTTATCCACACCACTGCCCATGGTGGCGTTGCCCTGTGGATCGAGGTCGATCAACAGCACGCGGCGCTTGGTGGCGACCAGCGAGGCGGCCAGGTTGATGCAGGTGGTGGTCTTGCCGACCCCGCCTTTCTGATTGGCGATCGCGAATACCTTGGCCATCTTGGCTTCCCCCTAGACCGAGCGACGCAGTATCAACAGATGGCGCTGGCCTTGGCAACCGGGAACCTTGAGCACATCGCAGCTTTGCAGACGGAAGTCCGCCGGCAGCGCCTGCAGCTCGTCGTCGGGCTGCACGCCCTTCATCGCCAGCCAGTGGGTGTCGGCGTCACCGAGATGGCGGGTCCAGTTGCTGAAGTCTTCCAGCGAACTGAAGGCTCGCGAGCAGATGCCGGTGAACGGCTGCTGCGGCTGGAACTCCTCGACCCGGCTGTGGACAACTTCCAGGTTGGCCAGCTTGAGCTCCAGCTTCACCTGGGTGAGGAAGCGGGTCTTCTTGCCATTGGAGTCGAGCAGGGTGAAGCGGCGCTCGGGGAACAGGATGGCCAGCGGGATGCCGGGCATGCCGCCGCCACTGCCGACGTCCAGCCAGTTGTCGCCATGCTGGGCGACGAAGGGCACGACGCTGAGGCTGTCGAGCAGATGGCGCGAGACCATCTCGTCCGGATTGCGCACGGCGGTCAGGTTGTAGGCCTTGTTCCACTTGATCAGCAGGGCCAGATAGCCGAGCAGCTGTTCGTGCTGCTGGGCAGTGAGCGTTACGCCAAGCGTCTGCGCGCCCTGCGCGAGTTCATCGGCATGGCGTTGGGTGACCACGGACATCAGGCGCTCTGCTCCAGCTGGCGGCCGGCGCCGCGTTTCTTCAGATGGATCAGCAGCAGGGAGATGGCTGCCGGGGTCACGCCGGGGATACGACCGGCCTGGCCGAGAGTCTCGGGACGGGTGTTGCCTAGCTTGTGCTGGATCTCCTTGGACAGGCCGGAGATGCTGCTGTAGTCGAGGTCAGCCGGCAGGCGGGTGTCCTCGCTGGCACGCAGGCGCTCGATCTCGTCCTGTTGACGGTCGATGTAACCAGCGTACTTGGTCTTGATCTCGACCTGCTCGGCGACCTGAGCATCGATAGCCGGCGCTTCGGTCACTTCGGCCAGGGCAGCGTAGTCGATCTCCGGGCGGGCCAGCAGGTTGAGCAGGTTGTACTCGTGGGCCAGCGGCGTGCCAAAGCGCGCGGCAATGGCATCACCCTGCGGCGTACCCGGGCGCACCCAGGTGCTCTTCAGGCGTTGCTCTTCCTGGACGATGCCCTCGCGCTTGGCCTCGAAGGCGGCCCAGCGCACGTCGTCGACCAGGCCCAGCTCGCGGCCCTTCTCGGTCAGACGCAGGTCGGCGTTGTCCTCGCGCAGGATCAGGCGGTACTCGGCGCGCGAGGTGAACATGCGGTACGGCTCCTGGGTACCCAGGGTAATCAGGTCGTCGACCAGTACGCCGATATAGGCCTCGTCGCGACGCGGGCACCAAGCGTCCTTGCCCTGGGCGCGCAGCGCAGCGTTGCAGCCGGCCAGCAGGCCCTGGGCACCGGCCTCTTCGTAACCGGTGGTGCCGTTGATCTGCCCGGCGAAGAACAGGCCGCCGATGACCTTGGTCTCCAGGCTGTACTTGAGGTCACGCGGGTCGAAGTAGTCGTACTCGATGGCGTAGCCGGGACGCACGATATGCGCGTTCTCCATGCCGCGGATCGAGCGGACGATCTCCAGCTGCACGTCGAACGGCAGCGAGGTGGAGATGCCGTTGGGGTACAGCTCGTGGGTGGTCAGGCCTTCCGGCTCGAGGAACACCTGGTGGCTGTCCTTGTCGGCGAAGCGATGGATCTTGTCCTCGATCGACGGGCAGTAGCGCGGGCCGATGCCTTCGATCACGCCCGAGTACATCGGCGAGCGATCCAGGTTGCTGGCGATGATCTCGTGGGTACGCGCGTTGGTATGGGTGATCCAGCAGCTGACCTGGGCCGGGTGCTGTTCCTTGTTGCCAAGGAAGGACATCACCGGGATCGGCGTATCGCCCGGCTGCTCGGTCATCACCGAGAAGTCTACGGAACGGCCATCGATGCGCGGCGGGGTACCGGTCTTCAGGCGGCCGACACGCAGCGGCAGCTCACGCAGGCGCTTGGCCAGGGCAATGGAGGGCGGATCACCGGCGCGGCCGCCGGAATAGTTCTGCAGGCCGATGTGGATAAGTCCACCGAGGAAGGTACCGGTGGTCAGCACCACGTTATCCGCATGGAAGCGCAGGCCCATCTGGGTGACCACGCCTTTGACCTGCTCCTGCTCGACGATCAGGTCGTCCGCCGCCTGTTGGAATATCCACAGGTTCGGCTGGTTCTCCAGGATCTCGCGGATGGCCGCCTTGTACAGCACACGGTCGGCCTGGGCGCGAGTGGCTCGTACGGCCGGGCCCTTGCGGCTGTTGAGCACACGGAACTGGATGCCGCCTTTGTCGGTGGCGATAGCCATGGCGCCGCCCAGGGCATCGATTTCCTTGACCAGGTGGCTTTTGCCAATGCCGCCGATGGCCGGGTTGCAGCTCATCTGGCCGAGGGTTTCCACATTGTGGGTCAGCAGCAGGGTCTTCACGCCCATGCGTGCGGCCGCCAATGCGGCCTCGGTGCCGGCATGGCCGCCGCCGATCACGATCACGTCAAAACGGGAAGGGAAATCCACCACGCACCTCGATGCCTGTTGAGAAAGGGGGCTTTTGATTGGAAAGCGGGAAAGGGTGGCAAGTATAGGGAGTTGCCCTCACCGAATGAAGCCTTCTGGACAAAAAATAGCCAGCCGGTGAGCTTTTAGGAAAATAGAGAATAAAAGAGAGAAATTTTATAAAGCTTATTTTTTATGTTTATTCCTTAGCAACGCCTTTTCTGTGGATAGATCGCTGTAGCCCTTATCCTGATAGGCCTGCAGCGATGTATAAGGCTGTGCCATTCCTGGCCCTAACCGCTGGGCAAGCTGGATAACTCCTGTGGATTAAAATGCATCTTATACACAGGGCAGTTTTTCAACGAGTTATGACCAGGCTTATCGACTGGGTTCAGGCCGGGTTTTCCACAGGGTTCAGGATCACTTGCCGATGCAGAAACTGGAGAAAATGCGTCCCAGCAGGTCATCCGAACTGAACGCGCCGGTGATCTCGCCGAGGGCCTGCTGAGCCAGGCGCAGGTCTTCGGCCAGCAGCTCGCCGGCACCCATCAGGGTCAGCTGGTTGCGCCCATGCTCCAGACTGGCCTGAGCCTGGCGCAGTGCTTCCAGGTGACGACGACGAGCGCTGAAGCCGCTCTCGGCAGTCTGTTCGAAGCCCATGCAGGCCTTGAGGTGCTCGCGCAGCAGGTCCAGGCCCTGAGTCGATTTGGCGGAGAGCGCGATAGTCACGTGGCCATCCTCACAGGTGTCCAGCAGCACCGCTTCGCCGGACAGGTCGGCCTTGTTGCGGATCAGGGTGACGCGCGCCGGATCGGGCTTGGCGTCGAGGAACTCCGGCCACAGGGCGAAAGGATCGGCAGCTTCCGGTGCGGTGGCGTCGACTACCAGCAGCACACGGTCAGCCTCGCCGATGGCCTTGAGCGCACGTTCCACGCCGATGCGCTCGACCTGGTCGTCGGTATCGCGCAGTCCGGCGGTATCCACCACGTGCAGTGGCATGCCATCAATGTGGATATGTTCGCGCAGTACATCGCGGGTGGTGCCGGCGACATCGGTGACGATCGCCGCCTCGCGCCCGGCCAGGGCATTGAGCAGGCTGGATTTGCCGGCATTGGGGCGGCCGGCGATCACCACGTTCATGCCGTCACGCAGCAGGGCGCCCTGGCCGGCCTCGCGCAGTACTGTGGATAAGTACTCGCGTACGCCATCGAGCTGACTCAACACATGGCCATCGGCGAGGAAGTCGATTTCCTCTTCGGGGAAGTCGATGGCGGCTTCGACATAGATGCGCAGCTGGATCAGGCGCTCGGTCAGCTCATGCACGCGGCGCGAGAACTCGCCCTGTAGCGAACGCAGGGCATTGCGCGCGGCCTGGGCCGAGCTGGCTTCGATCAGGTCGGCGATAGCCTCGGCCTGAGCCAGATCGAGCTTGTCGTTGAGGAAGGCACGCTCACTGAACTCACCCGGCCTGGCCTGGCGGGCGCCGAGCTGCAGGCAGCGCTGCAGGAGCATGTCGAGCACCACCGGGCCGCCATGGCCCTGCAGTTCCAGCACGTCTTCACCAGTGAAGGAATTTGGGCCGGGGAAGAACAGCAGCAGGCCCTGATCGATCACCTCGCCATCGTCGTCGTGCCAGGGGCCGTAGTGGGCATGCCGCGGCTTGGGCTCCAGCCCGGCCAGGGTGATGGCGATGGGGCGCGCCTGTGGCCCGGAGACGCGCACGATGCCGACGCCCCCGCGACCCTGGGCGGTGGCGACGGCGGCGATGGTTTCGCGAACGGTGGACATGATCGGTTTCTCGACTGTGGATATCTTGCGGATAGCAAAACGCCCCACGAGGGGGCGTCTTGTGCAGCTTCAGCGGACTCAGGCTTTCGCCGTCGCGGCCTCGATCTTGCGGGTAATGTACCACTGCTGGGCGATGGACAGGACGTTGTTGACCACCCAGTACAGCACCAGACCCGCCGGGAACCAGAGGAAGAAGAAAGTGAAGATGATCGGCATCAGCTTCATCACCTTGGCCTGCATGGGGTCCGGCGGCGTCGGGTTGAGGCGCTGCTGGATGAACATGGTGGCGCCCATGATGATCGGCAGGATGAAGAACGGATCCTTGATCGACAGGTCGGTGATCCAGCCCAGCCACGGGGCCTGGCGCATCTCGACGCTTTCCAGCAGCACCCAGTAGAGGGCCAGGAAGACCGGCATCTGTACCAGGATAGGCAGGCAGCCGCCGAGCGGGTTGATCTTCTCCTTCTTGTACAGCTCCATCATCGCCTGGGACATCTTCTGGCGATCGTCGCCATGTTGTTCCTTCAGCGCCTGCAGCTTCGGCGACACGGCGCGCATGCGGGCCATGGACTTGTAGCTGGCGGCGGAGAGCGGGAAGAAGGCCAGTTTGATGATGATGGTCAGGGCGATGATCGACCAGCCCCAGTTACCCAGCAGGCTGTGGATATGTTGCAGCAGCCAGAAGATCGGCTGGGCGATGAACCACAGGATGCCGTAGTCGACGGTCAGCTCCAGGCCCGGGGACAGCGCCTTGAGGTGATCCTGGATCTTCGGACCGGCATACAGCACGGCACCGGTCTCGGCGCTGGCGCCGGCGGCGACGCTCAGCTGCGGGCCGGTGAAGCCGATGATGTAGTTGCCTTGGCTGTCCTTGCGGGTCTGCACGCTGTTGCTGTCGTTCTTGTCGGCAACCCAGGCGGTGACGAAGTAGTGTTGCAGCCAGGCGACCCAGCCTCCCTGCACGGTCTCGCGCAGGCTCTTCTCGTCCATGTCACCCATCTTCACCTTTTTGTAAGGCTCTTCGGCGGTCCATAGCGCGGCGCCCAGGTAGGTGGCGGTGCCGGTAGCGGTGGTCGACGAAGGATCGGCGCTGTTGTCGCGCTTGAGCTGGGCGTAGAAGTTACCACTCCAGGCCTGGCCGCTCTGGTTGTCAATCTTGTAGGTCACGCCCAGGTCGTACTGACCACGCTTGAGGGTGAAGCGCTTGACGTAGTTGACCCCGGCTTCGCTGTACTTCAGCTCGACCACCAGCTGGTCCTGGCCATCGGCCAGCTCGTAGCTGCGCTGGTCGCTGTTCCACAGGGCACGGCCGCTGGACTTGTCCGGTGCGTTGCTGCCGATCAGGCCGCTCTGCGCCAGGTAGGTACGCTCGCCACCGTTATCGAACAGCTGGAACGGAACATCCGGGCGATCCTGACGGCGCGGATACTTCGGCAGGGTCAGCTGCACGATGTCACCACCACGCGGATCGATGGCCACATCGAGCACATCGGTCTTGATACGGACCAGCTCGTCGCTGACGGCAGCCGGTGCAGCCAGCTGCGGATTGGCTTCGCCATTGGCGGTCGGCACGTCATCGGCGCTGTTGCTGGCCGGAGTGTCCGGCAGGGTCGCGGCAGGTTTGCCGCCCACGGTGGCACTGGCGGTAGCCGGGATAGCGGCTTGGCCGTAGTCCTCGTTCCACTGCAGAACCATCAGGTACGACACGATGGCCAGGGCGACGAGCAGGATCGAGCGTTGGATGTCCATGGATTACTCGGTCATCGAAGGGGAGGAAGGAGCTGGAACCGGATCGTAACCACCGGGATTCCAAGGATGGCAGCGGCTCAGGCGGCGAATGCCGAGCCAGCCACCACGCAGCACGCCATGGGTTTCAATGGCCTGTTGCGTGTAGCAGGAGCAGCTGGGATAGAAGCGACAGTGATTGGCCATCAAGGGGCTGATGGCGTAGCGGTAGAACTGGATCGGTAGGATGGCCAGTTTACGCATGGGAGCTGTCGCTTACCCCGGGAGGGGCGGCATCTTGGCGCTGTCGGGCCAGGCGCTTCCAGAGTTTGCCGAACTGCTGATGCAGTTCCGGGTTGTCCAGATCGCCTAACCCTTTGCGGGCCACCACGACAATGTCCAGACCGCCGAGCGACTCCTGGTTGAGCCGGAACGAATCCCGGATCACGCGCTTGAGTCTGTTGCGTTCGACGGAGAGCTTGACGCTTTTCTTGCCGATCACCAGCCCCAGGCGGGGATGGTCTAGATCGTTGGCGCGAGCGAGGAGCAGGACGTTCTTGCCTGGAGCCTTGCCGCTGGGTGAGTCAAATACCGCTTTGAAGTGCCGGGGAGTTAGCAGACGCTTTTCCCGACTGAAGTCTCGACTCACCATCCGTTCCGGATTATCAGACGGTCAGACGCTTGCGGCCTTTGGCACGACGGCGGGACAGAACGGCGCGGCCGTTCTTGGTGGCCATACGGGCACGGAAGCCGTGGACGCGAGCGCGCTTGAGGGTGCTGGGTTGGAAAGTACGTTTCATGGCGATCTACCTGGTGGGTCCATACGGGACCTGGATGGACCCCGTTTAAAGAGACCGGCGATTCTAGTGAAACCGAGACGCCAGGTCAATTTCCAACCAGTCGGGAATGAGTAAAGAAAGATGAAAGGAAAGAAAATCTTTAAGAGCTTGTTCTAGTAGCTCTTATTTAGTGCCCTACCTGGCTGTGGAAAAGCCACTCCAGCCAACGCTCTGCCTGTCTTACAGCGAAGGATAAGCTTGTCCGCAAAGGGTGTATGGGGTGTTCGCAGCAGGTGCATGACCTGTGCAGGAAAGTCAGTTTTACCCACAGGGACACTTCTCCATAGCTTTGCACCCCGCTTTTCCACGGACTTATGGTTACCTTTATCCACAGCTTTCCGCAGATTCGGCGGGAAGAGCGGAAACATAAATAAATCGTTGATTTTATTCAGCTGAAATCGCGCATTCGTGTGGATAACTATCAGCCTTGAGGGCTACAATGCGGGCTGTTTTTAGCTTTGCAAACCGTAGCGATCCCAGGGGATATCAGTGTCCATAGAACTTTGGCAGCAGTGTGTGGAGCTGCTTCGCGACGAGTTGCCCGCTCAACAATTCAACACCTGGATCCGCCCCCTGCAGGTGGAGTCGGCTGGTGACGAGCTACGCGTCTATGCGCCCAATCGCTTCGTGCTCGACTGGGTCAATGAGAAGTACATGGTACGCCTGCTCGAGTTGCTCGCTGAGCGTGCCAATGGCCTGGCCCCTGCACTTTCGCTGCTGATCGGTAGTAAGCAGCGTGCCGCTCCGCGTATGGCTGCGCCAGCGCCTTCTATTAATAGTGCTGCACCTGTCGCTCCCGCACCTGCTCCGGTCGCGGTGGTCGACGAGCCGCCTACTGGCGATCTGTTTGCGGTGGCACCGACGCCGGCTGCCAGTCGCCCGACCGAACGCACCGTTCAGGTTGAAGGCGCGCTCAAGCACACCAGCTACTTGAACCGCACCTTTACCTTCGAGAACTTCGTCGAGGGTAAGTCCAACCAGATGGCCCGTGCCGCGGCCTGGCAGGTGGCGGACAACCTCAAGCACGGTTACAACCCGCTGTTCCTCTATGGTGGCGTCGGCCTGGGTAAGACCCACCTGATGCACGCGGTGGGCAACCACCTGCTGAAGAAGAACCCCAACGCCAAAGTGGTGTACCTGCATTCCGAGCGTTTCGTGGCGGACATGGTCAAGGCGCTGCAGCTCAACGCGATCAACGAGTTCAAGCGTTTCTATCGCTCGGTCGATGCGTTGCTGATCGACGATATCCAGTTCTTCGCCAAGAAGGAGCGCTCCCAGGAGGAGTTCTTCCACACCTTCAACGCGCTGCTCGAAGGTGGCCAGCAGGTAATTCTCACCAGCGACCGCTACCCCAAGGAGATCGAAGGTCTCGAGGAGCGACTGAAGTCGCGCTTCGGCTGGGGCCTGACGGTAGCGGTGGAGCCGCCGGAGCTGGAGACCCGCGTTGCGATTCTGATGAAGAAGGCCGAGCAGACCAAAGTCGATCTGCCGCACGACGCCGCCTTCTTCATCGCCCAGCGCATCCGCTCCAACGTGCGTGAGCTGGAGGGCGCGCTGAAGCGCGTTATCGCTCACTCGCACTTCACCAACCAGCCGATCAGCATCGAGCTGATCCGCGAGTCGTTGAAAGACTTGCTCGCCCTGCAGGACAAGCTGGTCAGCGTGGACAATATCCAGCGCACGGTGGCCGAGTACTACAAGATCAAGATTTCCGATCTGCTCTCCAAACGGCGCTCCCGTTCGGTGGCGCGGCCACGTCAGGTTGCCATGGCCCTGTCCAAGGAACTGACCAACCACAGCCTGCCGGAAATCGGCGATGCTTTTGGCGGAAGAGACCACACCACAGTGCTGCACGCCTGTCGTAAGATTGCTGAACTGCGGGAAGCCGACGCGGACATCCGCGAGGACTACAAGAACCTGCTGCGCACCCTGACCACCTGATACGCAGCCCACAAGGCAAGGGACGAGACCATGCATTTCACTATTCAACGCGAAGCCCTGTTGAAACCCCTGCAACTGGTCGCCGGCGTCGTCGAACGCCGCCAGACCTTGCCGGTCCTGTCGAACGTGTTGCTGGTCGTCGAAGGCCAGCAGCTGTCGCTGACCGGTACCGACCTGGAAGTCGAGCTGGTCGGTCGGGTGACGCTGGAAGATAGCGCCGAGCCGGGCGAGATCACCGTGCCGGCGCGCAAGCTGATGGACATCTGCAAGAGCCTGCCGAGCGATGCGCTGATCGACATTCGTGTCGACGAGCAGAAGCTGGTGGTCAAGGCCGGTCGCAGCCGCTTCACTCTGTCCACCCTGCCAGCCAACGACTTCCCCACTGTCGAGGAAGGCCCGGGTTCGCTGACCTTCAATCTGGTGCAGAGCAAGCTGCGTCGCCTGATCGACCGCACCAGTTTCGCCATGGCCCAGCAGGACGTGCGCTACTACCTCAACGGCATGCTGATCGAAGTGCAGACCGGCGTACTGCGCGCCGTCGCTACCGACGGTCACCGCCTGGCCATGTGCGCCATGCAGGCGTCGATCGAGCACACCGAGAAGCACCAGGTGATCGTGCCGCGCAAAGGTATTCTCGAACTGGCCCGTCTGCTCACCGAGCAGGACGGCGAAGTGGCCATCGTGCTGGGGGCGAACCACATTCGCGCCACCACCGGCGAGTTCACCTTCACCTCCAAGCTGGTCGACGGCAAGTTCCCGGACTATGAGCGCGTGCTGCCGCGCGGCGGCGACAAGCTGGTGGTTGGCGATCGCCAGGCCCTGCGCGAAGCCTTCAGTCGTACCGCGATCCTGTCCAACGAGAAGTACCGCGGCATTCGCCTGCAGCTGGCCAGCGGCCAACTGAAGATCCAGGCCAACAACCCGGAGCAGGAAGAGGCCGAAGAAGAAGTGGCCGTCGACTACAACGGCAGCTCACTGGAGATTGGTTTCAACGTCAGCTACCTGCTCGACGTACTGGGAGTGATGACCACCGAGCAGGTGCGTCTGATTCTGTCCGACGCCAACAGCAGCGCCCTGGTGCAGGAAGCCGACAACGACGACTCTTCCTACGTCGTCATGCCAATGCGTCTGTAATCCAGTTCTGAATGTCCCTTTCCCGCGTCACCGTCACCGCGGTGCGAAACCTGCACCCGGTGACGCTCTCCCCCTCCCCCCGCATCAATATCCTTCACGGCGCCAACGGTAGCGGCAAGACCAGCTTGCTTGAAGCTATCCACCTGCTGGGTCTCGCTCGCTCGTTCCGCAGTAACAAACTGCAGCCGATGATTCAGTACGAGCAGCCGGCCTGCACCGTGTTCGGCCAGGTCAATCGAGACGATGGGTTGCACAGCAATCTGGGAATTTCCCGTGATCGCCAGGGTGAGCTGCAGATCCGCGTCGACGGGCAGAACGCACGTAGCACGGCGCAGCTCGCCGAGCTGCTGCCGTTGCAGGTGATCAATCCGGACAGCTTCCGTTTGCTGGAGGGGGCACCCAAAGTGCGCCGGCAGTTCCTCGACTGGGGAGTGTTCCACGTGGAACAACGCTTCCTGCCGGCCTGGCAGCGCCTGCAGAAGGCCCTGCGGCAGCGGAACTCGTGGCTGCGGCATGGTACACTGGACGCCGCGTCGCAAGCGGCCTGGGACCGGGAATTGTGCCTGGCCAGCGACGAGTTGGACGGCTATCGCCGGGCCTATATCCAGGCCCTAAAACCCGTTTTCGAACGGGTGCTGAGCGAGCTGGTGGAACTTGAGGGACTGACCCTCAGTTACTACCGGGGATGGGACAAGGACAAGCCGCTGGCTGATGTACTGGCCACTACCCTGCTCCGTGACCAACAGCTCGGACATACCCAGGCCGGTCCGCAACGTGCCGATTTACGTTTGCGGTTGGGGGCTCATAACGCCGCGGAGATATTGTCCCGCGGTCAGCAGAAGCTGGTGGTCTGCGCTTTGCGCATCGCCCAGGGGCATCTGCTGAACCAGGCCAAACAAGGCCAATGCATCTATCTGGTGGACGACCTGCCGTCGGAGCTGGATGAGCGACATCGACAGGCCCTGTGCCGCCTGCTGGACGATTTGCAGTGCCAGGTGTTCATCACCTGTGTCGACCACGAATATTTGAAGGATGGCTGGCGCACGGACACGCCGGTCGCCATGTTCCACGTGGAACATGGAGTGATCACCGCATCGGGAGTGAACGCATGAGCGACGAGAACAACACGTACGACTCCTCGAGTATCAAGGTACTCAAAGGTCTGGATGCCGTACGCAAGCGCCCGGGCATGTACATCGGTGACACCGATGACGGCACCGGCCTGCACCACATGGTGTTCGAGGTGGTGGACAACTCCATCGACGAAGCGCTGGCCGGCCATTGCTCCGAGATCAGCATCACCATCCATCCCGACGAATCCATCTCCGTGCGCGACAATGGTCGCGGCATTCCGGTGGATACGCACAAGGAAGAAGGCGTCTCTGCGGCCGAGGTCATCATGACCGTACTGCACGCCGGCGGTAAGTTCGACGACAACAGCTACAAGGTCTCCGGCGGCCTGCACGGCGTGGGTGTTTCCGTGGTGAATGCCCTGTCCAAGGAACTGGTCCTGACCATCCGCCGCAGCGGCAAGATCTGGGAACAGACCTACGTGCACGGCGTGCCGCAGGCACCCCTGGCACCGGTCGGCGACAGCGAAGGGACTGGCACGCAGATCCACTTCAAGCCGTCCGACGAGACCTTCAAGAACATCCACTTCAGCTGGGACATCCTGGCCAAGCGCTTACGCGAACTGTCCTTCCTCAACTCCGGCGTCGGTATCGTCCTCAAGGACGAACGCAGCGGCAAGGAAGAGCTGTTCAAGTACGAGGGCGGTTTGAAGGCCTTCGTCGAGTACCTGAACACCAACAAGACCATCGTCAACCAGGTGTTCCACTTCAATATCCAGCGTGAGGAAGACGGCGTTGGCGTGGAAGTGGCGCTGCAGTGGAACGACAGCTTCAACGAGAACATCCTCTGCTTCACCAACAACATTCCGCAGCGTGACGGTGGTACCCACCTGGCCGGTTTCCGCTCTGCCCTCACCCGCCACCTGAACAACTACATCGAAGCCGAAGGTCTGGCGAAGAAATTCAAGATCGCCACCACCGGTGACGACGCCCGTGAAGGCCTGACCGCGATCATCTCGGTCAAGGTGCCGGACCCGAAATTCAGCTCGCAGACCAAGGACAAGCTGGTCTCCTCCGAGGTGAAGACCGCGGTCGAACAGGAAATGGGCAAGTACTTCGGCGACTTCCTGTTGGAGAACCCCAACGAAGCCAAGGCCGTGGTCGGCAAAATGATCGACGCCGCGCGCGCCCGCGAAGCCGCGCGCAAGGCCCGCGAGATGACCCGCCGCAAGGGCGCGCTGGACATCGCCGGCCTGCCCGGCAAGCTGGCTGACTGCCAGGAAAAAGATCCGGCGCTGTCCGAACTCTACATAGTGGAGGGTGACTCCGCGGGCGGTTCTGCTAAGCAGGGCCGTAACCGCAAGACCCAGGCGATCCTGCCGCTCAAGGGCAAGATCCTCAACGTCGAGAAGGCTCGCTTCGACAAGATGCTCTCCTCCCAGGAGGTCGGCACGCTGATCACCGCCCTCGGCTGTGGCATCGGCCGCGAGGAGTACAACATCGACAAGCTGCGTTACCACAACATCATCATCATGACCGATGCCGACGTTGACGGTTCGCACATCCGTACCCTGCTGCTGACCTTCTTCTTCCGTCAGCTGCCGGAGCTGGTCGAGCGTGGCTACATCTATATCGCCCAGCCGCCGCTGTACAAGGTGAAGAAAGGCAAGCAGGAGCAGTACATCAAGGACGACGAGGCCATGGACGAATACATGACCCAGTCGGCCTTGGAAGATGCCAGCCTGCACGTCAACGAGAACGCCCCGGGGCTGTCCGGTGCTGCGCTGGAAAGCCTGGTCAACGAGTATCGTGCGGTGATCAAGACCCTCGGCCGTCTGTCCCGTGTCTACCCGCAGGACATCACCGAGCACATGGTCTATCTGCCGCGCGTATCGGTGGAACAGCTGGCCGACCAGGCCGCCATGCAGAGCTGGCTCGAGGCCTTCCAGGCGCGCCTGAAGGGCGCCGAGAAGTCCGGCCAGACCTACACCGCCAGCCTGCGTGAAGATCGCGAGCGTCACCTCTGGCTGCCAGAGGTGGAAGTACTGGCCCACGGTCTTTCCAGCTATATCACCTTCAACCGCGATTTCTTCGCCAGCAACGACTACAAGTCGGTCACCGCTCTGGGCGACCAGCTCAACAGCCTGCTGGAAGAAGGGGCCTATGTGCAGCGCGGCGAGCGCAAGAAGGCGGTTTCCACCTTCAAGGATGCGTTCGAGTGGCTGAAGGTCGAGAGCACCAAGCGTCACAGCATCCAGCGCTATAAGGGTCTCGGTGAGATGAACCCCGAGCAGCTGTGGGAAACCACCATGGACCCGACCGTGCGCCGCATGCTCAAGGTGACCATCGAGGACGCCATTGCGGCCGACCAGATCTTCAACACCCTGATGGGCGATGCCGTGGAGCCGCGCCGCGACTTCATCGAATCCAACGCCCTGGCGGTGTCGAACCTGGACTTCTGATCCATCTCAATGGGCACGTAAGTGCCCATACAAAAAAGCCCCTGCTAGCAGCGCTACCAGGGGCTTTTTTATCTGCTCGCTAGCAGAACCCAAGCCACTGTTGCCGCTGCCTGGGCTGCCCTGCTAAAACCCCCAGAATGCGGATTAAGAAAATGGATGCAGGCATGGGCCACATAGATAGATCGAATGGACGTCTGTTCGAACTCGACCTGTTGCGAGCGCTGGTGACGGTCGCCGATTGCGGCAGCTTTACCACCGCCGCGCTGAGGCTGAGCTCCACGCAATCGACCGTCAGCCAGAAGGTTCGTCGCCTCGAAGAGCTGGCCGGACATCGCCTGCTGGAGCGTGGCAACCGCGATGTACTGCCCACCGATGCCGGCGAGACGGTGCTGGGCTATGCGCGTAGGCTCCTGGCGCTGAACGATGAGCTGCATGAGGCGCTGGATGGCGCGAGCGTCTCGCTCATCGTGCGGATCGGCGTGCCGGACGACTTTGCCGCCGGCCGTACCACCCGGCACCTGGCCGAATTCAGCCGGCGCTTTCCGCACATCAAGCTGGAAGTCACCGCCGGGCTCAGTCGCGATCTGGCCGGCAGCTACGATCGCGGTGAGCTGGATCTGGTGCTGTTGAAGCAGCGCCGCAATAGCCGCGATGCGGTAGCACGCTGGACGGAGAAGACGCGCTGGGTGGATAGCCTGCGTAGCCCAGCATTCGATCTCGACCCGCTGCCGATCGTGACTTTCCCGCCGCGAGGCCTGTACCGCGACGAGATGATCGCGGCCCTGGAGTCGGTCGGCCGGCGCTGGCGGATCAGTTTCACCAGCTCCAGCCTGAGTGGCATCCAGGAGGCGATTGCCGATGGCATGGGCATCGGTCTCCTACCGCTACGCGCAGTGACCGGCGAGCACCTGGTCCTGCCGGATTCTGCCGGCTTGCCGGAGGTGGACATGTTCGAGGTGGCGATCATCCATCGGCCCAGCGCCGGGCCGGTGATCACTGCGTTGGCGGAGTCGTTCTCGACCTTGCTGGAGCAAGAGAGCGGTATCTGAGCAGCGCTAAGCGTCGTTGGGAGTGAATTCGATAATTGAATGTGGCGCATCCCAACATTTAATTTGTCGATGATGGAGGCGCTGGATATCTTGGATTCGCCCCGTGCCTCCGGCCATTCGATGACTGCCGGACGCCGCCCCGGAAGATGAACGACATCGCCGGGAGCTGAATACCAACAGGAGACCTCCCGTGTCCAAGACGTCCTACTATGCGCCGCATGGTGGTCATCCGGCTCAGACCGAGCTGCTGACCGACCGCGCCATGTTCACCGAAGCCTATGCCGTGATCCCCAAGGGTGTGATGCGTGACATCGTCACCAGCCACCTGCCCTTCTGGGACAACATGCGCATGTGGGTCATCGCCCGCCCGCTGTCGGGCTTCGCCGAGACCTTCTCGCAGTACATCGTCGAGCTGGCCCCCAACGGCGGCAGCGACAAGCCTGAGCAGGACATCAATGCCGAGGCCGTGCTGTTCATCGTCGAAGGTGAGCTGAGCCTGACCCTGCAGGGCCAGATGCACACCATGCAACCGGGCGGCTATGCCTTCATTCCGCCGGGCGCCGACTACAAGGTGCGCAACACCAGTGGCCAGCACACCCGCTTCCACTGGATCCGCAAGCACTACCAGCGCGTCGACGGCGTACCGCTGCCGGAAGCCTTCGTCACCAACGAGCAGGACATCGAGCCGCGCGTGATGCCGGATACCGAAGGCCGCTGGAGCACCACCCGCTTCGTCGACATGGCCGACATGCGCCACGACATGCACGTCAACATCGTCAACTTCGAGCCGGGCGGCGTGATTCCCTTCGCCGAAACCCACGTGATGGAGCACGGCCTGTATGTGCTGGAAGGCAAGGCGGTGTACCGCCTGAACCAGGACTGGGTCGAGGTGGAAGCCGGTGACTTCATGTGGCTGCGCGCCTTCTGCCCGCAGGCCTGCTACTCCGGTGGCCCCGGTCGCTTCCGCTACCTGTTGTACAAGGATGTGAACCGCCATATGCGCCTGACGCTGACCCAGCCGCATTGATCTGCACAACCGGGAGCCTAGCTCCCGGTTTGTTTTTGAGTGGGGCTCTATAGCCAAAGGCTTACACGACAAGGCGGTCTGGCGCTCTTTTGCCGACCGGCCCTGGCAACTAATCTGCACACACCTGCCGGGAATTGGATGTCCCGGGTCACGGAAGACAGACCGCGCCAGGATGGCAAACGACAGGATGTCGGAAGGTCTTAAAGAACCCGCCTCGGCGGGTTTTTTATTGCCTGCGATTTATGGCTGGGGTTCAGGCTGCCGCCCGTGAGGGGCGACAGCCATGCAGACTCACGCCCACCAGTAGCGCACGAAGTGGAAGAAGATCGGCGCGGCGAAGCACACCGAGTCCATGCGGTCGAGCATGCCGCCGTGGCCCTCGATCATGTGGCCCCAGTCTTTCACTCCACGGTCGCGCTTGATCGCCGACATCACCAGGCCGCCGGCGAAGCCCAGCAGGTTGACGGTCAGCGCCATCAGCGCGGCCTGCCAGAAGCTGAACGGGGTGATCCAGAACAGCGAAGCGCCGACCAGGCTGGCCAGGGCCACACCGCCGACAAAGCCTTCCACCGTCTTCGATGGCGACAGCTTGGGCGCGATCTTGCGCTTGCCGGCCAGCTTGCCGCAGACGTACTGCAGCACGTCCGACAGTTGCACGACGATGATCAGCCAGGCGATTAGCAGCAGGTTGCGCCCTTCGTAGCCGGGGATATCCAGGGTCAGCAGCGCCGGCACCGCGGATACGCAGTACACCGCGATCATCAGCCCCCACTGCACTTCCGAGGCGCGTTCGAGGAAGCGCGTGGTATCGCCGGCCAGCGAGGCGAGGATCGGCAGCAGCAGGAACAGGTAGACCGGAATGAAGATGGCGAACAGGCCGTACCAGTCCAGGGCGATCAGCAGGTACTGCATCGGCAGGGCGAAGTAGAAGGCTGCCACCAGCGCCGGGTAGTCGCTGCGCCGGGTCGGCGTCAGGGTGAGGAACTCGCGCAGGGCATAGAACGACACGAAGTAGAACAGCAGGACTACGCCGTTGTTGCCGAACAGGAAGGCGATACCGATGACCAGCACCATCACCCACCAGGCATCGATGCGCGCATTGAGGTTCTCGATTACCGCATTGGGTACTTCACCGGCTCGATGGCGCAGGACGCGGGCGATCAGGGTGGCGATCAGCAGTACGGCGCCGATGCCGGCGAACAGCAGGATTGTGTTGCGATCCATCTCAGACTACCTCCGGGGCCAGTTCCAGCAGGGCGTTGCGGGCGCGTTCGAGGAAGGCAGCCTTGTCCTCACCCGCCACGCGCTGCAGCGGCGCGCCGAAGCTCAGGGTGCACAGCAGCGGCAGCGGTAGCGCCCTGCCCTTGGGCATCACCCGGTTGAGGTTGGCGATCCACACTGGGACCAGCTCCACCTCATGTTTGGCCTGGGCCAGGTGGAACAGGCCGCTCTTGAACGGCAGCAGCTGTTCCTCGGTGAGGTTGCGCGTGCCTTCGGGGAAGATGATCAGCGAGTCGCCCTGGTCCAGCGCCTCGAGCATCGACTGCAGCGGGTTGGTCTGTGGCGAGCGCTGCTCACGATCGACCAGTACGCCGTTGAATACATCGCGGATCAGGAAGCGGCGCAGGTCGCCACTCATCCAGTAGTCGGAGCCGGCCACCGGGCGGGTGCGCCGGCGCAGTTCCGGCGGCAGCGAGGCCCACAGCAGAACGAAGTCGCCGTGACTGCTGTGGTTGGCGTAGTACAGGCGCTGTACCGGTTGGGCTGTGCAGCCCAGCCAGAGGGCGCGGGCGCCGGTCAGCAGACGAGCCGCCGAGGTGATGGCGAAGGCGGTAAGCGAAGCGAGCATGGATCTGACTCCTTTATCCAGCCAG
The DNA here is from genome assembly GCF_000761545.1 of Pseudomonas sp. ML96. Lineage (GTDB taxonomy): Bacteria > Pseudomonadota > Gammaproteobacteria > Pseudomonadales > Pseudomonadaceae > Aquipseudomonas. The sequence continues at coordinate 36,086 of NZ_JPMY01000046.1, read as the reverse complement.
GGAAAGCCAGGGTGTGGCGAGAATGATGCTGAGGGCCAGCAGCAGTTGGGCGACTAGCCAGGCGGCCTGCAGACGCAGCAGGCGCACGGCGCCGCGGCAGCGCTCCTGCCAGTCGCGTGGTTGAGTGCTGGCGGGCTGCAGGCCGAGGCTGTGCAGCGCCTGGTCCAGGTCGCTGGTGTGCTCGGCCAGGTGTGCAGTATCGGCGGCCAGGCGGGCGAACAGCTCGGCATCCAGCGCCACGCGGATGGCCCAGTACTTCTGCGCTAGGCCGAGCATCACCAGCAGGCCGCAGAGCAGGCTGCTGGCGGCGCTGTGTGGCGCGCCGAGCAGCGGCGCCAGGCCGTAGGCGAGAGCGAGCAGGGTCAGGGCGTTGGATAGCAGGTCCAGGCCACGGCCGCGACGCAGCAGGGCGGCGACCAGGGCCAGTTGCATCTCAGAGGCCATGCGCCACCTCCAGGCTCACGGTCGGCTGCAGCAGCCCCTGCAGCGCCAGGCGCTGCGCTTCGCCGAGCACGATCTGCGGGCGTGCGGCACGGATCAGCTCGATGGCCTGCTCGACGCTACTGGCGCGGCCGCTATGCAGCAGCCAGGCGGCGACTAGGGTGGCGCTGCGCGAGTAGCCGAGGGCGCAGCAGACCAGCAGTGGCCCCTGTTGGCGCAGTTGCTCGATCAGCTCGGCGCCCTGGCGGCAGGCCTCGGTATTCGGTGCGACCAGGTCGAGCAGCGGCAGGTTGCGATAGGTCTTGCCGGGCAGGTGGACCGGCAGTTCGGCGCTCAGGTCCAGCACCGCGGCGAAGGGCGCTGCTTCATCTGCGCTTGGCACACGACCGAGCCAGATGCCCTCCACCACCTGATCCGGCTGCGGATGCTTGCGCGTCCACAGTCGCGAGTTGATCCAGGCGCCGAGCAGGTAGGGGGCGAGCAGCCAGGTGCTGGCGGAGCCGAGCGAGCCGTCGGCGCGCTTTTGGAAACCGGCGGCGCCGAACAGCGCGTAGTTCAGCGCGACCAGCAGCAGCGAGGCGCAGGGCCACAACAGCCATAGCCAGGCGCCGCCGAGATTGACCACCAGGGCGGCGCAGACGGCGCTGCCCAGCCCATAGCGCAGGGCCAGGCGCCAACGCTGCGGCTCGCGGACCAGACGCAGGTTGTGCAGCGGGCTACGGCCCTCGACCGGCCACAGCCAGACGCACAGCCAGCCGGCCAGGGCGCCGGTCGGCACGTCGATGAAGTGGTGCTGCCAGGTGGTCAGTACCGACAGGCCGATCAACGCCATCCAGCCATGCAGCAGTCCGCGCAGCAGCACGCCGCGGGTATGCCGGGCAAACATCGTCCAGATCACCACCAGCAGCGCGATATGTAGCGAGGGCGCCTGGTTGAACGGTTTGTCGAAGCCCATCAGTACATCGAACATCCAGCCGAAGAAGCCGCTCAGCTCCGGGCGCTCGAAGGTGAAGCGCAACGGCCAGAGCAGAAAGCAGGCGACGCAAATTATCTGCGTGCTGAGCAGACGCAGGGCATGCCGGTCCATCTCCCGGCGCGTGGCCGGGAGCAGGAAGGACAAGCCATAGAGCAGGTCGATCGACCAGTAGGGCACGATGGTCCAGGCCCACAGCGGCGTCACGCTTTCCCAGGCGAACACCAGGCTGCCGACGTCGTCGCGCTGCGCGGTCAGCCAGTTGGCGAAGCCGTAGCTGGCGAAGAACAGTGGGGCGAGCAGCAACAGCCAGAGGACCCCGCGCTTCCACAATCCGGTCTCGCGGGCAGCCTGCATCAGGACACCCGCTGGGCCAGGGACACGCTGAAGATGCCCCATTCGTCGATGCGCTGTTCCAGCTTGCGGAAGCCGGCGGCCTCGACCAGCTGGTCCATCTCTGCCTGGCTACGGCGGCGCATGACCCAGGCCTGGCCTTGGCGGTGGCTGGTCAGGGCGCGAGCGATCAGCTCCAGCTGCGGATGCCAGGGCTGGCCGGTGTAGACCAGGTAGCCGCCCTCCTCGACCGCCGCAGCCAGGCCGGCCAACGAGTCGCCGATCATCTGGTTGCTGCCGAATAGCTCGTACAGGCCGGAGACCACCGTCAGGGTCGGCTTGGGCTCGAGAGCAGCCAGGTCGGCTTTGTCGAAGGCATCGCCTTTGACGAAGTGAGCGATGTCACCGAGGCCCTTCTGCTCGATCAGCGCACTGCCGTCGCGCACGTTGATGTCGCTGTAGTCGCGCAGCAGGATCGAGTCCGGCTTGTGCTCCAGCCCTTCGAGCGATTCGAGGATGTAGCGGCCATGGCCGGCGGCGATATCGACGATGCGTACCGCCCTGCCCGCTTCGCGCAGCCGGCCCATGGCCAGGCGCAGCAGCTCTTCGGCATGCACCTTGCGCTGGCGAATGCCGCGCCAGCCGATGGAGTTGAGGTAGTTCTGATCGATCAGACGGCCCAAGGCGGACTTGCCGGACGGCTGGTTGCGGTAGACGTAGTCCAGAGTGCTGCCGGAGTCGAAGCCGATTTCGAAGCCCAGCTTCACGCCGTCGGACAACCCATTGCCGAGCTTGAGGCCGGCGCGAGTGGTGCGCCAGTACAGGTCGCCCAGCGAGTTCTTCGGCAGTGGCGCGGCCAGGCTCTCGGCTTCGGCGCAGCTCCAGCCGCAGCGGTCGGCATCCAGCAGCGAAGGCCGCGTGGCCGGCTGCTCGAAGCTTTCCAGGATAAAGCGCCGCGCCCGGCTCAGGGCATGCGCGCGATCGCGCTCGCCAAGGGTGTCGTGGAAGAAGCCGGGGAGGATGTGCTGCTCCTTGCGCAGGCTGCCCAGGCGCTGGAAGAACTGCTCCTGCGGCTGGCGGTGCACGACGAAGTCGGCGCCGGAGATCAGCAGCTGGGTCGGCACCTGGATCGCCTGGGCATCGGCCACCACCCGCTCGGCAGCGTCGTACAGGCCGAGCAGCATGTTGACCGAGATCGGCCGGGTGATCAGCGGGTCGTTCTCGAACGAGGCGATGCGCTCCGGATCGTGGCTGAGGAAACGCGCCTTGACGTAGCTGTTGACGAAGAAATTACCGCGCCACTGGCGCAGCAGCTTCAGGCTCGGGCGGGCGAAAGGTACGTAGAGTTTGACCTTGAACGCCGGCGAGGCTAGCACCAGGCAGCGCACCTTGGGCGCGTAGTCGTGGGCCCAGGTGCTGATGATCACCGCGCCGACGCTCTGCGCCAGCACCGCCATATCGGTCTGTTGGATGGCGTGTGTCGCGCTGATATGGTCGAGGAAGGTCTGCACGTCGCGCACGCTGGTGGCGAAGCTCGGGCTGTCGCCGCGGGCGCCGGGCGACAGGCCATGACCGCGGGAATCCCAGGCGAAGAAGTCGTAGTCGGGCAGGTCCAGTTCGGCCGGCAGGTGGGCCATGCGCCCGCCATGCTCGTGGCCGCGGTGGAACATCACCACCGCCTTGCGCGGGCCGTCGCCAGGTTGGCTGGCGGGCCAGTGGCGATAGAGCAGTTCCACGCCGTCGTGGGTGAGGAAGACAGCCGTCTTGCAGTCGCGCATCGAAATGTCCCTATTCCGATTGAGAGGGTTGTGCCACCTCGGCCAGGCCTTGGCGCACGCGGTTGACCAGGGTCGCCAGCAGCAACAGCAGGATCACGGCCAGCAGCCCGTTTATCCAAGACGCCGGTAGCAGGCCGCACGCCACACCGGCGCCCAGCACGCCGAAGCAGAAGGCGCGGTCGCTCTTGCCCATGGGCCCGTCGTAGCGACGCGAGGCACCGACCATCGGGCCGAGCACGCCGGCGTATTCGCTGATCACCGCCAGCACTACCACCAGCACCACCAGGGTCGGCGAGACGCCGGCAAGCAGGGCGAAGGGCAGGTACAGGGCGCTGTCGGCCACCACGTCGCTCAGTTCGTTGAGGTAGGCGCCGAGCTTGGATTGCTGGCCGAACTCGCGGGCGAGCATGCCGTCCACGGCGTTCAGGGCCATGCGCAGCAGCATCCACAGCGGGATCAGGGCGAACAGCCAGGTGATGTCGGGGAAGATCGCCAGCAGCGCGCCGAGCAGTACGGAGACCACAGCTGCGGCCAGGGTCACCTGGTTGGCGGTGACGCCACGATCATAGAGACGCTGCACGCCGGGGCGCAGCAGGTTCTGGAAGCGTGGCTTGAGCTGGTAGATCGACGGCATGGAGCGAAAATCCCTTTCACGATGCGAAGTGCGCTTAGCTTAACCGCTTTGCCGGGGCGGCGTTCCGCGCAGAACGTGCACTGCCGCGCGAAAAACTTATACCCCGCCGAGCCTATCCTTGGACTTTCTAGTAATCGCATTTAAATCAGCTAGTTACGCTCTGTAATGGCACTCTGCTGGTATTTCTTGCACAGCTTATCCACAGATGCTCAGGCGGCGCTGGAGGCGCTCTCCTGGGCCATTTCCGGCGTGATGCCGCTGATTTCCTGCTGCGTCTTGGCGACCCAGGCGTAGGCGCGCTCGTTGAGCTCGGCGATGGCGCGCGGGCCTTCGCCCTGGGCGTGCATGACCGGGCCGATCACCACCTGGATGGTGCCTGGGTACTTGGCCCAGCCCTGCTTGGGCCAGAACTCGCCGGCGTTGTGGGCGATCGGCAGCACCGGCAGGCCGGCGTTCACCGCCAGGGCCGCGCCGCCGCGGGAGAACTTGCCGATCTGGCCCGGCGGAATACGCGTGCCCTCGGGGAACACCAGCACCCAGGCGCCCTGCTTGATGCGCTCGTCGCCCTGTTTGGCCAGCTGCTTGAGTGCGGCCTTAGGATTGCTGCGGTCGATGGCGATCGGGCGCAGCATGGCCATCGCCCAGCCGAAGAACGGCACGTACAGCAGCTCGCGCTTGACCACCTGCGACAGCGGCTCGAAGAAGGCGGAGAGGAAGAAGGTTTCCCAGGTGCTCTGGTGCTTGGCGAGGATCACGCAGGGCTGCTGCGGGATGTTCTCCAGGCCGTGCACCTCGTAGCGGATGCCGACCACCACCTTGGCCAGCCAGGTGGCGCAGCTGCACCAGGCCTGCACCACCAGGCGGTAGCGGGCACGGAACGGCAGGAAGGGTGCAATGAACACGCAGAGGATGCACCAGAAGAACGAGCTGGACGACAGCAGCAGGTAGAAGAAGAAGGTTCTGATGGCCTGCACTGTCGTCATGGGACTCGGGCTCTCCTAGAGCAGAAGCTGGTCGGCTATCGCCGCCAGATCATCGAATATCAGGGTTCCCGCTGGCAACGGCTTGGCCAGCGTGCGCTCGCCCTTGCCGGTCTTCACCAGAACGGGTTGGCAATGGACGGCCAGGGCGGCTTCCAGGTCACCCTTGCTGTCGCCCACGAACCACACACCTGCCAGTTCCGTGCCGTAGTGCGCAGCGATCTGCAGCAACATGCCCGGCTTGGGCTTGCGGCAGTCGCAGCCAGCGTCCGGGCCGTGCGGGCAATGCACGATCAGGCCGACTTCACCGCCCTGCTCTGCCACCAGTTGGCGCAGGCGCGCGTGCATGGACTCCAGCGTGGCCAGGTCGTAATAGCCGCGCGCCAGGCCCGATTGGTTAGTGGCCACGGCCACGGTCCAGCCGGCGCGGCTCAGGCGCGCGATGGCGTCGATGGAGCCGGGGACCGGGATCCATTCGTCGAGGGATTTGATATAGGCGTCGGAGTCTTGGTTGATGACGCCGTCGCGGTCGAGAATCAGCAGTTTCATACGCTTACCAGGGTGACCGGGCGGCCTTGCGCCGCCCGGTTGACCGTCAGCCCAGCAGGGAGATGTCGGCGACGCCGAGGAACAGGCCACGCAGCTGGTTGAGCAGCGCGTAGCGGTTGGCGCGCACCGAGGCATCCTCGGCGTTGACCAGCACGGCCTCGAAGAACGCGTCCACCGGCTCGCGCAGGGTCGCCAGGCGTTCCAGCGACTCGCGGTAGCAGCGCGCGGCGGCCATCGGCTGCACGGCCTGGGCGGCCTGCTGGATCGCCGAGTACAGGCTGAACTCCGCCGGGTTGTCGAAGTAGTGGGCTTCGGCGCTGGCGGCGACCTGGCCTTCGTACTTGCTCAGCAGGTTGGACACGCGCTTGTTGGCGGCAGCCAGGGCGGCGGCTTCCGGCAGCTTGCGGAAGGCCTGCACGGCCTGCACGCGCTGGTCGAAGTCCAGCGGCGCGGCGGGCTTGAGGGCACGCACGGCCTGGTACACGGCAACGTCCACGCCTTCGTCTTCGTAGCGCGCACGCAGGCGGTCGAAGATGAAGTCCAGCACCTGGCTGGCCAGGCCTTCGGCCTTGACCTTGTCGCCGTACAGGCCGATGGAGAAGGCGACGGCCTCGACCAGGTCGAGGTCCAGCTGCTTCTCGATCAGGATGCGCAGCACGCCCAGCGCCGCGCGACGCAGGGCGTAGGGGTCCTTGGAGCCGGTCGGCAGCATGCCGATGCCGAAGATGCCGACCAGGGTGTCGAGCTTGTCGGCCACGGCCACGGCCGCGCCGGTCAGGGTCTGCGGCAGCTCGGCGCCGGCGCCACGCGGCATGTACTGCTCGTTCAGCGCCAGGGCCACGTCATCGGCTTCGCCGTCGTGCTTGGCGTAGTAGTAGCCGGCGATGCCCTGCATCTCCGGGAACTCGCCGACCATCTCGGTAGCCAGGTCGCACTTGGACAGGATGCCGGCACGCGCGGCGCGAGTGGCGTCGCCGCCGATGCGCTCGGCGATAAAGGCCGCCAGTTTCGATACCCGCTCGGCCTTGTTGAACACGCTGCCGAGCTGGGCCTGGAACACCACGTTGGCCAGGCGCTCGTTACGCTTCTCCAGCGGCTGGCGCTTGTCCTGCTTGAAGAAGAACTCGGCGTCGGTCAGGCGCGGGCGTACGACTTTCTCGTTGCCGGAAACGATCTGCGCCGGGTCCTTCGACTCGATGTTGGCCACGGTGATAAAGCGCGGCAGCAGCTTGCCGTTGCCGTCGACCAGGCAGAAGTACTTCTGGTTGTCCTGCATGGTGGTGATCAGGGCTTCCTGCGGCACAGCGAGGAAGCGCTCCTCGAAGGAGCAGACCAGCGGCACCGGCCACTCGACCAGGGCGCTGACTTCATCGAGCAGGGCCGGCGGGACGATGGCGGTGCCGTTCTCGGCGCGGGCCAGTTCTTCGACGCGAGCGGCGATCTGCTGGCGGCGCTCGGCGAAGTCGGCGACCACGTAGGCGGCGCGCAGATCTTCGGCGTAGCTGGCCGGGCTGGCAATGGTCACGTCACGGTTGGCGTGGAAGCGATGGCCACGCGAGATGCGGCCAGACTTCTGGGCGAGGATCTCGCAGTCGACCACGGCGTCGCCGAACAGCATCACTAGCCACTGGGTCGGACGCACGAACTCGTCCTTGCGCGCGGCCCAGCGCATGCGCTTGGGAATCGGCAGCTCGCCGAGGGAGGCCTCGACGATGCCCGGCAGCAGGCCGGCGGCCGGCTGGCCGGCGATCGACTGGCTGAATTTCAGTTTCGGGCCGCTGGTGTCGATCTGGCTCAGCTCGACGCCGCACTTCTTGGCGAAGCCCAACGCCGCCTGGGTCGGGTTGCCGTCCTTGTCGAAGGCCGCCTGCACGGGCGGGCCGTCGAGGTTGACGGTGCGATCCGGCTGTTGCGCGGCGAGCTGCTCGACCAGCACCGCCAGGCGGCGCGGCGCGGCGTAGTAGCGCGCCTTGGCATAGCTCAGGCCGGCGCCCTTGAGGCCCTTTTCGATACCGGCGAGGAAGGCTTCGCCGAGGCTCTTCAGGGCCTTGGGTGGCAGCTCTTCGGTGCCCAGTTCAACCAGAAAATCCTGAGCATTCATTATTCGGCCTCCTTCAGCTTGGCCAGTACTTCGTCACGCAGTTCGGGGGTGGCCATCGGGAAGCTGAGCTTGGCGCGGGCCAGCAGGTAGCTCTGGGCGATGTTCCGCGCCAGGGTGCGCACGCGCAGGATGTACTGCTGGCGCGCGGTCACCGAGATGGCGCGGCGGGCGTCGAGCAGGTTGAAGCTGTGCGAGGCCTTGATCACCATTTCGTAGGCCGGCAGCGGCAGCTGCAGCTCCATCAGGCGGTTGGCCTCGGACTCGTAGAAGTCGAACAGGTCGAACAGCTTGTCGACGTTGGCGTGTTCGAAGTTGAAGGTGGACTGCTCCACTTCGTTCTGGTGGAACACGTCGCCGTAGGTGACCTTGCCGAACGGGCCGTCGGAGTAGACCAGGTCATACACCGAGTCGACGCCCTGCAGGTACATGGCCAGGCGCTCGAGACCGTAGGTGATCTCGCCGGTGACCGGGTAGCACTCGACGCCGCCGACCTGCTGGAAGTAGGTGAACTGGGTGACTTCCATGCCGTTCAGCCAGACTTCCCAGCCCAGGCCCCAGGCGCCGAGGGTCGGCGATTCCCAGTTGTCTTCGACAAAGCGGATGTCGTGCACCAGGGTGTCGACGCCGATGCGGCGCAGCGATTCCAAGTACAGGTCCTGGATGTTCTCCGGGTTCGGCTTGAGCACCACCTGGAACTGGTAGTAGTGCTGCAGGCGGTTGGGGTTCTCGCCGTAGCGGCCGTCGGCCGGGCGGCGCGAGGGCTGTACGTAGGCGGCGTTCCAGGTCTCCGGACCGATGGCGCGCAGGAAGGTGGCGGTGTGGAAGGTACCGGCACCCATCTCCATGTCGTAGGGTTGCAGGATCACGCAGCCTTGCTCGGCCCAATAGCTTTGCAGGGCGAGGATCAGGCCTTGGAAGGTGCTCACGTCGGGCGTTGTTTGGCTCACGAATTCCACCGGTGTCGAGGCGTTTGCAATAAAGCCGGGCAGTATACCCGATCAACCCCGCGCGGGAGGTGGCGGCAGGCGTACTCCGTCAGCCCTGCGCGCACGCATGCTGCGTACCCTGTAGCATTACCGCCCCTTGCCGGTCTCGGCAGCGTTTATTCAGGCCCTTGTCATGTCAGTCGAACCCCAGCCCTCCGCCGCCACAGCCGCCCGCGACGATTTTCTCGCCCTGCTGGAAACCAGCGTGGTGCAGAACACCCTGGTCAAGCTGCTGCTGAGCAAGTACCAGGGCGAGGAAGCCGAGCTGCAGCGCCTGACCATTCGTCCGGTCACGGTCAAAGGCCAGGCCTGCCTGTCGTTCGTCTCGACCTACAAGACCCGCGATATCACCAAGAACCTGCCCGTGGCCGAAGCCCTGGCGCATATCGCCAGCCTGCTGCCTACGGCGTTCAAGAACGCCCACCTGCTATCGCTGACCGATGATGTGCAGCTGACCTTCGGCAAGAAGGACAAGGCGCGTCTGTTCGTCGGCAAGGCGCTCGAGCGCGAGGCGCCTGCCGCCGGCCATGACCGGGAGAAGAAGCGCTTCCTCGAGCTGAGCCGGCCGTTCCTCACCGATCTTGGGGTGACCACCGCCAAGCACGAGCTGGTGCCGGCGATGGCGCGCAAGTGGAAGCAGATCAACAAGTTCATCGAGGTGTTTTCCCACGCTCTGAGCCATTCGCCGCTGCAGCAGCGTGATCCGCAGCTGCCGATCCATGCGGTCGACTTCGGTTCGGGCAAGGGTTACCTGACCTTCGCCATGCACGACTACCTGCGCAACAGCCTGGGCCTGCAGGGCCAGGTCACCGGCGTGGAACTGCGCGAAGACATGGTGCGCCTGGGCAACACGGCGGCGGCCCGCCTGGAGCAGCCAGGCCTGAGCTTCGAGCATGGCGATGTGCGCACCTACACCCCGGCCGCCATCGATATCATGATCGCCCTGCACGCCTGTGACGTGGCCACCGACTACGCCCTGCACCTGGGCATTCGCAGCGATGCTGCGATCATCATGTGCTCGCCCTGCTGCCACAAGCAGATCCGCCCGCAGATGCAGATGCCGAGCCTGCTCAAGCCCATGCTGCAGTACGGTGTGCACCTGGGCCAGGAGGCCGAGATGGTCACCGACAGCCTGCGCGCCCTGCTGCTGGAAGCCAGCGGCTATGAGACCAAGGTGTTCGAGTTCGTCTCGCTGGAGCACACCAACAAGAACAAGATGATTCTTGCGGTGAAACGCCCCGAGCCGGTGGAGCCAAGCGCGCTGCTGGAGAAGATCCAGGGCATCAAGCAGTTCTACGGAATTCAGGAACACTGCCTGGAAAGCCTGCTGCAGGCCGACGGGCGACTGTAACGGCGCTGTCGTTGGCCTGCGCCAAGGTGCGCCGCAACGGCAAATCCGGGCATAGTTGCGCTTCTTCTTTTTCTGGATGGTGAATGCCATGCCGCGCTGCTTCTGGTGCAACGACGACCCGCTGTACATCGCCTACCACGACGAGGAATGGGGCGTGCCGCAGCGCGACCCGCAGTGGTTGTTCGAGATGCTGCTGCTGGAAGGCTTCCAGGCCGGACTGTCGTGGATCACCGTGCTGAAGAAGCGCGAGCGCTATCGCCAGGTGCTGTTCGGTTTCGATGCCGAGCGCCTGGCGCTGATGACCGACGAGGAGATCGAGGAGCGCATGCAGGACCCCGGCATCATCCGCAATCGCCTGAAGCTGCAGGCCGCACGCAAGAACGCGCGGGCCTGGCTCAAGCTGGAGGACCCGGCAGGCTTGCTCTGGTCCTTCGTCGGCGGTGCGCCGAAGATCAACCAGTTCAGCGGTCGCGGCGATGTGCCGGCGGTGACGCCGGAGGCCGAGGCGATGAGCAAGGCGCTGAAGAAGCTGGGCTTCACCTTCGTCGGGCCGACCATCTGCTACGCCTACATGCAGGCGGCGGGCATGGTCATGGACCACACCCGCGACTGCGACCGCTACCGCGCCCTCGGCGGCGCCGGCTGAAGCCGCGAGCGCGGCTAGGCTGATCCCGACGGGCACAGCCGTTACAATGCCGCCCCAGCCAATTTTCAGGAGTCTTCCGTGGAGAAGCTCAAAGGTGCCCTGGTCGTCGGTTTTCTGTGTCTGTTCGCCCTGCTGCCCTGGCGCGCGGTGCAGGCAGTGGGCAATGCCATTGGCTGGCTGATGTGGAAGCTACCCAACGGTTCGCGCGAGGTGGTGCGGATCAACCTGAGCAAGTGCTTCCCCGAGCTGGACAAGGCTGGGCTGGACCGGCTGACCGAGCAGAGCCTCAAAGACATCGCCAAGACCCTGACCGAGAGCGCCTGCGCCTGGATCTGGCCGGCGGAGAAGTCGCTCAAGCTGGTGCGTGAGGTGGAAGGCCTGGACGTGCTGCAGCAGGCGCTGGCCTCCGGCAAGGGCGTGGTCGGCATCACCAGCCACCTGGGCAACTGGGAAGTGCTCAACCACTTCTACTGCAGCCAGTGCAAACCGATCATTTTCTACCGCCCGCCGAAACTCAAGGCGGTGGACGAGCTGCTGCAGAAGCAGCGGGTACAGATGGGTAACCGCGTCGCCCCGTCGACCAAGGAAGGCATCCTCAGCGTGATCAAGGAAGTGCGCAAAGGCGGCGCCGTGGGCATCCCGGCGGACCCCGAGCCGAGCCGCTCCAGCGGCGTATTTGTGCCCTTCCTCGGTACCACCGCGCTGACCAGCAAGTTCGTCCCGGGCATGCTCACCGGCGGCAAGGCCGTCGGCGTGTTCCTGCATGCCCTGCGCCTGCCCGATGGCAGCGGCTACAAGGTGATTCTCGAGGCTGCGCCCGAGGGCATGTATAGCGAGAGCGTCGAAGAAGGCGTGGCGGCCATGAGCCAGGTGGTCGAGCGCTACGTGCGCAGCTACCCCAGCCAGTACATGTGGAGTATGAAGCGCTTCAAGAAGCGCCCGGACGGCGAGCAGAAATGGTATTGATGCGCGAGCGCTTAGCCTTTACCGTCTGAGCACTCAACTTTCAGCCACGCAAACGGGATGGGCATGGACGACAACAAGCGCGAGCACAAGCGGACACCGCTCAAGGTCCAGCTGCGCATCGACCATCCGGTGCATGGCCAGATGCTGGTCACCACGCGCGACATCTCCGACAGCGGCGTGTTCGTGGTGATCGACGAGGCGCAGAGCCTGTTGCAGATCGGTGAAGTGGTCAGCGGTCAGGTCCAGGGCCTGCCGATCCCGGCGCCGATAGTGCAGATGCAGGTGGTGCGCTTCGAGCCCAGCGGCGTAGCGCTGATCTTCCGCCGCGAGGACTAACGGCTCTCGCTGCCGGCCGTCTTCTCCAGGCGGCGCAGGAACACCATCATTTCCTTCTCGGTCTGCTTGTCGCCGCGTTTGCGCGCCACTTCCAGGCCGTTGTGCCAGGCCTGACGCGCCTCCTCGAGCATGCCCTGGCGCTGGCAGGCCTGGCCGAGCAGCTTCCACGCCGCCGAATAGTTGGGGTCGAAGCCCAGGCATTTCTGCAGGTGTTCGGCGGCGGCGGCGGGCTGGTTGCCGTCGAGGTAGGCCTTGCCCAGGCCGAAGCGCAGCAGGGCGTTGTCCACCCCACGGGCCAGCAATTTTTCCAGGGACTCCGGCGTGGTCATGCCAAAGGGGCCTCGTGGTTCAGAAGAAGGTCAGACCGACCTGGAACAGGCGCTCCACGTCGCGGATGTACTTCTTGTCGACGAGGAACAGTATCACGTGGTCGCCGGATTCGATCACGGTGTCGTCGTGGGCGATCAGCACTTCCTCGTCGCGGATCACCGCACCGATGGTGGTGCCCGGCGGCAGGGCGATCTCCTCGATCATCTTGCCGACCACCTTGCTCGAGCGCGAGTCGCCGTGGGCGATGGCCTCGATGGCCTCGGCCGCGCCACGGCGCAGGCTGTGCACGCTCTCGATATCGCCACGGCGCACGTGGGTCAGCAGGGTGCCGATGGTGGCCAGCTGTGGGCTGATGGCGATGTCGATATCGCCGCCCTGGACCAGGTCGACATAGGCAGGGTTGTTGATGATGGTCATCACCTTGCGCGCGCCCAGGCGCTTGGCCAGCAGCGAGGACATGATGTTGGCCTCGTCGTCGTTGGTCAGGGCGAGGAAGATGTCGGCCTCGTTGATGTTCTCTTCCACCAGCAGGTCGCGGTCGGAGGCGCTGCCCTGCAGGACGATGGTGCTTTCCAGGTTGTCCGAGAGGTAGCGGCAGCGCGCCGGGTTCATCTCGATGATCTTCACCTGGTAGCGGCTCTCGATGGCCTCGGCCAGGCGCTCGCCGATATGCCCGCCGCCAGCGATGACGATGCGCTTGTAGCTGTCCTCGAGGCGGCGCAGTTCGCTCATCACCGCGCGGATGTGGGCCTTGGCGGCGATGAAGAACACCTCGTCGTCGGCTTCGATCACCGTGTCGCCCTGCGGCATGATCGGTCGGTTGCGCCTGAAGATGGCGGCCACGCGGGTATCGACGTTGGGCATGTGCTCGCGCAGCTGACGCAGCTGCTGGCCGACCAGCGGACCGCCGTAGTAGGCCTTGACCGCCACCAGCTGGGCCTTGCCCTCGGCGAAGTCGATCACCTGCAGGGCGCCGGGGTATTCGATCAGGCGCTTGATGTAGTTGGTCACCACCTGCTCGGGGCTGATCAGCACGTCGACCGGGATGGCCTCGTTGTCGAACAGCGCCTCGCGGGTCAGGTAGGCCGACTCGCGCACCCGGGCGATCTTGGTCGGGGTGTGGAACAGGGTGTAGGCGACCTGGCAGGCAACCATGTTGGTCTCGTCGCTATTGGTCACCGCCACCAGCATGTCGGCGTCATCGGCGCCGGCCTGGCGCAGCACGGTGGGGAACGAGCCACGGCCGACCACGGTGCGGATGTCCAGGCGATCGCCGAGGTCGCGCAGGCGGTCGGCATCGGTGTCGACCACGGTGATGTCGTTGGCCTCGCTGGCCAGGTGCTCCGCGAGGGTGCCGCCGACCTGCCCTGCGCCGAGAATGATGATTTTCACGCGATCACTCCGTTAGCCGCGTGATGCGGCGATCTTGATCAGCTTGGCATAGTAGAAGCCGTCGTGGCCTTCGGCCTGCGGCAGCAGCTGGCGGCCGTGGGCCTGCTTGAGGCCGAAGGCGCCGGCGATATCCAGCTCGCGCGCGCCGGGGGTGCGGGCGAGGAAGGCGGCGATGTTGTCGCGGTTCTCCTCCGGCAGCACCGAGCAGGTGGCATAGAGCAGCACACCGCCGACCTCCAGGGTTGGCCACAGGGCATCGAGCAACTCGCCTTGCAGGGTGGCGAGGGCGGTGATGTCGTCGGCCTGGCGGGTCAGCTTGATGTCCGGGTGGCGGCGAATCACCCCGGTGGCTGAGCAGGGCGCGTCGAGCAGGATGCGCTGGAATGGCTTGCCGTCCCACCAGCCAGCCACGTCGCGGCCATCGGCGGCGACCAGGGTGGCCTTGAGCTTGAGGCGGTCGAGATTCTCCTGCACCCGAGCCAGGCGCGCCGGCTCCAGGTCCAGGGCGATAGCCTCTTTCAGGCCCGGTTCGGCTTCGAGCAGGTGGCAGGTCTTGCCGCCGGGCGCGGCGCAGGCATCCAGTACGCGCTGGCCGGGCGCCAGGTCGAGCAGGTCGGCGGCCAGCTGGGCGGCTTCGTCCTGCACGCTGACGCGGCCTTCCGCGAAGCCCGGCAGGGTCTTCACGTCGCAGGGTTGCAGCAGGCGGATGCCATCGCGGCTGAAGGCGCAGGGCTCGGCTTCGATGCCGGCGGCGCGCAGCTCGGCGAGGTAGGCATCGCGGCTGCCATGACGGCGATTGACCCGCAAGATCAAGGGCGGGTGCTGGTTGTTGGCGGCGCAGATCGCCTGCCAGTGCTCGGGCCAGTCGGCCTTCAGGCGTTTCTGCAGCCAGCGCGGGTGCGCGGTGTGCAGCACCGGGTCGCGATCCAACTCGGCGAATAGCGCCTCGTGATCGCGCTGGGCATTGCGCAGCACGCCGTTGAGCAGGCCCTTGAGCGAGGACTTCTTCAGCTTGTCGACGCAGGCCACCGTCTCGCCGATGGCGGCGTGGGCCGGGATGCGGGTATGCAGCAGCTGGTACAGGCCGACCAGCAGCAGGGCCTCGACGTCGCGGTCGGCGGCCTTGAACGGCTTCTGCAGCAGCTTGTCGGCGAGCAGCTGCAGGCGCGGCTGCCAGCGTGCAGTGCCAAAGGCCAGGTCCTGGGCCAGGCCGCGGTCACGTGCCTCGACCTTGTCCAGCAACGGCGGCAGGCTGCTGCCCAGCGAGGCCTTGCCATTGAGCACCGCCGCCAGGGCGCGGGCGGCGGCCAGGCGTGGATTCATTGACCGAGCACCAGGCCGGGGGCGAACTGCTCGCGGCGGCTGTTGTACAGGTCACTGAAGGCCAGCGGCTTGCCGCCGGGCAGCTGCAGGCGGGTCAGGCGCAGGGCGCCTTCGCCACAGGCGATGGTCAGACCGTTCTTGTCGGCAGCCAGCACTGTGCCTGAGGCACCTTTGCCTTCGCCCAGCTGCGCGGCCAGCACCTTGAGTGGTTCGCCGTTCAATGTGCTGTGGCAGATCGGCCAGGGATTGAAGGCGCGTACCAGGCGCTCCAGCTCATCGGCCGGGCGGCTCCAGTCGAGGCGTGCCTCATCCTTGTTCAGCTTGTGCGCATAGGTGGCCAGGCTATCGTCCTGCACTTCGCCTTGCAGCTCGCCGGCGGCCAGCTTGGTCACGGCCTCGACCACGGCCGCCGAGCCCAGCTGCGCCAGACGATCGTGCAGGCTGCCGCCGGTGTCTTCGGCGGTGATGGTGGTGGTGACCTTGAGCAGCATGGGGCCGGTATCCAGCCCTGCTTCCATCTGCATCACGGTGACGCCGCTGCTGGCATCGCCGGCCTGCACCGCACGCTGGATCGGCGCGGCGCCGCGCCAGCGCGGTAGCAGCGAGGCGTGGCTGTTGATGCAGCCCAGGCGCGGGGTATCGAGCACCACCTGCGGCAGGATCAGGCCGTAGGCCACCACCACCATCAGGTCCGGCTTGAGCGCGGCCAGTTCGGCCTGGGCGGTCGGGTCGCGCAGGGTCTGCGGCTGGTACACGGTGATATTGTGCTGCAGAGCGAGCTGCTTGACCGGGCTGGGCATCAGCTTCTGCCCGCGACCAGCCGGGCGATCCGGCTGGGTGTAGACGGCGACGATGTCACGGCCCGCATCGAGCAGGGCCTGCAGGTGGCTGGCGGCGAATTCCGGGGTGCCGGCAAAGACGATGCGCATGATTCACTCACATGAAAAGAAAAAGGCTTGCCGGAGCAAGCCTTTGGGGTTCGGGTTCAAGCTTGCTGGCGGTGCTGTTTTTCCAGCTTCTTCTTGATCCGGTCGCGCTTGAGATTGGACAGGTAGTCGACGAACAGCTTGCCGTTGAGGTGATCGCACTCGTGCTGGATGCACACGGCGAGCAGGCCTTCGGCGATCAGCTCGTAGTGGCTGCCGTCGCGATCCTGGGCCTTGATCTTGACCTTTTGCGGGCGGTCGACGTTCTCGTAGAAACCCGGCACCGAAAGGCAGCCTTCCTGGTATTGGTCCATCTGCTCGGTCAGCGACTCGAACTCGGGGTTGATGAACACCCGCGGCTCGGATTTGTCCTCGGACAGATCCATCACCACCACGCGCTTGTGCACGTTGATCTGCGTGGCCGCCAGGCCAATGCCCGGGGCGGCGTACATGGTCTCGAACATGTCGTCGATCAGCTGCGACAGGGCAGCATCGAAAACGGTCACCGGCTTGGCGATGGTGCGCAGGCGCGGATCGGGGAATTCGAGGATGTTGAGAATGGCCATGGCTGTTTGTGATGCACTTGTGGAATAAAGTAAAAAACCGCTGCTAAGATGATGAGCAGCTTTGAAAAACGGCTCAAAAGCCGCGGCTACTGCGGCTTACAGGCGTCAGCCACATAATAAAGGGATTCACCGCATGAGGAAATCACTACTCGCCCTGCTGCTGGTCGCTGCGGGCGGTCTGGTACAGAGTGGCCTGGTCCAGGCAGCCGTCCAGCTCAAGGAAGGTCATCCGGACCGCTACACCGTGGTCAAGGGCGATACCCTGTGGGACATCTCTGGCAAGTTCCTCAGCCAGCCGTGGAAGTGGCCCGAGCTGTGGCACGCCAACCCGCAGATCGAGAATCCTCACTTGATCTACCCCGGTGACACCCTCTCTCTGGTCTACGTCGATGGCCAGCCGCGCCTGATGCTCAACCGCGGCGAGTCTCGCGGCACCATCAAGCTGTCGCCGCAAATTCGTAGCACGCCGATGGCCGAAGCTATTCCGACCATCCCGCTGGAGGCGATCAATAGCTTCCTGCTGCGCAACCGCATCATCGACACTCCGGAAGACTTCAATGGTCGCCCCTATGTGGTGGCCGGCAATGCCGAGCGTGTGGTCAGCGGTGCAGGTGATCGTGTTTACGCCCGCGGTGCCTTCGATGACGGCCAACCGGTTTATGGCATCTTCCGCCAGGGTAAGGTCTACACCGATCCGGAAACCGACGAGTTCCTCGGCATCAACGCCGACGATATCGGTAGCGGTGAAATGGTCGCCGAAGAAGGCGACATCGCTACCCTGACCCTGACCCGCTCCACCCAGGAAGTGCGTTTGGGCGACCGTCTGTTCCCCACCGAAGAACGTGCGGTGAACTCGGTGTTCATGCCTAGCGAACCGCAGACCGACATCAACGGTGTGATCCTCGATGTGCCGCGCGGCGTGAATCGTATTGGCCAGTTCGATGTGGTGACCATCAACAAGGGTAAGATCGACGGTCTGGTCGAAGGTAACGTCTTGGCCATCTACAAGACCGGTGAGACCGTGCGTGACCGCATCACCGGCGAGTCGGTGAAGATCCCCGACGAGCGCTCCGGCCTGATGATGGTGTTCCGCACCTACGAGAAGCTCAGTTACGGCCTGGTGCTCTACGCCAGTCGCGACCTGTCGCTGATGGACAAGGTGAAGAACCCGTAACACCCAGAACCCCCGCCCAGCGCGGGGGTTCTGCTTTTCCGGCAATGATCAAGGATGATCGCCATGCACATCTCTCCCGCCGAACTGGAGGCGCGTCTGCGCCTGCATTGTCTTCCCGAGCTTGGACCCCGGCGTTTTCGCCGGCTGCTGGAGGCCTTCGGCAGTGCCTCCGTGGCACTCAGTGCTCCCGCCGCTGCGTGGCGTTCCCTGGGGTTGCCTGCGGCCTGTGCCGAGGTCAGGCGTAGCGAGGATATCCGCGAGCGTGCCACCGCCGCTCTGCGCTGGTTGGAGCAGGAGGGCCAGTCGCTGCTGATGTGGGAAGACGCCGACTATCCCGCTCTGCTGGCCGAGCTGAGCGATGCGCCGCCGCTGCTGTTCGTCGCTGGCGCCAGGGGCGCGCTCGAGCGCCCGCAACTGGCCATGGTCGGCAGCCGGCGTGCTTCGCGTCCGGGGCTGGATACCGCAGCGTCCTTCGCCCGTAGCCTGGCCGGTGGCGGCTTCGTGATAACCAGTGGTCTTGCCCTGGGTATCGATGGCGCCGCACACCAGGGCGCGCTGGATGCGGGTGGCGCGACGGTTGCCGTGCTGGGTACCGGCCTGCAGCGCATCTACCCGCAGCGCCATGCTGGTCTGGCCGAGCGCATCGTCGCTAATGGCGGCGCACTGGTCTCCGAGATGCCACTGGATTGCCCGCCACAGGCGAGCAATTTTCCACGGCGCAACCGCATCATCAGCGGCCTGTCGCTGGGCGTGCTGGTGGTCGAGGCCAGCCCCTCCAGCGGCTCGCTGATCACCGCGCGCCTGGCCGCCGAGCAGGGCCGCGAGGTCTATGCGATTCCTGGCTCGATCCACCATCCGGGCGCCCGCGGTTGTCATCAGCTGATCCGCGAGGGGGCGACCCTGGTGGAGAGCGTCGACGACATACTCCAGGCGCTGCGTGGCTGGCAGGCGGTCGCGCCGGCTGTGGTGGCCGAGCAGATCGACCATCCGTTGCTGACGCAGTTGCGCGCCGCACCGCAGACCAGCGAGGGGCTGGCTCAGGCCTGTGGTCTGGAGTTGAGCGCCACTTTGATCGCCCTGACCGAGCTGGAGCTGGAAGGCCTGGTCGCCTGCGAGGCCGGGCGCTGGGTACACCGCGCGCCCTGAGCTGGGTACACTCGCCGCCAGAGAATCCATGGGGGTGAGCATGAGCGGTTGGCAGATACAGCGGGTGGCACGCGTGGTACGCGAAGGCGGGGTGATCGCTTATCCCACCGAGGCCGTCTGGGGCCTGGGCTGCGACCCATGGAACGAGACCGCGGTAGATCGCCTGCTAGCGCTCAAGGAGCGCCCGGTGCACAAGGGCCTGATCCTGGTGGCGGACAGCATCGAGCAGTTCGATTTCCTTCTCGAAGACCTGCCCGAGCGCTGGATCGACCGCCTGGCCAGCACCTGGCCGGGGCCCAATACCTGGCTGGTACCGCACCAGGATCGCCTGCCACAGTGGATCACCGGCCGCCACGACAGCGTCGCCCTGCGCGTCAGTGACCACCCGCTGGTACGAGACCTCTGCGCCCTCACCGGGCCACTGGTGTCCACCTCGGCCAACCCGGCGGGTCGCCCCTCGGCGCGTTCGCGCCTGCGCGTCGAGCAGTACTTCCCCGGCCAGTTGGACGCCGTGCTCGGCGGCTCCCTGGGCGGGCGCCGTAATCCGAGCCTGATCCGCGACCTGCGTACGGGCGATGTAATCCGCCCATCCTGACCACGATCTGCTGCGCGTCGGAAAACTGTGTTGAAAGCGCCTTCGGAATGCTCATTGACCAATAGTCAACTCCGCTTCCTCAGCCGCTTTCGCCTTGCTTTTCTCTAGCTCGCGAGATCGTGGCGGCTAGTCACGGGATCAGGATGGTCGAGCCGGTGGTCTGCCGGCCGCTCAGCGCGTCCTGGGCCTGTGCTGCATCGGCCAGCGCGTAGCGGCGGCCGATCTCGACCTTGATCGCGCCACTGGCGATCAGGCCGAACAGCTCGTCGGCCATGGCCTGCAGGTTCTCGGCATTGCTGGCGTAGTGGCCCAAGGTCGGTCGGGTGACGTAGAGCGAACCCTTCTGCGCCAGCACGCCGAGGTTGACCCCGGTGACCGCGCCCGAGGCATTGCCGAAGCTGACCAGCAGGCCGCGCGGCGCTACGCAGTCCAGCGAGCGCTCCCAGGTGTCCTTGCCCACCGAGTCGTACACCACCGGGCACCTGGCCCCGCCGGTCAGCTCCAGCACGCGCTGCACCACGTCCTCGTGGCTGTAGTCGATGGTCGTCCAGGCGCCATTGGCCTTGGCCAGCGCCGCCTTCTCTGGCGATGAAACGGTACCGATCAGGTTGGCACCCAGGGCCTTGGCCCACTGGCAGGCGATCAGGCCGACACCGCCGGCTGCGGCGTGCCAGAGGATGGTCTGCCCGGCCTCGACTTTGTAGGTCTGGCGCAGCAGGTACTGCACGGTGAGGCCCTTGAGCAGCACTGCCGCGGCCTGCTCGAAGGAGATCGAGTCCGGCAGTTTGACCAAGTGTTGCGCCGGCAGCACATGCAGCTCGCCATAGGCGCCGAGCGGGCCGGTGGCATAGGCCACGCGGTCGCCGACCTTGAGATGGCTCACCGCGCTGCCCACCGCTTCCACTTCGCCGGCGCCCTCGCCGCCCAGCCCGGATGGCAGGCTCGGTGGCTGGTACAGGCCGCTGCGGTAGTAGGTGTCGATGAAGTTGAGGCCGATGGCGCGGTTGCGTACGCGCACTTCCTGCGGGCCGGGTTCGACTGCCGGCTGGTCGACCAGCTCGAGCACGTCGCTGCCGCCGTGGCGGGAAAACTGGATGCGTTTGGCCATGTCCTGCACTCCTGACAAAGAACACCATCCAAGCGCCGGCACTGACGGCCGTCAAGTCCGCCGGGGGCGACGATGGTATGCTTGCGCCCCTCTTCCGCCTCTGCCCCGGACCATTGCCGTGAGTGAACGTACCCAGGCCGTGAAGGCCTACCTGCTCGATCTGCAGGATCGCATCTGCGCCGCCCTCGAAGCCGAAGACGGCGGTGTCCGTTTCTTCGAAGACAGCTGGGAACGCCCCGCCGGTGGCGGTGGCCGTACCCGGGTGATCGAGAACGGCGCGCTGATCGAGAAGGGTGGCGTGAACTTCTCCCACGTGTTCGGCGACAGCCTGCCGCCATCGGCCAGCGCTCATCGCCCCGAACTGGCCGGGCGCGGCTTCGAGGCCATGGGCGTGTCCCTGGTGATCCACCCGGAGAACCCGCACGTGCCCACCTCCCACGCCAACGTGCGCTTCTTCAGCGCCGAGAAGGAAGGCGAGGAAGCGGTTTGGTGGTTCGGCGGCGGCTTCGACCTGACGCCCTACTACGCCAACGAGGAGGACTGCGTGCACTGGCACCAGGTCGCCCGCGACGCCTGCGCGCCGTTCGGCGCCGAGGTCTATCCGAAGTTCAAGGAGTGGTGCGACCGCTACTTCCACCTCAAGCACCGCGGCGAGCCACGCGGCATCGGCGGGCTGTTCTTCGACGACCTCAACCAGTGGGACTTCAACACCAGCTTCGCCTTCCTGCGCGCCATCGGCGATGCCTATATCCAGGCCTACCTGCCGATCGTGCAGCGGCGCAAGGCCACCCCGTTCACCGAGCAGCAGCGCGAGTTCCAGGCCTTCCGCCGCGGCCGCTACGTCGAGTTCAACCTGGTGTTCGACCGCGGCACCCTGTTCGGCCTGCAGTCCGGCGGGCGCACCGAATCCATCCTCATGTCGCTGCCGCCACACGTGCGCTGGGGCTATGACTGGAAGCCGGAACCTGGCAGCGAAGAAGCGCGCCTGACCGAATACTTCCTGACCGATCGCGACTGGCTCGGCGAGGCTGGCCTGTGAGCGATCGTTACGGCGTGTTCGGCAACCCCATCGGCCACAGCAAGTCGCCGCTGATCCACGGCATGTTCGCCGCGCAGACCGGCGAGCAGCTGTCCTACGAGGCCCTGCTGGCGCCGCTGGACGATTTCGCTGGCTACGCCCGCGCCTTCTTCGCCACCGGCCGCGGCGGCAACGTCACCGTGCCGTTCAAGGAAGAGGCCTATCGCCTGGCCGATGAGCTGAGCAAGCGTGCCCGTCGCGCCGGTGCGGTGAACACCCTGAAGAAGCTCGATGACGGCCGCCTGCTCGGTGACAACACCGACGGCGCCGGCCTGGTCCGCGACCTGACGGTCAACGCCGGCCTCGACCTGGCCGACAAGCGCATCCTCCTGCTCGGCGCAGGCGGCGCCGTACGCGGCGTGCTGGAGCCGCTGCTGGCCGAAGGGCCGCAGAGCCTGACCATCGCCAACCGCACGGTGGAGAAGGCCGAGCAGCTGGCTCGCGAGTTCGCTGACCTGGGCCCGGTGGCCGCGGCCGGCTTCGACTGGCTGAGCGAGCCGGTCGACCTGATCATCAACGGCACATCGGCCTCGCTGGCCGGCGAGCTGCCGCCGCTCGACCCGAGCCTGATCCAGCCGGGCCACACCGTCTGCTACGACATGATGTACGGCAAGCAGGCGACTGCCTTCAACCGCTGGGCGGCCGAGCATGGCGCGGCGCGCTGCATCGATGGATTGGGCATGCTGGTGGAGCAGGCCGCCGAGGCCTTCTTCGTCTGGCGTGGGGTGCGCCCGCAAAGCGCGGCGATACTGGCGGAACTGCGCAGCCAGCTGAGCTGAGATGCGCTACCTGCTGGTCGTCACGGCCCTCTGGGCCTTTTCCTTCAGCCTGATCGGCGAGTACCTGGCCGGTCGCGTCGACAGCGACTTCGCCGTGCTGGCGCGGGTGCTGATCGCCGCCCTGGTGTTCCTGCCCTTCACTCTCTGGCGCGGCCTGCCGGGGCGTTTGCTGGCCGGCTTCTGGCTGGCCGGGGCGCTGCAGTTCGGCATCACCTACCTGTGCCTGTACCGCAGCTTCCAGGTGCTGACGGTGCCCGAGGTGCTGCTGTTCACTGTGCTCACGCCGATCTACGTGACCCTGCTCGACGATGCCTTGGCCAGGCGCTTCAACCCCTGGGCGCTGGTGGCCGCGCTGGTCGCCGTGGGCGGCGGGGTGATCATTCGCTTCGACAAGCTCGAAGGCGACTACCTGTTCGGCTTCGTCCTGCTGCAGGTGGCCAACGCCACTTTTGCCGCCGGCCAGGTGCTGTGCCGGCGCCTGCTGCTGCGTTACCAGCCGGCGCAGCCGTTGCACCGTTTCTTCGGTCACTTCTTCCTCGGCGCTCTGGTTCTGGTGCTGCCGTCGTTCCTGCTGTTCGGCAACCCGGACAAGCTGCCGCAGACCGTCGTACAGTGGGGCGTGCTGGCCTGGATGGGCCTGTTCGCCACAGCCCTGGGCCTGTACTGGTGGGTCAAGGGCAGCACCCAGGTGGACGCCGGCACTCTGGCGATCATGAACGAGCTGCACGTGCCGGCCGGGCTGCTGGTCAACCTGCTGATCTGGAATCGCGACTTCGACCTGCCGCGCCTGGCCGGCGGCGGCGCGGTGATCCTCGTCGCCATGTGGCTGAACCAGCGCGGCCGTCGCGCGACCTAGTTCAGTACGCCCTGCAGGATGGCGTAGACGATGCCGGTGGTGACGGCGATCAGCACCACGTCGCTGCCGACCCGACGCCATTCATAACCCTCGTAGCGCGGCAGGCCGTGCAGGGCGCATTCGTCCAGGCGCTTGCCATAGCCATGCGGCAGCGGATGGCCCTGACGGATATGCACGTCGGGCGGCACGGCCGGGCCGCGGCCGATCTGTGCGCGGCGCTCGTGGAAGGCACGCTGCACATCGCCGAAGTCCTGTGGCGGTGCCTGGCGATGGTCGTTCGCCGGGCGCTGGGCCGATGGCTGTTGTTGCGGCCTCTGCTGCTGTGTAGAGCCCTGACCCTGCGTTTGCTGCGGATGTTGCGCTGGCTGCTGCGGGCGCTGCTGTTCCTGGCGGCCACGCTGATCCTGGCGTTGTTCCTCGCGCTGCGGCGATTGACCTTGCGGCGCAGCATGGGCGTCGAGCAGGCTGCTGCTGCCGATCAGGAACAGGCCTAACAGGGCGAAGGCAGGATGTGGCTGTTTCATCGGGGTGGTCCTCGCGGAACTGCTGGCGGGTGGGCACCTGGCGGTGCGTCTTGCCTGTTTAGTCCGCGGGCGCAGCGGCGAAATCCTCGGTAAAGACATCTTTACCCTGACCTTTACCTTGCCGATACAAAGCGCAGGACAACCGGCTGCCGGGCGCGGGATGCTTTCCGTATACTGCGCGGGCCAGCAAGGACCGCTGTGGCATCCCATCACCCAGAGCGGAATGTACTTGTGAAGATTCTTCGTTACCTGGCCGGCGTGGTTCTGGCCGGCGCGGCCCTGGTGGCCCACGCCTCCCCCCAAGTCCAGGAACTGGCCTCCGGCAGCGCCCTGCTGGTCGACCTCAACACCAACCAGATCCTCTACTCCAGCAACCCGGACCTGCAGGTACCGATCGCCTCGGTGACCAAGCTGATGACCGCCATGGTGACGCTGGACGCCAAGCCGAACATGAACGAGCAGCTCGACGTGGTGATCCGCGACGTGCCGGAGATGCGCGGCATCTATTCGCGCGTGCGCCTGGGCAGCGTGCTGAGCCGCCACGACATGCTGCTGCTGACCTTGATGAGCTCGGAAAACCGCGCCGCCTCCAGCCTGGCCCACCACTATCCGGGCGGCGTGCCGGCCTTCATCGCGGCGATGAACGCCAAGGCCCGCGCCCTGGGCATGACCCATACCCGCTACCGCGACCCGACCGGCCTGTCCGAGGGCAACGTCTCCACCGCCAACGACCTGGTCAAGCTGGTCAAGGCCGCCGGCCAGTACCCGCTGATCGGCCAGCTCAGCAGCACCCGCGAGCACGTCCAGCAGTTCAACAAGCCGCGCTACAGCCTGGGCTTCCGCAACACCAACGGCCTGGTGCACAAGCCCAACTGGAGCATCCAGCTGACCAAGACCGGCTTCACCAACGCCGCCGGCCACTGCCTGGTGATGCGCACCCAGATGGGCGGCCGCCCGGTGGCCTTCGTGGTGCTCGACGCCTTCGGCAAGTACACCCACATGGCCGATGCCAACCGCCTCAAGCGCTGGCTGGAAACCGGCCAGGTGACCAAGGTGGCGCCGGCGGCGCTGGCCTACAAGCAACAACGCCAGGCCGCGCGTGCGCGGACCATGCAGGCGGCGCAGTAACTGCGCCAATAAAAAAGCCCGGCCATAGCGCCGGGCTTTTCGTTTCAGGGTTGTCTGCTCAGGAAGGTCATCGTGGAGCTTGCTGTTGAATCTCACGGTTGTAGCGTTCGGCATAGTCATGGGCTTTGAGGTACAAGCGCTCATGTTCGTTGCCGAAAACGACGTCTCCCAGCTGTAGCCTCAAAGCGCCTTGGCGCGTGATCAAATTTTGATACTGATCATCCGGTGTCGCTGGAATGGAGCAGGCATAGGCACAGACCTCCATCAGGCGATAATCCCGTTTGAGAATTGCTGCGTGAGCGGCATCCTCGGGGTCGGTTGTATCCAGCCAGCGAAGGCGTTGCACTTGTTCCGCCTCCAGCTTTTTGAATAGCTCATCGTCGGAGTCTGTTGCGGCGGGTGGTTTGGATGTGCACGCCGACAGCACGAACAGACAGAGCAGGATGCTTTGCCTGGCAGAGCATCTTTTAAGGCTTGGGATTTCCATATCGAAGCATCCGTATTAGCAGCGCTTGGACCCTAGCGATCATCTAGACGGCTGTCGAGTCGCAGCGCCGGCATAGGCCGACGCTGCGGCAGGCGTTAGAGGAACCAACGAAACTCCCGCGCGCTGACCTCGTTCATGAAGTCCAGATGATCGTGGCGCTTGTTCTCGCAGTAGACGAAGACGAACTCGCTGCCCAGCTTCTCCTTCACCACCTCATGCGCCTCCATTTTCGCCACCGCGGTGAGCATGTCCTTGGGGAAGGCCACGCCGCTGCTGCGGTCGTCGTTGAGTGAGGCGATGGGCTCCAGTTCGTGCTCCAGGCCGTATTCCATGCCGCTGAGGATGGCCGCCAGCACCAGGTAGGGGTTGGCGTCGGCGCCGGCCAGGCGGTGTTCGATGCGCAGGTTCTTGCCGTCGGACTCGGGGATGCGGATGCACGCGTCGCGGTCCTCGAAGCCCCAGCTGGCCTTGCTCGCCGAGTTGACCATGGCGCCGTAGCGGCGGAAGGCGTTGTGGTTGGCGGCGAAGATCGGCATGCAGTGCGGCAGCAGTTCCAGGCAGCCGGCCACGGCGTGGCGCAGCGGGCGCTGATTGTTGCCGTCGAGCAGGTTGTTGCCGGCCTCGTCATACAGGCTGACGTGCACGTGCATGCCGCTGCCCGGCGCGTCCAGGTAGGGCTTGCTCATGAAGCTGGCGCGGTAGCCGTGTTGCATCGCCACGCCGCGGGTGCTGCGGCAGAACAGGGCTGCCTGGTCGGCGGCGTGCAGGCCGTCTTCGCAGTGGGCGAAGTTGATCTCGAACTGGCCGGGGCCCAGTTCGGCGGTAATCACGTTGGCGTCCACGCCCTGCTCCTGGGCGGCCTCGACCATCTCGTGCAGCACATCGGAGAAGCGCGACAGGCGCTCGATGTGCATGTTCGGCTGGTCGTCTTCGTCGTCGGTCAGCGGATCGCGCGGGAAGCGCGGTAGGCCGCTGTCGAGCTTCTTGTCGAACAGGTAGAACTCCAGCTCGAAGGCCACCACCGGGCGGATGCCCTTGGCTTGCAGGCGTTTGAGTACCTGGGCCAGCACCTCGCGCGGCTCGAACTCGATGGGCGCTTCGGTGCCGTCGGAGCTGATCAGCATCTGCCCCAGCGGTTGGCTCTCCCAGCGCACCGGCTTGAGCGTGCCGGGGATCAGCCGGCGCGGCGCGTCCGGGTCGCCGTCGTTGAAGCAATAGTCGCCGATCGGGTGCAGGCCGCCCTGGGCGCCGAGCAGCACGCAGTTCTGCGGCAGCTTGAGCGGGCCGCCGGCGGCGACCTTCTCCAGCATGTCGAGGGGATAGCGCTTGCCGTAGAAGTGCCCGGGGATGTCCAGGCAGATCAGGTCGACGTAGCGCACGTCGGGGTGGGCGGCGCGGAAGGCGCGGACTTCGCTGAGCAGGTCGGGGAATCTTGTTGTTGTCATGGCGATATCTGCAAAGGTCAGGTGAAGACCCAGAGCACTCTGGTTGGGGAATCGGTGAGGTTGGCGTAGCGGAACTTGGCATGTGGGGGCAGCTGGAAGCTGTCGCGCGGGCCAAGGGTGACCGGCGCGGCGTCGTCGCCGTACCAGACGGTCAGCTCGCCCTCGAGGACGAAGCCGCCCTGCTCGGAACTATCGTTGATATGGCCGTCGCCACAGGTGGCGCCCGGGTCGAGGAAGCTCTCCAGCATGGAGAAGCCACCGGCCATGCCCGGCGAGGCCAGCACGTCGGTGATGCCACTGGCGTAGTACAG
This sequence comes from Pseudomonas sp. ML96, assembly GCF_000761545.1. Classification (GTDB taxonomy): domain Bacteria; phylum Pseudomonadota; class Gammaproteobacteria; order Pseudomonadales; family Pseudomonadaceae; genus Aquipseudomonas. The sequence goes on along the minus strand of NZ_JPMY01000046.1, from coordinate 8,844 downwards.
CGTGCGGCGCTCGTCCGGGCGGGTCACCCAGGGCACCTGGCGCGGCTTGCCGGGGTTGTAGAAGTAGGTGGTGGGCACGCCCAGCGCCTCGCTGATGGCGGTGAGGTCGGCCACCGTCGGACGCGACAGGCCACGCTCGACCTGAGACAGGAAGCCCACCGAGCGGCCGATGCGCTCGGCCAGCTCGCCCAGGGTCACCTCCTTGTGCTTGCGCAGGTCGCGCACGAGGATCGCGAGGCCTTCGATTTCGTCCTGTTTATCCATGGTCATTTCCTTTTGAGTCTGTTCACAGGCGTCGCGAGCGAAGGAGAGGCAAGGCGAAACGCGCCGAGGAACGGACTGGGCTCGCACGCGAGTTTACGAGTGGTAAATGAGCATTCCGAGGCGGGTTTCAACGCAGCATCTCCGAGCGCAGCAGCTTGTGGACAGACGTCAGATGAAGTCGCGCAGACGGTACCAGGCCTTGCCCACCGCCTCGATAGGCGCGGCCAGCAGGTCGCCGCCGGGGAAGCGTGGGTTATCCAGGCCCTGGTACAAGCCGAGCAGCTGGTCCTGGCCGAGGATGGCGTCGCTGACCGCGCGGGCCGCGGCCAGGGTCGGCAGGATGCCGTGGCCGGAGAAGCCCTGCAGCCAATACTTCTGGCCCTGGCGGCCGACGTCCGGGGTGCGCGGCATGGTGCAGTCGATATGCCCGCCCCAGCCGTAGTCGATCTGTACCCCGCGCAGCTGCGGGAACACCCGCTCCAGGTAGGGCCGGGTGGCTGCCGGTACGTCCTTGGGGATGCCGCCGAGGTAGGTGCAGCCGCCGCCGAACAGCAGGCGGTTGTCCGGGGTGACGCGGAAGTAGTCGGGGACGAACTGGTTGTCGATGGCGCAGGTGCCGCGTGGCAGCAGCGAGTGGGCCAGTTCGGGATCGAGCGGCGCGGTGGCCACCTGATAGGAGCCGACCGGCAGCAGGCGCTTCGACAGCTCGCGGTCGAGGCCGTCGATGTAGGCGTTGCAGGCCAGTACCAGCACGTCGCCGCGCACCTCGCCGTGCTCGCAGCGCACGGAGTAGCCGTTGTTGGTCTCCTGCCAGTCCAGTGCCTTGCTCTGTTCGAAGATGCGCCCGCCGGCGGCCTCGATGGCGCCGGCCAGGCCCTGGGCCAGCTTCAGCGGGTTGAGGTGGGCGGCGCCGGAGTCATGCAGCGCGGCCAGGTAGCGCGGGCTGGCGATCCACTGCGGCAGGTCCTTTTGTGCAATGAAGCTGAGCCGCTGGTAGCCGTACTTCTGCTCGGCCTCTTCCAGGTTCTCCTGCAGCAGGCGTGCGCGGCGTGGCAGCACGGCGGTGTAGAGGGCGCCGCTGCGGTAGTCGATGTCGAAGCCGTGGCGCTCGGGCAGCTCGCGCATCTCCTCGGCGGCCCAGACCATGCTGTCCCACAGCAGGCGGGCGCGCTCGGTGCCGAGGGCCTTCTCCAGCGGCGGCATATCGCAGGACCAGCCGGGCAGGGCCTGGCCACCGTTGCGCCCGGAGGCGGCCCAGGCCAGGCGGCTGGCTTCCAGCAGAACCACCTTCTTGCCGGCCAGGGCCAGGCGCAGGCCGGTGTGCAGGCCGCTGAAGCCGGCGCCGACGATGATCACGTCGCAGTCGAGCGACTCCTGCAGGTGCGGGCGCAGCGGAATCTGGCCATAGGTGCCGGCGTAGTAGGTGCCGATGTGCTGGGCTGACTGCTTGAACATGACCGCCTCATGAAATTTGTTGTTGTTAATTTCATGAAAAATCTCACAAGGAATTTCATAAGGCAAGCGCAATGACCGATGGGTCTTACGAATGACCTGCGCAATGGCTTATCATTTGCGACTAATTCCCATCTTCGTGTCGGCAGTCCGGTGACCACTCTCCTTTCCCAACCCGTCGCGCCGGACGCCGTCGCCACGCTCTACCGCCAGCATCACGGCTGGCTGTACCAGTGGCTGCAGCGGCGCTTCGGGCATGCCTTCGATCACGCCGATGCCGCCGACCTGGCGCAGGACACCTTCGTCCGCCTGCTGCTCAAGCCGCGTGGCTTCGCCAGTGCCGGCGACGCCCGCGCCTTCCTCTGCACCGTGGCGCGGGGCCTGTGCATCGACCGCTGGCGCCGCCAGCAGATCGAACAGGCCTGGCTGCAGGCCCTGGCCGCGCAGCCGGAGGTCTTCGCGCCGTCCGCCGAGCAGCGGGTGATGCTGATCGAGGCACTGTGCGAGATCGACGCCATGCTGCGGCGCTTGCCGGCCAAGGCACGCACGGTATTCCTGCTGGCGCAGATCCATGGCTACGGCTACCGCGAGATCGGCGAGCGCCTGGGCATCTCCGAACGCATGGTGAAGAAGTACATGGCCCGCGCCATGTTGCAGTGCGCGTTGCTCGAAGCCGGCCTGCTGGATGGGGAGGTCTGAGATGAACGACGCCGGTTACGAACAGCTGCAACAGGCCGCCGACTGGTACGCCCGCCTGTTCGATGGCGAGGCCGGCGAAGCCGAGCAGGCGGCCTGGCGCGAGTGGCTGGATCGCCGCCCCGAGCATCGCCAGGCCTGGGCAGTGGTCAGTCGGGTCGGCGAGCGCTTCGCCCCGTTCCGCCAGGGCGAAGGTCGCGGCGCCGCCTTCGATGCCCTGCAGGCGCCGGCACGCACACCGCTTAGCCGTCGCCGCGCCCTGCTCTCACTGGGTCTGCTGGCGGTTGGCAGCGCGCTGGCCTGGCGTGGCGCCCGTGACACGGTGCTTGGTGAGCATCTGCAGGCGGCCCTGGCCGACCAGGCCACCGCCGTCGGCGAGCGCCGCGAGCTGGGCCTGCCGGATGGCGGAAAACTCTGGCTGAACAGCCTGTCGGCGGTCGACCTGGCCTACACCGGCGTGCAACGGCGCCTGGACCTGCGCGCCGGCGAGATTCTGTTGCAGGTGCCGCGCGATGGCCGCGGGCCGTTGCGGGTGGCGACCGAGCTGGGCTGGGTGGAAAGCGCCCAGGCGACCCTGGGTATCTGCCTGCGACGCGATGGCCTGTGCCTCAGCGTGTTCGACGGCCAGGCCGCGTTGCAGGACCTGCGCGGCACGCGGCGGCTGGTCGAGGCGGGCAGCCAGCTGCAGCTCACCAGTACGGGCTTCGGCGCCCTGCAGGCGGCCGAGCCGGCGCGACGCTCCTGGGTGCAGGGCGTGTTCGTCGCCGACGGTACGCCGCTGTGGCGCCTGGTCGAGGACCTTGGCCGGCAACGGCATGGCTACCTCGGTTGCAGCCCGGAGGTGGCGCAGCTCAAGCTGGTCGGCAGCTTCCCCCTGGCCGATAGCGACCGCGCCCTGGAATTGCTGCCGCAGGTGTTGCCGGTGCGCATCAGCCGGCCGCTGCCCTGGTGGGTGAGCATCGAGGCGCGCGCCTGAACCCTGCGCAAAAACTTTCGCCAGGGCGGTTCCCCTTTTCGGCGCGCCACTCGGTGTAGAGGGTAAATGACCTGGAAGCCCCACCCATGAGCCGATCTTCACCCTTCTCCCTGCGCCCTCTCGTCCTCGCCTGCGCCCTCGCCGCCGGCACTCATGCGCCGTTCGGCCTGGCCGAGGCGCGCCAGTACAGCATCGCCCCCGGCGACCTGACCGCCCAGCTGGCGCAATTCGCCGAGCAAGCCGGGATCATCCTGATCGGCAACGCCGCGCTCACCGATGGCCGGCGCAGCGATGGCCTGTATGGCCGCTACGACAGCGCCGATGGCCTGGCCGAGCTGCTGCGTGGCCAGGGCCTGGCGGTGCAGGCGCAGGGCGACGACAGCTACCTGCTGGTGCCGCAGCCGGGCGTGCAGCTGGAGGAGACCGATATCCAGTCCAGCGCTCTGCGCAGCTACCAGGCCACCAGCAACCCCGGCGTGCTGCGCAGCGGCGCCAGCAACCTGGATAGCGCCCAGGCGGTGGCCAGCGTCAGCGAGCAGGTACTGAACGACAAGCAGCCGCTCAACCTCGACGAGGCGCTGGGCAACATCAGCGGCATCACCCAGGCCAACACCCTGGGCAGCACCCAGGACGCGGTGATCAAGCGCGGCTTCGGTGACAACCGCGACGGTTCGATCATGCGCGACGGCCTGCCGTCGATCCTCGGCCGCAACCTCGGCGCCACCGCCGAGCGGGTCGAGGTGCTCAAGGGCACGGCCTCGCTGCTGTATGGCATCCAGGACCCAGGCGGCGTGGTCAACGTGGTGAGCAAGAAGCCGCAGCTGCAGGCGGCCAACCAGCTGACCGCGCGCGCCTCGGCCTTCGCCCACGGCAAGCAGGGCAGCGGCGGCACCCTCGACAGCACGGGCGCGCTGGGCGACAACGGCTTCGCCTACCGGCTGATCCTCGACCACGACGACAACGAGTACTGGCGCGACTTCGGCCAGTATCGCCAGACCCTGGTGGCACCGTCCGTGGCCTGGTACGGCGAAGACACCAGCGTGACCCTGTCCTACGAGCACCGCGAATTCGAGACGCCGTTCGACCGTGGCACGGCGCTCGACCCGCGCACCAACAAGCCGCTGGACATCCCCTACACCCGCCGCCTGGACGAGGAATTCAACGTCACCGAGGGCCGCTCCGACCTGTGGCGCTTCGCCGTCGAACACCAGCTCAACGAGGCTTGGAAGGCCCACTTCGCCTATGGCTGGAGCCGCGAGACCTACGACGACAACCAGGCGCGGGTGACCAGCGTCAACGCCACTACCGGTCGCGTCACCCGGCGCATCGACGGCACCCACGGCGCGGTCAGCAGCGACAGCTTCGCCACCACCAGCCTGCTCGGCGACTTCGAGCTGGGCGGCTTCCGTCACGAGCTGGTGGTCGGCATCGACAGCGAGAAGCGCAAGATCTACCGCGCCGACCTGATCCGCGGCGCTAACAGCGTGCTCAACCCGTACAACCCGGTGTACGGCACGGTGCAGCCCTCGGACGTGGCCGACCCGGCTTCCAGCGACCAGACCGACCTGCTGCGCACCGACTCGTTCTTCGTGCAGGACTCCTGGCACCTCGACGAGCACTGGATCCTGGTCGCCGGCGGGCGCTTCATGGTCTACGACCAGTACGCCGGTCGCGGCCGGCCGTTCGACGTCAACACCGACAACAACGGCCAGACCTGGGTACCGCGTGGCGGCGTGGTCTACAAGATCAACGAGCAGGCCTCGCTGTACGCCAGCTACAGCGAGTCGTTCAAACCCAACTCGACCATCGCCCCGCTGGACAGCATCGCCGTGGTCGACTCGTCGGTGCCGGCCGAGGAAGGCAAGTCCTGGGAAATCGGCGGCAAGCTGGATATCCCGGATCGCCTGAGCGCCACCCTGGCGCTGTTCGACATCGAGAAGCGCAACGTCATGGTGACCCAGGACCTGGGTAACGGCGACACGCTCAACCGCGCGGCCGGCAAGGTCAACTCGCACGGCATCGAGCTGGACGTCAGCGGCCAGCTCAGCGCGCGCTGGAGTGTGATCGGCAGCTACGCCTGGCTCGACGGCGAGGTCACCGAAGACCCGCTGTACGAGGGCAATCGCCTGCAGAACGTGGCGAAGAACACCGCGGCGCTGTCACTGGTGTACGACGCCGGCCCGCTGTTCGGCGGCGACGGCCTGCGCCTGGGCGGCGGCGCCCGCTATGTCGGCGAGCGCGCCGGTGATGCGGCCGATTCCTTCGACCTGCCGTCCTACACCGTGGCCGACGCCTTCGTCGCCTACGACACGCGCCTGGGCGAGCACGACCTCGGCCTGCAGCTGAACGTGAAGAACCTGTTCGACCGCCAGTACTACCCGTCCGCCGCCAGCCGCAACTACGTCTCGGTCGGCGAGCCGCGTCAGCTCTTGGTCTCGGCCACGCTGGGGTTCTGAGCCATGGCCTGGCTGAGGTAGTCGAGGAAGCAGGTGATGCGGGCTGCCAGCGCGGTGTTGCGGTAGTACACGGCGTTGACCGGCTGGCGGCTGTCGACGCTGTACTCGGCCAGCACCTCGACCAGCGCGCCGCTGGCGCGGTCGCTGGCGGTCATGAAGTCCGACAGGCAGACCAGCCCGGCACCGGCCAGCGCCAGGTGGCGCAGGGTCTCGCCGCTGGAGGCACGCAGCGTCGGCGCGATCGGCAGGCCATCGCCGTGGGCGCTGCGCAGCGGCCAGGTGTTGAGGTTCTCCAGCTGGGTGAAGCCGAGCAGCTCGTGGCCCTCCAGCTCGGCCGGGCTTTGCGGCGTGCCGCGCGCGGCCAGGTAGGCCGGGCTGGCCAGCACGCGGATGCGGCTGCAACCGAGCGGGCGGGCGTGCAGGCTGGAGTCACGCAGGGCGCCGATGCGGATGGCCAGGTCGGTGCGTTGCTCCAGCAGGTCGATGTTCTGCTCGTTGCTGGTCAGCTCCAGCTCGATCTGCGGATAGCGCTGGCGGAAGCCGGCCACCAGTGGCACCAGCACGTGCAGCACGAAGGGCGTGGCGGCATCCACGCGCAGGCGCCCGGCGGGAGCCTGGCGGCGCAGGCTCATCTGCTCCTCGGCCTCTTCCACCGTATCGAGGATGCGCCGCGCCTGGATCAGGAAGGCGGCGCCCTCCTCGGTCAGTTCCAGGCGCCGGGTGGTACGGCGCAGCAGGGTCACCTCGAGCTTCTCCTCCAGGCGCGCCAGCGCCCGGCTGACGCCCGAGGCGGTCTGCCCCAGGTGTTCGGCGGCGGCGCTGATGGAGCCGGCATCGACTACCTGGGTGAAGGCCTGCAGTTCGTCGAGGCTGATCTTCATTCGTGACTCCGTGGCAAGGAAGTGGGCGGACTACTGAAGCCCTGCGCAAGAGTGTGGCGGGCGCGCGGGCGCCCGGCAATCGCTGGTGGAGTCCATTCGGCGCGCCTGGGGTCAACAGCTGTAGAGGCTGCCGAGGAGGACGTCCGATGATCGAGGTGATCGCACAGATCAGCTGCCAGCCGGGCCAGCGCCAGGCGGTGCTGGAGGCGCTGCTGGCCCAGCAGGCGCGGGTGCAGGGCGAGGTCGGCTGCATCGCCTACCGGCCGTTGCTGGCTGTCGCCGCCGGGCTGCCCGAGCAGGTGGCGGACGCCGACGAGCTGCTGGTGCATGAGCAGTGGCAGAGCCTCAAGCACCTGCAGGCGCACCTGGCTTCGCCACATGTGCAGGAGTTCCAGCGCGACACCGCGCAGTGGGTGCGCGAGGTGCGTTTGCGGGTGCTGGAGCCAGCCTGAGTCGCGCCCAACGCCTGGCTCGACACATTTAGACCGATGATTCTCTGGCGCCAATGGCTTGGCAAATGATGGCCATTTGTGATCAAGTGCGCCTCCGCGCGCGTTAGCTCAGCGGGGCTGGCCCAAGAAGAACAATCAAGCCCAGTCGTTCATGGACTTCGATCTCTTGGGACCTCTCTATGCAAACCTGGTTTGGCAACCTCTCCATTACCCGCAAACTCGGCCTGGGCTTCGGCCTGGTGCTGGTGCTCACCCTGGCCCTGACGCTGATCAGCTGGAACAGCATCAGCGGCCTGATCAACCGCAGCAACTGGATGGGCGATATCGCCACGCTCGACTCCGAGCTGACCAAGCTGCGTGTCACCCGCCTGCAGTACATGCTGGCCAACGGCGACGAAACCGTTGGGCAGACTGTGCTGACCTCGCTGAACAACTACGAAAAGCTGCAGGAAGACATCACGTCGCGCTTCAAGAGCCCGGAGAACGTGCAGCGTCTGCAGCAGCAGGGCCAGGTGATCGACGATTACCGTCAGTCGCTCGAAGCCATGCGTGCCGGCTACCAGGCCCGCGCCACGGCACGTGAGGCCATGGTCGGCAGCGCCCAGGCGGCGCTGCAGGCGTTCGATGCGCTGTCCAACGCGGTGCAGCAGCGCCCGGACGATGCCGATCGCTTCGCCGATTTCCAGGCCGTGGGCATCGCCCGCGAAGAGCTGCTGATGGCGCGCTACGAGGTGCGTGGCTTCATCTTCAATGCCGACGCCAAGTCCGAGCAGCTGGCTCTGCAGCAACTGGAGAAGGCCAAGGCCGCCGTGGCGCGCCTCGATGACAGCTTCGCCTCCGAGCTGACCGCCGGCGCGACCCAGGCACTGGCGCGCTACGAGGCCGCGGTGAAGCAGTACAAGGCCACCGTCGAGCAGATCACCAAGGCTCGCGCCGAGATGACCGAGCAGGGCCAGGTCATCGTCAAGCTGGACGAGGAGCTGATGAAGATCCAGTTCGAGCGCCGCGACGAAGAGAGCGCCCGCGCGCTGTCGCTGCAGGCCATCAGCGCCCTGCTGGCGCTGGTCCTCGGCGGCCTGGCCGCGGTGATCATCACCCGCCAGATCACCCGCCCGCTGCGCGAGACCCTGAGCGTAGTCGAGCGCATCGCCGACGGCGACCTCACCGCCGACCTCAACACCACCCGCCGCGACGAGCTGGGCCTGCTGCAGCAGGGCGTGCAGCGCATGGGCCTGAGCCTGCGCGCGCTGATCGGTGGTATCCGCGACGGCGTGACCCAGATCGCCAGCGCCGCCGAGGAGCTGTCCGCGGTGACCGAGCAGACCCGCGCCGGGGTCAACACGCAGAAGGTCGAGACCGACCAGGTGGCCACCGCCATGCACGAGATGGCCGCCACCGTGCAGGAAGTCGCGCGCAACGCCGAGAGCGCCTCGCAGGCCGCCAACGAGGCCGACGGCGAAGCCCGCCAGGGCGATCGCGTGGTGGCCGAGGTGGTCAGCCAGATCGAGCGCCTGGCCGGCGAGGTGGATCGCTCCACCCAGGCCATGCAGGTGCTGCAGCAGGAGAGCAACAAGATCGGCAGCGTGATGGACGTGATCCGCGCGGTGGCCGAGCAGACCAACCTGCTGGCGCTCAACGCGGCCATCGAGGCGGCGCGTGCCGGCGAG
>NZ_JPMY01000045.1:143822-153831 GCF_000761545.1 Pseudomonas sp. ML96 | reverse complement strand
TTGGTGGAGCTAGACGGGATCGAACCGTCGACCTCTTGCATGCCATGCAAGCGCTCTCCCAGCTGAGCTATAGCCCCGGATTTTGCGTCTCTCGACGTGCAGTGCAAGCACTGCGTGAAGTGGCGTCCCCTAGGGGACTCGAACCCCTGTTACCGCCGTGAAAGGGCGGTGTCCTAGGCCACTAGACGAAGGGGACAAAACCTTCGAAGAACAAGGCCAGCACTAGGCTGGCCTTGTCAGTGATTGGTGGAGCTAGACGGGATCGAACCGTCGACCTCTTGCATGCCATGCAAGCGCTCTCCCAGCTGAGCTATAGCCCCGTCGCTTGGACGGGGCGCATATTAGGGGGGAGGTATTTGCCTGTCAACACAATTTTTCAGCGAGACCTAAAAAATTCTGGAGGAAGAACAATCACTTACCCTTGAGGCCGGGCAAATCACGCCTTCTCGTGCGATGACTGGCGACCTCCCCTACTCAGCCACGAAAACCCTCCAGCAGCTTCTTCCACTCCTTGGTCTCGCCATTGCTGACGCCACCGAGCAGCTCGACGGCCTGGCGCAGGCGGAAGCGCGACAGGTCGGCGCCGAGGATCTCCATGGCATCCAGCACCGAGACCGAGCTGGCCTTGCCGGTAATGGCCGGGAAGATCAGCGGCATCAGGTCGCGCAGCTTGAGGCCAAGGCCCTCGCAGACGAACTGGATGCAGCCGGTGATCTTCTCCTTGTCCCACTGGCGCAGCGCCTCCAGCTCCCACAGCACCAGCTGCAGGGCCTGGCGCACTTGGTCAGGCGAGAGCTTCTTGTGCGCCAGCAGCGCAGGATCGAGCTGCACGCCGCCGCTGAAGAAGAAACTGCCCAGTGGCGCGATGTCGCTGAAGGTCTCGACGCGCTGCTGCACGTGCGGGGCGATCTGCATCAGGTACTGGGAATTGAACGCCCAGTCCTGCACACGCTTGGCGAACTGTTCTACCGGCAGCTCGCGCAGCCACTGGCCGTTGAGCCACGACAGCTTCTCGATGTCGAAGATCGGTCCGCCGAGCGAGACACGCGACAGGTCGAAGTGCTCGATCATCTCGGTCAGCGAGAACTTCTCGCGCTCGTCCGGCATCGACCAGCCCATGCGGCCCAGGTAGTTGAGCAACGCCTCGGGCATGAAACCCATGCGCTCGTAGAAGGTGATGCAGGTCGGATTCTTGCGTTTGGACAGTTTGGACTTGTCCGGGTTACGCAGCAGCGGCATGTAGCAGAGCTTGGGCTGCTCCCAGCCGAAGTACTCGTACAGCTTGATCAGCTTCGGCGCCGACGGCAGCCACTCCTCGCCGCGCAGGACGTGGGTGATCTCCATCAGGTGGTCGTCGACCACGTTGGCCAGGAAGTAGGTGGGCAGGCCGTCGGCCTTCATTAGCACCTGCATGTCCATGCGATCCCACGGGATCTCCACGTCGCCACGCAACATGTCCGGCACCACGCAAACGCCTTCGCTCGGCACCCTCATGCGCACCACGTGCGATTCGCCGGCGTCGATGCGCTTCTGCGCCTCTTCCGGGGCGATATGAATGCAGTGGCCGTCGTAGCGCGGGGTTTCCTTCTTCGCCATCTGCTCGGCGCGCACTTGGTCCAGGCGCTCGGCGGAGCAGAAGCAAGGGAAGGCGTGGCCTTTGCTGACCAGCTCGTCCGAGTACTTCTTGTAGATCGCGCCGCGCTCGCTCTGCCGGTACGGGCCATGCGGGCCGCCGACGTCCGGGCCTTCGTTCCACTCGATGCCCAGCCAGCGCAGAGCGTCGAAGATCTGCTGCTCGGACTCGCGGGTCGAACGCAACTGGTCGGTGTCTTCGATGCGCAGGATGAACTCGCCGCCGTGCTGGCGGGCAAAGCACAGGTTGAACAGGGCGATGTAGGCAGTGCCGACGTGCGGATCACCGGTAGGCGACGGCGCAATGCGGGTGCGGACTTTGGTCATGACAAGTCTCGGAAGCAGGAAGGATGGATCAAGGGCGCGATGTTAGCAGGCCGGCCGCCGCCGGCTCCAGCAGGCTGCCGTGCGGCAGACTGGCCATGAGGAAGTCGAGGAAAGCCTTGACCTTCATCGCCTGGAAACGACGCGACGGATACACCGCGTAGATCTCGCCGACTGGCAGGCGCGCCTCGGGCAACAACTCCAGCAGCAGGCCGTCACGCACGCCCTGCTCGGCAATCATCAGTGGCAGCGCGGCGATACCGGCGCCGGCCAGGGCCGCCTCGCGGGCCAGGGTCAGGTTGTTGGTGGCCAGGGCGCGCTGACAGGGCACGTGTTCGCCCAGCAGCGGCCAGTAGCGCGCCGAATCGATGGGCAGGTGCACGGCCCGGTGCTCGGCCAGTTCCAGCACCGTGCGCGGCGTACCGTGGCGCGCCAGATAGTCGGAGCTGGCATACAGCCGCCGCGGGCTCTCGAACAGCTTGCGGGCGATCAGCGTCGAATCGCGCGGCTGGCCCACCAGAATGGCGATGTCCACACCCTCCTCCAGCGGGTCCACCTCGCGCGAGGTCAGCTCCACCTCGGCGCTGATCTGCGGGTACTGCAGCATGAAGCGGCCGAGCACGCCGCCGAGAAACAGCTGACCGAACTCGATGGGCGCGGTGATGCGCAGCAGGCCGGACGGCTCCTGCTGCAGCTGCATCACCGCCTGCTCGGCCTCGGCGAAGTCGAGCATGATCTGCCGGCAGCGTTCGTAGTAGGCCTGCCCCACCTCGGTCAGGCGCAGCTTGCGCGTGGTGCGATTGAGCAGGCGCACGCCGAGGCGCTCTTCGAGCAGGGCGATGCGCCGGCTCACCGTGGATTTCTGCATACCCAGGCTCTGAGCGGCCTGGGTGAAGCTGTGGCACTCCACCACGCGGGTGAAGATCAAGGCATCATCGAGGCCCATGATTGTTCCCCATAAGCAACAAAGTTTGCGAATTCTACTGGCTACAGCATTGCCGGCAACACTGTTAGATTTGCTTACACTTACGCCCGCCGTTCGAGCCCGCCTCATGCCTGCCCAATTGCAACGCCGCCTGTCCATCTTCGTCGCCCTCCTCGCCATCGTCGGCCTGGGGCTGTTTGGCCACTGGCTGCTGATCGGACGCTTCCACGAGAGCACCGACAACGCCTATGTCCAGGGCGAGATCACCCGCGTCTCCAGCCAGCTGAGCGCGCGTATCGAACAGGTACTGGTCGCCGATAACCAGCATGTCGAGAAGGGGCAGCTGCTGGTCACCCTGGAATCCGCCGACTTCCAACTGGCCCTGGAGCGCGCCCGCGCCGCCCTGGCCACCCGCGAGGCCGAACTGACCCAGGCGCAGAGCCGCCTCGACCAGCAGGCCAACCTGATCGCCGCCAGCCAGGCCGATGTCGCCGCCGGCCAGGCCAACCTCAGCCGCACGCAGATCGACCTGTCCCGCGCGCAGACCCTGCGCAAGCCGGGCTACGTCTCCGAGGAGCGCGTCACCACCCTCTCCGCCGACAGCCGCGTAGCCCGTTCGCAGCTGTCCAAGGCCGAGGCCGACCTGGCCGCCCAGCATCAGCAGGTCGCCGCCCTGCAAGCCGAGATCAAGCGCCTGGGTGCGCAGATCGCCAACGCCCGCGCCGAAGTTGAACAGGCGCAGATCAACCTCAAGCGCACCGAAATTCACGCCCCCATCAGCGGAATCATCGGCCAGCGTTCGGCCCGTAGCGGCCAGGTAGTGCAGGCCGGCGCCTATCTGCTGTCGGTGGTACCGAACGACGCCATCTGGGTGCAGGCCAACTTCAAGGAAACCCAGATCGGCAAGATGCAGCCCGGCCAGAGCGCCGAGCTGGTGTTCGACGCCTACCCCGACACCCCTATCGAAGGCCGTATCGACAGCCTGTTCGCCGCCTCCGGCGCGCAGTTCAGCCTGCTGCCGCCGGACAACGCCACCGGCAACTTCACCAAGGTGGTGCAGCGCATCCCGGTCAAGCTGACCTTCGCTGCCGACAACCCGCTGCAGGGCAAGATTCGCCCCGGCATGTCCGTGGAAGTGAAAGTCGACATCGCCAGCGAAGCCCACCATGGCGGCTGATGCCCTGCTGCGCCCGGTCGGGGAACCCAGCCGGCGCGACTGGATCGCGGTGATGAGCGCCATGCTCGGCGCCTTCATGGCGGTACTGGATATCCAGATCACCAACTCCTCGCTGAAGGACATCCAGGGTGCACTGTCGGCCACCCTGGAGGAAGGCTCGTGGATTTCCACCTCCTATCTGGTGGCCGAGATCATCATGATCCCGCTCACCGCCTGGCTGGTGCAGCTGCTCTCGGCGCGGCGCCTGGCGGTGTGGGTGTCGCTGGGCTTCCTCGCCTCGTCGCTGCTCTGCTCGTTCGCCTGGAACCTGGAGAGCATGATCGTGTTCCGCGCCTTGCAGGGCTTCACCGGCGGCGCGCTGATCCCCCTCGCCTTCACCCTGACCCTGATCAAGCTGCCGGAGCACCACCGCGCCAAGGGCATGGCGCTGTTCGCCATCACCGCCACCTTCGCCCCATCCATCGGCCCGACCCTGGGCGGCTGGCTGACAGAGAACTGGGGCTGGGAATACATCTTCTATATCAACATCCCCCCTGGCCTGCTGATGATCGCCGGCCTGATGTACGGCCTGGACAAGAAGCCACCGCACTGGGAACTGCTGAAGAGCACCGACTACGCCGGCATCGTCACCCTGGGCATGGGTCTGGGCTGCCTGCAGGTATTCCTCGAGGAAGGCCACCGCAAGGACTGGCTGGAATCCAGCCTGATCGTCGGCCTCGGCAGTGTGGCGTTTGTCAGCCTGATCCTGTTCGTCATCCTGCAGCTGTCCAAGCCGAACCCGCTGATCAACCTGCGCATCCTGCGTGAACGTAATTTCGGCCTGACCAGCATCTCCAGCCTGGGCATGGGCCTGGGCCTGTACGGCTCGATCTACCTGCTACCGCTGTACCTGGCACAGATCCAGGGCTACAACGCCCTGCAGATCGGCGAGGTGATCATGTGGATGGGCCTACCACAGCTGTTCATCATCCCGCTGGTGCCCAAGCTGATGAAGGTGATTTCGCCGAAGTGGCTGTGCGCCATCGGCTTCGGCCTGTTCGGCGCCTCCAGCTTCTTCTCCGGCGTACTCAACCCGGACTTCGCCGGCGAGCAGTTCAACCATATCCAGATCATCCGCGCCCTCGGCCAGCCGATGATCATGGTGACCATCTCGCTGATCGCCACTGCCTACATCCAGCCGCAGGACGCCGGCTCCGCCTCGAGCCTGTTCAACATCCTGCGCAACCTCGGCGGCGCCATCGGCATCGCCCTGCTCGCCACCCTGCTCGACAGCCGCGCCAAGATCTACTTCGACTACCTGCGCGAGGCCCTGGTACCGGGCAACCCGCAGGTGGACGAGCGCCTGGCGCTGCTCACCGATCAGCTCGGCAGCTCGCAGGCGGCGCTCGGCAAGCTTAGCGAGATCGCCCACCAGCAGGCGATGATCATGGCCTACAATGACGCCTTCCATTTCGTCGGCCTGGCCCTGGCCATCAGCATGGTCGCCGTGCTGCTGACCCGTGCGCTGCCCGCCGGCGCTACCGGTGGCGCGGCGCACTGAGCCCGCCACCTTCTCCCTGCTCGGTTTCCGCATGTCATCGCGTTATCGCTCGTTGCTTCTAGTCAGCGCCTTCCTGGTCATCTACATCGGCTGGGGCACCACCTACCTGGCCAACCACTTCCTCCTGCGCGAGCTACCGCCCTTTGTCATCGGCGCCCTGCGCTTCTGCCTGGCCGGCGTGCTGGCCATGCTGTGGGTCGCAGCCCGCGGCGAGCTGAAGATCCAGCGCAGCGACTGGGGCACCGCACTGATCGGCGGCCTGTTGCTGATCGCGGTCGGCCAGGGCGCGCTGATCTACGCCAACCAGCACCTGCCGACCGGCCTGCTGGCGATGCTCTACACCACCCTGCCGTTGTGGAGCGTGGCCCTGGAATGGCTGCTGGACGAGCGCCCGCCGCTCTGGGTGCTGCTGGGCCTGGCCATAGCCACCGGCGGCATCGTGCTGCTGATGGGCAACGGCCTGGGCGATAACAGCGGCGCGCAGCAGTGGCTGTCCGGCGCCCTGGTGCTGCTGGCCACCCTGCTCTGGGCGGTTGGCGCCTGGTGGCTGCGCAAGCGCGCGCCATTCCAGTCCCCCGCCACTGGCCTGGGCCTGCAGATGCTGGTCGGCGCCGTGGTGATGAGCGGCCTCGGCCTGGCCCATGGCGACTGGCAGCTGCTGCAGCTGGGCCAGATGAGCGCCAATGGCTGGCTGTGGCTGGCCTACTTGGTACTGCCGGTCAGCCTCGGCGTGTATCCGGTGTATTTCTGGCTGCTACGCGAGGTGAAGCCGAGCCTGGTGTCGACCTTCGCCTTCGTCAACCCGGTGGTGGCGCTGCTGCTTGGCTACCTGATCCTCGACGAGAGCTTGAGCCTGTCCGCCGGCCTGGCCTGCGCGGCGATCCTCATCGGAGTTTCGATGATCATCTTCGGCCGGCGCTAACGCGCGCCGGCCCTCCTCCGCTCGATACGCCGATCAGACCTGCAGCAGGCGATCACGCAGCTTCTGAATCTCGTCGCGCAGCTGCGCAGCGGCCTCGAACTCCAGGTCGCGGGCCAGCTGGAACATTTTCTCTTCCAGCTGACGGATACGCTTGCTGATCTCGCTCGGCGAGCGCAGCTCGGCCTCGTAGCGGGCATTCTCCTCCGCCACCTTGAGCGCGGCTTTGCGCTTGTTGCTACGCGCGCCGGGCACCACGGCGCCTTCGAGGATGTCCTTGATGTCCTTGGTCACGCCTTTCGGCACGATGCCGTTGGCGGCGTTGAAGGCCATCTGCTTCTCGCGACGGCGTTCGGTCTCGCCGATCGCCCTCTCCATCGAGCCGGTCATGCGATCGGCATAGAGAATCGCCTTGCCGTGCAGGTTGCGCGCGGCGCGGCCGATGGTCTGGATCAGCGAGCGCTCGCTACGCAGGAAGCCTTCCTTGTCCGCATCGAGGATCGCCACCAGCGACACCTCGGGCATGTCCAGGCCCTCGCGCAGCAGGTTGATGCCCACCAGCACGTCAAAGGCGCCGGTGCGCAGGTCGCGGATGATCTCCACCCGTTCCACCGTATCGATGTCCGAGTGCAGGTAGCGCACCTTGACGTCGTGGTCGGCCAGGTAATCGGTGAGGTCCTCGGCCATGCGCTTGGTCAGGGTGGTGACCAGCACGCGCTGCTCCACGGCCACGCGCTTGCGGATCTCCGAGAGCAGGTCGTCGACCTGGGTACGCGCCGGGCGCACTTCCACTTCCGGATCGACCAGGCCGGTGGGCCGCACCACCTGCTCGATCACCCGCCCGGCGTGCTCGCCCTCGTAGTTGCCTGGCGTGGCCGAGACGAAGATGGTCTGCGGGCTGGCCGCCTCCCACTCCTCGAAGCGCATCGGCCGGTTGTCCAACGCCGAAGGCAGGCGGAAGCCGTATTCCACCAGGGTTTCCTTGCGCGAGCGGTCGCCCTTGTACATGGCACCGATCTGCGGAACTGTGACGTGGGATTCGTCGATCACCAGCAGCGACTCCGGCGGCAGGTAGTCGTACAGGGTGGGTGGCGGCTCGCCCGGCGCCCGCCCGGAGAGATAGCGCGAGTAGTTCTCGATGCCATTGCAGTAGCCCAGTTCGAGGATCATTTCCAGGTCGAAGCGGGTGCGCTGCTCCAGGCGCTGCGCCTCGACCAGCTTGTTGTTGGTGCGCAGGTAGTCCAGGCGCTCCTTGAGCTCGACCTTGATGTTCTCCATCGCGTCCAGCAGGGTTTCGCGCGGGGTCACGTAGTGGCTCTTGGGGTAGAAGGTGAAGCGCGGCAGCCGCTTGATCACCTCGCCAGTCAGCGGATCGAACGCCGCCAGGCTCTCCACTTCGTCATCGAACAGCTCGATGCGGATCGCTTCGAGGTCCGATTCGGCCGGGAACACGTCGATCACATCGCCGCGTACGCGGAAGGTGGCGCGGGCGAAATCCATGTCGTTGCGGGTGTACTGCAGGTCAGCCAGACGCCGCAGCAGCGCGCGCTGGTCCATTTTGTCGCCGCGATCCACGTGCAGCACCATCTTCAGGTACTCCTCGGGGCTGCCGAGGCCGTAGATCGAGGAGACGGTGGCAACCACGATGGCATCCGGCCGCTCGATCAGCGCCTTGGTCGCCGACAGACGCATCTGCTCGATATGGTCGTTGATCGAGGAATCCTTCTCGATGAAGGTGTCGGAGGCCGGCACATAGGCCTCCGGCTGGTAGTAGTCGTAGTAGGAAACGAAATACTCCACCGCGTTGTTCGGGAAGAAGCTCTTGAACTCACCGTACAGCTGCGCGGCCAGGGTCTTGTTCGGTGCCAGCACCAGCGTCGGGCGCTGCACCTTGGCGATCACGTTGGCGATGCTGAAGGTCTTGCCCGAACCGGTCACACCCAGCAGGGTCTGGTGCGACAGACCGGCCTCCAGCCCCTCGACCATCTGGCGGATAGCCTCCGGTTGGTCGCCGGCAGGCTTGAAGCGGGTAACGAGCTGAAAATCCGACATGTTCCACCCTCTGTGACGCCAACCGAGCGCCGGCGTCAAAGCACTGAAATGCGTCACGGCGCTGTCGCCGCACGCAGACTGAGTCGATATACTACCGGCCCGATTATGCAACCCCCTAGTTCCGGTTTTGACTGGGCGTTGCCGGTTCTCAACCTCCTCTCCGAGCTCCCGCACAAAATGAGTCTGTTCTCTGCCGTCGAAATGGCGCCGCGCGACCCCATCCTGGGCCTGAATGAAGCCTTCAACGCCGATACCCGCAGCACCAAGGTCAACCTTGGCGTCGGCGTGTACTTCACCGAAGAAGGTCGAATTCCGCTGCTGCGCGCCGTCGCTGAAGCCGAGAAGGCGCGCATCGAGGCCCACGCCCCGCGCGGCTACCTGCCGATCGAGGGCATCGCCGCCTACGACAGCGCCGTGCAGAAACTGCTGTTCGGCGCGGACTCCGCCCTGCTGGCCGAAGGCCGTGTGGTCACCACCCAGGCCGTCGGCGGTACCGGCGCACTGAAGACCGGCGCCGACTTCCTCAAGCGCCTGCTGCCGAACGCCGTGGTCGCCATCAGCGACCCGAGCTGGGAAAACCACCGCGCCCTGTTCGAGTCCGCCGGCTTCCCGGTGCAGAACTACCGCTACTACGACGCCGCCACCAACGGCGTGAACCGCGCCGGCCTGCTGGAAGACCTCAAGGCCCTGCCGGCCCGCTCCGTCGTGGTACTGCACGCCTGCTGCCACAACCCGACTGGCGTCGACCTCTCTCTGGATGACTGGAAAGCCGTACTGGAAGTTCTGCGCGAGTGCGAGCACGTGCCGTTCCTCGACATTGCCTACCAGGGCTTCGGCGAAGGCATCGACCAGGACGCCTTCGCCGTCCGTCTGTTTGCCGAGTCCGGCCTGCCGTTCTTCGTCTCCAGCTCCTTCTCCAAGTCCTTCTCGCTGTACGGCGAGCGTGTCGGTGCGCTGTCCATCGTCACCGCCAGCAAGGAAGAAGCCGGCCGCGTGCTGTCGCAAGCCAAGCGCGTGATCCGTACCAACTACTCCAACCCGCCGACCCACGGCGCCACCGTGGTCGCCAGTGTGCTCAACAGCCCCGAGCTGCGCGCCCTGTGGGAAGAAGAACTGGGCGAGATGCGCCAGCGCATTCGCGACATGCGCCTGGCCATGGTCGACCAACTGGCCGCTCAAGGCGCCAAGCGCGATTTCAGCTTCGTCGCCCGCCAGCGCGGCATGTTCTCCTACTCCGGCCTGACCGCCGAGCAGGTAGAACGCCTGCGCACCGAGTTCGGCATCTATGCCGTGGGCACCGGCCGCATCTGCGTCGCCGCGCTGAACCACAGCAACCTCAGCGCCGTGACCAGCGCGATCGTCCAGGTACTCTGAAACGAATCGGGGAAGTCGCCCTACAGGTGTTGACTTCCCCTTTTTAATCAGTAGGATACGCACCGC
>NZ_JPMY01000045.1:0-143812 GCF_000761545.1 Pseudomonas sp. ML96 | reverse complement strand
ATGACTGTTAATCATTGGGTCCCTGGTTCGAGTCCAGGTCGCGGAGCCAAATTCGAAAGCCTCAGGTGAAAACCTGGGGCTTTTTTGTTGCCTGCCGAACTCTCGCCAGGGACTGCGTCCCAGGTTATTCGGCCTTCGGCCTCACCCCTTCGGGGCCGCTGCTCACGCGCGTTCGGCTGCGCCATCGAGCCCAGATCACAGCCTCATGCCGAAAAGCATCAGGCGAAAACCTGGGGCTTTTGTTTCCAGCAGAAATCCGTATGCATAGAAAAGAAGAAGCCCCGCCAGTGTGGGGCTTCTTCTTTAGAAAGGTCTCTCAGAGGCCATCCTTCTCCAGATGGTCGAAATTGACCGTCTCGCCCGGCTTGGCATGCAGCTTGTCGCGGATGTCCTCGAACATTTTGTCGAACTCGGCATGACCACGCATGATCAGCGAGTGGTTGGTCGGCAGGCCATGCTTGGCTGCCACCCGGGTGGCGACGCTGGCGAAGTTGAAGGCGGTATCGCGATGCAGATCGAACTCGTCCTTGAACGCCTTGCCGGCGATCTGCCCCTCCATGCGGAAGTGCATCATCTGCCCTTCCTTAGGGTCGTTGCGCACCTCGTAGAAGAGGTCCACGGAAAACTCCATCTGGCCAGGCAGACTGGCTCTATGTAGATGCCCCGGTTCAAACATGTTGGCTCTCCTTGCAGGTCGAAAAGCTCAGTCTAGACCAGCATCGGTAAGCGCAAATGACCCGCTTCAGTGCAGCGTCGCACCAGCTGTGCGCTCCTGAATCAGCACCCACGGCGACACCACCACGGCCCACAGCTCCGGATCGCGCTGCAGATAATCCTGCGCACGCGCCTCATCGACCTTCGCCACCAGCCCTGCCTGCAGCCAGGCAGCGACCTTGGCGCTATCGTCGCCGGCCACGGCCTGCGCGACTTCCACCAGATTCAGGCTGTTGTCCGCCCACAGCAGCTGACCGCGAGCGAAGAAGGGCTGCAGCTCCTCCCAGGAAATCTTGGCCGTTTCGCCAAGTAGTTTGGCATAGAGGGTGCTTGCTGTTTCTGTCATGACTTGCCCTGTGTAAAAAGCACACGAATGTGAAAGCGGTCGCCATGATAGCGCCGCTCCCCCGACAGGCAAGCTCACCCCTCGACCCACTCCGGCATAAGGACCTTTCAGTCACCAAAAGACGCGCCGTTATTCTGTACGTTTATTTCAACCAAGCGACACTATCCCCTCACGCCTCCCAAAGTGCGCTTTTCAAGGCGCAAAACAGAGTTCTACACTGTGCCGGTACAGTTGCCGGGGGAGCGTGACCGGATACCTTTACCGGTCCTGCAGCTTTGGCCGCATGGATTACAAGAACGAACAACACATATAAGAGTGGAGCACTATGAAACAGGCTACCAAGCAAGTTACCAAGCTGTTCGCCGCTATGGCCCTGGCTGGCGCTGCCAGCTACTCGATGGCCGCTGACACCATCAAGATCGCCCTGGCCGGCCCGGTTACCGGTGCTGTTGCCCAGTACGGCGAGATGCAGTTCATCGGTGCCGAAATGGCCATCGAGCAGATCAACAAGGCCGGCGGGGTGAACGGCGCGATGCTCGAAGGCGTCAAATACGACGACGCTTGCGATCCGAAACAAGCCGTTGCCGTAGCCAACAAAATCGTCAACGACGAAGTGAAATACGTCGTTGGCCACCTGTGCTCCAGCTCCACTCAGCCGGCGTCCGACATCTACGAAGACGAAGGCATCCTGATGATCACCGCGGCTTCCACCAGCCCGGACATCACCGCTCGTGGCTACCAGCTGGTATTCCGCACCATCGGTCTGGACAGCCTGCAAGGCCCGACCGCCGGCAACTTCATCGCCGACCACGTCAAGCCGAAGACCGTTGCCGTCGTTCACGACAAGCAGCAGTACGGTGAAGGCATCGCCACCGCGGTCAAGCAGACCCTGGAAGGCAAAGGCACCAAGGTTGCCGTGTTCGAAGGTATCAACGCCGGTGACAAGGACTTCTCGTCCCTGATCTCCAAACTCAAGCAAGCTAACGTCGACTTCGTCTACTACGGCGGCTACCACCCGGAACTGGGCCTGCTGCTGCGTCAGGCTGCCGAGAAAGGCCTGAAGGCCAAGTTCATGGGTCCGGAAGGCGTGGGTAACAAAGAAATCTCCGCCATCGCCGGCCCGGCTTCCGAAGGCCTGCTGGTCACCCTGCCGAAGTCCTTCGACCAGGATCCGAAGAACCAGGCTCTGGTTGAAGCCTTCAAGGCCAAGAACCAGGACCCGAGCGGCCCGTTCGTCTTCCCGGCTTACGCCGCGGTACAGGTCATGGCCGACGGCATGAAGAAAGCCGGCAGCACCGAGACCGACAAAGTCGCTGCCGCTCTGCGCGCCAACACCTTCGAAACCCCGACCGGCGAGCTGGGCTTCGACGAGAAGGGTGACCTGAAGAACTTCAGCTTCGTTGTTTACGAGTGGCACCAGGACGGTACCAAAACCGAAGCCAAGTAAGCTTCCCGCCTGAACCCAAAGCCCACTGCGCGAGCAGTGGGCTTTGTTTTATTGAGATTTCCGGCCATCCGTCGCGTCACAAGCGCCGCTTTACGGACCGAGCCGAGGAGTTAGGTAATGCCTGAGCTCTATCACTATCTTCAACAGCTGGTTAACGGTCTGACCGTTGGCAGCACCTATGCCCTGATCGCCATCGGCTACACCATGGTCTACGGCATCATCGGCATGATCAATTTCGCCCACGGCGAGGTGTACATGATCGGCTCGTACGTAGCCTTCATCGTCATCGCCGGGTTGACCATGATGGGGCTCGACAGCCTGCCCCTGCTGATCATCGGCGCCTTCGCCGCCAGCATCATCGTCGCCAGCGCTTATGGATATAGCATCGAACGGGTGGCATACCGGCCGCTACGCGGCAGCAACCGCCTGATCCCGCTGATTTCGGCGATCGGCATGTCGATCTTCCTGCAGAACGAAGTGCTCCTCGCGCAGGATTCTAAAGACAAGGCCATCGCAACCCTGATCCCCGGCAACATCGTGTTCGGCGAGAGCACCATGAATGGCGTGGTGATCTCCTACATGCAGATCCTGATCTTCGTCGTCACCTTCCTGGTGATGTACGGCCTGACCATGTTCATCTCCAAGTCCCGTCTGGGTCGCGCCTGCCGCGCCTGCGCCGAGGACATCAAGATGGCCAACCTGCTGGGTATCAACACCAACAACATCATCGCCCTGACCTTCGTCATCGGTGCCACCCTGGCCGCCGTGGCCGCGGTGCTGCTGGGCATGCAGTACGGCGTGATCAACCCGCACATCGGCTTCCTCGCCGGCATCAAGGCATTCACCGCCGCGGTGCTCGGTGGTATCGGCAGCATCCCGGGCGCCATGCTCGGCGGCCTGGTACTCGGCGTGGCCGAAGCCTTCGGCGCCGATATCTTCGGTGACCAGTACAAAGACGTAGTGGCCTTCAGCCTGTTGGTGTTGGTACTGCTGTTCCGTCCGACCGGCATCCTCGGCCGTCCGGAGGTCGAGAAAGTATGAACACCAAGAACCTCAAGACTGCCTTCTTCAGCGCCCTGCTGGTGCTGGCCGTGGCCTACCCGGTGCTCGGCCTGAAGCTGACCACCGTCGGCATCAAGCTCGAAGTGCATGGCGCCAGCCCTGCGGCGCTGTGGACCATCGCCGCTGCGGCCATCGCCATGTTCTTCTGGCAGCTGTTCCGTGATCGCCTGGGCAACGCCGTGGCCAGCGCGCCCAGCCTGCCAAAGCTGCCGGCCGGTGCCAGCAACTTCCTCACCCTGCCCTCCACCCAGCGCTGGGTCATCCTCGGCCTGATCGTGGTCGCCCTGGCCTGGCCGTTCTTCGGCAGCCGTGGCGCCGTGGACATCGCCACGCTGATCCTGATCTACGTGATGCTCGGCCTCGGCCTGAACATCGTGGTCGGCCTGGCCGGCCTGCTGGACCTGGGTTACGTCGGCTTCTACGCCGTGGGCGCCTACAGCTACGCGCTGCTGTCGCACTACTACGGCCTGGGCTTCTGGGTGTGCCTGCCGATCGCCGGCCTGATGGCGGCGTTCTTCGGCTTCATCCTCGGCTTCCCGGTGCTGCGTCTGCGCGGCGACTACCTGGCGATCGTCACCCTCGGCTTCGGCGAGATCATCCGCATCCTGCTGCGTAACCTCACCGAGCTGACCGGCGGCCCCAACGGCATCAGCAACATCGAGAAGCCGAGCCTGTTCGGCCTCTCCTTCGAGCGCCGCGCGGCGGAAGGCATGCAGACCTTCCACGAGTATTTCGGTATCGCCTACAACTCGGTGAACAAGGTGGTGTTCCTCTACCTAATCGCCCTGCTGCTGGTACTGCTGACCCTGTTCGTGATCAACCGTCTGCTGCGCATGCCGATCGGCCGCGCCTGGGAAGCCCTGCGCGAAGACGAGATCGCCTGCCGCGCGCTGGGCATGAACCCGACCGTGATCAAGCTCTCCGCCTTCACCCTCGGCGCCGCCTTCGCCGGTTTCGCCGGCAGCTTCTTCGCCGCGCGCCAGGGCCTGGTGACTCCGGAGTCGTTCACCTTCATCGAGTCGGCGATCATCCTCGCCATCGTCGTGCTGGGTGGCATGGGCTCGCAGCTCGGCATCATCCTCGCCGCCGTGGTGATGATCCTGCTGCCGGAACTCATGCGTGAGTTCAGCGAGTACCGCATGCTGATGTTCGGCGCCCTGATGGTGCTGATGATGATCTGGCGTCCGCAGGGCCTGCTGCCCATGCAACGTCCCCACCTGGAGTTGAAACCATGAGCCGCCCGATTCTTGAAGTCAGCGGGCTGACCATGCGCTTCGGCGGTCTGCTGGCCGTCAACAATGTCGCCCTGACCGTGCAACCCAAGCAGGTGGTTTCCATGATCGGCCCGAACGGCGCCGGCAAGACCACCGTGTTCAACTGCCTGACCGGTTTCTACCAGCCCTCCGGCGGCGTGATCCTGCTCGACGACGAGCCGATCCAGCACCTGCCGGGCCACAAGATTGCCCACAAGGGCGTGGTGCGTACTTTCCAGAACGTTCGCCTGTTCAAGGAAATGACTGCGGTGGAGAACCTGCTGGTCGCCCAGCATCGCCACCTCAACACCAACTTCTTCTCCGGCCTGTTCAAGACTCCGAGCTTCCGCCGCAGCGAGAAGGCGGCCATGGAATACGCGGCGCACTGGCTGGAAGAAGTGAACCTCACCGACGTGGCCAACCGCCCGGCCGGCACCCTGGCCTACGGCCAGCAGCGCCGCCTGGAGATCGCCCGCTGCATGATGACGCGCCCGCGCATCCTCATGCTCGACGAGCCGGCCGCCGGCCTCAACCCGCGCGAGACCGAAGATCTCAAGCAGTTGATCGGCATGCTGCGCAACGACCACGACGTGACCGTGCTGCTGATCGAGCACGACATGCACCTGGTCATGAGCATCTCCGACCACATCTACGTGATCAACCAGGGCACCCCCCTGGCCAACGGCACTCCGGAAGAAATCCGCAACAACCCGGACGTGATCAAAGCCTATCTGGGGGAGGCGTAAGCATGCTGAGTTTCAAGAACGTCTCCACCTTCTACGGCAAGATCCAGGCCCTGCACGACGTCAGCATCGAAGTCGAAAGGGGCGAGATCGTCACCCTGATCGGCGCCAACGGTGCCGGCAAGTCGACCCTGCTGATGACCCTGTGCGGCTCGCCGCGCGCGGCCAGCGGCAGCATCCGCTACATGGGTGAGGAGCTGGTCGGCCAGGAGTCCTACGACATCATGCGCAAGAGCATCGCCGTCGTGCCGGAAGGCCGCCGCGTGTTCGCCCGCCTGACCGTCGAAGAGAACCTGGCCATGGGCGGCTTCTTCGGCAGCAAGGGCGACAACCAGGAGCAGCTGGACAAGGTTCTGCACCTGTTCCCGCGCCTGAAAGAGCGCTTCGAGCAGCGCGCCGGCACCATGTCCGGTGGCGAACAGCAGATGCTCGCCATCGGCCGCGCGCTGATGAGCAAGCCGCAACTGCTGTTGCTCGACGAGCCGTCGCTGGGCCTGGCGCCGATCATCATCCAGCAGATCTTCGACATCGTCGAACAGCTGCGCCGCGATGGCGTGACCGTGTTCCTGGTCGAGCAGAACGCCAACCAGGCGCTCAAGCTGGCCGACCGTGCCTATGTACTGGAAAACGGCCGCATCGTCATGCAGGGCACCGGCGCCGACCTGTTGGTCGACCCGAAAGTGCGCGACGCCTACCTCGGCGGCTGATGCTCGCGGCTTGAATGGGAACGGCCCCTCGCGGGCCGTTTTCATTTGTACCGGCTGACCGAAGGGCACCACAAAACGGGCCAGCCCTATAGAATCGCCGCCTTTCATTTTCTGCGCCTATCGTTACCCGATAGACCTCCGGACACCGGCCACCGACCATCTCGGCGGCCGCCCGCGGAATCGCCCACCGGCGTGTTCCGCCGCATCACAGGAACGACATCCATGCTCCTTCGTCCCCTCGTACAACTGTTCAACCGCACCAGCCTGGTGCTGCAGATCGCCATCGGCCTGGTCGCCGGCATCCTCCTGGCCCTGCTCTTCCCGCAGGCCACCGATGAGGTCGGTTTCTTCGGCAGCCTGTTCATCTCCGCGCTGAAAGCCGTGGCACCGATCCTGGTGTTCATCCTGGTGGCCTCGGCGATCGCCAACCACAAGCCGGGCCAACCCACCCATATCCGGCCGATCCTGGTGCTGTACCTGATCGGCACCCTGGCCGCCGCCATCGTCGCGGTGATCGCCAGCAGCCTGTGGCCCTCGACCCTGGTGCTGCATGAAGCAGCAACCGGCACCACCCCACCCGGCGGCATCGCCGAGGTGCTGAAGAGCCTGGTGCTGAGCATGGTCGACAACCCGGTCAACGCCCTGATCAAAGGCAACTTCATCGGCATCCTGGCCTGGGCCATCGGTATCGGCGTCGCCATCCGCCATGGCAGCGACACCACTCGCGCGGTGTTCGCCGACCTGGCCCACGGCGTCACCCTGATCGTGCGCCTGGTGATCCGCTTCGCCCCGCTCGGCGTGTTCGGCCTGGTCGCTACCACCTTCGCCGACGCCGGCCTCAAGGCGCTGATCGGCTACGCCCAGCTGCTCGCCGTACTGGTCGGCTGCATGCTATTCGTCGCCCTGGTGGTCAACCCGCTGATCGTGTTCAGCCAGATCCGCCGCAACCCCTACCCGCTGGTATTCACCTGCCTACGCGAGAGCGGCATCACCGCCTTCTTCACCCGTAGCTCGGCGGCCAACGTGCCGGTCAACCTGCAGCTGGCCGAGCGCCTGGGCCTGCACGAGGACACCTACTCGGTATCCATCCCGCTGG
The DNA here is from genome assembly GCF_000761545.1 of Pseudomonas sp. ML96. Classification (GTDB taxonomy): domain Bacteria; phylum Pseudomonadota; class Gammaproteobacteria; order Pseudomonadales; family Pseudomonadaceae; genus Aquipseudomonas. The sequence goes on along the minus strand of NZ_JPMY01000045.1, from coordinate 136,444 downwards.
GTGCGACCATCAACATGGCCGGCGCGGCCATCACCATCAGCGTGCTGACCCTGGCTGCCGCGCACACCCTGAACATCCAGGTCGACCTGCCTACCGCCATCCTGCTCTGCGTGGTCTCGGCCATCTGCGCCTGCGGCGCCTCCGGCGTGGCCGGCGGCTCGCTGCTACTGATCCCGCTGGCGTGCAGTCTGTTCGGCATCCCTGGCGAGATCGCCATGCAAGTGGTGGCCATCGGCTTCATCATCGGCATCCTGCAGGACAGCGCCGAAACCGCGCTGAACTCCTCCACCGACGTACTGTTCACCGCCGCCGCGTGCATGGCGCGGGACAAGGACTGAGACAGTCGTCGCACGGAAAGCCGCCCGCGAGGCGGCTTTCTTTTGCGCGCTCGCCAGGCTCGTGATCGAATGGCGCCTCACGTTTTCGCTCCGAGCCACCCATGCCCCTGACGATTCGCCCTGAGCAGCCCGATGACGCAGCCGCCATCGAGGCACTGACCATTGCCGCCTTCCGCGACGCGCCCCACAGCAGCCACACCGAGCAGTTCATCGTCCGCGAGCTGCGCGCTGCCGGCGCCCTGAGCCTCTCGCTGGTGGCCGAGGACAACGGCGCGATCCTCGGTCATGTGGCCCTCTCCCCCGTATTGATTTCCTCCGGAGCCACTGGCTGGTTCGGTCTCGGCCCCATCTCGGTCGCGCCCTCACACCAGGGCCAGGGCATCGGTGCACAACTGATGCACGCCGCTCTCGACGCCCTGCGCAAGCAAGGCGCCGCCGGCTGCGTGCTGCTCGGCGATCCGGCCTACTACGCTCGCTTCGGCTTCAAGGCGGAGCCGAGCCTGGTGCTGCCCGAGGTGCCAGCGGAATACTTCCAGGCGCTGTCGTTCGATCAGCCGCTACCCCAGGGTGTCGTCACCTACCATCCGGCATTTGCCGCACAGAGCTGATGCAGAACGCAAAGCTGCTCCATCCACAATCAACGGAAAAGGAAATTCCCATGCACAAACTTGGCTACGCCCTACTGCTCTCGCTGCTCGCCAGCGGCGCCTATGCCGGCTGCGGCGAGGGCCGCGGCACCTGTTACTACTACAAGAAGGGCGAACTGAAGGGCCAGGGCACGTGCGCGGTGACCACCTGCGCGGCCACCGACCAGTACTTCCACAGCGAATGGGCCTGGGACAACGGCAACGCGGTGAACATCGAGCCCACCGCGGACAAGCAAGGCACGCTGGTCAACGGCAAGCCGGGTTACGTGCTGCAGCTGCCATTCAAGGACGAGGGCATGATCTGCTACGCCATCGCCAAGAACGACGAGCTGGTGTGCAACGACTCGGGCGTCTACTGATCCGCGTAGCACACCGGCGAACTAGGCGGCCCGCGTCGCTCTAGCTCTTCTTCGAGGAATTCGGCAAGTACCCGGGCGTTGTTGAGCTGCTCCTCGCGGGCGGCGAACAGCAGGGTCAGGTTGCCCTGCTCTGCCATCACCAGCAATGGCTGCCAGCGCTCGGGATGGCCCGCCAGCTCGCCGCGATAGAGCAGGCGAAATTCATCGAACAACGCCGGATCGTGGCAGAAACCCTTGCGCAGCGCGTCCGACGGCGCCACCTCCTTGAGCCAGGCGCTCAGGGCCAGGCTCTCTTTCTTGCAGCCGCGCGGCCACAGACGGTCGACCAGCACACGCTGGCCATCTTCGGCCGCCACCGGCGCGTAGACGCGCTTGCAGCGGATCACGCCTCAGCCCTCCTGTTCCGGGTCGTCGTCCTGGTCGTCATTGTCGGCGCTGATCGCGCCCAGGCAGACCAGTTCGTGCTCGCCCTCTGCACCCTGGATGCGCCAGCTGCCGGCCTCCCCGGCAGCCACAGCGGCGCTCACAGCCACGGCGCTGAAGCTCCACACGCGACGGGTGCGACCGTCCATGCATTCGATGTGCAGTTGCAGCTGCTCGCCCTGGGCCTGTTCGTGAAGCTCGAACTGCCAGGCGTGCAGGCCGTCGACCAACAGCATGTCGGCGCTGCGCAGATCATCGAGCAGGCTCATGCCCCACCCTCCAGACGCGCCAGGCGCTCTTCCAGGGCGGCGATACGCGCCTCCAGCTCAGCGATGCGCGAGTCATCGGCAACCGCTCGAGCCGGGGCATCGGCCTGGCGTGCCGCCAGCAGCGCTTCCAGGTCCGCGGCCTCGCCGAGCTGATGCATGTAGCGGTCCTCGCGCTGACCACTCTGGCGTGGTAGCAGAACGGCCATGTCGCGACCGCCCAGGCGCTCCAGCTGATGCTGCACCTCGGCGGGGTCTTCGAACTGGTACAGGCGATTGCTGCGGGTCAGCAGCTCGTTGATGGTCTGCGGGCCACGCAGGAACAGCAGGCCGAGCAGCACCTGCTGCGGCTTGACCAGCTCCAGTGCCTTGTCCACCCGGTGTTCCCAGCGATCGGCACGACCGCCCATCACCAGGCGGATCAGACCACGTCCTTCGAGCGCGCGTAGGGCCTGGCCGACCTGGCCCTCGGTGAGGTTCATCAGCGGCTCGCGACTGGTCTTCTGGTTGCAGGCCAGGACCAGCGAGTTGAGAGTCAGCGGATAGGTTTCTGGAGTGGTGGCCTGCTTCTCGATCAGGCAGCCGAGGATGCGGACCTCGGTGGCATTGAGCGGCTCAAAGCCTTCGGTGGCGCTGGACATGGGTGTTCCCGTGCAGAGTGGAAGGCCCCTAGCCTGACACGCGCGGCCCGCCCTGGGAACTCAGCTGCCCGGATTGGGCTGCGCCTCGGCCGCGTCGCCAGCGATCACCACCCGGTCGCGACCGTCCTGCTTGGCCTGGTACAGCGCCTCGTCGGCGGCCTTGAGCCAGTGCGTGGCATCGAGCTGGAACGGGCTGTAGCCGGCCAGGCCGATGCTCAGGGAAATCTTCAGTTCGGGGGCCAGCGGGCTGCGCACCTCGCCGAGTTCCTGGCGCAGACGCTCCATCACTTCACTGGCCAGCACCGGCGGCGTGTTGGGCAGAATCACGCAGAACTCGTCGCCACCATAGCGGCCGGCCATGTCTTCCTGGCGCAGGCTGCGCACCAGCTGCTCGCTGAGCAGGCGCAGCACGCTGTCGCCGACCAGATGACCGTGGCGATCGTTGATGTCTTTGAAGTGGTCGAGGTCGATCAGCGCCACGGTGGCGCGCTGCTGGCCGCCACGGCACTTGATGAACTCCTGCTGCAGCAGGTCCTTCCAGTAGCCATGGTTGAACAGCCGGGTCAGGCTGTCGGTGCGGCTGGCGGTGCGCAGCGCCTGCTTGTGCTCGGCCAGCTTGATGCTCAGGCGGTAGCTGACCCAGCCCAGAGCCAGCGGATAGAGGATCAGCATCGGCAGGCAGGCATAGAGCTGCAGCATGTTGGTGTCGGGGCTGAAGCCCGGGCCGAACACCAGCATGGCCAAGCCCATGCCGGCGAGCATGGCCAGACCGCCCTTGGCGAAGAAGCGCATGCCGCCGGCGGCAACGTTGTCCATCGCCATCATCGCCAGAATGGTCACCGTCGGCAGCACGTTGAACTGCATGGCTGCGGCCCAGAAGCCGCCGAAGATCGAGTCGATCAGCAGGCTGCGTCGCTCGGTCTTGAACGGCACGGGAGACAGGCGCGCCAGCTGGTAGGCCAGGTGCGGCCAGAGAAAACCGTTGAACACCAGCAGCACCCAGACCCAGGGCGCAGTCTGCAGTGGCGCCAGGGCGGCGGCCACGCAGAAGAAGCCGATGCCCAGGCCAATGCAACGAGGCAGGTAGATACGCTTGGCGAATGAGAGGCCGGAGCCGGTGCTTCTATCCATGTTCACACTCGGTACTGCACGCCTCGAAGAATAACCGATGGGCCGAACTATACAGCCTCAAGTGTCGTTTCCGAACTTGAGCTGGCCACGCGCGCTGGGTAACGTTGCCGCTTGTCGCCAGGAGAGTCCCATGCCCGATGTTCGTCCCCTGCTGTTCGCCCTGCTGCCTCTGTTCGCCGGCTGCCAGCTGTTCAGCGTGTACACGCCCCCATCCCCCACCGCTGCCCAGCAGCGCCTGCAAGGCGAACTGCGCCTGCAACAGGGCAAGTTGCTGCTGAGCCCCTGTGGCGAGCAGCGCCAGCTGGAAGTGATCAACGACGGTAGCAATGACATCGCGCGCGAGGCCGCCGCGCTGTTCGCCGATGGCAACGAGCAGCTGTTCGTCGACCTGCGCGGCACCGCCGGCGCCAGCAAGCAGGCGGGCCTGGATGGCGAGATCCGCCCCAGCCAGGTCTACCGCCTGCAGGGCGAAGGCCCGGCGTGCAACGAGCCCGGCTTCAACAGCCTGCTGCTGCGCGCCAGCGGCCATGAGCCGGACTGGACCCTGGGGGTCAGCGAGAAGGGCCTGGTGCTGCTGCGCCCGGACCAGGAAGCACTGGCCCTGCCCTACGTCGAGGAGCAGCTGCCCGGTGGCAGCTTCAACCTGAGCAGCGAGGCCAACGGCCAGCGCCTGGAGCTTTGGCTGGCGCCGCAGCGCTGCGTCGACAGCATGAGCGGCGCCGTGCAGCACCTGAGTGCCGAACTGCGTCTGAACGACAAGGTACTGCGCGGCTGCGCCTCCTTCGGCGGCGCGCGCAGCCAGTAAACGCCAGCCTTGCAGCCCGCCTCGCTTTCGTGGGGCGGATGGGCCGCCTATGCTGAAGACGGACCCAGACAGTCGGAGACTGCCATGCTGCGTATTGCCCTGAACGGATACGGGCGCATCGGTCGCGCCCTGCTGCGCGCCTTGTTCGAGCGCGGGCTGGAAAGCCAGTTGCACGTCGAGGTGATCAACGAGACCGGCGACTTCAACACCCTCGCCCACCTGACCCGCTTCGATACCACCTTCGGCCGCTTCCAGGGCCAGGTGGAAATCAACCACGACGTGATGCAGGTGCGTGGCCAGTCGATCCACCTGATCGGCCAGAAGGACTTCACCCAGCTGCCGTGGAAACAGATGGCGGTCGACGTAGTCGTGGACTGCACCGGCAAGGCCAAGAAGCGCGCCACCGCCGAACAGCACCTCACCGCAGGCGCGCCACGGGTACTGCTGTCACACCCGCTGGACAGCGCCGACCTGACGGTGGTCTACGGCGTCAATCACCACCTGCTGGGCAACCAGCAGATCGTCTCCAACGCCTCCTGCACCACCAACTGCCTGGCGCCGCTGGCCCAGGCTCTGCACACCGCGGTGGGCATCAGGCAGGGGCTGATGACCACGGTGCACGCCTACACCAACGACCAGAACCTGCTCGATAAGACCCACAATGACCTCTACCGCGCCCGCGCCGCCGCGCAGTCGATGATCCCTACCAGCACTGGTGCGGCGAAGACCATCGGCCTGGTGATCCCGGAGCTGGAGGGCCGCCTCGACGGCATGGCCGTGCGCGTGCCGACCGCCAACGTGTCGCTGCTTGACCTGACCTTCACCAGCGAGCACCCGACCAGCCGCGAGGCGATCAACGACACCCTGCAGAAAGCCGCGCGCCAGTTCCCCCTGGGCGTAATGGAGTGCAACGACCTGCCACTGGTGTCCTCGGACTTTAACGGCTACCCGGTGTCCTGCGTGGTCGACCTCAATCACACGCGGGTGCAGGGCGACAATCTGGTCAAGGTGCTGGCCTGGTACGACAACGAATGGGCCTTCGCCAATCGCCTGCTGGATGTGCTGCAGCTCTGGCTCAAGCCGCTGGAGCCGATGCGTACCGTGCCCGTGCAGCCCGGCTAGCTGCTCGCGCGCAGGTAGCACAGCGTGGTGCGGCGCGAGCCGGCCGCGCGGCGCTGTGGATCGGCAAAGGTTTCAACTTCGACGAAACCGGCCTTGCGCATCATCCCTGCCGAGCCGGCATTTTCCTCGTGACGCTCGATGTAGATGTCGTCAATGCCCAGCGCCTGCAGCCCCTGCACCGCCTCGCCGAGCAGCCGGCTACCCAGGCCGCGCCCGGCCAGCTCGCGGTGCACCACTGCCTCACCGACATAACCCTGCGGCAGATCACGCCGCTCCGGCGCCTGGTAGCGCTCGAAGTTGCTGCTCGCCAGGAAGGTGACGAAGCCGACCAGCGCGCCACTCTCACGACGCGCCAGCACGGCCCGCACCGAGCCCTCGGCGATGCCCTGCAGGTGCGCCAACACGGCGTCCTGGGGCAGGTAGTTCCAGGGATTGGGGCCGTGCTCGAAGATGAAGGCGAGCATGACCGGGATGTCCTCGGCACGCGCCGGGGCGCTGGCAAAGTGCTCGCTCATAGGCCGCTGCTCGGCATCTCCGGCAGCGCCCCACCCTGCTCGGCACAGGCCGCCACCGCCTCAATCAGCGGCGCCAGCGCATAGCCCTGCTCGGCCAGCCAGGCATCGCAGTAGTAGCTGGTGGCGTAGCGCTCACCGCCATCGCAGAGGATGGCCACCACCGAACCGCGCTGGCCGGCCTCGACCATCTTGCGCGCTACCAGCAGTGCGCCGATCAGGTTGGTCCCGCTGCTCGCGCCGACGCGCCGATTCAGGCGCCCAGCCAAGTAATGCATGGCCGCCAGCGAAAGGGCGTCCGGCACCTTGCACGCGGCGTCCAGCACCTGCGGCAGGAACGACAGCTCGACCCGCGGCCGGCCGATGCCCTCGATGCGCGAACCGCAGTCCAGGGTCAGACTGCGGTCGCCGCTGACGTAGCTATCGAAGAACACCGACTGCTCGGCATCGGCGCAGAACACCCGGGTGGCGTACTGGCGGTAGCGCACGTAGCGCCCCAAGGTCGCCAGGGTGCCACCGGTACCGGGGCTGGACACCAGCCACGCGGGCTCGGGGAAGTGTTCGTGACGCATCTGCTGGAAGATCGATTCGGCGATGTTGTTGTTCGCCCGCCAGTCGGTGGCCCGTTCGGCGTAGGTGAACTGGTCCATGAAGTGGCCGCCGCTTTCCTGGGCCAGACGCACTGACTCGGCGTGGATGCGCGTGGGGTCGTCGACCAGGTGGGTCTGGCCACCGTAGAAGGCGATCTGCGCCAGCTTCTCCCGGGCCGTGGAGGCCGGCACCACGGCGATGAAGGGCAGCCCCAGCAGGCGCGCGAAATACGCCTCGGAGATCGCCGTGGAGCCGCTGGAGGCCTCGATCACCGGCTTGCCCTCGCGCAGCCAGCCATTGCACAGGGCATAGAGGAACAGCGAGCGCGCCAGGCGATGCTTGAGGCTGCCGGTGGGATGGCTGGACTCGTCCTTGAAGTACAGCTCCACGCCCGGTAAACCGGGCAGCGCCAGCGGAATCAGGTGAGTGTCGGCGCTGCGCTGGAAGTCAGCCTCGATGATGTGCACCGCCTCGCGGGTCCACTTGCGGATATCAGTCATGCGCTGCTCCTCAATCCAGAATGCCGGCTGGGGCCGGGGCAGTACTTTTCCACTGGCTCAGCGCCACGCCGACGAACACCAGCGCGGCGGCGGCGTACTGCATCGGCGACAGTCGCTCCTCCAGCAACAGCGCGGCGAAGATCAGGGTGAACACCGGCAGCAGGTTGGTGAAGCCCGAGGCCTGGCTGGCCGGCAGGCGACTGACGCCGAAGTTGTACAGGCCATAGGCGCCGACGGTGACCACCACGCCGAGATAGATCACCGAACCCAGGCCCAGCGCGCTGAACTGCTCGGGCAGCGGCTCCAGCAGCAGGGCCAGTGGCAGAAAGAACAGCGAGCCGATGAAGGCCTGCATGGCGGTGAGTACGAACGGCGAATAGCGCTCGCAGAGGCGCTTGAGCAGCAGCGTGTAGCAGGTCGCGCAGAGCACCGCGAGAAACTCGTAGAAGTTGCCCAGCAGCGGCGCGGGCGCGTGGGCATCCGCCTCGCCCGCCAGGCTCAGCCAGATGGCGCCGACCACCGCCAGCATGAAGCCGGCCCAGGTGCTCAGGGCCACGCGCTCGCGCAGGAAGCTGAAGGCGCCGACTGCGACCAGCAGCGGCAGCAACGCGGTGATCATGCCGGCCTGGGTGGCACTGGTGTGCTGCAGCGCCAGGGCCTCGAAGATGAAGTACAGGCAGGGTTCGCAGGCGGCCAGGGCGAGCAGGTAGCGCCAGTCGCCGGGGCGATAGTCGAGGCGGCCGCGCCAGCGCCAGGCCAGCAGGAAGATCAGACTGCCGAGGAGCATGCGGCCGAAGATCACCCACATCGCCGGCAGCTCGGCGAAGGCAAACTTGAGGGCGATGAAGGAACTGCCCCACAGGGCCATGGCCAGCACCAGGCAAGCCATCGCGAACAACCTACCCTGCCGGGCCATCACCGCCACCTCCACACGAAAAACTCAGTGTAGGTGGCGAGGCATCACGCCGACAGGCACAGCGGCGCGGAGAAACTGTGCCGCCTTACTGGTCCCAGGGCTTGCCGCGGGTCTTCGGCTCCAGTGGCAGCTGCTGCAGCACCGCGGCCTTGGCCAGCATATAGGCGCTGACCGGAGCACTGATGAAGAGGAACAGGCTGATCAGCAGTTCGTGGGAACTGAGGGTCTGCCCGCCGGTGCTGAAGAAGATCAGCGAAGCCACGACCAGTCCGCCCACGCCCAGGGTGGTGGCCTTGGTCGGGCCGTGCAGGCGGGTGAAGAAATCGGGCAGGCGGTACAGGCCGATGGCGCCGATCAGGACGAAACCGCTGCCCAGCAGCAGCAGCGCCGAGATGAGGATTTCCAGCCACAGGCTCATTCGATGATGTCTCCACGCAGCATGTACTTGGCCACCGCCACGGTGCTGACGAAGCCGAGCACGGCAATCAGCAGGGCCACTTCGAAGAACAGCTCGCTGCCCTTCCAGATGCCGAAGAGGATGATCATGGCGATGGCGTTGATATACAGGGTATCCAGTGCCAGCACCCGATCCGGCAGGCAGGGCCCTTTGATCAAGCGAGCGGTGGCCAGCGCGAGCGCCAGGCCGAGCATAGCCAGGCATACGGGAATCACGTAGCCGAGCATGGGAATACCTCCTTCAGCGGGGCTTCGTAGCGCTGCTTGATCTCGTCGATCATGGCCTGCGCATCCGGCACGTCGAGGCCATGCACCAGCAGGGTCCGGCGATCCATGCTGAGGTCGGCGGCCAGCGAGCCGGGGGTCAGCGAGACCACGCTGACCAGCACGCTGATGGCCAGCTCGTTGTCCAGTTCGATCGGCACCTCGACGAAGGCCGGGCGCAGCTCGCGGATACGGCCCAGGGTGAGGCGCGCCACGTGAAAGTTGGCGACCAGGATGTCGCCCATCACCATGAGCAGGAAGCTCAGCAGCTTGAGCGGCTTCCAGCCCGTGGGGTGCTCGATCAGCAGGCGGTTGCAGGCCAGCGGGATCAGCAGCGCCAGGACGCTGCCGAGCAGCCACTGGCCGAGGGCGAAGTTGTCTACCAGAAGCATCCAGGCCAGCAGCAGAATCAGGCTCTGCGCCGGGTGCGGCAACAGTCGACTCATGGCCGGCCCTCCCCGATCAACGCCCGGTAGGGCATAACGTCATGCAGCTGCGCCGCGGCGGCAGTGCTGTAATCCAGCAGCGGTGCGGCCAGGGCCACCAAGCCCAGGCTGCAGGCGAGCAGCAGCATGCACGCACACAGCCGGCCACGGTCCAGCTCGGCGCTGTCCAACGTACTCAAACCTACTCGCCAGAACAGGGTGCTGCCGGCGCGGCTGAAGGCCACCAGCGCGGCGAAGCCGCCGAGCAACAGCACGCTCCACAGGGCCACCGAGGGTTCGGCACGCAGCAACAGCAGCTTGCCGAGGAAGCCGGACAGCGGCGGCAGGCCGACCACGGCCACCGCGCCGAAGAAGAACAGGCCGCCGAGCAGCATCGGATTCTCCAAGGCCGGGCCCTGCACCAGATCGCCGCCTTTGCTGCCGCGCTGGCGGGCGATCAGGTCGGCGAGCAGGAACAGGCCGCCGGCCACCCAGGTACTGTGCAGCAGGTAGTAGAGCGCCGCCGCGTGGGCCTCCGGCGTGCCGATGGCCACGGCGGCCAGCAGGGTGCCGGCGGAGACCAGCACCAGGTAGGCCAGCAGCAGCGGCAGGCTGCGCGCGGCCAATGCGCCCAGCGCGCCGAGGGCCACGGTGACCAGCGCCAGCGGCCACAGCCAGACCTGGACCAGTTGCGCCAGCTCGCCGCCACTCTCGCCGAACACCAGGGTGCAGACCCGCAGGATGGCGTAGATACCGACCTTGGTCATGATCGCGAACAGCGCCGCCACCGGCGCGCTGGCGGCGGCATAGGCCCGTGGCAGCCAGAAATACAGCGGCACCAGCGCGGCCTTGAGAGCGAACACCAGCATCAGCAGCGAACCGGCCGCAGCCAGCAGCGGCACCTGGTCGCCCGTTGCAGCCGCCACCCGCGCGGAGAGATCCGCCATGTTCAGGGTGCCACTCACACCGTAGATCAGCCCAAGCGCAATAAGGAACAACGCGGAACCGGTCAGGTTGAGGATCACATAGTGCATCCCCGCCCTCACCCGCTCGGCGCTGCGGCCATACAGCAGCAGCGCGTAGGAGGCGATCAGCAACACCTCGAAGAACACGAACAGGTTGAACAGGTCGCCCGTTAGGAAGGAGCCGTTGATGCCCAGCAACTGGAACTGCAGCAACGCATGGAAGCGCGGGCCACGGCGGTCATCGCCACGCAGGGCGTAAAGCACCACGACGCTGCCGAGTACCGCGGCGGCCAGCAACAACAGCGCACTGAGACGGTCGAGCAGCAGCACGATGCCGAACGGCGGGCGCCAGTCACCCAGGGCATAGATGCGCAGCTGGCCATCGTCGGCCTGCTGCAGCAGCGCCAGGGCCACCGGCACCAGCGCCAGGGTGGCGAGCAGCGAGAGGCCGCGCTTGAGCCGCTCATGCGATGGCAGCACCAGCAACAGCGCGCCGGCCAGCATCGGCAGGAGGATGGGCAGGATCAGCAGATGATTCACGGCCGCCACTCCTCCTTCTCGCGCCGATCCGGGCGACCATCGACATGGTCGTTACCCAGGTTGGCCACGCCACGCAGGGCCAGGACTACGACGAAGGCGGTCATGGCGAAGCCGATGACGATGGCGGTGAGCACCAGCGCCTGTGGCAGCGGGTCGGCCGGGTTGGCACTCTGCCCGAGCACCGCCACCTCGCCACTGAGGCGGCCCATGGAGAAGAGGAACAGGTTGACCGCGTAGGACAGCAGGGTCAGCCCCAGCACCACGGGGAAGGTACGCGCACGCAGCAGCAGGTAGACGCCGCTGGCGGTGAGCAGGCCGAGGGTGACGGCGAACAGCGCCTCCATCAGTGAATCTCCTTGCTTGCCGGCGGGGTCAGGCTGAGCTTGCCCAGGTTGACCAGAATCAGCAGGGTCGAGCCCACCACCGCCAGATAGACGCCGAGGTCGAACAGCATGGCCGTGGCCAGCTCGAATTCGCCCACCAGCGGCAGCTCGAAATGGCCAAATGCCGAGGTCAGGAACGGCCGACCGAAGACCCAACTGCCGAGGCCGGTCAGCGCGGCGATCAATACGCCGGCGCCCGCCATGCGCTGGTAGTTGAGCGGCATGCGCTGCTCCATCCAGGCCACGCCGTTGGCGATGTACTGCAGCGCCAGTGCCACCGCAGTGATCAGGCCGGCGATGAAGCCGCCGCCCGGCAGGTTGTGCCCGCGCAGGAAGATGAAGGCCGAGATCAACAGCGCCAGCGGCAGCAACAGGCGCGACAGGGTCATCAGGATCAGCGGGTTCTTCGACCAGGCCCAGCGCCGGCCTTGCGGGTCGCAGGTCGGATGGAACAGGCGCAGGCCGTCGAGCATGGCGAATATGCCCACGGCGGCGATGGCCAGCACGGTGATCTCGCCCAGCGTATCGAAGCCACGGAAGTCGACCAGGATGACGTTGACCGCGTTGGTGCCGCCGCCACCGCTGATGCTGTTAGCGAGGAAGAACTGGGCGATGCCGCCGTCATAGGGGCGGGTCAGTACCGCATAGGCCAGCACCGCGACCATCAGGCCGCAGCCACCGGCGATCAGCAGATCGCGCAGGATGCGCGGCAGCGAACTCTCCGCTGGCGTGCGCGATGGCAGGTAATACATCGCCAGCATCAGCAGAATGATGGTCACCACCTCCACTACCAGCTGGGTCAGTGCCAGGTCGGGCGCGGAGAAACGGGCGAAGGCCAGCGCCACCAGCATGCCGCCGACGCCGAGAATCAGCAGCGCCACCAGGCGCTGGCGATGCAGCACCGCGGCCAGCACGCCGCTCAGCGCCAGCACCAGCATGCCCAGCCCCGTGAAGGGGTCGAGCGGGCTCAGCTCGCGGCTGCCGCTGAGCTGACTCAGCGGCGCCAGGCTCACGGTCACCAGAGCCAGGGCGCTGAGCAGCAGCAGCGCCAGGTAACGCTGCAGCGAGCCATTTTCCAGGCGTGCGGTGAGCCAGGCGGCTGCAGCCACCACGCGCTGCACCGCGGCCTCGAACACCAGCTTGGCGTCCACTTCCGGCACGCTCTCGTACAGGCGGAACAGCGGCTTGCGGCCGATGTACACCAGCACGCCACCGATCAGCGCCACGAAGCTCATCGCCAGCGGCATGTTGAAGCCGTGCCAGATGGCCAGACTGTACTCCGGCAGCGCGCCGCCCAGGCTGGCCTGCGCCGCCACCGCCAGCAATGGCGCCACCGTGTAGGCCGGTAACATGCCCACCAGCAGGCAGAGGAACACCAGCACCTCCACCGGCACTTTCATGTAGCGCGGCGGCTCATGCGGCGGGAACTTGGGCAGGTTGATCGGCTCGCCGTTGAAGAACACGTCGTGGATGAAGCGCACCGAATAGGCCACCGAGAACACCCCGGCGAGTACCGCAGCCGCGGGAATCGCCCAGTGCAGCAGGTTACCCTCCAAGGCGTGCTGCACCGCCTCGCCGAAGAACATCTCCTTGCTCAGGAAGCCATTGAGCAGCGGCACCCCGGCCATCGCCGAGGACGCCACCATGGCCAGCACTGCGGTGTGTGGCAGGTACTTCCACATGCCGTTGATGCGACGCATGTCGCGACTGCCGGTCTCGTGATCGATGATTCCCGCTGCCATGAACAGCGAGGCCTTGAAGGTGGCGTGGTTGATGATGTGGAACACCGCCGCCACGTTGGACAGCTGCGAGTCCATGCCCAGCAGCAGCACGATCAGGCCCAGGTGGCTGATGGTGGAGTACGCCAGCAGGCCCTTCAGGTCGTTCTGGAACAGCGCCATCACGGCGCCCACCAGCAGGGTCGCCATGCCGGTCAGGCCGACCAGGTAGAACCACAGGTCGGAGCCCGCCAGCGCCGGGTACATCCGCGCCAAAAGGAACACCCCGACCTTAACCATGGTCGCCGAGTGCAAGTACGCCGAGACCGGGGTCGGCGCCGCCATCGCGTGCGGCAGCCAGAAGTGGAAGGGGAACTGCGCCGACTTGGTGAAGGCGCCCAGCAGCACCAGGATCAGCGCCACCGGATAGAGCGCATGCGCGCGAATCAGCTCGCCGGCCGCCAGCACCACGCTGAGCTCGAAGCTGCCGACGATATGGCCGATCAGCAGGATGCCGGCCAGCAGCGCCAGGCCACCACCACCGGTGACCGCCAGCGCCATGCGCGCGCCCTTGCGCGCGTCGCTGCGCTTGCCCCAGAAGCCGATCAGCAGGAACGACGTCAGGCTAGTCAGCTCCCAGAACGTCAGCATCAGCAGCAGGTTTTCCGACAGCACCAGGCCGAGCATAGCGCCCATGAACAGCAGCAGGTAAGCGAAGAAGCGGCCGATGGCCTCGCGCTCGGACAGGTAGTAGCGGGCGTAGAGGATCACCAGCAGGCCGATGCCGAGGATCAGCAAGGCGAAGAGGAAGGACAGACCGTCCAGGCGCAGGGAGAGATTGAAGCCCAGCTGGCTCAGCCAGGGTTGCGAGACCACCAGCAGCTCACCGGCGAATACCCGCGGCGCCTGCCACAGCAGCAGGCCCAGGCCGAGCAGCGGCGCCACGGCGGTGGCCAGGCTGCTGGCCAGACGGCCACGGCGCTCGAACAGAAGGGGAAGCAAGGCGCCGAGAAACGGCAGTCCGACTATGAGCAATAGCTCCATGCATCTCCCCTATTCGGGCCCCAACACAGGTCTTGGCTGGGGCAAATCTGTTCTTTCCTCGCGCGGCGGTGCCTCTATCAGCGAAGGGCGTGCGGCGATTATCCATAACTATCAGAACTAAGCCATAGATAAATTATTACATTATGCACGGAGCATCAGCCCCACAGCCGAGGATAGATCAGCTAACCAGGCAGAAGTGCCGCGCCTCAGACGGATGCCTGCAACGCCGCCTCCCAGCTGCTTACCCGCTCGGGCGCGCTAGCGAAGCCATGCGCCAGGAAGGTCGCGGGCGCCAGCGTGCGGCCGCCCTTCTTGAACTTCATCTTGACCAGCACCTCGGCCGCCAGCTCGCCGCGCACCTGCAGGCGGTGGCAGAAGTAGGCGCACTTGTCGTCGGCGTGCATCAAACGCGTCTCGACCCGCACCCGGCTGAACAGCGCGATCGGCCTGAGGAAACGCACCTGCTGAGCGACATTGACGAAGCCAGCGCCACTGCGCAGCACCGTGAAGAAGCGCCCGATCTTGAGCAGGTAATCCAGCTGCGCCGTCTCGGCGTACTGCAGATACTTGTCGCTCTTGAGCACGCGCACGCCGGAATCGAAGGGCGTGACCCAGAACCAGGTCGCCACGGTATCGGTCGCCGCATGGCTGGCATGGCCGCGCAGGCCGATGAAGAAGGCGAGGATATTTCTCAGCAGACCGGACATTGGCGACTCCTTGCCGAAGCCGCACGATGCTCCCGGAAGATCAGGCTGGCGCGCGGCGATGGAACTGCAGATACAACTGTTTGAGAGGGTTCGGCAATTGCTGCCAGTAGCCCTCGGCCTTGTCTGACGGCACCTGCCAGAACAGGTTCTCGACAAACGAGACATCAATACAGTTGCGCACTTCCGCGCTGCAATCCTCCAGCGCATCGCTGATAAGGGTGAATAACGGCAGGTGATCAGATGGGGCGATGCCCTTGTTCATCTGCGCATTGAGTGCATTGGCCAAGCTGTGGAACCAAGAGTACTCGAACTGCGGCAATGGATCGCCCCAGTCATCGAAGTACTTGCCATCGGCCTTGGCCGCGATGTCGGGAAAAGCGCTGCGTACGGATTGATAGAACGCCGGAATGCTTTCCAGCCTCGGCATGGAGCTGTGACTCAACGTACGCCACCTGCCGGCTTGGCGACGCCTCTGATGACCAGATACAACAATGGCCCGATGGAGGCGAAGACTGCCGTGATCGCGAAATAGGGAAGCAGCGAGGCCAAGGAGCCCTGCCGAGCCTGATTGTCGCGATACATCCAGACACAGGCCAGCGCGGCAAAGATGTAGAGATCGATCACCACTTGAGCGGTATCCAGGCTGGACATCAGCTGCATACCGAACTGCAACAACGACTGCTCGGCCTGGAGCATCACGAAAATCGTGTAAGCCGAGAACGCGACCAGAACGGCCAACGGCAGAATTCTTTCCTTCATCACACCTTCCTTGGATAGAAGCGAAAAGGCCCGGCAAATGCCGGGCCTCTTGTTATCAGCGAGCTCAGTGAGCGACGCGGCTGGTACCGTCGACCGTCATGATGCGTACGCGGTCGCCGACGCGGAACACTTCGTTTTCCTGCACCTGCTGCACATAGGCGCGCAGGCTGCCATCATCTTCGCGCACGGTGATTTCCACGCCCTGGGTACGGGTCAGGCCTTCCTCGGTCATGGCGCCCAACAGGCCGCCTGCGACCGCACCGATCACCGCCGCCACGGCCGCACCGCGACCGCCACCGATGGCGCTGCCGCCAACACCGCCGACCACCGCACCGGCGCCCGCACCGATCGGGGTCTTGGTGCCTTCGATCTTCACCGGACGCAGCATCTCGACGGTGCCCAGGCGCACGGTCTGCACCTTGCGTGCCTCGTCGCGGCTGTAGGAGTCGCCGCTAAGGTTGGAGGCACAACCGCCCAGGGCCAGAGTCAGGGCAACGCAGGAGGCGGTCAACAGCTTGGTAATACGCATAGGGTTCTCTCCGTGTGAGGCAGTGTCCATTAGACCGCGGCGCCGACAACCTGTCACCCGCCGCTCTAACGCCAGTGTAGTGGGCAGGTGCGACATCGGGTCAGGTTTGCAGCGCGGGCACCTGGGGGCAGGATGGTGCTGACGCTTTCGAGAATCATGCAATGGACTACTTCATCGTCGCCGTCACCACCCTGGCAGGCCTGTACTTCCACTGGTGGCTCTATGTGCGCATCCGCCGCTGGATGGACCGCGACCTGGCCCTGTCCATAGCTGCCGGCGACCCGGCCATGAGCGACTACATGCTCGAGCGCCTGGCCGAAGCCAAGGCCCAGGGCATCCGCCGTGGCCAGTTGGAAGACTGGCTACACCAGGCCGCCTGCGACTACCTCAAGCACGGCGCCTAGCCTCGCGCCAGGCGCCACATGCGCGCCAGGTCGCAGGCGCGCGCCTGCAACTCGGCTGCGGCGCCCTGCATGGCCTGTTCCAGGCTTTGCGGCCCCGAGGTGAGGCTGAAGGCCGCATCGATTCCCGCGTCATACAACGCCTGATAACCCTCACCCAGACTGCCAGCCAGGGCGACTACCGGAACCCCAGCCGCCTTGGCCACACGCGCCACACCAACCGGCGTCTTGCCGTGCAGGCTCTGCGAATCCAGGCGCCCTTCTCCGGTGATCACCAGATCGGCGCCCTGCACCGCCGCCGCCAGGCCGGACAACTCGGCCACCAACTCGATGCCCGGACGAAAGCCCGCATGCAGGAAAGCCTTGGCGGCAAAGCCCAGGCCACCTGCGGCGCCGACGCCCGGCTGCAAGCTGTGATCATCGCCCAGCGTTGCTTCGACCACGCGCGCGTAGTGTCCCAGGGCGGCATCCAGCAGCTCCACCTGCTGTGGGTTGGCGCCCTTCTGCGGACCGAAGACATGCGAGGCACCACGTGGGCCGCACAGCGGGTTGTCGACATCGGCGGCGATCTCCACCCGCGCCTGCAGCAGACGCGGGTCCAGGCCACTGACATCGACACGGGCCAGGCGCGCCAACGCCGCGCCGCCAGGTGGCAGCTCGGCATCGTTGGCATCCAGGAAGCGCACGCCCAGCGCTTGCAGCAGACCGGCACCGCCGTCATTGGTGGCGCTGCCGCCGAGGCCGAGGATGATGCGCGTGGCACCGGCGTCCAGCGCCGCGCGAATCAGCTCGCCGGTGCCGAAACTGCTGGTCTGCGTGGCATCGCGACGCTCGCGTGGCACCCAGTGCAGGCCGCTGGCGGCGGCCATCTCCAGCACTGCGGTGCCCTCGCCCAACCAGCCCCAGTGCGCCGGCACCGGTTCACCCAGCGGGCCACGCACCAGGCACTCGCGGCGCTCGCCGCCAGTGGCCGCCAGCACGGCGTCGACCGTGCCTTCGCCACCATCGGCCATCGGCCGCAGCAATACCTCGGCTTCGGGATAAACCTGACGCCAACCGCGGGCAATGGCGGCCGCCACATCAGGCGCGGAGAGACTCTCCTTGAAGGAGTCGGGAGCGATGACGATCTTCATACGGAACCTTTGAGCAAGGCGGCGCCCCGGGCGCCGCCAGCAATTACAGCAGAACCAGGCTGAGCAGCCAGACGGTGATGATGCCGGCGATGCCCTGGATCAGGGTGGCGACGGTCTGAGCGCGGTAGGCCACGGAGACCGGCATGCGGCTGAACTGGGTGACTACCCAGAAGAAGCTGTCGTTGGCGTGGGACACGGTCATGGCGCCGGCGCCGATGGCCATCACGGTGAGTACGCGGCCCATCTCGCTGTCCAGGCCAAGTTGGCCGAGCATCGGTGCGACCAGCGCGGAAGTGGTGACCAGCGCCACGGTGGTCGAGCCCTGCGCACTCTTCAGCGCGGCAGCTACCACGAACGGCATGAACAGGCCGATACCCAGCGCCGACAGGGTGTTGCCCAGATAGTCGCCCAGCGGAGTGACCTTGAGGATCGCCCCGAAGGCGCCACCGGCACCGGTGATCAGTAGGATCGGCGCGGCCTGCACCAGGCCCTCGACCACGTGATCGTGGAATTCCTTGCGCTTGTCCTCGCTCTTGAGCAGCGTGCAGGCCAGCGCCAGGCCGACCAGCAATGCCACCACCGGCTGGCCGAGGAAGGTCAGCGCGGTGAGCACGAAGCCCTCGCCCAGCGGCTTGCTCGGGAATACGGCGATGGAGCCCAGGCAGATCAGCAGGATCGGCACGAAGATCGGCGCGAAGGCCTGGAAGGCGGTCGGCAGCTTGCCGTAGCGCGCCTTCAGCTCGGCGAAGTCTTCGGCGGCTGGCAGCGGCAGGCCGTCGTCCACCAGGGCGATGTCCTTGCCGAGGAAGCGGTTGGCCCACCACATGCCGGCCAGCGCAGTGACGAAGGCCACCACCAGGCCAACAGCGATTACCAGGCCCAGGCTGGCATCTAGGCCCAGGTTGCCGGCAGCGGCGATCGGGCCGGGAGTCGGCGGCACGAAGGTGTGGGTGGCGTAGAGACCGGTGGCCAGGGCCACGCTCATCGCCACCACGGAGACTTTCATGCGTGCGGCCAGGGCGTTCTTCAGCGAGTTGAGGATGACGAAACCGGAGTCGCAGAACACCGGGATCGACACCAGGTAACCGATGATCGACATGGTCAGGGTTGGGAAGCGCTCGCCGAGCAGCTTGATCACCGTCTCGGCCATGGTGATGGCTGCGCCGCTGCGCTCGAGGATCACCCCGATAACGGTGCCGAGCACGATGACGATACCGATGTAGCCAAGGATGTTGCCGAAGCCGCTGGTGATGGTCTTGACGATTTCTGCGCTGGGCAGTTGGTAGGCGAAGCCGGCGATGAAGGCCGCGGCGAGCAACGCCAGGAAGGGATGCAGTTTGAGACGGGTGGTGGACAGCACGATGAACGCGATCAGCGCCACCAGGATCAAGACCAGGAGCATGGCCTATTCCTCATTGTTGTTATTAGGAGCGGCCATTGTGAGACGCTGCCACGGCGCAGTCCCTATGCGAACGCACCAGTCATGGCGAACCTTAAGCATCCATAACTGTGCGGCCGCACAATTACTCGTCCAGCAGTTCCAACCCCAAGGTGAACAGCAGACGCTGGTCGCGCCGCGCCAGATCCAGCCCGCTCAGCTCGGCGATGCGTTCCAGCCGATAGCGCAGGGTATTACGGTGAATGCCCAGCTCATCGGCACAGGCCTGCGGGTGACCGTCGTGCCGGCACCAGGTGGCCAGGGTTTCGCGCAGCTGGCCCTGGCCATCCTGCGCTAGCACCCGGCGCAGCGGTGCCAACCAGCGCTGCAGCGACCAGTCGTGGCGCCGACCATGCAGCAACGCCTGCAGGCGGTATTCGTCGAGACGCAGAATACGTACGGACGGTTGATGGGCCTGCGCGTAGACCTGCAGATCGCGTAGCGCCAGGGCCGCCTCGCGCAGATCGGCGAGCCCGTGCAGCACATCGCTGAACAGCAGGCGGCGTATACCCAGGCCACGGGCGTCGAGCTGGGCCAGCCAGGCCGCATCGCGCCCGCTCTGGTAGGGACGACAGAGCAACAGTTGGCGCACGCCGAACGGCCCGCACTGCTCGGCCTTGCCGGCCAAGGCGCCCAGCGCGCGAGCCTGGTCACCCTCCTCCGCCAACTCCAGCAGCACTAGCTGGCGCGGCCAGCTCAGTTGCAAGCCGATACGTTCGGCCTCGGCCTGCAGCTGCGCGAGGCTGACGCCGCTGTCGGCGATCTGCCGCAGCCAGGTTTCCAGTTGATGACGCTGCCAGTGGCGCTCGGCCTGCAGCTGACGCTGCTCGACCAGCATCTCGGCAGCCATGCGCACCAGTTCGGCGTAGGGCCGCACGGTGTCCGGTGCGCCGGTGATGCCGAGCACGCCGATCAGTTGCTCGGCGTGCAGCAGCGGAAGGTTGACGCCTGGGCGGACGCCACGCAGACAGGCGGCGGTCTGCTCATCGATCTCCACCACCCGGCGGTTGGCCAGCACCAATTGGGCGCCCTCGTGACGGGTGTGCAACCGCGCCGGATCACCACTGCCGATGATCATGCCCTGGGCATCCATGACATTGATGTTGTGCGGCAGAATGGCCATGGCGCGGTCGACGATGTGCTGCGCCAGGGTGGAGTCGAGTTCGAGCATGCAGGCCTCCGGACGAAGGCCCGCAGTTTAGGGTGCCAGGCGCTCGCGCTGCCAGCCGCCATCCACCAGGCGGTAGTTGAGGCGGTCGTGCAGACGGCTGGCCCGGCCCTGCCAAAACTCGATGCGCTCGGGCAGCAGGCGGTAGCCGCCCCAGTGCGGTGGGCACTCTGGGGCGCGGTCGAGGAAGCGTCGCTCGGTCTCGGCGAGCAGCTGCTGCAGCTCCTCGCGATCGCGGATTACCCGGCTCTGCGGTGAGGCCCAGGCGCCGATGCGGCTGCCCAGCGGGCGCACCTGGAAGTAGGCGTCGGACTCCTGCGCCGAGACCTTCTCGACCCGCCCCTCGATGCGCACCTGGCGCTCGAGGCTCGGCCAGAAGAAGGTCATGGCGGCGAAGGGACGCGCCGCCAGCTGGCGACCCTTGGCGCTCTCGTAGTTGCTGAAGAAGGTGAAGCCCTGCTCGTCCAGGCCCTTGAGCAGCAGCACCCGGCAATGCGGGCGCCCCTCCTCGTCGACCGTGGCCAGGGTCATGGCGTTCGGCTCGACCGGCAGCTGCTCAGTCTTCACCGCGTCGTCGAACCAGCGGCGGAACAGGGCGAAAGGCTCGGCCGGGGCCTGCTCTTCGCCGAGTCCGTCGCGGGTGTAGTCACGCCGCATATCGGCCAGGGTCTGGGTCATGCGCACATCCTCTCAGTGATGCCGCAAGCTTACTGTGCTTTGTCCTTCTTCTTTTGATCTGCGGCAATCTGCGCCACTGGCAGGTTGGCCGCAGCTGCGGATGCGGTAGCAGTCGCCGGAGCCGGCTGGCTGTAACGGGCGAGCAGCGCCACCAGGGTCTTCTGCGGAGTCAGGACGATTTCCACACGGCGGTTCAGCGAACGGCCAGCGGCGCTGTCGTTGGCGGCACGCGGCATGTCGGAGCCGACGCCCTTGAGCAGCAGGCGGTCGCGCTGCAGGCCGCTGAGGCGGAAGATCGAGGCCACGGCCTTGGCGCGGTCCTCGCTGAGCTTGCGGTTGTCGTCGACCTTACCGACGCTGTCGGCATGGCCGAGGATCAGCACGCCGGTGTTCTTGTCCGCTTCGAGGATCTTCGCCACCTTGGTGAACGGGCCGAGCACCGCCGGCATCAGCATGCTCGGGCGGTCCGGGTTGAACGAGCTCTCCACCGGAGCAGTAACTACCAGCACGTTCTCGCGGCGCTCCAGCTCCATCTTGCTGCCGCTCAGAGCGGTCTTCAGGCGCGGCTCGTACTCATCCAGCCAGGCATTGGTGACTTCGTGGTCGATCTTGGGCGGCGCCTTCTTGGCTGCGGCGACCGGCTTGTCGCTGTCGCCGAACGGCCACCAGCTGCTGGAGGTTTCTTCCTTCTTGTCCGAGTTGGCGCAGGCAGCGAGGCTCAGGCAGCAGAGCAGGATGAGTGTTTTCTTGTGCATGGTCAGGTCTTCCCCCAGCAAGTTACAGGCATTGGCCCAGCGCGCGCGCCAACTTCTGCGCACGAGGGTCCATCAATACGTATGGTCCGAGACTATTGGTGACGAAGCCGAAAGCGACTTCGCGTTCTGGATCGGCAAACCCGACGGAGCCGCCCGCTCCTGGATGGCCGAAGGATTTGCGCCCCAATCCATAGGTGGCGTTGGCAACGTCCGCCTGGTCGAGCATGCAGCCCAGGCCCAGGCGGGTCGAAGTCAGCAGGGTGCGGTCTTCGCCGCAAGAATGTTCGCGAGTCATCTCGCCCAACAGTTCCGGCTCCAGCAGACGGCCGTCGAGCAGGGCCGCATAGAAGCCAGCGAGAGAACGTGCATTGCCATGGCCGTTGGCCGCCGGTTGTTGCATGAGTCGCCACTCCGGCTTGTTGGTACTGGTGAGGATAGACGGCGGATTGGCGAACGCGCGGGTGGTCAGCGAGGTCGGCTCGCTCATCATGCACTTGAACAGGCGCTGGGCGGCGGCGTCGCCCATGTCGCCCTTCTTGCGGGCGATGTGAGCCACGCGCGGAAATTCTTCTTCGGCCAGGCCGACGTGGAAGTCCAGACCCAGCGGCTGGGCGATGCGCGCGGCGATGGTCTCGCCCGGCCCACGCCCCTCGACCCGGCGCAGCAGTTCGCCGACCAGCCAGCCGTAGGTGATGGGCGAGTAGCCGTGCGCCTCGTCGGGCGTCCACCAGGGTTGTTCGGCGGCCAGGGCGGTAGTCATCTGCTGCCAGTCGTAGAGCGCTTCGGCAGGTAGCTGCGCGCGCAGCGCCGGCAGGCCGGCACGGTGGCTGAGCAGTTGGCGCAGGGTCACGCACTCCTTGCCGGCCGCGGCGAACTCCGGCCACCAGCGCGCCACGGGGGCATCCAGCTCGAGCTTGCCCTGCTCGACCAGTTGCAGGGCGGCAACGGCGGCAAAGGTCTTGGTGCAGGAGAACAGATTGAGGATGGTGTCGGTATGCCAGGCCTCGGCGCCATCCTTGTCAGCCGTGCCTGCCCAGATATCGACGACGGTTTCGCCGCCGATCTGCACGCACAGAGCGGCGCCACGTTCTTGGGGATCGTCGAAGAGTTCGACGAAGGCATCCTTTAGCGCTTCGAAGCGCAGGTCGAAATGGCCCTGGATCTGCAACCTCTTACTCCTCGGTCCGAATGGCCGGCATTGTTTCAGCCCCGGCTGTTCATGGGAATCCTGCCGCTTTGCTCAAGTCACTTGGTCAGACCAACGGTCTAGCCCCCGGCAGCGCGGCAACGCGCTCCGGGAGTGGACTCAAACAGAACAGATCAGGGTTTGGCGGGGGCCGCGTCGGCCTTGGGCAGCAGCTTCTCGGCCACCTTGAGGTTGGCCTTGCGCACCGCTTCGACGAAGCCTTGCCACGGGCGGTCGGTGATGGCGACCAGGCCGAAGTGGCCGTTCTCGCCGTCCAGCAGGCGACCGCTGGCCGGTTGGTCGAGGTACTGGAACCAGTGCACACCGACGATCGACGGCTCTTCCAGGGCCTTGGCCAGGAAGTTGGCGTAGGCCGGGCCACGCTCCTCTTCCTTGTAGGTCTCGCTCACGCCGCCCCAGAACGGCCCGCGATCACGCGAGCCGAAGTGGAACTCGGTGACCAGCAGCGGCTTGTCCAGCGCGCGCAGGGCAGCGAAGTCGTAGCCGTGCTGCGGCTCGTTCACATAGAAGTTGAAGCTCAGCACATCGCAGTACTGCGCGCAGGCCTCGATGGCCTCCGGCGTGGCGATGGCGAAGCGGCCACCGAGCAGCATGTGGTTGGGCGAGTGCCACTTCAGGGAGTCGGCGATGGTCTTGAAATAGGTCTCGGCGAACAGGCGCTGGAAGTTCTTCAGGTCCTGCTCGATCTGCGGGAACTCGGCGCTCGGCAGCGGCGGCTCGAAGCCCGGGTCTTCCATCAGCTCCCAGGCCTTGAGCTCGATGCCCCAGGCCTTGGACAGGCCGTTCTGATTACGGTACTTGTCGCGCAGCTGCTTGAGGAAGGCGCGCTTGGCCGGCACATCGGTGGTCAGGCGCAAGGTGCCGTAGGCCAGGGCGTAGCGGGCTTTCGGATCGTCACCGGGTGCGGCCCAGGCCAGTTCGTTGTCGGCGAAGAAGCCCATCAGCCAGGGGTCGTCGCGGCGGTCGCGGGTGGCGATGGCGATGGCGCGCTCGGCCGCCATGGCGAAGCGCGGGTCGAACGGGTCGGGCATGCCGCCCCACCAGTCGTGGCCGGTGCTGATGGTGGCGTAATCGCCGGAAATCGACAGCGGGATGCTGTAAGGCAGGCGCTGCGCCTTGCCCAGGGTGTCGTCGCTCCAGTTACCCAGGCTGTTGAAGCCCCAGGCCTGCAGGCGGTCGAGGGTGTGCTGGGCCCAGCGGTCGGCATCGAAACCGGGCGGTGGGCAGGCTGCCGGCTCGGCCGGTGCCGGCGTTGCGGCCAGCGGCGGTTGCGCCGCCTGGCAGGGTTCGGCGTAGCTGCGCTGCAGGTTGGCACGGTAGAAGTCGTACCAGCGGCCGTGGTCGAAGGCGCGGCCACGACTGGCGCCGCTATCGCTGCGGCTGTCACGCTTGCCGTAGTAGCTGGCCAGCGGCTCGCCGTCCTTGGGCAGGGCTGCGAACATCGATTCGCGCCCTTCGACATAGGTCTGGCTCTGCCAGGCGCTGACCGCATTGACCCCGAGGGAGTAGAAGGGATGGCCTTCTGGCGTGACCAGGTACCAGCGGCCATCGCGTTTCTCGGTACGGAAGAAGCCCTTGGCCTCGAAGGTCGGGCCGCCCATCCAGCCACCGAACTTGTCCTGCTGCGGGCGCTCGGCCAGCCAGGTCTTCAGTTGTTCGCGCTCGCGGGCCGCGCCTTCGCGCAGCTGCTGATCCTTGTCGACCTTGCCCGGCCACTGGCCACGGCTGTACTGGCCGTAGGCGTCGATGATGCCGGTATACACGGCCTGTTGCGCCGCATCGCCGGCCTGCACGCCAAAGCGGCCGAGCAGCACGCTCTGCGGCGCATTGGGCTTGCTCATGCTCAGTGTCACCGCGCTGACCTGCGCGGCCGTCAGCTCGCCCTCGACCACGTCAGCCAGCAGCACGCGCTGGCCCTCGACGCTGACCGGCATGGGCGGTGCGGCACGCATGCCCTGGGCCCGCGGCGAGGTGGCGGCGAGCGGCACCAGCAGGGTCTGCGCCGGACCGGCCGGCAGGGCTATGCGACTGGTCAGCACCTTGCCGTCACGGCTCTCGATCCGCACCTCCAGCGTCACCGCCCAGTCCATGGCGTTCTGCAGGCGCAGGCTCATGGCGCCGGCCTGCGACCAGTCCCAGTCGCCCGCCTGCGGGCTCAGGCGCAGGCTGGGGTTATCACCGGCATTGAAGGTGAAACGGCGCAGCACCTCACCCTCGGGCGTCGGCTCAGCGGTCAACTCGGGAAAACTGGCGACCTGGCTCTCGACCTTCACCACGTCGGTGGGCTTGATAAAGCTGAACAAGGTCTGCTGGCCCTCGGGCGCAGCCATGGCCGGCGCGGCGAGATTGAGGGCGAGAACGAGCGGGAGAAAACGGCGGATCATTGAACAGGCACTCCGGAAGATGTCCAAGTAGACACCAGGCAGGGTTGCGATTGCCACCCCGGAGCCCGTCTAGCGACAACGCAAGTGCCTGATTTCAGACAGAGCTGGCCTTGATTCGATCCAGCAACCGGTCCGGGAGCAGGCGATTGAGCAGGCGGAACAGCTTGGCCGGCACCGTCACCGGGTAGCGGGTACGTGGCACGCGGCTGTCCAGCGCCTGCAGCACGGCCTCGGCCACCGCTTCCGCCGGCAGGGTGAATTTGACCGCCGCACCCTCGCGGGCCAGACGCTCCTCCATCACCGAGTAACTGGCAGCATGGGCGCCACGCGCGGTATCCACGTGTTTGCGCAGGGCCAGCAGGCTGTTGGCGCGGAAGCGCGCAATGATCGGCCCCGGCTCGATCAACACCGCCTCGATACCGCTGCCAGCCAGCTCCAGACGCAGGGTGTCGACCAGCCCCTCCATGGCGAACTTGGAAGCGTTGTAGGCGCCGCGCAATGGCAGCGCCGCATAGCCCAGCACCGAGCTGTTGAACAGGATGCGACCGTGGCCCTGACGGCGCATGACCGGCAGCACAGCAGCGGTCAGCTCGATCGGACCGAACAGGTTGCTCTCGAACTGCTCGCGCCAGGCCGCACGAGGCAGGTCCTCGATGGCGCCGGGTTGGCCGTAGCCGGCGTTGTTGAACAAGGCATCCAGGCCGCCACCACTGCGTTCCAGCACCCAGGCCAGGGCCGCGGCGATGCTGGCGGAATCATCCAGGTCGAGCTGCACCGCCTCGAAACCCTCGGCCTGCAGGTGCTCGACGTCGGCCGCCTTGCGTGCGCTGCGAACACCCGCCAGCCAGCGTCACGACAGGCCAGCGCCGTGGCGTGGCCGATACCCGAGGAACAGCCGGTGATCAGGATGGTGCGCATGGCCAACTCGCTGACAGGTAAAGGGGATCAGGCGATCTCGCGGCGGAACGGCGGCAAGGCGTTGAGGATGGCCTTGCCGTAACGCTGGGTCACCACGCGGCGATCCAGCAGGGTGATGATGCCGCGGTCGGCCTCGGTGCGCAGCAGACGACCGCAGGCCTGGATCAGGCGCAAGGATGCGTCGGGCACGGCGATCTCCATGAACGGATTGCCGCCACGCGCCTCGATCCACTCGGCCAGCGCCGCCTCCACCGGATCGTCCGGCACGGCGAAGGGGATCTTGGCGATCACCACGTGTTCGCAATAGGCACCCGGCAGGTCGACACCCTCGGCGAAGCTGGCCAGGCCGAACAGCACGCTCTCCTCGCCGTCGTCGACCCGCGCCTTGTGCTTGTTCAGGGTCTCCTGCTTGGACAGGTTGCCCTGGATCAGCACGCGCTTGCGCCAGTCGCGGTCGAGGCCGTCGAACACGTCCTGCATTTGCTTGCGCGAGGAATACAGCACGAGGGTGCCGCGCGCGCCCTTCACCAGTTCCGGCAGGTCGCGGACGATGGCCGCGGTGTGGGCGGCGGCATCGCGCGGGTCGGCCTTGAGGTCAGGCACGCGTAGTACGCCGGCATCGGCATGGTGGAACGGGCTGGGTACCACGGCTGTAACCGCTGCCTTGGGTATACCGGAGCGCATACGAAAACGGTCGAAGGTGCCCAGCGCGGTCAGAGTGGCCGAAGTCACCAGGGCGCCGTAGGCGACATTCCACAGGTTGCGACGCAGGGTCTCGGCGGCGAGGATCGGGCTGGCGTTGACCTCGATATCGAACTGCGCGCCGCTGTCGGCCAGGGTCAGCCAGCGCGCCATCGGCGGGCTGTCTTCCGGGTCCTCGACAGTGAAGGCGGTCCACAGTTCCCAGTTGCCCTGGGCGCGTGACAGCAGGCTGCCGAACAGCGGGTACCATTCCTCGGCCTGGTGGCTGGCCAGCCCCAAGCTGGTGCCTTCGTCGTCCATGGCCTGCTTGATCAGTTCGGTGAGGCGGGTAAACACGTCGGTGAGCTTGGCGAAGCCCTTCTTCAATTCAATGCCCAGCTCGCGCAGATGCTCGGGCACCAGGCCGCCCTCGAAGCGATGGCGCGGGCGCTCGCGGCCTTCCATGTCTTCGCCGGCGCGGAAGTCGGCCAACTGCTCACAGGCGCTGAACATGAACTGCTGCTGAGTGCGCAGCTCGCGGGCCTGCTCCGGCACCTGCTCGATCAGGCGACCGAGGTCGCCGGGCAGCGGGTGCTGGGCCAGCAGCTTGGTCAGGTTCTTTTCTACCTGGCCGAGCCAATCGGCGGTGCTGCGCAGGCGGGTGAAGTGGGCGAAGTGGCCGATGGCCTTGTCCGGCAGGTGATGGCCTTCGTCGAATACGTAGAGCGTCTCGCGCGGGTCCGGCAGCACGGCGCCGCCGCCCAGGGCCAGGTCGGCGAGAACCATGTCGTGGTTGGTGACGATCACGTCGACCTTGGTCATGCCTTCGCGCGCCTTATAGAAGGCGCACTGCTGGAAATTCGGGCAATGGCGGCTGGTGCACTGGCTGTGATCGGTGGTCAGGGTGCCCCAGACCTGATCTTCCAGCTCCTCAGGCCAGCTGTCGCGGTCGCCGTCCCAGCGGTTGCCGGCAAGCCTCTCGATCATCTTGCTGTAGAGCTTCTGGCTGTTTTCGTCGACGTCGATGCGGAAACCTTCTTCCTCGAACATCTGCGCGGTGGCACTCTGCGCCTGGCCTTCCTGCAGCAGCATGTCCAGCTTGGACAGGCACAGGTAGCGGCCGCGACCCTTGGCCAGGGCGAAACTGAACTGCAGGCCGGCGTTGCGCATCAGGTCCGGCAGGTCCTTGTGCACGATCTGCTCCTGCAGCGCCACGGTGGCAGTGGCGATCACCAGGCGCTTGCCGGCGGCCTTGGCAGTGGGGATGGCGGCCAGGCTGTAGGCCACCGTCTTGCCGGTACCGGTGCCCGCCTCCACCGCAACCACGGCGGGTTCGCCATCACGCTGACCTTCGTCGTTGTGCTCGATGGTGCCCAGCACCTTGGCCACCTCGGCGATCATCAGGCGCTGGCCATAGCGGGCCTTGAGCCCCTTGGCTTCGAGGAAACGGCTGTAGGCGCCCTGGATCTGGGACTTGAGTTCGGAGCTGAGCATGGGCGCGGAAAAGGCTGGATAAATTTTCAGTAGTTTACCGATAGGTTATGCTCGCGCGCCATCGCTAACCGGAGCTTGCCGATGACTGTCTTTGCTGCCCTCTACGCCGTGCATGTGCTGGCCACCCTGGTCTGGGTCGGTGGAATGTTCTTCGCCTGGATGATTCTGCGCCCCGCCGCCGTGGCCAAACTACAAGCGCCGGAGCGCCTGAGCCTGTGGCTGGAAGTGTTCCAACGCTTCTTCCTGTGGGTCTGGATCGCCGTGCTAGTACTGCCTGTTTCCGGTATGGGCATGCTGCATATGCGTTTCGCCGGATTCGAGACGGCGCCGCGCTATGTGCAAATCATGATGGGCCTGTATCTGGTGATGCTCGCCCTGTTCCTGCGCGTGCGCTTCCTGCAGTTGCCGCTGCTGCGCCGCGCCGTGGAGGCGCAGAACTGGCCGGCAGGTGGCGAGGCTCTCGGGCATATCCGCCGCCTGGTGGGAAGCAATCTGCTGGTGGGGCTTGCTCTGGTGGCCATTGCGGCCGCCCGCCCGACTTTCTGATAGGGCCGAATCAGCTCCCGCACCACCCGAGAGTGGCGCGGGAGTAGATCACCGCCAAAAACGCTATTGCGCGGGTTGCGCCTCGACTGACGCCTCGACCCGACGGTTCACGGCACGGCCTTCGTCGGTGCCATTGTCGGCCACCGGGCGAGACTCGCCGTACCCTACCGACGACACCCGATCACTCGCCACGCCGTACTGGTTGACCAGCACGTCACGCACCGCATTGGCACGCCGCTCGGACAGCCCCTGATTGTATGCATCAGAGCCATTGGAGTCGGTGTGGCCTTCCACGGTGGTGCTGGTCTGCGGGTATTGGCTCATGAAGTCAGCCACCGCTTTGATATCGGCCTGGCTTTCTTCCTTGACCACGGACTTGTCGTAATCGAACTTGACGTCCAGCTCGACGCGTACCGGTTCACCGGCCTCGACTACAGGCTCAGCAGCGGGTGCGGAATCCGGATACTCGGGCAACGGGCATCCGTTGTGGCGTACCGGGGTGTTGGGCGGGGTATCGGGGCAACGGTCACGACGGTCGAATACACCGTCGCCATCCTGGTCACCGTCCTGGGCATAGCAGACCAAGGTTCCGATGACCGCACCGGCCACCGCACCTCCAGCTGCCCAAGCAGAACTCTCGATGGCGCCAAGACCTCCTCCGGCCAGGCCGCCAATCGCCGTACAAATGGGCCAGTTCCCTTGGTTGAGCGGCGCATCTCCCGTACTGGAAGTCGTGACGCAACCTGAGAGAACACTACTGACCAAGAGAAGGGGTACAACTGCCCTTGAGATGCTTCTCATGGCGGGATCTCCTGTGTCACCGGTTCGATTACCGGTAACACAGGAGTAAAGACCCGTCCCCCAAAGTGTACAAGCCAGTCCCGGTGGACGACTGCGCGCTGTGCTACAGCCGCCTTGCCGGGAGAAGACTACTTAGGGGCGAGCTTCGACCTCGGCTTCAACGCGACGGTTGATGGCGCGGCCTTCGCTGGTGGCGTTGTCAGCCACCGGACGGCTCTCGCCATAGCCGACCGAACTCACGCGGTCGCCACCTACGCCGTACTGGTTGACCAGTACGTCACGCACGGCATTGGCACGGCGCTCGGACAGGCCCTGGTTGTAAGCGTCGGTACCGACGGAGTCGGTGTGACCTTCAACCACGGTGCTGGTGGATGGGTATTGGCTCATGAAGTCGGCCAGCGCTTTGATGTCGCCTTGGCTTTCTTCCTTGACCACCGACTTGTCGAAGTCGAACTTGACGTCCAGCTCGACGCGTACCGGCTCGGCGGGTTCGGCAACCACTTCCTCAACGACGGTCTCTTCGACCACTGCAACCTGCTCCTCAGCGCCATGCACCCAGCAATAAGCTGCGGCTACACCAGCACCGACTAGCGCGCCGTAACCGGCCCACTCGGAGTTTTCGATCGCGCCCAGCGCTGCACCAGTCACACCACCCACAGCCGCACAGGTCGGCCAATCGGTTTTCTGAATGCCTGCACAGCCGGTCAACAGACTGCTCGCCAGAATCAGGGGTACTGCTTTCCTTGTGATACTCATCTTCTTAGGTCTCCTGTTTAGGAAATCGGCATAACCGACAGCAAAGAAGTAAAGATCGCTTCCTTACTATCCGCCAGTTATAGGCACTTTCCATACCAATATCCATAGGATCGGGGCGCAGGGCGCGATAGTCTTGGCATACCTTCAGCGAATCTGTGCGCCATGAATCACAATCCGTCCTCGCGTACCCCACAGCAGGCGCTCGCCGCCCTGCTCGACCACCATGAACCGCAGCGCCTGCTGCTGGTCGGCGCCAGCCAGCTGCCTGCCATCACCGCATTCCAGCAGGCACACCCGCAGGCGCTGGTTGCCCAGGCTCCGGCCGGAGCATTACCCACCGAACTGGCGGCCCAACGTTACGATCTTGCACTTGTGGTGGACTGCCTGGAGCACCTGCCCAAGCGCACCGCGCTGGAACTGCTGGGCGGCATCCGCAACCTCAACGCCAGCCGGATGGCCGTACTGGTCGACCTGAACGCCTGTGGCTGGCAGGAAACCGAGCTGTTCGCCCTGGCTCTGCAGGCCACGGAAAGCTTCCAGCGCGAAGGGCAGACGCTCACCCTGTTCACCTACGACCTGCGCGACTACAAACAGGTACCGGACTGGCTCAATGCCAAGTTCTGGGCCAACCCGCAAAACTTCGGCAAGTACTGGTGGTGACCCTATGAGCCAAGCCTGCCCCTGCGGTAGCGGCAGCTCGCTGGAGAGTTGCTGCGGCCACTATCACCAAGGCACACCGGCGCCCAGTGCCGAGCATCTGATGCGCTCGCGCTACAGCGCCTATGTGCTGGGCCTGGTCGACTACCTGGTCGCCACTACCCTGCCCGCGCAACAGACGGCACTGGACAGCGAGAGCATGCGTGCCTGGAGCCTGGGCAGCACCTGGCTGGGGCTCGAGGTGGAAAGCCACGAGCTGGTCGGCGCGCAACCCGAGCATGCCTTCGTTACCTTCACCGCGCGCTGGCACGACGGCAGCGGCGAACACAGTCATCGCGAGCGCTCGGCCTTCGTCCAGCGTGATGGGCGCTGGTACTTCCTCGATCCCACCACGCCACTCAAGGCCGGTCGCAACGACCCTTGCCCCTGCGGTGGCGGGCAGAAATTCAAGAAGTGCTGCAGCGGCTACCTGAGCTCGTAAAACTCTGCTTCATTTGTTGCCCAGAGCCCGGCGGGGACCGGGTCCAACAAGGAGAAGTAGATGTACAAGCACTATGGAACGAGAGCCGCTCTGGCCGCATTGCTGATCGCTAGCGCCGTCCAGGCCCACGCCGGGGCATTGCAGGTCAGCCTGGGCAGCAGCGAACGAGTCACCCGGTTATTCGCCTACCCCAACAACTGCAGCGTCATCTGCTATCGCAACTGGACCCTCGAGCAGACCGCCGAGCACTACCTCAAGCAGAGCCTGCAGCGTGATGGCTACGCCGATGCCACGGTCGCCGTGAGCCGTGACGGCGACACACTTTCTGCCAGTTTCACTGGCGTGCCGGCCGACTACGGCACACCGCTGACCAACTTGCTCAACGCTGGTGATATGGCCTTCGACGGCGCCAGCAAGCTCAACGGCGACGGCAAGTGGCAGTACAGCTGGTACTTCTTCCTGCCCCTGGGCATGGCCCTGGAAAACCGCAAGAGCGTAGAGCTGCTGCACTTCCCACCGGACTACTCGCTGACCCAGGCCCAGGACTACCTGGAATCCAAGACCACCGATCGTTGGGCCTCACTGCTCACCGAGAACGGCGTAGCCGCGGCGCAGACTCCGGCCTACCAGACCATCATCGACATCGCCCCGATCGCCGCACCCGCCAGCGCCGGTAGCGATCTGGAAGGCGTCTACGGCTATTTCACCGACTACCAGACCACCATGGTCGCCCAGCTCACCGCGGGCGCCGGCACTCCGCTGCCCATGGTCGCGTTCGGCGGCCCGGTGCGCAGCTGGGTCAACAGCCAGTACAAGGTGAATATCGGCGTGCTGGGCCTGGACGAGATCACCCCGGCCCCAGGCCAGAGCGTGCCGGTGCTCGGTGCCAACCACCCGAGCTACATCTGGTACGCGGCCGATCCGGAAAACTATGACGGCGACCAGGCGAAAGCCGACGCCGCCGGACTCAAGGTCATGGGCCAGGACATCAGCGCAGCCTGCTGGCAGGCCGGCATGGGCCAGAACCCGGCCGCCGATCCGCAGCAGACCCTTAACAGCTGCACGCAGAAGTGGCAGGTGACGGACCAGGTGCAGACCTGCGAGCTGTTCTACACCTCGATCCGCAACCTGACGCCGCCACAAGCCCAGGCCAAGTGCAGCAGCGGCAAGAGCTGATGGCAGAAACGACAAGGCCCGCAATCGCGGGCCTTGTACTTATTCCTGCAGTTTGAGGTGCGAGGTGTCCGGCGGCGGTGCGGCCGGCGCACCCTTGGCCTGACCCATGTCGCTGCCCACCGGCGCCAGGCTGAACTGCGACAGATCGACCTGTGGCGCCTGGGCCTCGGCCTTGGCATCCTGCAGATCGGCACCGACCGGGGCGATGCCGAAGTCCGGCGCCTGCACGTCACTGAACGCCGCCATGTACTCGTCGCGCGGAATCACCCGAGCAGAGCTCGCGGCTTGCAGCGGCGCTGCAACGGCAGCGGCAGCCACCGGGGCTGGAGCAACTGGAGCCGGCGCAGGCGGTGGTGCCAGCTCGACCTCTTCCACCTGCAGCGACTGGACGATGGCCACGGCGCCGGCGCGCTCCATGGTTGCGCGGTACTTCTCGGCACCGGCGGCGTCCAAGCCGCTCTTGATCACGATGCGCCTGCCGGAAAACAGCAGGGCGATGCGCTGGGCATCCGCCTGGAACAACCGCGCCAGATTCTCCTTCACCTGCTCCAGTGGCGCACCTGGCACCACCTGCCCGGCAAAGGCGATCTCGTAGAGACTCATGGTCACACTCCTGTCCAATTCTGCCGCCAGTATGGCGCAGTTTTTTCCCGTGAACAGCTTGCGGCTGCCAAGCAGCCGCTTGTTACACTGGGGACGTCCTGCGGAGGCACAGCATGCGTTCATGGCTACGAGCACGCACCATCCATCTGGCGGTCATCACCGGCCTCTGCATGAGCCTGTGGGGTTGCGCCGGCTGGTTCGGCGGTGACTTCCAGAGCCCCGACGTGCACCTGGTCAAGGTCGACGTGATCAAGGCCAAGCTGCTGGAACAGCAGTTCTCCCTGCGCTTTCGCATCGACAACCCCAACGACTCCGACCTGCCGGTACGCGGTCTGGTGTACGACATCCAGCTCAACGACATCAAGCTGGCCGAGGGCGAGTCCAGCGAGTGGTTCACCGTGCCGGCCCACGGTCGCACCGAGTTCGAAGTGCCGGTGCGCACCAACCTGTGGCGCCACGTGAAGAGCATCGTCAAATCCCTCGAGGAGCCGGACCAGCCGATCCGCTACCGCCTGCGCGGTGAGGTGAAGACCGGCCTGTTCTTCGGCCGCAACGTGCATATGCAGCGCAATGGCGAGATAATCCCCGGCGATTACATCCCGGAGTGAGTTTCATGACTCAGCAACCCCACGTTCACGGCCCCGACTGCAACCACGACCACGATCATCACCACGATGACGACGGCCATGTGCACGGCCCGCACTGCAACCATCACCATCAGGAACCGGTGCGTAACCCGCTGAAGGAAGTCGGCCGTAACGATCCCTGCCCCTGCGGCAGCCAGAAGAAGTTCAAGAAGTGCCACGGCGCCTGACCTGAGCTCCTCGCCGGCAGGGCCTCTCGCCCTGCCGCGCCCCTACTCCCCGACGCATTCGCCCTCTACAATCCGCACCCATCATCCGTCTCCCTGCGCCAGGAGCCAGTCATGGGTTCGCGCCTCGTTTCTCGCCCGCTGTTCATCGCCGCTGCCGCCGCTCTGTGCAGCACCCTGTTCCTCAGCGGTTGCCAGTCCTTCCTCAATGGCCGCTACGCCGACAGCGTGCACCCGGACCAGGGCATCGTCCGCGTCCAGGGCCTGGCGCAGAGCGTGGTGGTACGGCGCAACGCGCTGGGCATGCCACTGATCGAGACCACCACTTTCCATGACGCCCTGTTCACCCTGGGCTATGTGCACGCCGCCGACCGCCTCAGCCAGATGGTCGGCATGCGCTTACTGGCCGAGGGCCGCCTGGCCGAGATGAACGGCCCAGGCGTGCTGGAAATCGACCGTTTCATGCGCACCGTCAACCTGCGCGCCAGCGCCGAGGTGCTGTACAAGAACGCCTCGCCACGCATCAAGAAGTTCTTCGAGGTCTACGCCCGCGGCGTCAACGCCTACCTGTTCCGCTACAAGGACAAGCTGCCGATGGACCTGGCCGAGAGCGGTTACCGCCCGGCCTACTGGAAACCGGAGGACTCGGTACTGCTGTTCTGCCTGCTCAACTTCGGCCTGTCGGTCAACCTGCAGGAAGAGATTGCCGCCCTCACCCTCAGCGACAAGGTCGGCGCCGACAAGCTGGCCTGGCTGCTGCCGAGCTACCCGGACGAACCGCTGCCGTTCGACGAGGCCGAGAAACTGCGCGGCCTGAGCCTGGCCGGCAAGATTCCGGGCCTGGCCGCGGTGAACGACGCCGCCGGCCAGGTGGCCGCGCTGAACATGCTCGGCGTTGCCGCTTCCAACAACTGGGCCATCGCCCCGCAGAACAGCCGCAGCGGCAAGAGCCTGCTGGCCAACGACACCCACCTGCCGCTGTCGATGCCCTCAATCTGGAACTTCGTGCAGATCCGCTCGCCGAAATTCCAGGCCGCCGGCGTATCCATCGCCGGGGTTCCGGCCGTGGTCGCCGGCTTCAACGGCAAGCTGGCCTGGGGCATGACCATGGTGATGGGCGACAACCAGGACCTGTTCCTGGAGAAGGTCAAGCGCGAGGGCGGCCGCCTCTACTACATGGCCGACGGCAAGTGGCAGCCGACCCGCGAGCGCCAGGAAACCTTCTTCATCCGTGGCCAGCGGCCGATCCGCGAGACCATCTGGGAAACCCGCCACGGCCCGCTGCTCAACTCCGCCCTGGGCGAGCGCAAGACATCCATGCAGCCGCTGCCGTTCTCCAGCGGCTACGGCCTGGCCCTGCATAGCATCCAGAACGAGGCCGATCGCTCGATCGACGCCTTCTTCGACCTGTCCCGCGCGCAGTCGGTGGAGCAGGCCTTCGAGGCCACCCGCGAGGTGCGCGCCATGGCGCTCAACATCGTGTTCGCCGACGCCCAGCACATCGGCTGGCAGGTCACCGGCCGCTATCCCAATCGTAAGCAGGGCACCGGCCTGGTGCCGTCGCCGGGCTGGGACGGCGCCTACGACTGGGACGGCTACGCCGACCCCATGCTGCACCCCTACGACCAGGACCCGATGCAGGGCTGGCTCGGTACAGCCAACCACCGCACCGTACCGCGCGGCTATGGCATGCAGCTGTCCAACTCCTGGTTCTACCCGGAGCGTGCCGAGCGTATCGCGCAACTGGCCGGCGCCAAGCGCCAAGACCAGAAGAGCATGATCGCCATGCAGTACGACCAGACCACGCCTTTCGCCGGCAAGCTGCAGGCGATGCTGGACGCACCGAACATGGCCGCCCCCCTGAAGAAGGCCATCGCCGCCCTGCCGGCCGCCGAGCGCGCCAAGGCCGAGGAAGCCTACAAGCGTTTGATGGCCTTCGACGGGCGCATGGCTGCTACCTCGGCAGACGCGGCGCTGTACAGCGCTTTCCTGCACGAGAGCGCGCGGCAGACCTTCCTCGACGAGTTGGGCCCGGAGACCTCGCCGGCCTGGCAAGCGCTGGTAGACACCGCCAACAACAGCTACTCGGCCCAGGCCGACCACCTGCTCGGCCGCGACGACAGCCCGTTCTGGGACGACGTGAAGACCGCGCAGAAGGAAGACAAGCCGGCAATCATGGCGCGCAGCCTGGCCGGTGCCGTCACCTACCTGGAAGGCAAGCTCGGCGCCAATCGCAGCGCCTGGCAATGGGGCAAGCTGCACCAGTACAACTGGACCAGCGAAGCCACCAAGATGGCGCCCTACCTGAGCGCCAGCCAGCGCAGCGGCATCGAGGCCCTACGCGGCTACCTGGATCGCGGCCCCTACCCGGCCGGCGGCGACCACGGCACCCTCAATGTAGCCGCCTACGAATGGGGCAAGGACTTCAACGTGTGGCTGATCCCGGCCATGCGCATCGTCGTCGACTTCGGCCTGGAAGAGCCGATGATCGGCGTCAACAGCTCGGGCCAGTCCGGCAACCCGGCCAGCCCGCACTACGCCGATGGCATCGAGGCCTGGCTCAAGGGTGGCTACATGAGCTTCCCGTTCCAGAGCCGTAACGTCGACAAGGTCTACGGCAGCAAGCGCCTGCTGCTGACCCCGGGCCGCTGAGCGGCCCTACTGGGTGAACCAGCGCTCGTAGGCGCCGACGTCGCAGATAGAGGTGCCGTTGCGGTCGCCATCGCGCGGCCGCGGGGCACCGCGCTGGTCATGGCTGGCGCAGGAGCCGATGCCGATATCCAGCGCCGGACTGTTCTTCAGCAACTGGTGATAGCGGGTGCCCTGCCCCACGCCGACGCCACCTCCAGTCGATGAATACAGACCGGGACTCAGCACCGAGGTGAACAGGGTGTCCTCGTCCACCCAGTAGCTGGGCTGGCAGGTGCCCAGATCGGCACCCATCATCAGGCCGCGCGCCAGGTAAGCCACGCCCTGGTGATTGCAGTTGGCCGGAGAGGCATTGAGCGAGTTTCCGGCAACGATGCTGTTGCGCACCGTCAGGCTCCCCAGGTTGCTCACCCCCAGCCCCTGGTTAGCTGCCACCGTCACGTGGCTCAGCAGCATCTGCGCCTCAGCGCCGGTAGGCGAGAAGCCGAACAGGCCATTGGCGATCACGCCATTGGTGTCGGTGCCGAAGTTGCCGCTGACCGTGCTGTTGACCAGCTTGAACACGCCTCGCTGGTTGTTCACGATCGCGGCGCCCCCGCCGCCGCCCGCGTACTGTCCGGCGCGGTTGGCCACGAATGAAGAGCGCGCCACATCGGCCTGCCCCTCGTTGTAGATGGCGCCGCCGTGGGCATAGTCGACATCGTTGTCGGTCACGCTGTTGTCTTCGAAGTGGCTGTCGCGCACCTGCAGCGAGCCCAGGTTGTATATGGCACCGCCCTGCCCGCTGAAGCCCTCGTCGCCATTGGAGTTGTTGCCCGTGAATCGGCTGAAGCTGATGTTCAGCGTGCCGAAATTGGCGATCGCCCCGCCCTTGCCCTGGATGCCAGGCGTGGCGCGGTTGTCGTAGAAGCCGACGAAGGCGATCAGCGCCTCGCCGTCGTTGCGTATGGCCCCGCCGTAGGTGTCAGCCCGACCGTCGCGCAGGCTGAGCTGGCGCAGGTTGAGCCAGGCACCGGGGAGCACCTCAATCAACCTGTCCGAGACGCCCTGGATGATGGTGTTGTAGTCCTTGTCGCCGACGATGGTCAGCCTGCCGCTGACATCCAGATCTCCACGCACGCCGAGATCTTCGTCCGGGTCCGGCTCTTCGTCGGCGTTCCAGCCGGGGTCGGCAAGGCTCAGGGTGTAGGTGCCAGGGCGCAACTCGATGCGGTCCGCGCCGGGATTGAGGTTGGCCTGGTAGATGGCCTCGCGCAGCGAACAATCGTTGCTGCAACTCAGGCTAAAACGATCCTCGGTGTTACTGACCACGAAGGTAGCTGCCTGCACTGGGGCCATGCAGACCGCGGTAAGCGTGAGGGGAGAGAGTAAGGCACGACTGGACATGGCGATTCTCCGGATGCGTTGAGTATTCCCAGTCGGAGAATGCTCGGCTTCCGGCACTGCCACGCCTCGATTGCGGCGCGACAGCTATCACTAGACTGGCGAATCCAGCCCAGGTTCGACGCGCTCACACCTGCACCGTGACGCCCTTCACATCCCGCCCCGCAGCGCCGTTCTGCGTACTGATAACCACCGCACAAAGCCCTCTAGCACGGGGGTTTCCGTTCGTCGCCCAAGCGCAGCCGCAGGCGCCGGATCGCGCCGTTGCGCTGCTGGAAAATACCTTGGCGGATCAATGCGATAGACGAATTGAATTCGGCGTCAATTTATCGCCAATTAACAGGCGCCAATATAACGACGAACGGTAATTATCAAAGCCCGGACTGCTCCGTATAAAGCGCTCCGTGCCCGGCCAATCCACCGGCCAGGCATGCAAGAGCTTCATTTCGTGTGCATGTAACTGGCAGGGCGGCTAGGCAGTTTTCAAGTCGGGATCGACCTGCGCTTCGAATGATTTTTTTGATTTTCTTCCGGAGCAGTTACGCACCATGATCGACCTCAACACCTGGAACCTGACCATCCCCGTCGGCGAGCCGGCTACCACCATCACCACCCCGCTGCTCGCTTCTGGCTACCAGGACGACTACTTCAAGAACATCAACGGAACCCTGTTCTTCTGGGCGCCGGTCGACGGCACCACCACCAAGAGCGCCAAGTACCCGCGCAGCGAACTGCGCGAGACCTATGCCGACGGCAAGCTGCGTAACTGGAAGTACAAGGAGGCGGACAACTACCTGCGTGCGACCCTGAAAGTCACCCAGGTACCGTCCACCGGCAAGGTCGTGATCGGCCAGATCCACAACGTGGAGGGCGACGATCCGCCCATCAAGCTGCAGTACGAGTACAGCGCCTCGGCCAAGACCGGCAGCGTGACCGCGATCTACCGCCTGAAGCCGGGCATCGACACCAGCAAAGCCATCGTGCTGCGCAACGTGCCGCTGGGCCAGAGCTTCAGCTACATCATCCGCCTGACCCCGGGCGGCACCCTGGCGGTGTACGCCAAGCTGCCGAGCGCTGCACAGGTGAAGTGGAGCGCCAAACTCGATACCAGTTGGGCCGCGCAGACCATGTACTTCAAGGCGGGCAGCTACGTGCAGGACAACGTCGGCAACAACACCGAGGCCGGCAGCGCAGAGTTCACCAGCCTGAAGATCGAGCACCTCTAAGCGGTCGAACCAGGTAGCCAGCATCGCGCTGGCTACCTGGACGAGTAACTGATCACTTTTTAATCGCAGACAGTCATATCAGCCCGCCAAGAAAGGCTGAAACAATTTAAAAACAACCCTTTACGCTCGATTTGTAGCACTACACTTCAAATCGAGCGGCTAACCCCGCTCCCGGCGGGGTCTTTATTAGAACCAAGAACAGCTGCCAGGCACCTGACCCCGCCGGCACCTTTCACGAGGGCCTTATGGGAATTGCCGCCAGCGATCTCTGCCAACACGTGATCCGCCCTACTCTGCTTTATATAGGGCGCCATTCCCCTACCGCCGAAGCCCTGCTGCTGGGCGCCGCCGCTAGCCAATCCGCCCTCGGCAGCGCACTGGACGATCAGCGCG
Organism: Pseudomonas sp. ML96; assembly: GCF_000761545.1. GTDB lineage: Bacteria > Pseudomonadota > Gammaproteobacteria > Pseudomonadales > Pseudomonadaceae > Aquipseudomonas. The sequence continues at coordinate 96,664 of NZ_JPMY01000045.1, read as the reverse complement.
GCCACGGCCTCTACCGCATCAGCGAGCAGCGCCACGAGCAGCTCTGGGACCAGCATCTGGCCCGCGACCCGGACCTCGCCAGCCTGGTCCGCGGCCTGGCTAGCCAGCATGCCTTCCTCGCTGCTCCGCACCTGGAACTGACCGTCAACCTGCGCTACGCCACAGCCATCGCCTGGCTGCTGGTCGAAGCCGAGCAGGCGACACTGCCCGCCGAAAACGACCTGCCCGGCCTGGCTCGCATCTGGCTCAAGGTGTTCCAGCCGCAGGGACAGCTACGCGACTTCGTTCTGGCCTGGCAGCAGTTCGTCGCCCCACAGCATCACGCCGCCTGAACCAATGGTGTTTTTTACTGACCTATAAGTCAGCTCCATCGGCAAAATCATTTTCACAAATCATCACGTAATTCCCGTCGCAGAGCGGTTGGCAAGGCGCGGCAAAACGCGTAGCTTGCCGCCCTCGTTTTTTGCATTCCGTGAGCTTACTAATGAAAAAAATCTGGTTGAAGACCTCTCTCGCACTCGCCGTCAGTGCGGTTTCCACTTACAGCCTGGGCAACGGAATTGCCATTAACGAACAAAGCGTCAGCGGCATGGGCACCTCCTTCGCCGGCCGCGCATCCGCCGTCAACGATGCCTCCATCCTCTACGGCAACCCGGCTGGCCTGAGCAAACTGGAGCGCGCGGAAGTGCTCGGCGGCTTCGGCCTGATCAAGGCGAACGTCGATATCGATAATGCCAATCGCAAAAGCTCCGAAGGCGACATGGTGCCGATGACTCCGGTCCCGTTCGGCTATTACGCCAGCCCGATCGACGAGAAATTCAGCTGGGGTATTGGCCTGTACGTGCCGTACGCGCTGATCAGCGACTACGAGAAGAGCTTCGGCGGCCGCTACAAGGGCCTGTACAGCAAGGTAGAAGTGGTCACCCTGCAGCCGACCCTGAGCTACAAGATCAATGACCGCGTGTCCGTCGGCTTCGGCCCGACCATCAACAAGATCAAGGGCAAGCTGACCAGCAACCTGAATGACGGCGCTCTGGCTGCGGTGGGCGGCTCCGGCGACGCCAAGGTCAACATCAAGGGCGACGACACTGCCGTAGGCTTCAACCTCGGCGTACTGGTCGACGTGACCGACAGCCTGACCTGGGGTCTGACCTACCACTCCAAGGTCGATTACACCCTGGAAGGCCGCACCAAGGTCAGCAGCTTCAACGGCCCGGTACTCGGCGCCCTGAACGGTGAATACGATGCCACCCTGGACTTCACCACTCCGGAAACCGTCGACACCTCGGTCACCTACAAGCTCGACGACAAGTGGACCGTCTACGCCGGCTCCACCTGGACTCGCTGGAGCCGCCTGGATGCCATCGTGGTCGAGAACGAGAACTCGCCAAACCTGACCATCCCGGGCATCGGCACTCTGCCGGCGCCGCTGGGCACCGTCAGCGAAGAACTGAAGTGGCACGACACCTGGTCCTACGCCATCGGCACCTCCTACCAGCTGACTCCGGAAGTCGTGCTGCGTACCGGCCTGGCCTTCGACCCGTCGCCGGCCGAGAACGCCCACCGCACCGTGCGTATCCCGGTCGGCAACCGCAAGGTGTTCTCCCTGGGTGCCGGCTGGTCGCCGAGCAAGGACATGACCATCGACGTGGCCTACTCCTATCTGCGCGAGAGCAAGGCTTCGGTCAACCAGCCGGACCGCACTCTGTCGGCAGGCCCGATCAGCGCCAATATCGCCCCCGGCTACAGCGCCGAGTACCGCAACAGCGCCCACGGCCTGGGCCTGCAAGCCACCTACCGCTTCTAAGCGCCGTAGGCAGCAACGAAAAAGCCGGGCACTTGCCCGGCTTTTTCATGCCCGTCGATTCACTGCTGGGCGATGGCCTTGTCGATGGCCTCGATCAGGTCCTCGTCGTCCGGCTTGGTCAGGCTGGAGAAGCTGGCGATCACCTTGCCGTCGCGGCCCACCACGTACTTGTAGAAGTTCCAGCGCGGCGCGCTGCTCTGCTCGGCCAGCTCACGGAACAGCGGCGCCGCATCGCTGCCGCTGACCGACTGTGGCTCGCTCATGGCGAAGGTCACGCCGTAGTCGATGAAGCACACCTTGGCGGTGCCCTCGGAGTTGTCGGCTTCCTGACGGAAGTCATCCGACGGCACGCCGAGCACCTCCAGGCCCTGCCCCTTGTAGCGCTGGTAGAGCGCCTCCAGCCCCTTGAACTGTGGGGTGAAACCGCAGTGGCTGGCGGTATTGACCACCAGCAGCGGCTTGCCGGAGAAACGCTGGCACAGGTCGATACGCTCCTTGGAGCGCAGTTGCTGCAGCTCGCCCTGATCCTTGAGCAGTGGCGGGCAATCGGCCGCCCACAGCGGCGTGGACAGCAGGCAAAGCAGGGACAGCGAGGCGATGCGCGGCAACATGGTGACAGGCTCCAATTCAGTCATGTCGCTCACGCTACTCGCCCGTCGCCGTCGCGGCAATCTTCAGCACAGGCTCATGTTCAGCTGCATCAGGGCCAGGCCGCCGCGCGCCCAGCCCCACCAGGCCAGTACCAGCAGGCCGGCGACCAGCAGCGCCGCCAGGCCCAGGCCGGCCGCGCGACTCATGCAGCCCCCGCACCGCGCAGGCGCGCCACCGGCTGCTCACGCACCGGCCAGTTGAGCGCCGCCGCCAGCAGACCGAAGAGGATCGACAGCTGCCAGACCACCTCATAGCTGCCGGTATGGTCGTACAGGTAGCCGCCCAGCCAACCGCCGAGGAAGGAGCCCAGCTGGTGGAACAGGAACACGATGCCACCGAGCATGGACAGGTTGCGCACGCCGAACAGAGTGGCCACGGTGCCATTGGTCAACGGCACGGTCGATAGCCAGAGGAAGCCCATCGCCATGCCGAAGGCATAGGCGCTCCACTCGGAAAGCGGCAGGTAGACGAAAGCGACGATCACCAGCGTGCGCGCCAGATACAGCCCGGTGAGCAGCCTGGGCTTGGACATCCGCCCACCCAGCCAGCCGGCGACATAGGTGCCGAACACGTTGAACAGCCCCACCAGCGCCAGCACCGTGGTACCGACCGAAGCCGGCAGGTGCTGATCGACCAGGTACGACGGCAGGTGCACGCCGATGAACACCACCTGGAAACCACAGACGAAGAAGCCCAGCGCCAGTAGCCAGAAACCGGAATGCGAGCAGGCCTCGCGCAGCGCCTCACCCAGGCTCTGCTCGCCACCCGCCGGGGCTGGCAGCGGCGTGTCACGCACCATCAGCGCCAGCGGCGCGATCAGTGCCACCAGCATGGCCAGCGCGAGCAGCGCCGAGGACCAGCCGAGCCAGCCGATCAGGCCCAGGCTGCCCGGCAGCATGGCGAACTGGCCGAAGGAACCGGCGGCAGCGGCGATACCCATGCCGATGCTGCGCTTCTCCGGCGGCAGCGCGCGGCCGACCACGCCGAGCATCACCGAGAACGAGGTACCGGACAGGCCGATACCGATCAGCAGGCCGGCGCTGAGCGACAGCGACAGCGCCGAGTCGGACACCGCCATCAGGCCCAGGCCGGCGGCATACAGCAAGCCGCCGGCAATGATCACCCGCCGCGCGCCGAAACGGTCGGCGATGGCACCGGTGATCGGCTGGGCCAGGCCCCAGATCAGGTTCTGCAGGGCGATGGCGAAGGCGAACACCTCGCGGCCCCAGCCGTACTCGCTGCTCATCGGTCCGAGGAACAGGCCGAAGCCATGCCGGATGCCGAGGGACAGGGCGAGGATCAGCGAGGCACCTACCAGTAGCCAGGCCGCCGTGCGCCACGGATTGTTCATGTCGTTGTCTCCACGGGCAGCGGCCCGTCAGTCGATGGTTTCCAGATCGTCGAGCAGCAGCATCAGCGCCGCCCGCTTGTCCGCGCCCAGGCGCAGTGCCACTTCCTGCTGCGCCCGCTCCCACAGCGGTGCGCCCTGCTCCAGCACCTGCCGGCCGGCGGCACTGAGCACCACCTCACGGCTGCGCTGGTCGACACCGCCGCCCAGCTGGACCAGGCCCATGCCCTCCACCACCCGCAGGTTGCGCCCGAGCGTACTGCGGTCCAGGCCCATGGCCTCGGCCAGCATGGAAATGCTCGGACTCTCCAGGCGTTGCAGATTGCGCAGCAGGGAAAACTGCGCGGCATTGAGCCCGACATCGGCCAGGGCTTCGTCGTAGATGCGGGTGACACCGCGGCTGGCGCGGCGCAACTTGGTACACAGGCATTGGGTCGGCAACATGAATACAGGTATATACCCGCATCTACCGAACAGGCAATTACAGTTGCGCGATAAGACAGCGGAACAGATGGACTAGATGAACAGAGCCAGGGCCACTAGGACCACGCATTCGGCCAGCTCCAGCAGGGCGCCGGCGGTATCGCCGGTAGTGCCGCCCAGACGCGTTACGAAGGCCCGGCGCAGCAGCCAGAACATCATGGCCGCAGTGGCCAGAGCCAGCAGAGCGCTCCAGCCGAGCAGCAGCATGGCGCCAGCGTGAAGCGCCAGCAGCAGCGGCAAGCGCTCGCGCGGCAGGTGCTCGCTCAGCGCCTGGCCGAGGCCGCCGGCGCGCACATAGTCGGTCGTCAGGAACAGTAACGGCAGCAGCATGCGCCCCAGCCAGGGCGCCAGCAGCAGGCCGACCCAGGCGCCGTGCTCCAGCAACACCACCAGGGCAGTGAACTTGAGCAGCAGTACCAGCAGCAACACCACCACGGCGATGGGGCCGCTGCGCGGGTCCTTCATGATCGCCAGGGTGCGCTCGCGATCACCGTAGCCACCAACCCAGGCATCGGCCGTATCGGCCAAACCGTCCAGATGCAGGCCTCCGGAAAGCCCGACCCAGACCGTCAGCAGAATGGCCGCCTGGAGCAGCGCCGGCGTACTGCCGAGCAGCCCATGCAACGCCAGCAGCAGGCCACCAAGTAGCAGCCCCACCAGCGGATACCATAGCAGCGAGCGACCGATCTGCGCAGGCTCCGGCATGCCCGCCAGCCGAACAGGCAGGCGGGTGAGGAACTGCAGGGCGATCAGCAGCGGCTGCGGCAGCATCAGACTTCGGTCAGCTGCAGATCGGCTTCAACCTGCAGGCCATGCAGCGCGCCATAGCCCACCTCCACCTGCAGCAGCTGGCTCTCCGGCAGGTTGCGTGCGCGCGCCAGCAGCAGGCGCATCACGCCACCGTGGGTCACCAGCAGCACACGCTTGCCGTCCAGCTCGGCCTGCAGGCGCTCGACGGCGCCCAGCACGCGCGCGGCGAAGTCGCGCACCGGTTCGGCTTCCGGCGGGGTGAAACGGTAGGGATCGTTCCAGAACTTGCCGAGCGCCTCCGGGGCTTCCAGCAGTACCTCGGCCGAGTTGCGGCCTTCCCAGGCACCGAAGTGCAGCTCACGCAGATCGGCCTCGATACGCAGGGGCACGCCCAGGCCTTCCGCAAATTGACGAGCGAACGACTCGCAACGCTGCAGCGGCGAGCTGACCACCAGGTCCCAGCCGCCCTTGCCGGCCAGGGCCAGCTGCATCTGCTGTCGCCCCTGCTCGGTCAGCGCATCGTCGCTGCTGCCGCGAAAGCCGGGGCCGGCGTCGGTCACGCCGTGGCGCAACATATCCAGGGAAAGGGTCATTGTTTGTCCTCAACCAGAGCTTCAGAAAAGGTAGCCATGCCGCCATGCAGCGCGCAGGCAAGTTTGATCAGGGGCAGCGCCAGGGCCGCACCGCTGCCCTCGCCCAGGCGCAGGCCGAGGTCGAGCAACGGGCTGCCGCCGAGTTCGGCAAGCAGCGCGGCGTGGCCCGGCTCGGCACCGGCATGGGCGAACAGCAGCCAGGGCCGCACGCCGGGGTTCAGACGTACGGCGCACAGGGCCGCGGCCGTGCAGATAAAGCCATCGACCACGGCCGGAATACCGGCCTGAGCACAGGCCAGGTAGGCACCGGCCAGGGCCGCCAGCTCGAAGCCGCCGACCCGGCGCAGAGCCTCGAGGGGTTCGCCCAGTTGCGCACCGTGCAGGGCCAGAGCCCGCTCGATTACCGCCTGCTTGTGGCTGACGCCAGCGCCATCCAGGCCGGTGCCGGGGCCGGTCAGCTGACCCGGCTGCAGATCACTCAAGGCGCAGGCCAGGGCCGTGGCGGCGCTGGTATTGCCGATGCCCATCTCGCCGGCCAGCAGCAGATCGCAGCCCTCGCCCAGCGCCTGCTGCACCGCCTCGCGACCAGCCTGCAGCGCGGCGGCGCACTGCTCGGCTGTCATCGCCGGATCAACGGCGAAGTTGGCGGTGCCGGCGCCCAGACGCAGGTGGCGCACGCCGGGCAGCTCCAGATCGAGATTGATGGTGCCCAGGTCGACCAGGCGCAGCGGCATGCCCTGCTCGCGGGCCAGCACGCTGACGGCGGCGCCGCCGGCGACGAAGTTGCCGAGCATCTGCGCGGTCACCGCCTGCGGATAGGCCGACACTCCCTCGGCGACCACGCCGTGGTCACCGGCGAACAGCACCAGCTGCGGATTGTGGATGGCGGGTTTCTCACACCCCTGCAGCGCGGCCAGGCGCACGGCCAGGCTCTCCAGTACACCGAGGGCGCCAGTCGGCTTGGTCAGCTGCGCCTGGCGCGCCAGGGCGGCGGCCTCGGCAGCGGCATCGGGCTGGCGGCAGGCTTGCTGCCACCAGAGGGAAGAAGTCATAGCGGCGCTCCTTTGAGCAGCATGGGCAGGCCGGCGACACAGAACTGCACGCGCTCGGCCCGTTCGGCCACGGCCTGGTGCAGCCAGCCGGCTTCGTCGACGTAGCGACGGGTCAGCTCGCCCAGCGGCACCACGCCCAGCCCGGTCTCGTTGCTGACCAGGATGATGCGCCCGGGCAGCTCGGCCAGGCTTTCCAGGAAGGCATCGCGCTGCATGGCCAGGCGCGTCTCGTCTTCCAGCATCAGCAGATTGGTCAGCCACAGGGTCAGGCAGTCGACCAGCAGGCAGCGGCCGGCGGCAGCATTGTCGCGCAGGGCGCGGGCCAGTTCGACAGGCTCCTCGACCAGGCCCCACTCGGCCGGGCGTGTGGCGCGGTGATGGGCGATGCGCTTGGCCATCTCGCCATCCCAGGCCTGGCCGGTGGCGATATAAGTGACCGGCAGGCCGCTATCCGCAGCCAGCTTCTCGGCCAGGCGGCTCTTGCCGGAGCGGGCGCCACCGAGGATCAGTTCGAGCATGGTTTGCCCCTTACAGGCCGCACAGCTCGCGGAGCAGGCGGGTGTCCAGATGTGCCTCGACCAGGTCGGCCAGGCGCTCGATATCGCGTTCGCGGCGCGCATGGTAATCCACCTCGCGCGCCTCGCGCAGGCCGGCCCAGGCGAGCAACGCGGCGCAGGCGGCCGGCTGCTCGAACAGGCCGTGCAGGTAGGTGGCCATGACCTGGCCGTCGGCGCTGATGGCGCCATCGCTGCGCCCATCGTCCAGGCGCACGGCGTGACTGGCCAGGGCGGGGCCACTACTGACCCCGGCATGGATCTCGTAGCCGCTGACCTCCAGCTCACCCAGGCTCAGGCGCCCGCGCACATTACGCAGCTGCTTCTCCGGCTCCAGCACCGTGACGTAGTCGAGCAGGCCGAGGCCCGCGCTGCTGCCGGCCGGGCCTTCCAGGCCATGAGGATCGTCGATGCGAGTGCCGAGCATCTGCAGGCCGCCACAGATGCCGAGCACCTTGCCGCCGTAGCGCAGGTGGCGGGCGATAGCGGCATCCCTGCCATGCTCGCGCAGGCGCGCCAGGTCGGCCCGTACGCTTTTGGAGCCGGGCAGGATGATCAGGTCGGCCGGCGGAATCGCCTGACCGAGGCCGATGAACTGCAAATCCACTTGCGGATGCAGGCGCAACGGATCGAAGTCGGTGTGGTTGCTGATGCGCGGCAGCACCGGTACGGCGACGCGCAGCACCTTCTGTTCCTTGCCCGGCTGCAGCACCTGCACCGCGTCCTCGGCCTCCAGGTGGAAGTCCATCAGGTACGGCAGCACGCCGAGCACCGGCTTGCCGGTGCGCTGCTCCAGCCAGTCCAGCCCCGGTTGCAGCAGCGCGATATCGCCGCGGAAACGGTTGATCACGAAGCCCTTGACCCGCGCCTGCTCGCTCGGCGACAGCAGCTCCAGGGTGCCAACCAGGTGGGCGAACACGCCGCCCTTGTCAATATCGGCGATCAGCAGCACCGGGCAGTCCACCGCCTCGGCGAAGCCCATGTTGGCGATGTCGCCGGCGCGCAGATTGATCTCGGCCGGCGAGCCGGCACCCTCGACCATCACCACCGGGTACTGCGCCGCCAAGCGCGCGTGGGATTCGAGCACCGCCTCGCGGGCAACGCGCTTGTAGTCGTGATAGGCCACGGCGTTCATGTTGCCGATGGCGCGACCCTGGATGATCACCTGGGCGCCGGTGTCGGAATTGGGCTTGAGCAGCACCGGGTTCATATCGGTGTGCGGCGCGAGGCCCGCAGCCTGGGCCTGCACCGCCTGGGCGCGACCGATCTCGCCGCCATCGGCAGTAACGGCACTGTTCAGCGCCATATTCTGCGGTTTGAACGGCGCCACGCTCACGCCCTGGCGCTGCAGCCAACGGCACAGGGCAGTCACCAGGGTGCTCTTGCCGGCGTCCGAGGTGGTGCCCTGGATCATCAATGTGGCAGCTGTGGCGCTCATTGCGGCATCTCCTTCAGCGCCTGTTCCAGGCGCTGCCAGCCGGCCTCGTCGCCGGGCAGGCCGAAGCGCAGGCAGCGGGTCTCGGCGAACAGGCGCAGGAGGATGCCGCGACGAGCGAAGTAGCCATGCAGGCCAACCGCCTGGTAATGGCCGACCAACTGGAACAGCGCCGTGCCACCGACCGGAGCCAGGCCATGTTCGCTGAGCAGTACGGCCAGGCGTAGACCATCGATGTTCAGACGCTCGCGCTGCTGGCGCTGGCCTTCCACATCGCCGAGCAGCGCCGCGGCCACCGCCCGCGCCGGGCCGCTCACCGCCCAGGGGCCGAGCAGCTGCGCCAGGCGTTCGAGCGTCGCGGCCTCGGCCAGGACGAAGCCCAGACGAATGCCGGCCATGCCGAAGAACTTGCCGAACGAGCGCAGCACGATAAGCCCCGGCAGATCGCTGTCGGCCGCCAGGCTGTGCTGCGGCGAGCAATCCATGAAGGCCTCGTCCACCAGCAGCCAGCCACCGCGCGCCTGCAGCCGCGCGTGCCAGTCGAGCAGGCGCTCGCGCTCGATCAGGCGGCCGGTCGGGTTGTTCGGATTGACCACCAGCAGCACGTCCAGGCGATCCAGGCTGCGCTCGACCGCCCCCTCGCTCAGCTCAATCACCTGATGCCCTTCGCGGCGCCAGGCCTCGGCATGCTCGGCATAGGCCGGCGAGACGATGCCCACCCGCCGTCCCATGCGGCGCAGGCGCGGCAAGGCCTGGATCGCCGCCTGCGAGCCAGCCACCGGCAGCAACATCGACGCTCCGTAGAAATCGCAGGCGATGGCCTCCAGGCCATCGTCAAGCTCGGGCAAGCGCTGCCAGGCGGCGGCCGGCACCTCCGGTATCGCCCAGCCATAGGGTGCGATGCCGGTGGACAGGTCGAGCCAGTCGGCCAGGGGAATGTTGTAGCGCTGCGCCGCTTCGCGCAGCCGGCCGCCGTGATCAAGCAAGGTAGAGGCCTCCTGCCAGCAGCAGAAGCAGCCACAGGGCTACCCCGCCGTACACCAGATTGAGCGCCCGCTCGATGTCACGCGCCCGCGCCGGAGCACCCTCACCCAGCTGCGGGCGCTGCTCCTCGACGCCGTGATAGACCGCCGCGCCACCCAGGCTGACGCCCAGGGCGCCAGCCCCGGCGGCCATCACTGGGCCGGCATTCGGGCTGTCCCACTGCGGCGCCTGCCGGCGCCAGCAGCGCAGCGCCAGGCGCGTGCGGCCGAGCAGCGCGTAGGTCAGCGCCACCAGCCGTGCGGGCAGGTAATTGAGCACATCGTCGATACGTGCGGCGGCCCAGCCGAAGCGCTCGAAACGCTCGTTGCGGTAGCCCCACATGGCGTCCAGGGTGTTGCTCAGGCGATACAACAGCACGCCCGGCGCGCCGAGCAGGCAGAACCAGAACAGCGCAGCGAACACCGCGTCGGAGCCATTCTCCAGCACCGACTCGGTGCCGGCGCGGGCCACACCGGTGGCGTCCAGCTCCGCGGTGCGCCGGCTGACCAGGTAGCCGACACGCTGGCGTGCTTGTGGCAGATCCCCCAGGCGCAGCGCCTGGGCCACCGGCAGCGCGTGCTGACCGAGGCTCTTCAGGCCGATGGCGAAATACAAGGCGAGGATATCGACCAGCCAGCCCAGGCTGGACAGGCTCAGCAGCCACACCAGCGCCACCGGCGGCAGCACCGCCAGGCACCAGCCGGTCACCCCGTGGCTGCGCCAGCCACGGCCACCGGCATTCAGGCGCTGCTCGATGCGCGCCGCCAGGTTGCCGAAGCCCACCAGCGGGTGCCAGCGCCGGGGCTCGCCGAGCCAGGCATCCAGGCCGACGCCGGCCAGGGCTGTGAGGGCGATGCTCAAGGCCGCTGGCCCCAACGGTCGGCGAAGACCAGCTCGTCCAGCGCGCGTTCGCTAGCCCAGCCTTCCTGCACCAGCATCGGCTGCTCGTAGAACTCCTCGACCGGGCCCAGGCAAAGCACCGCCACCGGCTGGCTGCCATCGGGCATGTCCAGCAGCCGGGCCAGTTCAAGCGGATCGAACAGCGATACCCAGCCCAGCCCCAGGCCCTCGGCGCGAGCGGCCAGCCAGAGGTTCTGGATGGCGCAGCTGAGCGAGGCCAGATCCATCTGCGGCAGGGTGCGACGGCCGAACACATGGGCCTCGCGCCCTTCCATCAGAGCCGCCACCAGCAGCTCGGCGCAGTCGCGCACACCCTCGACCTTCAGCCGCATGAATTCATCGCTGCGCTCGCCCAGCGCCTCGGCGGTACGCACCCGCTCGGCCTCGATCAGGCCATGGATGCCCTCGCGCAGCTCCGGGCGGGTGATGCGGATAAAGCGCCAGGGCTGCATCAGGCCGACGCTGGGCGCCTGGTGCGCCGCCTGCAGCAGGCGCGCGAGCAGCGCCGGCGCTACCTCGCCGCCGGCGAAGTGGCGCATGTCGCGGCGCTCGGCAATGGCGCGGTAGACCGCGGCGCGCTCGTCGGGGCTGAAGGCGTGGTCGCTCATGGCAGCAATAGCTCGGCCGCCGCCCTGGGGTTGGACGGCAGATAGAAGTGGATATAGGAGGCGGTCAGCCGGCCATCGCGAAACACCGCTTCGGCCACCGGCTTGCCATTCGGGCAGACGCCACGAGCCAGCGGCGCCTGGGCGCAGTCCAGCACGGAATGGTGGTAAGTATGCCCGCGCAGAGCGCCTTCGGGCAGCTCCACCTGTTGCAGGGCCAGGGCCGCCAGGCGCGGCTGCATGCGTGCGCTACCCGGCAGCAGGCCGAGCAGCTCGGCGCTTTCGCCCTGTTTGTCGGTCAGCACCTCGAGCAGATAGAGCATGCCGCCGCACTCGGCGAGGACCGGCTTGTCAGCGCCATGATGCTCACGGATCGCCTGCAGCATGGCGCGGTTGCCGGCCAGGGTCTGCAGATGCAGCTCGGGATAGCCACCGGGCAGGTACAGGCTGTGCACGTCCGGCAGGGCCTGATCGGCCAGCGGCGAAAAGAACACCAGCTCGGCGCCCAGCGCGCGCAGCAGATCGAGATTGGCCTGGTAGAGGAAGGCGAAGCTGGTGTCGCGGGCCACGCCGATGCGCACACCACGCAGCAGCGGCTCGATGGTCTGCTCGGCAGGCACGGCAAAGCTCACCGCATCGGGCAGCAGCTCGCCGGCACTGGCCAGCAGGGCATCGGCGGCGGCGTCCAGGCGGGTATCGAGATCGGCCAGTTCCTCGGCCTGGATCAGTCCCAAATGACGGCGCGGCAGCTCCAGTGCGGCCGAGCGCGGCAGGCCGCCAAACCAGCGAATGGCCGGTGGCAGGCTGTCACGCAGGATGCCGTTATGGCGCTCGCTGCCAGTGCGGTTGGCCAGCACCCCGGCCAACGGCAGGTCAGGCTGGAAATGGGCCAGACCATAGGCCAGGGCGCCGAAGGTCTGGGCCATGGCGCCGGCCTCGATCACTCCGAGCACCGGCACACCGAAGCGCCGCGCCAGGTCGGCGGCCGAGGGCGCGCCGTCGAACAGGCCCATGACGCCCTCAATCAGGATCAGGTCGGCCTCCCCGGCGGCTTGCCAGAGCAGGCGCTGGCATTCCTCCTCGCCGGCCATCCACAGGTCCAGTTGGTACACCGGCGCGCCGCTGGCGCGGGCGAGAATCATCGGGTCGAGGAAGTCCGGTCCGCACTTGAACACCCGCACGCGCTTGCCGGCACGGCTGTGCAGGCGTGCCAGGGCGGCGGTGACGGTGGTTTTGCCCTGGCCGGAAGCCGGCGCGGCGATCAGCAGAGCCGGACAGTGGCGCACGCTCAAAACTCCACTCCCTTCTGCGCCTTCACGCCTGCCTTGAAGGCGTGTTTGACCAGCGTCATCTCGGTCACCGTATCGGCGGCCTCGATCAGCCCCGGCTGGGCGCCGCGGCCGGTCACCACCACGTGCTGCAGCAGCGGGCGCGCCTCGATATCAGCGAGCACCTCGTCCAGCTGCAGGTAACCGTGCTTGAGGGCGATGTTAAGCTCGTCCAATACCACCAGGCCGATGCTGTCGTCGGCCAGCAGGCGGCGTGCCACCTGCCAGGCCTCGCCGGCCATCGCGATATCGCGCTGGCGGTCCTGGGTCTCCCAGGTGAAGCCCTCGCCCATGACGAACCATTGCACTTCTTCTGGGAAGCGGCGGAAGAAGGCCTCTTCGCCGGTGCTGGCAGCGCCCTTGATGAACTGCACCACGCCGACGCGCATGCCGTGGCCGAGGGCGCGGGCGACCATACCGAAGGCCGAGCTGCTCTTGCCCTTGCCGTTGCCGGAATGCACCAGCAGCAGGCCGTATTCGTCCTGAGCCTGGGCGATCTTGTCGTCGACCAGCGCCTTCTTGCGCTGCATGCGCGCCTTGTGGCGGGCATCGCGTTCGGCCGATTCGCTCATCTCTGGCTCCTGGGCGCATGGCGCCATGCGCACCCGAATGGCTTTGGGCGCGAAATTCTTTGAGGCAGGAGGAGAAAGGCGGCGGTCGGCACGGGGCCGCAACCGCAGAGCCCGCCGCACTGCCGTGGATAGCGACAGGCCGGTCTCCGGGCTCGTGAGCCAGGCCTTGTGGCCTGTGGATCGCGCCTTCCCATGCCGAAGCACAGTGGCCTGAGCGACCCTTGTCTCACCTACCGTTGCGGGGGCAGCGCCGGATTCTTCATGACGAACGTACCGGCTTCCCTGTTTCACCCTCGGTCGCTGACGCGCCGGGGCACCTGAAGCAGGCGCGCAGCTTAGAGCCCTGCCGGGTGCCGGTCAATCGTGCACCGCCGGGCAGAAGAGTCGAACCCGTCGGCCCATGCGGCCTCACAAGCAGGACAAGCCACCCCGAGGAGAGCCCCATGGTTCGTCAACGCTACGCCTCCTGCATCCAGGCCTGCAGTGCCTGCGCCATCGCCTGCGAAACCTGCGCCGCCGCTTGCCTCAAGGAAGCGGACGTGCAGCACCTGGCCACCTGCATTTCCTGCGATATCGAATGCGCCGACCTGTGTCGCCTGGCCGAGCGCCTGATGGCCCGCGACAGCCCGCTGGCCGACGAGATCTGCCGGCTCTGCGCCATCGCCTGCCAGGCCTGCGCCGAGGCCTGCGGCAAGCACCAGCACGATCACTGCCAGCAGTGCGCCCAGGCCTGCCAGCGCTGCGTGGTGGAGTGCGAGGCGCTGGCCGCCGGCGCCTGAAGTTCAGGGCCTGGGCGTGAAACCGGCCGGTTTGCTCGCCAACCACTCGACGAAGGTGCGCAAGCGCTCATCGGCCAGCAGCGCCTCGCGGCTGTTGTAGGTCAACGCCAGCTCCTTCTCGCTGAACAGCTTGTGGATCTGGTTGTGGCAGGCGCGGCAGACCCAGAGCGTGGCGGTGATGCGCTCGCTCTTGGCGAAGCGCTTCTGCACATAAGGCTTGTCGTGCAGGGCCTTGGGGATCAGGTGATGGCGGGTCAGCGGCAGACGGCGCGCGCAGAGCTCGCAGGCGTCGGGCTGGGGCGGCAGGCGAATGGCTTCGGGCATCGTGATGAAGCCAGGCGCCTCAGCGCTTGCGGCAGAGGGTCAGGCCGTCGCCCAGCGGCAGCATGCTGACATCCACGCGCGTGTCGCGGCGCAGACCACGGTTGAGCGCTTGCACGGCACGGGTGTCGGCGCTGTCCGGATTCTGCTCCAGCACCCGGCCACTCCACAGGGTGTTGTCGAACAGAATCAGGCCGCCCTTGCGCGCCAGCACCAGCGCGTGCTCCAGGTATACCGTGTAGTTGGCCTTGTCGGCGTCGATGAAGATCAGGTCGAAGCTCTCGCCGTGGCCGCCGCGCTCCAGAGTGTTGAGGGTTTCCAACGCCGGCGCCAGGCGCAGGTCGATGCGCTCGTTGACGCCGGCCTCGTACCAGTAGCGCTCGGCGATGGCGTTGTACTCGCCGGGCAGGTCGCAGCAGGTCAGGCGACCGTCCTCGGGCATGGCCTGGGCCATGCACAGCGCGCTGTAGCCGGTGAAGGTGCCGATCTCGAGGATCTTGCGCGCTCCGCTGATCTGCACCAGCAAGGCCATGAACTGGCCCTGCTCGGGGGCGATCTGCCAGCGCGACATGGGCAGCAGCGCCGTCTCGTCGCGCAGACGTTTGAGCAGCGGCGACTCGCGCAGCGAGACGTCCAGCAAGTACTGGTAGAGCGCGTCGTCGAGATTGAGCGTGCGGTTGGTCATGGCTGGCGCGCCAGTTGCCCGGCAGCCAGGACGCGCTTGGCGCCCAGGTAGCTCTTCTGCCAGTAGGCCTGGGTCAAATAGTCCAGGCGCACGGTGCCGCCACTGGAAGGCGCATGCACGAAGCGCCCCTCGCCGACGTAGATACCGGCATGGCTGACCTGGCCGCCGCCATTGGTGGCGAAGAACACCAGGTCGCCACTCTGCAGGTCGCCGCGACCGACATTGGGCACGCGCAGGTTGATCATCTCGCGGGTCGAGCGCGGCAGCGCGATGCCGGCGGCATTGCGGTACACGTAGCCGATCAGGCCGCTGCAGTCGAAGCCGCTCTCCGGCGTGTTGCCGCCATAGCGGTAGGGCGTACCCTCCAGGCCGATGGCACTGATCACCACGTCATCGGCATTGCCGCCGACGATGGGGAAGGGATTACTGGATTCTTGAGAGGGAGGGTTGCCGGCGCAAGCGGTAAGCAGCGCGGCGAGGGCTAGCAGGGAGAGGCGAGCCGTGAAGTGCATGGGCGGTCGTCCTGGCCGGAATGCGCCCTACTCTGCCGGCTTGCAGGCACGGGCGCAAGGCCCGTGCCCCAAGATGGATCAGACTCAGCGGTGCAGCGGCGAACGCCTGTCGCTGGACGGCTCCGGCGCCATGGCCAGCACGCGCTTGGCTTCCATGTAGCTGCGGCTCCAGTAGCTGTCGTCCAGGCTGTCTACCCGCACACCGCCGCTGCGGCTGCTGCTGGAGTGGATGAACTGGTCATCACCCAGGTAGATGCCAGCGTGGCTGACGCGACCGCGACCACGATTGTTGAAGAAGATCAGGTCGCCCGGCTCCAGATCGTGACGGGACACCAGCGGAGCATCCAGGTTGATCAGCTCGCGGGTGGAGCGAGGCAGCTTCATGCCGGCCTCTTCCTTGAACAGGAAGCCAACGAAACCGCTGCAATCGAAGCCGCTGGTCGTCGACGTGCCGCCCATGCGGTAGCGAGTACCGACCAGGGACAGGCCGTGGGCCAGGATGTTGTCTGCCAGCGACGGCAGCTCATACGGCTTGTCGTCGGTCAGATCAACCATCTGCTCGTCGGTCAGCATGGTGACCGGCTGCGGTGGTTCTTGTTGAGCCAGATCCATCTGGGGCTGCGGTGCCTGCTGGTTGGCGCACGCCACCAACAGGACTGAGAGTGCAATGGGCACGAGGGGTGCGAAGCGCTTTAGCATGGGCACGACCGTGTCTGTCTGGTTTTTATAAGGGGGCGACTATGCCGTCACCAGACGTAATTTGCAAATTCAATGCCCGGAAATGTGACTTAGTAGTTCCGGCAAAACGTCTGACGCCCTTCCTGACAAATGGACATCCAGCCAGCGGCTGATCTCGGTCTTCTGTGGGTTCACTTCCACGGTGAACCCCCCATTCCTGCGGGCCTGGACCATGGGTTCGACTATGTAGGGGAAGCTCGCGGTAGTACCCACCGCGATAACCACATCGAAGCCCTCATGCACCTGGTCATAAAGCCGACCAATGGCATCCTCGGGCAGCATCTCCTCGAACAGCACCACCGGCGGACGCAACACGCCCCCGCATTGGGCGCAGCGCGGGGGCAATGGTTTTTCCAGGTGCACGGCCAACTCGGGATCTTCTGCGCCGCAGGACTGGCAGAACAGCGGCGCCAGCTCGCCGTGGATCTCGATCAGCCGCTCCGGCGGCGAGCCCGCCTGACGGTGATAGCCGTCGATATTCTGCGTCAGCACCCAGCAACCCGGCTTGCGCCTCTGCAGCTCGGCGATGGCGGCATGCCCGGCATTGGGGCTGGCGGCCAGGCAGGCCTCGCCAAGCTGAGCCAGGTACTTCCAGCACAGCGCCGGATCGCGCTGCAGCATCGGCCCGGACAATGCCGCCTCAATCGGCAGGCCCTCGGCGGTCAGGCCGTTGTACAGGCCTCCGAGGCCGCGGTAGGTGGGCAGCCCGGAATCCGCCGAGAGTCCGGCACCGGTGATGACCAGGATGCGCTCGGCACGCTGGATGGCCTGGGCGACGCGGATGATGTCCTGTTGCATGGCATTGCCTCCTCGGACCACAAAGCGGCTTTGTCAGTGATTGACGGTATGCGCCAGCATCACCGACAGCTGACACAGCGGCCGGCCACTTTGCTCGTGCCACTGATTGAAGGCGGCCTGCACCAACGCCAGGTCCTTCTGGCTGGTCGGCGCCTTGTCGATGATTTCCTGGGCCTTGAGCGCGGCGACCATGTCATCGGTGGGGATGAAGGTGTCCTTGCCGGCCATGCGCAGGAAGCGCGGCGCCGACAGGCCACCGAGCTGACTGCCGTGCTTGGCCAGGTACTTCCACAGGCCGACGATGTCGGTCACCGGCCAGTCGGCGATCAGCGCACCGAAGCTGCCCTTGTCCTTCTGCACATCCAGCACGAACTGGGCGTTGCGCGGCACGCTCTTGAGCTTGCCCAGGTGGCGGATCAGGCGCTCGTCCTGCATCAGCCGCTCCAGGTGTTCGGCGCCCATCAGCACCACCTTCTGCGGATCGAAGCCGAAGAACGCCTGCTCGAAGGCCGGCCACTTGGCATCCACCAGGCTGTGCTTGAGGCCGGCGCGGAACACGCGCAGGGCGATCAGCGACAGGTAGCGGTCATCGGAAAGCGCGCGCAGCTCGGCGTCGCTCTTCGGCTGCGGCAACCTGGCCTCCAGCGCCGCGGCCGAGCCGAAGCGATTGAGGCAGTATTCGTGCAGCCACTGATAGTCACGCATGAGAGATCCTTGCCCGAAAGAGGCGCACAGGTTGCCCGCAACCCTTGGCGCCGCGCAATATTCGCCGCCATGAACGACCCCGTGGAAAGCTTCTTCGCCCAATGCCAGGCCGTGCTCGCCGACGATGCCGCCCTGCTCGCCCGCCTGCAGGCGGCCGGCTTCGACTGCCAGGCAGGCTACTGGGCCTTCCGCCTGCCGCAGCTGCACCTGTGGCTGGCGCCGCAGCTGGACTACCCGCGCTTGCGCCAGGCGCTCTACGCCAGCGAGCTGAACACGCGATTGCAGGCGCTGGGCGGCGAGCTGGCCATCGCCAACAACCAGGGCAACAGCGATCTCAGTCTGTACTGCCTGCGCCGTCTTTCCTGAACAGGTGGCGGGTGGCCTCGGCATACAGCGCCGAGCCGGCGAAGTTCTCCGCGCTCAACACCCGGCCGACCAGGATCAACGCGGTACGGCGGAAGCCCTTCTCGGCCACCAACACCTCGATATCCGCCAGGGTCCCGCGCACCCAGTCCTGATCCGGCCAGCTGGCGCGATGCACCACGGCGATCGGGCAGTCGACGCCGTAGTGCGGCAGTAGCTCCTCGACGATGCGCGGCAGATGCTGCACGCCGAGATGGATGGCCAGGGTCGCGCGATGGCTGGCCAGGGCGCCGAGCTCTTCGCCCGCCGGCATCGGCGAGTTGTGGCCGTAGCGGGTGAGGATCACCGTTTGCGCCACCTCGGGCAGGGTCAGCTCGGCTTCCAGCAGCGCCGCGCAGGCTGCCGTGGCGGTGACGCCGGGGACGATCTCGAAGGGAATCTGCAGCGCGCGCAACTCGCGAATCTGCTCGCCGATGGCGCCGTACAGTGACGGATCGCCGGAATGCACGCGGGCCACGTCCTGACCCTTGGCATGGGCTTCGGCCAGCAGCGTGATGATCTGCGAAAGGTGCAGCTCGGCGGTGTTCACCACCTGCTCGGCGCTATGGCCCTGCAACAGGGCCTCAGGCACCAACGAGCCGGCATAGAGAATCACCGGGCAGCTGCGGATCAGGCGCTGGCCCTTGACGGTGATCAGCTCGGGATCGCCGGGGCCGGCACCGATGAAATAGACGGTCATAGGAAATTCCGGTTCAGGCCGTGGCGATGGCCAGGGTAGCAGCGGCGCTGCGCTGTTTGCGGCAGATCAGGGTGGCGGCACGACCAGAGCGTTCGGCAGCGCAGGCCAGGGCACTGGCCTCGGCCACGCTGGCTGAGCCGGTCAGCTCGCGCACCCGCTGCGAGCCTTCACTCAGCTGCGACTCGTAGGGCACCAGTTGCTCGGCCGAGTAGAAATCCAGCGGCAGGCCAAGGTCGGCCGCCAGCTGCAGCAGCCCGGCCTCGTCGCGTTTGTGTGCGCTGCTGGCCAGGCCATGCAGCGCACTCAGCGGCAGGGCGAGCTGCGTCAGGCTCTGTTCCAGCAGCTCGCGCAGCTCGGCCACCTTGCAGCCGCGGCGACAGCCGAGACCGGCGATCAACAGCGGATCAGGCGTCGCGCTGTTCGCCACGGGCGAAGAACCAGGCAGCAGCCAGGCCCAGGGCCGACCAGAACATGGCGTTGGTCAGCAGCGAGGCGAGGATGAACTCGTGCTCCAGCGCCTCGGGCGCCAGGCTCTCGTGCACTTCCGGCTGCGGCGCGCCGATCAGGTGCGGCACGGCCAGCAGCACCAGGCCGACGCCACGCAGCGCCCAGTTGCGGCCGAAGGCGATCAGGCCCAGGCCAGCGGCGGTGGCGATGGCAGTACCGATCCACCAGTACTGGCGCAGCAGCAGGTCGGCGGCGGCGGTGCCCGGCAGCTCCGGCGGCAGCCCGGCGGACGGCGCCAGACTGAACACGGCGAAACCGCCCAGGCCCCATAGCAGCCCCTGCCAGGTCTGGCTCGGCGCACGCAGGGTGAACAGGCCAGCCAGCATCAGGGCGAAGCCAACGGCTACCACCAGGTTGCTCAGGCCAGTGGACAAGGTGCGCTGCCAGCCGTCTTCGGGAGCCCAGGCCTCGCCATCGTGGCTATGGCCGGCGGCCTCCTCGTGTTCGTGCTCATGGGCGGCGACCGGCGCCTCGTGGCTGTGCTCAGCTACCGGCTCGGCGGTTTCGAAGGTTTCCGCATGCAGAATCAGCGGGGTAACCCACAGGCTCTGCAGCAGGGTCAGAACGATGGCGGCCAGGAGGCCTGCGAAGCCCGCGGTCTGGGCGATGCGCTTGATCATGGCAGGCGGTCTCAGTGGCAGGGGAAGGCAGCGCTGTGGCGCGTGTCGTGAGCGGCGTTGTGCATCGCCTCGATATGCGAGAAGCCGGCGAAGAAGATCAGCAGTGCGCCGAGCAGGCAGCTACCGGCGGCGATGGCCAGGCGTTTGGACAACGGGAGTGAAACGGAAGCGGAGGACGACAGCGTGCGGCTGGACATGATGAGCACCTTCCAGGGATTGGTATTCCGGTAGAAGGTCGCAGCGAGGAAATGACCCATCCTGGGCCATAAACCGGCATGCGCCCGCCCACCGCGGGTTGCCAACGAGCCCGTTCAACACCTGCTGCGCGCCGGCCCTGCTGAATGAATGGCAGGCCCTGGCTCACGAGGCGTCTAAGCGGGTTCTAACGAAGATTCAGGCCGGTCTCCGGGCTTGCGACGCCTTTGCAGGAACCGGGTCGGCCTTCCCATGCGCGAGGCACAGTGGCATTGAGGACCCGTCGATCGCTTACCGTTGCGGGGGCAGCGCCGGACTCGCCCACTCCATGCGTGGAGAAGGGCCCACCGGCTTCCCGTTTCACCTCACGCACGGCGGCGAGAGGCACCTGAAACAGCTTTTCTAGAACATCACGAAGCCCCGCCCAGCGTCAACCGCGAGGTTGACCGTACCCCAGGCACTGCGTAGCCTTGCGCCCTTTCCGAGGTTCTTCTTCGCCAGCCGAAGAAGCTAAGAGGGAACAGGGTCTTTCAAGCCCTGGCTGCCCCCGCAACTGTGAACGGACGAGATTCCCCGATAGACCACTGCCAACTGGCGGGAAGGTGGGGAATCGCAGCAGCAATGCCGCACGCCGTAAGCCAGGAGACCTGCCTCGCAAATGTTTCGACAACCGGGCGGGGTGATCCGGTGGTGTTCGGCCCTCGCTCGTCCGCGCGTGCCCCGCCCTGCCCGTCCGTCCATTTCACGACGCTTCCGGGGCTGCCATGCAATCGCTCGCCAAACTTCCCGTCACCATCGTCACCGGCTTTCTCGGTGCCGGTAAAACCACCCTGCTCCGTCACCTGCTGGCCAATGCCGGCGGCCGCCGCATCGCGGTGATCGTCAACGAATTCGGCGAGCTGGGCATCGACGGCGCCATTCTCAAGCAGTGCTCAATCGGCTGCACCGAGGAAGAGGCCAATGGCCGCGTCTATGAGCTGGCCAACGGCTGCCTGTGCTGCACCGTGCAGGAAGAGTTCTTCCCGGTGATGCGCGAGCTGGTGGCCCGTCGTGGCGAGCTGGATCACATCCTCATCGAAACCTCCGGCCTGGCCCTGCCCAAGCCACTGGTACAGGCCTTCAACTGGCCGGAAATCCGCACCGCCTGCACCGTCGATGCGGTGATCACCGTAGTCGACAGCCCGGCCGTGGCCGCCGGCACCTTCGCCGCCTTCCCCGAGCAGGTGGACGCCCAGCGCAAGCAGGACCCGAACCTCGACCACGAATCGCCGCTGCACGAGCTGTTCGCCGACCAGTTGGCCAGCGCCGATCTGGTGGTGCTGAACAAGACCGACCTGCTCGATGCCGACGCCCTGGCCGCCGTGCGCGCCGAGGTGGCCGAGGAGCTGCCGCCAGCGGTCAAGGTGATCGAGGCCCAGGGCGGCGACCTGCCGCTCGGCGTGCTGCTCGGCCTGAACTGCGAGACCGAACTGCATATCGACGCCCGTCGCACCCACCACGACGAGGAAGACGAGGACCACGACCACGACGAGTTCGACTCCTTCGATCTGGTCCTGCCGGAGGCCGAGGAAGCCCGCCTGCTCGCCGCTCTGAAGGACGCCGTGGCCAAGCACGGCATCCTGCGCGTCAAGGGCTTCGCCGCCATCCCCGGCAAGGCCATGCGCCTGCTGGTACAGGGCGTTGGCCAGCGCTTCGATCGCCACTTCGACCGCGCCTGGGGCGAAGGCGAAGCGCGCGTTAGCCGCCTGGTGCTGATTGGCCAGAGCCTCGACCGCGCCGCCATCGAGGCGGAGCTGAAGGCCGCCCTGGCCGGCTGACATGCACCTGCTGCGCGCCCAGGCCGGCGTCACCCTGCCGGCCGACAGCATCGCCGACCTCGGCCAGACTCCGGCCGAACTGGTGATCCTCTGCACCGGCGACTCGCATCTGTCGCTGCTGGCCGAGGTGGCGCGCGAGCTACCCGAGGACTTCCCCAGCCTGCGCCTGGCCAGCCCGGCGCAGCTGCCCAATCACGCCTCGGTGGACTTCTACGTCGAGCAAGTGCTGCGCCACGCCAAGGTCATCCTGATCTCGGTGCACGGCGGCGTCAGCTACTGGCGCTACGGCATCGAGCGCCTGGTCGAGCTGGGCCGCCAGGGCACCAAGATCATCCTGGTGCCCGGCGACGACAGCACCGACCCCGAGCTGACCACGCTGAGCAATGTGCCGAGCGAGGACAGCCAGCGCCTGTGGCAGTACCTGCGCCAGGGCGGTGCGGACAACGCGCGCCACCTGCTGCACCATATCGCCAGCCGCTGGCTGCAGCGCGACTACCCGTGGAGCGAGCCACGCGCCCTGCCGCGCACGCTGATCCATCACCCACAGCATGGCGAGGCAAGCCTCGAGCACTGGCGCGCCGACTGGCAGCCGGGCCAGCCGGTGGCAGCGCTGCTCTTCTACCGCGCCCAGGTGCAGGCCGGGAACACCGCCTTCGTCGACACCTTCTGCCAGCGCCTGCAGGCCCAGGGCCTCAACCCGCTGCCGATAGCCGTGGCCAGCCTCAAGGAAGCCGGATGCCTGACCCAGGTCGAGGCCTGGCTGGACGAAACCGACACGGCGGTGATCCTCAACACCACCGGCTTCGCCCAATCCAACCCGGAATCGCCACAGGAACGACCGTTCCGCCGCGACGTGCCGGTGCTGCAAGCGCTCTGCGCCCTTGATAGCGAGGAACAGTGGCAAGCCAGCCCCCAGGGCCTGGGCCCGCGCGACCTGGCCATGCATATCGCCCTGCCCGAGCTGGACGGCCGCCTGATCACCCGGCCGATCAGCTTCAAGGGCGTGGCCGCACGCAGCGAGCGCAGCCAGAGCGATGTAGTGCGCTACCGCCCGCACCTGCCGGGCATGGACTTCGTCGCCGAGCTGGCCCTGCGCTGGACCCGGCTTGCGGCCAAGACCAACGCCGACAAGCGCGTCGCCCTGATCCTGGCCAACTACCCGACCCGCGACGGCCGCATCGGCAACGGTGTCGGCCTGGACACCCCGGCCGCCGCGCTGAATATCCTGCGCGCCCTGCAGCAGCAGAGTTATCCGGTCGAGGGACTACCGCACGACGGCACCGCGCTGATCCACCAGTTGCTCGGCGGCGTGACCAACGACCTCGACAATCTCGACCAGCGCCCCTGCGCCCAGAGCCTGGCGCTGGACGACTACCAGCGCTGGTTCGCCAGCCTGCCCGCGGCCAACCAGTGCGCCGTACTGGAACGCTGGGGCCCGCCCGAGCAGGACCCGATGTACCGCAGCGGCCGCCTGATGATCGCCGGCCTGCGCTTCGGCCTGACCTTCGTCGGTATCCAGCCGGCGCGTGGCTACCAACTGGACGCCGCGGCGGTGTACCACGACCCGGATCTGGTGCCGCCGCACGGCTACCTGGCCTTCTACTGCTGGCTGCGCACGACCTTCGCCGTCGATGCGATGATCCACGTCGGCAAGCACGGCAACCTGGAGTGGCTGCCGGGCAAGAGCGTCGGCCTGTCCGAGGCCTGCTGGCCGAGTGCGATCCTCGGCCCGCTGCCCAACCTCTATCCCTTTATCGTCAACGACCCCGGCGAGGGCGCCCAGGCCAAGCGCCGCACCCAGGCGGTGATCCTCGACCACCTGATGCCGCCGCTGACCCGCGCAGAGAGCTACGGCCCGTTGCGCGACCTGGAGCGCCTGGCCGACGAGTACTACGAAGCCAGCCAGCTCGACCCGCGCCGCGCCCTGGAACTGCGCGGCGAGATCCAGCGCAAGGTGCGCGAGGCCAGCCTCGACCGCGAGCTGGGCCTGCAGGTCAACGACGATGCGGACAGCTGGCTGCCGCAGCTGGACGCCTACTTGTGCGACCTCAAGGAATCGCAGATCCGCGACGGCCTGCACTGCTTCGGCGAGTCGCCGAGCGGGCGCCTGCGCCGCGACACTTTGCTGTCGCTGGTACGCATCCCGCGTGGCGATGGTCACGGCCGGCACGCCAGCCTGCTGCGTGCCCTCGCCCAGGACCTTGAGCTGGACTTCGACCCACTCGGCGGCGAGCCGGCCGAACCCTGGCACGGCCCACGCCCGGATTGCCTGCAAGCACTCAGCAATGAGCCCTGGCGCAGCCGTGGCGATACGCGTGAGCGCCTAGAGCTGCTGGCATTGCAGATGATCGACTCAACGGATTTCGAATCCGTTGGATCGGCCAGCAATACGGTATTGCACGAGCTACATAGCCATATCGCCCCAATGCTGGATAGCTGCGGCAGCGCCGAGATGCACGGTCTGCTCGCCGCTCTTGAAGGCCGCTTCGTGCCGCCAGGGCCGAGCGGCGCGCCCAGCCGCGGGCGCCTGGACGTGCTGCCCACCGGGCGCAACTTCTATTCGGTGGACGTGCGCCACCTGCCCACGCCCACCGCCTGGCGCATCGGCGTGCAGAGCGCCGAGCGCCTGCTGGAACGCCATCTGCAGGACGAGGGCGAGCATCTGCAACGCCTGGGCCTGTCGGTATGGGGCACGGCAACCATGCGCACCGGCGGCGACGATATCGCCCAGGCCCTGGCCCTGCTCGGCGTGCGCCCGGTTTGGCAGCCCGGCAGCCAGCGGGTCGAACGCATCGAAGTACTGCCGCTGGAGCAGCTCGGTCGCCCGCGGGTGGACGTGACCCTGCGTGTCTCCGGCTTCTTCCGCGATGCCTTCGCCAATCTCATTCGTCTGTTCGATACGGCCGTGCAGGCGGTGGCCGAGTTGGACGAACCCGAGGACATGAACCCGCTGGCCGCGCGCGTCTGGCAGGAAACCCTGAGCCATCAGGACCAGGGCCTGGACCCGGTCGAAGCACGCCGCCAGGCCGGCTGGCGCATCTTCGGCGCCAAGCCGGGGGCCTATGGCGCCGGCATCCAGAACGCGGTGGAAGAACGCCTGTGGCAGACCCGCACCGATCTCGCCGAGGTCTACCTGAACTGGGGCGGCTACGCCTACGGCCAGGGCGCCGAGGGCCTGCCCGCCCGCGCGCAGTTCGCCGAACGCCTGCAGCAGCTACAGGCGGTGCTGCACAACCAGGACAACCTCGAGCACGACATCCTCGATTCCAACGACTACTACCAGTTCCAGGGCGGCATGCTGGCGGCGGTCGAGACCCTGCGCGGCGGCAAGGCCGCCAGCTATTTCGGCGATAGCAGCCAGCCGGACAACCCGCGCATTCGCACCCTCAAAGAAGAACTGGGCCGCGTGGTGCGCGCCCGCGCGGTGAATCCCAAGTGGATCGCCGGAATGAAGCGCCACGGCTACAAGGGCGCCTTCGAGCTGGCCGCCACGGTCGACTACCTGTTCGGTTTCGACGCCACCAGCGAGCTGGTCGACGATCACCAGTACGCCTTGCTGGCCGATGCCTACCTGCTGGACAAGGATACCCGCGACTTTATCCAGCAGCACAATCCGGGCGCGTTGCAGGACATGCTCGAACGCCTGCTGGAGGCCCAGCAGCGCGGCCTCTGGCAGGAGCCAGGTGAGTACCAGGCGCAGCTGGAAAACCTGCTGCTGGATGCGGAGGAGTCCTGATGCCCTCAGCGCCCCGCCCGCAGCCGCTCGGCCGCCTCGCGCAACATCGCCTCGGTGCCACTCCAGCCCAGGCAGCCGTCGGTAATCGACACGCCGTAGCGCAGCTCGCTGGACAGCGCCTGGCAGCCGTCGAACAGATGGCTCTCCAGCATCACCCCGCGCAGGCTGGCGTCGCCGGCCAGGCGCTGGTCGAGTACGTCGCGCAGCACCGCCGGCTGGCGCAGCGGGTCCTTGCCACTGTTGGCGTGGCTGCAGTCGACCATGATCCGTGCGGCGATGCCCTGCTTCTCCAGGCTCGCCCGCGCCACGGCCACGCTGGCCGCATCATGGTTCGGCCCGCCGTGGCCGCCGCGCAGCACCAGGTGGGTATCCGGGTTGCCATCGGTCTCGACCAGCGCCGGGCGGCCCAGACCATCCACGCCGAAGTGCTGGTGCGGGTGCGCCGCCGAGCGCATGGCGTCGCAGGCGATCGACAGGCTGCCATCGGTACCGTTCTTGAAGCCCACCGGCACATCCAGGCCGCTGACCAGCTCGCGATGCACCTGCGACTCGCTGGTGCGCGCGCCGATGGCGGCCCAGCCCAGCAGGTCGTCGAAGTAGCCAGCCACCAAAGGCTGCAGCAGCTCGGTGGCCACTGGCAGGCCGCGTTCGAGCATGGCCAGCATCAGCCGGCGCGACAGTTCCAGGCCGCCGGCCATGTCGCCGCTGCCGTCCAGCTGCGGGTCATAGACCAGGCCCTTCCAGCCAATGGTGGTACGTGGCTTCTCGACGTAGGCGCGCATCACCAGCAGCAGTTGGTCGCTCACCTCGGGAGCCAGGGCGGCCAGGCGGTCGGCGTATTCGAGGGCGGAAATCGGATCGTGCAGGGAACAGGGGCCGACGACGACCAGCAGGCGCGGGTCGGAGCCGTCGAGTACAGCGCGGATGGCCTCGCGCTGGGTCTGTACCTGGCTGGCGAGAGCGGCGGACAGCGGCAGGTGCTGACGCAGATCGGTGGGGCTCGGCAGCGGCGTTGCGCGGCGGCGAGTGGTGGATGGCGGCACGGCTTGTGCGCGCAGAGCGGTAACGGAAGCATTCATGGCGGTGGTCCTCGCCCGGCGTGGTCTCATGCCACGCGCGGCGCGCTATCTGGGTGTTCGACTGGAATCTCGGTGGTGCGCGGCAGCGCTGCTAAATCGCCAGGCGGAGTTGCGGTAGCTGCGGTAATAGGCGGTGTAAGCGGTCATGTTTCGATCCTCTGTGTGCATCGTGTTGGCCTTGTGGGCCGAAAAAACAAAAACCCCGGTCGGGTGGCCGACCGGGGTTTCGTGAAACTGGCTGGTGGCGACCCTTTGCTCTGGGGCGCCTGTGGGGTATCAGGCGCGCCGCTGGCTAAACCAATACCCATAAAAGAAATAAGCGACGGCCTCGACCTGCGCACGCACGCCAGCCACGCCGACAGCGGCGGAGCGAACGAGGCGGTTCAGGGAAGGACGAGACGACATGCTGATCTCCAAAACGATGGCTGCCACGCTAACCGATCCTCCCGCTCTCTTTCAACCTTTGATCCGAGGTAACGCCATGCAGCCCCATTTCCCCCTTGCCGCCGTGGTGGCCGCCGACGAGCTCAAGCTGGCGCTGTGCCTGGCCGCCATCGACCCGGCCCTGGGCGGCGTGCTGATCGAAGGCCCGCGCGGCATGGCCAAGTCCACCCTGGCGCGCGGCGTGGCCGACCTGCTCGACGGTGGGCGCTTCGTCACCCTGCCGCTGGGCGCCAGCGAAGAACGCATCGTCGGCACCCTCGACCTGGATGCCGCGCTCGGCGAAGGCCGCGTGCGCTTCTCCCCCGGCGTGCTGGCCAATGCCCACGGCGGCGTGCTCTACGTCGACGAGGTCAACCTGCTGCCCGACCATCTGGTCGACCTGCTGCTCGACGTCGCCGCCAGCGGCATCAACCACATTGAGCGCGATGGCCTGTCGCATAGCCACCCGGCGCGCTTCGTGCTGATCGGCACCATGAACCCCGAGGAAGGCGAACTGCGCCCGCAATTGCTCGACCGCTTCGGCCTCAAGGTGCAGCTCGGCGGCACTCCCGAGCCGGCCCAGCGCGCCGAGATCATCCGCCGCCGCCTGGCCTTCGACGATGCCCCCGAGGCCTTCCTCA
Source organism: Pseudomonas sp. ML96 (assembly GCF_000761545.1). Classification (GTDB taxonomy): domain Bacteria; phylum Pseudomonadota; class Gammaproteobacteria; order Pseudomonadales; family Pseudomonadaceae; genus Aquipseudomonas. Next base: position 68,905 of record NZ_JPMY01000045.1, on the reverse strand, counting down.
TCCAGTGGCAGAACGAGCAGAACACCCTGCGCCAGCGCTGCATGGATGCCCGCCAGCGCCTGAGCGCAATCGCCCTGGACGACGCCAGCCTCGACGCCATCGCCCAACGCTGCTTCGCCGCCGCCGTCGACGGCCTGCGCGCCGACCTGGTGTGGCTGCGCGGCGCCCGCGCCCATGCTGCCTGGCGCGGCGCCAGCCAGATCGAGGCCCAGGACATCGACGCTCTGGAACCCTTCGTCCTCGCCCATCGCCGTCGCGAACAAACGCCGCCGGCCGCAAGCCAACCACCGGCATCGAACCAGGCCCAGCAGCCCTCGCAGCAGGAGCAGGGCGAAGGCCAGTGGGGAGCATTGCCGCCGCAGGCCGTGGCGGTCGGCGAACGGCGCGAGCCGCCCACCTGGCCAAAAAAGCCCTGAGCATCCGCCCGCGCCAGGCCCCAGGCGCGGATGCCCTACCTCAACCCGGCCAGGCCCAAGGCGGACGCAGCGGCGCACGCGGCACCGGCACGCCCACACGCATCGACTGGCCGGCGACCCTCGCCCATGGCCGCCCAGGCTGCCGCGCCGACCTGCACTGGCATGCCCGCCGCCTGCGCCCCGGCGAGCTGTGGCTGGTGATCGTCGACGCCTCGGCCAGCACCCGCCACCACGGCGCCCTGGCCCAGGCCAAGGGCCTGCTCGCCGAGCTGTTCGCCAGCGCCTACCGCCAGCGTGCACGCCTGGCCGTGCTCGAAGCCGGTGGCGCCCAGCCGCGCTGGCTGTGGCAGGGACAGAAGGCATCGCCTGAACTGCACGCCTGGCTGCAACAGCTCGGCGCCGGCGGCGGCACGCCGATCATCGAGGCCCTGCAACTGGCCACTCCCTGGCTGCTGCGCCGGCAACGCCATAAACCAGGCGAACAACAGCGCCTGCTACTGCTCACCGACGGCCGCCTATGCGACTGGCCGCGGCTTACCGCGCTACCCTGCCCCGGCCTGCTGCTGGATATCGAGCGCGCGCCCATCCGCCTCGGCCGCGCCCGCCAGCTGGCCAGCGAGCTGGGCGCCGACTACCACCATATCGACGAACTGGCGCCCGCAAGCCGCGCGCCCACCTGGAACAGACCATGAAAGAACTGCTGCTGGTCGGCATCGGCGCCGGCGACCCGGACTACATCACCCAACAGGCGATCAAGGCCCTGCGCCGTAGTGACGTGATCTTCCTGATGGACAAGGGCCCGGCCAAACACAAGCTCAACGCCCTGCGCCGGGAAATTTGCGAGCGTTTCCTTGAAAGCCACAACCCACGCTTCGCCGAAGGCCAGCAGCCGGAACGCGAACGCGACGCCACCGACTACCGCGCCAGCGTGGACGAACTGAACCGCGACAAGCAGGCGGTGTTCGAGCAACTGATCGACGAGCAGATGAGCGACGGCGAGACGGCCGCCTTCATGGTCTGGGGCGACCCCTCGCTGTACGACAGCAGCATCCGCATCATCGAGTCCATCGCCACCGCGCGCAGCGACCTCAGCTATGACGTGATCCCCGGCATCACCAGCCTACAGGCCCTTACCGCCCGCCACCGGGTCCCGCTGAACCAGATCGGCCGCGCCGTGGAAATCACCACCGGCCGACTACTGGCCGGGGGCTGGCCGCAAGGCGTGGACAGCGTGGCGGTGATGCTCGATGCCAAGGACACCTACCTACGGTTTGTTGGGCAGGGGCTGCATATCTATTGGGGGGCGTATGTGGGGACGGCAGATGAGATTCTGATTGCTGGAGCGCTGGATGAGGTGGCGGAGAGGATTGCCGTGGCTCGCGCGGAAGCGCGGGAGAGGAATGGGTGGATTATGGATAGCTATCTATTGCGCAAGAACAGAACAGCACAGGTGTAAACAGCTCAAGCAGCGATTGTTTACAGCGTCATGCATCAGGCAGCAATCGGCCAATAGCTGCCAGTGAGAACTGGAGAAATTCGACTAGCCACACTCTTTGAGGGGCAGTTTTGTATGGATCAACTGAGTGATCCCAGGAATTGCACAATCGATTTGAGAGCGACGCTTATAGCCGTGTCTGAGTCGACACCGTGTAAGTGGCCGTACCAGCCAAGCTCAGTAGGGTAGGCAAACATGTAATCAATCCTGCCTGCACGTAACTGCTGGCAGGGAGCGCTGAAGCTGACGCCTGACTTGAGGATCTGAGGGAGAGACCCAGCTTCTTTCAGTGCGGCAGTTATCGCCGGTGAATAACCACGACGCTCGCTTACTGCTGTGATCAGTTGGGGGTCATTAAGCAGGCGCCGCACGTTGATCTGGCCCTGCTCATTTAGGTAAGCCTCGACCTGACCGTAGCCGTGCCCAAGTCCTTCTGAATCACAATTAAATGAGCTCGCTTTTTATTGATCCCACGTACGAGATTTGCGGCCTGGTACTTCTTCCGTACACTGCCGGCACAAGACATACAGGGACGCCGCCATGCATTACTCGCCAAGCCTCTTTGGCCTAGCTCTGAGCCTGATCATCGCCCAAGCGAGCCATGCGGAAAGTCCAGTAGGCGACCCGCTTCTGGATTCGACGCTCAGCCCAGTCCAGAGCACCAGTGAACGTGCCGTGCGAGGCGTGCTGCGCGCCCGCGATCAGGCAGTACTGTCCAGCGAGCTGGCGGGGCGCATCGTCGAAATGCCTTATACCGACGGCCAGGACTTCAAGAAAGGGGCCGCGTTGGTGCGCTTCGACTGCAGCGCTTATCAGGCCCAGCTCAATGCCGCCCAAGCCGCCGTGCGAGCTGCGCGTGAGGAATTGGGCCACAACAAACAGCTGGCTGCCCTCAACTCGGTAGGCCGCTTCGAAGTGGCACTCTCCGAAGCCAAGCAGGCCCAGGCCCAGGCCGAAGCCCAGGTCTATCAGGTACAGGTTAAGCGCTGCAGCGTGACTGCCCCCTTCGACGGCCGCGTCGTGCAGCGCAGGGCACAGCCGCACGAGAGCGTCGCCAGCGGTACTCCACTGCTAGAAATCGTCGATAACCGCACCCTGGAGGTTCATCTGTTGGTGCCGTCGAGCTGGCTCGGCCGCCTGCAACCCGGCACGCACTTCGAATTCACCCCCGATGAAACCGGCAAGCCACTGCAGGTCGAGATCAAGCGCCTCGGCGCACGTATCGACGAAGGCAGCCAGACACTGCTATTGATCGGCACGTTGCCGACCGATACCCAGGGCCTGCTAGCCGGCATGAGCGGCAGCGCCCGCTTCACGGAGGCGCCATGACCGCGCAGGTGCCTGGCCTTGCCGAGCGGGTATTCGCGCAGATACTGGCTCTGCAACAGCAGACCCGTGCCGCCAAGGACATCGACAGCCTGGCCTACGCATTGGTCAACGATGCACAAGGCCTGTTCGGCTTTCGCCATGCAGCGCTGCTGATTGCCGGCAAGGTACGCGCGCTGACAGGCATCAGCGTGGTCGAGCCCAACGCACCCTTCGTGGCCTTTACCGAGAACGCCGTCAGCCAGCTACACGCCCAGGGGCGTTCGGATCAGGCACAAAGCGTGGCCTCCGACTCGCTTGACGCTCAGGCTCAGGCCGATTGGCACAGTCTGTCCTCGGGCTTCGTGTTCTGGTTGCCGCTGCTGGATCGCCAGCAGCAACCCTTCGGCGGCCTGTGGATTGCCCGTGAGCAGCCCTGGAGCGAGGCCGAGCAGGCACTGCTAAGTCAGCTCGGCAACTGCTACGCGCATGCCTGGCTGGCCCTGCAGCCACGCAAGCCCTGGCGCCTGCGTTGGCCACGCAAGAAGATCCTCACAGTAGCTGCAGCAGCCCTATTGCTTCTATTAATACCGATACGCCAATCCGTGCTGGCCCCTGCCGAAGTGGTGCCACTAGGCGGCCAGGTAGTGGCAGCCCCTCTGGACGGGGTCATCGCCGAGTTCCTGGTCAAGCCCAACCAGACCGTGAATAAAGGCGACGTACTGCTACGTTTCGACGCCACCAGCATCAAGGCCCAGGCCGACGTTGCCGAACGCAGCCTCAATGTCGCCGAAGCCGAGCTCAAGTCCAACACTCAGCGCGCCTTCGCCGACGCCGAATCCAGCGCGCGAATCGATCTGTTCGCCGCCCGCGTGGAACAGAAGCGTGCCGAGCGCGACTACGCCCGCGAGCTGCTGGCCCGCACCGAGGTACGCGCCGAGCGCGACGGCATTGCGGTATTTGCCGACGCTCAGCGCTGGATCGGCAAACCGGTACAGACCGGTGAGCGCCTGATGGAGATCGCCGATCCCCTGCAGGCGGAACTGCGCATCGAGCTGGCCGTCGGTGATGCCCTGGGCTTCCAGCCCGGCAGCGAAATCGCCCTGTTCCTCGACAGCGACCCGCTCCACCGCCATGAAGCACGCCTGCAACGCAGTGCCTACGAGGCGCAGAAAACGGCAAGCGGACAACTGGCCTATCGCCTGGATGGCGAATTCACCGACGCACCACCTCGCATAGGCCTGCGTGGCACCGCCAAACTCTATGGCGAGCGCGGCCCGCTGGCCCTCTATCTACTGCGCCGCCCACTCGCCGCGCTGCGCCAAACGATAGGCCTGTAGATGCAACTCCCCGCACTGCGCGCCGACCTGCAGTTATCCGAAGCGGCACCGGGCTTGGACGGCGCGCCACAGTGGACGCTTGCCGACCCTCTGCGCGGCCGCTACTTCAAGCTCGGCGCCCAGGCCATACGCCTGCTCCGCCATTGGCCACTCGGCGACGCAGCACAAGTGCTGCAGGCGGCCAATCGCGAGCCTGGTGTGCCGCTGGGAGAAACGGATCTGCAAGAACTGCTGAGTTTCCTGCGCAGCTATGACCTGATCGCAGCCATGGATACCGAGCAGCGACAGAGCTACACCGGCAAGGCCGCCCAGCAACGCCAGGGCCTGTGGAAAAGCCTGCTGCACCAGTACCTGTTCTTCCGTATCCCGCTATGGCGCCCTGATGCATTTCTGGGCCGCACCTGGCCCTGGCTGCAGCGCCACGGCACCAAGCTGCTGCGCTTCGGCCTGCCGTTGCTGCTGTGCCTGGGCATATTCCTGGTAGCCCGCGACTGGGAACGCTTCATCGCCACCTTCCCTCATCTATTCAGCCTTGGTGGCGCCCTGTCGTTCGGCATCGCCCTGACCTTCGCCAAGCTCTGCCACGAGTTCGGCCATGCTTACATGGCCAAGCGTGCCGGCTGCCGGGTACAGAGCATGGGACTGGCGTTCATGGTCATGCTGCCGATGTTCTACACCGACGTCAGCGACGCATGGCGCGTCAACGACCGCCGCTCACGCCTGCTGATCGGTGCCGGCGGAGTGCTCGCCGAGCTAGTGCTGGCCTGTATCGCCCTCCTCGCCTGGTCGCTGCTGCCCGATGGGCCGGCACGCACGGCAGCCTTCATGCTGGCCAGCGCCACCTGGATCACCACGCTGATTATCAACCTCAACCCCTTTATGCGCTTTGACGGCTACTTCCTGCTCAGCGACTTGTGGGGCGTGGACAACCTGCAGGGACGCGGCTTCGCTCTGTGCCGCTGGCGCCTGCGCGAGGCACTGTTCGGCTATGGCGAGCCGGCACCCGAACCCTGGTCGCCGAGCATGCAGCGCAAGTTGCTGCTCTGGGGCTACGGTTCCTGGTTGTGGCGTGCGGCACTGTTCCTCGGCATTGCTCTGGCCGTATACCACATGTTCTTCAAGGTGCTGGGCATCTTCCTGATGCTGGTCGAGCTGGTGTGGTTCATCGGCCTGCCAGTCTGGCGGGAAATGCAGGAGTGGTGGCAACTCCGTGGCCATGCCCACCCAGGCAAGAGTCTGCTGACAGGTGCCGCCCTGCTGCTGGCCCTCGGTATTTTCGTCATCCCTTGGCGCAGTTCCGTGGAAATCCCAGCCATGTTGGAGGCTGCCGGCAATCATGCACTGCACGCCCCCGTGGCGGCGCGTCTCAAGCAGCTACATGCACGCGATGGCCAACAGGTGGAAAAAGGCGCCTTGTTGCTGGAGCTGGAATCTCCCGACCTCGACTCACGCCAGATCATCGTGCGCCGCGAGATAGACATTCTTCAGCTGCAATTGCGCCGCCAGGCTGGACGCAGCGAGACCATCGGCGATGCTGCCGTCCTAGAACAGCAGCTGGCCGAAGCTATCGCCGAGTATCGGGGCCTGGCCGCACAACGCCAACGCCTGGAGATTCGTGCGCCTGCCGCCGGCACCGTGCGCGATCTGCCACCCAACCTGATGCCTGGACGCTGGCTCTCACCGCAGACGACCCTGGCCCGTATCGTCGAGCCCGGCCTGCAGTTACGCGGCTACCTGGCGGAAGCAGAACTGTGGCGCATCGAGGCCGGCACCGAAGGCCGCTTCATTTTCGATGACCCCAGTCGCAGCGCTGCAGCGGTACGTCTGGACGAGATCGACACGACCGGCGTCGCACATATCCAGCTCGAAGCCCTGACCTCGGACCATGGGGGCCCCCTCGCCGTACGCCGCAACGAGTTTCAGGAGGCCGAGCCGACCAGCGCCCAGTATGGTGCGCGCTTGCAACTGCTCGACACACAGCTCGAAGTGACGCAGCCCCTGCGCGGCCTGGTGGTACTGAGCGGGCAAGGCCAATCGATCCTGGGCTTCGTCTGGCGCAAGGTCGCCGCACTGGGCATACGCGAAAGTGGCTTCTGACTTATCTATCAAGAAAAACGTTGCGCCGACCCATATTTCTCTCGATAGTTCCGCAAAATCTAAAAATTGGTACGACTGTGCCGACATGGAGGTTCCTGTGAAATTCCTTGACCTGTTCAAACGCCAGGCAAGCCCCTACACAGCCAAGCGCGCGCCCCTGGCCGCGGCGCTGGAACCTCGCATGTTGTTCGACGGCGCAGTCGCCGCCACAGCAGCCGAAGCAGCCTCCTCCGCAGAACACCAGACTGCCGACCCCGCCAAGACGCAAACCGCTGACGACAGTGCCCCACACGCCAGCGACGCAGCAACGCCACCCGCGGCCAGCAGCGACCAGCGCCAGGAAATCGTCTTTGTCGATGGCAAGCTGCAAGACGCCCAGCAACTGATTGCCGGGCTGCCAAGCGGTACAGAGGTCGTGGTCCTCGACAGCAACAAGGACGGCCTGCAACAGATCGCCGACTACCTGAAGAATCGCTCCGACGTCGACGCAATCCACCTCCTGAGCCATGGCGCAGAAGGCACGGTCGAGCTGGGTAATACGTGGCTGAACAGCCAGAACATCGGCCAACACGCCCAGCAACTGAATGCCATCGGCGCGGCATTGGCGACCGATGGCGACATCCTGCTTTATGGCTGCAATACCGGCGAGGGCGCACAGGGCGCGGCGCTGATCAGCAAGCTGGCGCGCCTGACCCAAGCCGATGTAGCTGCTTCCGACGACGCCACCGGGGCAGCCAGCAAAGGCGGCGACTGGGTACTCGAGAGCCACACGGGTCAGGTGGAGTCCCAGCCACTGCAAGTCGCCGCCTACGACGCCCTGCTTGCCGCACCGGCAGATGAAAACTATGACGATGACGTATCAGGCACCGTATTCAACAGCAATAACTTCACCCTGGACGGTATTCGCTATGTGCTGACGGGCACTGCGGGCACCTACGAATCGATGATTGGCGACGGCGCAGTAAACCCCGGCGTTAACAACGCCATGATGTTCGACTTTTCAGATAACAATCCGATAGGGATAGGCGGATTGAACTCGGTCACTATCTCGGCCGCAGATGGCAGCGCATTCAGCCTGGCGGGGATCAAGTTCCTGTTATACAACACTGGCGATTACGGCCCCTCCTCCAGCGTCACGCTGACGACGAATGACGGTAAGACCCTCGGAACGTTCGCCCCCAGTAGTACCGGGGCGGGCTATAGCTTGAATTTGTCTGCCAATTCCGACGCCCAGTACATCACCAGCATCACCTTCTCCGGCACCAATCTCTTACTCGAAGTCGACGACCTGAATTTCGAGGCGGCCGTCCCCCCCAACGCCGTGCCGGTCGCCACCGGCAACAGCTATACGGTCAACGAAGACTCGACGCTCACTGTAACGACCGGTTCAGGAGTCCTCGCAAACGACACCGATGCGGATGGCGACTCACTGACAGCCGTGCTCGTCACCGGGCCAAGCCACGGCTCGCTGACCCTCAATGCCGATGGCAGCTTCAGCTATACGCCCACTGCCAACTACAGCGGCGCGGACTCTTTCACCTATAAAGCCAACGATGGCACGGCGGACTCGTCCTCTGTCACCGTGACGCTGACCGTCACCGCCATCAACGACGCGCCAGTGGTGGCCAACCCAATCCCCAACCAAAACGCCAGCGAAGGTACGGCCTTCAACTTCCAGTTTGCCGCCAACACCTTCAGCGATGTGGATGCCGGCGCCACCCTGAGCTACAGCGCGCAACTGACCGGCGGCGGAGCCCTGCCCGCCTGGCTCAGCTTCGACCCTGCCACCCGCACGTTCAGCGGCACTCCGGCCGACAGCGATGTTGGCACCATCAGCATTGACATCATTGCCAGCGACGGTAATGGCGGTACGGTAACGGACACCTTCAATATCGCCACCGCCGATACCAATGCCACCCCGGTGGTTACCACCAGCGGCGGCACCACTGCCTTTACCGAAGGCGACAACGTCACCAGCACACCGGTTACCGTGGACAGCGGCCTTACCCTGGCCGATACGGACAACGCCACCCTGGCCAGCGGCAAGGTCTCAATCACCGGCAACCTCCAGACCAGCCAGGATGTACTGGCGTTCACCAACAACCCTGCCACCATGGGCAATATCAGCGCCAGCTACAACTCCGCAACCGGTGAGCTGACCCTGACCTCCGCCGGCGCCAGCGCCACCCTCGCGCAATGGCAGGCAGCCCTGCGTTCGGTGACTTACAGCAATAGCAGCGATACCCCTGGCACCGCTACCCGCACCATCAGTTTTGTCGTCAACGACGGGCAGAGTGATAGTCCAACTGCCACCAAGACCGTAAGCGTGGCCAACATCAATGACGCTCCACAGGTCACGGCACCTGCGACCATCAGCGTCAGCGAAGACACCCCTGGCGCCATTACCGGCATCAGCTTCAGCGACGCCGACGCCGGCAGCGCCTCAGTCACCGTCACCCTGTCCGTAGCCTCAGGCGGCCTGGCTGCTACCAGTGGTGGTGGCGTTACTGTTGGCGGCACCTCCAGCACCATGACCCTGACCGGCAGCATCGCCAACATCAATGCCTTTATCGGCGGCAGCAATGTCAGCTTCACCACGGCTGCTAACGCCACCGGCAATGTCACCCTGACGGCCAGCATCAACGATGGCGGCAATACCGGCAGCGGTGGCGCGCAAATCAACAGCACGACTGTCACGCTGCAGGTTGCCGCGGTCAATGATGCCCCGACCATTAGCGCCCCCGGCTCAATCGCCATCAGCGAAGATGTGTCCGGTGCGCTCACTGGCATCTCGTTCAGCGATGTCGATGCCGGCAGCAGCACGGTAACTGTCACCCTGTCGGTCGCCTCGGGCAGCCTGGCCGCCACCAGCGGCAGCGGCGTTACCGTCAGCGGCACCGCCAGTGCCATGACCCTGACCGGCAGCATTGCCAACATCAATGCCTTCATTGCAGCTAACGGCGTGCACTTCACCACCGCCGCCAATGCCACCGGCAACGTGGTGCTCGACGTGACCATCGACGACGGCGGCAACACCGGCAGCGGCGGCAACCAGACCGACCACACCACCGTCACCCTCACCGTCACCGCCGTCAACGACGCCCCGGTCAACAGCGTGCCGGGCACCCAGAGCGTGTTGCAGGACGGCACCCTGGTGTTCAGCTCCGGCAACGGCAACGCGCTGTCGATCGCCGACGTGGACGCCGGCAGCGGCACGGTGCGCGTCACCCTCACCGCCAGCAACGGCGTGCTCACCCTGGGCAGCCTCAGCGGCGTGAGCTTCCTGGTCGGCAACGGCACCGGCGACGGCACCATGACCTTCGAAGGCACCCTCAGCGCCATCAACAACGCCCTGGCCGGGCTGTCGTTCTCCCCCACTGGCGGCTACTACGGCCCCGCCTCGGTGGAGATCACCACCGACGACCTCGGCCAATCGGGCAGCGGCGGTGGCCAGACCGACACCGACACCATCCTGATCAACGTCGCCCAGCCCAACCCATCGGTCACCGGAGTCGCCGGCGGCAGTCCCGACGGCATCTACAAGGCGGGCGACACCGTCTTGATCAATGTCACCTACGACCAGGCAGTGACCGTATCCGGCGGTGTGCCCACCCTGCTGCTGGAAACCGGCGCCATCGACCGCAGCGCTGTTTACGTGGGCGGCAGCGGCACCGACACCCTGACCTTTGCCTATGTGGTGCAGGTCGGCGACCAGAGCAGCGATCTCGACTACACCGGCAGCGCTGCGCTGTCGCTCAACGGCGCTACCATCGCCAGCGTCAGCCTGGGCAATCCCGCCTTCACCACCCTACCGAGTGTGGGCAGCCCCGACGGCCTGGCCGGTCAAAGCGCCCTGATCATCGACACCGCCGCGCCGGTGGTAGGCAGCGTCAGCGTGCCGCTCGCTGGCACCTACGTCGCCGGTCAGGCGCTCGACTTCACCGTCAATTTCAACGAAACCATCACGGTCGACACCGGCGCTGGAATCCCGCGCCTCGCCGTCACGCTGGATGGCGGTGGCGTGGTCTACGCCGATTACGTCTCGGGCAGCGGCAGCAGCGCACTGGTGTTCAGGCTCACCCTCAGCAGCGGTCAGTTCGACAACAACGGCATCAGCATCAACGGCCTTCAGGCCAATGGCGGCACGCTCAAGGACGCCGCCGGCAATGACACCGTGACCACACTCAACAACGTGGGCTCAACCAGCCAGGTGCTGGTGGATGCTGCCGGTCCTGAGGCCGGCATCGCCCTGGATGGCGCCTCGCCAACCAGTTCCAGCACCCTGAGCTTCACCGTGACCTTCAACGAAGATGTCACCGGCGTCGACCTCGCAGATTTCACTCTGGCCACGACCGGCAGCGCCAGCGGTACGCTGCAATCGCTGGTGCAGTTGGACGCCCGCACGTACCGCATCACCGTGAGCGGCGTCAGCGGCCAGGGCAATCTGGGGCTGGCGCTGACGGCCAACGGCAGTGGTATCGCCGATGGCCAGGGCAACACGATGGCCACCTCTGCGTCCACGGCCGGCTACCTGATCGGCGGTGTGGCGACCGGTGACCCCGAGTTCCGTACCACCACGCCGGAGAACCGCATCCCGATACCGATGCCACCACTACAGCCCGACGTGCCCGACATGGCGCCACCGTCGCAAATGGACTCGCTGCTGGTACCGCTTCCCTTGCTCGATACGCCGACGGTGGGCAGCGATTTTCGCCCACTGAGCGAAATCTTCCTGAGTCAGAACAGCGCTCAGGAAAGGAGCTTCATCGCCCAAGTATTCGGTAGCAACGACAGCTATGGCGATGGGACCGGCACCGGCTTCCTTGGCTTCGGCGGCGGGAACGGCGGGGTGTTCGGTAGCAGTACCCTGGCCGGCATCTTCAACGACGATGGTTTCAAGGAAGCCGCACCGCTCAAGATATTCGACCGGCGCAGCAGTGACATCGAGGACGGCCTGCCCGGCATCTTCGGCGCACTCAGTCTGAGCCAGCAGTTGCACCAACTTCACGAGGCGGAACAACAACCACAGCGCGAACTGGCCTGGGCCCTGGGGCAGCTCGCGCAGAGCAAAGCGTCCGTCTGAATCTGAACCACACGACATTTGAGATCTGTATGGAGCCGTAACGAGGGGGCGGCCAAGGATGAACAACAAGAAGAACCTGCTCGGCGTGAGCTTGCTCGCGCTGGCGATCAGCGGCTGCGCCGTGACCAGCCAGCCGATCGAGCGCGATGTCAGCGAGCAACGTGCGCGCGACGACCTACAGACGATGTTCAAGGATCAGGAACCGCTGAGCGGTCCGCTGACCCTGCACGACGCCATGGCCCGTGCGGTGAAGTACAATCTGGAAGCCCGTCTGAAGGTCATGGAAGAGGCACTGGCCAAGCGTCAGGTCGACCTCGCCTCCTTCGACATGCTGCCGCGCATGGCGATGTCGGCGGGCTACGCGGGCCGCAACAACGTCAGCGCATCGAGCAGCCAGAGCGTGCTGACCAACACCCAATCGCTGGAACCTTCTACCTCGCAGGACCGCGACCGCGACGTCGCCGACCTGACCATGGTGTGGAACGTGCTCGACTTCGGCGTCAGCTACGTCAGCGCCAAGCAGCAGGGCGACCAGCGTCTGATCGTGCAGGAGCGCCGCCGCAAAGTAGTTCACACCATCATCCAGGACGTGCGCTCTGCCTACTGGCGCGCCGTAGCGGCCGAGCGCCTGCTGAAGCAGATCGACAGTCTGATGGCCCGTGTCGACGAGGCGCGCAGCAGCAGCCAGCGCATGAGCAGCGAACGCATCGGTGACCCGATCCAGGCGCTGAGCTATCAGCGCGCACTGATCGAGGCCTCCCGCCAGCTGGAAGAACAACGCCGTGCCTTGTCTCTGGCCAAGACCGAACTGGCCACCCTCATCAACCTGCCCCTGGGCACCGATCTGACCCTCGCCGCCAGCAACGATTATTCGGTGCCGGAACTGAAGGTCGACATGGATCACCTCGCCCAGGAAGCGCTGGCCAACCGCCCCGAACTGCGCGAGCAGGACTATCAGGCGCGCATCAGTGCAGCAGAAACGCGCAAGGCCATGCTGCGTCTGCTACCCGGCCTGGAGTTCTCCGCCGGCGGGCACTATGACAGCAACAGCTTCCTAGTAAACCAGAGCTGGGCAGACTATGGCGTCAAGGTGACCTGGAACCTGTTCAACGTGCTGTCCGCGCCTGCCGCCATCGACGTCGCCAAGGCCGGGCAGGAAGTGGCCGATGCGCGCCGCCAGGCCATGTCGATGGCGGTACTGGCGCAGCTATATGTCGCCAACGCCAACTTCAACGAGGCACAGCGCCAGTTCCAGACCAGCCAAGAGCTAGCCCAGCTCGACAGTCAGATCGCCGATCAGCTGCGCAATCGCCACAAGGCACAGGGCATCGGCGAGTTGGAGCTGATTCAGGGCGAACTCAACGCTCTGCAGGCCGACCTGCGCCGGGACCTGGCCTATGCAGAACTGCGCAACAGCTATGGCCAACTGTTCGCCAGCGTCGGCCTCGACCCGCTGCCCAAGGAGCTGCCGTCGACTCAGCTCAGTGATATTGCCCAGGCGCTGGCTAACAGTGAGCAGCGTTGGCAAGCGGGGGAGCTTTCGGGGCTTTAACCTCCAGAAGATGGGTGTGAACGATCCTGCGCAGGCTTATTCACATCCTTCGTTGATGTCCGTTATTGGCCGCTCACTGCCTAATAGCCAGAACCATGCGCCCTATTCAGCATCACATCGCTTTTCGCCCTTACGGCGAGTTACTTTCTCTTTGCACGCGCAAAGAGAAAGTAACCAAAGAGAAAGCGCGCCCGACATCCGGGTCTGGCCTGCGGCCAGACTTCCCTCGCTCCGGTGCTGCTCCGGGGGCCGTCACGAAAGGACGTCCCTGTCCCTTCGTTCCTCGCTCGGCGTCCTGCCTCGCGTCCCCCTGCACAACACCTCCACTCAGCCTCCTGACGGGGTTCGGATTCCGAGTTGCCTGGCTGTTCATCTTTCCGCTTCGCGGGTTGCCGTGATCGTTCCCACGCTCCGCGTGGGAATGCAGCCTTTGACGCTCCTGCGTCCATTCATTGCTTTGTGCTAACCGGCAGCTCTGTGGCACAGAGCGCCACGGGATGGGCTCCCACGCAGAGCGCGGGAACCATCAGGAATACCGAACTGTCAGGCAACTCCAACCGCCCCCTTCAGGAGGCCAAACGGAATCGTTGTGGAAGGGGTTGAGCGGCATGGATGCCGCGAGAGCGACGATGGGCCAAGGATGGTCCTTCGACGCGTGCCCCTGGAGCAACGATGGAGTGAGGGAAGTCGAGCTCAGCGAGACCCGGATGGCGGGGCAAGACCTTTTGGTTCCTTTTTGGGGGCCGGCCATCCGGGCGACTGCCAAAAAGAACCCGCCCAGCAGGGCGGAACCACTGCCCCAGCCAACACAACAATCGGCTAGCGCAGTTGCCGAACCCAACCTTGCCAAGCGAGCATTCGATTCATCTCGCAGTAAGGAAGCACTCAGATGAATCCTCATCAAAAACCAGTCGACCTCGCCAAGGCCTACCGCCTCCTAAACCACGGCCCTACGGTTCTGGTGTCAGCCCGCCACGACGGCGTCGACAACGTCATGGCCGCAGCCTGGTGCTGCGCCCTGGACTTCGCCCCACCCAAGCTCACCGTGGTGCTGGACAAAGCCACCCGCACCCGCGAACTGATCGAACGCAGCGGCCGCTTCGTCATCCAGGTGCCCACCGCCGCCCAGCTGCAGCTGACCAACCAGGTCGGCAACCACAGCCTCAAGGACGATCCAGACAAACTGACCAAGGCCGGCGTCGAGCTGTTCGAGCTACCCGGCCACGATCTGCCCGCCGTGCAAGGTTGCTCGGCCTGGCTGGTGTGCGAGCTGATTGCCGAGCCGCACAACCAGCAGGCCTACGACCTGTTCATCGGTGAAGTGGTCGGCGCCTGGGCCGACGATCGTGTGTTCCGCGACGGCCACTGGCACTTCGAGGAAGCCGACCCGGCATGGCGCAGCCTGCACCATGTGGCTGGCGGGCACTTCTATGCCATCGGTGAGGCACTGAAGGCCGAGTAGGCCTTCAGTCCTGCGGATACCAGCGCGGCGTGTAGACCCACTCGCCGCCGCCCTGGCGCGGGAAGCGCCGGGTCTGGCTGGAGCCGATGATCACCAGGGTGCGCATGTCCACCAGCTCCGGGGTCAGCTCGCCGAGGGTGAGCACGCGCAGGGCCTCGGCCGGGCGGCCGATGTCGCGGCCAAGCACCACCAAGGTCTGCGGTTCGCGGTGCTGGCGCAGCAGGTCGAGGGCGCGACCGAGCTGCCAGGGGCGCGCCTTGGAGATCGGGTTGTAGAAGGCCATGGCCAGGTCGGCGGCGGCGGCGTGCTGCAGGCGTTTCTCGATCACCGCCCAGGGCTTGAGGTTGTCGGACAGCGAGATCAGGCAGAAGTCGTGGCCCAGCGGCGCGCCGGCACGGGCGGCAGTGGCCAGGGCGGCGGAGATGCCGGGCAACACTTCCAGCTCCACGCCTTGCCAGCGCGCATCGCTGGAGGCTTCCAGCGCCTCCATCACCGCGGCGGCCATGGCGAACACGCCGGGGTCACCGGAGGACACCATCACCACGCGGCGGCCCTGTGAGGCCAGCTCGAAGGCATGGGCGGCACGCTGCAACTCCTCGCGGTTGTCGCTGGCGTGCAGGCATTGGTCGGCGCGATAGGGGCCGGCCATGGTCACGTAGGTCTCGTAGCCGAGCACATCCTCGGCCTCGTCCAGTGCGCGGCGCACGGCCGGGGCCAGTAGCTCAGCACAGCCGGGGCCGATGCCGACCACGCTGAGGCGCCCACGCGAGCGGCCGATGGCGGCAGCGGTTTGTGGGCTATCGGCCAGATGCAGGCTCAGGCCGGGGGCCTCGTAGCAGGCTGGCGGCAGCGCCGTATTCGGCTCGATAAAACGCAGAGGCACCTTCAGCTCGGCAGCGGCCTGTTCGGCGAACGGCAATGCGCGCCCCTCGCCCTCGACCAGCAGCGCGGCCAGCGCCGCCTCGGCCAGACCGGCCTCGGCTAGCGCGGCGCGCAGATGAGCTGGCAGTTCGGCAGAAGGTTCGGCGCAACGCGCCAGCAGCTGGCGCGGATGGATCAGCAGCGCATCGTCGCCGCTGGCGGCGGCCACATCGATACGCAGGCAGCGCTCACCCTCGGCATGCAGTGGCAGGTTGGCCTGCTGCAGCCAGGGTGCCTCACCCTCGAGGCGCAGGCGCGCGCCGCCGAGCAGGTCGCTGACCAGGCGCTTGCCCTGCTCCAGATCGGCCAAGGCGTAGCCCTCTGGCGGGTCGAGCAGGCAGGTGCCGAAGCGCAGCTCCCCGCTGGTGGTGATGGCCGGAGCCACCGCCAGCCACTCACCCAGCTCGCGAGCCAAGCGGTTGACCCCAGCCAGGCCGCCGAGCAGCGGCACCACGGCGCTGCCGTCCTCGGCCAGGGCCAGTACCGGCGGCTCCATGCCCTTCTCCACCAGGGCCGAAGCCAGGCTGCGAATGACGATGCCAGCGGCGCACAGGGCAATGATCGGCGTGCCCGCGCGGTACAGGCCGCGCAGGTGTTCGGCGAATTCACGGTAGCTCTCGTCGACCTCGTCCACCCGTCCGGCCAAACCGTGGATGCGCGCCTGCGGATAGCGCTGCTGCACACGGCGTGCGGTGGCCAGCGCCGAGGCGCCGAGGATGACAATGGCGGCGGGACTCATGGACTCAGCCACGCCACTTCTCCCCGGGCACCAGGATCATCGAGAAGTACGGCGAGGCCAGCGGGTCGACCTCGTCCAGCGGCACGATGTGCTGGTTGTCCATGGTGGCGCGCTCCACGTAGTGGGCGCGCTCGGCCATGCCGAGGCGTTGCAGCACACGGCGCACCTTGTCGAAGTTGCGGCCGAGCTTCATCACCACGGCGGCCTCGGCAGTGCGCAGGCGCTGCTCCAGTTCCTCTTCCGGCAGCACGCCGGAGAGCACGCTCAAGGATTGGTTGCGGTACACCAGTGGCGTGCCCAGCACCGAGGCGCAGCCGAGCATGGAGCACACGCCGGGTACTACCTCGGCCTCATAACGCTCGGCGAGGCGGTCGTGCAGGTACATGTAGGAGCCGTAGAAGAACGGGTCGCCCTCGCAGATCACCGCCACGTCGCGGCCGGCGTCCAGCTCGGCGGCGATCTGCACGGCGCAGGTGTCGTAGAAGTCGGCGATCACATCCTCGTAGGTCAGCGGCGGCTCCAGTTTCTCGGTGGTCACCGGGTAGACCAGCGGCAGGCGGCGCTGCGCATCGGTGAGATGGTCTTCGATGATGCCAAAGGCGTTGCCGCCCTGGCCCTTGCTGGCCTTGGCCTTGGCCACGAAGTAGCCCACCACCGGTGCCGACTGCAGCAGGCGCAGGGCCTTGAGGGTGATCAGCTCCGGGTCACCGGGGCCGACGCCGAGGCCGAGCAAACGTCCCTTGCGCATCACTCCACCTCCGTGGCCAGGGCGTTGACCGCGGCGGCGGCCATGGCGCTGCCGCCGCGGCGGCCACGCACGATCACGTAGGGCACGCCACGGCTGTCGGCGGCGAGCATGTCCTTGGATTCGGCGGCGCCGATAAAGCCTACCGGCATGCCGAGAATCAGCGCCGGCTTCGGCGCGCCGACGTCGAGCATTTCCAGCAGGTAGAACAGCGCGGTGGGCGCGTTGCCGATCACCACCACGCTGCCTTCCAGGTGCTCGCGCCAGTGCTCCAGGGCTGCCGCCGAGCGGGTGTTACCGAGATCGCGGGCCAGCTGCGGCACGTCCGCTTCGTTGAGGGTGCAGATCACCGGGTTGTTGGCCGGCAGGCGCGCGCGGGTGATGCCCTCGGCGACCATGCGTGCGTCGCAGAGGATCGGTGCGCCCTTGGCCAAGGCGGCGCGGCCGGCAGCGCCGGCACCGGGCGAGAAGCGCAGGTCCTGCACCACATCGACCATGCCGCAAGCGTGGATCAGGCGTACGGCGAGCTTTTCCAGGTCGGCCGGGATGGCACTTAAATCGGCCTCGGCGCGGATGGTGGCGAAGGACTGGCGATAGATCTCCTGACCATCGCGGATGTAATCGATCATTCGGGATTTCCTGCGGCGAGGTGCTCGCCGGCTTGGTCGATATCGAGGGACGTCGCCAGCAGGCGGCCGAATCCGGCCAGGCCCTGCTCGCGGCGATAGAGGTCGTAGCGGCCGCCAGGCTGGGCCAGCAGCGTGTAGGGCGCGATATGGGCGGCGGCGCAGCTGCGCGGGCAGCCGCACAGGTGCACCTGCGCCGGGCCGTGCGGACCCAGGTGCGTGGCCAGGCGCTGGGCATCGGCCTTGGTGTCCGCCGCAGACTTGGCGCAGCCGGCGCTGCCGCTGCAGGCGAGCATGCGTGCCAGTGGCGCGCGGGCATCCAGCAGCAGGCCGAGATCGCTCATGACCTGGGCCACGGCGGCCTGGCGCGCGGCGGGCACATCCGGCAGCAACACGCCTTGCCAGGGTGTCAGGCGCAACTCGCCGCTGCCTTCGGTTTCCGCCAGTTCGGCCAGGGCCTGCAGCTGCTCGGTTTGCAACCGGCCCAGCGGCGCGCCGGCCAGCAGCATCACCCGCCCCGGCTGGGCCTGGGCATGCACGCCCAGCGGCACGCCATCCGGCGCTGGGCTGGCGAAGCCCGGCGTCGCGTGCTGGAAGGCGGATGGCAGACGAGCGAGAAATGCCTGCGCCGGCAGCTCGGCCAACAGCTGACGCATGCGCGTGTGTTCGCCGGCCAGCTGGAGGAACAGCCGCAGCAGCGCTTCCACCAGTTGCACCGCCTGATCCGACTCGACCACGCCCAGCACTTCACCGCGCGGACAACCGGCCAGGCCGAAGGCCAGTTGCGTGCCGCCGGGCAAGGCGCTGAGCCAGATATCGTGCGGGTGGTCGAGCATGGCCAGTGCCTCGCCACCATCCAGTTGCACGGCGAACTTGGGCGACAGGTCGCGGAACGCGGGCACGTCTTGCAGCAGCGCCAGCAGTTGCTCGGCCAGCGGGCGGGTATCGAGATGGGCCCCAGGATCGCGGCCGGCGGCGGGGCTGATCAGCACATTGCGCACATCGTCGGCATCCGCGTGACGCGGGCCGAGGCCGGCGTCCAGCAGCTGCTGCACCAGCGCGCCCTGGCAGGCCTCGCGTACACCGCGAATCTGCAGATTGCTGCGGTTGGTCAGCTCCAGCACGCCGCTGGCATGGGTGCGGGCGACCGCGGCCACAGCGCGGGCCTGGGCGCTGGTGAGCAGGCCGCCGGGCAGCTTGACCCGGCAGATACCGCCATCTTTCGCCGGCACGACACGCCACAGCCCCGGACAGGCGGAGGGCCGGGGAACATGCACAGCGGCGGTGGAGGAATCGGGCTTCAAACGGTCACCGACAACGAACGACGCGGCGACCGAACCAGCGGAATCCCAGCAAAGGGATTCCTTGGCATCGGTACACCCCGCCCGATGTTGGCACTCGCGACTGCGTCGTCGGCAGGTCTCCTGGCTGACAGGTCGTCATCGCTGCACGGCCTTCCCGATTGCTCAGTGGCATGTGTGTGGAGCGACTCGCTGCTTACAGTTGCGGGGGCAGCCACGGCTTGAACCGTGTTCCCTCTTAGGCCCGCTGGTTCCTCTGAAAGAACCGGGCACCGACGAAGGCGCTATTATGCCCGCTTTTAGCGGCACCGGGCCAAGCCCGCGCGTCGCCCCGCAAGGCACCGAGGAGACACAGATGACGGCCTGGCTGACGGTAGTGGGCATCGGCGAAGACGGCTATGCCGGCCTGGGCAAGGCGGCGCGCCGCGCGCTGCTGGCAGCCGAGTGCATTGTCGGTGCGCCGCGCCAGCTCGACCTGCTGCCGCCGTGCATCCGCGCCCCACGCGAAGCCTGGCCCAGCCCCTTCAACCTGGAGCCGGTACTGCAGCGACGCGGCACGCCGACCTGCGTGCTGGCCAGCGGCGACCCCATGCTCTACGGCGTCGGCGCCAGCCTGGCGCGTCAGCTGGATCAGGGCGAGATGCTCGTGCTGCCGGCGCCCTCCTCCTATGCCCTGGCTGCCGCGCGCCTGGGCTGGCCGCTGCAGGACGTGACCCTGCTGTCGGTGGTGGCGCGTCCGCTGCCCGCCGTTGCCCGCCATCTGCATGACGGCCAGCGTTTGCTGATTCTGTGCAACGATGGCAACAGCCCGAGTGCCATTGCCGCTCTGCTGCGCGAGCGCGGTTTCGGAGCCAGCCGCCTGAGCGTGCTGGAGCATCTGGGCGGTCCGCTGGAGCGGCGCATCGATGGCCTGGCCGCCGACTGGAATATCGACCAGGTTGCCGCGCTCAATCTGCTGGCTGTTGAATGCCGCACCGATGCCGGTGTGCAAGCGCTGCCACTGACCATTGGCCTATCCGACGACGCCTACCGCCACGACGGCCAGCTGACCAAGCGCGACGTGCGCGCCATCACCCTGGCCCGCCTGGCGCCACGGCCAGGTGAGCTGCTGTGGGATGTCGGCGCCGGTTGCGGTTCGATCGGTATCGAGTGGCTGCGCAGCCACTCGAGTTGCCGCGCCATCGCCATCGAGGCCAACGAGGGCCGCCAGCAGCTGATCGCGCATAACCGCGACGCCCTCGGCGTGCCGCAGTTGCAGCTGGTAGCCGGCGAGGCGCCGGAGGCACTGGCCGGCCTCGACTTCCCCGACGCGATCTTCATCGGCGGCGGCGTCACCGTGCCCGGCGTGCTGGAGCTGTGCTGGCAGGCGTTGAAACCCGGCGGCCGGCTGATCGCCAATGCCGTGACCCTGCAGAGCGAGGCCATGCTGGTGGCCTTCCGCGAACTGCATGGCGGCGAGCTGACCCGCATCGCCATCGCCCAGGCCCAGCCGCTGGGCGATTTCGACACCTGGCGCAGCGCCCTGCCGATCACCCTGCTGCAAGTACACAAGCCGTGACCCGCGTGCTGTTGCTCGGCGGCGTCGGCGACGCGCTGCGCCTGGCCCGTCGCCTGGGCCCCGAGCATCTGTACAGCCTGGCCGGGCTGGGCAAGGTGCCGGACGATCTGACTTGCCAGGTGCGCGTCGGCGGCTTCGGTGGCGCCGAGGGCCTGGCACAGTTCATCCGCACTGAAGGCTTCGACCTGCTGCTGGACGTCACCCATCCTTATGCCGCGCAGATCAGCGCCAATGCCGCCACCGCCGCGCGCCTGGCCGATGTGCCCTGCTGGGCGCTGCGTCGTCCTGGCTGGCAACCGCAGCCTGGTGACGACTGGCGCGAGGTGGCCGACTGGGCCGCGCTGGTCCAAGCGCTGGAACCCTTCGACAAGCCCTTCTTCACCCTCGGCCGCGAGCCGCTGGCGCATCTCGACGAGATTCCCGCGCACCAGCACTGGACTCTGCGCCTGCTCGATGCTCAGCCCGAACACCCGCGTGCCCGCTGTATCGCCGCGCGCGGGCCGTTCACCCTCGACGATGAACGCGCGCTGTTCGCCGCCGAAGGCTTCGATGTGCTGGTGAGCAAGAACAGCGGCGGCAACGCCACCGAGGCCAAGCTGCAGGTCGCCCGCGAGCGCGGCCTGCCGGTGCTGATCCTGCAACGCCCGCAACTGCCCGAGGTGGAGCGCGCCTTCGCCGACCCCGAAACCCTGTGGCAAGCGCTGCAGCCGCTGCTCTGAGAACACCCGATGAAGACCGAAACCTACGCCCGCGTGCTGTTCGCCGGCCCCGACCTCAACCATGGCAGCTTCGCCGAGCTGACCCGCCGCCAGTTCACTGAGCAGTTCGGCGCCGCCGCGCTGGACGATCTGCTCGATACCGGTGCCGGCTACGACGAAGTCTGGGCGCGAGTACGCGAATGCCTGAGCGGCGCAGAACTGCCCCTACTAATCGTCGATCTCGACCCGCTGGGTGGCAGCCAGCAACTGGACTGGCTACGCGGCGAGCTACAGACACTGGCCGGCGAGCGTGCCGATCAGCTGTTCGTCTGCGCCGGCAATGCCGAGGACGTGGCGGCTCTGGCTGCATTGATCCAACAACCGGAAAAACACCTGGGCTGCGTGGACGTGCCGCAGCTACCGGAATCCCACTCCTGGTCGTGCATCCCGCCGCACCGCTATCGCGTGCTGCTGTGCAACGGCCCGCGCTGCACTCGGCGCGGCGCCCTGCCCCTGTGGAAGCTGCTACGTGAAGAGCTGAAGGCGGCCGGCCGCCTGGAGACCGAGAATGGCGTGCATATCACCCGCACCCAGTGCCAGTTCCCCTGCGACCAGGGGTCGACCTTGAGCGTCTACCCGAGCGGCGAGTGGTACCGCATCCGCGATGCGGCCGAGGTGAAGCGCCTGGTGCAGGAGCGCTTCGTCGAGGAGCGCGCTGTACCTGAACTGATCATGCGCGGCTAGATAGCAAACCGGCCGCTTTAAGCGGCCGGTCGGGAATCACAGGTTCATCACGTCGAGGAAGCGCGGCGTGGCGCTGTCGTCGACCTTCAGGCTCTGGAAGTCGAACAGGTTGCGGTCGGCCAGCTGCGACGGCACCACGTTCTGCAGGGCGCGGAACATGATCTCGGTGCGGCCTGGGCTCTTGCGCTCCCATTCCACCAGCATCTCCTTGACCACCTGGCGCTGCAGATTTTCCTGCGAGCCGCACAGGTTGCACGGGATGATCGGGAATTCCTTCATCACCGAGTAGGCCTCGATGTCCTTCTCATTGCAGTAGGCCAGCGGGCGGATCACCACGTTGCGGCCGTCGTCGGACAGCAGCTTGGGCGGCATGGCCTTCAGCGTGCCGCCGTAGAACATGTTGAGGAAGAAGGTTTCCAGGATGTCGTCGCGGTGGTGACCGAGGGCCATCTTGGTCGCGCCGATCTCGTCGGCGTAGGTGTACAGGGTGCCGCGGCGCAGGCGCGAGCACAGCGAGCAGGTGGTCTTGCCCTCCGGGATCTTCTCCTTCACCACCGAGTAGGTGTCCTTCTCGATGATGTGGTACTGCACGCCAATGGATTCCAGGTAGGCCGGCAGCACGTGCTCGGGGAAGCCGGGCTGCTTCTGGTCCATGTTCACCGCAACGATCTCGAACTTGATCGGTGCCACCTTTTGCAGGTACAGCAGCACGTCGAGCATGGTGTAGCTGTCCTTGCCGCCGGACAGGCAGACCATCACCTTGTCGCCATCCTCGATCATGTTGAAATCGGCGATGGCCTCGCCGACCTGGCGGCGCAGGCGCTTCTGCAGTTTGTTCTGGTTGACCGAGATGGTGCTGGGCATGGTGCGGGAGAATCCGGGGGTGAAGGCGAAAAGCTGGCTATTTTACGCACAAAGCTCGGCCGCGACAGCCCGTGTTAGGCTCGCCCGATGAACAACGACCTCGACCCCAGCCTCGACCTGCCCGAGCAACTGCACCAACTGCTGCGCGCGGTGCCCGCCGGAATCAGCGAATTCCAGCTGATCCAGCAGCTCAAGGCCCGTGGTTCCACGCATATTCCGCACCTGGGGCTGGCCGACAAGCTGGTGTTGTTCCGCACCCACTTCCTGCTGTTCAACGCCCTCTATGCGCTGCGCGAGCGCCTGTGGGGCAAGCGTGAGGCGCATCTGCAGATCAGCCCGCTGTGCGTGCAGCTGCAACCCTGGCAAGCCGGCAGTGCGGAGCTGGCCGAACACGACCCGCTGCGTGACTACTATCTCAATCTGCAAAATTTGCACGACATCACCGAGGACGCGGTGGAGAAGCTGCTGGCCAGCTTCTGGACGCGCATGCAGGGCGGCGAAGAGAAGCAGGCGGCCCTCGAGCTGTTCGAGCTGGATATCACGCAACCGCTCAATCTCGCGCTGATCAAGCAGCGCTACCGGCAACTGGTGAGCCTGCACCACCCGGATCGCGGCGGCAGCACCAGCCGTCTGCAGTCGATCAACCTGGCCATGGAAATACTTGAGCGCTATTACGGCTGACTCATAGAGAGCGATTCGCTCTAAAGCCACGGATTACGCGGCCTGCAGCCTTTCCTATACTGCGGCATACGGTCGCACTTAATTCGGCCTGCACCCGGCGCTGCTGAGCACGCACGCCGGGCGCTACGCTCGGGGCGATCGACAATAAAAAGAGGAGGTGTCTGCATGATCCACCATGTTTGGGGGCTCTTCACCCATCCCGACCAAGAGTGGCAGGAAATCCGTGGCGAAGAGGAAAGCATCAGCCACATGTACCTGACCCATGTCCTGATTCTCGCTGCCATCCCCGCGCTCTGCGCCTATTTCGGTACTACCGAGGTGGGCTGGCGCATCGGCGATGGCGAGGCGGTCAAGCTCACGGCGGCCAGCGCCATGCAGATGACCATCATGTCCTACCTAGCAATGCTCGCTGGCGTGGCCGTCATGGGCGCCTTCATCCACTGGATGGCGCGTACCTATGACTCCAACCCGACCCTGACCCAATGCATCGTGTTCGCCGCCTACTGCGCCACGCCGCTGTTCGTCGGCGGTGTCGCGGCGCTGTACCCGAGCCTGTGGCTGGGCATGCTGATCGGCACCGCGGCGGTCTGCTACACGGTGTACCTGCTGTATGCCGGCATCCCCACCTTCATGGGCATCCCCCAGGACGAGGGCTTCATGTTCTCCAGCTCGGTGCTGGCCGTGGGCCTGGTGGTGCTGGTGGCGATGATCGCCTGCTCGGTGATCCTCTGGGGCTTCGGCGTGGGGCCGGTCTACACCAACTGAGCCATTAGCGCTTGCATGAGGCCGCCTACGGGCGGCCTTTTCATTGCACGCACATTCCTTCCAGCCGGAAAGTTGAACCCTGGCGACACCTGCGCAGTTCTAAGCCGTTATGGCCAACCCTGCAGAGGAACGCGCCCATGACGCCGCACTTCGTCAACCTGTTTACCCGCCCGGACGCCGCCTGGCACGAGATCCGCCAGGAAGAGGAACAGCATCCCGCGCACTACCTGGGCCACCTGTTGCTGCTGGCGATGATCCCCGCCGTGAGCCTGTTCGTCGGCACCAGCGAAGTGGGCTGGAGCCTGGCCGAGGAAGAACGCGTGCGCCTCGCCGAGGGCAGCGCCCTGCTGCTGGCGCTCAACGTCTACCTCACCGCGCTGGTCGGTACCCTGATCATGGGCGGCTTCATCCGCTGGATGTCACGCACTTTCGAGGCGCGCCCCAGCCTGAACCAGTGCATCGGCTTCGCCGCCTACACCGCCACACCGTTCTTCCTCGCCGGGCTGGTGGCCATCTACCCGAGCCGCTGGCTCGCTGTAGTCGCATTGGGCCTGGCCTGTGCCTATTCGACCTACCTGCTGTTCGTCGGCCTGCCCACCTTCATGCGCCTGCGCCAGCAGCAGGGCATGCTCTACGCCGGCTCGGTGTGGGCGGTGGCGGTGCTCGCGGTGGTCACCCTGCTGGTCTCGGCCATTCTGCACTGGCAGTACTACATGAGTCCGGAGTACGAGCGCACCGCGCCAGAACAGACCTATCCGACCCGGCAGGAGCGGCCCTCGGTCTACGAGCAGCAGCACGGGCGCGAGTGATTCGACCAGCGGTCGGTTTGGCCTTAGGGGGCGATGCGGCATAATCGCCGCATGCCCGAATTGCTCCATGCCCGTGTCGAAGACTGCTACCAGCAGGCCGAAGACTTCTTCAAGCGCTCGTTCCCCCGCCCCGAGGTCAGCTTCAAGCTGCGCGGCCAGAAGGCCGGCGTGGCGCATCTGCACGAGAACCTGCTGCGCTTCAATCCCAAGCTGTACGCGGAAAACCGCGAACACTTCCTCAAGCAGACCGTGGCCCACGAGGTCGCGCACCTGGTGGCGCACCAGCTGTTCGGCCCGCGCATCCAGCCGCACGGTGAGGAGTGGCAGCTGATCATGCGCGGGGTCTACGAGCTGCCGCCGGATCGCTGCCACAACTACGACATCGGCCGGCGCAAGGTCACCCGCTACCTCTACCTGTGCCAATGCCCGGACGGCGAATTCCCCTTCTCCGGCCAGCGTCACCGCCTGGTTGCCCAGGGCCGCCGCTACTTCTGCCGGCGCTGCCGGGCGACCCTGGTGTTCAGCGGCGAACAGCGGATCGAGTGAGCCTCAGCCCAGCGCCTTGCTCGCCTTGAGCGCGACGATTTCTTCCTCGGCATAACCCAGCTCGCGCAGCACCTCGTCGTTGTGCGCGCCCACCGGCGCGCCGATGTGCCGTGGCGGTTCCAGCCCCGCAGAGAAACGGATCGGGCAGGCGATCTGCCGTTGCGCCGACTTGCCCTCGCGCGGCACCTCGGTAACCACGCCGCGTGCCTTGAGCTGCGGGTGCTCGACCGCTTCGGACAGCTTCAGCACGGGCTCGACGCAGGCGTCCACCTCGGCGAAGCGCTGCTGCCACTCGACCAGATCGTGCTTCTCCACCTCGATGGCGATCTCGCCCTTGAGCCGCTCCTGATCCTTGGGCGACAGGCCCAGGGCAGCCAGTTCCGGGCGACCGAGGGCGGCGCAGAACTGCTGCATGAACTGCGGCTCCAGGCTGCCCACCGACAGCCAACGGCCGTCGCGGGTACGGTAGTAGTCGTAGAAGCTGCCGCCGTTGAGCACCTGGTTCTGCATGTCCGGCTCCACGCCGCCGGCCAGGTAGCCGGCGCCGGCCATGGCATGCAGGCTGAAGGCGCAGTCGGTCATGCTGATGTCCACGTGCTGGCCCTGCCCCGTTGTCTGTCGGGCGATCACCGCGGCGAGCAGGCCGATCACCCCGTGCAGCGCGCCGCCGGCGATGTCCGCCACCTGCACGCCGAGCGGCAGTGGGCCGCTGTCGCGACGCCCGGTGTAGCTGGCCAGGCCGCTCAGGGCCAGGTAGTTGAGGTCGTGGCCGGCTCGGTCCTGGTACGGCCCGCTCTGGCCGTAGCCAGTGATGGAGACGTAGATCAGCCGTGGGTTGATCGCCTTGAGCGCCTCGTAACCGAGGCCAAGCTTGTCCATCACTCCGGGGCGGAATTGCTCCAGCACGATGTCGTACTCGGCCACCAGGCGCTTCACCACCTCCAGCGCCTCGGGCTTCTTCAGGTCCAGGGCCAGGCAGCGCTTGTTGCGGTTGAGGTAAGCGTGGCTGGTGGAGACGCCGTCCACATGCGGCGGCAGCACGCGCACCAGGTCGACACGGCTGGGCGACTCCACGCGCAGTACCTCGGCGCCCATATCGGCCAGCAGCAGCGAGGCGAACGGCCCCGGCAGCAGGGTGGAGAAGTCGAGGACTTTCAGCGAAGACAGCGGGCCTTTCATGTTCAGTTTTCCCAGTGCAGAGAGGGTTCGACCGGCAGGTCGGCGACCAGGTCGGCGTACCGGGCCTCCAGCACGTTGCGGCGGATTTTCATGGTCGGGGTCATGCAACCGTTATCCACGGTCCAGCTGTCGCGCACCAGCAGCAGGTGGCTGAGGCGTTCGTGGGGCTGCAGTTCGGCATTCAGGCCATGCAGGGTTGCCTGCAGGTCGGCGGCGATGCGTTCACGGGATTCGGCGCGGGCGGCCGGCGACAGCTCGATCAATGCCAGCGGCTGATCGCGGTTGCTGCCCATCAGGCAAACCTGCTCGACCCAGGTATTACGGGCGATCTGCCCCTCGATGGGCGCCGGTGCCACGTACTTGCCCTTGCTGGTCTTGAAGATGTCCTTCACCCGCCCGGTGATGCGCAGGTAGCCGTCGGCATCCACCTCGCCCTTGTCGCCGGTGTGCAGCCAGCCGCCGGCCAGCGCCTCGGCGCTCAAGACCGGTTCGCGGTAGTAGCCCTGCATCAGGGTCGGGCTGCGGAACTGCACCTCGCCGTTATCGGCCAGGCGCATCTCGAGGAATGGCATGGGCCGGCCGACGCTGCCCAGGCGTACCTGGCCCGGGCGGTTGAAGCAGCCGTAGGCGAAGTTCTCGGTCATGCCGTAGCCCTCGCAGAGGATCATGCCCAGGCGCCGGTACCAGTCGAGCAGCGCCGGCGAGATCGAGGCAGCACCCGAGACCAGGATGCGCGCCTTGTCCAGGCCCAGCCCCTTGCGAATCTTGCGCGCCACCAGCGTGCCGATGAAGGGCAGGCGCAGCAGCCGGTCCAGGCGTTGCGCCGGCAGGCGCTCCAGCACGCCCTGCTGGAAGCGCGTCCACAGCCGTGGCACGGAGAAGAACACGGTCGGCCGCACCTGGCGCAGGTCGCCGGCAAAGGTCTCCAGGGATTCGACGAAGGCCACGCTGGCGCCGCTGTACAGCGCGTTCATCTGCACCAGGAAGCGCTCGGCGGCATGCGACAACGGCAGGTAGGAGAAGAAGCGGTCGTGCGGGCCGATCTTCATCTCCTCCACCGAGTTGGTCGCAGCGAAGGCCATGGCCCGCGCCGAGAGCATGGCGCCCTTGGGCTGGCCGGTGGTGCCGGAGGTATAGAGAATGCTGACCAGCTCGTCGCCCTGCTGCGCATGTCCCTGCTGCAACGGCTCGTGGGCCGCCAGCAGCGCGTGCCACTGATGGTCGGCGCGCAGGGTCGGATAGGGCATGGCGATGCGCGTTACCTGCGGGCCGATGCCGGCCTCCAGCTTCTGCGGCTCGTCCAGCTTGCCGAGGATGATCGCCTTGCAGGCGGCGTGTTCCAGCACGTAGGCCACGCTCTCGGCGGTCTGCAGCGGGTACAGCGGCACGCTGACCAGCCCGGCGAGCATGATCGCCAGATCACTGATGAACCACTCGGCGCAGTTCTTCGCCAGCAGCGCCACCCGGTCGCCCGGCTCGCAGCCCAAGCCGCGCAGGGCGCTGGCCAGGCGCCGGGCCTGGTCGTCGACCTGGCGCCAGGTGAAGTCGTGCCAGGTGCCCTCTATCGGCTGGCGCAACCAGACCCGCTCGGGCGTCACCTCCAGCCAGTGCTGGAATCGTTGCAGCGGCAGTTGTTCGGTCATGTCAGATCCCTTGTTCTTATTCTGGTCGAAGCGCGATGCCGGATCGGGCGCACAAACACGCCGGCGCTCTGCTGCAGGAGCCTAGCCCCCGACGCGTGCCTCGTCCGGCGCCCCCTCATTCCCTCGGGGATCGCCGCAGGTTAGGTCTGCCCTCCACTTGCCCTCAATGACCCAAGCGCTCGGTGCGATTGACCCTATCGGTCAACATCCATGGTGCGGGCCAGGTAGTTCTGCAGATAGTCGATGAAGGCCAGCACCTTGCCACTGGCGCGGCGGTGGCTGGGATAGACGGCGAGGATGTTGTCGCCGAAGGCATCCGGGTCGATGCGGTAATCGGTCATCAGGCGCACCAGGCGACCCTCGTCCAGCAGGTCCATGGCGCTCCACTGCGGGGTGTGCAGCACGCCATGACCGGCCAGGGCGTTGGCCAGCAGCAGGTGGTAGTTGTCGCTCTCCATGCGCACCCGCTTGGGGTGCGGCAGGAAGATGCGCAGGTTGTCGCGGTCCACCCACCAGCCCTCGCGGCCCAGGGCCGGGTGGGTGTACATCAGCCAGTCGTGCTCCTCGATGGTCTGCGGCGTCAGCGGCAACGGGTTGCGCGCGACGTACTCGGGACTGGCGCAGAGGAAGATACGGTTGCGCCCGATGACCCTGGCGATCAGCCCGGGCAGGTCGCTCGGCCCCTCGCGCAGGGCCAGGTCGTAACCGGCCTCGACCAGGTCGACGAAATCATCGGTCAGGTCCACGTGCAGGCGAATCTGCGGGTACTCGGTGAGAAAGCCGGCGCATACCCGCTCGAGGAAGGCCGGGCCGAAGGCCAGCGCCGCAGTCAGGCGCAAGCTGCCTTGCATGCCGTTCTGCAGCTGGTCGATCTCCTCGCCGGCATCGCGCAGGCGCTGCAGCACCTGGCGCGCGGTATCCAGGTACAGACGCCCGGCCTCGGTGAGCACGATGCGTCGCGTGCTGCGCTCGAACAATGCAGCGCCCAGCTCGCGCTCCAGGTGGCCGACCGCCTTGGTCAGGGCCGAGGGCGTCTTGCCCAGCAGCTCGGCCGCGCGGCTGAAACTGCCCTGCTCGGCGGCGGCAACGAACATGCTGAGGGCGCTGAACTTGTCCATGGTCTTTTTCCGGTCAGGCAAAAGGTTTTTGCGTAAACAGGCCGTTCTGCCCGTTCACCATGCTCGCTAGTCTCCCTGCTAACTCAATAAAAACAAGGGGTCTGCTGTGAAAAGAGTGTTGCTTGCGAGTGCACTGGCTTTTTCCTCGATGGAAGCCATGGCCGCCGCCGATCTGGTGCTGTTCAACGGCAAGGTGTTCACCGCCAACCAAGCCCAGCCGCAGGTTCAGGCGATTGCCGTGGACGACGGCAAGGTCGTCGCGGTCGGCAGCGATGCCGAGATCAAGGCCCTGGCCGACGCCTCCACCCAGCTCATCGACCTCGCCGGCAAGCGCCTGCTGCCCGGCCTGATCGACACCCACTCGCACGCCGTGTTCGGCGGCCTGGAGCTGGCCGCGGCCAACATGCAGGACGAACTGGTCAGCGTCGACGAGCTGGAGAAGCGCCTGCGCGGCTGGCAGGCCGATGGCCGCGCAGTGCATGGTGACGTGCTGCAGGTCGGCGGCATGAACTCCGGCGCCTGGTCCCAGGCCGAGGCCATGGGCCAGCGCTTCAACCAAGGCGAGTGGGCGAAGCTGCCGATCGTCTTCATCGGCAGCGACCACCACACCGCCTGGGCCAACGCCGCCATGCTCAAGCGCGCCGGTATCGACAAGGCGCTGGTGGCCAGCCTGCCTAAGGGCGAGCGCGACACCATCGGCCTGCTGAAGAACGGCGAGCCTAGCGGCTTCCTGGTCGACGCCGGCTGGGACCGCGTCGCCAGCGTGCTGCCGCCGGTCAGCCCGGACGAGCTGCTGCGTGGCGCCGAGGCCGCAGTTCAATTGAACAACAGCCTGGGTATCACCGCCTGGATGGACCCGGCCTCCAACGCCGCGCCGGGCGAGGCGGTGTTCGACCTCAAGCCCACCGAGAAGAGCGTCGGCGTGCTGCCGGCGTACAAGGCCCTGGCCGAGAAAGGCGGCCTGAATGCCCACGTCGCCGCCCTGCTGGTGGCCAACCCGAAGAGCCGCCCGGCCGATCTGGAGGTGCTGGACAAGGTGCGCAAGCAGTTCACCGGCGTGCCCAACCTGAGCCTGCCGGGGATCAAAGTATTCGCCGACGGCGTGCTGGAGTTCCCGGCGCAGAGCGCGGCGCTGATCGACCCGTACACCAACTCGCACAAGCAGGGCGAGCTGCTGATCGACCCGGCGCACTTCGGCGAGCTGGTCAGCGCCGCTGACGCCCGTGGTTGGCTGGTGCACATCCACGCTATTGGCGACCGCGCCGTGCGCGAATCGCTCAACGGCATCGAGCAGGCACGCAAGGACCGGCAGAGCGGCGTGACCCACTCCATCACCCACCTGCAGCTGGTCAATCCCAAGGAGTTCGCGCGCTTCAAACCGCTCAACGTAATCGCCTCGATGCAGCTGCTGTGGGCCGCCGGTGACGAATACACCCTGGACCTGGTCAAGCCCTACGTCAGCGCCTTCGCCTTCCGCTACCAGTACCCCGCGCACTCGTTGCTGGCCAACGGCGCGACCATCGCCGGCGCCAGCGACTGGCCGGTGTCCACGCCCAACCCCTGGCTGGCCATCGCCCAGGCGGCGACCCGCGAGGGTGACAAGGGCGTGCTCAACGCCGACGAGCGCCTGGACCGCGAGACCATGTTCTACGCCTACACCCTCAACGCAGCGCGCACCATCGGCCTGGAACAGAGCATCGGCTCGCTGGAAGCCGGCAAGCAGGCCGACTTCGTGGTGGTCGACCGCGACGTGTTCGGCGTCGACGACAAGGCCCTGGCCGATACCCAGGTATTGCAGACCTGGTTCGCCGGCCGCCAGGTCTACGCCCCCGCCCAATAACAACCAGCTCCACCGCTGCGCCAACCCTCGGTTCTGCCGGGGGCTGGCGAAGCCTTGCCGTCTATCTGCCAACAACAACCACAACACAGAGATAGCATCATGAAACGCTCGACCGCCCTCCTCCTCGCCGGCCTGGCCCTGACGCCCTTGAGCAGCCAGGCCGTACCGATCAACGATGACTTCTTCGTCGCGATCGACCTCAACCTGGCCAGCGACTACCGCACCCGCGGCATCTCGCAGACCCAGGGCGACCCCGCCCTGCAGGCCGGCGCGACGCTAGCCCACAGCAGCGGCCTATATGCCGGCGTATGGACCTCCAACGTCGACTTCGGCTACGGCCTCAAGACCCGTCAGGAAGTGGACTACTACGCCGGCTGGTACTGGCAAGCGACCGAAGAGGTCAGCCTCGACCTCGGCTACATCAAGTACGCCTACCCCAAGGAAAGCCAGTTCAACCAGAGCGAGGCCTACGCCATCCTCAACGCCTACGGCTTCAAGGCTGCGGCCTACTACTCGCGCGACCTGGGCAACTTCATCGGCGAAGACCAGGACACCCTCTACACCTGGGTCGGCTACGAGACCCAGCTGCCGCTGGAGATCGGCCTGGACCTGCGCTACGGGCGTATGGACCTGAAAGACCCGATCTTCTGGTCCGGCAGCGGCCAGTCGCGCGAGTCCTACCGCGAGTGGGAAGCCAAGCTGACCCGCGACTTCGTCGGCGTGACCTGGGGCCTGAGCTACGTCGACACCGATCTCTCCGAGAACGAGTGCATGAGCAACTACGGCTTCACCGACGTCTGCACCGCCACCGTGGTGGCCAGCGTGAGCAAGTCGTTCTAGATCACTGTACTGGCCTGCCCTCGCACAACTGTATGGGCGATTTGAAAGCCATCTGCGGATTGCGCCGCCCAGCCGGCGGCGTAATCTGGCGGCTCCTGCCTGGAGCCGTTTGATGAGACCCGCCGACCTGCTTCGCCTGCTGCTGCTCGCCGCCATCTGGGGCGCCAGCTTCCTGTTCATGCGCATCGCCGTGCCGGTGCTGGGCAGCCTGCCCACTGCCTTCTTCCGCGCCAGCCTCGGCGCTCTCGGCCTGCTGGCCTTCCTCCTGCTGCTGCGTCCGGTATGGAACTACCAGGGCAAGTTCCGCGCCTGCCTGATGCTGGGCGTGATCAACGCCGGCCTGCCCTCGGTGATGTACTGCCTGGCCGCACTGGTGCTGCCGGCCGGCTACTCGTCGATCTTCAACGCCACCACGCCGTTGATGGGCGTGCTGATCGGAGCACTGTTCTTCAGCGAAGCGATGACCGCCAGCAAGGCGGCCGGCGTGGCCCTGGGTCTGTTCGGCGTGGCCGTGCTGACCCGCACCGGCCCGATCGACTTCGACCTGCCGCTGCTGCTCGGCGCCGCCGCCTGCCTGGTGGCCACCACCTGCTACGGCTTCGCCGGCTTCCTCACCCGCCGCTGGATCGGCCCGTTGGGCCTGGACAACCGCCTGGTGGCCTTCGCCAGCCTGGTCGGTGCTAGCCTGTTCCAGCTGCCGCTGTTCGCCGGCAGCCTGGTCTGGCAGCCGCCCACCAGCTGGGGCGGGCCCAGCCTGTGGCTGTCGCTGGCGGCGCTGGGCCTGGTCTGCACCGCCTTCGCCTACGTCCTGTACTTCCGCCTGCTGGCCGACATCGGCCCGATCAAGGCCAGCACCACCACCTTCCTGATCCCACCCTTCGGCGTGGTCTGGGGCGCCCTGCTGCTCGGCGAACCGCTGACCTGGGACTACCTGCCGGGCTGTCTGCTGATCGGCGTGGCACTGTGGCTGGTGGTGCGGCCGAGCGCGCCTGCCGCAACACCAGCCAAGGCCTGAGGCCAGAAACGAAAAAGCCGCCCTCGGGCGGCTTTTTCATGCACAGCAGAGCTGTTACTGCTGCAGCTCCTGATCGGTGAACAGATCACTGAACAGCATGCTCGACAGGTAGCGCTCGCCCGAGTCCGGCATGATCACCACGATGGTCTTGCCCTGCATCTCCGGCTTCTCGGCCAGGCGCACAGCGGCAGCCATGGCGGCACCACAGGAGATGCCGCAGAGGATGCCCTCTTCCTGCATCAGGCGCAGGGCCATGGCCTTGGCCTCATCGTCGCCGACCAGCTCGACGCGGTCGACGATGGACAGGTCGAGGTTCTTCGGCACGAAGCCGGCGCCGATGCCCTGGATCTTGTGCGGGCTGGGCTTGATCTCCTCGCCGGCCAGCGCCTGGGTAATCACCGGCGAGGCGATGGGCTCCACGGCCACCGAGAGGATCGGCTTGTGCCGGCTGTTCTTGATGTAGCGCGACACGCCGGTGATGGTGCCGCCGGTGCCGACGCCCGCTACCAGCACGTCGACCGCGCCGTCGGTGTCGTTCCAGATCTCCGGGCCGGTGGTCTTCTCGTGGATCGCCGGGTTGGCCGGGTTGTCGAACTGCGCCGGCATGAAGTACTTGGCCGGGTCGGAGGCGACGATCTCGCCGGCCTTCTCGATGGCGCCCTTCATGCCCTTGGCCGGCTCGGTCAGTACCAGCTCGGCGCCCAGGGCCTTGAGTACCTTGCGCCGTTCCAGGCTCATCGAGGCTGGCATGGTCAGCACCAGCTTGTAGCCACGGGCGGCAGCGACGAAGGCCAGGCCGATGCCGGTGTTGCCCGAGGTCGGCTCGACCAGGGTCATGCCCTGCTTGAGCACGCCGCGAGATTCGGCGTCCCAGATCATGTTGGCGCCGATCCGGCACTTGACCGAATAACCGGGGTTGCGGCCCTCGATCTTGGCCAGGATGGTCACGCCCTTGGGACCGATGCGGTTGATCTGCACCAGCGGCGTATTGCCGATGGATTGGGCGTTGTCGGAATAGATGCGGCTCATGCTGGTTGTCCTTGTCGATACCCGAGCCAGACAGCCTAAGGCCGCCTGCCGGGATCGTCCAGCGCACGTCGGTCGAACTCTGCGAGCCCGTAGGCAGTCCATCGCAGACACCCGTTGCGATGAGCTCCGCCATGAAACGTCGCTACAGCCTGCCCCTCTATACCCTGCTCGGCCTGGCCGTACTGCTAGTCGCGCTGCACCTGCTGCTGCCCTACCTGATCCGCGACTACCTCAACGACAAGCTGGCCGACATGGGCGACTACCGCGGGCAGATCAGCGATGTCGACCTGGCCTGGTGGCGCGGTGCCTACCGCATCGACGGACTGCGCATCGTCAAGGCCGACGGCGAAGTGCCGGTGCCGCTGCTCGACGCCCCGTCGATCGACCTGGCGGTGAGCTGGCACTCGCTGTGGTACAGCCATGGCGTGGTGGCGCGGGTGATCTTCGAGCGTCCCGAGGTGAATTTCGTCGACGGTGGCGAGCGTGGCGAAGACAGCCAGACCGGTGCCGGCGTGGACTGGCGCGCGCAGCTGGAGAAACTGCTGCCGATCACCCTCGACGAAGTGCGCGTGGTTGACGGGCGCATCAGCTTCCGCAACTTCACCTCGCAACCGCCGGTGGACCTGCAGGCCGACGACGTGGATGCCAGCCTGTACAACCTGACCAACGTCGCCGACGACAACGGCCAGCGCGTCGCCCGCTTCGAGGGCCACGCCCTGCTGCTCGGCCACGCACCGCTGGAGGCCACCGCGCTGTTCGACCCGTTCGAGAATTTCCAGGACTTCGAATTCCGCGTGCGCGCCACCGATATCGAACTGCGCCGGCTCAACGACTTCTCCTCCGCCTACGGCAAGTTCGACTTCAACGCTGGCAGCGGCGACGTGGTAATCGAGGCCAACGCCGAGAACGGCCAGCTGGACGGCTACATCAAGCCGCTGCTGCGCAATGTCGATGTATTCAACTGGCAGCAAGACGTCGAGCGCGAGGACAAGAGCTTGTTCCGCTCGATCTGGGAGGCGCTGGTCGGTGGCAGCGAGACGGTGCTGAAGAACCAGCAGAAGAACCAGTTCGCCACCCGCGTGGAGCTGTCCGGCAGCGTGCGCGACCAGGACGTCAGCCCGTTCCAGGCCTTCCTCGCCATCCTGCGCAACGGTTTCGTCCAGGCCTTCAACGCACGCTACGAGAACGCCCCGCCTAGCTCGTGAGCTCGTCGCTGAAGATGGCCTCGATCGGCAGCTCGAACAGCCGGGCGATGCGGAAGGCCAGCGGCAGGCTGGGGTCGTACTTGCCGGTCTCGATGGCGTTGACGCTCTGCCGCGACACTTCCAGGCGCTGCGCCAGCTCCGACTGGCTCCAGCCGCGTTCGGCGCGCAGCTCGCGTAGACGATTGTGCATGACGGCTCCTCAGGCGTAGCGCCAGCGCACCAGGGTCGAGGTCAGGGCGTAGGCGGCCCAGAACGCCGGGAAGGCCATGATCAGCGGAAAGCGCGGCCAGCCGGCGTACTGCTCTAGAAAGCCCCAGGCGCTGAGCAGGCCGACCACCACGCCACCAGCCAGCAGCGCCGCACGCGACATCAGGAAACGCAGGAACTCGTCCGGCTCGCTGCGCATGTAGCGGTCGAACACATACAGCGAGGCCAGCAGCGGTAGGGCCGGCGAAGCGGCGGCGATCACCCGCAGGGCGTAGGGCAGGTTCTGCAGGTCCACACCCCAGCTGATCAGGCAGACCAGCGCGGCGTACACCAGCATCAGCGAGGAACAGGAAATCACGTAGCGGCGTGCGGCGGCGTTCATGGCGGGCTCCGAAATCCATGTCAAGCAAACTTAACATTCCGTCATTCGCCATGTAAAGCAAGCTTGTCATTAGAGCGGTTTTTTGGCCATTTCCCGGCATGACCCGCCATTCAGTGACTGAATGCCCCGTCTGCGTTCACAGTCCACGGCCCTGCGCGTTATAGTCGGTCTCTACGTCACTCACCGAACCAGCCGGGAACGCTACTCGCGAGCCCGTTCGAGGATTTCCAGATGAAGTTCGAAGGCACCCAGTCCTACGTCGCCACCGCCGACCTGAAGCTCGCGGTCAACGCCGCCATCACCCTGCAGCGTCCGCTGCTGGTCAAGGGCGAGCCAGGCACCGGCAAGACCATGCTGGCCGAGCAACTGTCCGCCGCCTTCGGCGCCAAGCTGATCACCTGGCACATCAAATCCACCACCAAGGCGCACCAGGGCCTGTACGAGTACGACGCGGTCAGCCGCCTGCGCGACTCGCAGCTGGATTCGGACAAGGTCCACGACGTTCGCAACTACATCAAGAAAGGCAAGCTGTGGGAGGCCTTCGAGTCCGAAGAGCGCGTGATCCTGCTGATCGACGAGATCGACAAGGCCGACATCGAGTTCCCCAACGACCTGCTGCAAGAACTCGACAAGATGGAGTTCTACGTTTACGAGACCGACGAGACGATCAAGGCCAAGCAGCGCCCGATCATCATCATCACCTCGAACAACGAGAAGGAACTGCCGGACGCCTTCCTGCGCCGCTGCTTCTTCCACTACATCGCCTTCCCGGATCGCGACACCCTGAAGAAGATCGTCGACGTGCACTACCCGAACATCAGCGGCGAGCTGGTGGCCGAGGCGCTGGACGTGTTCTTCGACGTACGTAAGGTACCGGGCCTGAAGAAGAAGCCGTCCACCAGTGAGCTGGTCGACTGGCTGAAGCTGCTGATGGCCGACAACATCGGCGAAGCCGTACTGCGCGAGCGCGATCCGACCAAGGCCATTCCGCCGCTGGCCGGTGCCCTGGTGAAGAACGAGCAGGACGTGCAGCTGCTTGAGCGCCTGGCCTTCATGGCGCGCCGCGCCTCCCGATAAACGGGCCGGCTGCGCGTCGGCCAGACTGCGTTGAGAGCGGGCTCGGCATGCTCATTTACACGCGTAAACTGCGCTGCCTCGCCCACTCTCGCCTTGTCTGGCTCTAGCTCGCTCGCCCCTCACTGCGTGCGGACCCTCGGGCCACAAGGCAGTTACAGACATTCACGAGGGCATGCCCATGCTGCTCAACCTGTTCAATGAAATGCGTACGGCCAAGGTGCCGGTGTCGGTGCGCGAGCTGCTCGACCTGATCAACGCGCTCAAGCACAACGTCGTGTTCGCCGACATGGACGAGTTCTACTTCCTGTCGCGGGCGATCCTGGTCAAGGACGAGCGCCACTTCGACAAGTTCGACCGTGCCTTCGGCGCCTACTTCAAGGGCCTAGAAAACCTCAACGAGCATATCGAGGCGCTGATCCCCGAGGACTGGCTGCGCAAGGAGTTCGAGCGCCACCTGACCGACGAGGAGCGCGCGCAGATCCAGTCCCTCGGCGGCCTGGACAAACTGATCGAGGAGTTCAAGAAGCGCCTCGAGGAGCAGAAGGAACGCCACGAGGGCGGCAACAAGTGGATCGGTACCGGCGGCACCAGCCCGTTCGGTTCCGGCGGCTACAACCCCGAGGGCATCCGCGTCGGCGACGCCGGCAAGCGCCAGGGCAAAGCCGCCAAGGTGTGGGACCAGCGCGAGTACAAGAACCTCGATGACCAGGTCGAGCTGGGCACGCGCAACATCAAGGTGGCCCTGCGCCGCCTGCGCAAATTCGCCCGCGAAGGCGCCGCCGAGGAATTCGACCTCTCCGGCACCATCGACCACACCGCCAAGGACGCCGGCCTGCTCAACATCCAGATGCGTCCGGAACGGCGCAACACAGTGAAGCTGCTGATCCTGTTCGATATCGGCGGTTCGATGGATGCCCACGTCAAGGTCTGCGAGGAGCTGTTCTCGGCGTGCAAGACCGAGTTCAAGCATCTGGAGTACTTCTACTTCCACAACTTCGTCTACGAGAGCGTGTGGAAGAACA
Source organism: Pseudomonas sp. ML96 (assembly GCF_000761545.1). Taxonomy (GTDB): domain Bacteria; phylum Pseudomonadota; class Gammaproteobacteria; order Pseudomonadales; family Pseudomonadaceae; genus Aquipseudomonas. Next base: position 30,601 of record NZ_JPMY01000045.1, on the reverse strand, counting down.
ACCTGCGCCGCACCAGCGAACGCTTCTCCACCAACGACCTGCTGCACAAGTACGGCCCGGACTGGAAAGTGGTGTTCGTCGGCGACGCGGCCATGGCGCCCTACGAGATCACCCAGGCCGGCGGCAGCGTCGAGCACTGGAACGAGGAAGCCGGCTACATCTGGATGAAGCGCTTCATGGACAAGTACAAGAAGCTCATCTGGATCAACCCCTACCCCAAGGACGCCTGGAACTACACCGCCTCCACCAACATCGTCCGCGAGCTGATCAACGATCAGATGCACCCGCTGACGCTGCGCGGTCTGGAAGAAGGGATGCGGTTCCTCTCCAAGTGACACACGAACGGGCCCTCGGGCCCGTTCTGCTTTATGGCGAAAGCCGCTAGGCTTGGCCGGTCTCATTCGGAACCGACCGTCATGCAAGACCTTCCCCTACAAGACGCCGCCGCACCCGATGGCGTCTGCTACGGCTGCGGCAGCCGCAACCCGCACGGCCTGCACGTCAAGAGCCGCTGGCACGAGGACGGCGTCCACGTCGTCGCCGAGCACCTGCCCGATCCCATGCACTGCGGCTGGCCGGAGCTGGTCTACGGCGGGCTGATCGCCATGCTGGTGGACTGCCACTCGAACTGGACCGCCATGGCCTACCACTACCGCGCCGAGAGCCGCGAGCCTGGCAGCCTGCCGCGCATCGAGTGCGTTACCGGCAACCTCGGCATCAAGTTCATCAAGCCGACGCCCATGGGCGTGCCGCTGCAGCTGCGCGCGCGGGTCGAGGGTGACGTGGGGCGCAAGACCCAGGTGATCTGCGAGGTCTATGCCGGCGAGGTGCTGACCGCCATCGGCGACTCGGTGTTCGTGCGCGTGGACACCGGCCAGCTGGCCACTCAGGCCCACGCCAAGCCGGCCTGATCGACGGCCAAGAAAAAGGCCCCTCGCGGGGCCTTTTTTCATCAGCGCCAGTGGCGCTTCTCGTAGGCGATGGTCTTGTGCTTGCGCCCGATACCGACGGTCCAGCCGATGCCCAGCGCCAGCAGCTCGACCAGCCAGGCCAGCACCAGCCCTACCCCTAGGCCCCAGAAGATCGCCTGCGGCGCCAGCAACACCTGGTAGGTGTAGGCATCGTAGGTTTCCTGCAGCAGAGCCTGGTCGGCGCCGGTGCCCAGGTGCCAGATCTGTGCATACCAGGGGCCCTGCATGGCCAGCCACTCGGCTTCCAGCAGCGTGTAACGGCTCACCAGGTGCTCGACGCTGTCGGCGTCGCTGCGCATCACCTCGTCGGTGCTGGCGCGGTAGTGGGCCACCAGCGCGTTGAGATCGCCATTGAAGAACTTCGCAGCGGTCTCGCGGAAGCCCAGCAGGCTCTGCTCCGACTCGGCGCGATGGGCATCGATACGCTTGGCGTAATCGTCGACGAAGCCCGGCACCTGCACCCCGACCAGCAGGCCGAAGGCGAACACCAGCAGACGCAAATAACCCCTGAACATCCTCAGCTCCCCATCTGCCCGTGGGCCACGCGCTCGCCGCGGCGCCACAAACTCCATTCGCCAGGCTGGAACAGGTTCCAGCGTTCGTTATCGGTCAGCGGTTCGGTGGCGATCACCGTGACCACGTCGTTCGGCGTGGTCTCCGCCTGGAAGTCCACCGTCAGGTCGGCATCCTTCAGCCGCGCCGGGCCGAACGGTGCGCGCCGGGTGATCTGCGCCAGCTTGGTCGAGCAAAAGCAGAACAGCCAATCGCCGTCACTGAGCAGGCAGTTGAACACGCCCCTGCCACGATAGTCCTGGGCCGCCTGGATCAGTACCGGCAACAGCACCTCCACCGGCACTGGCTCGGGGAAGGCAGCGCGCACGCGGTTGAGCAAGTCGCAGAAGGCCGCCTCGCTGTCGGTATCGCCGACCGGACGGTAGAAGTCGAAGCTCGGCGCAAAGCTCGCCAGCTGGCCATTGTGGGCGAAGCACCAGTTGCGCCCCCACAGCTCGCGCACGAACGGGTGGGTGTTGGCCAGGCACACCCGGCCGACATTGGCCTGGCGGATATGGCCGATCACCGTCTCGCTCTTGATCGGGTAGCGCTGCACCAGCTTGGCCACTTCCGAGCCGACGCTGGCGGCCGGGTCCTGGAACAGGCGCAGGCCGCGACCCTCGTAGAAGGCGATGCCCCAGCCGTCACGGTGCGGGCCGGTGCCGCCACCGCGCTGCATCAGGCCGGTGAAACTGAAGACGATGTCGGTGGGGACGTTGGCGCTCATGCCCAGCAGTTCGCACATGCCTCAGCCCTCCGCCAGAGCCGCGCGCAAGCGCTCGGCTTCACGCGCCAGGCGCGCCTCGATGCGCGCGCGGCCGAACGGCAGGAAGCGCGTGAGGATGCGCCAGCACAGTGCCGGCAAGTCGCCAGTACGGCGCGGGATCAGGTGCAGATGCAGGTGCGGCACATGCTGGTTGGCCACCGGGCCGTCGTTGAGCAGCAGATTGATGCCCAGCACCGACGGATCGCTGCGATACAGCGCCTTGGCCATGCGTTCGGCCAGGGCCAGCAGGGCTTCGCGCGGCGCGGCCGGCAGGTCGGCGAGAAACGGGGCGTGGCCACGGGCGACCACCAGCAGGTGGCTCGGCCGCAGCGGGAAGATATCCAGCAGCACCAGGAAATGCTCGTCTTCATGAATGATGTGCGACGGCAGCTGGCCGTCGGCAATGGCGCAGAACACGCAGTTCATCGGCACTCCTTGTCCCATGCCGCCATGCTAACGCAGCACGCCCAGCGTGCAAGCTACAGACGCGGCTCGATGCGCAGGCGGCGATCGCCCTTGCCGTCCAGACGGGTGTCGGCGTCGAAGCGCTCCTCGCGGTCCATCAGCTCACGCAGGGTCGGTTCATCTTCCGCGGCGACAGTCGTGGCCGGGGCCTGGCGCCCGGCCCACCAGCGCTCGACCGGCCAGCGCAGGGCGGCGAAGGTCAGCCAGACGCCGAGGGCAATCAGGCCGTAGATAGCCAGGTCAGCCACCGCGCGCCAGGCGTTGTTACCGACATTGAACAGCACGTCCAGGGCGGTGATGGCGATCGCCGGGGCGAACAGTTCCTTGGCTGGGTCGACGATGGTCGGGCTGAGCAGCAGCACCGCGACTATGACCCGCAGCGGCTCGCGCAGGAAACGCCACATCCAGCCGGTCATGCGGAACCACACCAGCAGGCAACCCAGCGCGGAGATCGCGTACAGGGCCCAGGCGAGCAGATAGTCTTGTTCGGTCATGGTGTGTCGTGGCCTGGCCGGCAAAGGGGCGCTTATGATAGCGGCTTTTGCGGCCCCCGACTTCCCTGCGGTCGCCCGAACGAGAACGACCATGACCGACGCTCCCATCGCCCGCCGCGACGCCGGCTCCGATCCCTACCGCTGGCTGGAACAGCGCGACGCAAGCGCAGTGCTCGACCATCTCAAGGCCGAGAATGCCTACCTGGAAGCACAACTGGCCGATCAGGGCGAACTGCGTGAGGCGCTGTTCCAGGAGATCAAGGGGCGCATCCGCGAGACCGACCTGTCCCTGCCGGTGCCGTGGGGCCCCTGGCTGTACTACCAGCGCACCACGGCCGGCGATGAATACCCGCGTCATTACCGCTGCCCGCTGCCGGCCGACGGCTCGCTCAGCGTCGACGAGAACGCCGAGCAACTGCTGCTCGACCCCAACGCCCTGGCTGGCGACGGCTACCTGTCGCTCGGCGCCTTCACCATCAGCCAGGACCACCGCCTGCTCGGCTACAGCCTGGACACCGCCGGCGACGAGATCTACCGCCTGTTCGTCAAGGACCTGGACAGCGGCAGCGTGAACGAGCTGCCGTTCGACGACTGCGACGGCCAGATGACCTGGGCCAACGACAACCGGACGCTGTTCTTCGTCACCCTCGACGATACCCACCGCCCCTGGCGCCTGTATCGCCACGCGCTCGGCGACGCGAACGCCGAACTGGTGTTCGAGGAGGCCGACGGGCGTTTCTTCCTCAGCTGCTACCGCACCAGTTCCGAACGCCAGCTGATCCTCAGCCTCGGCAGCAAGACCACCAGCGAGGCCTGGGTGCTGGATGCCGACACGCCGCAGGGCCAATTCACCTGCGTGGCCCCGCGCCAGGAAGACCACGAATACGACATCGACCACGGCCTGCTGGATGGCCAGTGGACCTGGTTCGTGCGTAGCAACCAGGCCGGCATCAACTTCGCCCTGTATGTCGCCGATGAAGCCCAGCCGGGCCGCGAACACTGGCGCCAGCTGATCGCCCACAACGAGCAGCGCATGCTCGAAGGCGTCACCCTCAACCGCGATGCCTTCACCCTCAGCCTGCGCGAGGGCGGCCTGCCGATCATCGAGGTGCACCCGCGCGACGCCACGCCCTACCCCGTGCAGCTGCCGGACGCCGCCTACAGCCTCTACGTGCAGGACAGCCTGGAGTTTCACAGCGCGGCGATTCGCCTGCGCTACGAGGCGCTCAACCGCCCGGCCCAGGTGCGCCAGCTGCAACTGGCCAGCGGCGAACAGCAGGTGCTCAAGCAGACTCCCGTGGAAGGCCCGTTCGACGCCGACGCCTACGAGAGCCGACGTGTCTGGGCGACGGCCGCCGATGGCACCCAGGTGCCGATCAGCCTGGTGGCACGCAAGGACGTGCTCGCAGCAGGCACACCCGCCCCGCTCTACCTCTACGGCTACGGTGCCTATGGCCAGAGCCTCGACCCCTGGTTCAGCCACGCGCGCCTGTCGCTGCTGGAGCGCGGCTTCGTCTTCGCCATTGCCCACGTGCGCGGCGGCGGCGAACTGGGCGAAGCCTGGTACCGCGCCGGCAAGCTCGAACACAAGCAGAACACCTTCGACGACTTCATCGCCTGCGCCGAGAAGCTGATCGCCGACGGCCTGACCACGCCCGCGCAGCTGGCCATCAGCGGTGGCAGTGCCGGCGGCCTGCTGATCGGCGCGGTACTCAACCTGCGCCCCGAGCTGTTCGCCGCCGCCATCGCCGAGGTGCCCTTCGTCGACGTGCTCAACACCATGCAGAACCCCGACCTGCCGCTGACGGTGACCGAGTACGACGAGTGGGGCGACCCGAACCAGGCCGAAGTCTTCGAGCGCATCAAGGGCTACGCGCCCTACGAGAACGTCAGCGCCCAGGCCTACCCGGCCATCCTCGCCGTGGCCGGCTACAACGACAGCCGCGTGCAGTACTGGGAAGCGGCCAAGTGGGTGGCCAAGCTGCGCGCCACCCGCAGTGACAGCAACCTGCTGCTGCTCAAGACCGACCTCGGCGCCGGCCACGGCGGCATGAGCGGCCGCTACCAGGCGCTCAAGGATGTAGCGCTGGAATACGCCTTCCTGCTCAAGGTGCTAGGAGTGGCCTGATGCAGAACCTGCTCTACCGCTGGTTGCTGCTGGTCGGCCTGGGTCATGTGGCGCTCGGCGTGGTCCTGGCCTTCGCCGCCCACCTGCCGATCACCGATGCGTACTTCGACTACCTGTACGCCAGCGTCGCCAGCCAGCCGCCGAGCAACGAATACCAGGGGCTGCTGCGCACCATGGTCGGCCTGTTCGGCCCGACCGTAGCCAGCTGGGGCCTGCTGTTCTGCGCGCTGGTGGTGCTCTACCGCCAGCATGGCCATCGTCTGATCAAGCCGGCGCTGTTCGCTGCGCTGCTGGTCTGGTGCGTGCTGGATAGCGCTATCTCCAGCTACTTCGGTCTGATGCTGCACGCCTACCTCAACACCCTGGCCGTGTTGTCCCTCGCCGTGCCCCTATTGGCGCTGCGCCCACTCACGGCTTGTCGATAGACTCCGCCGGGTGCTTTTCCTGGCTGCGGCGCTGGGTGTCCAGCGACGGCAGCGGCTGATCCTTGGGCAACGACCGCGGACTCGACAGCGGCACGCGCTGCTGTGGCTGCGCCGGATTGACCAGCAGTGGCGGGCTGCTGCGCGGCGCCGGCGAGATGCTGCGCACCTGTGGCTGGCCGTATGGCTGTGGTGTAGCGGTGCCGGGCAGGCCGGAGGGCTGGGCCTGTGCGAATGCGCTCAGAGCCAGGATCAGCAACAACGATAGAGGACGCATAGAGAGCTCCAACGGCGGCGGCTTTCGTCCTATTCTGGCAGTCTCGTCATCCGGCAGCGTTCCAGCCGACCACAGGTACCCTCATGAACAAGCTCGACCAGATACTCGCCGAAGCCCAGCATCGGCGTGAAACCAGCTACCGCGAGAAGGCGCTGAAGATGTACCCGCACATCTGCGGGCGCTGCGGCCGCGAGTTCAGCGGCAAGCGCCTGAGCGAGCTGACCGTGCACCACCGCGACCACAACCACGACAACAACCCGGAAGACGGCTCCAACTGGGAGCTGCTGTGCCTGTACTGCCACGACAACGAGCACCAGCGCCAGGTCGACCTGCATTACCAGAAGGAAGAAGCGGCCGTCGCCGGCTCCGGCAGCAAGGTCACGCACAAGGCCTTCGCGGGACTGGAAGCCCTGCTCAAGGGCAAATCCGAGGGCTGAAAACGCAAACGCCCGCTATAGAGCGGGCGTCTGGCACAGCCTCAACAATCAGAGGCTGTGGTTCTTCTTGAACTGGGCGATGGTCGACTCGGGACGACCTTCTTCCTTCTGCAGACCGTAGGTCACGGTCTTGCCGTCCGGGCCACCACCGATATCGGTGTAACGGAAGATCGGCTCGCCCAGCTTGATCATGTCCTGCATGTCGCCGTAGCGCTTGAACACATACACGGCATCGTCCTGACGCACTTCGCCATAGAACGGATGAGCCGGCACCTGGGCAACCTTGAAGAAGCGGTAGGCGGCGATCTTGTCCAGCGCCTTGCCCTGGTCTTCGGCGGTCAGAGCGAGAATGACTTCCTGGCCACCGACCGGGTCCTTCTCTTCCAGAGTGCGCATGTTCGGCGCCTTGCCGGTGGCGAGGTAGTCCTGGAAGACCTTGAGATCGTCGAACAGGATGACCTGGGTTTCGCTGCGGACCTGGTACCAGTCCTCGTTGTTCAGCGGCTCCGGCTTGGAGGCCGATTGGGGAGCGGCGCAGGCCGCGAGAGCCGCAACCATCAAGGCGGCGGACAGGGGTTTGAGGATGGACATGGCGACTCCGTGTTGGCTGTTGTAATGGCCGAGCACGTTGCCGCAGTCCCATGACGCCGCGATGAAGCCTTCATGTCAGTTGCGTGACATTCAGATCCGCGCCGCATTTCCCCCTTCAGCCCCCATGATCAGAGGCCTCTGGCCGACTCGCAACGCTGCGAGAAGCAGCGGTAAAACGACCACGCTGCTCCTTAGCGAACATGCTCCTGATTGGGCGCTGCAACCCCTGCCGCACACGCCCCGACAGCCCATCGATCAGAAGAAACGGGTGATGCTGATCTTGGCGTTACGCCCCTGGGCATAGGCACGATCACCGCTGAGCGCCGGCCGATAGAAGCGGTTGAACAGATTGTCCACGGTGAAGTTCACCTCTGTGCCCTTCAGGCCACCCTGCTGGGGTTTCCAGTCGGCGAAGATGCGCTGGGTGTCGTAGCTGGCGTTGTCATACTGGTCATAGAACACATCACCCACCGAGCTGCCCATACCACCGGAATACTTGTCGCTGGGAAGACGGTCGGTCTTGCGTACGAACTCACCCTGCCAGCCGACCTGGGCATCGATCTCCGGAATCTTCACCCCGACCGTCGCCACCCACTTGGCCGGAGGGATATCGCGCGCCCACACATCTGGCCCCCAAGGATTGGTGTAGGCGCCTTCGTGCTCGCCGGTCATCCAGGAGTAGGACAGCGCACCGAACATCCGCCCGCTATCGTAGAAGCTTTCGACCTCGAAGCCCTTAATGGTCAGGTCACCGATGTTGCGGTAGTTGCCTTGCGGCAGGGTGCTGCCACAGCTACCAGACAATGTGCCATTGCTGGCCGACTGCGCCTCACAGCCGACCCCGGTGTTCTTGAAGATCTCATCCTTGATGTGATTGCGGAACAGCGTGGTACGAATCTGCAGGTTGTCGCCGGACACGATCAGGTTCGGCAGGCTGATCACGCTGCCGGCGCGCAGCGCCTGGATACGCTCGGGGTCGAGATCGCGACTGGTGGATGGGCGCGTGGTGCTGTTCTGCACCTCGTACTGCTCGTCGATGACCGGCGCACGCCAGGTCTCGGTGTAGTCGGCGAACAGCCCCACCTGGTCGGTAGCGGTCCAGAACAGCGACAGGCGTGGCGACCAGCCGGAGTAGGTCTGGCTGCTGTAGTCGTGGCCGCGCGCCGCATTGTTGTAGATGCGAGCGAGGTTCGGATCGCCATCGTTACGCACGCTGTCGAAGCGCATCGACGGCGTCACGGTCAGGTTGCCGTAGCTGATCGCATCCTGCAGATAGAAGCTCTGGGTAACCTGCTCGCCGCTGGGCATGAAGGTGGGCTGGAACCAGCCGTAGTTGTAGTTGGCGTTGTTGTAGGTGTTGCCTGGGATGTACATCAGCGTGTCACGGTTGTGCCTACGCCAGGCCAGCCCCGTGGTGAGGGCATGGGACAGCTCGTAGGTTTCGAAGCGGCTGGTGTTGCGCAGCTCGAGCAGCTTGTCGGTGTACTCCGTGTGCATCCTGCGGCCGCCGGTGGACACCTGTACGAAGGCCGTGGGTTCACGCTCGTCGAGTTGCTCCACGTCCGATTGCGAGTAGTTGAGCATCAGGTCCACCAGCGGATTGTCCAGCGGGTGGTAGTTGTACTTGGTCGACCAGGTGGTGTCGGTGGTGTCGCGATGCGCCAGGAAACGGCGCAGCGCAGCCTCATAGCCGTACTGGTTGATGTTGCTCTGGGTCGGTGGTGTCGGGTAGCTGGCGGAGGAAAACGGCGTCCAGCGCGTGGTTTTCGAGCGTGACCAGGACAGGCCGAAGTCGTGTTCCTCGTTGGGATGCAGATTGAGTTTGAACAGGCCGGCATCCAGGTCCTGCGCTGTGTTGGGCAGGCGCTTTGGATTGATCGGATAGGTAATGTTGCTGGAGACCGGCGGGTTGTCGGCCAGCTTGATGTCACGGCCGTCACGGCCAGTCAGGTAGAGCAGCGAGTCGACCATGCCACCATCGCTCTGCCCGTACACCGCACCGCTGTAGATCTTCTGCTGGTCGTTGCTGTGGTAACCATACTTGAGCATGGCGCCGACGTTGCGGCCCTCCTGCAGCAGATCGGTGGCGTCCTTGGTTTCCATATGCACGGTGCCGCCGAAACCGCCGTTGCCGGTGTAGACCGAGTGCGGGCCCTTCTCCACCTCAATGCGCTTGATCAGTTCCGGCTCGATGAACACCGTACCCTGCTGGTAACGCTCGAAACCGCTCTTGGTCGCGCCATCCACGGTGAACGGTACATCCTCGGCATCGCCCAGGCCCCAGATATTCATGGTCTGCCCGCCCGGCTTGGGCGATCCACCCATGCTCACGCCCGGCAGCGTCTGCAGCAGGCTGGGAATGTTGTCGGCCTGCTGGCGCTCGATATGAGCCTGGGTCAGGGTCGAACGACCGACGTTGCTGGAGTCCACTTCATAGCCATTGCCAACCACGGACAGCGCTTCGAGCTCGAGCTGCGCGCCATCGGACTCGCGGGCGCGAATCACATAGCCGTCGCCGGACGGTACCAGCTCCAGGCCTGAGCCCAGCAGTAGGTGCTGCAAAGCCTCTTCCGGGGTGTAGCTGCCAAGCAGCGCCGGAGCGCGCAGAGCCTCAAGTTCGGCCTCGTTGAACAGGACCTGCAGCTGGCTCTGCTGGGCCAGTGCGGTCAGCGCATTGGCCATCGGCTGGGCCGGCAGGTCGAAGCTGAACTGCTGCGCCACGGCATTGCCTGCCATGAGTACGGACATCAGCGCGAGTCGGTTGAGCATGCGGCGGGTACTACGGGCTTTCATCATGTCTCCCTGGGTACGACGGACCGTCGATCAGCGACGGTGAACGGCCAGGAAGACGCACAAAGGAGAAACACCCACACCTGCAAATGAAAAATATTTTTATTTAGTAGCTGTATGAATCAGCGCCTGACCATCCGCCAGTCGCTCCACACGTACCGCCAGCAGGTGCGGCAGCGCATCAAGGAAGGCATCGGGGCGATGGATATCGAGGCTGCCGGAGACACGTAGCTGTGCCAGAGCTGGGTCGGCGAGACGTACCGGCGCCTGACGATAGTGCGACAGCTCATCCGCCAGTTGTCCCAGCGGGCGATTGCGGAAGATCAGCTGCCCGCTGCGCCAGCTGGCTATCTCCGCCGGCGTCTGTCGCGAGCGCTCGAGCTCAGCACTGGCATAGTTCAGATCGGCTGCGTCGCCGGCCGTCAGTGTCGCCTCTCCACCCTCTCCTGGTCTGGCCGAGAAGCGCACGCGCCCCTGCTCCACCGCCACGGCCAGGTGCTCATCGCCCTTGAGCACGCTGAAACGCGTGCCCAGCACCTGTACCCGGCTATCGCGCGCATGCACCGTGAATGGGCGGCTGGCATCGTGAGCTACCGAGAAGAAGGCCGCACCCTGCTCCAACACGACCTCGCGGCGGTCTTCGAAATAGCGCACCTGGATACGTGAATCGAGATTGAGCATGACCCGACTGCCATCCGCCAGTTCGACCTCACTTACGGCCTGCGGGCTGCTCGAGAAGCTTTGCTCTGTCGCCACCTGCGGCGAAAAATCGCTCTGCACGAACAGCAGCCCGGCGACGATACAGGCGGCCGCGGCAGCATGGCGCAGCCAGTGGCGACGAGGTGGCGCGGCGCGCACTGGTGCCAGCACGGGGCGCGGTACCTGGCTGAAGTCGGCCCAGATTTGCTGTAGCGCTGCGAAAGCCTCTGAGTTTTGTGCAGCGGCACCCAGCCAGTCCTGAAACTGCTGTTCATCTGCAGCCGAGAAACACGCACTGGAACGCCGACTGAGCCACTGGGCGGCCTGCTCCTCGGCCAGCCACTTGGAATCCATGCTCATCGTTCCTCTCCCCCCGCCACCATCTCGGCATCCAGCCTCCGCTTGCAATGCAGCAAGGCACTGGCCACATGCTTCTCCACCATGCTCAGCGAAATGCCCATCTGCTGCGCCACTTCGGCCTGGGAAAGGCCATCGAAGCGGTGCAGCACGAAAGCCTCGCGCCGGCGTGGCGGCAGATCATCCAGTGCCTGAGCCAGCAAATGCAATCGCTGTTGTTGCTCTACCACCTCCTGAGGGCCGCCGGGGGCTTTCAGCTCGATCATCGACTCGCTCTCCGACTCGACGGACAGGGGGCGGCTACGCTGGCGACGCCAGTGGTCACGTAACAGATTACGGGCGATCTGGAAGAGAAAGGCACGTGGCTGGCGGACATCGCTGTCGCGGCCGCGATCGAGCCACTGGGTGAAGGCGTCCTGCGCCAGGTCGGCAGCATCGCTGGTGTTGTCCAGGCGCTTGCCGAAGAACTTCACCAGCTCGCCATGGAAGGAGGAATAGGCCGTGGAAATGCCACGGCGGATCGGATCATCCACCGCAGCGCTCCAACAACTTTAAGACCCGCGATACCCGCACAAATACTCCGACGGCAGGTGCAGGCCTGACCGTACGGGTTCAGGAGATGACAAGCACCAAATGAGAATGCATGTCATTTGAAATTAAATGAAGGGCGCCTGTCAAGGCGCCACCATTCAACGCAGCAGTTTGCTGTCGAGCACTTCCGATCCGCGCCCCATGACGTTCTCGCTGATCTCGATGAAGTCCTTAGTGCTGGCCTTGTCCAGGCGCATCAGGCCGCGGGTGACGTCGTCCAGCGAGCGCTGGTTGTCGGTGTTCTTGCGGATCTCGCGATCCAGCTCCTGCAACAGCAGCACCGCACGCGCCGTCACCGGGCCGGTGGAGTTCTCGGTGCGCAGGCTGCCGACCTTCTTGCTCCAGTTCACCAGCTTCTTGCGGATGGCCTGGTAGCGGTCCTCGCTCATGCCGCCGGCACGGCGCATCAGTTCGATGGCGTAGTACTCGGCCAGGCCTTCGCTGATCCAGTCGCTCTTGTCGGTGTCGCGGATGCGGCTGAATACGTGGACCAGCTCGTGCACCAGCGAGCTGGTGCCGTTCTCGCTGACCAGCGGGCGGTCGGAGTGGAAGAAGATCGAGTTGGGCGCCGACAGGCCCCCGCGCCACATGGGGTCGCCGGCGCCGACGATGAGCAGCTTGGCCGGGTCGCGCGGGAACACCGCCTGGGCCTCGGGCCAGATGAAGGTCAGCAGGGTGAGGATGTCCATGCGACGCATGCCCTCGCCCACCGGAGCCGATACGGTGACGTCGGTGTCACCGAGCTGGGCGCGACGGCTGCCGAGCTTGCCGGCGAGCATCCAGCCGGTGGGGCGGTCGAATTGGCGCGACGGGTTGTCGATGCGGAACTTGTTCTTGTCCACGCGCGGCCAGCCGGTCTCTACGCTCTTCCAGCCCTGCGGCAGCTCGAACTGCAGGCGGGCGACCAGCTCGACCTTCTCGTCCTTGTCCAGACGCGCGCTGGGCACCAGGTCGTCGCCGCGCAGCAGGGCCCAGTCCTCGGTCATGCGCGCGTCGAACTTGCCGTTGTCGCGCGGATGGTTGATGCGCACCTTGTAGCTCAGGGTGCTCTTGCCCTTGGCCGGCTTCCAGGTGCCGCGCTGCTCGCCGCTCGCCTCCCAGTTGCCATCGGTCTTGAAGTCGCTGTAGTAGCCCTTGTCGCCGAGGTTGAAGTCGAAACTGCGCACCACCTCGCCCTTTTCCAGGGTCAGGCTGACTTCGGCCTGGTCATCGCCGGGGACGAAGCGTACGAGGTAATCCAGATCGACACGCTTGGCCGCCCACAGCGGCGAGCTCAGGCCAAGCAGAAGGGTCGCGGTCAGCAGCTTGCGGGCAGGCATCGAAAAGCTCCATGCAGATGGCTATGAATCGGGTTGGACACGCGCCGAGGGGCAAACGCTCAACCGGCGCGGAAGATCAGGTGATCCTCCCAGTCCTCCTCGGCCACGCTGCCTTCGGCGAGCATGCGCCCGGACTGGGAAATGCGTTCGTGGTGCACGGCATCGCGGTCGCCGCAGACCAGATGATGCCAGAGCGGCAGGTCCTTGCCCTCGCTGACCAGGCGGTAGGCGCAGGTCGGCGGCAGCCACTTGAATTCGTCGGCCTGCGCCGGGGTGAGTTGGACGCAGTCCGGCACCTGCGCGCGACGGTTGCTGTAGTCGCTGCAGCGGCAGGTCTTCAGGTCCAGCAATTTGCAGGCGATGCGCGTGTAGTAGACGCTGCCGTCGTCCTCGTCTTCCAGCTTCTGCAGGCAGCACAGGCCGCAGCCGTCGCACAGCGACTCCCACTCGTCCTGGTCGAGTTGGGCGAGTGTCTTGCGTTTCCAGAAGGGTTGAACGAGGGCGGCCATGATCGAGAGTACAGCGGGTAAAGGCGCGGCAGTCTAGCCGCAGACGCATCCGCGGCCAAGGGCTGCCCGTCAGTAGCCGCGGGCGAAGTCCACCTCGCCGCGTAAGGCCTGGCCATCGCGATAGCGCTGCAGGTTGTCCTGGAACAGCTCGGCCATCAGCGCCGGATCGGTGGGTGCCGAGCTGTGCCCGGTGAGCAGCAGGCGCGGCGCATCCCAGAACGGATGCCCCGGCGGCAGCGGCTCCTCGCGACACACGTCGATCACTGCAGCGGCCAGATGCCCGGCGCGCAGTGCCTCGATCAGATCGGCCTCGACCACCGCCACCCCACGCCCGCAGTTGATGAACAGCGCATCGGAGCGCATGCGCGCGAACAGCGCTGCGTCATACAGGTCCTGAGTCGTCGGGGTGTTGGGCAGCACGTTGACCAGGCAATCGGCCCAGGCCGCCTGCTCGGCCAGCGTCTCCAGGCCATGCACCTCGGAAAAATGGGCAATCGGCCGCGGCTGGCGGGCGATGCCGCGCAGCTCCACGCCGAACGGCGCCAGCAGGCGGGCAATGTCACTGCCGATATCACCAGCACCGACGACCAGCACCTTGCAGCCACGCAGACTGGGCGGCGGCTGGTTGTCCCAGCGCTGCTCGACTTGGCTAGCCAGGCGCGCCAGCAGGCGGCGGCGCTGGGCCAGCAGGTAAGTCAGCACGAATTCGGCCATCGGTTGGCCGAAGATGCCGACGGCCCGACTCAGGCGGTAATCGCGTGGCAGGTCGTCCGCCAGCAGCGGCGTGATGCCGGCCCAAGTGGACTGCAGCCATTCGGGGCGCACGCCCTGGCGCAGCAGGGGCGCGGCCAGGTCCGGTTCGGCCAGCCAGACCGGGCAGCTCGCCGCCTGCGCAGGGTCGGTGCACAGTTCGAGTCCGGGCAACAGCTGCGCATAGCGCTCGCGGTCGTGCTCCAGCAGGAAGATGCGCATCAGACCGGGTCGTTGCGACGCAGCAGTTCTTCCGGCAGGTGCTCGATGTAGTCGTCCTCGGGCGGCGGCATCTGCAGGTGATAACCCTGCTTGTCGAGGTTCTCCAGCACCTGGACGATGTCCTCGCGGGCCAGCTTCTTCTCCGGGGTTAGGATCATCTCGAAGCACAGCTGCGGCGCGCCGAAGGCGGCCAGCAGGCCCTCAGGCACGCGTTTGAGGGCATCGGCCTTGAGCACGTAGAGGTACATCTCGTTCTTGCGCGGGCTCTTGTAGATGGAGCAGATCTTCTTCATTGCAGTTCGTCCAGCAGGGCCTGGCCCATCAGTTCTCGGCGCCATCCGCGCAGGTTGTCCGGCAGCGTCCATGGGCCGTCGGGGAAGCCGCTCTTGAGCAGGGCTTCGAGGGATTTCTTGCGCAGCATCAGCTCGGGCGCCATCTGCAGGCGCTCGGCCTCGCGCTGGCCCACGGCACGCAGCTGCTTGATCAGCGCACCGGCCTCGATCGGCAAGGGCGCTGGTAGCGGCTCGGGCCACTGCTCGGGCGGCAAGGCGGCGGCCTCGCGGATCAGGCGCAGGATGGTCTCGCCATCCTGGCGCACGGTGCGCGGGTGCATGTCTTCGATGCGCGCCAGGGCCACGGTGTTATCCGGCTGGAAACGCGCCAGCGGCCACAGCGAGTGTTCACGCAGGATGCGGTTGCGCGGCTGGTTGCGCGCCCGTGCCTGACGTTCGCGCCAGGAGCAGAGCACGCGCAGCACGGCGAGTTGCTGCCGCGACAGCTTCCAGCCCAGCTTGGCGTCCTGATAGGCCTCGTCCGGGTCGATTTCGCGGCGCAGGTTGCTGACCAGTTCGGCACCGTCTTCGACAATCCAGGCCAGCTTGTCCGCCGACAGCTTGGGCAGCAGCGCCTGGTACAGCTCGGCCAGGTGCACGGCATCCTCGGCGGCGTAGCTGACCTGGGTCTCCGACAGCGGGCGCTGCAGCCAGTCGGAACGGGTCTCGCCCTTGGGCAGCTCGATGCCGAGCACTTCCTGCACCAGGCGCGAATAGCCCATGGAGAAGCCGATATTGAGGTAGCCACCGGCCAGCTGGGTATCGAACAGCGGCGCGGGCAAACTGCCGGTCAGGCGCAGGAAGACTTCCAGGTCCTCGCTGCAGGAGTGCAGCACCTTGGTCACGGCGCGGTCTTCCAGCAGTTCGGCGAACGGCGCCCAGTCCTTCACCTCGAGCGGATCGATCAGGTAGGCACGCGTGCCGTCACCCACCTGCAGCAGGCCGGCGATGGGGTAGAAGGTGTCGACCCGCATGAATTCGGTATCGAGGGCGACGTAGGGCAACTGCCGCCACTCGGCGCAATGACGCGCCAGACTGGCGTCGTCGAGGATCCATTGAATATCGATGGCCACGCGGCACTCCTTTGATAGTGCCGCGCAGTATATATGCCCGGCACGCCGGCCGGGCATTCGAGCGACCGGAGCAGGCCCGGTCGCTCGCCGCCCATCAGAACTCCTGCTGGGTCGGACGCAGTACCACTTCGCTGATGTCCACGTCCGCCGGCTGCTCGATGGCGTAGGCGATGGCGCGGGCCACCGAGTCGGCCGGGATGGCCTGTTGGTAGAACTCGTTGACGTTGCGCGACGAGGCCTCGTCGGAGCTGCCGTGCTTGAGCTCGGAATCCACCGCGCCGGGAGAGATCACGGTGACGCGGATGCTGCCGCCGACTTCATGGCGCAGGCCCTCGCTGATCGCCCGCACGGCGAACTTGGTGCCGCTGTAGACGGTGCCGCCCGGCGAGAACACCTTGATCCCGGCCACCGAGGCGATGTTGATGATCTGCCCGCTGGCCTGCTTCTGCATCTGCGGCAGCACGGCGGCGATGCCATAGAGCACGCCCTTGATGTTGATGTCGATCATGCGGTCCCACTCGTCGGTGCGGCCCTGCTCCATCGGTGCAATGGCCATCAGGCCCGAGTTGTTGACCATCACGTCGATGCGGCCGAACTCGGCGATGGCCGCGTCGGCCAGGGCCTGGACCTGCTGCTGCACGGTCACGTCGGTAGTCACGGCGATGGCATTGCCCCCGGCCGCACGGATTTCCGCAACGATGTTTTCCAGGCGCTCGGTGCGGCGCGCTGCCAGTACTACTTTGGCGCCGCGGGCGGCCAGGTGGCGAGCAGTGCTTTCGCCCAGGCCGCTGCTGGCGCCAGTGATCACTACCACTTTGTCGCTGATGTTGTTGCTCATGTTCGGCACTCCCGATTCAGGTTCGCAATGGGCAGAAGGCTTCTGCGTGGCGGCGAGTATGGAAAAGCGCTTTAGTGAAGAGAATGGAATAGATAGGATTTAGGAATTCCAAAAATAGGAACAAAGGAGCCACCATGCTCAACCGCATGGAGTTGTTGCGCATCTTCTGCTGCGCTGCCGAATCCGCCAGCTTCCGCGAGGCAGCCAGCCGCCTGGGCATCTCGCCGCAAGCCGTGACCCGCGCGGTGCAGGATCTGGAAAGCCAGTTCGGCGAGCAGCTGTTTCACCGCAGTACCCGCCAGGTGCGCATCACCGCCTTCGGTGAACGCCTGGCCGCCGAGGCGCGCCCGGCGCTCGGCGGCGTCGACCAGCTGTTCCAGCGCCACAGCCGTGAGCAGCGCCAGGACCTGGCCGGCACGGTGCGCATCACCGCACCGCACTCGATCGGCCGCGACATCCTGATACCGCTGTTGGCCCCGCTGCTGCGCGAACATCCACAGATCGAGCTGGACCTGCGCCTGAGCGAGCTGATCGCCGACACGGTGGACGAGCGCATCGATATCGGCGTGCGCATCGGCTCCGTCCGCGACCGCAGCTATATCGCCCGGGTCATCGCGCCGATCCACCTGCAGGTGGTGGCTGCCCCTGCCCTGCTGCAACGCCACGGCGTGCCGGACAACCTGCAGGCCCTGCAGAACCTGCCACTGTCCGCACTGGTCGACCAGAACACCGGGCGTATCTGGCCCTGGTATTTCGCCGGTCAGCAGCAGTTCGTACCCAGCCACCCGGCCTTCACCACCGACGACCAGCAGAGCGAGTGCGCCGCCGCCCTTGCCGGTCTGTGCATCGCCCAGCTGCCGGGCTACCTGATCGACCAGCACCTGGCCAGCGGCCACCTGCAGGCGCTGCTGCCCGACACCGCACCGGAGCCCTTCGAGCTGTTCATCTACCGCCCCCAGCGCGGTCCGGTGGCGGCGCGGGTACGCCTGGTTTATGACCACCTATTCCAGCATCTCGGGGCTGCGCTATCGCCAGCCTGAAACGCTACACTGCGCGCACTTCTTCCATAGGGAATAACAAGAAATGAAGAAATTTCTCGGTCTGCTGGTCCTGCTACTGGCCGGCGCCGCCAGCTACCTGGCCCTCACCCCAAGCCCCATCGACCCGCTGGCCTGGCAGCCGCAGCAGGCGCCGCAGATGACCGGCGTCCTGGAGCCCAACGACACCCTGATGAAAGCCGAACTGCTCGGCCAAGGGCAGATCCACGGCCCGGAAGATACCGCGGTGGACGCCCAGGGCCGGGTCTACGCCGGCCTGCATGACGGCCGGGTAATCCGCATCACCGACGGCAAGGTCGAGACCTTCACCGCCACCGGCGGCCGCCCGCTGGGCATGGACTTCGACGCCCAGGGCAACCTGATCGTCGCCGACGCCTACAAGGGCCTGCTGCGCATCGACCCGACCGGCAAGATCGAGGTGCTCACCACCGCCGCCGACGGCGTGCCCTTCGCCTTCACCGACGACCTGGATATCGCCAGCGACGGGCGCATCTACTTCACCGATGCTTCCAGCAAGTTCCAACAGCCGGACTACCTGCTCGACCTGCTCGAAGGCCGACCCTACGGGCGCCTGATGGTGTTCGATCCGGCCAACGGCAAGACCGAGGTGCTGCTCAAGGACCTGTACTTCGGCAACGGCGTGGCCCTGTCGCAGCATGAGGATTTCGTGTTGGTCAACGAGACCTACCGCTACCGCATCCAGCGCTACTGGCTGAAGGGCGACAAGGCCGGCACCCACGAGATCTTCGCCGACAACCTGCCGGGCATGCCGGACAACCTGCAGGGCGACCGCGCCGGCACCTTC
This sequence comes from Pseudomonas sp. ML96, assembly GCF_000761545.1. Taxonomy (GTDB): domain Bacteria; phylum Pseudomonadota; class Gammaproteobacteria; order Pseudomonadales; family Pseudomonadaceae; genus Aquipseudomonas. The sequence goes on along the minus strand of NZ_JPMY01000045.1, from coordinate 12,155 downwards.
TGGGTGGCCCTGCCGACCCCGCGCAAGAGCGACGCCGACTTCCTGCAGAACCAGCCGTGGCTCAAGGCCCAGCTGGCCAAGCTGCCGCGCGCGCTGTGGCCGAAGCCAGCCTCCTATGGCCTGGCCATCGCCCTCAACGAGCAGGGCGAGATCGTGCAGAGCCTGCACGACACCAGCGGCACCCACCTGCGCATGGTCACTTCGGTGAAGCCGGTCGGCGACTATCTGTATCTGGGTAGCTTGGACAATGACCGCATCGGCAAGCTGCAGATCCGTTGATAGCGGCCCCATGAAAAAGCCCGCCATTCGGCGGGCTTTTTCGTTTCACACCGGCTGTTCAGCGAGCCGGGCCGGCACCACGCTCGGCGTGGGTGCCCCCAACAGTTCCTGCATGCTCAGGCGGGTCTGCGCCATCAGCTCCGGCAGTTGCTCCGGGCTATAGCGGCTGGCATCGATCGGCGCGCCGATGTGCAGCTGTACCGGCAGGCCCAGGTTGAAGCGCCAGGTGCGTGCCGGCAGCACCTCGGAGATGCCGCGGAAGGCGATCGGCACGATGATCGCGTTGGTATCCAGAGCCAGGTGGAAGCAGCCCTTCTTGAACGGCAGCAGCTGCCCGTCCTTCGAGCGCGTACCTTCCGGCGCGGCCCACAGGACGATGCCGCTCTCCATCATGCTGCGGGCCTTCTCCAGGTCCTTCACCGCCTGGTGGCGGTTGTGCCGGTCCACCGAGGGAAACTCGGCCGCGCGGATCGCCGCGCCGAATACCGGTATGCCAAACAGCTCCTTCTTCGCCAGCATACGGATCGAGCCCGGCAGGGCGACGAAGCTGGCGGGGATGTCGTAGTGGCTGGCATGAGTGCTGAGCAGGATGTAGCGGCGGCCATCGTTGAAGTCCGGCATCGCGCCATGCACGCTGAGGTTCATCCGCACCAAGCGCAGCAACAGTCCCGACCAGCGCCGGGTATAGCGATCCACGTCAGCGCGGCGCAAACGCCCGCACACCCCGCGCAGCAGGATCAGGATGCAGAAGTACAGAGTGACCAGCGCGGTTCCGAAAACCACGCCGACGCGGCGGGCCAGGTTGGCGCTTTCGATGGCAGGTTGCAGGCTGAGCATTGGACTTCCTCTCGTGGCGAACCGCTGTATGAGCCGAAAAAGACGCCCGGGTTCGCTTCTGGTTATGCGTGGCTGTCCTTAAGATGCGCCTAGCCATGAATTCGACACAGGAGGTCCCATGCCCCTCGCCCAGCTGATCACCGCAGAACGCCTGCACACCCGTCTGGATCAGGCCAACCAGGTGATCCTCGATTGCCGCTTCGCCCTCGACGATCCGACCCACGGCACGCGCAGCTATGCCGAGGGACATATTCCCGGCGCCCGCTTCGCCGACCTGGAGCACGACCTGTCGTCGGCCAAGATCAAGGGCGTGACCGGCCGCCACCCACTGCCGCAGGCCAATGAGCTGGTCGCCCGGCTGCGCGCCTGGGGCATCGACAATGATTCGGACGTGGTGCTGTATGACGACGGCCCAGGAGCCTTCGCCGCCCGTGCCTGGTGGCTGCTGGCCTGGCTGGGCAAGCGCGATGGCGTGTTCATCCTCGATGGCGGCTTCAAGGCGTGGAAGGAAGCCGGCCTGCCGCTGAGCGATCAGTTGCCCACCAGCCAGCCCGGCAACTTCACGGGCCAGGCGGATGCCGCCCTGCTGCTCAGCGCCGCGCAGCTGCAGCAACGCCTCGGCCGCGCCGAACTGACCCTGCTCGACGCCCGCGCTCTGCCGCGCTTCCGTGGCGAGGTAGAGCCGCTGGACCCGGTGGCCGGGCACATTCCCGGCGCCCAGTGCGCGGTGTTCACTGACAATCTGGGCAGCGACGGGCGCTTCCTGCCGGCCGAACAGCTGCGCGCACGCTTCGATACCCTGCGTGGCGCGCGTCCTGTGGAAGAGTTGGTGGCCTATTGCGGCTCCGGCGTCACCGCCTGCCACAACCTGTTCGCCATGAGCCTCGCCGGCTATCCGCTGGCGCCGCTGTACGCGGGCTCCTGGAGCGAGTGGATCACCGATCCGGCACGCCCGGTGGCGACCGGCGACTGAGGCTTACTGCAACCCGCGCAGACGCTTCGGCGTGAGGCCCATGTAGCGACGCATGGCGGTGGTCAGCGCGCTCTGGCTGGAGAAGCCGCATTCCTCGGCGATCCGCACCAGCGGCAGCGGGCTCTCGCGCAGCAGGCGCGCGGCGTGGTCGAGGCGGGTCTTGAGCAGGTACTGGTGCGGGGTCAGGCCCAGGCTGTCCTTGAACTGGGCGTGGAAATGGCTGGGGCTGAGGCAGGCCACCTGGGCCAGCTCGATCACCGTGATGCGCCGCGCCAGGTGCTCGCCGATATAGGCATCCAGGCGCGCTACATCCAGGCCCGCCAACTGCTGCCGGCGCCCCTCGCCGAACAGGCGCAGATGCAGGGCACGCAACAACACGCCGCCCAGCGCACGGGCCAGGTGCTGGTCGCTGCCGTAGCGCGCCAGTTCGGCTCCGGCATAGCTCAGCAGGTTCTGGAAATCGGCATCCAGTGCCGGGTAGCGCGGGCTCTCGAACAGCTGGGCGAGCAGTTCCAGGTCTTCCGGCGAGGTGTCCTGCTCGTCCAGATCGAGGATTAGCATGCGATTGTCGCCCATGCCGGCGAACTCGTGCCCGGCATCACCCGGCACCAGGCAGGCGCGCATGCGGCAGACCTCGCCACCACAACCGTTGACCTCAAATTCGGCGCGCCCGGCCAGCGACATCACCAACTGGTGATGGTCGTGAGCGTGGGCATGGGCCTGAGCGTCGAGGCGAGCGAGACGGGCGTTGAGCATGGTGCAAGACGGCTGCCGGAAAGGGTTGCACTTTACCGGGTTGCACCTCATTTCGGCAGTACCACCGACAAACGGGAAAAGGTTGCACCTGCACTCGCCATGGCAAATCGTTGAAATGCCGCTAGGGTCACCCCATCTAACGACCTACCACCGATTGCCGTGCAAGGATCGTCATGAGCGACAGTTCCGACTACATCGAAGCCGAAGCCACCCCGCAAGCCACCGGCCTGGCCCTCCCCGGCCAGTCCCTGCCGGACAAGCTGTACGTCCTGCCGATCCATAACCGCCCCTTCTTCCCGGCGCAGGTGTTGCCGGTCATCGTCAGTGAGGAGCACTGGGCCGAGACCCTGGAGCTGGTGGCCAACACCGAGCACAAGTGCATGGCGCTGTTCTACGTCGACCAGCCGGTGACCGATCCGCGCCACTTCGACACCGACTCGCTGCCCGAGCACGGTACCCTGGTGAAGATCCACCAGGCCAGCCGCGTCGACGGCAAGCTGCAGTTCGTCGCCCAGGGCCTGGGCAGGGTCAAGGTGCGCGGCTGGCTCAAGCGTCATCGTCCGCCCTACCTGGCCGAGGTGGACTACCCGCCGAGTGCCAATGATCAGCGCGACGAGGTCAAGGCCTATGGCATGGCGCTGATCAATGCGATCAAGGAACTGCTGCCGCTCAACCCGCTGTACAGCGAGGAGCTGAAGAACTACCTGAATCGCTTCAGCCCCAACGATCCGTCGCCGCTGACCGACTTCGCCGCCGCCCTGACCACCGCCCCGGCCCATGTGCTGCAGGAGGTGCTGGACTGCGTGCCGATCCTGCGTCGCATGGAGAAGGTGCTGCCGCTGCTGCGCAAGGAAGTGGAGGTCGCGCGCCTGCAGAACGAACTGTCCGCCGAGGTCGACCGCAAGATCGGCGAGCACCAGCGCGAGTTCTTCCTCAAGGAGCAGCTCAAGGTGATCCAGCAGGAGCTGGGCATCACCAAGGACGACCGCAGCGCCGACGCCGATGAATTCCGTGCCCGCCTGGAAGGCAAGACCCTGCCGCCCCAGGCACAGAAGCGCATCGACGAGGAGCTGGGCAAGCTGGCCATCCTCGAGACCGGCTCGCCCGAATACGCAGTAACGCGCAACTACCTGGACTGGGCCACCACCCTGCCCTGGGGCGTGTTCGGCCAGGACAAGCTCGACCTCGGCCACGCCCGCCAAGTGCTGGACAAGCACCACGCCGGGATGGACGACATCAAGGCGCGCATCACCGAGTTCCTTGCCGTCGGCGCCTTCAAGGGCGAGATCGCCGGCAGCATCGTGCTGCTGGTCGGACCACCCGGCGTGGGCAAGACCAGCATCGGCAAGTCCATCGCCGAATCCCTCGGCCGGCCGTTCTACCGCTTCAGCGTAGGCGGCATGCGCGACGAGGCGGAGATCAAGGGCCACCGCCGCACCTACATCGGCGCCATGCCCGGCAAGCTGGTGCAGGCGCTCAAGGAAGCCGAGGTGATGAACCCGGTGATCATGCTCGACGAGATCGACAAGATGGGCGCCAGCTACCAGGGCGACCCGGCTTCGGCACTGCTGGAGACTCTCGATCCGGAGCAGAACGTCGAGTTCCTCGACCACTACCTGGACCTGCGCCTGGACCTGTCCAAGGTGCTGTTCGTCTGCACCGCCAACACCCTCGACTCCATCCCCGGGCCGCTGCTCGACCGCATGGAGGTGATCCGCCTGTCCGGCTACATCGCCGAGGAGAAGCTGGCCATCGCCAAGCGCCACCTGTGGCCGCGCCAGCTGGAAAAGGCCGGTGTGAAGAAAGCCCAGCTGAGCATCAACGACGCCGCGCTCAAGGCGGTGATCGAGGGATACGCCCGCGAGGCCGGCGTGCGCCAGCTGGAGAAGCAGCTCGGCAAGCTGGTGCGCAAGGCAGTGGTCAAGCTGCTCGACGAACCCGGCACGCCAGTGAAGATCGGCCCCAAGGACCTGGAAGGCTACCTCGGCATGCCGCTGTTCCGCGGCGAGCAGGTGCTCTCCGGCACCGGCATCATTACCGGCCTGGCCTGGACCAGTATGGGCGGCGCCACCCTGCCGATCGAAGCCACGCGCATCCACACGCTCAACCGCGGCTTCAAGCTCACCGGCCAGCTCGGCGAGGTGATGAAGGAGTCGGCGGAGATCGCCTACAGCTACGTCACCGCCAACCTGAAGAAATACGGTGGCGATACGACCTTCTTTGATCAGGCCTTCGTCCACCTGCATGTACCGGATGGTGCCACGCCCAAGGACGGCCCCAGCGCCGGCATCAGCATGGCCAGCGCCCTGCTCTCCCTGGCGCGCAAGCAGGCGCCGAAGAAGGGCGTGGCGATGACTGGCGAACTGTCACTGACCGGCCAGGTGATGCCGATCGGCGGCGTGCGTGAAAAGGTGATCGCGGCGCGCCGGCAGAAGCTGTTCGAGCTGATCCTGCCGGAAGCCAACCGTGGCGACTTCGCCGAGCTGCCGGACTATCTGAAGGAAGGCATCACCGTGCACTTCGCCAAACGCTACGCCGACGTGGCCAAGGTGCTGTTCGGCTGATCCGGCCGCCCGCTATGCTGTGCAGGTTTTCGATCGACAGGAGTCCGCCATGAATCGTGCCCACCGCCTGCTGCTGCCCTGCGGCCTCGCCCTGCTGGCCGCCTGCAGCTCGCAGCCCAAGCCCAGCGTCAGCGTGGAGGAGAAGCAGCTGGGCAAGTGCCCGATGCAGCTGCACGCCGGCCAGACCCTGACCGTGACGCTGCCGAGCAACCCCACCACCGGCTTCCGCTGGGTAGTGGCCGACGCCGCCCCCGGCGTGCTGCGCAGCCTGGGCCCCGAGGTCTACGTGACGCCGGAAGACGCCGGCCTGGTCGGCGCCGGCGGCCAGTCCAGCTGGCGCTACCAGGCCTACCAGACAGGTGAAGGCCGCCTGCTGATGCAGTACCGCCGCCCCTGGGAAGTAGAAGTGGCACCGGCCAAGACCATCGACTGCAAGATCAGCGTGCGCTGACAAGATGGCTCGGGTACGCCTTCCCAAGAACCTGGGCGAGTTCGAGATCATCACAACCAAAGCCGGCAGCCCGGCGATCTGGAATCGCAAGACCGGGAAAAATCGCTTCCTGCTTGCCTGCCGCAATTTCGAAGAAGCCGAGAAACTGCTTCAGAGGATCAAAGCAGGCGGCCACCAGGATGAGATCTGGCTCTAATCTCTGACGCGATAAGCCTCCCCGGCTGTCATACGTCGCACTGGCCTCGGCCGCTGCGATGGCAATAATGGGCGCAAACAACAAGAGAGCTTCGCCATGCGCCCATTGCTTCTACTCATCGCCCTCGTCGGCGTCGTGCTGTTCCTGCTCGGCCACCAACTCGAACTGCCCTGGCTGCGCCTGCTGAGTAAGCCGCTGCCGGTGATCTGCCTGCTGATCTGGCTGCGCCAGGCACCAGCAGGTGCCTATCGGCGCTGGATCGGCATAGGCCTGGCCTTCTCTCTATTGGGCGACATGCTGCTGGAATGGCCGGCCGACCTGTTCGTCTTCGGTCTGGGCGCCTTCCTGCTCGCCCACCTCGCCTATCTCGTCGCCTACCTGGGCGACACCCGCCGCCTGGCGCCGCTCGACCTACTGATCGCAGCGGTGGCGGCCGGTGGCATGTTCTTCGTCCTGGCCAGTGCCGGGCTCGGCCCGCTGCTGCTACCGGTGGCGCTGTACAGCCTGGCCATCGGCGCCATGCTCTGGCGCGCCCTGGCCCGCGTCGGCCAGGTTGCCAGCCGCTCCGCCTGGCTGGCCGCCGGCGGCGCGGCGCTGTTCGTGCTGTCGGACAGCCTGATCGGCATCAACCGCTTCGTCGCACCGTTCGAAGGCGCACGCTACGCCATCATCCTCAGCTACTGGCTGGGCCAGTTCGGCATCGCCGCCTCAGCCGTGGTGCTGACGTCACGCACGGTTCAGGAAGAAGGAGCCTCCTCGGCACCATCCATCTCGCGGCTATAGATGCACAGGCGGTTACGCCCAGTGCGCTTGGCCTGGTACAGCGCGGTATCGGCGGCATGCAGCAGACGATCCATCTCGCTGCCGTCCTCGGGGAACCAGGCCAGGCCCAGCGAGATGTTGATCGGCCCCAGCGGCTGACCGCCATAGCGCACCTGCAGGCGACTGACCGCCACGCGTAGCGCCTCGCAGCGGTCGATGGCGTCCTCGCGGCTGATCTCCGGCATCACCAGGGCAAACTCCTCGCCGCCATAGCGGCAGGCCAGGTCGCTGGTGCGTACGTTGCGTTTCATCTCCAACGCCAGGTTGCGCAGCACCAGGTCGCCGGCCTCGTGGCCGAAGGTGTCGTTGAAGCGCTTGAAGTGGTCGACGTCGAGCAGCACCACCGCCACCGCCGACTGTTTGCGGCTGGCCCGTAGCAGTTCGCGGCGCAGGGTCTCGTCGAGGAAGCGGCGGTTATGCAGGCCGGTCAGGGCATCCACCAACGACTGCTGGCGCAGGCTCTCACGCAGCGACAGGTTGGAAACACCCAGCGATACCTGTTCGGCAAAGGCCTCGGCCAGTTCGAGATCGGCCGGATTTTCACCGGCCAGGGTCAGCACGCCAAGAGGCTCGCCCTGGGCCATCAGCGGCACGCAGACATAGCTGTGCGCGGCCATCGGCGTGCCCTCCAGGTGCGGGCACAGCAGGTCCTTGCTCGGGTCGGCCACCTGGTGACTCTGCCCGCGGCGAATGGCCCAGCAGGAATGCGGCTCGAACAGCTCGGAACCCTGCGTCCAGTTGCCCCAGTGAGCGACGTCTTCGAGCACATCGCGCGAGGGGTGGTAGAGGGTCAGGCTGCCGGTGTTCTGCGGGAACAGCTGCTCGGCGAAGCGCCCGACGATGCTGTAGCACTCATCGAAACGGGTGATCGAGTGCAGCGCCCCGGCCATACGGCTGAGCAGGGAAATCTCGCGATTGCGCAGCTCCAAGCGCTGCATGCCACTGGACAGCTGCTCACTGAGGCTCTGCAGCGCTTGCCGCGACTTCTTGCCCTCCCTGAGCGTACGGAAGGTGAAGTGGAACAACAGGGCGATCACCGCCAGGTCGAGGATGGCAATCAGCACCAGCAGCCCCATGACGATCTGCTGCTGCCACTCGCGGCGCTGCTCCAGCACCGTCATGCGGCTCTTGAGCTCACCCTGCATGTGGTCGACCTGCAAGCGGATGCTGTCCATCAGCCGCTTGCCGCGGCCCTGGCTGATCAGCTCGCTGGCGGCCTGCATGCCCTGCTCGCGGCGCAGGCCGATGACACCGTCGAAGTAGGTGCGCTGCTCAGCCAGCACCGGCCGTAGCGCCTCGAGCTGCCCCAGCAGCTTCGGGTCATCGGCCAGGAGAATCTGCAGCTCCTGCAGCAACTGGTCGACTTCAGCATAGCCCTGGTAGAGCGGGGAAAGGAAATCTTCACGGCCGCTGATGACGAAGCCGCGCTGGCCGGTCTCGCCATCCACCAGCGCCGACAGCAGCAGTTCGCTGCGTTCCAGCAGGTCTTCATCACGCTCGTAGAGCGCGCTCGTCGCGTCCATCCAGCGCCCGCCCATCAACGGCAGCAGCAGGTTGAGGCTGAGCATGAAGAGCGCCAGCAGGAAGCCAGCCTGAAGTCGCGTCACCGTTCGCATGTTCCAGCAATCCCTCTGTACTTCTCGTCCAATAAGAGTAACCGCTGCGCCAAGGTTAGCCACGATTTTCCGGCCATCGCCGACAACGACCTTCTGTCTCAGCCATGAGACGGCAGCCGCACGACAGATCGTCTATATGAAGAGAGTGGGGACCTTTCAAGGAGGCTGCCATGCGTGGCAACTCGTGGGCACTGTTGATGCTTTCACTGCTCTTGCTGCCTGGCTGCACCAGCCTGCTGCCCAGCCAGCGGGCGGAAGTCACATCTCCCTTCGGCGATTACACTGACACCGAGATTCGCTACGCCCAGGCGCAAGCGGGCACGACCACCCGCTCCGAACTGTTCGCTCTGGGCTTCGACCCGCTGAGCCAGGGCAACGGTAAGATGCTCTCGTTCATTGATTTGCGTCTGATGTTCGTCCAGCCCAACGTACCTATTGAATACTTGCCGGATGGCATGCTGCGCTGCCTGGAGGCCAAGGATCGTTGCATCGGCTACGCATTCGAGTTCAACAAGACCGACACTCAACGCGTGGGCAGCTTCTGGGCCGACGTGCTCAACTTCCGTAAAACACGGGAACTGAAGGGCTGGACCTTCCGCGCAGTGTTCGTTTTGGTCGACGACGTCTTGGTGCACAAGGTCAGCAACGGCGAGCCGAACATTCGCCGCTACGAGGTCAAGCGCAATCCACTAGGCCCGCTGCAAGGCGGAGGCGAATTCATTCTGGATCAGTTGCCCTGATGGCGGTTGGGTTGCTGCAAGCTCTTGGCTAAAATGCCGGCCTTTCCGCCCGGACCGATCACCGTGAAACAGCAGCCCGACCGCCTCTTCGCCCAGCCCCAGGACCAGGTGCCGGACTTCGTCTTCAACGAGGACGTGGCCAAGGTCTTCCCGGACATGATCAAGCGTTCGGTACCGGGCTACCCGACCATCGTCGAGAACCTCGGTGTGCTGGCCGCGCAGTTCGCCCAGCCGCACAGCGCCCTGTATGACCTGGGCTGCTCGCTCGGCGCCGTGACCCAGGCCCTGCGCCGCCACGTGAAGACCGACGACTGCCGGGTGATCGCCGTGGACAACTCCCACGCCATGGTCGAGCGCTGCTCCGAATACCTGCACGCCCAGGACGCCATGTTCCAGGAGCTGCTGCCGGCCGAGGTGATCGAGGCCGACATCCTCAGCCTGGACTTCCAGCCCGCCTCGCTGGTGGCGCTGAACTTCACCCTGCAATTCATCGCCCCGGAACAACGCCTGGAGCTGCTCGGGCGCATCCACCAGGCCCTGTTACCGGGCGGCGCGCTGATCCTCTCGGAAAAGCTGCGCTTCGAGAATGCCGACGAACACGCCCTGCTCGGCGAGCTGCACCTGGCCTTCAAGCGCGCCAATGGCTACAGCGAGCTGGAAATCGCGCAGAAGCGCAGCGCCATCGAGAACGTGATGAAGCCGGACAGCCTGGAACAGCACCGCGAACGCCTGCTGGCCGCCGGCTTCAGCAAGGTCGTGCCGTGGTTCCAGTGCCTCAACTTCGCCTCGCTGATCGCCCTGCCATGATCTTCCGCCGCCTCGACCTCGACGCTCTGCAACAACAACTGGCCGGCACCCCGCTGCAGGATTGGGCCGCCGGCCTGCCCGGCCAGCTCGATGCCAAGCTGGCTACCGGCCACGGCGACTTAGAGCGCTGGTATGCCGCCGTGGAGGCGCTGCCGCAGCTCGCGGTCAGCCACGCCGATCTGAAAGGCGAGCTGCGCCTGCAAGCAAGCTGCGACGAGGCCACGCAAAACACGCTGAAGACCGCACTGCAGGGCCTGATCCCCTGGCGCAAGGGGCCGTTCGACCTGTTCGGCGTGCATGTCGACACCGAGTGGCGCTCGGACTGGAAATGGACGCGGGTCGCCCCACACCTCGACCTGGCCGGCAAGCGCATCCTCGATGTCGGTTGCGGCAACGGCTACTACATGTGGCGTATGCTCGGCGCCGGCGCCGACAGCGTGGTCGGCGTCGACCCCAACTGGCTGTTCCTCAACCAGTTCCTCGCCGTGAAGAACTACCTGCCCGACGCCTCGGCCTGGCACCTGCCGCTGGCCCTGGAGGAGCTGCCGGCCAAGCTGGAAGGCTTCGACACCGTGTTCTCCATGGGCGTGCTCTACCACCGGCGCTCGCCCATCGACCACCTGCTCGACCTCAAGGACAAGCTGGTGCGCGGCGGCGAACTGGTATTGGAAACCCTGGTGGTCGAAGGTGACGCCCAGCAGGTGCTGGTGCCCGAGGACCGCTACGCGCAGATGCGCAACGTCTGGTTCCTGCCCTCGGTGCCGGCGCTGGAGCTGTGGCTGCGCCGCGCCGGCTTCGTCGACGTGCGCTGCGTGGATGTCTCCACCACCAGCGTGGAAGAGCAGCGCGCCACCGACTGGATGCGCTTCCAGTCGCTGCCGGAATTCCTCGACCCGGCCGACCACAGCCGCACCATCGAAGGCCTGCCGGCGCCAACCCGCGCCGTGCTGCTGGCGCGCAAGCCGTAATCACGCCCGAGGCAGGCGTAGCGCCTGCCTCCTCTAGCGATAAACCGGCCTCAGACCAGTTCGATACGGTCGTCGAGGATGCGGATCAGGCCCTGCTTGAACAGTCCGCCGATGGCCTTCTTGAAGTTGCCCTTGCTGACGCCGAAGACCTTGCTGATGGCCTCGGGCGAGCTCTTGTCGGACAGCGCCAGGCTGCCGCCGGCGTCACGCAGTGCGGTGAGGATCTGCTCGGACAGATCGTCACGGGCCTGCTGGCCGACCGGCTGCAGACTCAGGCTGATCTTGCCGTCGGCTCGCAGCTCCTTGATGTAGCCCTTCTCCTGGGAGCCACCACGCAGGAACTTGAACACCTCGTTCTTGTGGATCAGGCCCCAGTGCTGGCCGTTGATGATGGCCTTGAAGCCCAGGTCGGTCTGCTCCACCACCAACAGATCGACTTCCTGGCCGGCCTGGTAATTAGCCGGGGTCTTATCCAGGTAGCGATCCAGGCGCGCGGTGGCGGTGATGCGCCGGCTGCGGTCGAGGTAAGCGTGCACCACGCAGTAATCGCCGACCTGCAGCGGGCGCTTCTCCTCGGAGTGCGGCATCAGCAGGTCCTTGGACAGACCCCAGTCGAAGAACAGGCCGATGCGGTTGATGTCCACCACCTTGAGGCTGGCGAAGCCGCCGACCTGCAGCTTGGGCTTCTCGGTGGTGGCGATCAGGCGGTCTTCGCTGTCCAGGTAGATGAACACGTTGAGCCAGTCGCCCACCTCGCAGGGCTCGCCCTTGGGGATATAGCGCTTGGGCAGGAGGATCTCGCCGTCGGCACCGCCGTCGAGAAAGAGGCCGAAGTCGGCCAGCTTGGCCACCTGCAGAGAATTGAAGCGCCCGATCAGAGCCATGGTCATCACCCGAAGCAAAAGTTCGACATTTTAGGGTCTGTTAGCGCTTCGCCGCGACCGCGACGGCGCCTATTTTTGCGCGGAGCTAGGCGCGAGATGCGAAGTTTGGCATTCCAAATGAGCCATCGAGTAACAACGCCCCGCACAAAAATAGGCCCGTCCCTGCGGGTTGCGCGGAAAATCTCGCCATGCGTTGTTGTGGGACTTGCCAAGGGAATGACCATTGCCTGCGTCCCACGCCTAGCCTGGCGAGATTTTTCGC
>NZ_JPMY01000044.1 GCF_000761545.1 Pseudomonas sp. ML96 | reverse complement strand
CAGGTAGTTGTTGACCCAGTAGTTCCAGATCAGGTCGTTGGGGCGCATCCAGGCGAACACCCGGGACATGTCGCGGCCATCGAGCACGCCGCTCTGATAGGAACGGCGCTTGGCCGATTCCAGGGTCTGCTCGTCGGCGAACAGCATCGCTGGGCTTTCCACCTGACTGTCCATCAGGCTGACCATGTAGGTGGCGCAGCCGATCTTGCGCAGCTGGCGCTTGGCCTGCAGGTGGCCCTGCAGGGCGGCTACGGTGAGGCCGCCGGCGCAGGCGCCCAGCAGGTTGATCTCCTTGCTGCCGGTGATCAGACGGCACACCTCGGTGGCGTCCTCCACTGCCTGCACATAGCTGGACAGGCCCCACTCGCGATAACGCGCGTCAGGGTTGCGCCAGCTGATCATGAACACCTGCAGGCCGTTCTTCAGGCAGTACTGGACGAAGCTCTTCTCCGGGCTGAGGTCGAAGATGTAGAACTTGTTGATCTGTGGCGGCACTACCAGCAGGGGGCGCTCGTACTGCTTTTCGCTCATCGGCTTGTAGTGGATCAGCTCGAACATCTCGTTGCGGAACACCACCGAGCCGGGGGTGGTAGCCAGGTTGCGGCCGACCTCGAAGGCCTGCTTGTTGACCTGCTGCGGCATGCCGTTGTTGTTCAGCAAGTCGTCGAACATCTGCCGCGCGCCGCGCACCACACTGCTGCCGCCGCTGTTGAACAGCTCCTTGATCGCCAGCGGGTTGAGCAGGGTATTGGAGGGCGACAGCGCATCGTTGAGCAGCGAGAACAGGAAGTGCGCACGGGTGCGATCGTCCGGCGACAGGTCGCTCTCGTCGATCCATGCCTTGAGCTGCTTCTGCCAGGCCAGGTAGGCCTGCAGGCTGCGCCGGTAGAACGGGTTGAGGTGCCAGGTCGGGTCGGCGAAGCGGCTGTCCTGCGGGTTGGGCTGGTGTGGCGTGTCGCCGAGCAGGACCCGGCCCAGCTGCTTGCCGAACGCCAGCAGGTGCCGCGTGCTGTGCATCGGCTGGCGCAGGCCCTGGAAGGCCAGGGTGCGCAGGGTGGAGGTGAGGTCGCGGCCGCGCAGACCGACCATCGCGCTCTGCGCATTCATGAAGTGTGCGGGTACCGGCATGGATCCCGGTGCATTCTTGTCACGCATGGGGCTGGCTCCGTCATCGTACTGTCACGTCCAGTGACAGCAAGGCTTGTACCAAAGCGCGCCGGAGGGCATTCCAGACTGCCGCGCGAAAATTCTTCCTTGCTCCGGCGAGCCTCGCCTTGGGGCGGGCAGGCCGGCATAGCACTACTGTTGTGCGATCAGTGACTGCGGATTGGTTGCGGCTGCGGATGCATGACTGCGCGCTGCCGTTCTTCCTGCAGGAACTTCATGATGATCGGCGCCACTGCCTCGGCGCGCGTCACGAGGAACAGGTGACCGTCGTCGATCACGTGAAGTTCCGAGTTGGGAATGCGCCAGGCCAGCAGGCGCATGTTGACCAGCGGGATGAGCGGGTCATCGTCACCGGCCAGTACCAGCGTAGGTTGGCGAATCCGATGTAGCCAGTGGATGCTGGTCCACCCGAGGCCGGCGAACAGCTGCCAGTAGTAACCCATCTTGCCGCCCGAGCGGACCTTGCTGGCGTGTGCCAGGGCCAGCTTGGGGTCACGACGGAAGGCGCCGCCGTAGATGTCCGGGGCGATGTGCACGCCATAGGACGGCTGGATGTAGCGCTTGGGGCTGGCCATGCGCCAGAGCACCTTGGGCTTGCCCGGCACCATCACCGCACCTGCGGAGGTGGCGGCCAGCACCAGCTTCTTGCAGCGCTCCGGATAGTCGTGGGCGAACTGCTGCGCCAGGGCACCACCCCAGGACACGCCGATGGCGTTGACCTGGCCGTAGTCCAGATAGTCGAGCATGCGCGCGGCGAGCTTGGCCAGGCCAGGGAAGCGGTACGGCGTGCTGGGTGTGGACGAGCCGCCGACGCCGGGGACGTCGAAGGCGATCACTTCCAGGTCCGGGTCGAGCGCCTGGACGAAGGGCATGACCAACTCCAGGTTGGCGCCGATACCATTGAAGATCAGCAGCGGCGTCAGGCTGCTGCTGCCGGGGCGGACGGCGGTGCGGATGATCTGGCCATCCAGCTCGATGGAGCGAAATGCGAAAGGTTGCGGCATGCGCTAGGCCCTATACATGGATCTGCGGAGAGCGACCTTCCAGGGCCGCTCGCCAGTCTCCCGCCCCATGGCGGGCGCCGCCACGAGTCACGACCCGAGGCGGCGTGCGGCACTTCCGGGTGCCGCGGGCAGTACTGCGCAAGGTGCAGCGCTTACAGAAGTTAAAACTCAGCGTTCGTGTACGTAGGTCCCCGGTGATGCTTCGCCGGGCGTGTAGGTCTTGTTGCCCAGGGCGGTTGGCGCCTTCTTCATCTTGCCCGAGCGCTCGGCCAGCCACTGCTGCCAGTGCAGCCACCAGGAGTCGGCGTGCTTGGTGGCGTTCTCCAGCCACTGCCGCGAGTTCGGTGCCTGCTCGCTGGTGGAGAAGCGTGCCTTGGGGTTGCCCGGCGGGTTGAGGATGCTCTGGATATGGCCGCTGTTGGACAGCACGAACTCGACCTTGCCGCCGAACAGCAGCGAGGACTTGTAGCAGGCCTCCCACGGGGTGATGTGGTCGGTGGTGCCGGCCACGCAGTAGATGTCGCTGGTGACCTGCTTGAGGTCGATCGGCGTACCGCAGACTTCCAGGGCATTGGGGCGGGTCAGCGGGTTGGTCTTGAACAGCTCGATCAGGTCGCCGTGCAGGGCAGCGGGCAGGCGGGTGGTGTCGTTGTTCCAGTAGAGGATGTCGAACACCGGCGGCTCGTTGCCCAGCAGGTAGTTGTTGACCCAGTAGTTCCAGATCAGGTCGTTGGGGCGCATCCAGGC
>NZ_JPMY01000043.1 GCF_000761545.1 Pseudomonas sp. ML96 | reverse complement strand
TCCTGCTTACGCAGGGTTCAGTGTGTTGCGTTCACCGGTTGAGTCCACAGCCGATGGCAGACTTTCACAAGCCCAACCCGATTTGAGCAAAGGCTGCCGGGACGCTGTCTCGTGTAGCCCTGGCTGAAGAGGACGCGTGGCATTACCGTCTTGGGAGATCACCCTTCTGGGCCGTAGGAGATCGCTGTCATAGGCTGTTAGCGCAGGTACAGGAGTACCAGCCCTGTACTGCATCAGCCGATCCCGACTCGACTCCACATCGAGGAGATAGTCTGTTAAGGCCATTTCAAGAGTTCCGGTCAGCTTGTATTCGCCACATCCAGAGCATTTGATTCGGTGGTAGCGTGCCGTTTGGCTGATGCTCAAGGCATGCTTGTGGCAGATCGGACATAGCATTGCTTGCTCTCCTTTTGCCTGATTTGAGAGTAGCGCAGGTCTTGTCACTCGAACTCAAGTCCGACCGCTGGTTCTGCTCAGGCTAAAGGCGGTGCAGGCTTGATCTAACTGGGGGCATAGATTGACGAAAGGAGGATAAGAACTCATTCAGCCTTGAGCGCCGTTGCCTAGAATTCAAAATGCCAATGCTGGGAACGGTTGGAGCATTGGCCAAGGAGGGGGCAGTGATCATTGTCTTCGACGATTCCGATGACTCCACCGAGGTTCTTGCTGAGATACTGACCGCAGGCATCGCGGGTATATCAGGGCTAAGGGCCGCGGTCTTGGAGCGGATAGCTTTGGTCTCCGAGCTAGCGCAGAGCCTGGACTGCAAGATATCGACACATTTCACAATTGGCCTTTCAGTGGCTGAGCTCGCCTATCTGTACGACAGCCAGTTTTATAGCCTCGACGACATCAAACTGATGATCCTTGAGTCAGGCCCTGCCCCTAGCTAACGCAACGTCTTGTGCCCTGCTTACATTGGCTTCAGTTCGACTCGCTCATGACTGGTCTGCAGATGCTGCCAAACCACTCTGTTCCGTCCCTCTCGCTTGGCTCGATAGAGAAGAGCATCTGCTGCAGCGAGTAATTCGTCTGGCTCGCAGTTGCTGCGTCCACAGAGGCTGATCACACCGATACTGACACTGACCCTCTCTCCGGCTGATGAATGGGCGTGTGGAATCGCAAGTTCTAGAACAGCAGTTCGCAGCTGCTCCAGAAGCTGGAATGGGGTATCGCAACCAGGAAGCAGGAGCACAAACTCCTCGCCACCGTATCGGGCCGCAAGGTCGTATGGGCGTTTGGCGACGCTATTCAGAATCGTAGCGACAGCCCGTAATGCGGTGTCCCCCGCCGCATGTCCATAGTGATCATTGAAGTTCTTGAAGCAGTCGACATCGATCAAGGCAACGCTGAGGCCGCCCCGTTCGCGACTCGCTTTCCGGCATGCCGCATGAAGTGCCTCGTCCAGGGTTCGGCGGTTGGCGATACCTGTCAGTCCATCGAGGCGAGCCAGACGCTCCATCTTCAGCTCGGCCTCGCGTCGGTCGGTTACGTCATGCAGCGTCAACACAGCACCCTGGGCAGGGTTACTGGCATCAAGAAGGTTGAATTGCACTGTGAACCAGCGGGTGCAGCCATCTTTCCGTACAAGCTCTACGTCATCCATGTAGGTGCCGCCTCGTAATAGCACGGGGGCAAAGCAGGCAGCCTCTGCCTCGAAAGCATCATCGGTAGGGAACAGTACACGGGTCGATTTCCCAGCCAACTCGTGGTTCGAGTACCCGAACATCTCTTCAAAGCTGTTGTTGCAGCGCAAGATGATCCGATCACGAATGAAGGCAATGCCCGTGAGAGAGGTGTTGAAGATGGC
This sequence comes from Pseudomonas sp. ML96, assembly GCF_000761545.1. Classification (GTDB taxonomy): domain Bacteria; phylum Pseudomonadota; class Gammaproteobacteria; order Pseudomonadales; family Pseudomonadaceae; genus Aquipseudomonas. The sequence continues at coordinate 17,454 of NZ_JPMY01000043.1, read as the reverse complement.
CTGTTGCTCAAGAAGCGCCTGATCAAGGTGGCGCGTACGACGCTGAACCTCCTCCTCAAGCTGCTCACGCTCAGCGATCTCACGCTGATGAAACTCATTGAGGCGTGACCGAGTGTCCTCCAGAGCGCTTGCAAGCATGCTGAGTTCATCGTTGAGCTTGATGTCTTCGGTGGTCAGAAGCTGCAGCTGGCCATTGCTGAAAGGTTGATAGTTTCTTAGCAGCTCGCTCAAACGAATGAGTCGACGTGTTATGAGCGTATGTACCAGCCACAAGATGGCGAGGGAAATGACAAAAGCTTTAACCCCCTGAGTGAGCGCCACCACCAATGCCCGGTCGAGCGTGCGCTGGTATAGCTGATTCAGGTCTGGCCATAGATGCAGGCTGCCAACATTCACCGTCTTGGGGCCGGCAGAGAACTGCAAAGGGATGATGTCCGCAGGCCAGCGCTCATCTTTGATGGCTCCTCGGGATATCTGCAGCGACTGCTCCTTTCCATAAGCCACCTTGGCAGCCGCGACCCAGGGCGAGCTGACGATGCCATCCAACTGAGCCTCGATAATCGGCCGATCAAAGTTCCAAACAGCTGTGCTTAGCCCTTGCTGGTGGCTTTCAAGCACGAATTTCAGATGCTCATTCAAGTCGGACATGTCGCGCTGATAGTCCAGATAGAGCTGCACTGAAATTGCAAGCAAGGCGTTAATGGCGCTGATCACCAATACCCAGCCGAGTAGTCGTCTCGCGATTAGCCGAGGCTTCGACTCACTGCTGGGCAAATGGCTTCGATCTAGTGAGGGCATCTTCATAGCGGCTTCTGTCTTCACTGGGTGTGAATTCGACTACTCGATCCGTCCATGGAGGTCGCGTGCCTGCCAGCTTCAGCTGGAGGTCTATATCCCGTATTACCTGCTCACCCCATGCGCTGCGAGTGCAGGCTATGTAGGTGAGCGTGTAGGGTTGATCGCCTACTATCGGAATCCCATGTATAGCGGTGTCTGAGCCATCGCCATGTAGCCGGTTGTACCAGCCAAGCTCCGTGGGATAGGCAAACAAATAGTCAATCCAGCCTGCACGTAGCTGCTGGTAGGGCGCGCTGAAGTTGACGCCTGACTTGAGTATCTGAGGGGGACTCCCGATCTCTTGCAGTGCCGCTGATATCGCCGGTGAATAACCTCGGCGCTCGCTTACTGTTGTGATCAGGCCAGGATCATTGAGTAGCAGCCGCACGTTGATCTGGCCCTGTTCATTCAAGTACGACTTGATCCGCTTGAGCTGCTCCTTACGGATCAATACCTGTTGGGACTGAAGGAACAGAATCGGGCGGCTGAACAGCATGAGCTGATCCCGACCAGGTAGCTTGAGTGTGGTCGGATGGCAGACAGGTTCGCCGAGCTCCATCAGCCCGAATACCCGGGCAAAGCTAGCGACTTCGAATTCGTGGTGATACTGGGGCATGCGCGCCTGCAAGTAGCGCACTGCGTCATCAGCAATGCCGCTTCCGGGAAGCTGGCCACTGACATCGGTGTACGGCGGAAAGTCATTCACCAGCCAGCGCAATGAGTTGCTCTGGGCCGAGACGCCGCTTACAGCAAACAACAGGCAGCAGCCTAATGCGCGCGCATACACGTCAAAACTCCAGCGTGAAGGCATATGGCCAGTAAAGCATGGCCATTTTGATGACGCTAGCGTTACAGCTGAGTCTGCGAGCAGCTACTCAAATTAGAATTACGAACGTCCGCCTATGGCCGGAAGCAGATTTGGTCACAGGCAGATTTCGGCCAACGGCATGCTGCTGTAACAGCATCTCCCTGGAAATCACTTCAGGTCAGTCTCTAGAACCTCCGCCAATGCCTCTAGCGCAGACTTCAAACGAAACGCCTCCCAAGGATCAGACAAACACCGCCCCTGAGCGTTAGGTGGATCTAGCGGCTGCAGTGACCGCTGCGACCTTGGCATGGACGGTTTCCTGGACATAGGCCTGGAAATCGATGCGATTTCGGATCCAGGCTTTCTCTATCTGATAGAGGGCTATGGAGAGAACCACTGAGCCCCCGAAGATGGCTACGACGCCCCCTAAGAAGACTGACTCCACTAGCTCGCGAGGACGGGATCCCCATACGGAGAGCATCAGGATTACCGAAAAAGCCGCGATTGCCCCCAGGATCATCGTGACAATCTTGCCCTGGAGGGCGGTGTAATGCGCGCCGCCAGGCCAGGGGGAGTTGGCCGTTATTAAATCGATGCCCTTGTACCCCTGATTCCAGCGGCTTAGGCCCACAAAGAAGAATAGGAACCACAATGCTGTGAGCGGCACGCTATAGAACAGCATGGCTATATAAGAGGCTTCGGGGGACTGCTTATCAATCGTGACGTAGTTGCCCGTGTTGATGTTTTGATGGCCGACAACAGTGTCCGCATAGTAGGCCAGTGCCATCTTGTGGCCTTCTCGGTACGGGCTAGAGTCAGGTCCTTTGAAAGTAGTTTCGAGCCCAGTTTCGAGGTCGCGAAACCACAGTTTATAGGTGTCGTACTGATGGTTAGCGCTGCCGATGGTGAGACGACCTTCTAGGTCGCGGCCGCTGTGAATGCTGGTGTGGGAGTGTTGGTGCTCTTGCACCTGTAGGACTTCAGCAATGATGACTTGAGGGGTGTGATCCGGGTTGTTTTTGTCGAACTTCACGGGGCTGCTCTCGAATAATGGTTGAGCCGTCAGGGGCGGATAGCGCCTGCTGCAATTGCCTGACAGGCGCTAGTGCAGGCCTACTGCACTACGACCCAGCCACCGTCACTGCTCTGCGTCATCTGGATCGCAGCAACCTTGTTGATCTGCCGGCCGAGCATGGTAGTGGTGACATCAAGCGTGCAGCGGAAGACGTTGTCGCGTACCTGCTCGCAGCCCTTGATCTCGTTCACGCTCACCTTGGGCGCCATGTTGCTCATGCTGCCTTTAGCACCTGCAGCCTGGGCAATGGACTGAGCCTCCTTATCGAACATTGCCTGCACTTCATCTTTCGATGGAGCGCTGCCCCCACAGCCGACCAGGGTGGCGATAGCTGAAATCAGGCCAAAGGTCAGAAATTTCCGTGCTGCTTTCATTGATCCCTCTACTGCTAGTGATGTGCTGATTGGCTCCTGAGCGTCAGCGCCTGAGAGCGGTGGCACTCGATGGCTAGATTACAGTCGAAACTACCAAAACGGTAGTATTTGGTTTGCTCCAACACCGGACGATTTCGTTCTTTGACGACACCAAAGAACACTCATGTCCACTCTGTCGAAGCGACTCAAGGAAGCACGGCTGCGTGCTGGCTTGTCCCAGGAACAACTCGGCCTGCAGATCGGCCTTGAGCCGGCTTCTGCTAGCACTCGGATGAATCGCTACGAACTCGGCAAGCGCGGGCCAGACCTGGAACTGGTCGAGCGGATTGCGGAAGCGCTCGGCCTGCCAGCGGCGTATTTCTATGCCGTTCGGGATGAGGAAGCTGAACTGCTCCGTGAGTTCAACGCTCTGAGCACCAAAGGCAAGAAGCGGGTGTTCGATGTCATTGCCGAGGCTCGGACGCTCCGATGACCATACCTATTGCTAGCAAGGACCTAGGTCGGCGCAGTCAGTAGCAGAGAGCTACTGGGCGCCTGCTCTGAGACACACCGATGACCCTAACTGACGCAACTCTCGCGCTATTCCTGGCTGCGCGAATCCATGGCACCGATGCGGGGGTGAGAGCTACAGCCAAGCGCTGCGTGAAGCTCCTACCCCGTAGCAAGCGCGAGATGATCTTCAAAGTCGTAGAGAGCAAAAGTCCTCTCGCGCTAGTGACATTCATGGCGCAAAACCTGGAGCTATAGCCCACAACGTTGCGCTGTTATGTCTCCTTTCCTTGATCTACCCGCTGCCCAATCTGCCCCCAGTGCCTGCGTGCCGAGGCGGGTATTTCGATCCTATCCAGCACCCGGCCTACACCATACCTAGGCGAGTTCTTCGGCGTGCGTATCTTGGACAGATCGGCCCCTGCCGCCGGTTTGACATGAGTCTGGCTGGCATCACCAGAGCGGGGATCACCGTAGACTTCCTGGGAGGCTGTGGACTGATGGCCCATGTAGTAAGCGCGTGCCACGGTGTCGACTCCGGCAGCTTTCTGGGCAGAGCTGAAATTGTGGCGGAAGCTCTTCAAGGTCGGGTGTTTTTTGCGTCTAGGCCATAGCGCACGGCATTCCGTGCGGAAGCGATCTCTGATTGCAGCATTCGAACGCTCGCTTTTGGCTAGTCTCTTCGCTGCCCAAGCGATGGCTTTCAGAATTTTAGGTATGTCGATGATCAAGGTTCGGTCGGCGCCACGGTGTAAAGTCGCGCTTTTCTTGCCTCCGATAATTTTGACCTCATTCCCGACCACCACGATTGTTCTCATCTCGCAGGGGCGTGCCCCAAGGAAGTACGCCAGAGTCAGAGCTGCTGCCTCATCGTCGTGCCCCTGCTTGCGCAGGTGCTTGAACAACTGCTCTGCATCTTCTTTTGGCACTTTCTTAATCGCGCGTGGCTTGGGTTTGCGCGCGAGTGTGGAGCCTGGTGCCGTGACAGGGTTGGTCAGCTGACGAATGTCCGCAGCGGCTTCGAGATGGCCGCGGGCCAGCTGATCGGACACGATCTGGCTCTTCAGCGTGCTGAACGCATTGGGCCGGAGGTCAGGGGCGCATGCGAGCAAAGCCGCGCAGATCTGCGCCGAAGATGGATCGGGCTCGCCGCAGCGAGTCCGATAGAAGTTGCTGGTACGTGTTAGGGTTTTTTGCAGGGTAGTAGGGTGCATAGCTCGTCTCTTTCTTATTGTTTGATGACAAAGCTAAGCCGCTTCGCGAATGGCGTTGGAGCGATTCAGACTCCTCTGAAACCCCTCCGCCTTCGCTACGTGTTTTCTCGTTCCGTCTAAATCGCCCCAACGCCCCCTTACTCGCGCCGCGAGTAAAGTCGGCGCGCTCTCACTCACGCGACACACTTCATCTTCATTCAGCGTGCGCGTGGAGCAAAAGCGCGCGCAAGCGTTTTGTCATCAAAATCAAAAAGCAGCCAGCGCCTGGGGCGCTGAATGGACGAGCGCAGCAGTTCAGGCTGAGCCTTGCGGAGGGGGGAGCCGAAAAGCTCATTCAAAAAGCCTGGCCAGATCGTGGGCTTTCAGTTATGGAAAAATTAAATAACTATATGTTTTTATTGAATTTTGTTTCAAAAATAGCCTCAAAAAACAGTGCCATTTTTGGCACTGTCTCTGCCACAAATGGCGCCTGAGCTGCCTGTTTTGGCGCTAGAAATGCCGAACTTGGCACCGCTGCTGCCGTTTTCGGCACGCTTTGTGTATCGCAGGCATGCTGTGCGGCATAGCAGATGTGTCGTAGAGGAGGCGTGCGACACAACTCGAGTGTCGCAGAACGTACGTGCGACAGGGCCGGCGTGTCGCATTTTCGGGCCGCGATACTTCGAGTGTGTCGCAGACTTCTCATGCGACACGACAGTCGCATCTAGTAGATCGAGATGGAACTCTGAGGGCATAGGTCTTTGGCACTAAATGATGCTGGTCACGGCTTCGACCGGAACGAGCTTCCGTGTACCCGGTCCGAGGAGCAGGTACACAGCATTAAGCGTTCTGAAGTGAAAGCCCTCGTTGAACTCGTACAGCAGTGAAGTGCGCACGAAGTCGCCGACATCCCACCGACGGTCACTATCAAAGATCACGGTATGCGCGTAGATCAACGACGGCTGTCGCCGGGTCTGCGCCAGGACTGCCCTCTGAGCATCCGTGGCATCGACCTCGATCCAAATCCAGTCGCGAACCAGGCAGAAGGTTTCCACGCGAAAGCGCTTACGGGCGTAGTCGAGCGCCTCGTCGTCACCCATAGCGCTACCCGACATGGGAGCCCCCGGGTCGAGCAGCAGGCCGGTTACGTCTTGAAGTCGCATTGGGCTAATGCTCCTTCTGGGAGCTTGATCCCGGGCGTTGGCCGTATAGCCAGCCCTTACCCTGCGCGCGCACCTGCACCAGTGCGTTGGTCAAAACTGCCATATCAGCTGGGGTAGCCTCGATACAACCAGTACCGATGCTCAGAATGTACCGCTCGCAGAGCAATTCAAACATGCGCTCAGCAGAGATTTTGGCTGGATCTATGAGCCAAGAGCACATCAGTCCAAGCAGATATTCTGGCGTGAATTCTGTGCTGGACGAAGATCTCAGTCCGATCTCCGTGGCTAGACGTGCTTCGATCTCTGCCATGAATCCTATTTGATGCTCGAGCGGTAGCGGCTGACTGCAGCATTGAGCGACGGCGAGCAGCACTTCCAAAGTTCCCGGCGTTGTCGAGTCCATCTGCTCGTCATTCCTTGTGCGCTTTTGACGTGAGCGAGCACAAGCTCAAATGCCGCGCCCGGACCGCGGGGTGCATGAATTTTGCGATGTGCTCTAGGAACTCGTTACACAACGCTACCGCTAGGAAGTCATCTTCAGTCTGGGGCGGTTCGCCTGCTGCCTGGCGAGCAGAATTCCAGCTGTCCATGATGTCCCGCACGATAGAGGGAGGCGTGTTGTGAGTGGCGAGCAGTGGTCGCAGCTGTAATCTGAACTCAAGAGTTGTGAGATCAATCTGGACCATGTGTTGCGGATTGAGTGGCGCTGGGCGCGATGATGCAAGGTGCATGGGGTAGTCCTTGAGGAGAATAATCTGATTACCTGTAAATCAGATATCTGTAAGTTAGATATAAATTGATGAGCTGTCAAGCCATCAGCGGAACCTGTTGCGTGGAAAAGTCGGTCTATCGGGACGAGAACCTGGTCCTACTCAGGCTGTTGAAGCAATGCCGGATTGAGGCTGGATTAACGCAGGGTCAGTTCGCTCAGGCGCTGGAGCGACCTCAATCTTTTGCGAGTGACATCGAGCGCGGTCTGCGCAGAATTGATCTCGTTCAATTGCGCGATATTTGCCATGTGCTGAACCTGGACCTAGTGACCTTTGTCCAGCGCTACGAATCTGAGCTGACTGCGGCAAAATCTGCGACCTCTTGAGGTCATAGATTTCATTCCGAGCTAGCGGATCAATCGCTGCTTCTGATCGAAAGCGGCCTACCCCGCCACGCAATATTTAATAGCATATATTGACAATGCAATTATCAGCATTCACCATGGGTGCATTCTTAGAGGATTGCATCCATGAAGCCCTTCGATCTCACAACCCTAGGCGGTCGCATTGCCTTCGCGCGTAAGACCCAAAAGCTGACTCAGGCCGAATTGGCTAAGCTTGCCGGCATTGGCCAGTCAAGCATTGCACTCCTCGAAAGCGGCTCGACTAAGGCCCCTCAACGCGCACTCGAACTCGCGCAAGCGCTGCAGGTGTCCTTGGAATGGCTGCTTCATGGTGAATCCCCCCCCACTTCAAACTCCAGCAAGCTGACACCGGACCTAATTCAAGATTCAAAGCTAACCAGCCTTGCAGTGCGGCTGGCCTTTCGACGCGAGCAATGCGGTCTAACTCAGGCTCAATTAGCTGACAAGTCAGGCTTATCACAAGCCACTATCGGCAATCTGGAGACGGGGAGAAATAAGGGCACAAAACGCATTCTGGAGTTGGCTTTAGCTCTTCACATTACACCCGAGTGGCTGCTTCACGGGGGAAATCTGAATGCGGCAAAAGGGAATGCTCTGCGCAGAGACTTAGCCGTTCCGACTTCAGAGCAACGCTTGGAGCGGGAGATGCAAAGACTCCTCAGCATGCAAGTAATTCCAGTCGAGACCAAGAGCCCCAGAAACGCTTTACCAGCTAATGCCCCACTGACGCTTCCCATCATTGATTGGTTTGACCAGGCACTAGCCACACCTCTGCAAACCTATCTTAGCCACGAGAGTAGAGGCAGCTTTCCCAGCCCCTTCAAGCAGAGCCCATCATCATTCTGGATGCGGGTTCCAACAGACGTAATGAGTCCGGAGTACCAAGAAAACGATCTGATCCTGGTCGACCCGGAGCTGCTCGCGCGCAACAACGATGACATTGTGGTTCGCGATACCAACGGCACTCCAGAGTTCGGTCGTCTGCGACAGACCTTCGACGGCCGATACATCGAAATCCTGAACCCTCTCTACCCAGTCAGAATGAAACGACTAGAAAAGGGATCCGTGGTGGTGGGCGTAGTGAACGGAATGGTGAGACAACCCCGCGCCAGGGACTAACTCAGGCGTCTTTTTTTGCCCACATCAATAGCAATTGCAATTTTTATCAACAGCAAACCGAGGTAAATCATGGAAACACACAAAGAGTCACCCAAACCTATGTATGACCGAGCCAGAAAATCCAAAGAACCGATCCTAGTGCTACCCGCAAGGTGGGTCCGCCAGGAGCTTCTATTTCCTATTTTTGGGATCAGCTCAGAAGCTGCAAGAAAGTACCGCTCAACCTGCCAATGGCATGAAGGCAAACATTGGGATAGGGATCCAGCTAATCGCATCGTCTACAACCGTGAAGCCATCGAGAGATGGATGATGGGGGCCGTATGAAGCTGAAAATGCCTACTGGCGTAGAAATCCATAACGGCAAGGTACGCATCAGCTTCATGCTGAACGGCAAACGCCATCGAGAGGTTCTCAAAGACATGCCTCTCAGTCAGAAGACCGTTGATTACGCCAGTAAGATGCGGGAACTGGTGGTCGATGAAATCAAGCATGGGATGTTCGAGTACGAACGTCGCTTTCCTGGCTCCGCCAATGCGCATAGAGAGGTGAACACCGATCCAGCGCCACCCTCCCCCATCCCCTTACAAGCCACGCCCGAATCGACGCCTCCCGGCTCTACTGTGGAGGCAGTGACCGTCACAGAGGGCGTGCGACTCTGGCTTGGTGTCATGCAGGGAGAAACGGCCAGCACCACCTTTATCAACTACCGCAGCAAAGCGAGCCATGTGATTCGTTACTTCGGTGATAAGCCCATCAACCAGGTAACCATTCAGGATCTGAAACTATTCAAGAGCCATCTGGTGAAGCCTACAGATGGCAAGCCGGGACTCTCTCCCAAGACAGTCAACGATGTACTGATTGTCCTTCGTGGCACCTGGGCTGATGCTGCAGCCAATGGCCTGATCCCCCATAACCATATGCTGGCTATCGCCAACCATAAGGTGAAACACCGGAGTAAGGCCGACCCTTTCACTCGCGAAGAGATCGAACTCATGCACCATGCCGACCCTCAACGCATGCCAGAAGCGCGCATGGTGATCTTCAACTGCTGGACGGGATTGTCGCGCTCGGAGTTGCTGGGCCTAGCCCGCGAAGATATCGATCTGGAAAACGGTTTAATCCACGTGAAGCGCGCCTGCGTAGAGGACGAGTTTCGTGTACCTAAGGAGGAGCTGCGTGAACGTAGCGTCGAACTAATCGCGCCTGCAGCCGAACTGCTCCACCAAATCATGAAAGACACGGCCCGTTGCAAACCTCAGGAGATTGAGGTCACTCAGCGAGACAACCTTACAAGCGAGCAGGAAAAAGTCACGCTGCTGTTTCGTAACTGGAAAACCGGAAAGCCATGGACATCAAACGACCTAGACAAGTGGTTCACAGAACACCTGGTCAAAGCCAATGTCAGGCATCGTGGGATCAACCAATGCCGTCATACCTATGCCAGCCAAGCCCTCTCCAGCCACGTCAATATGGAATGGATTGCCAAGCAACTGGGGCACGCCGATACCACCATGATTAAGAAACACTATGGGCGGTTCATCCCCAAGGACGCCAAACGGATGGCTCCCCGTGTTTCTGAACAGATGGGATTTGGGGAGGGCTATAACGGTTTATAGCGGTCTGGAGGCGGCGATTTTTGCCCCCAAAACGCCACCTTTTTGCCCCCAAGGCGAATTTGACCATGTCAAAAACAAAGAAAAAGCCCCGTAACTCATTGAATTACGGGGCTTTTTTATATGGCGGGAAGATAGGGATTTGAACCCTAGGTGCCATTGCTGACACAACGGATTTCGAATCCGTCCCGTTCGACCACTCCGGCATCTTCCCAAAGCGGTGCGCATGATATCAGTTGAGCGCCGTTAGTCCAGCAATTTTTCTTGCACGATCAGGCGCTTGCGCAACGGGCATGAAAAAGGGAGCCGCAGCTCCCTTCTCTTGGCAGCAGCAGACTCAGTTGGTCAGCCGAGTCAGCGCTTCACGGTATTTGTCGGCGGTCTTCTGCGCGACGTCAGCCGGCACGGCCGGGGCTGGCGGCTGCTTGTTCCAACCGGTGGATTCCAGCCAGTCGCGCACGAACTGCTTGTCGAAGCTCGGCGGGTTGCTGCCTTCAGCGTAGCTGTCGGCCGGCCAGAAGCGGCTGGAGTCGGGGGTCAGTGCCTCGTCCATCAAAGTCAGGGTGCCGTCTTCGTCCAGGCCGAATTCGAACTTGGTGTCGGCGATGATGATGCCGCGGGTGGCGGCGTACTCGACCGCTGCGCTGTACAAGGCGATGGCAGTGTCGCGCACCTTGGCTGCCAGGTCGGCGCCGATGATCGCCTCGCACTGCTCGAAGCTGATGTTCTCGTCATGGTCGCCGACGGCGGCCTTGGTCGAAGGGGTGAAGATCGGCTGCGGCAGCTTGGCCGCTTCCTTCAGGCCTGCCGGTAGCTGGATGCCACAGACGGTGCCGCTCTTCTGGTACTCCTTCCAGCCGGAACCGACGATGTAGCCACGCACGATGGCTTCGACCGCTACCGGCTTGAGGCGCTTGGCGACCACGGCGCGACCTTCCACCAGTGGCAGCTCGGCGGCAGAGACCACATCCTCGACCCGATCACCGGTGAAGTGATTGGGGACCAAGCCCTTGAGCTTGTCGAACCAGAAGTTGGAGATGGCGGTGAGGATCTTGCCCTTCTCCGGAATCGGCTCTTCGAGGATCACGTCGAAGGCCGACAGGCGGTCGCTGGCGACCATCAGCATGCGCTTGGCATCGATTTCGTAGAGGTCGCGAACTTTGCCGGAGTAGATCTTCTTCAGGCTCAGGGTGGTGGGAGTGGTCATGTCGAATTTTCCGCCTGGTTCAAAAACGAAACAGGCGAAACCCTGGGGTTTCGCCTATCGGTTCGCTGGGCTCCGGCCGAGGCCGGAGCGGATCAGCCGAGGTTTTCCTGGATCAGTGCCAGCACACGGCGGGCCACGTCTTCCGGCGCCACGGTGTTGATGTCCTTCTCCACGCTGACCTGTACGTCGCCACCGGCACTGGTGGTCAGACGCACCTGATAGCGCTCGGCACGGGAGTCGATCTCTTCCTGAGTCGGCTCGCTGCTGAACAGACCGCTGAGGAAGCCTTTCTTCTCTTCCTGCTGCTTGGCGCCTTCGGCCAGGTTGACGTAGTACACGCCCAGGCTGCGGTTGATGTCGTCGACGCGCACATCACCCAGTTCCAGGGCGCGACCGACGCTGGACCAGGCACGGTCGAAGTCGGTGCTGAGGTTGAGTACCGGGTTGCCGGCACCATCCTGGGACAGGGCCACTCGACTCGGGGCGTCGTAGTTACGCGCGGCCAGCAGGGAGACCGAACCATGCTCGGTGGTGCTGCTCAGGTCGGCGAGCATGCCGTCGAGCAGCGAGGCCTCGAGGCTGGCATTGCCGCTGCGCGCCGGGAAGGCGACATCGGCGCTGCTGTCTTCTTCGCGCTCGGCGCTGACCACGAACACTTCACTGGTGTTACGCACTACGCCCGGCTCGACGCGGACACGCACACGCACCTGGTTGTCGCTGTCGCTCATCAGGCTGCCGACACGGCGGCCCATGGACGGCGCGAGATCCTTGCTGCCCTGCCATTCGGTGACGAACTCACCAGTCTGCGGGCGCTCTTCGGCAATGCGGAAGCCATTGTTCTCGAAGTAGGAGCGGGCCACCGGCCAGACTTCGGCCGGATTGCGCTGAGCCACCAGCCAGCGCGAATCGCCACTCTTCTGCAGGCTGAACTGGCTGGATTCGCCAGTAGCGCCGAGAGCCTGCGGACGCGGCACCTCGAAGCTCTGCGGAGTTTCGCTACTGGTAGCCACGTGAGCTGGTACCGGCAGCAGCGGGTCGAGGCGCTTGGCGTCGACGTTCTGCGGGATCTGCATGGGCGCGGTCTGGCGCGCATCCAGATAATCGGTGGAGCGGTCACGGAAATAACCTTCGTCGCCCCACAGCCAGCCGCAGCCGCTGGTGCTGGAGATGATCAGGGCAAGGGCAGAGAGTCCAGCCAGTCGCTTCATGCGCAAGTATTCCTCGATTAAGCCAGGACGCCGGACTGGCGCATGGCCTGACGCAGCGGTTCGTGACAACGCGGGCTGAGCCAGGTCAGCGGCAGGCGAATGCCGTCCTGCATCAGGCCCATTTCATTCAGGGCCCACTTCACCGGAATCGGGTTGGATTCGATGAACAGGTTTTTGTGCAGCGGCATCATGCGCTCGTTGATGGCGCGTGCGGTAGCGGCATCGCCGTTCATCGCGGCGGCGCACAGCTCGGCCATGGCGCGCGGCGCAACGTTGGCGGTCACGGAAATGTTGCCCTTGCCACCCATCAGCATCAGCTCGACGGCGGTGGCATCGTCACCGGAGTAGACCAGGAAGTCGGCGCTCACGCGGTCGAGGATGTCCTGGCCGCGCTGCAGGTCGCCGGTGGCTTCCTTGATACCGATGATGTTGGCCACCTTGGACAGGCGCTCGACAGTCTCCGGCAGCATGTCGCAGGCGGTACGGCCCGGCACGTTGTAGAGGATCTGCGGGATGGCCACCGCCTCGGCGATGTGGCGGAAGTGCTGGAACAGGCCTTCCTGGGTCGGCTTGTTGTAGTAAGGAGTCACCAGCAGGCAGGCATCGGCGCCGACGCTCTTGGCGTTCTGGGTCAGCTCAATGGCTTCGCGGGTGCTGTTGGCGCCGGTACCGGCGATCACCGGGATACGCCCGGCGACCTGGTCGACCACACGACGGATGACTTCGACGTGCTCGTTGACATCCAGGGTGGCGGACTCGCCAGTGGTGCCGACGGCGACGATGGCATTGGTGCCTTCCTGCAGGTGGAAGTCGACCAGCTTGCTCAGGGCGTTCCAGTCCAGACCGCCTTGTGCGTCCATGGGCGTGACCAGAGCCACCATACTGCCGGAAATCATGCAACCGCTCCTGCCGGAAAAATAGAGAGCCGTAATGGTACTGGCGCCACCTGTGTTGCACAAGCGAACGGAAGGCCCACCAGCATTCCCCTGAGCGGCGCTTTTCGCTACCCTTCCTGCTTTGTTCGGTCTGTCTGCGCCGAGCGCCCATCGTTTCAGGAAAGCTGCATGTCCACCCCCTCGGTTCGCGAACAATTCCTTGTCATCAGCGCCCTCGGCGCCAACCCCATGGAGCTCACTAGCGTGCTCTGCCGGGCCAGCCAGGAAAACCGCTGCGGCGTGGTCAGCAGCCGCCTCACGCGCCACGGCGAGTACAGCTCCCTGACCCTGCAGATCAGCGGTAGCTGGGACGCCCTCGCCCGCCTGGAAGGTGTGCTGCCGGCACTGGCCAAGCGCCATGACTTCAGCGTCAACGTGGTACGCAGCGGCGCCCTCGATGTGCGCCCCAACTCCCTGCCCTACGTGGCCTATGTCAGCTGCGCCTATCGCCCGGACATCCTCAACGAGCTGTGCCAGTTCTTCAGCGACCACCGCGTAGAGCTGGAGAGCATCACCTGCGACACCTACCAGGCGCCGCAGACCGGCGGCACCCTGCTCAACGCCACCCTGACCGTGACCCTACCGCCGGGCACCCAGATCAGCTGGCTGCGCGACCAGTTCCTCGACTTCTCCGACGCCCTGAACCTGGACGCCCTGATCGAACCCTGGCGCCCGCAGAATCCATAAGGAGCCCGAGATGGCCGTTGCCCTCGACCACCCCGTCGCCGATTTCAGCGCCACCGCCACCAGCGGTCAGCAGGTCAGCCTCAGCGCCCTCAAGGGCCAACAGGTGGTGATCTACTTCTATCCCAAGGACAGCACGCCGGGCTGCACCACCGAAGGATTGGACTTCCGCGCCCACTACGCCGAGTTCCAGGCCGCCAACACCCAGATTTTCGGCGTATCGATGGACAGCCTGAAGAAGCACGAAAGCTTCAAGTGCAAACAGGACTTCCCCTTCGAGCTGATCAGCGACCCGGAGCACGAGCTGTGCGACCTCTTCGGCGTCTATCAGCTGAAAAAGAACTACGGCAAGGAATACATGGGCATAGTGCGCAGTACCTTCCTGCTCGACGCCAACGGCGTGCTCCGCCAGGAATGGCGCAACCTGCGGGTTGCCGGCCATGTCGATGCGGTTCTGGCTGCGGCCCAGGCCCTGCACAAGGACTGAGCCGACTGAATGAAAAAGGGCCGCGATGCGGCCCTTTTTCATTGCGCGGCCGTCAGGCCTTCTTCAACCAGTAGCGGAATACCCCGCCCTCTTCTTCCTCACGCAGCAACTCATGGCCGGCCAGGCGAGCGAAGGCGCGAAAATCGCGCTGCGAGCCGGCGTCGGTGGCGATCACCTTGAGCACCGCACCACTGGCCAGGCGATTCAGTTCCAGCTTGGCCTTGAGCAGCGGCAACGGGCAATTCAGACCGCTGGCGTCGAGTTCGGCGTCACAGATAAGGGCATCGGTCATGGGGCATCTCCTCGAAGGGCGGCAAGGATACCGCACAACCCTGGCCAGGTGCCCAAGCGGCCGGCTAGAGTAGCGCCTCAGTCCAAGCCAGAGCCCCGTGCATGAACTTTCTGCGCCCTTCCCTGCTTGCCCTCGCCTGCCTCGCGCTCCCCGTCGGCGCCAGCGATCTGCCGTCGCTGGGCGACTCCAGCTCGTCCATCGTCTCGCCGGAGCAGGAGCACCGCCTCGGCCGTGCCTGGCTCAGCGTGCTACGCGGGCAGGTCGACCAGCTGTCCGACCCCCTGCTCAAGGACTACGTGGAGACCAGCGTCTACCGCCTCGCCGAGACCAGCCAGCTGGAAGACAAGCGCCTGGAGTTCGTCCTGCTCAACAGCCCGCAGATCAACGCCTTCGCCGCGCCCGGCGGCATCGTCGGGGTCAACGGCGGCCTGCTGCTGCATGCGCAGACCGAGGCCGAGTACGCCTCAGTCATGGCCCACGAACTGGCTCACCTGTCGCAACGCCACTTCGCCCGCGGCATCGAGGCCCAGCAACGCATGCAGGTACCGGTGATGGCCGCCATGCTCGCCGGCATCGTCGCCGCCGCAGCCGGTGCCGGCGATGCCGGCATCGCCACCATCATGGGCGCCCAGGCTGCAGCCATTCAGGAGCAACGACGCTTCTCCCGGCAGAACGAACAGGAGGCCGACCGTATCGGTCTGCTCAACCTGGAAAAGGCCGGCTACGATCCGCGCGCCATGCCCAGCATGTTCGAACGCCTGATGCGCCAGTACCGCTACGACTCCAAGCCACCGGAATTCCTCCTCACCCACCCGGTGACCGAATCGCGTATCGCCGACACCCGCAACCGCGCCGAGCAGTACCCGGGCAAGGGCGTCGAGGACAGCCTGCGTTACCAGCTGATGCGCGCCCGTACCCAGCTGATGTTCGAGGAGACGCCAGGCATCGCCGCCAAGCGCTTCCGCTCCATGCTCGATGGCAATCCCAAGCTGGACGCTGCCCGCTACGGCCTGGCCCTGGCGCAGATAAAGGCCGGTCGCTTCGAGGATGCGCGCAAGGACCTGGACGATCTGCTAGGCAAGGCGCCCAACGAGCTCACCTACAACCTGGCCATGGTCGACCTCGACGAGGGCACCAACCGCCTGGCCGACGCCCGCCAGCGCGTCGAGCGCCTGCGCGGCCTGTATCCGGACAGCTATCCACTGGAACAGGCGCGCATCGACCTGATGCTCAAGCAGAACCAGACCAAAGAGGCCGAGGCCGCCCTCGACCAGTTGCTCACGCAGCGCGGCAACGACCCGGATATCTGGTACCAGGTCGCCGAAGTGCGCGGCCTGACGCGCAACATCATCGGCCTGCACCAGGCCCGCGCCGAGTTCTTCGCCCTGGTTGGCGACTACGACCAGGCCCTGGAACAGCTCGACCTGGCCAAGCGTCGTGCCAGCAGCAACTTCCCGCTGGCCTCGCGCATCGACGCCCGCCAGCAGCAGCTGCGTGACGAGAAGAATGCCCTGGACAAGATGATGCGCTGATTCGATCGGCCACAAAAAAAGCCCGGCACTGGCCGGGCTTTTTTCTGCGCGCAAGAGACTCAGGCGTTACCGGCCAGCTTCAGCCGCGCAGCCTGGGTGAAGTCCAGCATGCGCTTGAGCGGCTTAATCGCTCGCGGGATCAGCGCCGGTTCGACGAAGATCTCGTTGCTGCCCTCACGCAGGCACTGCAGGGTGCGCTGCAGGGTATTCATGGCCATCCACGGGCAGTGCGCGCAGCTGCGGCAAGCCGCGCCGTTGCCGGCGGTCGGCGCCTCGACAAAGACCTTGTCCGGGCACAGCTGCTGCATCTTGTAGAAGATGCCGCGGTCAGTGGCGACGATGAAGGTCTTGTTCGGCAGGGTCTGCGCCGCCTTGATCAACTGGCTGGTGGAACCCACCGCATCGGCCAGATCGATCACCGCCTCCGGCGATTCCGGATGGACCAAGATGGCCGCATCCGGGTGCAGCGCCTTCATGTCTTCCAGCTGCTTGGCCTTGAACTCCTCGTGAACGATGCAGGCACCGTCCCACAGCAGCATGTCGGCACCGGTCTCGCGCTGGATATAGCGCCCCAGGTGCTGGTCCGGCGCCCAGAGAATCTTCTCGCCGTTATCCATCAGGCTCTCGACGATTTCCAGCGCGCAGCTGGAGGTCACCACCCAGTCGGCACGCGCCTTCACCGCCGCAGAGGTGTTGGCGTAGACCACCACGGTACGGTCCGGATGCTGGTCGCAGAACGCCGAGAACTCGTCCACCGGGCAGCCCAGGTCGAGCGAGCAGGTGGCGTCCAGGGTCGGCATCAGCACGCGCTTTTCCGGGTTGAGGATCTTCGCCGTCTCGCCCATGAACTTGACCCCGGCCACCACCACGGTCTGCGCCGTGTGCTGGTTGCCGAAGCGGGCCATTTCCAGGGAGTCGGACACGCAGCCACCGGTTTCTTCGGCCAGGGCCTGAATCACCGGGTCGCAATAGTAGTGAGCCACCAGCACGGCGTTCTGCTTCTTCAGCTCGGCGGCAATTTCGCTGCGGTAGAAGGCTTCTTCCTCGGCAGTCAGCGGCTTGGGCTGTTTGGCGGCGAGGTGGGCCTGGACCAGCAGGCGTTCGGAAATCTGGGTCATGTCATCAGGCTCTGAATATGCTTTCAGTGCAGTCGATTATACCCGCCAACGGTTCTGGCGAGAGAGCTCTGACGGGGAAGTGATGAGGGGTGACGCGAAGGAGGGAGTGGTGGGTCGTGTAGGATTCGAACCTACGACCAATTGGTTAAAAGCCAACTGCTCTACCGACTGAGCTAACGACCCAA
>NZ_JPMY01000042.1 GCF_000761545.1 Pseudomonas sp. ML96 | reverse complement strand
GTCCCACGCCTAGCCTGGCGAGATTTTTCGCAGCAACGCGGCTTGCGCCGAAGCGCTAACAGACCCTTACCGCACGTCACCCCTGGCAGCATGCTGATACAGCAGTGGCTAGCGCTTAACACGAGCTTGTTTCAAAATCATGGCAGGCCGCAAAACTTCGGCCCCGCCCATCTGTCTGAATGACACGGACTCTCGCTGCCTTATCTCAGGAGCTCCTGTGCACCTTCCTAGTCGCTGGCTGCCGTATCCTGCCGCGTCCCTTCTGGCCCTCGGCTCGCTATTCCTTCTGCTGCCCATCGCCTGCCGTTACTGGCTGGGCTGGTCGAGCTGGCCAGGCTATGTCTCAGACCTGGGCATCGGTGGGCTGCTCCTGCTGTTGTGCTATCGCCGCCCCCTGCTGGCCGCGCCGCTGGCCATCGCCTGGGCGCTGTTGCTGCTGAGCAATGCCGAGCTGATCAACGCCGTGGGGCGCATGCCCGAACCCAGCGACATCAAGTACCTGACCGACCCGCAGTTCGTCAGCCAGTCCACCCAGGGCAGCGGCATCCGCTATCCGCTGATGGCTGGCGCGCTGGTCATCGCCGTGCTGGCCTGCCTGCTGCTCGGCCGCCGCCAGGGGCCGAAGATCCCCCGCTACGCCTACGCGCTGCCGGTCGCATTGCTGCTCGGGCATGCCGTCGAGCAGTACGTCGAGCCCAGCGAAGACGACCAGTGGCGCCTGTTCAATCTGCCGCACAAGGTGCTGGCCGAGGGTGTCAGCCGCGCCCGCGTGGCCCTCGAAGACCGCTGGTACGCCAGCGACGAGTCCGGCCTGCCGCCGGATATCGACGGCCTGACCAAGCTGGACCTGGCCGGCACGCCGCTACTGCCAGGCGGCGGCAAGGCGCGCAACGTGCTGATCGTCACCCTCGAGGGCATCCCCGGCGCCTATATCGCCAAGAACCGCCAGCTGATCGGCAGCCACTATCAGGAAGACCTGATGCCGCGCCTGAGCGAGTGGGCCGAGCGCAGCATGACCACCCCCGACTATGTGCTGCACAGCCACCAGACCATCCGCGGCCTGTACGCCATGCTCTGCGGCGACTACAGCAAGCTGGACTCCGGCACGCCCAAGGGCGTCGAGCTGCTCAACAGCCAGACCCGCAACCAACAGTGCCTGCCCAACCAGCTGCGCGCCATGGGCTTCCGCACCCACTTCCTGCAGGGCGCCGGGCTGCGCTTCATGGCCAAGGACCAGATCATGCCGCACATGGGCTTCGAGAAGACCAGCGGCCGCGACTGGTTCAAGAACAAGCCGTACCTGGAATTCCCCTGGGGCATGGACGACAAGGCCTACTTCGAGGGTGCGCTGAAGTACGTCAAGCAGCTGCGCCAGGACAAGCAGCCGTGGATGCTCACCCTGCTCACCGTCGGCACCCACCAGCCCTACTCCGCACCCAAGGAGTACCTGGAGCGCTACCCCACCGCCAAGCAGGCCGCCATCGGCTACCTGGACGACGCGGTGGCCGACTTCCTCGCCGGCCTGGAGAAACAGGGCGTGCTCAAGGACACCCTGGTCATCGTCACCTCCGACGAGTCCCACGGCCTGGAGAACGTGCGCCTGGCCTCGGCCTGGGGCTTCAACCTGGTGCTTTCGCCGGATGCCGACAAGCTGCCCAAGGTGAAATCGGGCGTGTACGGCCATGTCGACCTGACCGCCTCGGTGCTCGACTACTTCGACCTGCCGGTGCCGGACAACATCGCCGGCCGCTCGCTGTTCCGCGACTACACAACACCGCGCGAGATCATGTCCTACACCAACGGCCTGCTGCGCCAGCATGACGGCAAGGTGTTCACCGAGTGCAACTTCCAACAGGTCTGCCGGCGCTACGAGAGCAGCGGCTTCATCGCCGATTCGGCCAAGTACCTGGGCCGCGTCAGCGGCCGCCAGGCGCGCCTGGTCAGCCAACGCGCCGCCCTGCTCGACCAGTCCATCACCGGCGGGCAGATCGGCCAGCGCTACCAGTTCGCCAACCGCGAACGCATCGACCTCAAGGTCGAGTCGCGTGACGACTGGGCGGACAACCTGATCGGCGCCCAGTACCTGGAGATGCCCAAGGGCACCCGCACCCGCGTGACCCTGAAGATCGAGGCCGTGCGCCTGGACCGCAATGGCGCGGCCCTGCGCCTGCTGACCAAGGAGTTCGACCGCAACAACAACCTGGTCATCCCGAGCCTGCCGGCGCTCAAGCGCGGCGAGAGCGTCGAGCTGAGCTTCGACTTCGACAACCCGGAAACGCGCAAGGCGTTTTCCTTCCACTTGCTCGGCGAGGGCCGCGGTGCCATCCGCATCAGCGACTTCAGCGTGGTTACCGAGCCGCTGCCGCCAGAGCTGGTGGCCAACCAGGAAGTCGACTCGGCCATGGAGGCTGCGGCCCACTGACAGGCCGCAGCTTTATTTGATCAGCCCCAGGCGAATCAGCTTGCCGTCCGCTGCATCGGTCAGCAGGTACAGATAGCCGTCGGGGCCCTGGCGCACGTCGCGGATGCGCCAGTCCTTGCCTTTCAGCAGACGCTCCTCATGCACCACCTGGTCGCCGTCCAGGCGCAGGCGAATCAGCGACTGATCTGCCAGCGCACCGATGAACAGGCTGTTCTGCCAGGTCGGGAAGCGCTCGGCGGAGTAGAAGGCCATGCCGGAGATCGCCGGCGACTTATCCCACACATGATGCGGCGCCTCGGTGCCGGCCACCTGCTCGCCCTCCGCCTCGGGGATCGGCAGGAAGCTGTAGTTGACCCCGTGGGTCGCCAGCGGCCAGCCGTAGTTCAGGCCCTGGCGCGGGATATTGATCTCGTCGCCGCCGCGCGGGCCGTGCTCGTGCAACCAGAGCTCGCCGCTCCAGGGGTTGAGTGCCAGGCCCTGGGGATTGCGATGGCCGTAGGACCAGATCTCCGGGCGCACACCCTCGCGGCCGATGAAGGGGTTGTCCGGCGGTACGCCACCGCCCGGCAGCAGCCGCACCAATTTGCCCTGCAGCTTGTTCAGCTCCTGCGCGGTGGCGCGCTGGTTGTTCTCGCCCAGCGTGACGAACAGCTGGCCCTGGCGATCGAAGGCCAACCGCGAGCCGAAGTGGATGCCCTGGGACAGCTTGGGCTGCTGGCGGAAGATCACCTGGAAGCTCTCCAGGCCGCTCATGTCCTCCTTCAGGCGACCGTAGCCCACGGCGGTACCGGCCTGTTCGCCCTCCGCGTCGGCCTCGGCGTAGCTGAGGTAGACCAGGCGATCCGTGGCGAAGTCCGGCGACAGCACCACGTCCAATAGTCCGCCCTGGCCACGCGCATACACCGCCGGCACCCCGCCCAGCGGCGCGCTCAGCTGCCCCTGCTCATTCAGCCAGCGCAGCCGCCCCGGCCGCTCGGTGATCAGGCTGCCCTGCCCCTTTGGCAGGAACGCCACGGCCCAGGGATGCTCCAGGCCGCCGGCCACCTCGGTCAGTTGCAGCTCGCCGAGTTCGCTGCGCTCAGCGTCGGCCTCGGCCAGCGGCGCCAGCGCCAGCAGTGCGCTCGCGCTCAGGGATGCCAGTATCTGTCTCATGCCAGTCCTCCTTTTTCGCTGGCTACTCTTGTAGCGCAATCCCGGCATCTGCCCCAGGCCGGGTACAATGCCTTTCATTTCCTGATGTGACACCCGCCGCCATGACCGAAGCCGAACGCCTTTCCAAGCGCCTGATCCAGCTCACCTCCTGCTCGCGGCGCGAGGCCGAGCTGTACATCGAGGGAGGCTGGGTCACGGTGGACGGCCAGGTGATCGAGGAGCCGCAGCACCCGGTCACCAATGAACAGGTGGTGCTGCTGCCCGGCGCCAAGGCCGAGACCCAGCCGCCAATCACCCTGCTGCTGCACAAGCCGGTCGGCCTTGGCTGCGGTCTGGGCGCCAACTCCACCCAGCAACTGCTTAGCCATGACTACCACTGGAGCGAGGACGCCAGCGGCATCCGCCCTCTGCAGCGCCACCTGCGCCGCCTGGAGCTGCTCACCCCGCTGGAGACCGACGCCAGCGGCCTGCTGGTGTTCAGCCAGAGCCATGCGGTGCAGCGCCTGTTCAAGGAGAAAGGCGCGGAGCTGGAGCAGGAATACCTGGTGGACGTGGCCGGCAGCCTCGACGAGAAAGGCCTCAAGCGCCTGGCCTTTGGCCTGAGCTACAAGGGCGTGACCATCCCGCCGTGCAAGGTCAGCTGGCAGAGCGAGACGCGCCTGCGCTTCGCCATCAAGGCGGTACAGCCAGGCCAGCTGCGCTACATGTGCGAGAGCGTTGGCCTGCAGGTGCTGGGTATCCGCCGCCTGCGCTTCGGCCGCACCGGTCTGGCCAAGGTGCCGGCCGGCCAGTGGCGCTACCTGGGGCTCAACGAGAAGTTCTGATCAGTAGTCGGCGTAGCGCTGCTCGATCTGCAGGTACTCGCCGCTGGCGCGGATCGCTGCCAGGCCCCGGTCGAAGCGCTCGCGCTGCTCCTTGAGGCGGAAGCCGACGCTGTAGGCCGTCGGCGGGAACAGCATGTACAGGGTCACCGGCTGAGTGGTGTCGACCTGCTCGCCGACCTCGCGATTGAAGTAGCGCATGATCCGCGGATCACCCACCACCACGTCGATACGGCCGCTGTAGAGCAGGCGATTGCGGTTGATCTGCTGCGCCTCCTCGCGGTAGTGCGGGTTGGCCTCGGCCATGGCCTGGAACTCCGGGCCGAGCAGGTGGCGCGCGCGCTGGAAGGTGCTGATGGAATAGCGCCCCAGGTCGGCGATGCTGTTGATCCGGTAGCTGCGCGAAGACAGCGCCATGGCGACGTTCTGGCAATGGATGTAGGGCTCGGAATAGAAGGCCTCGACCCCGCTGTAGGCGTTGGTGGTGGCGATGCCGTCCAGCTCGCCGCGGCTGATGGCCAGGTGCAGGCGCTCCATCGGCGCATAGCGCACTTCCACTTCCTGGCCGGTGGCGCGCACCGCGGCCACCACGATCTCGTACTCCAGCCCACGGCTCAGCCCCTCGAACACATAGGGTGGCTTGTGCGTGCCGAAACCGATGCGCAACGGCTCCGCCATCACGGCCGGCGCCAGCAGCAACCACAACCACGGCCACACGCGAGAAAGCATAGGGTTCCCCTTGATCGTCCTCCTAGCATAGGGGCTGGCGGGTAACCGGCGCCATCAGCCAAGCGTATGCCGGCCGATTCATCGCGCCGCGGTCGCTTGCAGCTAGACTCTGCCCTTCAACTGCCCGTGGTCCAAGGAGAACCGCCATGCTCAAAGCCGAATACCAACACCGCGGCAAAGTCCCGCAGGACGTGATCGAAGCGGTCAAGCTGGAACTGCCACCGCTGGCGGCAGGCCAGGCACTGATCAAGGTGCTGGCCGCACCGATCAACCCCTCCGACGTACTCACCCTGACCGGCGAATACGGCATTCTGCCGCCGCTGCCAGCCGTTGGCGGTAACGAAGGTGTCGGCCGCGTCGAGCAACTGGGCGAAGGCGTGAGCAACGTCAAGGTCGGCCAGACCGTGCTGCTGCCGGTCGGCTGCGGCACCTGGGTGACCCACCTGCACGCCCCCGCGGCCAAACTGATTCCGCTGCCGGACACCGATCCGCAGCAGCTGGCGATGATGACCATCAACCCGCCGACCGCATCCCTGCTGCTCAGCCAGTTCGTCGACCTGCAGCCGGGCGACTGGGTAATCCAGAACGCCGCCAACTCCGGCGTCGGCGGCTACCTGATCCAGCTGGCCAAGCTGCGCGGCTTCAAGACCATCAACGTGGTGCGCCGTGAAGCGGCCGTGGCCGGCCTGAAGGCCGAAGGCGGCGACGTGGTGCTGGTGGACGGCCCCGACCTGCACAAGCGCGTGCGCGAGGCCACCGGCGGTGCCAAGGTGATGCTCGGCATCGACGCAGTCGGCGGCAAGTCCACCGACCACGTGGCGGCCTGCCTGAGCGAGGGCGGCACCCTGGTGAACTACGGCCTGATGAGCGGCGAGCCGTGCCAGGTTTCGGCCTCCTCCTTCGTCTTCCGTGACGTGACCCTGCGCGGCTTCTGGCTGGCCAAGTGGTTCCAGAAGGCTACCCCGGCCGAGCAGATGAAGGTGTTCGGCGAGCTGACCCAGCTGATCGCCAGCGGCAAGCTCAAGGCGCGCATCGCCGCGACCTACAACGTCAGCCAGATCAAGGAAGCGATCGCCGCGGCCGCCAGCGGCGAGCGCGACGGCAAGATCCTGATCGTGCCCTGATCGTTACAGGCATGAAAAAGGGGCCCCTCGGGGCCCCTTCTCGTTTCACTCTGCCGCAGGCTTCTTGCGCTTCAGCGGGGCCAGGCCGTCCTGGCTGACCAGGCCGGACGGCGCCGGCTTGGGCGCATTCGGGCGGCGCTTGGGCGCGGTCTTGCTCGCCGATTTCTTGGCCCCATCCTTCTTGTCGGTCTTTTTCTTCTTCACGCCAACGGCCTTGCCGGACGCCTTGACGTTCTTCGGCCCCTGGTAACTGCCTTTCAGCTCCGCAATGGTGCGACGTTCGAAGCGCTGCTTGAGGTAGCGCTCGATGCTCGACATCAGGTTCCAGTCGTTGTGGCAGATCAGCGACACCGCCAGGCCATCGGCACCGGCACGGCCGGTACGACCGATTCGGTGCACGTACTCGTCACCGGAGCGCGGCATGTCGAAGTTGATCACCAGGTCCAGACCCTCGATGTCCAGGCCGCGGGCCGCCACGTCGGTGGCCACCAGCACCTTGGAGCCGCCCTGCTTGAGACGGTCGATGGCCAGCTTGCGATCCTTCTGGTCCTTGTCGCCGTGCAGGACGAAGGCCTTGTAGTCGGCCGCCACCAGGCGCCCGTACAGACGGTCGGCCTGCACCCGGGTGTTAGTGAAGACGATGGCCTTGCGGTAGGTCTCGTTGGTCAGCAGCCAGTGCACCAGGCGCTCTTTATGGCCCGGGTCGTCGGCGGTGATGATCTGCTGGACGGTGGTCTCGCTGAGCTGGTCGACGCTGTTGAGCTTGAGGTGCACCGGCTCGCGCAGCACCTTGGCGATCATCTCGCGCAGTACCTTGCCGCCGCCGGTGGCGGAGAACAGCAGGGTCTGCTGGCGGTTGGCGCATTCCTTAGTAATCCGCTCGATGTCCTCGGCGAAACCCATGTCGAGCATTCGGTCGGCTTCGTCCAGCACCAGCACCTCGACGCCATTGAGCTTCAGGCTGCCGGCATTCAGGTGCTCCATCAGCCGGCCCGGGGTGGCGATCAGCAGGTCGGGCTGGCGACGCAGCATGGCCGCCTGTTCCTTGAAATCCTCGCCGCCGGTGACCAGGCCCGACTTGATGAAGGTGAACTGCGAGAAGCGTTCGACTTCCTTGAGGATCTGCTGGGCCAGCTCGCGGGTCGGCAGCAGGATCAGCGAACGCACGTCGGTACGCTGCTTCGAGGTGGCATCGCCGAGCAGGCGGTTGAGCAGCGGCAGGAGGAAGGCCGCGGTCTTGCCACTACCGGTCTGCGCCGTCACCCGCAGGTCACGCCCTTCCAGCGCCGGCGGGATGGCCACCAGCTGCACCGGCGTCGGCTCGGTGAAGTTCAGCTCGGCGACGGCCTTGAGCAGGCGTTCATGCAGGGCGAATTGGGAGAACACGGGAGACACCTCGAAACATACGAAAACAGCTGCATAGGTTACCGTTTGCGCGCGTCCTCCGCACGGTGCAGACCGTCGAACAGCAAAAAACGCTGTAGCTGCGGGCCTCTGCGCCCCCATACTGTGGCACTTGGCCACTTAATCAGAGTTCTTGGATGTCTCTGCCTGCCTCCCTGCTGATCGCTTCCCGCCCCCGTCCCGCACGCATCAGCGCCGACCAGCAGCCCGCCTTCCGGGCCTACGTCAAGAATCACTACCGTGGCTTTCTGCTGGCGATCAACCTGATCGCGATGATCGCCTACGACCTCTACGTATTCGCCGACGCCCTGCTGATCCCGGACATGGCGCTCGAATCGCTGCTGCTGCGCGGCGGCCTCAGCCTGGTCGGCCTGGTCAACATCTACCTGGTATTCCGCTATAGCCGCAGCGTGCTGCTGATGGACATGCTGATGCCGATCCACGACATCATCTCCACCATCGCCTGGTTCGAGCTGCTCAAGCGCAGCGAATCGCCCGACGTGGCCAGCTTCCTGTTCGCCTCGGTGGTCTTCGTGCTGCTCGCCAACCTCGGCGTGCGCTACTCCTTCCGCGGCATCCTGGCCTGCTCGCTGGTGATCTCGGCTATCACTCTGGGCAACGTCTGGCTGCTCTACGACGGCGACAGCAAGGCGGTACTGATCTACGTCCTGGTGTTCCTGCCGGTGGCCCTGTTCAGCCTGTTCATCAGCTGGACCAACATCCGCAGCGTGAAACGCGCCTTCCTCGCCGACCAGGAGGAACGCCAGCAACGCGCCGAGCTGGCCACCCTGACCCTGCAACTGCAGGAGCTGGCCCACACCGACCCGCTGACCCTGACCGGCAACCGTCGCGCCTTCGACCAAGCCATGCAGCTCAGCTGGCAGCAGATGCGCCAGGGCGGGCGTCCCTTCGCCCTGCTGCTGATCGATATCGACTACTTCAAGCCGTACAACGACCACTACGGCCACCAGGCCGGTGACGCCTGTCTGCGCCAGGTCGCCGAATCGATGCTGGGGGCGATGCGTAGCGGCCAAGCTCGGCTGTTCCGCTACGGCGGCGAGGAGTTCGCCATCCTCCTCGACGGCTGCCGGCGCAGCGAGCTACTGCGCATCGCCGAACGCCTGCGCCAGCAGGTCGAGGCCCTCGGCCTGCCGCACCAGCGCCGCGCGGATCAGCTCGGGCACCTCACCATCAGCATCGGCGCGGTACTGGCCGACCCGATGCTGAGCGAGCTCGAACAGCTGCTCAAGCGCTGCGACGAGCTGCTCTACCGGGCCAAGCAGGAAGGCCGCAACCGCGTGTGCATGGAGTCGACCAGCGACGAGTGATCGTTTTTTGCACATTTCTGACTCCAAGGTTAGAATGCGCGCCGCTCGCCATCCCGGCCGGCATGGGTTCCCTAACCCCATTCACTAAAAAGGTCTGCATCATGCCGCCACTCGCCGCATCCAATCCGCGCTTCGCCCTGCCGGCGCTGATCGCTTTCCACATCCTCATCATCATCGCCAGCAACTACCTGGTGCAGCTGCCGATCACCCTGTTCGGCTGGCACACCACCTGGGGTGCCTTCAGCTTCCCGTTCATCTTCCTGGCCACCGACCTGACCGTGCGCCTGCTCGGCAAGACGCCTGCGCGCAAGGTGATCGCGCGGGTGATGATCCCGGCCCTGCTCGCCTCCTACGTGGTCTCGGTGCTGTTCCAGGAAGGCGCCTTCCGCGGCCTGTCGGCGCTGGGTGACTACAACGAATTCGTCCTGCGCATCTCGGTCGCCAGCTTCCTCGCCTACGTGCTCGGCCAGTTGCTCGACATTCAAGTGTTCGACCGCCTGCGCCAGCTGCCGCAGTGGTGGATCGCGCCGACCGCCTCGACCATCATCGGCAACCTGCTGGACACCTTCGCCTTCTTCTCGGTGGCCTTCTGGCGCAGCGACAACCCGTTCATGGCCGAGCACTGGGTGGAGATCGCCACGGTGGACTACGGGGTCAAGCTGGCCGTCAGCCTGATGCTCTTCGTGCCGCTCTACGGCCTGCTGCTGAACGCCCTGCTGCGCCTGCTCGGCGGCCGTCGCGACGCTCTGGTCTGAGGCTTTGCCGCCTGCCCCTGGCAGCTTTACCCATTCCTGACACTTAGCTTACCCCCCCTTAGCAGAGCGCTTTCTATAGTGGCGGACATCCAAATCCGCCCTGTAGAAAACCGATGTCCAGACGTCCGCGCTACCTCATCCCCGCCCTCGCCGTTGCTGCACTCCTGTGCGGCGGCTACCTCCTCAAGACCTGGCTGTTGCCCGCCCAGGACAGCAGCGGCCTGCTCACCGCCGAGGTGCGTGGCGCCGATATCGAGCAACGGGTGATCGCCACCGGCACCCTGGAGGCCTACAAGCAGGTCAGCGTCGGTGCCCAGGTATCCGGGCAGATCACCAAGCTGCACGTGGACTTCGGTGACCAGGTCAAACAGGGCGATCTGATCGCCGAGATCGACTCGCTGACCCAGCAGAACGATCTGGCCAACGCCAAGGCCGCGCTGGCCAACATCAAGGCGCAGCGCGCCGTGCAGGCCGCCAGCCTGAAGAAGGCGCAACTGGCCTTTACCCGGCAGAAGACCATGCTGGCGCAGAACGCCAGTTCGCGTGAGAGCTACGAAACCGCCGAGGCCGACCTCGACACCGCCAAGGCCCAGGTCGCCGCCCTCGACGCGCAGATCCAGCAGGCGCAGATCCAGGTCTCCACCGCCGAGGTCGACCTCGGCTACACCCAGATCACCGCGCCCATCGACGGCACCGTGGTCGGCGTGGTGGTCAAGGAAGGCCAGACGGTGAACTCCGCCCAGTCGGCGCCGACCCTGGTCAAGCTGGCCCAGCTCGACCAGATGACCGTGCGCGCCGAGATCTCCGAGGCCGACGTGGTGCGGGTCAAGCCCGGCCTGCCGGTGTACTTCACCATCCTTGGCGAGCCGGGCAAGCGCTACCGCGCCACCCTGCGCATGGTCGAGCCGGCGCCGGACTCGATCAACGATAGCGACAGCTCCTCCAGCTCGTCGTCCAGCAGCACCTCCACCGACACCGCCATCTACTACATGGGCGTGTTCGACGTGCCCAACCCGGACGGCAAGCTGCGCATCTCGATGACCACCGAGGTCAGCATCGTCCTCGACTCCGCCAGCGACACCCCGAGCATCCCGGTCTCCGCCCTCGGCAGCGCCAACCGCGACGGCAGCTACACCGTGCAGGTGCTCGGCCGCGGCGGCAAGGTCGAGGAGCGGCAGATCCATACCGGCCTGGAAGACTCGATCAACGCCCAGGTCGTCGATGGCCTGGCACTGGGCGACAAGGTCGTGCTGGGCGATGCCGCCGCCGGTTCCAGCACCACCCTGCGCATGCGCGGCCCGGGCATGAGGCTGTGACATGGCACTGCTAGAACTGCGTGGCCTGCGCCGCGAATTCCCCGCCGGCGAGCAGACCGTCGCCGTACTCAAGGACGTCGACCTGGCCGTCGAGCAGGGCGAGATGGTCGCCATCATCGGCGCCTCCGGCTCGGGCAAGTCGACCCTGATGAACATCCTCGGCTGCCTCGACCGGCCGAGCGCCGGCACCTACCGCATCGCCGGCCGCGAGACCGGCCAGCTGAATGCCGACGAGCTGGCCGAACTGCGCCGCGAATACTTCGGCTTCATCTTCCAGCGCTACCACCTGCTCGGCGACCTCGACGCAGTGGGCAACGTGGAAGTGCCGGCGATCTACTCCGGCAAGGACGCGGCCAGCCGCCACCAGCGCGCCGAGGCCCTGCTGCAGCGCCTGGGCCTGGGCGAGCGCCTCGGCCACCGCCCCAGCCAGCTCTCGGGTGGCCAGCAGCAGCGCGTGTCGATCGCCCGCGCCTTGATGAACGGCGGCCAGGTGATCCTCGCCGACGAACCCACCGGCGCGCTGGACAGCCACAGCGGCGAGGAGATGCTCAAGCTGCTGCGCGAACTGCACGCCGCCGGGCACACGGTGATCATCGTCACCCACGACATGAAAGTGGCGGAAACCGCCGACCGCATCATCGAGATCAGCGACGGCCAGATCATCGCCGACCGCCGCCTGCGCAACAGCGCGAACGAGGTGCGCGCGCTCGAGGAGCCGGCCCAGGCCCGCGAAGCCAACGCGCTGAAAGCCAGCCTCGGCCAGTTCCGCGAGGCCTTGCGCATGGCCCTGCTGGCCATGCTCTCGCACAAGCTGCGCACCTTCCTGACCATGCTCGGCATCATCATCGGCATCGCCTCGGTGGTCTCGGTAGTCGCCCTCGGCCAGGGCTCGCAGCAGAAGATCATGGAGAACATCAGCGCGATCGGCACCAACACCATCGACATCTTCCCCGGCAGCGGCTTTGGCGACCGCCGCTCGGCGCGCATCCAGACCCTGGTACCGGCCGATGCCGACGCCCTGGCCGGCCAGGCCTTCGTCGATAGCGTCACGCCGTCGGTGTCCAACTCCGGCACCCTGCGCTACCGCGACCAGGCGCTGACCGTGTCGATGAGCGGAGTCGGCGAGCAGTTCTTCCGCGCCAAGGGCTACACCTTCGCCCAGGGCCGCGCCTTCGACGCCAAGGCGGTGCGCGAGTCGGCGCAGGACGCGGTGATCGACGACAACAGCTACAAGAAGCTGTTCGCCGGCAAGCAGGCGCTCGGCGAGGTGATCCTGCTGGGCAACGTGCCGGTGCGCATCATCGGCGTGCTCGAGCCGATCCAGAGCAACTTCGGCGGCAGCGACCAGCTGCGCGTGTACCTGCCCTACACCGCGGTGATGAACCGCATGCTCGGCCAGGCGTACCTGGAGAGCATCACCGTGCGGGTCGATGACAGCGTCTCCAGCGACGCCGCCGAGCAGGGCATCATCCGCCTGCTCAAGCGTCGGCACGGGGTGCAGGACTTCTTCGTGATGAACACCGACACCATCCGCCAGACCATCGAGAAGACCAGCCAGACCATGACCCTGCTGATCTCGGCCATCGCCCTGATCTCGCTGCTGGTCGGCGGCATCGGGGTGATGAACATCATGCTGGTGTCGGTCACCGAGCGCACCCGCGAGATCGGCGTGCGCATGGCCGTCGGCGCGCGGCAGAGCGACATCCTCCGCCAGTTCCTCATCGAGGCGGTGCTGGTGTGCCTGATCGGCGGCACCCTCGGCGTGCTCTCGGCACTGGCCTTCGGCGCGGTGTTCAGCCACTTCACCAGCGAGTTCAGCCTGGTGTTCTCGGCCGGCTCGATCATCGCCGCCTTCCTCTGCTCCACCGTCATCGGCCTGGTGTTCGGCTTCCTGCCGGCCCGCAATGCCGCCCGTCTCGACCCTGTCGACGCCCTCTCCCGGGAGTAAGCAAGTGAACCGTTTTCCCGCAACACCCCTGCTGCTGGCCCTGGCGATTGCCCTCGGTGGCTGCAGCTCGCTGATCGATACGCCCTACCAGCAGCCCGCCGTGCAGGTGCCGGCCGACTGGCAGCAACAGGCCGAGCGTCAGGCCGGCAGCCAGGCCGACTGGTGGAAGGCCTTCGGCGATGCCCAGCTCGACAGCCTGGTGGAACAGGCCCTGGCCAGGAACAACGACCTCGGCAGCGCCCTGCTCAATATCCGCCGCGCCCGCTTGCAGGCCGGCCTGGCCCGCGAGGCCCAGTGGCCGCAGCCCTCCGCCAGTGCCGATGCCGGGCGCAGCCGCGACCTCGGCGGCGGTGGCAACACCTCGCACAGCTATGCGTTGAACGGCTCGGTGAGCTGGGAGGCCGACCTGTGGAACCGCCTCGGCAGCGCCACCGAGGCCGCCGAGCTGGAGGCCCTGGCCACCGAGCAGGACTACGCCGCCACGCGCCTGTCGCTGATCGGCACCGTCACCACCCTGTATTGGCAGATCGCCTACCTCAACGAGCGCCTGGCCGCGGCCAACGCCAGCATCGACTACGCGCAGCAGACCCTGGACCTGGTGCAGGTGCAGTACAACGCCGGCCAGGCTTCCTCGCTGGAACTGGCCGAGGCGCGGCAGAGCCTGGAGAGCCAGCAGGCCGCCGCGGTCGACCTGCGCCAGCAGCGGGTCGAGCAGCGCAATGCCCTGGCGGTGCTGTTCGACGGCGTCGCCCCGGTCGAGATGGACGAGCCGCAGAGCCTGCTGCACAGCACCCTGCCGGCGGTAGACGCCGGCTTGCCCGCCTCGCTGCTGGCCCGCCGGCCGGACCTGCGCGCCGCCGAGCTGCGCCTGCGCAGCAGCCTGAAGAGCGTCGACGCCACCCGCGCCAGCTACTACCCGGACCTCAGCCTGACCGGCACCCTCGGCTACTCCAGCGCCGCATTGGGCGAGCTGCTGAAGAACCCGGTCGGCGCCCTCGGTGCCGGCCTGACCCTGCCCTTCCTGCAGTACCGGCAGATGCAGCTCGACATCGATGTGTCGAAGACCGACTACGAGCTGGCCGTGACCAGCTTCCGCCAGACGCTCTACGAGGCCCTGGCCGATGTCGAGAACAACCTCGCCGGCCGCCGCCACTACGCCGAGCAGGAAGGCATGCGCAGCCGCGCCCTGGAAGCGGCGCAGGAAGCCGAGCGCATCTATCGGATTCGCTACCAGTCCGGCGCCGAGACGCTGCAGTCGTGGCTGACCGCCCAGGAGACCCGGCGCAGCGCCGAGATCACCCTGTCGGAGAACCACCTCAACCAGTTGCTCAACTACATCAACCTGAGCCAGGCCCTGGGCGGCAGCTCATCCAGCAGCGACGTCCCCCAGGGCTGATCGGGCGGGCAAGCGCAACGGGAACTACAACTACCTGTGCGGCTCATAACCAGTAGAGCCCCAGGAGTTGATCATGCGCATCCTGTCCCTTGCCCTCGCCGGCCTGCTGATCCTGCCTGCGCACTCGCTGAGCGCGGCGCCCAAACACGACAAGCACGACAAACATGGCGGCGACCCGGACGTCACCGTCGACCTGCGTGGGCCGAGCATCGATATCGGCCGGGTACGTGTGGTACTCGGCGAGAACCGCAACCTGATCGGCCCGGCGGACTCGCTGCCGCCGGGCATTCGCAAGAACCTGGCGCGCGGCAAGCCGCTACCGCCGGGCATCGCCAAGCGCTTCGACAACCGTCTGCTCGGCCAGCTGCCGCACTACGACGGCTACGAGTGGCGCCAGGTCGGTACCGACGTGGTGCTGGTCGCCCTGGCCAGCGGGCTGATCTACGAGATCATCGACAACGTGCTCGACTGAGAGCCACTGCGGGGGGCAGATGAAACCAGCACTGATCTATAACGTCGCCGCCAGCCTGGACGGCTACATCGCCCGCCCGGACGGCCTGGAAGACTGGCAGTACGGCCCCGAACCGTCCGGCGACGAGCATGGCTACACGCGCTTCTACGACGGCATCGACGGCCTGCTGATGGGCCGCGCCACCTATGACGTGATCCGCAGCCAGGGCGGCGCCTGGCCCTACGCCGGCAAACCCTGTCTGGTGCTGGCGCGCAACCCGCTGGAAAAGCCGCCGAAGGATGTCGAAGGCCGCCACTGCACCCCGGCCGAAGCCCTTGATGAGCTAGGCGCCCGCGGCTGCCAGCGCATCTGGCTGGTCGGCGGCGGCACGCTGGCCGGTAACTGCCTGGCCGCCGGCCTGCTCGACGAACTGGTGGTCAGCCTGATTCCCTACCTGCTGGGCGCCGGGGTGCCGCTGTTCGCCACCGGCCTGGAGCGGCGCCTGCTGCTGTGCGGGCAACACCGTTTCAGCAACGGCGTGATGCAGTTGCACTACCGGGTGCTGGCGGAAGACGCCTAGCTCTACCGCCGCGCCTGCTTACGTAGCAGGCGCGCGCTGTCCCAACCGGTGAGCAGCACCGCCAGCCAGATCGGCGCGTAGGTCCACAGTTGCTGCGGGGCGAAGCTCTCGCCGAGGAACAGCACCACTACGCCGAACAGCAGCACCGGCTCGACGTAGCTGAGAATGCCGAACAGCCCCAGCGGCAGCAGGCGGCTGGCCGCCATCATGGCGCCGAACGCCAGGGCGCTGAGCAGCCCCAGGCCCGGCAGCAGCCACCACAGTTGCGGCGCCTGGGTGAATACCGCCGGCGGGCCATAGGCATGGATCAGCCAGATGGCCAGCGGCGCCAATACCAGCATCTCCAGAACGAAGCCGGACAGCGCGTCCAGCTTCATCCAGCGGCGCAGCATGAAGTACGGCGGGTAGCCCAGCGCGGCGACCAGGGTGATCCAGGAGAAGGCGCGGGTCATCCACAGCTCGTGGGCCACACCGACCAGCGCACAGGCCACAGCGATGCTCTGCAGCGGGCGCAGGCGCTCGCCATAGAACAGCCTGCCGGCCAGGACCATGGCCAGCGGCAGCAGGAAGTAGCCGAGCGAGACATCGAGCATGCGCCCGGCCAGCGGTGCCCAGACGAACAGGTACCACTGCACGCCCATCAGCGCCGCCGCCACCGGCAGCGCCGCCAGCAACAGCGGCTCGCGGCGCAGGCGCAACAACGCCGCACCGAGCACGTCCCACTGCCGTGCCAGGGCCACCAGCAGCAATACCGCCGGAATCGACCAGAGGATGCGCTGGGCGAACACCTGCAGCCCATCCAGCGGCGCCAGTTCGCGCACGTAGCCGGGAATCAGGACGAACATCACCGACGCCGCCACCGACAGCGCCACACCACGACCCGACAACTGCACTTTCGCCTCCGACCCGCCAATTCAAGGTGTGCTATGGCAGCATATGGCGTTCAATATTTCAAACACAGAAGTTAGAAATACTGCCCATACACTTCTGAACAGCGCCGAAAACACCTTAGACTCGCAGCCCCTGCCAGCCGATGCCGGATCGGCCAGAAGCGAGCCCGCCGTGCCCCGAACCTCAGCGCCACAGCCTGCACCTGCCGCCGAATCCATCGAGACGTTCTGGCGCGACCCGGCCCTGCCCCATGTCGAGAGCCGCCGCGCCTGCCACAGCCGTGCCTGCTACAGGCCGCACAGCCACCCGAGCGTATCCATCGGCGCAGTCGATGAGGGCAACAGCCTGTTCAGTGGCGCCGCGGATACCCCGGTCGCCCTGCACCCCGGCACGCTGGTGTTCGTCCCGGCGCAGCGCGTGCACGCCTGCAACCCGGCGCGCGACAAGGCCTGGAGCTACCAGATGCTGTACCTGGATGCCGCCTGGCTGCAGGCACTGCGCCACGAATATGCCCTGGCCCCGCTCGCCGCCGACGAGCCAGTGCGCATCGTCGACGACCCCGCGCTGTATGCCCGCTTCTGCCAGCTCAACACCCTGCTGTTCTCCGCCGCGGCGGCCAGCGACAAGGAGGCCGCGCTGATCGAGTTCATCGGCGACTGCGACGCCAGCCAGGCGCGCGGCATCGAGGTGCCCGGCCCCTCTGCCGTGCAGACGCAGCGTCTGCAGCCGGCGTTCGAGCGGCTACAGCAAGCCCCGGCGGCCGATGTCCCGTTGCAGGAGCTGGCGCAGCTGGCCGGCATGAGCCGCTACCAGTTGATCCGCAGCTTCCGTGCGGCCACCGGCATGACGCCGCATGCCTGGCAGCTCAACCTGTGCATCAACCTGGCCAAGGAGCGACTGCTGGCCGGCGCGAGCCTGGCGGATGTCGCCTATGGCCTGGGCTTCGCCGACCAGGCACACCTGCAGCGGGTGTTCAAGGCCCACACGGGCATCACCCCGGGGCGCTTCCGCGCCTAGGCCTGCAATTTTCTTCAATACCCGACGAGGCCCGGCTGACACGCTGCGAAAAATTCGAGCGAGTCGCCATGCAACAGTTTCTCTTCATCGCCGCAGCGCACTTCCTGGCGCTGCTCTCCCCTGGTCCCGACTTCTTCCTGATCGCGCGCACCTCGCTCGCCGCCGGCTGGCGCGTGGCCAGCGGCGCCTGCCTGGGCATCGCTCTGGCCAATGCGCTGTTCATCGTCGCTGCGTTTGCCGGCACGGCAGCGCTGCAACCCGGCAGCGAACTGTTCGTGGCCTTGCAACTGGCCGGTTGTGCCTACCTGCTGTACCTCGGCGTGCTGTTCCTGCGCCATGCCGGCAGCACGCCGCTGGAAGTCGTCGACACGCCCGCCACAGCGCCAAGGCTCGACGCCTGGTGGCGCGCCGCCGGTATGGGCTTTCTGTCCGGCATCCTCAATCCGAAGAATGCGCTGTTCTACGTCAGCCTGGCGGCGATGCTGACGCCGCCACACACCAGCGCGGGCTGGAAGTTGCTGTATGGCATCTGGATGTTCGCGGTGGTGCTGCTGTGGGATCTGCTGGTGGCGCTGCTGATCGGCAACCAGGCGGTGCTGTCACGTTTTACCCGCGCGCTGCCTTGGCTGGAGCGCACCTCCGGCATTGCCCTGATCCTGCTCGCGCTGGGCGTGCTGGCCCTGCTCGGGCTGCGCTGAGCCGCGGAGTTTTTCGCAGGCAATAAAAAACCGGCCCGCCGGGAGGAGCACCCGTGCGAACCGGTGGACGGGCCGACAAAGTTCGGCCCCAGGGGAGAGTCGGTGAATCAGGCGACCTGAGCCAGTTGCTCGCGAGCCTTGGCCAGGCCTTGCTCGGAGAACTCGGCGCCCATGTTCAGGCCCTCGGCGTGGATGAACTGCACGTCGTGGATGCCGATGAAGGCCAGTGCCTGGCGCAGGTAGGGTTCCTGGTGATCCAGGCCGCTGCCGGCGTAGATGCCGCCGCGGGCGGTCAGCACGTAGGCACGCTTGCCGGTGAGCAGGCCCTGCGGGCCGGTCTCGGTGTACTTGAAGGTGACACCAGCGCGCAGCACGTGGTCCAGCCAGGCTTTCAGGGTGCTGGGGATGGCGAAGTTATACATCGGCGCGGCCAGCACCAGCACGTCGGCGGCCAGGACTTCATCGGTCAGCTGGTTGGAACGGGCGGCGGCGGCTTTCTCGGCATCGTTCTGCTGCTCGGCGGGTTTCATCCAGCCGGCGAGCAGGGTTTCGTCCAGGTGCGGTACCGGCTGCTTGGCCAGATCACGGACGCTTACTTGATCCTGCGGATGAGCGGCCTGCCACTGGGCGATGAAGTCAGCGGTCAGCTGACGGGATACGGAACCTTCCTGGCGGGCGCTGCTTTCGATAACGAGGATGCGGGACATTTGGCTAACTCCATCGGGGTTGTTTGGCTTCGATGGGGTGCAGATTATGGTCAGCCAATAAGATAAAAAAGCGCAAATATCCGCTATAAACAATCAACAAAGTTGATTTATAGGCGAGCAGCCTCTAGGCTCATTTCGGCTCGCAGGTGACGTCCACGCGCAGCTTGATGATGTTGCGGGCGAAGCGCACGGTGAAGTTGGCGGTATCGCCGGCCTTCAGTTCAGCGGAGCGCGTACGCGGAGCCTCGGGGCCATTGCGGAACACCGCCTTGCACTTGGCGTCAGCAGCCCCGTAGTTGTACAGCGTGGCGCCACCGATGTTGCTGTCGATCTCCTGGACGGTGGCCGACACCTCGGCGCCATTCATCTGCTTCTTCAGCTCGGTCGGGTAGGCGAAAGCGGTCAGCGGCAGCAGCGTGAGCAGAACCAGGCAGCAATTTTTCATCGGTATCTCCTTTTTAGGGGCACCCAGATTAGAGAAGAGGAAGCGGCGATGAAAGCGCCCCGTGTCACCCTGGAACAATGGCGGACCCTGCAGGCGGTGGTCGACCACGGCGGCTTCGCCCAGGCGGCCGAGGCCATGCACCGCTCGCAGTCGTCGGTGAGCTACACGGTGGCGCGCATGCAGGAGCAACTGGGCGCACCGCTGCTGCGCATCGACGGGCGCAAGGCGGTGCTGACCGAAGCCGGCGAGGTGCTGCTGCGCCGCTCGCGGCAACTGGTCAAGCAGGCCAGCCAGCTGGAAGAGCTGGCCCACCACATGGAACAGGGGTGGGAGGCCGAGGTGCGCCTGGTGGTGGACGCCGCCTACCCCACCGCCAACATCGTGCGCACCCTCTCTGCCTTCATGCCGCAGAGCCGCGGCTGCCGCGTGCGCCTGCGCGAGGAAGTGCTGTCCGGCGTCGAGGAGGTGCTCACCGAGGGCTCCGCCGACCTGGCCATCAGCGCCCTCAACATCACCGGCTACCTGCCCATCGAACTGGGCGAGGTCGAGTTCCTCGCCGTGGCCCACCCGGAACACCCGCTGCATCGCCTGCAGCGCAACGTCACCTTCCAGGACCTGGAAGGCCAGATGCAGGTGGTGACCCGCGACAGCGGCCGCGTACAGCCGCGCGATGCCGGCTGGCTCGGCGCCGAGCAGCGCTGGACGGTGGGCAGCCTGCCTACCGCGCGCACCTTCGTTTCCAGCGGCCTGGGCTTCGCCTGGCTGCCGCGCCATCTGATCGCCCGCGAGCTGGACGAAGGCCTGCTCAAGCCGCTGCCGATGGAACAGGGTGGCACGCGCATGCCGCGCTTCTACCTGTACGCCAACAAGGACAAGGCGCTGGGCCCGGCCACGCAGATCCTCATCGAACTGATCAAGAACTTCGATGGCGCGCCGCTGGAGGCGCCCTTCGCCGCCCCGCTCCCCCAGGCCTGAGAACGACACCATGTCCTACTTCGAGCACGCCGGCTGCCAACTGCACTACGAAGATCGCGGCCATGGCGAACCGGTGCTGCTGGTGCACGGCCTGGGCTCGAGCATCCAGGACTGGGAATACCAGATCCCCCATCTACTCCAGCAGCATCGCGTGCTGGCCATCGACCTGCGCGGCCACGGCCGCTCCGGCAAGCCGCGTGAGCGCTACAGCATGGCTGGCTTCGCCGCCGACGTAGCGGCGCTGATCGAGCACCTGGGGCTGGGGCAGGTGCATCTGGTGGGCATCTCCATGGGCGGCATGGTCGGCTTCCAGCTCGGCGTCGATCGCCCGGAGCTGCTGCGCAGCCTGACCATCGTCAACAGCGGCCCCGAGGTGCGTGCCAAGAGCGCCGCCGACTGGTGGATGCTGGCCAAGCGCTGGAGCCTGTCACGCCTGTTGAGCATGAACACCATCGCCAAGGGCCTGGCCCGCGTGCTCTTCCCACGCCCGGAACAGGCCGAGCTACGCGCCAAGGTCGAACAGCGCTGGCCGCAGAACGACAAGCGCTCCTACCTCAGCAGCCTGGATGCGATCATCGGCTGGAGCGTGCGCGAACGCCTGTCCGTCATCACCTGTCCTACCCTGGTGGTCACCGCCGACCGCGACTACACCCCGGTGGCGCTCAAGGAGGCCTATGTGCGCGAGCTGCCCGACGCTCGCCTGGTGGTGATCGAACGCTCGCGCCACGCCACGCCGATGGACCAACCCGAACGATTCAATGCCGTCCTGGACGAATTCCTCGCCCAGGTCGCCCAGTCTCAACCGCAACAAGAAAACAAGGACCCGCAATCATGCTGAAGCAACTCCTCCTCTCTGCCTGTGGCCTGCTGCTGAGCACCAGCCTGCTGGCCGCGGAGAACCCGCACGTGCTGCTGACCACCAGCTACGGCGACATCGAGATCGAGCTGAACGCCGAGAAGGCGCCGATCAGCACGCAGAACTTCCTCGGCTATGTCGACGCCGGCTTCTACAACGGCACCCAGTTCCACCGCGTCATCCCCAACTTCATGATTCAGGGTGGCGGCTTCGATGCCAACATGCGCGAGAAGGACACCTTCAAGCCGATCAAGAACGAGGCTGACAACGGCCTGCTCAATGATCGCGGCACCATCGCCATGGCCCGTACTCAAGTCGTGGATTCGGCCACCAGCCAGTTCTTCATCAACCACAAGAACAACGACTTCCTCAACCACGGCGGCCGTGACTTCGGCTACGCGGTGTTCGGCAAGGTGGTGCGCGGCATGGACGTGGTCGACCGCATCGCCGGCGTCCGTACCAGCAACCGCGGCATGCACCAGAACGTACCCGTGGAGCCGGTACTGATCCTCACGGCGAAGAAGCTGTAACAGCCGCGCAATGGGTGCAGCCGCCCTGGCTGCCCCCTCTCACTCAGCGCAGATAGGCGCCCGCCTTGCGCTGCAGCAACTCGACCAGCTCCGGCTGCATGTACTGGTAATCGTCAGGAATGCCCAGGCAGATCACCCGCCGCCCCTTGAGCAGCGAGCCGAAACGCTGCTGCAGGCGACGTTGGTGTACTCGCTCCATGACGAAGATCAGCTCGGCCCACTGCACCTGCTCGGCCGACAGCTGCACCTCGGCGTCCGCCGCCAGGCCGGCCGAATCGCTTTCCACTCCAGGCCAGTCGGCAAAGATCTGCTCCGCCGTCGGGCTGCGCAAGCGGTTGCGACTGCAGATAAACAGCGCACGCGGCACCTCAGCACCCCGCCTGGCGGTAGGGCAGCAGCTCGCGCGCCTGCTCGGCATAGGCCAGCACGGCCGGACGCTCCTCGTCGAGGAAGCTGGCCACCGCACTGCGCAGACCGGGATGTAGCAGGTAGTGCCAGGAGCGGGTGATGACCGGTTCGAAGCCACGAATCAGCTTGTGCTCGCCCTGGGCGCCGGCGTCGAAGCGCTGCAGCCCTTCGGCGATGGCGCGCTCGATACCCTGGTAGAAGCAGGTCTCGAAGTGCAAGCGATCGAAGTCACCCAGGCAACCCCAGTAGCGCCCGTAGAAGCTGCCACCGGCCACCAGACTGAAGGCCATCGCCACCGGCCGCCCACCCTGCCGTGCGCTGACCACGCGGATCACCTCGGGCATGCGTTCGGCCAGCAGGCTGAAGAAGTCGCGGCTCAGGTAGGGCGCACGGCGGCGCACATGGTAGGTGCTGGCGTAGCAGGCGTAGACGAAGTCCCAATCCGCCTCGCTCAGCTCATGGCCAAGTTGCCAGCGGAAGTCGATGCCCTGCCCGGCTACCTGCTCGCGCTCCTTGCGCAGCTGCTTGCGCTTGCGCGAATTGAGCGCATCGAGGAAATCCTGGAAATCGCGATAGTCGCGATTGCACCAGTGGTACTGGCAATCCAGGCGCTGCAGCCAGCCGTCACGCCCCTCGAACAGGGCATCGTCTTCAGAGCGCAGGAAGTTGATGTGCAGCCCGGACAGGCCCTCCGCTTCCAGGCCCGCCGTCAGCTCTTCGAGCAGCGTGCCCAGCTGTTGCGGATCACCCAGCAGGCGCGGCCCGCTGACCGGGCTGAACGGCACAGCGCCGAGCAGCTTGGGGTAATAGGCGATGCCGGCGCGCTGGCAGGCCTCGGCCCAGCCCATGTCGAACACGTATTCGCCGAAGGAGTGCTGTTTCAGATAGGCCGGCAAGGCGGCCAGTACTTCGCCGGAGGCGGAGCGCAGCAGGCGGTGTGCCGGCTGCCAGCCGGTGCGCGCACCGACACTGCCGCTGTCCTCCAGCGCCGAGAGGAAGGCGTGGCGCAGGAAGGGTTGTGCCTCGGGCAGCAAGGTGTCCCAGACGGCGGGCTGGATATCGGCGAGGCAATACAGAGTGTGGAGTGGCATGCGGTCAGTCTGGCGGCTTGGCCAGGCAAAAAAAAGCCCCGCGAATGCGGGGCTCAGGAAGGAGCAACGATGAAGCGTTTTGCTTAGAAGACGTACTGAGCGCGCATTACGAAGCCGTCGCCGTCGTCGTCGCCATTGGCGTTGGTGGCGTTGTCGACCTTGGTCTTGACGTAGGTGCCGCTGATCTTCACGGACTCGTTGGCGTACCAGTTCACACCCAGGTTGTGCACTTTGGCTTCGACGTCGTCGGTAACCACGGTGCCGCCAGCGGTGTCGTCTTCGGCGTTCAGGTTGTCGTAGCGGTAGAACAGTTCCCAGGCACCGGTCTGCTTGTTGGTCGGCTTGATGGCATCGAACTTACCGAGTTTGTAGCCACGCGGCTCGCCGGTCAGGGTGTAGGCCAGCTGCACGTAGTAGCCGTCGGCATCTACGTCGTCATAGCCAGCGAGCTCGGAGTCCATGCTACGAGTGACGTATTCACCCTGTACGGAGAACGGGCCGGTAGCCCAGGCCGCTTCCAGACCGAAGGCGGCGTCATCTCCGTAGGCACCGGAGGTTGCAGCAGTCAGGCTACGACCACCCAGCAGCAGACGGTTGCCGTTGGTACCGGCATCCTGGCCACCGTCGGTGCTCACGCCACGCATGCCCAGACGGCTGCGGATACGAGCGTCGAGAGCGGAGTCGGAGAGGTCACGGTAGGCGTAGTTCAGACCGAAGTGCAGGACGTTGCCCGGATCACGCATCGGAGCGAACACGCCACGCAGGTTGTACTGTTTGATGCTGTCGCCGTCTTCGGTCTCAGTGTTAGCAGTGGTGCCGTCCTTGACAGTGATACCGGCGGAACCGTATAGGCTGGCGCCTACGGTGCCGGAAACCTGGATGCCCATGCCACCGTTGTGGGCGTTAGCCCAGTCGACCAGGTCGTAGGCAGCGGTACGCTCAGGAGCGGTTACCCACTTGGAGCTGGTGGCTTTTTCCAGACCGAATTCCGGGTCGAAGCGACCCATTTTGATAGCGATCGGTGCGAAGCCGTTGTAGGCCAGGGAAGCCTCGTCGAAGTAACCGTCGGAGCTGCGCTCGTCGCCACCGGCGTTGTGCGACAGGTCGTAGTTAATCTGGTAGGCCCAGTCGGTGAACATCACGCCGCCGATTTCGACGAAGGCGCGACGGAAGTAACCAGCGTCGGCGGTGTTGCCGTTGTTGGTGTAGAAACCATCGAAGCGGCTGTAGTCAGCCTGCACACGACCACCCAGCTTGAAGCTGAAGGCCTTGTCGGTGGTGCCTACTTCCAGGCCACCCTTGGTCTTGATCATGATGTCGGCGCCGTCAGTGGTGACGGTACCGGCGAAAGCCTGGGCGGAAATGGCCAGGGCCAGAGCGCTGGCAGCAAAACCGGCGAAGTGCTTCATGAAGGATTCCCCTATTGGTCTTAGAAAAACACTGGGCTTAGCCCTGCGTGTTGGGGGGGAATCTTGGCGGGGGGTTATTTCAGCCCAGTTGCCGTTATATGAAAATTCGATGACAGAGGAACTTTTTACTTCTATTGACGATAACCATGAAAGCCTTGCACTGCCTGGCTTGCGTGCCAATCAGCGC
Source organism: Pseudomonas sp. ML96 (assembly GCF_000761545.1). Classification (GTDB taxonomy): domain Bacteria; phylum Pseudomonadota; class Gammaproteobacteria; order Pseudomonadales; family Pseudomonadaceae; genus Aquipseudomonas. Next base: position 47,374 of record NZ_JPMY01000042.1, on the reverse strand, counting down.
TGGCAAAAACCTCTCGCCAACCAATGATCGAGACTGAAATAACGCCCCGCTCCGTTAAAGAAAAGCGTCAACAACATGAGCAGATAAGTCACAGCGAACTCAATGCCGTTGTTCAGCACCACCAGGCGCCCGCTGCTGGTCAGCCACGAGTAGTCGCCGTGCTCCTGCAGAATCGCGCGGACGCGCTCCAGCTTCTGCGCCGAGGCCAGCACCCGCTCGCTGGCGAAAGGCGCGGACGGATCGGCGATGGCCTGCCAGCCGAATGGCCAGTGCACGGCGAAGATCGCCACCAGCATGGTCACCATCAACGGCACGCTGACCCAGCGCACGGCTAGGCCGCACAGCAGGAGCAGCGCCCCGCCCGCCTCGGTCAGCGCCGCCAGCCAGGCCAGCAGCTCGGGAAACGGCAGGCCCAGGCCCCAGTCCGGATTGCCGAACCAGGCGATGGTGGCGTCCATGTCCGCCAGCTTGTGCGTGCCGGCCATCCAAAACACCGGCACCAGGTACAGGCGCAGCAGCAGCGGCGCTAGAAAGTCCAGGCGACGGCTAGCGTCCAGGCCATCCTGGAAGCGGTTGAGTAGAGTCAACATGTTGTTCTCCGAGGCTAGGCGGCAGGCCCAACCCTTCAGGTATTAGGTGGAAACCAGATGTCCTGGCGTTGCCAGTCGTCCAGCAACGCGCGGGCATTGGCGAAGTAGTGCTTGTCGGCTGCCAGACCACTGGCCTCGGCCAGGTCCAGCAAGGCTTCCAGGTGGGGTTGCCCGGCCTGCAGACGCAGGGCCAGGTGGTAGGCGAAAGGCGACAGCTGCTGGAAGCGCACGCGTTCCTGGGCATCGCGCCAGGCCAGTAGGCAGGTCGGCTCGGCCGGTGGCTCGGCGGGACGGTAGTCGCCGCTCAGGCGCTGTACCGGCCAGACATATGCCAGCGGCCAGGCCAGCGGCGACCAGCCCTGCAGCGGCAACGTCTCGGTGGCGATATCCAGAGCCAGCTCGACGCGCTCGTAGTGCGCCAGCTCGGCGAGAAACGGCGGATCGTCCGGCTCCGCACCGCCCCCCATCTCCAGCCAGTCGACGAACTCGCCACCAATCTGCAGGAAATACGGCGTAGCAGCCCGATGCCCGCTGAGAAAAGCCCGCACCAGGCGCTGCCGGCGCGGCTCGCCGAGAATCTGGCAAAGCACCGGAAAACCGCTGCGGATGAAGCCGTCGAGGTTGTTGAAGAACAGCTCCTCGTACACCGCCATGCGCTCGGCGGGCACGCCCTGCACCAGCGGCGTTTCAGGCTGGCGGATGCGCGCGGCGAAGGCCTGCTGGTCGTGCTGACTCATCGCCCGACCTCCCCTTGCAGCGCGCGGATGCGCCCCACCTCGGCATACAACTCGGCCATTGGCGGGAAGTTGAAGTCACGTTCCAGTAACGTCGGGCGTACACCATGCACTGCATAGGCATGCGCCAGCAGCACCCATACCGGGTCGTCCACCGGCGCGCCGTGGGTGTCGATCTTCAGGTCAGCGGCCTGGTCCATGTGCCCGGCCACGTGCAGATAGGCGATGCGCTCGCTGGGCATCGCCGCGATATAGGCATGCGGGTCGAAGCCGAAGTTATGGGCGTTGACCTGCACGTTGTTGACGTCCAGCAGCAAGCTGCAGTCGGCCTCCTCCAGCACTGCGCGGACGAAGTCGATCTCGCCCAGCTCGCCGGGCAGGCGCGCATAGGCCGAGACGTTCTCGATGATCAGCGGCCGCTCCAGCACCTCTTCGACCTGGCGAATCCGCGCAGCAACGTGCAGCACCGCCTCATCGCTGAACGGCAGCGGCATCAGGTCGTACAGCTGGCCGTCGTCGGCGCATGCCGACAGGTGCTCGCTGTAGCCGCGGATGCCGTGCTCGTCGAGGAAGGCCTTGATCGCGCGTAGCAGCTCGAGATCCAGCGGCACGTAGCCGCCGAGGTTGAGGGACAGGCCGTGGCAGAGGAACGGCAGGCGCTCGGTCAGTGCGCGCAGCTGGCGGCCGAAACGGCCGCCGACGCCAATCCAGTTCTCCGGCGCGATCTCGAGGAAATCCACCTGCTCGGCCGCGCTTTCCTGCAGCTCGCCGAGCAGACCACGACGCAGGCCCAGGCCCGCGCCGCTGACGAAGTTGCCGTTGGCCATGTCCCGTCGCCCTTACTCGGCCTTCTCGCCGCCACACTTGCCCTCGTGGCCGGCCTTGCCTTCCTCGCCGCAGCTACCTTCCTTGCTCGCCTTGTCGCCGCCGCACTTGCCTTCCTCGGCCTTGTCGGCCGCCTTGCCCTGCATCTCGGCGCCACACTTGCCCTCGCCACAGGAGCCTTCCTGGCTCTTCTCCTGCGCCGCCAGGCTGTAGCCGCTGGCCAGTTCCTGGGCGGCGAAGGGATTGCTGCCAGCCTGGGCGACGAAGGTGGTGCCGAGCAGGGCTGCGCCCAAGGTGATGGCGATGGAATTGCGCTGTTTCATGGAGTCTCTCCAGTCGTGATTGTTGTACGAGGAGCGCCTGGCTCCTTCGCAACACTAGACGGAGGTCGATGCGGGTCGTTACAGCGCGACGGGAAAAAATTTGCGAATCAGGATTCGCGCTGCTGGCGGGCGAGTTTCTCGGCCAGGGCGTCGAGCTCTGGAATCGCCTCGTCCGGCAGTTGGCGCAGCACCGCCTGGCTCAGCTTGAACTGGCGAATGAAGCGCCGGCAATGACTGCACATGGCCAGGTGCGCACGCACGCTGATGCGCTCGCGCAGGCGCAGTTGGCCGTCGAGATAGTCGCTGGAATGGGCCACCAGTTCCTTGCAGCTCAGCATTGGCCGGTCTCCTCGAAATGCTCCAGGGTGGCGAACACCTTGAGCCGGGCGCGGTGCAGCAGTACCCGCAGATTGGAGAGCGAGATATCGAGAAGATTACAAATCTCCTCGGGCTCCAGGCCCTGGCGTTCGTGCAGCAGCAATACGCTGGCCTGCAGCTCGGAGAGGCTGGCAATGGTCTTCTCCAGGCATTCGCGCAGCTCGGCCTCGGCCAGCAGCGCCTCCGGGGTGTCCAGTTCCCACTGGCTGGGCGGGGTCTGCCAGTGGCCGTCTTCGGCGAAACGCTCGGCCCCGACGCTGCCATGCGGCGCCGGCAGGTCATCGAGCAGCGGCTCGCGGCGCTGCTGGCGCAGGCGGCTCTTGGCGGTATTGGCGGTGATGGTCAGCAGCCAGGTCTTCAGGCTGGAGCGGGCCTGGAAGCCGCCGAGGTTGCGCACCACGGCCAGCCAGGCGTCCTGCACCACTTCGTCGGCATTGCGACTGCCGACGATGGCGAAGGCCACGGCGCGCATGGCGCCCTGGTAGGTCGACACCAGCTCGCGGAAGGCGCGCTGCTCACCGGCCAGCAGGCGGGCGAGCAGCTCGGCGTCGGTCCCTGACATGCCGCGCGGATCAGCCCTTGCGGCGCAGGATCACGCTGCCGATGGAATAACCGGCACCGAACGAGCTGAGCACGCCCAGGCTGCCGGCCGGCAGGTCGTCCTGGTTCTTGTGGAAGGCGATCACCGAACCGGCGGAGCTGGTGTTGGCGTAAGTGTCGAGGATCACCGGCGCCTCGTGCGCTTCGGCGTCGCGGCCGAGCAGCTTACGGGCGATCAGCAGGTTCATGTTGAGGTTGGCCTGGTGCAGCCAGAAACGCTTCACGTCGCCGACGTTCAGCTGGTTCTCGGCCAGGTGGGCGCCGATCAGTTCGGCCACCATCGGGCAGACGTCCTTGAACACCTTGCGGCCTTCCTGGACGAACAGTTTGTCCTTGGCGCCGATGCCCTCTTCCGCCGCGCGGTTGAGGAAGCCGAAGTTGTTGCGGATGTTGTTGGAAAACTGGGTCAGCAGCTTGGTGCCGAGAATGTCCCACTGATGCGGCGAGGTGGCCTGGTCGGCACGCTCGATGATCACCGCGGTAGCGCCGTCGCCGAAGATGAAGTGGCTGTCGCGGTCGCGGAAGTTCAGGTGACCGGTACAGATCTCCGGATTGACCATCAGCACGGCACGGGCCTGGCCGGTGGCGATGGCGTTGTTGGCGGCCTGGATGCCGAAGGTGGCCGAGGAACAGGCCACGTTCATGTCGTAGCCCCAGCCGTCGATGCCCAGGGCGGCCTGCACTTCGATGGCCACGGCCGGGTAGGCGCGCTCCAGGTTGGAACAGGCGACGATCACGCCGTCGATGTCAGCCACGGTGCGGCCAGCGCGCTCCAGCGCCTGCTTGGCGGCGGCCACGGACATCTCGCAGAGAATGCCCCACTCCTCGTTGCTGCGCTGCGGCAGACGCGGGGTCATGCGCTGCGGGTCGAGGATGCCGGCCTTGTCCATCACGTAGCGGCTCTTGATGCCGGAAGCCTTCTCGATGAAGGCGCTGTTGGACTCGGTCAGCGCCTCGATCTCGCCACGCTCGATGGCGGCGGCGTTGTCGACGTTGAACTGTTGAACATAGGCATTGAAGGAGGCCACCAGCTCGTCGTTGGAGATGCTGTTGGCGGGGGTGTACAGGCCAGTGCCACTGATTACGGCTTTGTGCACGGGACATTCCTCTTCTTCTGGCCGCCCGAAGCGGCGAGCTTGACGGTTGCACCCCAGCCCAGGCCGGTGGCGCGAATTCGGTTGCAGCGGTGGCGCGAACCAGGCAGTGGCACAGCACGCTGCAAAGAGCGGAGTGTGCCATAGCCGGGGCCTGCGGCGCTGCCATGGCGAAGCGGCACCGACTGGCGGCGCGCGCCCAGGTGTTCAGGAGATGCACGATCCGGCGGGAAAGACACAGGACTTATGCGGCTATTTTCGGCAATTACGTCATAAACACGCGAGAACTCACGCGCGATACCGACACACAGGCGCTTTGACCGGCCACTCAGGAAGGCGCAGCATTGAGCCTCCTCACCACCAGGACCCACCCGGCCATGCTCGGCACCCACGACCTCGCCCTGTTCGTCATTTCCGGCCTGTTGCTGAACATGGCCCCCGGCCCCGACTCCCTGCTGATCATGGCGCGCAGCGCCACCCAGGGCTGGCGCGCCGGTTCGGCGGCGGCACTGGGTATCGGCGCCGGCACCTGCGTGCACATAGTCGCCGCCGCGCTGGGCATGTCCGCCCTGCTCGCCACCTCGGCCACGGTCTTCATGGTGGTCAAGCTGATCGGCGCGGCCTACCTGCTGTACATCGGCATCGGCATGCTGCTGGCCAAGCGCAAGGAGGCGGTCGAACCCGAAGCCAACGAACTACCGCCGCAGCCCTACGGGCGCATCTTCGCCCAGGGCTTCCTGACCAACGTGCTCAACCCCAAGGTGGCGCTGTTCTTCCTCGCCTTCGTGCCGCAGTTCATCAGCCCGGATGCCGAGCACAAGGCCCTGGCCTTCCTCCTGCTGGGCGCCATCTTCAACATCAACGGCATGCTCTGGTGCCACTTCCTGGCGCTGACCACCGCCTTCGCCCAACAGCGCCTGCAGATCGGGCGGCGTGTCGGCCTGTGGCTGGAGCGCTGCACCGGCGGCCTGTTCACCCTGCTGGGCGTGAAGCTGGCCCTGGCCGACCGGGTCTGAAAGCCTGTTTCGAAGACGCTGCGCGTCGGCCATGCGTCGTTGGAATCGGCCTCGGGCTGCTCATTTACACCTCGTAAACTCCGCACCCTCGGCCGCTTCCGCCTAGCCTGGCGCTAGCTCGCGCTCCCGAAAAAGGCTTTCTCAGTCACGACATCAGTTGCAGTTGGCCGGCGGAGTCGCCGCCACCACGGTGCTGTAGTGATAGCTGTAGTCACCACCGACCGACTGGGTGCCGCTGGTTCCGGCGTACTGGCCGATGATCCAGGTCTGCGCCTTGGGAATCCCGCCATCGGCATAGGCGGCGATATCGGTAGTGGCGTTGCCATAGGCGCGCACGATATTCAGGCCGACCTGTTCGCGCAGGTACTTCACGTAGTTGGTCTTGTGCGCCTGGGTATCCGGCGGGATCGGCCCGTCGCCATAGGGGTTGGAGCGGTAGTGCCACTGCGGGATGCCTTGGGTGTCGAACCACTGCCGCGCATCCTTGGTCACCCAGTACGGCCGCGCAGTGAGGAACACCAGCTGGTAGCCCTTGTCGCGATAGGCCTTCACCGTCTGCGGCGCGTAGTAGTAGGCCTGCGCGGTCTTCACCCCGACATAGTCGGCGTAGGCCTCGAAGTCGTTGATGGTCAGGGTGCCGTCGATGTCGAACAGCACCGCCGGGCGATTCGGATCGACCACGCTGAGGTAGCCGTCGACCTGGCTGAGATCACCCTCGACCACGAAGCGCACGCGGTACTCGCCCACCGGCCGGGCGCCGAGCGCGACGTTGATCTTGCCGTCGCTGTCGGTGGTGTAGCGGCCCAGGTAGCTCCAGCCGTTCATGCCGGTGCCGTACAGGTAGGCGTGCACGTACTCGCCCTCCAGATCCTTGTGCAGCACCGCGTCATAGTCGAACTTGGCGGTGATGGTGGCGGCCTGGCCGCTACGTACCATCTGGTCGTGGACCATGTGCCAGGGCTTGTACAGGCCGGCCAGCACTTGGCTGCCGAAATTGCGGAAGTTCTTCTTCGCCGGCTTGCTGAAGCTCGGCGGGTTGGCGGGACTCTGGAAGTCGGGGCACTGGGCGCTGACCTGGGCACTGACGGCCAGCAGGGTGAGGGCTGCGAGAGCACGCATCGCTACATTTCCTTATGGTTCGTTGTTGTTATGGCGCATCCCCAGACCGGGGAGCGCTAGAAGTTAAGCAGCGATTGTTAACCCAACATGAATGCCCGCAGCGCCACACCGTCGTGCCGCAAACGCCAGCGGCTCTAGCGCGCCATTGCGGCACGCGCGCGACCTGCTCGGCTTGTGACCGGCATCACCTTCGGTTAGCGTCAGCAGCATCCCTCGACTTCATTCGGCAGCTTCCATGGCCCTGCACATCTGGCTGATCTATCTCACCGCCGTCTTCGGCCTGTCGCTGACGCCCGGCCCCAACGGCCTGCTCGCCCTCACCCACGGTGCGCTCTACGGCCACCGCCGCGCGCTATGGACAGTCACCGGCGGCATGCTCGGCTTCGTCCTGCTGATGGCCCTGTCGATGTTCGGCCTGGCCGCCCTGCTCAAGGCCTCGGCACATGCCCTGCTGGTGCTCAAGTGGGTCGGTGCCGCCTACCTGATCTGGCTCGGCATCCAGCTCTGGCGCGCACCGGCGCTGCACCTCACGCCACTGGAATCGGCCGCGCCGCGCCCGGGCATCCAGCTGTTCCGCCAGGGTCTGTTGTCAGCCCTGTCCAACCCCAAGGTGATCCTGTTCTTCGGCGCCTTCCTGCCGCAGTTCATCGACCCGGCGCGCAACCTGTGGCTGCAGTTCGCGCTGATGGCCGCCACCTTCGCCATCGTCGAGGGCGTGGTGGAATACCTGCTGGCGCGCACCGCGCAGCGCACCCGACCCTGGCTGGAACGAGCCGGGAGTGGCTTCAATCGTTGCTGCGGCGGGTTGTTCGCGGCGATGGGCCTGGCCCTGCCGTTGACGCGCTGAGCCTCAGCCCGCCAGATCGTAAACAGGCTGCGCGGCGGCGAAGTTCAGCCGCCTGACCCAGCCGCAGCCCAGCAACGCACCGCAGAGGCGCTCGGCCGCGGCCGACTCCTCCAGCCACAGCAGCCAACCGGCTGGCCGTGGCTCCAGGCGCCATGCACAGGACTCGCCCAGCGCTGCCAGGCGCTGGCGCACCAGCGACTCATCCAGAGTCAGCGTCTCGATCAGCACGGCATGCAGCATGGTGACCTCCGGCCCGCGCGGGTGGTGATGGGAGTGCAGCGGCTCAGCGCCTCACAGCGCCGGCTGCATGGCGAAACCGACACCGAAGCGGTTCCAGGCGTTGATCGTGGCGATGGCCAGGGTCAGTTCGGCGATCTCGCTCTCGTCGAAGTGCCTGGCCACTTCCGCGTACACCGCATCCGGCGCATGCCGCTCGGCCAGCAGGGTCAGGGTATCGGTCCACAGCAGCGCGGCACGCTCGCGCTCGCTGAAGAACGGCGCCTCCTCCCACACGCCCAGCGCCAGCAAGCGCCGCGCCGACTCGCCCTGCTGCAGCGCATCGCTGCTGTGCAGGTCCACGCACAGGGCGCAGCCATTGAGCTGCGAAGCACGCACCTTGATCAGCTCGCGCAGCGAAGCCTCCAGGCCGAAGGCGGCTTGGGCCTGCTCCAGGGCGTAGATGGCCTTGAACACGTGGGGAGCGGTCTGGTGATAGTTGTTGCGTTTGCTGGTCATCATGCTGGCGTCTCCAAAGTAGGCCGGCGTCGTGCCGGGATTGGTCGCCACTGTATTGCTCGGCGTTTACGAGATAAATTGGCCTTACTCGTAAACATTGTGCGGAGAAACGGACAATGGCCTTTGACCGCCTGGAAGCCATGCGCGCCTTCTGCCGCATCGTCGAGCTCGGCAGTTTCACCCGCGCCGCCGAAGCCATGGGCCTGGCCAAGACCACGGTGTCCGGCCAGGTGCTGGCGCTGGAAACGCAGCTCGGCGTCAAACTGCTGCACCGCACCACCCGCCGCGTATCGCCGACCACCGATGGCAGCGCCTACTACGAGCGCGTCCGCGCCGTGCTGGAGGACCTCGACGAGCTGGAAAGCAGTGTCTCGCACAGTCGTGGCGTGGCCCATGGCCGGGTCAAGGTGGAGATGCCCTCGCCGGTCGGGCGCTTCCTGGTCATCCCCGCCCTGCCCGACTTCGTCGCCCGCCACCCGCTGGTGCGCCTCGACGTCGGCTGCAGCGAGCGCGTCGTCGACCTGGTTCAGGAAGGTGTGGACTGCGCCATCCGCGGCGGCCCGGTCAACACCCCGGACCTGGTCTGCCGGCCGATCGGACAGATGCGCTTCATCGTCTGCGCCACGCCCGGCTACCTGGCCCAGCACCCGCCACTGGAGCACCCCAGCCAGCTCGCCAACCTGCGCTACCTGGCCTTCGTCTTTCCCGGCAGCGGCCGGCAGAAGGTCAATGTGCTGCGCCGCGGCGAGGAGAGTTTCCTTATCGAGCAGGAGCCGGCGATGCGCTTCAACAGCGGCGGTGCCTATATCGCCGCTGCCGAGGCCGGCCTGGGCTTCGCCACGGTGCCCGCCGCCGAGGCGCAGCAACCGCTGGCCGAGGGCAAGCTGGTGGAAGTCCTGCCGGACTGGCAGCTCGAGAGCATGACCATGAGCCTGGTCTACCCCTACTCGCGGCACCTCTCGGCGCGGGTTCGCGCCTTCACCGACTGGGCCTGCGAGCTGATGCTCAACGACCCGCTCTGGCGCCCCTAGCATGAACCTTGCAGCCACCCTCGCGGCGGTTAAGCTGTGCTCCAAGCGCGCCACCCGCTCGCCCACCCTCATGTCCGGGAGCCCCATGCGTCTGCTGCCCATCGCGTTGCTGCTGTTCTGCGCCCAAGTCCTGGCCGAGGAGCGCCCCATCCGCTTCTCGGTAACCGAGAGCTGGGCCATGCCGATGATGCGCTACGACGCCCAGGGCCAAGCGGCTGGCGGCATCCTTTTCGACCTGCAAAGCCGTCTGGCGCAGAAGATCGGCCGCCGCGCCGAGATGCCGGTGCTGCCGCGCCGGCGCGTGCAGCAGATGCTGGTGCGCGGCCAGATCGACGTGCGCTGCTACGTCAATCCAGCCTGGCTGGAAGAGTCGCACCACCAGTACATCTGGAGCGTGCCGTTCATGGTTCAGCGCGACCTGATCGTCGGCCGCGCCAAGGAGATCGAGCGGCCGGGGCAACGCGACGGCGACCTGATCGGCACCGTGCTGGGCTTCAGCTATCCACGCCTGGAGCCGCTGTTTGCCAGCGGCCACCTGCACCGCGACGATGCGCGCACGCAGAAGCTGGTGCTGGAGAAACTGGAGGCCGGGCGCTACCGCTTCGCCGTCAGCAATGAAATGACCCTGGACTGGTTCAACAGCCAGCAACCCCCGCCTCGCCGCCTGCAGCGCCTCGAGGAAATCTCCGCCGATGTGGTCGCCTGCCTGGTACGCGACGAACCGGACGTGCCGACCATGCCGCTACTGCGCGCGCTGGTGCAGATGAGCAACGCCGGCGAGTTCGAGCAGATACTCGACCGCTACCGCTAGCCCTGCCCACCCAGCGCCTGCAGGCACTGCTGCGACACCTGCTGCAGGCGCTTGATCAGCGGTTCGGGCAGGTCGGCCTTCTCCAACGCGGCAACCTCGGCGGTGCTGAAGTCGCGGTCGATGCGCGTCACCGTGCATTTGCAGTAGAGCCCGGCGCGCTCCTGGCCCAAGGCCTCGCCCGCGCTCTTCACGCAGCCCTGCTGGAAGGTGTCGCGCACACCCGCCGGCCACTCGGCGGCCAGCACCGGCATGGCGGAGAACAACAAGGCGACCCAGGCAACTCGTGCGATACCGACCATCGTGCATCCCCCAGTGATGTGCATGCTGCAGTTGAGGCCATCGCGGGCGGCAAGGCAAGCCCCGCGCCTCACGCCGCCGCAGGCGGCACGAACTGGCTCAGGTCGCGAGCATCCAGCTGATCTTCGTCCAGGTAACGCTGCGCATACTCCAGGCACGCTCCCGAGGCGACGAAGATACGGAACAGTTCGCGATCCAGATGGCCCTCCTCGCACATGCTGCGCATGATGCGTAGCGCCTGGCTCAAGGTCTTGCTCGGCTTGTAGGGCCGGTCGCGCGCGGTGAGCGCCTCGAACACATCGGCGATCGCCAGCATGCGCGCCTGCGGGCTGAGCTGCTCGCCGGTCAGGCCGCGCGGATAGCCCTTGCCGTCGATGCGCTCGTGGTGGCCACCGGCGATCTCCGGTATCGCCGCCAGCTCCGGCGGAAACGGCAAGGCGGTGAGCATGCGGATGGTCTGCACGATGTGCTCGTTGATCTTGTAGCGCTCCTCCTCGGTCAGCGTGCCGCGGCGGATCGACAGGTTCTTCAGCTCGCCACGGTCGTACAGCAGCTCCGGGATCGGCATGCGGAAGCCCCAGGGATTGTCCGCCTCGTAGCGCTCGCTGGCGCGCCGCTCGACACACTGCTCGGGGCGATCGGCCAGCAGCGGCTCCAGCACGGGCACTGCCACCAGCGGCTGGCGTTCCTTGCGCTGGCGCTCCTCGCCGGAGATGCCCAGGCGATCATCCAGGGTGCGCAGCCAGGTGCGCTGGGCGATCCGCTGCAGGCGCTGCAGACGCTCGTCGTCGACGAAGCCGGTGTTGCACTCGGCGACGAAGGCGAATTCCTCGTCCAGCGTGGCCAGCAGTTGATCACGTGCGGCGCGGGCCTGAGCCTCGTCGGTGCCGGTCTGCACGGCCCGCAGGTAGTCGATCTCGGCATCGCGCTTGAGCACCTCGAAGCGCATGCGCACCTCATGGATGCGATCGTAGAGGGTCTCCAGCTTGGTCGCCTTGTCCACCACGTACTCCGGCGTGGTGACCTTGCCGCAGTCGTGCAGCCAGGTGGCGATATGCAGCGCCTGCCAGTCGTGCTCGTTCATGGCGAAGCTGGCGTAGGGGCCATGGCTTTCCGCGCAGGCCGCTGCGGCCAGCAGGCGCGCCGCCTCGGGCACCCGCGAGCAGTGACCGCCGGTGTAGGCGCTCTTGGCATCGATGGCGCTGGCAATCAGCTGGATGAAGGACTCGAACAGCGCCTTCTGCCGTTCCAGCAGGCCACGCGTCTCCAGGGCCAGCGCGGCGAAGCCGGCCAGTGCCTCGATGAAGCGCACCTCGTTATGCGCTGGCGCATGTTCGAAGAACAGCACCAGCACCCCAGCACCGTGCCCCTGGCGGGTGAACAGCGGCACGGCCACGCTGAGGCTGGGCGGCAAGCCGAGCGCGGCGCTGGCCTGCGGGTCCGCCTCGCGCAGCTCGGAATGGCGCGAGCGCATGGCATCGCTCACCGCGAACGACGGCGCATCGCTGGCCACCTCCAGCACGCGCGCGCCCCAGCGCCCCGCCATCAGGCGCGGGGGGGTGTCGGCACTGTGCTTCACATAGAGCAGGCCACCGATAGCCTGACAGGCCTCGGTGGTAATGCGCAGCAGGGTCGGCAGCAGGCGCTCGAAGTCGCGTTCGTCGTTGAGCTGCAGGGCCAGCTCGACGAAGCGCTGCTGGGTCACCCGGCTGTGATTCAGGTTCGCCGCCAACTGGCGTACCTCGACGATGCGGGTGGGCAGCTCCAGTGGCTCGTTGAACTCGAAGTTGTTCAGCCGCTCCGCGGCGGCAGCCAGGCGCAGGATGGGATCGACCAGGAAACCGGACAGCCAGACCGCCACGGGCAGGCTGAGCAGCAGGATAACCAGGGTCTGCAAGAGGATGGCGTTGCGGATATCACGGGCGTCTTTCAGCAACTCGTCGGCAGGTATGGCGATGCCCAGGTACAGCGGCCCGCCGCTCTTGTGCGGCAGGCTCAGTCGTTGCAGGTACCAGTCGCGCCGATCACCCGAGAACTGCTGCATTTTCCCTTCGGGCATTTCCACCAGCTGGGCCAGGGCTTGCAGGCCGAGCTTCCGGGCATCTACCCCTCCCTCCAGGTCCTTGAGGAAGTCTTCACCCCGATCCGATGCGATCACCATGCCTTGCTCATCGAGCAACAGCATGCGCGTCGAGGATGTCAGGCGATATCTGCCCAGCACCTCGTTGAGCAGGGCATGGCGAAAATCGGCAGCCGCGACGAACTGGCGATCCTGGGTGGCCATTGCCACCGTGTAGCCGCGCTCACCGCTGCTGAAAAACGTATAGGCGCCGGTACGAATCAGCTCATGGCTGGCCATGGCCTGGGTATACCAAGCCCGCTGGCGCGGGTCGAGGCCGGCAACTTCCGCATCGGCATGCCGGGCCAACTCGTTCAGCTCGAGATCGAAATACAGGCGCAGCGCCTGCACCTTGTCCCCAGCCCGCACGATACTCAGTGCGACATAGGCGCTATTGGCCGGGGCAGTATTGTCCAGGGGCTGTTGCGCGCGGCGGACATAGAACAACGAGCCGCTGGTATCGGCAAAGTAGAACCCCCTGGCTGCCGACGAGGTATGCAACATGGTCGCCATGAAGGGCAGCGCGCGCAGCTGCCCTTCAACCGCATCCATGCGCGGCAGGCGGCTAAGCCCGAGCAGCTCGACGCCGGAACGCACCGGAGCGGTAAGACGGAAGAACTCGCGAGTGGCGGCAGCGCCCACATCGACAGCCCTGGTCAGCGCCTGACGCCGAATCGCATCGGCGCTGCGCTCATAGGCCAGCAGCGCGGTAAGCGCTCCGATGCCGCAGATCAGCAGGAGGAAGGTGACGATGATCAGGGAACGAAGTCGGAAGCTGGTCGGCATGGCGCAATCCCTGGCGGCTAGAGAGGACTCCTGCCCGGGACAGACACGCTGGACCAGCCGGGGGCTACCAGCAGTCTAGTAGCCCTCCCCTGGGTTGCCCGTCTCAGGGCTGCGGCGGATTGGCATCCGGGCGAATGTCGAAGCCGCCTTTGTTCTCGCTGACCACGTGGAAGTACTGGGTGCTGCCCGGCGTCACCTTCACCGCCAGCTCCTTGTGCAGGCGCCCCATGCCGCACAGAGTGTCGTCCATCTTGTCGACGGTCAGGCCCAACACGCGGGTGCCGGCCGGCACGTTGAAGCTAACCACCTCGGCCATGGCGATACGCGCCGCCAGCTTGCGATCCACTTCCAGGGCCACGTAGCAACCGCCGCCCATCACGCCCATGTCGCGGTTGACGATCAGTCGGCCGCCGTTCGGTTGCTCGTCCTGGTATGCCAGCAGGCGATCGCTGGGTACCGGCGTGATGTTCTCGGCATCGGGGCGGAACGACGAACAACCAGCCAATACAACCAGGGGAAGAACAGCGAGCAATGAACGCATGGGAGCCCTCCTTGGGCATACCTGGGGTCGGCCCAGTATTGGCGGTTAGGCGCCGCGGCTCAAGTACCCGGCAGAATCCCTGAACCTGGCGCACGCTTCCGGCCTCTACAGGCCAACAGCACGCGCGAGGAGAACGAGATGAAAGCAATGCTTATCTGCGGCGGCCTGGCCGCCTGCCTACCGCTACTGGCATTGGCCGATGGCGAGATCAGCGAGCAGCTCAACGGCCTGCAGATCGAAACCAGCAGCAGCCCGCTGACGGCCCAGGACAACACCGGCGCCGCCGGCCCGGTCACCGGCAACGCCACCCTGTTGCTCAAGCTGACCAACCGCGATACCCAGATAGTGGAATGCGTGGTCGATCCCGGCCCCACCGCCACCGAACCGCAGCAGCAGCGGGCCCAGCTGGCACCCGGCGAGAGCGCCACCCTGCGTGTGGAAGCCCGTGCCGGAGGCCAGCAGAGCGACGCCCGCCTGACCTGTACCCCGGCCGGCGCCTCCTGACAGCGCCACTCCCCCGCCAGCCCCGCTCATGGGGCTGGCATATTTCTGTTCGCGCTACAGCCCCGATTTCAGCTTGCTGAAGGCGCGGGTCAGGGCGCGGTTGAAGGCCGGGCTGTTGTCGTTCTTGGTGTACAGCTGCGCACGCACCTCGGCCGGCGGATAGGTACCCGGATCGGCGAGGATCGCCGGATCGACCGTGGCATTGGCCGCCGGCACCGCGTTGGCGTAGTAGATGGTGTTGCTGATGGCACCGATCACCGCGGGCGTCATCAGGTGGTCCATCAGCGCCAGCGCTTCCTGGGGATGCGGCGCATCCTTCGGCACCACCATGGCGTCGAACCAGATCAGCGTGCCTTCACGCGGAATGCTGTAGTGCAGGCTGTACGGTTTGCCGGCCTGTTGCGCCTGGCCGGCGGCGATCGACACGTTGCCGTTCCACGACATCGCCAGGCAGGTATCGCCGTTGGCCAGGTCGGCAATGTTGCGGTCGTTGTCGAAGTAGCGAATGTATGGCCGCACCTTGGCCAGGTGCGCCTCGGCGCGCTTGAGGTCGTCGAGGTTCTGCTGGTTGATGTCCAGGCCCAAGTAGCGGAAGGTCGCGGCGAATACTTCGTTGGGGTCGTTGAGGAAGCTCACCCCGCAGTCGGCGAACTTGGCCACCACGGCCGGGTCGAGCAGCATCGCCCAACTGTCGGTCGGCGCATTGGCCAGGCGTTTGGCGATGGCCTCCTGCTGATAGCCGAAGCCGGTGGTGCCCCACACGTAGAGGCCGGCGTAGCGGTTGCCCGGATCGAACGCCGCCATGTGCGTGGTGAACTCCGGTGCCAGCCCGGTGAAGTGCGGTAGCGCCGCCTTGTCCAGCGGCTGCAGGGCATCGCTGCTGATCGCCCGCTGCAGGTGCTGGCCGGCGGTCAGCACCAGGTCGTAGCCGCTGCGCCCGGTGAGCAGCTTGGTCTCCACGGTTTCCAGCGAGTCGAAGTGATCGACCACCACCTTGATCCCGGTCTTCTGCTCGAAGGACGACAGGGTGTCCGGCGCCAGGTACTCGTTCCAGATGTACAGGTTGACCTGCTTGGCCGGCTCCGCCGCCTGCACTTGCGCGCAGACAGCCAGGGCCAGAGCCGCGATGGCATGCAGCTTCATGCTGGCCTCCTAGCGCTTGGGCGCCGCATATTGCGGCATGGTGATGCAGGCGACGTTGCCACCGCCGAGCAGGATTTCCCGCGAGTTCTCGATGCCGAGGATGCGGTGCTTGGGGAACAGCTCGGCCAGGGTGGCCTGGGCGATGCGGTCGCACGGATCGTTGAACAGCGGCAGGACGATGGCCGAGTTGCCGGCGTAGTAGTTGATATAGGAGGCGCAGATCTGCGTGCCGGCCTGGCGCGTGTGGGTCGCGTCATCCTGATCCAGGCCCTCGGCCTCCTCGGCCGTCCACTCCAACACCCGCGGTTGCGGCAGCTTGTGAATCTCCAGCTCACGACCCTGGGCGTCGCGGGTGCTGCGTAGGATGTCGTAGGCCTCCTGGTAGATCTCCCACTGCGGGTCGTTGCGATCATCGGTCCATTGCATCACCACCACGCCAGGGCGGACGAAGCAGGCCAGGTCGTCGATATGACCGTCGGTTTCGTCGAATTTGCAGCCACGCGGCAGCCAGATCACCTGTTCGGCGCCCAGGTAGTCCTGCAGACGACGGGTCACCTCGTCCTTGCCCAGGTGGGCGTTGCGGTTGCGGTTGAGCAGGCACTGCTCGGTGGTCAGCAGGGTGCGCTGGCCATCCGTCTGGATACCGCCCATCTCGGCGATGAAGGGCGCGCGGTAGCGGTCGTAGCCTTCGATCTCGAGGATCTTCTGGGCGATCTGGTCGTCCTTGTCCCACGGATAGTAGAGACCGCCGTCGAGGCCGCCGTAGGCGTTGAACTCGAAGTCGACACCGCGCACTTCGCCGCTGTCGTCATTGATCAGGAAGGCCGGGCCGCTGTCGCGGAACCAGGTGTCGTTGCAGGTCATCTCCACCACCCGCACATGGGCCGGCAGCTGGCGACGGGCGTTGGCGTACTGGCTGGCCGAGGCGCACACGGTCACCGGCTCGCTGCTGGCGATGGCGCTGACGATCTCCACCCAGACCTTCTGCGCCGGCTTGGCGCCGTTGCGCCACACGTCGGTACGCTCCGGCCAGCCGAGCCAGCAGCGGGCCTTGGGTTCGAATTCACCGGGCAGGCGGAAGCCGTCGGCTTTGGGCAGGGAGGTCAGGGAACGGGCCATTACTAGGTACTCGTCGGTGGCTGTTGGATAGCTCGACAGTACCCGTGGCAGAGCGGCCGCGACCAATGACCATTATCGCGGGATAGATGAATCCAATTCAGATATCAGCCAGCTGATCGGTGAACCATTCGACGAACTGCGCCACTGCCGGCTTCTCCAGACGCAGGCGCTCGCACACCAGCGCGTATTGCCCGAGCGACGCCACCTGGGCAGCGAATGGGCGAACCAGGCGCCCACTGGCCAGGTCCTCGGCACTGGTCAGGTTGTCGCCGATGGCCACGCCCTGTCCTCTTGCCGCGGCTTCCATGGTCAGCCCGGCATGGCCCAGGTACAGGTGGCGCGCCGGCTGGATGTCGCCGGCGTGGGTGGTCAGCCAGGCGGTCCAGGTCTTGCCGTCCTGATCGTCGTGCAGCAGGCAGTGCCGCGCCAGGTCGCGCGGGTGTTTGAGTGGCAGTTGGTTGAACAGGCCGGGGCTGCACACCGGGAAGAACTGCAGGGTCGGCAGCGGCCGCACGAAGTAGGCGCTGGCGTCCTCCGGACCGGTGCCGTAGGTGATCGCCAGGTCGATTTCGGCGCCCGGCAACGGAGCCTCCAGCGGCTGATCGTGCAGGTGCAGGGTGATCTGCGGGTGACGCTCAGAGAAGTCCGCCAGGCGCCCGACCAGCCACTTCTGCGCCAGCTCCACGGTCACCGCGACACGCAGTTGCGCCTGCGAGCCGGGGTCACGCAACTCGTCGCAGGCTTCGCCGATCAGCTCGAAGGCCTGCTGCAGGCTGCGCAACAGGCGCCGCGCTTGAGGCGTGGGACGCACCTGGCGGCCGTCGCGCTGGAACAGCGCAGTGCCGAGTTGCTCCTCAAGCTGGCGAATCTGGTGGCTGACCGCGCTATCGGTGACGCACAGCTCGGCGGCAGCGCGGCCGAAGTGGGCGTGACGTGCGGCGGCCTCGAAGGTGCGCAGGGCGGTGAGTGAAGGCAGGCGGCGCATGGCGATCCGGTTCCGGCAAAAGCCGTCATCCTTGCCCAGCGCCGCGCTCCGCGTCCAGCCCGATCAGTGCCCCTGGAAGGTCTGCCGCCAGGCGCTGGGCGACACACCGAAGGCGCGGCCGAAGTGATGCCGTAGCGATACCGGCGAGCCGAAGCCGGCCAGACCGGAGATAGCCTCCACGCTCTGCTCGCTGCTCTCCAGCAAGCGCTGGGTCAGGGCTAGGCGCTCAGCCAGCAGCCAGTCACCCACCGTCATGCCCGTGAGTTGACGGAAGTGCCGGGTGAAGGTGCGCCGGCTCATCAACGCGCGCTCGGCCAGGCTGTCCAGGCTATGCGGCAGGTCTAGATGGGCGCGCACCCAGTCCAGCAGGCCGGCCAGGCGATCGTCGCGGGAGGTAGCCGGCAGCGGCTGCTCGATGAACTGCGCCTGGCCGCCCTGGCGATGCGGCGGCACCACCAGGCGCCGCGCTACCCGGTTGGCCAGCTCGGCGCCGTGCTGCTGGCGCAGCAGGTGCAGGCAGCAGTCGATGCCGGCGGCGGTGCCGGCCGAGGTCAACAGGCCGCCATCGTCCAGGTACAGCACATCGGCGTCCACCGTCACGTTCGGGAAGCGCTCGGCGAAGTCGCGAGCCCAGGCCCAGTGGGTGGTGGCGCGCAAGCCATCGAGCAGGCCCGCCTCGGCCAGCACGTAGGCGCCCAGGCACAGGCCGACCAGCCGAGTACCGCGCGCATGGGCCGCCACCAGGGCGTCCAGCAACGCCTGCGGCGGGCGCTCGTCCGGGTCATGCCAGCTCGGCACGATGACCGTCTGCGCCCACTGCAACGCCTCCAACCCGTGTTCGACCTGCAGGGCGAAACCGGCGGTGGTCGGCAATGCGCCCGGCGCACTGGCGCACACGCGCAGCTCGTACAGCTCGGCACCCGAACCCAGGTCGCCGAATACCAGGCAGGGCACGGACAGGTGGAATGGCGTGATGTGGTCGAAGGCGACCACGGCGATGCGGTGGGCAGACATGGCGTTGTCCCGATCCGGAGATTTGGCCCGATCTTAGCGCAAGCTGGCTTCAGGGCCACTCACGGCGACAGGCGCGACGGGCGAACAATCTGCCCATCGACCACCACCACGCAAAACAAGAGGAACCCATCATGAGCAAGCAACCGAAACGCGCCCTGATCGTCATCGACGTACAGAACGAATATGTCACCGGCAACCTGCGTATCGAGTACCCGCCCATCGAGCAGTCGATGGCGAACATCGGCCGCGCCATGGACGCCGCCACCGCCGCCGGCATTCCGGTGATCGTCATCCAGCACCTGCTGCCGGAAAGCGCGCCGATCTTCGCCACCGGCAGCCACAACGCCGAGCTGCACCCACTGGTGGGCGAGCGCCCGCGTGATCACTTCATCCAGAAGCAGATGGCCAGCTCCTTCGCCGGCACCGACCTGGCCGCCTACCTCAAGCAGCACGACATCGACACCCTCAGCGTGATCGGCTACATGACCCACAACTGCGACGACTCCACCGTGCGTCAGGCCCACCACGAAGGCTGGAACGTCGAGCTGCTGCACGACGCCGCCGGCTCGCCGCCCTATAGCAATGCCATGGGCTCGGCCACCGCCGAGGAGATCCACCGGGTGTTCACCGTGGTCATGCACACCGGCTTCGCCGCCGTGCTCAGCACCGATGATTGGCTGAAGGCGCTGGAGACCGGCGAGGTGCCGCAGCCGGACAACATCTACCTGTCCAACCAGCGCGCGCTGCAGGCGCGCTGAACGAGCCGGCATCGACACCACTGATGCCCACTAGCACAAGCATCGATTTCTGCCGGCCCGGCCGGCGATGGTTTGATTAGCCCCGTAGAGCGAACCGCCGCAAGCGGCCTCGGCGACCCGCGCAGCACAGCCTGCGCACACCCGACCGAGCAGCTGCCGGTGACCTCGGCCCACTATCGACAGGAGAACATCAGCATGAAAATCGCATCCATCGTTTCCGCCCTGATCTCCAGCATCGCCCCGCTGGCCTTCGCCGACGACGCCGGCAAGATCGGCACCGGTGTGCCGGTGCAGGACTACCACTACGGCATGCAGCTCGACGTCGCCAGCGTCCTGCAACGCACCGACAACTCGCAGAAGACCGGCGTGGTGCCTAGCGTGATGGTCTACCGCGACAGCCAGGGCGAAGTGCACAAGGTGCGCTACCTGGAATGGGGCGGCCGCAGCAGCGACAGCCACAACGGCTAAACGCACGGCACCGGGCCGCACTGCCCCTTCGAGATGCCGCGACCGGCCAACGGCGCGGCACCAAGGACGAGTAACCACAACAGCAGAAGGGCGTACCAGTCAGTGGTACGCCCTTTTTCATGCTGGCCAGCTGGCCAGTGCCGCGACCCAGGCCGCGCTTCGGCATCGGGCAGCTTGTCTGCTGGCCGGCAAACTGGCTAAGGTCGCCCACCCGCGAAACGTCTGTTCGACGTCACCCGCACCCCAAGGAAGGCCCCGCCGGCCAAACCGGCCACCCATAGGATGGAATCCATGCGCCCTCTGTTTCGCACCCTCGCCCACACCATCAGCGGGCTGCCCCTGCTCATCTGCCTTGGCGCCCAGGCCGAAGTCGCCCCTGGCTGCCAGGTAGAGATCGAGCACGAACCGCAAAGCATCGCTGAATACCAAAGCAAAGCCGACGCAGGAGATGCCTGCGCCCAGTTCAACATCGGCTACTCCTACTACACCAACCAGGACTACCCGAACACCGAACTCTGGTATGCCAAGGCCGCCGAGCAGGGCATCAGCCGCGCCGCCTTCGAGATCGCCATGCTCTACCGCGATAATCTACTGCCGGGCGGCAAGGAGCACACCCTGCACTGGCTAGAGCAAGCCGCAGAACAAGGCCTGGCCATGGCCCAGACCGAGCTGGGTTACCAATACCTGGAGGATCGGCAGAGCGCCGAGGAACTGTTCATTGCCATGAGCTGGCTGGAGAAAGCCGCCGAGCAAGGCGACGCACAGGCCCAGTACCTGCTGGGCGAACAGTACTGGTCCGAGAGCCGCGGCACGCTGGATATGTATGCCAGCATGAGTTACGACGAAGCCACCGAGCGCTTTACGGCGAGCGATAGCAAGGCGCTGTACTGGCTGTGCAAGGCAGCGCAGAACGGTAACGAGTTTGCTCAGTTCAGCCTCAGCGAAGCCTACAGCCGCGGCAATGGAAGTGGCATGCCGGTCGATCAGATACAGAGCCAGCTCTGGCTGGAAAAGGCCGCAGCCAACGGCGACGAGGATGCCATCGCCATCCTCAAGAACGATCTCGCCAGCTGGCAGACCAAGGCCGAGCTGTGGGTCAAGCGGCAACTGGGCGACGCTGAGCCACGCTGCCCGGAAGTTGCCCTGGCCCTGCCGCAATAACTCCCTGGCAATAAAAAGGGCGCGCCGACATCAGCGGCGCGCCCTCTTCCCCAGCCGATTTCTCAGCCGTTGATGCGCTTCACCAGCCGCGCCTGCAGCGCCTTGAGCTCCTCGGCGTCACCCTGATTGGTGGCGTGGATGCCCAGCTTGTCGCCGTCGTAGCGCGGCACGATGTGCACATGGATATGGAACACCGTCTGCCCGGCCGGAGCGCCGTTGAACTGCGCCACCTGCACACCGGCCGGCTCCAGCTCGTCGACCACCGCCTGGGTCAGCTTGCGCACCACGGCCATCAGTTTGCCCAGGTTGGCGTCGTCGATCTCCAGGATGTTGCGCGCCGGGGCATTCTTAGGGATCACCAGGCAATGGCCGTAGGACTGCGGGAACAGGTCGAGGAAGGCGAGCACGTCCTCGTCCTCGTACAGTTTGTAGCAGGGCGCCTCGCCGCGAATGATCTTGGCGAAGATGTTCTGCGCATCGTATTGACCGTGCAGGCTCATGGTGAAGGCTCCGTGACCCGGTTGAGAAAGCACGCACCATACCGGCTCGGCTCCGCGCAGGGAACCTGCGGCGGATCAGCCGGGTCGATGGCCATTAGCACAAGGTTCGATTTCATCCGCCGCGCGTGAGATGTTCTGATCGCCGCACCACCCAACCGAATCAGGGAACCCCATGACCGACCTGTCCGCCTTCCCCATCACCCACAAGTGGCCCGCCCAGCACCCCGAGCGCCTGCAGCTCTACTCGCTGCCCACGCCCAACGGCGTCAAGGTGTCGATCATGCTGGAAGAGCTGGGCCTGGCCTACGAGCCGCACCTGGTCAGCTTCGAGACCAACGACCAGTTCACCCCCGAATTCCTCTCGCTGAGCCCGAACAACAAGATCCCCGCCATCCTCGACCCTAACGGGCCAAACGGCGAGCCGCTGGCCCTGTTCGAGTCCGGCGCCATCCTCATCTACCTGGCCGACAAGACCGGCCAACTGCTGCCGCAGGACCCGGCCCAGCGCTACCAGGCCATCCAGTGGCTGATGTTCCAGATGGGCGGCATCGGCCCGATGTTCGGCCAGCTCGGCTTCTTCCACAAATTCGCCGGCAAGGACTACGAGGACAAGCGCCCGCGTGAGCGCTACGTGGCCGAGTCCGCCCGCCTGCTCGGCGTGCTCGACCAGCACCTGGAAGGCCGCGACTGGGTGATGGGCAGCGAATACAGCATCGCCGACATCGCCATCTTCCCCTGGGTACGCAACCTGATCGGCTTCTACGAGGCCGGCGAGCTGGTCGGCTTCGAGCGCTTCGCCAACGTGCGCCGCGTGCTCGACGCCTTCCTCAGCCGCCCGGCGGTGCAGCGCGGTTTGAATATTCCCAAACGCGGCTGATGGCCACGGGTCACGGCTTGTCGAGCACCACGCCACTGGCGAGTGGTCGTTCACAAGCCGTGCGGCTGGAACCCGCGCGGCGGTAGATGCATCGCGCGGCGGCTCCGGGTATCTTCTGCGCCCAGTCGAATCAGCCAGAACCCGTAGTCCCTATGAGCAGTACCCTCGTTCGCGCCGCCCTCCTCTGCCTTGCGGCGCTCAGCAGCACCAGCGTCCTCGCCAAGGTCGAGGTCGAGTCCGGCGAACAGAAGCCTCTTGGCCGCGTGCTGGTGGCCAAGGTCTCCGAGGAGATTTCCCCCGGCGACTACGACGCCCTGCTCAAGGGCCTGCGCGCCCACCCCGGCAAATTCGCCCGCAAGATTGTCCTGCTAGACAGCATCGGTGGCAGCGCTGCCGAGGCCATGCGCATGGGCCGCCTGCTACGCGAGACCGGTTTCGACAGCCTGGTGCCGTCCACCGGCGTGTGCCAGGGCAGCTGCGTCTACCTGCTGGCCGCCGGCCTGAAGAAGACGGTGAAAGGCCACGTCGCCATCCACCGCCCGCCCTTCCCCGCCGGCGACTCCGCCCAGTCCAGCCGCGCCGGCATGCCGTACAACGTGAGCGGCTACCTGAGCAAGATGGGCGTGGCGCCGAGCCTGGCCAGCGACATGCAGGCCATCGAGCCGCAGCGCATGAAGGTGCTTACCGCGCAGGAACTGGCGCGCTACCGGCTGAACTGATCACTATCTGCACAGTGCGGCTGGCCCTAGCGGCCGCCGCCCCGTACCATCCGCCCTCGTTCCCGCCGCTCTCGCATAGCCCATGAAAATCGCCCGTCTGCGCGCCGACGTTCTCGCCGGCCTCACCTCGTCCTTCGCCCTGGTGCCCGAGTGCATCGCCTTCGCCCTGGTGGCGCAGCTCAATCCGCTGATGGGGCTGTATGGCGCGTTCATCATCTGCACCATCACTGCACTGTTCGGCGGGCGGCCGGGGATGATCTCCGGCGCGGCCGGCTCGATGGCGGTGGTGATCGTCGCGCTGGTGGTGCAACACGGCGTGCAGTACCTGCTGGCCACGGTGCTGCTCGGCGGGTTGCTAATGATCCTGTTCGGCGTGCTGCGCATGGGCAAGCTGGTGCGCATGGTGCCGCACCCGGTGATGCTCGGCTTCGTCAACGGCCTGGCCATCGTCATCGCCCTGTCGCAGCTGGAGCACTTCCACGAGGGCGAAGGCTGGCTCAAGGGCACGCCGCTGTACTGGATGCTCGGCCTGGTGGCCCTGACCATGGCGGTGGTCTACCTGCTACCCAAGCTGACCCGCGCGGTGCCGCCGGCGCTGGTGGCGATCCTCGGCGTCGGCCTGTTGGTGTACTTCCTCGACCTGCCCACGCGCACCCTCGGCGACATGGCACAGATCGCCGGCGGCCTGCCGCAATTCGCCCTGCCGGACATTCCCTGGAACCTGGAAACCCTGCGCATCATCGCGCCCTATGCAGCGCTGATGGCCCTGGTCGGCCTGCTGGAAACCCTGCTCACACTCAACCTCACCGACGAGATCACCCAGAGCCGCGGCCACACCAACCGCGAGTGCGTGGCCCTCGGTGCGGCCAACGTGGTGTCCGGCGCGTTCGGTGGCATGGGCGGCTGCGCGATGATCGGCCAGACCGTGATCAACCTCAGCTCAGGCGGCCGAGGCCGGCTGTCCGGCGTGGTCAGCGGGGTGATGATCCTGCTCTTCGTGCTGTTCCTCTCACCGCTGATCGAGCTGATCCCGCTGGCCGCGCTGGTCGGGGTGATGTTCGTGGTGTCGCAGCAGACCTTCGCCTGGGGCTCGCTGCGCGTGCTCGGCAAGGTGCCGGCCAACGACGTGCTGGTGATCGGCGCGGTGACGGTGATCACCGTGTTCACCGACCTGGCCACCGCCGTGCTCTGCGGCATCATCGTCGCCGCGCTGAACTTCGCCTGGCATCACGCCCGCGAGCTGTACGCCGACAGCGACGAGCAAGCCGACGGCAGCAAGCTGTACCGCGCCCACGGCACGCTGTTCTTCGCCAGCACCACGCCCTTCCTCAACCTGTTCGACGTGGCCAACGATCCGCAGCAGGTGACCCTGGACTGCCGCCACCTGAGCTTCGTCGACTACTCGGCCATCGCCGCGCTGAAGACCCTGCGCGAGCGCTACGAACGCGCCGGCAAGCACCTGCGCGTGGTGCATCTGTCCGAGCGCTGCAAACAACTGCTGAAACGCGCCGGCGCCGAAGACTGAGGTACCGGTTGGGAGCTGAAGCCAGCCTCTAGGACTTGGCTTCCGGCTTCTTGGCCTGGGGCTTGGACCAGTGGGCCTTCCTGGAGTCGGCGGAGAGGCCGGTAGTGCCAATGGCGATCTGGGTGATCTCGCCGCCCTTGGTCAGGAACGCTTCGATTTGCTCATCCAGCTTCAGCTGCAATGAACTGTTGATCGGTTCGTACATGGCGGCGCTCCTTGCTCAGATGAGCGCCTCACTATACAGACTCCGCCGCGCCTGGCCGGTTAATTCTCGATCAGCCTCACACCCAGCCGTCATTACGCTTGCGCCGCACGCGCAGCATGGTCGGCAGGACCAGCCCGGCCAGCAGGCCGGCGCCGGCGATGCTGCTGCCGTAGACCATGTAGCGCATCAGCACCTGCTTGTTCTCGTCGCCCAGCTGCGCCTGAGCCTCGCGCAGGTCGGCCTGGGCTTGAGTCAGCTGGCTGTTCAGCTCGGTGCGCGCCACCTGCAGCTCGTCGATCAGCGTCTTGCGCGAATCCAGCGTCTCCTGCATGCCCTGCACACGGGTCTTCCAGGTGTCGTCGATGCCCTTCAGCTCGGCGCTCAGGTCGGCCACCTTCTGCTCCAGTTGCGGCAGGCGCTCGGCCTGGCCGGGCACGCTCTGCAGATCGCGGGTGGCAATCCACACGCTGTCGCCGTTGTCGCTGCGCACCTGGCTGTAGTCGCCCTGGCTGCGCAGCAGCTCGACCTTCTGCCCGGAGGCGAGCGAGCCAACGATGCGGTAGCCATCGGTGGGGCCGCTGCGCACATAGGTGTTCAGGCTGTCGCTGACCCAGCGTGAGCTCTGCGCGCCCTCCTCGGCCTGCACGCCCGCCGCCCACAGCGAGCCCAACAGGCAAGCGGTGAGGACACGGGGTTGGAAGGAAAAGGCAGTCGCGGAATACAGACGGGACAGGAGCATGGGCAATCTTCACCAGACAGAGGAACGAAGCCCGCAACGCGGGCGCGAACATGCCGGCACCCGCGCAGTGCGCGAAAAGGCCGACGGGTGACTGACCGCGTGACACCCGTCGAGTTCACCGACCGGCGGCCAAGCCGGACGAGCTGCCCCGGCCGCGAGAACGATGCGAAAGCGCCATCAGCGCCGCTGGCGGAAGGCCATTTGCAGCGCTCGGCGCACCGGCCTGCGCGGCGCGCAAGGCCTCATTCGGGCAGGTCTTGCGGGTCGCCCTCGTTGGAGCGGCTGCGCGGCTGCTCGCCGGTGATCGACTCGTCCGGCTGCTCTTCCTTCGGTGGCGGTTCGTTGGAATGCTTGGGTGGAACTGGCGGCGGGTTGGCCGGTTGGCTCGGTTTCATGCATCACCTCCACGGGACGGTCCCGGTATGAATTGGAGGACGGCGCATGGCCGAGCGTTCCGGCTATAGAACTGCCAAGAACCCGCTCAGGCTCTTCTGAATTAGAGCCAGACAAGGCAAAAACGGCCGAGGAAGCGGAGTTTACGAAGTGTAAATGAGCATTCCGAGGCCGTTTTTAACGCAGTATGGCCGCGAGTCAGGAGAGCATGAGCAGGTTCTCAGCGGAGTGTGTAGCCCTTGTCGACCACCCAGTCCTGGCCGTAGACACCGCGTGCGCCGTGAGACAGCTGGAACAACACCACCTCGGCCACCGCCTCGGAGCTGAGGAACTCGCCATCCACCAGGCGCGCATTCACCTCGCTGGCGACCCCGGCCAGCGCCTCGTCCGGCAGGCCCAGGCTGTTCCAGATCGGCGTGGCGGTCGGCCCCGGCGACACCAGGTTCAGGCGCACGCCCTCGCCCGCATGTTCCAGCGCCAGGCTGCGCACCAGCGCCGACAGCGCCGCCTTGCTGGCGATATAGGCGCCCAGGCCGACGAAGCCCAGGTGACGCAGGAAGGTGCTGATGAACACCACCGACGCCGGCCCGGCCAGCTGCGCCTTCAGCGCATAGAAGGTATTCACCGCGCCGGCACCGTTGACCCGCCACTGCTCATCGAAAGCCTGCAGATCGCTACCCGGCGCCAGCTTGGCGATGCCGGCGTTGGGCACCAGGTAATGCACCTCGCCCAGCTCGGCGGCGCGCTCGGCCAGCGCCTTGAGCGAGGCATCGCTGGTCACGTCACCCTCCTGCCAGAACAGCTGCTCGGGATAACGCGCCAGCAGCGGCTCCAAACCACCCAACCGGCGCGACATCGCCAGCACCCGCGCGCCGCACTGCAGCAGCAACTCGCTCACAGCCAGACCAATACCGGAACTGGCGCCAGTCACCACCGCCAGGCGTTGTTCGAATTCGTTGTTCATCACTACCTCGGAAACAGAAAGAGAGAGTCACGCCCCGGGCGGCGCCCGGAGCGAAGGCAAAGAAATCAGCGATAGAGGATTCGCCCCTGGCGCAGCTCGACCTGCTGGCCCGGCTCGAAGCGCTGCTTGGGCGAGCGAATCCAGCGTTCCTCGCCCTCGTCGTCGCGCACGATGTAGGCAGTGCCGGTGTTGCCGCTGGCGCTCTGCACCTGCGCCCCACTCCAGCCACCGACCGCCGCGCCGACCACGGCCCCAATCGGCCCACCAGCAGCGGCGCCGACCATCAACCCGGTCAGCCCACCGAAACCGGTGCCGACCGAGTTCTCTTCCTTCTCCGCCACCACCTGGGCGGCCTGAATGGATTGCACGGCCAACAGGCCGGTAGTGAAAGCAAGCAAGGCAAAGCGATTCATCTGAGTTTCTCCGTTGTATAGGCGTTGCGCCGGGAGCTACTCAGGATTTGTGCCAGGTATTTTTCTGTTTAATTTCAGTTAGTTGAGAAAAATAGAGGTCGCTATGACAGCACTGAATCGCTGTCGATAGGACATGGTGGATGGTCGGAATGACAGCGAAGCGGCACTCGATCTCCCTATAGAACGAAAGGACAAGTTGCGTGACGGGCTTCTCATTGGATAAGTTCGGCAAACGCTAATGGCGATGCGCCAGCCAGAACGCATCACCGAATAGGATGTTGGCCCATAGGCCAGTTAGCCGAGTAAGTCGGCGCGACAAGGAACTCGCTATGCGCTTTGGATTCTGGAAGCTGCTTTCTTTTCATACATTCACTAAGCATCCCCCCTAGTTAAATATTTCGCTCCATTTAGCTCTTCCTTGTAAGTAATCAGTTCCCGTGCACCGCATTTAAATTCATGAATTTCTCATATGGTGCAGATGGTTTTGACGAACCTAAAAAACAAAAACAGCAGACTTCAAAAATGAATGAACCTCTCGAAAAAATTCCAGCACTAATCCAAGAAATAAAAAGCAAGAATTTAAACGAAGCAGATACACGCCACCAAATTATCGACGTCATAATTCACAATATTCTTTCCTGGCCCAGAAATAGAGTATCACTAGAAGAACACATTCACTCAGGATATGCTGACTACATACTAAAGAAACAAAATGGGGAAGCATTACTATTCATTGAGGCCAAGAAAGAAGGTACTTTTTTCGAATTACCAATCCCCCACAAACAAGACGAAACCTCCTGCTTCATACAAATAAGCAAATTAATCACAAATACAAATATAAAATCCGCAATGAATCAAGTGAGAGCATATTGCTTTGATAGCGGATGCGAGTACGCATGCATTACAAACGGACACTCTTGGATATTCTTCAAGAGTTTCGAAAAAGGAAAAAAATGGGAAACCCTACAAGCCTTTGTAATCAGGGACCTCTCTTATTTTGAAAAAGACTACACAAAAGCAATAAACACATTCTCATTCACCGCAATAAACGAACATTCGACACTGCCTTCCCTGCTAAATAGCACGCACCCAAAAGACCGAGGAATTTTCTTCCCAAAAGAGAAAATACCATCATACGCACATACGATTACTGCTAACCGTCTAGCATCTTCACTTCGACCTATAGCAAATCACTATTTTGGCGTAATAAAAGATCATGACACAGAGTTCATGGAGCGCTGCTATGTATCTCAGAGAGAGTACCAAAACACACACGAGGGAATGAGGAGCCTGATACAAGACTCATTGACCCCATACCTAGAGTCCCACAACATTCAACAGCTTGGCGACACCGGAAAAGGAGGGCAACTCGGTGGAAAATTAACAAAAAATCTCAAAAACAAAA
Organism: Pseudomonas sp. ML96; assembly: GCF_000761545.1. Taxonomy (GTDB): domain Bacteria; phylum Pseudomonadota; class Gammaproteobacteria; order Pseudomonadales; family Pseudomonadaceae; genus Aquipseudomonas. Next base: position 18,636 of record NZ_JPMY01000042.1, on the reverse strand, counting down.
AACATGGAGAAGTTCTTGTTCTGTTTGGAGGGAAAGGAGCGGGAAAATCCACATTCATTAAACGTCTTCTTCATCATAACCCTCCACGATGGCTAAAAGAACATGCAATTATCGCAATCATAGATTTATTAAAAACACCCGAAGACATACAGGTGATAAGAGAATCCATCTGGCAAACACTTATCGATGAAGTTGACAAAGAAAAACTTCTAGACGCCCCCAGAGGAGAACTCATCGAAAGATTATTCAACGACAAATTCCAAGTAGCATTGAAACAGGATCTCTCAGGCCTAGATCCAAAATCAGAAACATTTAATGTAAAGCTAAACCAGTTAGTCTCCGAATGGAAATCCGATAAAAAATATTGCATTAAGAAAGTCGCGAATTACTGGAGCACACTAGACAAGGGGATAATTGTAGTTGTCGACAACACGGACCAGTACTCATCTACAGTCCAAGATTTTTGCTTCTCTTCGGCCCAAGAAATATCCAATGAACTTGGATGCGCCACTTTAATATCCATGAGGGAGGAAAGGTTCTATGACTCAAAAATTCACGGAGTCCTAGACGCCTTTCAAAATTCTGGCTTCCACATTAGCTCCCCTAGACCCTCAGAAGTATTCAAAAGACGCCTGGACTATACAATAAGCCTACTTCAAAACGACTATAAACGACCTGAAATAATCCCCAGCCAAGACAACAAATTAATACAAGATTGCTCAACGTACTTAGAAATACTAAATAAAGCATTTTCAAACGATCAGTCACCGCTAAATAGTTTTCTCTCCGCATGCGCCCATGGGGACATACGCCTTTCGCTAGATCTTTTTAGAAGCTTTTTGCTGTCCGGATATACTAACGTAGATGAGATGATTTCGGCTGGAAGATGGGACTTCCAAATACATCAGGTTATAAAACCAGTGATGATCCCCACCCGCTATTTCTATGATGAGAACCTAAGCGACATACCGAACATTTATCAATTACGTTCCAACAGAAACAGCTCTCACTTTACAGCCCTTAGAATCCTAAGAAAACTTGCAAAAACAGTAGAATCATCGACCCCATCTTATTTATCAACCGCCGAATTACGCTCTTACTTTGCAGAAACATTTAACATGGTTGATGATTTCGAAAAAAATACAGACATCCTGCTAAAACACGGCTTCATAGAAGCAAACAACAGACTAGACACATATTCAGAAAATGTAGATAGCGTAAAAATAACGAATTACGGAATCTACATGATAAATGAATTGGCCTTTTACTTCTCCTATCTTGACCTAATCTGCACAGACTGCGGAATATATTCAGAACAAACAAGTAACTACCTTACCGAGGCAGCAAAAAAAGAATACAACCTCTTCAACAAAGGGGACCGCTTATCTAGAGTTCAAGTTCGTCTAGAGCGCGTAGAGGAATTCATCAATTATCTAAAAACCGAGGAAGCTCGAGAAAAGGAATTTTACTCACTAGGAATGCCAGAAGACGAAATGTTCACATTCAAAGCCGCAGTAAATTTCCATCCAGAAAAGGAAAGAGTTATAAAAAGCGCAGCCAAACAAAAAAATCTATCTACACCTCCAAAAAAATTCTTTAAACGGCGTAAACCATGGCAGTCAAAGTGAACTTCACGGCACGCTCTATTTCCAGATCGTGTTTAAACGGGTGAAAGCTTGGATTAAACCCCAGAAAAATATCCACCTAGCCATCCCCTCTCCCGTAAATGGTAGAGGGGAGTTACAGTGCCCGCCCCAACGCCCCCAGCCCCGAGCAAACCCCGATGAGCAACGACCCCCTCCACGGCCTAACCCTGAAAGCCATCCTCCAGGCCCTGGTCGACAAACACGGCTGGGACCGCCTCGGCCAGCTCATCGCCATCCGCTGCTTCACGCACGAGCCCAGCGTCGAATCCAGCCTCAAGTTCCTGCGCAAAACGCCTTGGGCGCGGGAGAAGGTCGAAGCCCTCTATATCAAGGACATCGCCGGCCGCTGAGGCGCGTAGCCGCGACCATCCGGCAGACCGGCCTATCCGCCACCGGCCAACGCGGTCATAGACGGGACCAGCCACCCTTCGCGGAGGTCCCATGCAACCGCCCACCCAGGTTCTGCACCAACGCCTCGACCTCGATGGCGTCGAGGTCTTCTACCGCGAGGCCGGCCCGCCCGATGCGCCGGTGCTCCTGCTGCCCCATGGCTACCCCTGCTCCTCCTACCAGTTCCGCAACCTGATGCCGCTGCTGGCGGACCGTTGGCGGCTGCTGGCGCCGGACTTTCCCGCCTGCGGCTACTCGGCCACGCCCTACGACTTCACCTATGACTTCGACGGCTATGCCGACTTCCTCGCGCGCTTCGTCGGGCACCTGGGCGTCGAGCGCTTCGCCCTGTACCTGCACGACTTCGGCTCGCAGATCGGCCTGCGCCAGGCCATCAGCCGGCCGCAGCGCATCACTGCGCTGATCGTGCAGAACGGCGATATCTACGAGGATCAACTGGGGCCGCGCTATGCGACGCTCAAGCAGTTCTTCGCCAACCCCAGCGAGGAGGCGCTCGGCACTCTGGCCGAGGCGGTGAGCCTGGCCGGCTACCGCGAAGAGTTCCTCAACGAGGTGGAGCCGGCAGTGGCGGCGCGCATCGCGCCGGACCTGTGGCAGCTGCACTGGGCGCTGACCACGCCGCTGCGCAAGCGCATCGCCCTGCAGGTGATCGCCGGGCTCAGGGAGAACCTGGCCTGGTTCCCGCACTACCAGGCGTACCTGCGCCAGCACCAGCCGCCGACGCTGATCCTCTGGGGCCCGCGCGACGGCTACATGCCCGAAGGCGCGGCGCGCGCCTACCTGCGCGACCTGCCGGACGCCGAGCTGCACCTGTTCGAGGATGGCGGCCACTGGCTGCTGGAGACGCACCTGCAGCAGGCGGCAGTGCTGATCCGCGACTTCCTCGGCCGCACCCTGAGCGATGTGCAGCAGGGCTGAGCCGGGCGGACGAACGGCCCGGCGCCCTGCACGAATCTTCTAAACCCGGCCGCGCAAACCGGTTAAGGTCGGGACTCGCCCCCTTCACCGCCAGCGGAACGCGCCGTGAGCACACGCAACTGGATCGACTTCAAGCAGGATGCCGACACCGGCATCGAGTCGATCCGTGCCCATTTCGAGGGCCACGCCTACGACCCGCACTGGCACGACAGCTACCTGGTCGGCGTCACCGAGCAGGGCGTGCAGCAGTTCAACTGCCGGCGCGAGAAGCACATGAGCACGCCGGGCAAGGTGATCCTGCTGGAGCCGGGGGAGATCCACGACGGCCATGCGCCGACCGAGGAAGGCTTCACCTACTCGATGCTGTACATCGACCCGCAATGGCTGGAGCGCGAGCTGCACGCGCTGTTCGAGCATGCGCCGGCGGATAGCACGCCGAGCTTCGCCAGCATCCTGAATAGCGACAGCCGCCTGGCCGGCGCCATCTTCCGCGCCTTCCACACGCTGCACGAGGGCGACCTGCGCATCGTGCGGCAGACCGCCATCGACGACCTGCTCGGCACCATGACCAGCCGCCTGCAGTGGCGCAAACGGGAGAACCCGGACCCGCGCCTGCCGCTGGTGGCGCAGCGCGCCCGTGATTACCTGCACGCGCACTACGACCGCGACATCGGCCTGGATGAGCTGGCCCAGGCCTGCGGGGTGGATCGCTTCCGCCTCAGCCGCGCGTTCAAGAGTGCCTTCGGCGTGGCGCCGCATGCCTATCTGATCCAGCTGCGCCTGGCCAAGGCCCGCCAGCGCCTGGCCCGTGGCGAGACGCCGGCGGATGTGGCGAGCGCCCTCGGCTTTGCCGACCAGAGCCACCTGGGCCGCTGGTTCCGCCGCGCCTACCAGCTCACCCCCGCCGACTACCGCCGCCGCTGCTCAAAGCTTCCAGACTGACCCGCCGCTACATCGCACCATTCTTCTCAATCAACGAGGAGATCCTGTCATGCGTCGTATCCACTTCATTCGCGGCGGGAGGGCCTGAGCCATGCAAAGCCTGCTGCCCTTCCTGCTGTTCGCCTTCGTCGCCACCATCACGCCGGGACCGACCAATATCCTGGCGCTGAGCCACGCCGCGCGCTTCGGCCTGCGCGCCACCTGGCCGCTGGTGCTCGGCGCGTGCATTGCGGCAGCGCTGATCGTGATGCTGGTCGGGCTGGGCCTGGGCGAGGCGCTGCTGCGCTACCCGCGCGTGCAACTGGCGATGAGCTGGCTCGGCGCGCTGTGGCTGAGCTGGCTGGCCTGGCAGCTGTGGCGCAGCGCAGCCAAGCCGCTGAACACCGAGGCCAGCGGCCAGCGCGAACTGGGCCCGCTGGGCGCGGCGCTGCTGCAGCTGGTCAATCCCAAGGTGTGGATGATGGCGGTCGCGGTGGTCAGCGTGTTCGCCGCCGGCAGCGAGGACAAGGTCGCGCGGGTGCTGCAGCTGTCGCTGATCTTCCTGCTGCTGGCGATCCCGAGCATGAGCGCCTGGGCTTTGCTCGGCGTCGGCAGCGCGCGCCTGCTGCAGTCGCCGCAACGCCTGCGCACCTTCAATCAGGCACTGGCACTGCTGCTGTTGGTCTCGACCTGGCTGGCGCTGTTGCTCTAGACGCCGATCAGCGCGGGGCGGCGAGCGCGGCGGCCAGCTGGTGTACGGCTTCCGCCTCGACCTTGCCCTCTTCCGCACCGGCGGCGAACACCGCGCAGGTGGCTGAGCGCTCACCCTGGGCGCAGTGGTAGACCGCCACCACGCTGCCCGGCCCGCCACCGGTGTGGCCGCTCAGCAGCAGGCCGTTATCTGCCGGGCCCTGCATCAGGCCCAGCGCATAGCCGGGTGAAGTCCATGGCCGGCCGGGGATCGGCCCGCCCAGCACCCGCACCTCGCGCATGGCTTGCAGCAAGTCAGGCGGCAGCAGATCGCCGTTCTGCAGGCGGTCGAGCAGCAGCGCCGCCTCGCCCAATGGGCCAACCAGCAGGCCGTGGTAGACCCAACCGGGGTGGTAAGCGCTGGCGCTGCCCATGTCCACGCCCTGCAGATCGGCCGGGGTGGTGGCCAGGCGCACCTGGCTCAGGCCCAGCGGCGCGAACAGGCGCTGCTGCAGCGCCTCGCCCAGAGCCAGGCCGGTGCTGCGCTCGATAAGCCGCGCCACATACAGATAGCCGACATTGGAGTAGCGCCAGCCTTCGCCCGGCAGGTAGCGCAGGCGCGTGGCGTCGAGGCGCTGCAGCATGTCCTCGGCCGACCAGGGGGCGTCGTGGCGGGCGACGGCGGCGTGGTACTCGGCCAGCTCACCGTAGTCGGCCAGCCCGGTCTCGTGGCGCAGCAGCTGGCGCAGGGTGAACGGGCCTTCGGCGAGCGGCTCATCGAGGTCGAGCAGGCCGTCACGCACCAGGCTCAGGGCCGTGGCGGCGAGCACCGTCTTGGTGAAGCTCCACCAGGGCACACACTGGGCGGGCTGGGTGGCTGGCTGCGGTTGGCCGTCGACGATGAGGCAGGCGTGCATGCTCGGCTACTCGGTGGGGTTCAGAACTTGTTTACGATCTTCTGGATTAGAGCCAGACAAGGCAAAAACGCCCGAGGAAGCGCAGTTTACGAATGGTAAATGAGCATTCCGAGAGCGTTTTTAACGCCGTATGGCCGCGAGCCAGGAGATCGTAAACAGGTTCTCAGACCTTGATGCTTTTGACTGCCTCTATCCAGGCCAGGTCGAGGTGCTTCTGCTCCACGTCCAGCCCGCGCTGCTCCATCAGCTCGCGGTGGGCATCGATCTCGCGGACCAGCTGGCTCAGCTCGCTGGTGTTGCCGTCCAACTGGTACATCTGGCGCAGGCCCAGGTGGTAGAAACGCAGCAGCTTGAAGGCGTTCTCGTCGCCCGCCGCCACGCCGACCTTCACATGGTGCATGACGTTGGTCACGCGCATCAGGCTGCGTTTGAGGCCCCAGCCGTAGGCGGCCGCCGCCATGAACGGGCGGTGCCACAGTTGCAGGCGCACCACGCCGATGGTCAGGCCCATGCCGAACAGCACGCCGAGCAGGTTCCACTTGAAGTTGTCGCCGGGCGGACCGCCGAACAGCTTTGTGCTGGCGGTGGCGCAGAGCATGGCCAGGGCCAGGAAGATGGCGATGATGACGAAGGTGCTGCGGCGGGTCTGCTGGCGGTAGAGCTCGGGGCTCATGGTCTGGAGTTCGAACATGACGGTTCCGGGGCGTTGCGGGGAGCGCCACCTTGCCCGATTGGGGCCGGCGGGTCGAGCGGCAGATGATGACAAGGCTTGAGTGGCGCTTACTTGCGCGTGGCCGCCGGCGGCTCCAGGTGCTTGGCGCCGGGCTCGGGACTGATGGCCAGATCGCCGAACCTGTACCAGTCCTCGCCGAAGGTCTCCACCGGGTGCATGGTGCGTTCGGCGCCGTTGCCGCAGGCCAGCGCGCCGCTCGGGCAGTACAGGTCGCAGCCCCAGCACAGGCGTTCGGGATGCGGCGGGTTGAGCGGGAATTTCTTGGCCATGCCGTGCCTCGCTGATTGCGCTGGCCACAGCTTACGCAGGCGCCGCACCGCGGCCCTTGATCTCGATCAGTGCACTTCGATGCGGTCGCGGCCGCCGGCCTTGGCCTTGTACAGCGCGCGGTCGGCGCGATCGAGCATGTGCTGCGGGCTCTCGTCGCCACGGAACTGGGTGATGCCGAAACTGGCGGTCTTGCGCAGCACGGTGTCGAAGTCGAACTGGCGGATACGCGCCTGCAGGGTGCGCGCGGCGGCCTGCGCCTGCTCGGCGTCGATCTCCGGCAGGATGATGAGGAATTCCTCGCCACCCAGGCGGCCGACCTTGTCGCTGGCGCGTACGTTGTCGCGCAGCAGCGCGGCGAACTGGCGCAGCACGCTGTCACCCACGGTGTGGCCGTGGTGGTCGTTGACGTGCTTGAAGTGGTCGATGTCCAGCAGGATCACCGAGAACGGCGTGCCGTAGCGCTGGGCGCGGCCGATTTCCTCGACGAACAGCTGGTCGATGCGCGCGCGGTTCCACAGCCCGGTGAGGCCGTCGATGCTAGCGCTCAGGGCCAGGCGGCCCTGGTCGAGGAACATGGTCTTGTGCGCCTTCTCCAGCACCATGGCGCAGAGCAGGCCGAAGGAGAACGCGGCCAGCACCCAGATGAAGTGCAGGCGATGGGCGCCGGGCTGCAGGGCGTCGACCAGGGTCAGCGCCATCAGCACCAGCGCCGAACAGGAAGCCGTCAGCGTGGCCTGGCGCAGGGTCAGGCCGGAGACGGTGAAGGTCCACATCAGGTTGAGGTAGATCTCCGGCACGAAGTAGGCGAAGTCCGGGCTGCCACGGTTGAAGGCGAGGTTGGTAAGCACCGCGCTGACCGGCGCCACGCACAGGATGGCCAGCATCCAGCGGTGCCAGGCAGGGAAGTAACTAGCCACGCCGACTGCCAGCAGCGCCAGCGGCACCAGAATGCCGTGGGCGAGCAGGCGCAGGCCGAGATGATCCTGCGCCACGTTCTGCTCGATGGCGGCGTAGATCAGGTACAGGACCATGGTCAGGAAGGCCACCGAGCGGATCTGCGGCAGCTTGGCCTGGCTGTACCAGCAGGCGAACTCCTGCCGCGTCTCCTCGGGCATGCCGTGCAACGGGTCGAGCAAGCGCTGCAGTCTCTCGATCAAGGTCAATCCGCACTCCCCGCCATCTTCTATGGATGGTTCAACTGTGTCGGCCGAGCTTGCTCAGGCATGAATGCAGAATGCCATCACGCCTCGACCTGGCTCCACTGCTTGCTCAGCCGCTTGTCGGACACCGCCATCTTGGTGCCGAGCTGCTGGGCGAACAGCGACACGCGGTATTCCTCGAGCATCCAGCGATACAGCACCAGCTCGGCGTCGCGCTTGCCCTCTTGGGCGTGCTTGGCGGCTCTAGCCTGGTACTGCTCCCAGGCGGCAGTCAGCTCGCCGGTCCACACGCGGTCGCGCTGCACCTGGCTGCCGACCTTGTCCAGGCGCTGCTCGATGGCCTTGAGATAGCGCGGGATTTCCTTCAGCCACTCGCCCGGCGTCTCGCGGACGAAGCCGGGATAGACCAAGTTGGCCAGCTGCTGCTTGATGTCGTTGAGCGCCATGGCCTGGGCCAGGTCGATCTTGCCCTTGAAGCGCTTCTGCAGGCCGTGGGCGAGTTTGAGGATGTCCAGCACCAGCTTGGCGATGCGCTCGGCGTGAGCGGTCCAGTCGCCGCGCTTCTTCTCGGCCAGGGCCGCCAGGGCTGCGCCATCACGGGGCAGGCTGGCTTCGCCGTCGAGGATGCAGGCGTCCAGGCTGGCCAGCAGGATGTCTTCGACCAGCGCCTCGGGCCGGCCCATTTCGCGATACAGCAGGCCCAGCTCGGTGAGGCCCGGCAGCTTGCCGCGCAGGAACTTGGCCGATTCGGCCAGTTGTTGCAGCAACAGCTTCTGCAGGGCACGGCGGTGCTGGAAGTCGGCCTCGGCCTGGGTCGGGAAGCGCCCTTCCTTGACCACCCCGCCCTCTTCCACCAGCGCCGGGAACACAGTCATGGAGAGGCCGGCGATCTTCTGCTGGGTCTTCTCGGCGACCTGGGCGAAGGCCTTGGCTTCGACCGGCTTCTGTTCCTGCTTCTGCTGCGGAATGGCCAGGGCAGCCTGGCTGGCCTCGGCGAAGCGCGCGGTCAGCTCGGCCAGGTCGCGGCCTTCGCCGAGGAACTTGCCGCGGGCGTCGACCACTTCCAGGTTCATCTTCAGATGCGCTTCCAGCTGCTGCGCTGCTTCCTCCCAGGCTTCGTCGGAAACGCGGGCGCCGGTCATGCGGGTCAGCTCGCGGCCGAGCGATTCGGGCAGCGAGCCCTGGCCAAAGGCGATCTTCGACAGGGCCGCGCCGACGAAGTCCGGCACCGGCACGAAGTTCTTGCGGATCGCCTTGGGCAGGTTGCGCACCAGGGCGATGGCCTTGGCCTCGATCAGGCCCGGCACCAGCCACTCCAGGCGGTCCGCCGGCAATTGCGGCAGCAGCGGCGCCGGCACGCGCAGGGTCACGCCGTCGCGCGGGTGATTGGGCTCGAAGTGGTAGGTCAGCGGCAGTTGCAGCTCGCCGAGCTGGAGGATGTCCGGGTACTGCGCGGCGGTGACTTCCTTGGCGTCGCGCGCCAGCACGTCTTCCTCGCGCATGATCAGCAGCTGCGGGTTCTTCGTACTCTCGCTCTTGTACCAGTGCTCGAAGGTGGCGGCCTGGTGGATCTCGGCCGGGATGCGCGCCTCGTAGAAGGCGTACAGGGTTTCCTCGTCGGCGAGAATGTCGCGGCGACGGGCCTTGGCCTCCAGCTCGTCGAGGCGCTCCAGCAGCTCGCGGTTGGCCGCCAGGCACTTGGCGCGGCTGTTGATCTCGCCGCGCACCAGGCCGTCGCGGATAAACAGCTCGCGCGAGGCCACCGGGTCGACCGGGCCGAAATGCACCGGGCGGCGGCCGACCACGATCAGGCCGTACAGGGTGACCTGCTCGAAGGCCACCACCTGGCCACGGCGCTTCTCCCAGTGCGGCTCGAAGTGGTTCTTCTTGATCAGGTGGCCGGCCAGCGGCTCGATCCAGTCCGGCTCGATCTTGGCCACCTGGCGAGCGAACAGCTTGGTGGTTTCCACCAGCTCGGCGGTCATCACCCAGCTCGGCTTCTTGCGCCCGATCACCGAGGACGGGTGAATCCAGAAGCGCCGCTGGCGCGCGCCGAGATAATCACCGTCCTCGGTCTTCTGGCCGATCTGGCTGAGCAGGCCGGACAGGATCGCCTTGTGCACCGCGGCGTAGCTCTTGGCGCGCTGCGCCGCCTCGCCAGCCTCGGCCTGCTCGCGGACGATGACATTGACCTTGGTGTCGGTGGTCGGCTTGGCCTTCTGCTCGCCCTGAGCCGGGCGCTCGCGCTTGCCGTCCGATTTGCCAGCGGACAGCTGCAACTCGCGGGCGATCAGCACCAGCTGGCGGTGGGCATCGCGCCACTCGCGCAGGCGCAGGTAATTGAGGAAGTTCTTCTTGCACCAGTTGCGCAGCGGGTTGCTGCCCAGCTCCTGGCGCTTCTCCTCGAAGCCGCGCCACAGGTTGATCAGCGCGGCGAAATCGGAGTCGACGTCCTTCCACTGCGCGTGGGCCTGGTCGGCGGCCTGCTGGCGCTCCATCGGCCGCTCGCGCGGGTCCTGCACCGAAAGCGCCGAGGCGACGATGAGGATTTCATCGAGACTGCCGAGCTTGGCCGCCTCCAGCACCATGCGACCCAGGCGCGGGTCGATGGGCAGGCGCGCCAGCTGGCGGCCGATGGGCGTGAGCTGGCTCTCGCGGTTGACCGCCGAGAGTTCCTGCAACAGGGTGAAACCGTCGCTGATGGCCTTGCCATCTGGCGGCTCGATAAAGGGGAAGTCCTCGATGCTGCCCAAGCGCAGATGGAGCATCTGCAGGATCACCGCCGCCAGGTTGGTACGCAGGATTTCCGGATCGGTGAATTCGGGGCGGCCGAGGAAATCCTCCTCGCTGTACAGGCGGATGCAAATGCCCGGCTCGATCCGGCCACAGCGGCCCTTGCGCTGGTTGGCGCTGGCCTGCGACACCGCCTCGATGGGCAGGCGCTGCACCTTGGCGCGGTAGCTGTAGCGGCTGATCCGCGCCGTGCCGCTGTCGATCACATAGCGAATGCCCGGCACGGTCAGCGAGGTTTCGGCGACGTTGGTGGCCAGCACTATCTTGCGCCCGGCCATGGGCGCGAAGATCTTCTGCTGCTCGGCCGGGGTCAGCCGCGCGTACAGCGGCAGCACCTCGGTGAAGCGCAGGTTGGCCTTACGCAGCACCTCGGCGGCGTCACGAATCTCACGCTCGCCGGGGAGGAACACCAGCACGTCGCCAGGGCGTTTGCCCTCTGCACTTTCATGGGCGGAGATCTCGTCCAGCGCGGCGAGGATGCCCTGGTCGACGGTGAGGTCGTCGAGCAGGCTCTCGCCCTCCTCGTCCACCTCGGCGGCCAGCGGGCGATACCAGGTTTCCACCGGATAGGTACGCCCGGACACCTCGATGATCGGCGCGTCCGGAAGGCCGGCCCCGTTGAAGTGCTTGGAGAAGCGCTCCAGGTCGATGGTCGCCGAGGTGATGATCAGCTTCAGATCGGGGCGACGCGGCAGCAGAGTCTTCAGGTAACCGAGCAGGAAGTCGATGTTGAGGCTACGTTCGTGGGCCTCGTCGACGATGATGGTGTCGTACTTCTCCAGGAAGCGGTCGTGCTGGGTCTCGGCCAGCAGGATGCCGTCGGTCATCAGCTTGATCAGGCTGCTGTCGCCGGAGTGGTCCTCGAAGCGCACCTGGTAGCCGACCAGTTCGCCCAGCGGCGTGCCGATCTCCTCGGCCACGCGGGTGGCCACGCTACGCGCGGCCAGGCGGCGCGGCTGGGTGTGGCCGATCAAACCATGCACGCCGCGACCCAGCTCCAGGCAGATCTTCGGCAACTGGGTGGTCTTGCCCGAGCCGGTCTCGCCGGCGATCACCAGTACCTGGTGTTTCTCCAGCGCGGCCTTGATCTCGTCACGCTTGGCGGCGATCGGCAGGGCGTCGTCGTAGCGAATCGTCGGGATGCTGCGCTTGCGCGCCTCAACCTTGGCGCAGGAAGCCTGGAAACGCTCCAGCCACTGCGCCAGCTTGGCCTCGTCCGGCTGTTTCTGCAGCTCGTGCAGCTGGCGGCGCAGGCGGTGACGATCGGCCTGCATGGCCAGGTCGAGGTTCTTCAGCAGGGAGGCGTGGTCGGTCATCGGCGGGCGGGCAATCGTGGCAAAGGCGCGATTGTCGCAGATTCCGCCGCCGCGTTGCGCCCCGCGCCGTGGATGGCGCGAGACGCTGCGGAACGGCTCAGCGGGTGGCAGTCACCGGCAGGCTGCGTAGCTCCTGCGGCACCGTGCGCAGGGCCAGGTCCTGGGACTGGATCGCGGCCCAGGCATAGCCCTGCAGATCGCCCGGTTTGATCTGGCCGAGGTGGGCCAGCTGCTCGGCGGCAGGCGTCGGCGGCGGCGTGCCGTAGATCAGCGCATAGAACACCGAAGCGGCCAGGTAACTACCGGCGTAGCTCGGGTGGCTGCCGTCCTCGATGAACAGCTGCGGCTGCGGCGAGACTGCCAGCGCGCGCTGCCAGGCCTGGCCGACCGGCGCCAGCAGTGCGTGGGTCTCGTTGGCCAGGCCGGTGTAGACGCTGTCGAGCTGCGCCTGCATGGCCGGCTTGGCCTGCCGCGCCCAGGTCAGGTAGAGGATCGGCTGGGCGCCGGCCTTGCGCGCGGCGGCGGCCACCCGGCGCACGTACTCGCGGGTCAGGTCCGGGTTATCCACCGGCATGGTGCTGAAGTCCTGGATCACCACGTAGTCCCAGTGCTGGCTGGCGATCACCTTCTGCACCTCGCCGCGCTGCCAGTGGGCCTGCAGGCTGGCGCCGCCGAAGGTCACGTCGCGCACCTGCAGCGGGCGTGGCTGGATGGCCTCGACCGACATGCGCTGCACCATCTGCGGCAGGTCGTTGTAGAAGGTGTAACTGTTGCCGACGAACAACACGCTGATCGACTGGCCCGGCAAGGGTGCCTGGGTGGTGGAGCCAATCACTGGCGTTTCGGTCGGCAGATCGCCGGCCAAGGCTTGGCCGACAGCGGCCACTCCCAGCATCCAGGCCAGGAGGAAGCGACGCACGAAAAGATGCATGAAAATCCCCCGGGAAGCGCAACGGCGCGGGCTCCAGGCCCGCGCGACCGGCGCAGATTATGTTATTGCGCGTCTGTCGCAATGCCTGAACCGGGCATGAGCGACGAGAGGTCATACCGTTCAGCGGAGTTCCCAGCAGCGTTGACCGTGATCAAGGTCCGCAGCCGGCGATTGGGCAAACTGTGGCGAAATGCCACTTCTCCTGCGTGCAGATAAAAAGACCATGAAAAACTGGATCCTCAACCTCTCCCTCAAATACAAGTTCTGGGCGGTCAACCTGGTGGCCTTCGTCACCACTCTGCTGCTGGTGCTGTTCGCCATGCAGCAGGAACAGGCAGGCCGCGCCGAGGCCGCACGCGAAGCAGCGCAGGCCTCGGCGCGCCTGCTGGCCAGCTGGCCGGCGGCCGCGCCGCTACCTGCGGATGCCCGCGTAATCAGCTTCGCTCGTGGCAGCAAGCCGGCGCTGCCCGGTGTAAGCGGCAGCGAGCGCGGCTGGGTCGACCTCGAACATGACGGCCTGTGGGGCAACGATCCGTTGATCGGCGCCTGGCTGCAGGACGCCGGCGACGGCCAGCGCGTGGCGGTGACCGCCAGCGCGCCGAGCCTGTGGCAGATATTCGAGACCCGCGCCGGCGCCTACGCGGCCTGCGTCATGGTGCTGATGCTGCTCCTGCTCGGCGCCTCGCAGTTGCTGATCCGCTTCATCCTCAGCCACCTCAACCAGCTCAAGGACGTGATGCTGCACGTCGAGCGCAGCGGCGACCTGTCTGCCCGCGCCGAACTCAACAGCAACGATGAAGTGGGCCAGATGGCCAACGCCTTCAACGCCATGCAGGCCGGCTACCAGCGCGTGGTCGGCACCGTGGCCCAGGCCGCCGCCAGCCTCGACGATGGCGCACGGCGCCTGGCCGGCAGCATGGAGCGGGTACGCGGCGGCATGCTCGGCCAGCAGAGCGAAACCGACCAGGCCGCCACCGCGATCAACGAGATGTCCGCCACCGTGCACCACATCGCCCAGCACGCCGCCGACACCCGCGACCAGTCCACCGAGGCGGATCGCCTCAGCGGCGTCGGCCAGCAGGTGGTCGGCCGTGCCAGCCAGGCCATCGCCAGCCTGTCGCAGGGCGTGCAGCAGACCGCCGAGATGATCCAGCGCCTGAACGACGACAGCCGCACCATCGGCGGCATGGTCGAGACCATCCACGGCATTGCCGAACAGACCAACCTGCTGGCGCTCAACGCCGCCATCGAGGCCGCCCGCGCCGGCGAGATGGGCCGTGGCTTTGCCGTGGTCGCCGACGAGGTGCGTAACCTGGCCAAGCGCGTGCAGGACTCCACCGACGAGATCACCCGCATGATCGGCAACCTGCAGGCCGCCAGCCGCGACGCGGTGGAGTTCATGCAGGAGAGCTCGCACAAGGCCGACCACTGCGTGCAGGAAGCCAACGCCGCCGGTGAAGCGCTGGGCGACATCGCCCGCGCGGTGGCGCTGATGCGCGAGAGCAACACGCAGATCGCCGTGGCCGCCGAGCAGCAGAGCCAGGTGGCCGAGGAGATGACCCGTTCGGTGGTGGGCATCCGCGATGTCACCGAGCAGACCGTGCAACAAACCCTGACTTCGGCCAGCACCAGCGGCGAGCTGGTCGGCCTGGCGGAGGAGCTGGGCAAGGCGATTCGCAAGCTGAAGCTGTAGACGGGTCGACTGTGCGGCGCCACGCGCCTGGACTAGCATTCGCCGAAACCGGTTGGCTGGCGAGGTAGAACATGCTCAAGGCGCGTCTGGCGGTAGTGCTGCTCGGCATCCTGCTGCCCTATCTGGCCCGCCTGCCCGGCGGCCTCGGCTGGCTTGCCCAGTACACCAACACGGGGCTCAGCGGCGCTACGTTCCTCGGCCTGTTCAATGCCATCGCCTGGGGCGCCATCCTGCTGATCAGCCTGCTCTACCGCCGGCCGCTATCGGTGCTGGCGCCAGCCGTGCCCGGCTTCCTCTTCCTGGCCTGGGCGCACTACCAGCTAGACCTCGCCGCCGATGCCCAGGCGGCGCTGGGCATCGTGTTCTTCCCAATCTACGCGCTGCTGCCCATCCTGCTCGGCGGCGTGCTCGGCTACCTGCTGGAGCGCCGTGCGCGCCAGACCCAGCAGCCGGGCTGACGCCCGCTTCAGAACCCCGCCGCGCGATACACCTCTTCGCCACCGAGCAGGGTCCACAGCACCTTGGCCTGGCCGATCTGCGCCGGCGGCAGCTTGAAGATGTCACGGTCCAGCACCAGCAGATCGGCCTGCTTGCCCACCTCCAGCGAGCCGGTACTGTCCTCCTGACGCAGGGTATAGGCGGCGTCCAGGGTATAGGCGCGGATCGCCGCGTCCAGATTCGGCAGGCCACGCGCACCCAGGCCCAGAGCGTTCTGCATGATGCCCAGCGGCGACAGCGGGTTCACATCCCAGTCGGAACTCAGGGTGACCCGCGCGCCGCTGTCATACAGCGCGCGCATCGGCAGCATCTGGTAGGCACGTTGGCCGATCAGCGGCTGGTTGTCCTTGAGGAAGGACGGGGTGAAGTACGGGCTGGGCTGGAAGTCGGCGATCACCCCCAGTTGGCGGAAGCGCGGAATATCCGCCTGATCGACCAGCTCGACATGGGTCAGGCGATGACGACCACGGCCGGCCTGCTCGATGGCGTCCAGCGCATCGCGCACCGCCTGGTCGCCGATGGTGTGGATATGCAGGTCGAAGCCGCTCGCCGCCAGCTCGCGGGCGTAGCGCGCCAGGCGCTCGGGGCCGAAGTAGTACAGGCCGCGCGGATCGACGCCGGCCAGGCTGTGCTGGTAGGGCTGGCGCAGGCGCGCGGTGGTGTTGTGCACGATGCCGTCGACATACAGTTTGATCTGGGTGATGTGCAGCAGATCGTCTTCATCGCCCGGCTGGTACAGCGCCTTGAGCTGGGCCAGTTGCTCGCCATCGTCCAATTGTGGATAGGCCCACAGGCCCAGGCTGGTGCGCGCCTTGAGGCGATCCTCGCGCGCCGCCTTCTGCCAGGCCTCCAGATGGCCACGGCGCCAGAACACGCGGGCGTCGGCCACCGAGGTGATGCCGTTGCGCGCCAGCTCGTCCTGGCCGTCCAGCACCGCCTGGTAATACAGCTGCTGTAGCGCCTTCGAAGGCGGCAGGGCCTTGTCCATCACCAGGTCGCCGGCATTATCGAGCACCACGCCGGTGGCCCTGCCCTGCGGGTCGCGCAGGATCACGCCGCCCTCGGGATCATCACTCTCGCCGTCGAAACCGGCCAGCTGCAGCGCCTTGCTGTTGAGCCAATAGGAGTGAGAGGTCTCTTCCATGATGGCGATGGGCAGGTCGGGGGCGATCTCGTCGAGCAGCGCGCGCGGGCTCTCACCACTGTCGAGCAGGGTGTGCAGGCTGAAGCCGCTGCCCAGCAGCCACTCGCTGCGGGACTGCTCGGCGCACCCGGCGATCTCGTCCAGCCACTGCTCCAGCGTGCCGTCCGCCTCCAGCGGGCAGTAGCCCTGGGCCTCGGACGACGCGTCCAGCACATGTGCGTGGCTGTCCTGGAAGCCGGGCAGCACCAGGCGCCCGCCGAGGTCGACGAACTCGGTGTCGTCGTCGGCGTATTCCTCGACCTCGGCGCGGCTGCCAACGGCGAGTATTTCGCCCTCCTCGCTCACGGCCAGGGCCTCGGCCCAGGGCTGGTCGGCATCCACGGTGTAGATGCGGGCGTTGTGCAGCAGCAGGCTGGCGGCCTCCTCGGCCTGGGCCAGCGGCGCCAGCAGCGCCGCGCAGAGCGGCAGACAGCGAAACATGGAGCGATCCTCAAGTAAAAAAGCCATGCCCGAACGGGCATGGC
Organism: Pseudomonas sp. ML96; assembly: GCF_000761545.1. Classification (GTDB taxonomy): domain Bacteria; phylum Pseudomonadota; class Gammaproteobacteria; order Pseudomonadales; family Pseudomonadaceae; genus Aquipseudomonas. The sequence continues at coordinate 2,071 of NZ_JPMY01000042.1, read as the reverse complement.
ACAAGTGCGAGGGAGTTGGTCGATCCCTCGATGGGAGCAGGTCAGGAAAGGCTAGATCACAGACGCGGCATGTTCTTGGTCACGCAGTGGATGCCACCCCCGCCGCCAGCGATCGGATCGATGTTGACCTGGACGATGACACGGCCCGGATAGAGCTGGGTGAGCAGGTCCTTGCAGTACTTGTCCGCCGCCGCGTCGCCGAACTGCGGAGCGATCACTGCACCATTGATCGGCAGGTAGTTGATGTAGCCGGGGGCGAAGTCCGGGTTGTTCTGGGTGTAGACGTTGCTGCGCTTCTTCAGGGGTGGCGGCAGGGTGTGCACCACCAGCTTGCGGCCGTCAGCATCGGTGGCGTTCTGCAGGATCTGCAGGTGAGTGCGGGTCACCGCGTAGTCGTAAGACTTGGGGTCGTTGTCCAGGTTGGCGATGACCACCCCCGGCTTGACGAAGCGCGCGTAGAAATCGACGTGGGCGTCGGTGATGTCCTTGCCCTTGATGCCGGGCAGCCAGATGATCTTGCGCAGGCCGAGGTTGGCCTTCAGCTCGGCCTCGATCTGCGCCTTGCTCATGCCGGGGTTGCGGTTGCTGTTGACCCAGCAGCTCTCGGTCATGATCGCCGTGCCGTGGCCATCCACCTCGATGCCGCCACCCTCGCCCACCAGCTGGCTGCCGACGTAGCTGGCGTCCAGCTCGTAGCTCAGGGTGTCAGCGACCATGGTGTCGTTGCTCGAGCGCTGCTTGCCGCCCCAGCCGTTGAAGTTGAAGTCGACCAGGCCGCGGCCACCCTGGCCATCGACCACGAAGCAGCCACCGTAGTCGCGCACCCATACATCATCCAGCGGCATGGTGAGGAACTTGATATTGCTGGTGCCGCACTTCTGCTTGGCCTGGGTCAGCTGGTTAGCGCGGCACAGCACGGTCACCGGCTGGTACTTGGCGATGGTCTTGGCCAGCAGGGCGATGCAGTCGTTGACCGGCGTGGCCCAGTCCTCCCAGATCGCCGTGGAGGCGGCGAAGGCGAGGATCACCCGCTCCTGCGGGGCGTGCTCGTCGGGCATGTACCAGCTGCCGGCCAGGGCGGCGCGCGCGCGTGGCGCACTGATGCCCAGACCCAGGGAGGCGACGGCGCCGAGACTGGCGGCCATCGTCAGGTGCTTCATGAAATCGCGACGCGTAGACATGGTGTGTCCCTCTTCTCGTTGGGGGTTGTGCTGCGCCATCAATGGCTTGCTGCTCCCTGGCGAGACGGATGGGCCGGCGGCCCATGGCCGGCTCAAAAACTCTTGTTGGCACCCAGCACCAGGGTCGCCGAGCAGACGTCGTCGAAGCCCATGTAGTTGGCGCACTCGTTGTCCGAGAGATCGGTGTCGACGTAGCTGGCCGACCAGTTCAGGCCGAACAGCTCCTTGCTCAGCTTGAGCTGCCATTCGCGGTAGCTGTCGCGGGTGTCGCCGCTGCCGTCGAGGAGCAACGGGTCCTTGAGGTCGACGTTGCCGTAGCGCAGGTCCAGGGCCACCTCGGCCGGCAACAGGGTCTCGTAGCCGACGTAGCTGTACAGGTAGCTCTGGTCGCCGCCGAGGTTGTCCGAGTAGTAGGCACCGAGCTTGGCACCGTAGGCGGTGAGCTGGCTGAAGTACTCGCCGTAGTTGAGCGCGCTCTGCCGCGGGTACTCGTACTGGAAGTAGGCGGTGTCGAGGCTGATGTCGTCGCTGATCTGCCAGTTGTAGCCGGCGTAGTAGTCGATCTCCTGGCGGGTCTTGCTGCCCAGGCCGAAGTCGACGTTGGAGCTCCACACCCCGGCGTACAGGCCGCTGCTGTGGCTGAGGGTGGCCGAGCCCTGCAGCGCCGGATCGTTCTGCGTCTGCGAGATACCGCGGGTGCGGTAGTCGCTGTAGACGCCGGCATCCAGGTACAGGGCGAGGTCTTCGTTCAGCTCGATGGCCTGGCTCAGCCCCCAGGGGGCAAGCAGTGCGAGGGCCAGGGCGGCCTTGGGGTACGACATGGTGAGGCTCCTTTCTTGTTGTTCTGTGGGCATGGCTTCGCCGTGCCGCGCCGGTGGGCGCGGCATTGG
>NZ_JPMY01000041.1:154253-154446 GCF_000761545.1 Pseudomonas sp. ML96 | reverse complement strand
TAGAATGGCGGCCGCGGGATGGAGCAGTCTGGTAGCTCGTCGGGCTCATAACCCGAAGGTCGTCGGTTCAAATCCGGCTCCCGCAACCAGATTACGAATGAAGGCCACTCAATCGAGTGGCCTTTTTCGTTTGTCCGCGATTTATGTTTTTGATTAAAACGAATAAATCGATTGACAGACACCCATCGATGAG
>NZ_JPMY01000041.1:0-154243 GCF_000761545.1 Pseudomonas sp. ML96 | reverse complement strand
CTACGACCAATTGGTTAAAAGCCAACTGCTCTACCGACTGAGCTAACGACCCAACGCGGAGCGCATGATACTGATTTAATTCAGGAAATCAACACCCCGCGAGAAAATTTTAGGCGTAACGGGTCGGATCTGCCACTCCAGCCGCCACGAAACCGGCCGCACGCAGGCGGCAGCTGTCGCATTTGCCGCAGGCGCGGCCGTCGTCATCGGCCTGGTAGCAGGACACCGTCAACCCGTAATCAACACCATGCTGCAGGCCGATCTGCACGATCTGCGCCTTGGACAATTCCTGCAGCGGCGCCTGGATGCGGAAGCCCTCGCCCTCCACACCCTCGCGGGTCGCCAGATTGGCCATGCGCTCGAAGGCGGAGATGAACTCGGGGCGGCAATCCGGGTAGCCGGAATAATCCACCGCATTGACCCCGATGAAGATGTCATGGGCGCCCAGCACCTCGGCCCAGCCCAGCGCCAGGGAGAGGAACACCGTGTTGCGCGCCGGCACATAGGTCACCGGGATACCTTCGGTGGGCGCCTCCGGCACGGCAATGCTGCTATCGGTCAGGGCCGAGCCACCCATGCCGTTGAGGTTGAGGCCGATCACCTTGTGCTCGACCACGCCCAACTGCTGGGCCACGCGCTCGGCAGCCTGCAGCTCGGCGCGATGGCGCTGGCCGTAATCGAAACTCATGCTGTAGCAGGCGAAGCCCGCCGCCTTGGCCTGGGCCAGGACGGTGGCCGAATCCAGGCCACCGGAAAGGAGTACAACGGCTTTCTTGTCAGTCATTTCAATGCACCCCATCAGTGGCCAGGCTCGTCATTCCAGAGAATCTTGTGCAGCTGCAGCTGGAAACGCACCGGCAGGTTGTCGGCAACGATCCAGTCGGCCAGGGCGCGACTATCCACCTGCTTGTGGCTTGGCGAGAACAGCACCTCACCGGCACGCTCGGCCAGGTGGTATTCGATCAGCTTGGAGACAGCCCAGTCGTAGTCTTCGCGCGAGCAGATGACGAACTTGACCTGATCATTGCCAGTCAGCTCGTTCATGTTGCTGTAGAGATTGCGCGAGACCTCCAGGGAGCCCGGAGTCTTGAGGTCGACCACACGACTGACGCGGCGGTCGGTCGGCGCGATATCCATGGCGCCGCTGGTCTCCAGGGAGACCTGATAGCCGGCGTCGCACAGGCGCTCCAGCAGTGGCACGCAGTTGGGCTGGGCCAATGGCTCGCCACCCGTGACACAGACGTAACGCGGCTTGTAGCCCGCCACCTGCTCGAGGATGGCATCCAGGCTCATGATTTCGCCGCCACTGAAGGCATAGGCGGTGTCGCAGTACTGGCAGCGTAGCGGGCAGCCAGTCAGGCGGACGAACACAGTGGGCAGGCCACTGGTCGAAGTCTCGCCCTGCAACGAGTAAAAAATCTCGGTAATGCGCAGGGTTGTTTGCATATCGGCACCGGGCGTGACGGCGAAACAGGCCATCCGCCTCCGTTGCGGGTGAATCGGGGCGGCGATTCTAAACGAAAAAACAGTGGGAGTGATTTCCGCCGCCGCGCAGGCGACGACACGTCAGCGCCACAAGAAGCAAAAAGCCCGCGACTAGCGCGGGCTTTTCGGTGGAGGGCTACGCCGAGTCAGGGCAGGCGCTGCAGATCGCGCTGCGCCAGCTGGGCGGCCGACGAGCCAGGATACTGGGCGATCAGCTGCTGCAGGATGCCCTTGGCTCGGTCAGTGTTGCCCATGCGCTGTTCGACATCGGCCAGCTTGAACAACGAGTCCGGCACCTTGGCATGGGTCGGATAGCTGGCAGCCACTTGAGCGAAGGCCTTGCCGGCGCCCTGCAGGTTGCCTTGGGCCAGGTTGACCTCACCCAGCCAGTACTGGGCGTTGCCGGCGTACTGACTCTGCGGGAACTTGCGCAGGAAACCTTCGAAAGCCTGGCTGGCCTTGGCGAAGTCCTTGGCCTTGATCAGGTCGAAGGCAGCGTCGTAGTACAGCTTTTCCTTCGCCGGGTCGGCCGGTTCGTTGCTGGCTGCCGGAGCCTGCTGGGCAGGGGCAGCTGGAGTGCCGGCGGCGTTGATCGCGCCATCGGCCGGGGGATTCTGTGCAGGTGCCTGTTGTGCACCGGCGGCACCGCCTTGCAGGCGGCTGTCGAGATCCTGGTAGCGCGCCTGGCTCTCTTGCTTGAGGCGTGCGATCTCGTTCTGCTGCTCTTCAACCTGACCGCGCAGTTGCGCAATGTCCTGTTGCATCTGCTGCAGTTGCATGAACAGTTCGCCCTGCGCCGAAACCGGGGCGGCTGCCCCAGTTCCGGCGTAGGCGCCGCTCGTACCGTAACCGACTGGCGGATAGCTGCTACCGGAGCCGCCATCTACCACGGGAACCTCCGCCACTGCCGCGAGCGGCAGGGCGAAAACCAGAGAGGTCAGGATACGAGGGCACTTACGCATAGCGAATTACTTGCGCAGTTCGACGCGGCGGTTCTGAGCCCAGGAGGACTCGTCGCTGCCGGTAGCAACCGGACGCTCTTCACCGTAGGAAACCAGTTCCAGCTGAGCCGGGGAAACGCCCTGCAGAACCAGGTAGCGCTGAACGGCCTTGGCACGACGCTCGCCCAGAGCCATGTTGTACTCGCGGGTGCCGCGCTCGTCGGTGTGGCCTTCCAGAACGACGCGAGCGCCGTTGCCTTTCAGGTCCTTGGCGTGTACGTCCAGAGCGCGCATGGCTTCCGGCTTCAGGTCGGAGCTGTCGTACTCGAAGTAGAAGGTGGTGATGGCGCGCAGAGCGGCTTCTTCGCTCAGAGCACCGTCAACGCCGCTGCCGCCAGCGTTGTAGCCAGCGTTCGGGTCAACAGCGCCTTCGCCGGAAGCGTCGCCGCCTTTGGACGAGCAACCAACAGCCACGGCCAGAGCCAGGCTCAGAGCGGCAAATTTGCCAAATTTCAGCATTTCCATGGTGTAGCTCCTAATGATTTCTAGGTGTGTTTACAGCAGAAAGTCTTGGTACCGCATCAGTTCAGGAAAGGCGACCAGGAGGGTTCCCGGACATCACCTTGCGCGGTGGGAATCGGGAGCCTGACACGCCCATTGGTGGACACGAGCATTAGCACTCCACGGCCCTGCTGGCGGGTGGCGTAGATTAGCATGGTGCCATTGGGCGCAACAGTGGGCGAGTCGTCCAGGCTGGTCTCGGAAAGGATGCGCAGGCGGCTGGTTACCAGGTCCTGTGCAGCCACCTTGAAGTTGGTGAAGCCGTCCTGACGATGGATCATCACCAGGGTCTTCTCGTCGGCCGACAATTTCGGGTTGGCGTTGTAGTTACCGGTGAAGGTCACACGCTGGGCGCTGCCGCCGGAGATGCTCTGCTTGTAGATCTGCGGCTTGCCGGCGCGGTCGCTGGTGAAGTACAGGGTCTGGCCGTCTTTACCCCAGAACGGCTCGGTCTCGATCGAGCCGGAGTTGGTCACGCGCTGGATCTGGCGCGAGCCCAGGTCCATCACGTAGATCTCCGGATTGCCGTCCTTGGACAGCACGAAGGCCAGGCGATTGCCATCCGGCGAGAAGGCCGGGGCGCCGTTGAGGCCTTCGAAGTTGGTCAGCTGCTCGCGGCGACCAGTGTCGATGTGCTGCATGAAGATGCGCGGGCGACGCTGCTCGAAGGACACGTAGGCAATGCGGCGGCCATCCGGCGCGTAGCGCGGCGACAGGATCGGCTCGCGCGACTGCAGCAGGGTCACACCGCGGGCACCGTCGTAGTCGGAGCGCTGCAGGGTGTAACGGGTGTTGTTCACGCCGAAACGCTCGGCAGTGACATAGAGCATTTTGGTGGAGAAGGCGCCCTTGATACCGGTCAGCTTCTCGAAGGACTGGTCGGCAATGTGGTGCGCCATGTCTCGCAGTTGGTCGGTGGTACCGCCAACGGTGCCAGCCACGACCTGCTGCTGGGTCGCGACGTTGAACAGAGCGAACTGCACCTGCAGGCGCGCGCCATTCGGCACGATGCTGCCGACCATCACGTACTGGGCACCCAGGGCCTGCCAGTCGCGGTAGATGATCTCGGCGGCCGAGGTCGGCAGGCTGATCATGTTCTGCCGCGGGATCGGCTCGTACATGCCGCTGTTGCGCAGGTCATTGCCGATGATGGTGGACAGGTCCTCGGGCAGCACGGTGCCGCCCTGCCAGCCGAAGGGCACCACGGCGATAGGAATGGCGCGATCGCTACCGGTGGTCACCACCAGCGGGTCCGCCGCCTGCACCGAGCCGACCAGCATGGCCAGGCCGAGCAGAGCAATACGAATCAAGGTATTCACAGAGACAAATCCTCCGGTTTGAAAATCATCCGCCGCTGACGGTACATGGCGTTGAAGGTTGCACTATCCAGCTGTTGCATTTCCGGAATACGAACGACGTTCTTCACTGCCGCCACGGCGGAATTGTCGAACGGCGCATCGCCGCTGGAACGGGTGACCGAGGCGTTGACGATGGTGCCATCGGGCAGCATCTGGATCATCACTTCGACACTCATGCCATTGCGCGCCGATGGCGGACGCTGCCACTGCTCACTGACCAGCTTGATGATCAAGTCGTCGAGGCTACCGGCCACCTGATCGCCCACCTCGTCGGCCAGCGCCTGCTGACGCTCGGTGGTATCACCCAGCAACTCCGCCAGCGCCTGCGCCTTTTTGTCTTCGGCGGCCTTGCGTGCGGCTTCCTGGGCCTTTTTCTTCTTCGCAGCCTCGGCAGCCGCCGCTTTCTTCTTGGCGTCTTCCGCAGCTTTCTTCTTCGCCTGCTCGGCCGCTTTCTTGCGAGCCTCCTCGGCGGCAGCCTTTTTCTTCTCTTCTTCGGACTTCTTCTTGGCGATGTCGGCCTGCTTCTTCTGCTCGGCCGCCTTCTTCGCCTCTTCGGCTTTCTTGGCCTCGGCCTGCTTCTTGGCCTCAGCCTGTTTGGCCGCCTCGACTTTCTTTTGTTCCGCCGCTTCCTGCTTCTGCTGCTCTTCCTTCTTGGTCTCGAGCTGCTCCACCTCGTACTGGCGCGCCTTGGTCTTCTGGGCTTCGCCGGCAATCTTCTGATTGGTCTGGGTGGTCGCCTGGCTCTGCGACTTCAGCTGATACAGGGTAGCCTGCACGATGGGACGCGCCGGCGGCAGCTCCGGGGCGAAGTGGAAGCTGACGAACAGCATGGCGAACAGCAGGACGTGGATGGACACCGCCCAGACCGTTGGCCAGAAGTAGCTTTCCGAGGAGGAGCGAACGCTCTTCTGCTGCATCAGGGCGCCTCGGTGATCAGCCCGACGTTGCCCACGCCGGCTTCCTGCAGGCCACCCATCACGGCCATGACCGAGCCGTAGTCCACGGCCTTGTCGCCGCGCACGAAGACCTGGACCTTCTTACCCTGGGCGGCGTTCTGATTCATGATCGCGCCGACCGTCTGCACCAGCGCAGGCAACGCAGTGGCAGTCTCGCTGGCCTTGCCCTGGTCCGGGTCGACTTCCTCGCCCATGTTCCAGTAGTAGGTCTTGTCGGCCTTGATCGAGATGGTCAGCACGCGAGAGTTGTTGTCCTGCGGCAGCGCTTCACTGGAAACCTTGGGCAGGTCGACCTTGACGCCCTGGTTGAGCATCGGCGCGGTCACCATGAAGATCACCAGCAACACCAGCATCACGTCGATGTAAGGCACGACGTTCATCTCGGCGACTGGCTTGCGTCTGTTGCGAATTCTGGCCATGGGCTGAGCCTCAGTCCTCGCTGGTGTGCACTTTGCGGTGCAGGATCGCCTGGAACTCGTCGGCAAAGGTGTAGTAACGGCCGATCAGGCGCTCGCCTTGCGCCGAGAAGCGGTTGTAGGCGATTACTGCAGGAATGGCGGCGAACAAGCCGATGGCGGTAGCGATCAGCGCTTCGGCGATACCCGGAGCCACGGTGGCCAGGGTGGCCTGCTGGACCTGGGCCAGACCGCGGAAGGAGTTCATGATGCCCCACACGGTACCGAACAGACCGATGTACGGGCTGGTGGAACCGACGGTAGCGAGGAACGGCAGGCTGGTTTCCAGTTTTTCCTCTTCACGCGAGATGGCCACGCGCATGGCACGGGCCACGCCATCCATCACCGCATCCGGATCGACGCCCGATTGCTGACGCAGGCGAGAGAACTCCTTGAAGCCGGCACGGAAGATCTGCTCGACGCCGCAGTCCGGGTCCGGGTTGCTGCCAGCCTGGCGATACAGCTTGGACAGATCGATACCCGACCAGAAGCGCTCCTCGAACACCTCGAGGGACTTCTTCGCTGCACGCAGCATGGTGCTGCGCTGGAAGATCATGATCCAGGAGGTGACCGAGGCGGCCACCAGGGCGAGCATGACCAGTTGCACCACCAGACTGGCATTGCTGATCAGGCTCCACATCGACATATGGTCAACGGCGTTGGCTGTTGCTTCCACGCTACTCTCCTACCGATCCTGCTGTGACTGTACCCATGCCCGCCGCGAAGGCTGTACGCAGCGCTTCGGGGATGGCACGGGGTTTCAAATTGTCGGCCCGCACGCAGGCCACCACGAACTGCCCCTCGCAGAGCAGTGCCCCATCCGTTGCCCGCCGTACCTGTTGACGAAAGCGCAGGCTGGCACGGTTTAACTCGATCACCTCGGCGGTGATAAAAAGTTCGTCGTCCAGCTTGGCCGGCGCGTGATAGCGCGCTTCGGCGGAATGCACGACGAACAGGAGGTTCTCGCCCACCAGCTGCGACTGGGCAAAACCCAGATTACGCAGGCACTCGGTACGAGCCCGCTCCATGAATTTGAGGTAATTGACGTAGTAGACGATGCCGCCAGCGTCGGTGTCCTCGTAATACACCCGACACTTGAGGGCAAAAGGCTGGGCCTCGTTTTGCGCGCGCATACTCTAGTGTTTACTCCTGGCCTTGCCAATCCGGGCAAGCCGTTGTTTTGCAACTATTCGTCGCCGCCGAACAGGTCCGCTACCGGGGCATCGCCCAGGCGCTTCGGCAGATTCAGGCCGAAATGCAGGTAGGCATGGCGAGTCACCACCCTCCCCCTCGGCGTGCGCATGATGTAGCCCTGCTGGATCAGGTACGGCTCCAGCACGTCCTCGATGGTACCGCGCTCCTCGCCGATGGCGGCGGCCAGGTTGTCGATGCCTACCGGGCCGCCATCGAACTTGTCGATCATGGCCAGCAGTAGACGGCGGTCCTGGTGGTCGAAGCCACGTTCGTCGACATCCAGCATGTTCAGCGCCTGATCGGCGATCTCTCGACTGATCTGACCGCTGGCGCGCACCTCAGCGAAATCGCGTACGCGGCGCAGCAGGCGGTTGGCGATACGCGGTGTACCACGGGCGCGGCGGGCGATCTCAAAGGCACCTTCCGGGTCGATGGTCAGGCCGAGAATGCCGGCCGAACGGCTGACGATAGTGGCCAGGTCAGCACTGGAGTAGAACTCCAGGCGCTGAACGATACCGAAGCGGTCTCGCAGCGGGTTGGTCAGCATGCCGGCGCGAGTCGTGGCGCCGACCAGGGTGAAGGGCGGCAGGTCGAGCTTGATCGAACGTGCAGCCGGACCTTCGCCGATCATGATGTCGAGCTGGAAGTCCTCCATGGCCGGGTACAGGACTTCCTCGACCACCGGCGACAGGCGATGGATCTCGTCGACGAACAGCACGTCGCCCGGCTCCAGGTTGGTCAGCAGCGCAGCCAGATCACCCGGGCGCTCCAGCACCGGCCCCGAGGTGCTCTTGATCGATACGCCCATTTCCTGAGCGATGATGTTGGCCAGGGTGGTTTTACCCAGACCGGGCGGACCGAAGATCAGGGTGTGGTCGAGGGCTTCCTGGCGATTCTTGGCGGCCTGAATGAACAGCTCCATCTGTTCGCGCACCACCGGCTGACCGATGTACTCGGCCAGCTTGAGCGGGCGAATGGCACGGTCCAGCTGTTCGTCGCGCTCACGGGCGCTGGCGGTGATCAGGCGGTCGGCGTCTATCACTTCTTACACCATTCCTTTCAGGGCACGGCGGATCAGCTCTTCGCTGGACAGCCCTTCTTCCTGTACGACGGCCACGGCCTTGCTGGCCTCCTGCGGCTTGAAGCCGAGCGAGATCAGCGCGCTGACGGCATCGCTCTCCGCGCTTGAGACTGCCACGCCGGCGCGGGGTTCCACTACCAGTGGCGCGATGGACGGCATGGTCTCCCAGGCCTTGAAGCGATCCTTGAGCTCCACCAGCAGGCGCTCGGCGGTCTTCTTGCCGACACCGGGAATCTTCACCAGGGTCGAGGTGTCCTGGGCCTGCACGCAACGCACCAGTTCATCTACTTCCAGGCCGGACATCAGTGCCAGGGCCAGCTTGGGGCCGACGCCGTTGAGCCGGATCAGCTCACGGAACAGCTCTCGCTCGCGCTTCTCGGCGAAGCCATAGAGCAGATGAGCGTCTTCGCGCACCACCAGATGGGTATGCAAGGTCACCGGCTGGCCCACGGACGGCAGGCGGTAGAGGGTGGTCATCGGCACTTCCACTTCGTAGCCGACACCATTGACGTCGAGGATCAGGTGCGGCGGCTGCTTCTCCGCCAGATTGCCCTTGAGGCGTCCGATCACGAATTGGTTTCCTTATGTTTACAGGCGCAGGCGCCCGCTACGACGCTTGGCGCCGAGCAGGTTGTGGGGAATCAGGCTCTGCCGGTGATGGGCATGGCAGAGGGCGATGGCCAGGGCGTCGGAGGCGTCGATCTGCGGCTTCTGCACCAGCTTGAGCAGGTGCATCACCATCATCATTACCTGCTGCTTGTCGGCGCCGCCGGTGCCGGCAATCGCCTGTTTGACCTGGCTGGCGGTGTATTCGTTGACGTCCAGCCCCGCCTCGATGCTGGCGACGATGGCCGCACCGCGGGCCTGGCCAAGCTTGAGCGCGGAGTCGGCATTCTTGGCCATAAACACCTGCTCGATGCCCATGGTCACTGGGCCGTGCTGGCGAATCACCTCGCTGACACCGCGGAACACCACCTGCAGGCGCTCAGCAAGCGAGCCGTCACCGGTGCGTATACAGCCAGAAGCGACGTACTCGCAGCCGCGCCCGGTGTCGCGCACCACGCCATAGCCGGTGATGCGCGAGCCGGGGTCGATGCCAAGGATCAGGGTCATGCAGCGTTGCGCTCCGCAGGCCGTAGCACTGTCTATTTATCCAGCCGCGAGTATACGGAGCGGCGCGCATATAAAAAAGCCGGAAGCGCATGAGCGGCTTCCGGCTTTTTCGTACGACGAGAGCGCAGCGGACGTCAGTCCAGCTGCTCCATGAGCTCGTCGGGGATTTCCGCGTTGTGGTAGACGTTCTGCACGTCGTCCAGGTCCTCAAGCATGTCGATCAGCTTGAGCACCTTCTTGGCGGTTTCCAGGTCGGTGATCGGCGCCATGGTCGAAGGGATCATCGCCACTTCGGCCTCTTCGCCCTTGAAGCCGGCAGCGGTCAGCGCCTCGTTGACCGCGAGGAAGTCGGCGAAGCTGGTGGACACCAGCGCGGAGCCGTCCTCGCCCATCTCCACGTCATCTGCGCCGGCCTCCAGGGCCGCCTCCATCAGGGCATCTTCGCTGACGCCCGGAGCGAAGCTGATCTGCCCCTTGCGCTCGAACATGTAGGCCACCGAACCGTCGGTGCCGAGGTTGCCGCCGCACTTGGTGAAGGCGTGGCGCACGTCGGCGGCGGTGCGGTTGCGGTTGTCGGTCATGGCTTCGATGATGATCGCCACGCCACTCGGCGCATAGCCCTCGTAGCTCAGCTCGATCATGTTGTCGGCTTCGGTGTTGCCGGCGCCACGGGCGATGGCGCGGTCGATCACGTCACGCGACATGTTGGCCGTGAGGGCCTTATCGACCGCCAGACGCAGGCGCGGGTTGTCCGCCGGCACGCCACCGCCATGCTTGGCGGCCACGGTCAGCTCACGAATCAGCTTGGTGAAGATCTTGCCGCGCTTGGCGTCCTGGCGCCCCTTGCGGTGCTTGATGTTGGCCCATTTGGAATGACCGGCCATAACTCACTCCGTTTCTTTCGGTTTTGTAGTGCCTGAAATGCAAGGAGCCTGGCATGCCAGGCTCCTATTGCTACCGCTTACTCAGCCTTGGGCTGTTCGCGCAGGCGGATATGCAGCTCGCGCAGCGCCTTGGCATCGACGATGCCCGGAGCCTGGGTCATGACACAGGCAGCGCTCTGGGTTTTCGGGAAGGCGATCACTTCACGAATCGAGCTGGCGCCGGTCATCAGCATCACCAGGCGATCCAGGCCGAAGGCCAGGCCACCGTGGGGCGGAGCACCGAACTTCAGGGCGTCGAGCAGGAAGCCGAACTTCTCCTGCTGTTCGTCTTCGCTGATGCCGAGCACGCGGAACACGGTCTGCTGCATGGCCTTGTCGTGGATGCGGATGGAGCCGCCACCCAGCTCGGTACCATTGAGCACCATGTCGTAGGCACGCGACAGGGCGGCGGCCGGGTTGGCCTCCAGCTCTTCCGGGGTGCACTTCGGCGCGGTGAACGGGTGGTGCATGGCGGTCAGGCTGCCGTCATCGTTCTCTTCGAACATCGGGAAGTCGACGACCCACAGCGGCGCCCACTCGCAGGTGAGCAGGTTCAGATCGTGGCCGACCTTGATACGCAGGGCGCCCAGGGCGTCGCAGACGACCTTGGCCTTGTCGGCACCGAAGAACACGATGTCGCCATCGACGGCGCCAACGCGGTCGAGGATGACCTTGAGGTTGTCTTCCGGGATGAACTTGACGATCGGCGACTGCAGGCCTTCCACGCCCTTGGCGCGCTCGTTGACCTTGATGTAGGCCAGGCCCTTGGCGCCGTAGTTGCCGACGAACTTGGTGTAGTCGTCGATCTGGCTACGCGGCATGGAGGCGGCACCCGGTACGCGCAAGGCGGCGACGCGGCCTTTCGGGTCGTTGGCCGGGCCGGAGAACACCTTGAACTCGACGCCCTGCAGCTGATCGGCAACGTCCACCAGCTCCAGCGGAATACGCAGGTCCGGCTTGTCGGAACCGAAGCGACGCATGGCTTCGGCCAGAGTCATGTGCGGCAGCTCGCCGAACTCCAGATCCAGCACTTCCTTGAACAGGTTGCGGATCATGGTTTCGGTGATGCCCATGATGTCGCTTTCATCGAGGAAGCTGGTCTCGATGTCGATCTGGGTGAATTCCGGCTGACGGTCGGCACGCAGGTCTTCGTCGCGGAAGCACTTGGCGATCTGGTAGTAACGGTCGAAGCCGGCCACCATCAGCAGCTGCTTGAACAGCTGCGGCGACTGCGGCAGGGCGAAGAAGCTGCCAGCGTGGGTACGGCTCGGCACCAGGTAGTCGCGCGCGCCTTCCGGAGTGGCACGGGTCAGGATCGGGGTTTCGACGTCGAGGAAGCCGTTGTCGTCGAGGTAGCGGCGGATGCTGCTGGTGATGCGCGAACGCAGCTTCAGCTTCTCGGCCATTTCCGGGCGACGCAGGTCGATGAAGCGGTAGCGCAGGCGGGTTTCCTCGCCGACGTCGGTGTATTCGTTGAGCGGGAACGGCGGAGTTTCCGCCTCGTTCAGCACTTCGAGCTCGTAACCCAGCACTTCGATGGCGCCAGACGCCATGTTGGCGTTGCGCGCGCCCTCGGGGCGCAGGCGCACCTTGCCGGTGATCTTCACCACGTACTCGCTGCGTACGCGGTCGGCCTTGGCGAAGGTCTCGGCGCGATCCGGGTCGAACACCACCTGGGCCAGGCCTTCACGGTCACGGATATCGAGGAAGATCACGCCACCATGGTCGCGACGGCGGTGGACCCAGCCGCAAAGGGTGATTTCCTGGCCGTCCAGGCTCTCGTTCAACTGGCCGCAATAGTGGCTGCGCATCATGGTCGTGGTTCGCTTCTCTAGATCAGTCTTGAATTCGCACCCGGCCGGCCCGGGCTCGCCCTGCAGGTAAATAGCAGGCATTTTCTGCAATTTGCAGGGGAAAGCCGACCAATGGCGCCAAGCGCCTGGATCGCTGCACTTCCCGCATCCGCAGACAAGGGGCGGGATTATATAGGGTTAATCGCACCGGTGCAGCCGGGCTTTCTATACTGAGAATCCAGCCCCGCGGAGAGATGCCATGGCCCTGCCCCGCCCCGCCGACGTTCCCAGCGACCTGCTGGAGGAATTCCGCCTCGATACCGCCGAGCACCTGCCGCGGTGCGAGCAACTGCTGATCGAGCTGGAGAGCCACCCGCAGGATGGTTCGCGCCTGCGCGAACTGTTCCGCCTGGTGCACACCATCAAAGGCAGCCTCGGCTATGTGGAGCTGAATCACCTGCTCCCCCTGCCCCAGGCCATGGAAGACGTGCTGGACCGCCTGCGCGAGGGCAGCCTGCAGTTCGACAGCCTGCTCGGCGACATCCTGCTGCTGAGCCTGGACCAGCTACGCAACCTGATAGAAGCAGCCCTGGGCAGAGCCGAGCCCCCCGACCAGAGCCAGATCGCCAGCCAGTGCCAGGCCCTGCAGGCCCTGACCAGCGCCCCCGAAGCGCGGCAGACCGAGATTCGCCGCACCCTGCTCCTGCACCTAGCCCCCGAAACACGCCTGCAGCCGGTCGAAGTGGGGCCAGGGCAGCTGTCCCAGCTACTGGCGGAATACGGTATCGCCGAGAACGCCGACCTGACCTTCTTCGCCGAGCTGATGAGCGCCGGTGAGCATCGCTCCCCCTTCTGGCATGGCCGCGGCCTGCGCCTACTGAGCCTGGCCCTGGGCATGAACGAGACCGCAGGACAGCCGGTGGAGCCCGAACAGCTGGTCGCCGCGGTATGCCTGCACGACCTGGGCATGGCCTTCCTGCCCCTGGACCTGCTGCACAAGGAGGGCGAGCTGAGCCGCGAGGAGCGCAAACAGATGCAGTCGCACCCGCGCCAGGCCTGCGAGCTGCTCAAGCGTATGCCCAACTGGAGCAGCGCCAGCGAGATCATCCTGCAGCACCAGGAACACGCCGATGGAAGCGGCTACCCCAAGGGTCTGCACGAAGACGAGATCCACCCAGGTGCCCTGCTGCTGAACATCGCCGACACCTTCGACGCCCGCACCCACGAGCGCGCCCACCAGACCCTGAGCAAGCGCCCGCGCCTGCGCGCTATCCTCGAAATCAACAACCTGGCCGACCAGCAGTTCAGCGCCTACTGGGTGGAAGTCTTCAATCGCACCCTGCAGCTGCGACCGGAACTAGCACACCGGTGATAGACGGAACCGCAGCGGCACTCATAGTTTCCAAGCATTGCCTTCATTGACATAGATCGGGCAGGACGGCGCATACCCTGTGATAGGCTCCCAACCATCACGGGAGCGCCTAGCCCGGCTACTTTTAAGAGCCTGAAGAGGAGTAACAAGGTATGGAAATCAATATCGGCATCGCCGAACAGGACCGCGCAGCCATCGCCGAAGGCCTGTCGCGCCTGCTGGCCGACACCTACACCCTGTATCTGAAGACCCACAACTTCCATTGGAACGTCACCGGCCCGATGTTCAATACCCTGCACCTGATGTTCGAAGGGCAGTACACCGAGCTGGCCCTGGCCGTTGACGCCATCGCCGAACGTATCCGTGCGCTGGGCTTCCCGGCGCCAGGCACCTACGCGGCCTACGCCCGCCTGTCCTCGATCAAGGAAGAGGAAGGCGTGCCGACCGCGGACGAGATGATCAAACTGCTGGTCCAGGGCCAGGAAGCCGTCGTGCGCACCGCCCGCGGCATCTTCCCGCTGCTGGACAAGGTCAGCGACGAGCCGACCGCCGACCTGCTGACCCAGCGCATGCAGGTACACGAGAAGACCGCCTGGATGCTGCGCAGCCTGCTGGCTGCCTGATCGCACCAGCTATCGGTAACAGAGGCCCGGCTAGTCCGGGCCTTTTGCTAGGCGAAGCCCCCATGACTACTCTATCCTTTGCCTATCTCCTCCATTGCCACAGTGACGTGCATGAGCCAGCCCCCGAAAGCCCCCTCACTTCTCGAGCTCTACCCCGAAGAGACCCGCGAGGCTGCCGATCTGCTCAAACAAGCCGTCCCTCAGATGGTGCGCCACGACATCCCACCGAATCCGGTGCACTACGCGCTCTGGTACACCTACTGCCAGGGTGGCAATCCCGACCTTAATCGGCGCCTGGACAAGATCGTCAAAGACTTCACCAGCTTCCCGCCGGAAACGGCAGTCAAACTGTTCCGCGAATTCGTGATTCGCGGCGAACTGGAAGAGGCGCGTGCTGGCCAGCAGCAGGTGATCACGCTGGTCGACGACATAGAAGTTGACGTACAACGCAGCGTGAGCGGTAGCCAGCACTACCAGACCAGCCTGTCCCAGGGCCTTGCCGCACTGCAGGAGCCGATCGTCGACGACCTGCCTGGCGTACTCAACGATCTACAGCTGAGCACTCAGCAGATGCAGGAGCAGCAGGAGAAGTTTCTCTACCGCCTGCGCTCGGCCCAGTCGGAAATCCAGAACCTGCGCAGCCAGCTGGAACGAGCCCAGGCCGCCGCCACTCTGGACAGCCTGACCCATGTATTCAACCGCCATGCGTTCACCCGCCTGCTGGAACAGGCCCTGACCGGCGACACCAAAGGCCTGGCGCTGGTAATGCTGGATATCGACCACTTCAAGCAGTTCAACGACCAGTACGGACACCCGCTCGGTGATCGCGTGCTGCAGCACGTCGGCCAACTCCTGCGCGAACTGCTCCCGGCTCGCGGCGTGGCTGCGCGCTATGGTGGCGAAGAGTTCTGCGTAATCCTGCAGGACTGCTTCGATCTGGAGACTGCCGGCGAATTCGCCGAGCAGCTGCGCTTGAAGATCCAGGCCCTGCGGGTCAAGGTGCGTAGCACCGACAAGGTACTCGACACCATCACTGCCTCCTTCGGCCTGGCCCTGGCCGAAACCGGAGATAACTTCGAAAGCCTGGTCACTCGGGCCGACGATGCGCTCTATCAGGCCAAACGCAACGGCCGCAACCAGATCCACCCCGCGACCCCAGAACCCGCCCTAACCGCTTGATTTGAGTGGGCATCGCATCCCCTTTGCGGTTAAATAGCCGCGGTGTCGCATTGCTGCGACATAGGCGGTGCACCTCGTCCATTCACCGGACCGGCTCCGCTCCTCGATAGCCATCTCGAACAAGCGAGTTCCTTGACCATGTTGAAGATCGTCCACCTGATCACAGGCGGCGGCGCCCTGCTGCTGTCCTTCGCCCCCAGCCTGCGCAACGATGCCCTGCCGTACCTGCAACAACCCGATGCTATTTATCTGGCCCTGCTTGGCCTGACCAACCTGATCGCCGCGCCTCTTCTGTCGACTCGTCACGATGGTGCGCGCAACCAACTGCAAGCCCTGGTATCGGCGCTGCTGGTATTTGCCTGCGTGCTGCAAGCGCTGATTCTGCTCGCCCCACTGCCGCAGATCGGCAACCAGCCGGCCGTAGCCCTGACTCTCGCCACTCTGCTGGCCGCCACCGTGCTGCACCTGGCCATCAATCTCGGCAAGCGCACCTCACGCGCGATCTATACAGCCCCTCGCGAGAGCGACGACAACCGCGAGAGCGGCACCGTCAAATGGTTCAACACCTCCAAGGGCTTTGGCTTCATTTCGCGCGACAGCGGCGATGACATCTTCGTGCACTTCCGCGCCATCCGCGGCGAAGGCCACCGCATCCTGGTCGAAGGCCAGCGCGTCGAGTTCTCGGTGATGCAGCGCGACAAGGGCCTGCAGGCCGAAGACGTGATAGTCGCCCTGCCCGGTCGCTGATAACCTCGCAAAACAAAAAGCCCGCTTGATGCGGGCTTTTTTATGAGTTCAATAGTGCGGTGGCGGCGCCTCACCTTCGGCAATCCCGAACTGCCCCGCCATGTCTTCCTGTCGCCGCGCCAGGGCAGCGATCTGCAACTGCAAACGATCCAGCGCGAGCTGCTGCTCCACCACTACATCGTTCAGCGTGGCGATCACGTCATCCTGAAACGCCAGACGAGTCTCCAACTCGATGACACGAGACTCCAGATCCATGCTTCAGCCCTCCACGAATTGAAAGTGGCCGCCAAGCACCAGGCGCAGACGCCCGCGAACATCCGCAATCTCTACATCGGAATAGGCCCGAGCCGGGTGCTTGCCCCATACAGGAGCAGGCCAGGCCAGATCCTCACGGCGCCGTACTATCACATGCATGTGCAGCTGGCTCACCACATTACCCAGAGTAGCGACGTTCATCTTGTCGGCAGCGAACACATCCTTGAGAACCTCAGCCAAACGCGTGGTCTCCAGCCAGAGCTGCACCTGGTCGGCTGCATCCAGCTGGAACAGCTCACTCACCGCCTCACACCGAGGCACCAGAATGAACCATGGGTAGTTGGCGTCATTCATCAGCAACAAACGACACAGAGGGAAATCGCCCAGGACCAGCGTGTCCTGCTGCAAGCGGGAATCAAGGCTGAACATCTATATATCCTCCAACCGAACAGGCCGCGCAGCATATCGGTATGAGCCGAGCAATTCACCCACCCACGCTGCGACCAGACCACTGCACCGGAGTACCTCTTCAGGACGCCCACCAAGCACGCCCCAAAATCGAGCAACAGCCGATTTATTTCGCACAAAAACCGATCAACCACCACAGGTTGCACGTTACCTGCGAGTAAATTCCGCCACCACGACAGCTCCCGGTAACACCGTCGCAGACTGCAAGAGTGGAACTACCCCCTGCTGCCTTGCAATCAGCCCTGCGCCAGCCTCTCAGCCAGCACACTCTCAAGCAACGACAAAAGAATTATCGGCTTAACTACGAAAAAATCACTTTGTGCATGGAAGTTGCTTAGAGAGGAGCACCGTCGACATCGGCGCGCCTGAGAATGACTTGCAACGCCCTAAGCGATTGGATTTGCAGTCTTTTTCACAAGCGCCCGAAACGGGAAGATGGGCGGCAAAAATCTACAGAAATGCGACGTCGAAAATGTAAATTTGCGACGCACGCGTGAAGAACTTGTAGAGAATCAATGATATCTGTCGCCAACTTAAGTCCCCGTGCTATAAGTTAGCGCCGACACAAAAAGAAAGAGCCGCCCATACAAAAAGATATCGGGTAGCACAACTCTTCTAAACCAAAGGAGCAATCACAATGCAAGTGATGAAGTGGAGCGCACTGGCTCTGGCCGTGACCGCCGGTACCACCCAACTGGCGTTCGCCAGCGCACAGTCCGAGTCCAAGGGCTTCGTTGAAGACAGCAGCCTGAACCTGCTGCTCCGCAACACCTACTGGAACCGCGACTACAACAAAGGTGAATACGACCGTAACACTTGGGGTCAAGGCTTCATCGGCACCTTCGAGTCCGGCTTCACCCAAGGCACCGTCGGTGTCGGTGTTGACGCTTTCGGCCTACTGGGTCTGAAACTCGACGGCGGCCAAGGCGACATGTTCCCGGGCGAGCGCAAAGACTGGGACGATTCCGTTGGCCAAGCCGGCGCCGCTGTCAAAGTCCGCCTCTCCAACACTGTGATCAAATACGGCGACCAAATGCCGAACCTGCCGGTTCTGGCCTATGACGACTCCCGCCTGCTGCCGCAAAGCTTCACCGGCACCATGATCACCAGCAACGAGATCGAAGGTCTTGAGCTGAACGCTGGTCACTTCACTGCGGAAAGCCCAATGGCCAGCGCCGCTCGTGACGACGGCCGCCTGAAGTCCACCGATGTCGTTGGTGGTAGCTACCAATTCACCGACAACTTCAGCGCCGCCCTGTATTTCTCCGACGTTGAAGACGTCTACAAGAAGAAATATGCCAACGCTAACTGGACCATTCCGCTGGCCGAAGAACAGGCTCTGAACTTCGACTTCAACATCTACAAAACCGATTTCGACAAAGATTTCGTATCTGCCCTCGATACCACTGAAGACCCAGTGACCGGCGATGAAATTCCGGGCGCTCGCGAAAGCCAAGACAACACCATCTGGAGTCTGGCCGGTAAGTACAGCGTTGGTTCCCATGCATTCATCCTGGCCTACCAGCAGAACAGTGGCGACCGCGGCTACAGCTACGACTACGGTGACGGTGGCAGCTCCATCTGGCTTGCCAACTCCTACTACTCCGACTTCAACGCCAAAGACGAGAAATCCTGGCAGGCTAGCTACGAGCTGGACTTCGCCGGCTACGGCGTACCGGGTCTGAGCTGGAAAACCGCTTATGTCTACGGCTACGACATCGACGTAGGCGCTGGCAGCGACGCCAAAGAGCGCGAAATCTTCAACCAGGTCAAGTACACCATTCAGGAAGGCGCTGCCAAGGACCTGTCCTTCAAGGCTCGTAACTCGATCTACCGTACCGACAACCGTTACGGTACCGACCTGAACGAGTGGCGTCTGTTCGTCGAATACCCGCTGGAAATCCTGTAAGGATTTCTTCGAGTACACTCGAAGCAGTAAAAGAAACCCGGCCTAGGCCGGGTTTCTTGTTTTACGCGCAGGGATTTTATTGCGCAAATACCTGCCACATCAGAGTGGCAAGGCATAGGTCCCGGTGACATGCGCCACTAGCTCACCCTCCTCGCCCAGCGAGAAGAGCTGCACCTCGCACACCGCCTGGCGCCGCGACAAGCGCAGGATACGCGCCTCGGCAATCAGATCGACCGGCTTCGGCCGGGCCAGGAAGTTGATGTTGAGATTGGCCGTCAAGGCCATTTCCACCCGACCCAATCGACCCAGCACCACCGCATACATCGCCGCATCGGCGAGTGACATGATGGTCGGACCCGAAACCGTGCCCCCAGGGCGCACCAGCTTGCCCTGAAATGGCACCCGCGCCACCGCCCTCTCCGCATCCAGATGATCGATGCGCAGATCGATATCCTCGGCCATCGGCACTCCAGCGCGAATCAGCGCCTGCACCTGATCAGCGGTCAACTCCGCCATGCTCAACTCCCGGTCCGTCCTGTACGCCACATGGCTGGCACCGTACAATGCCGAGTCATTATTTGCCCTCGCAACCGACATAACGGCCAAACATGCGTACCAGTCAGTACCTGCTCTCGACCCTCAAGGAAACCCCCTCCGACGCCGTGGTGATCAGCCACCAGCTGATGCTGCGCGCCGGCATGATCCGCAAGCTGGCCTCTGGCATGTACACCTGGATGCCCATGGGCCTGCGCGTGCTGCGCAAGGCCGAAGCCGTGGTGCGCCAGGAGATGGTCGCCGCCGGCGCACTCGAAGTGCTGATGCCGGCCGTGCAGCCAGCCGAGCTGTGGCAGGAGTCCGGACGCTGGGAGCAGTACGGCCCCGAGCTGCTGCGCATCAAGGATCGCCATGATCGCGCCTTCTGCCTCGGCCCGACCCACGAGGAAGTGATTACCGATCTGGCCCGCAACGAGCTGAACAGCTACAAGCAGCTGCCGATCAACATGTTCCAGATCCAGACCAAGTTCCGCGACGAGATCCGTCCGCGCTTCGGCCTGATGCGCGGCCGCGAGTTCATCATGAAGGACGCCTACTCCTTCCACCTGGACCAGGCCTCGCTGCAGGAAACCTACGACCGCATGCACCTGGCGTACTGCAACGTGTTCAGCCGCCTGGGCCTGAATTTCCGTCCGGTACAGGCCGACACCGGTTCCATCGGCGGCACCGGCTCCCACGAATTCCACGTGCTGGCCGAGTCTGGTGAAGACGATATCGCCTTCAGCGACACTTCCGACTACGCCGCCAACATCGAGAAGGCCGAAGCCATCCCGCGCGAAACCGCACGCGGCGCCGCCAGCGAGGAGCTGCGTCTGGTCGATACGCCGGATGCCAAGACCATAGACGAGCTGGTCACCCAGTTCGGTCTGGCCATCGAGAAGACCATCAAGACCCTGGTGGTACATGCCGCCGAGGAAGGCAAGCTGATCGCCCTGATCGTTCGCGGCGACCACGAGCTGAACGAGATCAAGGCCGCCAACCACGAGCTGGTCGCCAGCCCGCTGGTGTTCGCCTCCGAAGCCGAGATTCGCGCCGCCATCGGTGCCGGCCCTGGTTCGCTAGGCCCGCTGAACCTGCCGATCGCCTGCGTGATCGACCGCTCGGTGGCGCTGATGAGCGACTTCGGCGCCGGTGCCAACGTCGACGATAAGCACTACTTCGGCCTCAACTGGGAGCGCGACCTGCCGCTGCCGGCCATCGCCGACCTGCGCAACGTGGTTGCCGGTGACCCCAGCCCGGACGGCCAGGGCACTCTGGTGATCAAGCGCGGCATCGAGGTCGGGCACATCTTCCAGCTCGGCACCAAGTACAGTGAGGCTATGGGCTGCAAGGTCCTGGGCGAGAGCGGTAAGCCGGTGACCCTGACCATGGGTTGCTACGGCATCGGCGTTTCCCGCGTGGTGGCCGCCGCCATCGAGCAGAACTGGGACGAACGCGGCATCCTCTGGACCGACGCCCTGGCGCCCTTCCAGATCGCCATCGTGCCGATGAAGTACGAGAACGAAGCAGTGCGCGAGGCGACCGACAAGCTCTACGCCGAGCTGACCGCCGCTGGCTACGAAGTGCTGCTGGATGATCGCGACAAGAAGACCAGCCCCGGCGTGAAATTCGCCGACATGGAGCTGATCGGCATCCCGCATCGCATCGTTGTCAGCGAGCGTGGCCTGACCGAGGGCACCTTCGAGTACAAGAACCGCCGCGAGAGCGACAACCAGCAGGTGGCCAGCGCCGACCTGTCGGCCTTCCTCGCCACGCGCATCAACCGCTGAGCCCCGACCAAGAAGCCCGCATGTTCCAGCGTCATATCCTCCGCACCGGCGCCGCCCTAATCGGCGCCCTCCTTCTGGTCGGCTGCGCCAACCATTTGCCGCAGCGCAGCGAACACGAAGAGCGCTTCGAGCGGCGCCTGCTCGACCATAGCCTGCAGATCGAAGTGGGCGAGCCCCGAGTGTTGGAGCTGCCGCAGCGCCGCGTGCGCATTCAGGAACAGAAGACCTTCGAGGTCACCGAGTTCGAGGTCACCCGTCGCTACGACCGCTACACCCCCTACCAGCCCTGGCGCGAGCTGTATGAAGTGCCGCTGGGCGCGGTAGCGATCGTTGCGGGGGTAGGCGCTAACGTGCTCAACGTGGTCATGCTCGGCCGCCTGCCAGACAGCGTCACCAAGGACTGGATCAGCTACGGCTTCGCCGGCATCAACCCGGCAATGAACGTCGAGTCCAACGGGCGCTCCCAGCAGAACCTGGCAACTATCGAAGAGACTCAGCGCGACCGACGCATGGAATACTCCAGCCTGCCCTGGGCCGAGCGCCCGGTGCTGGTCAAGGCCGGCCAGGACAGCCACGAGCTGACCACCGACCGCAACGGTATCCTGCGCCTCAACCTGCTCGACGGCCCCTTCGCCGACCACGACGCCAGCAAGGTCGGCGCCCTGGTGCTCAGCGTGGAAGACCCTCAGGACAGCGCCCGCGCCGAAGCCACCCTGCTGGTCAGCCGCGACCTGCGCGGCAAGCTGCGTGAAGCCCATGCACTGATCTACGACGACCTTGAGGACGACGAAGTCAGCCAGTGGGTCTATCGGGTCAAGCGCCTTTCCGACCTGGGCCTGGAAGAAGAAGCCAGCGAACTGGAACAGAGCCTGATCGAGCTGACGCGCAACGATCCGGAACTGCAGGAAGAGTTTCTCAAGAGCCTGATGAAGGACGCCGGTCGCCTGGCCGCAGACCCCGGCGAAGACTGATCAGCGCCGAATCACGAAGCCGGTGACGCCTTGCACCGGCTGCGACTCCAGCTCCAGCGCATCGACCCGCGCCCGCTCCGGGCCCGACTCCAGCCAGGCTGCCAGTTCGCGTACCGCGACCTCATCGCCCTCGACCAGCACCTCGACCCGGCCATCGGCCAGGTTGCGCACCCAGCCATTCAGATCGAGACGCTCAGCCTCTTCCAGAGTGTGCTGGCGAAAGCTCACGCCCTGCACCTTGCCGCTGACGAAGCCGTGCAAACAGATCGGCATATTCCTTACTCCTCAGCCTGCCAGTGAGCCAGGCGTGCCTGCAGGCCGGCGGCAGTCTGCTCGCCAACCAGGCGTTCGCGCAGACGGCCGCTGGCATCGATGATGTAGGTGACCGGCAACACATCGTTGCGCGGTAGTTCCAGCCGTGGCGCCGGGTCCTGCGCCAACACGGTGAAGCGGATATCGAAGGCGGCGGCAGCCTTGCTGAGCTGCTCGCCCTGCAGGGCGTCGAAATTCACGCCGAGCACGCGCGCGCCCGTGCCCTGCAGCTCAGCTTCGAGCCGATTGAGTTGCGGAATCTCGGTACGGCAGGGCTTGCACCACTCGGCCCAGTAATTGACCACCAACCACTGGTCTTCCAGCTGCTCAGCCGTTACCTTTCTCCCATGCTGATCGACGCCCCAGTCTTCGGCGCAGCCGGCCAGGAGAAGCCCGGCGCAGAGTCCCATCACCATCTGGAGTGGCCTTCCCATGCAATCGCTCCTCGTGCACGCGGGGTTGATATGACGCTGGATGCCCTGCGCCTGGAAGTGCCGGACATCCTCGACGAGGATGCGACACCGCTGGCCGACCTCAACGCCAGGCTCGCCGACGCCCGTCGACAGCCTTACGAGGACGGTCTCTCGCAGGTATTGAGCATGCTGTTCCAGCTCAATCGCAGCGCCATGACCTTACTGGAAAGGCAGCGCGCCCTGCAAAGCTTCTGCGAGGAATACCGCCACTACTGCAGCGGGCTGCGCAGCGGGGCGGCGCCCTCGGCATTGTTTGTCCATCTGTGCGACGAGCTGGCCGCCGGCTTCAAGCGCCTGTTGCTGCAGATACTCCAGGGCCGCCAGCCATCGCGTCCGCACCTGGCCTGGTGCCTGTACATGGCCGAGCACTTCCTCGCCCAGAGCCTGATGCGCAACTACCAGCGCTACCAGGAGCCACCGGCCTCGCTGTGGAGCGACAGCCATCTGCTGTACTGGATCGCCGAGCACCAGGGCTGCCTGGACGAACATGTGGCCGCGCCCTTCCAACCCGCACCGGCCGGCTCTCTGCGCGGCCTCTACCAACAGATGCTGGTGCTGGCCCTGAGCAACCCGTTCCATCTCGCCGAGGGCGAATGCGAAGTGCTGTTCGGCGCCCTCACCCCCCTCGCCGACCTGGCCCGACTGCTGCCCTGGGATGACGAGGAAGAGGCGGAAGGCCCGCTGATCGACCTCAGCCAGTCGCTGCCCTGCCTGCCCTACGACAGTGAAGCCACTGGGTCGGTCGAATACCTGCGCCGCCTGGAACTGGGTGCACTACTGGTCGCCCTGCATGAGCCCGCACCACTGCAGAGCGCACGTGAGCGCGAGCTGCTGGAACGGGTTCGCCCCCATTGGCTCGGCCGTCAGCAGCGCCGCCATCCCCGCGCGGATTTCAGCGCCGATTGCAGCCTGGTGATCGGCCTGCCGGCGATTCATGCCCAACTGCTGGAGAAGCGCCCGAGCAACAGCGCGGCACAGATGCTCGACGCCAGCCCCGGTGGCGCACGCCTGCTCTGCCACGCCGACCTCGGCCAGCAACTGCCGGTCGGCCAGCTTGTATTGGTATTGCCGCATAGCGGCACCCCGACCCTGGCACTGGTGCGCTGGCGCCACCTCAACCAGCTCGGCCTGCACCTCGGCCTGCGCTACCTCAAGGGCTTGCCGCGCGCAGTGTGGCTGCGTCGCGCCCCCAGTGCCCAGACCCACCCCGGCGTGCTGCAGAGCACCCCGGAACCTGGCGCCGGCTGGCATCACGGCCTGTGGCTGCCGTGCGGGCAGTTCGTCGAGGGCGAGAACCTTTGGCTGCAACTGGCCAACGTCAACAACCAGGCCGTACTACCGCTGCCACAGGCCAATCTCAGCACACCCACGGTGATCCGCCATCCCTTGCGGTTGGCCTGAGCATTCAGCCAGGTTCTGCGACACAGGTCTCGCCGGCCGAAGCCGCAGTGCACAGTTTCCCGGCGGGCCCGCTGCCTATAATCCGCGCATTCCTATACCAATGAGTTCTGCCGGAGCCTACATGTCCCAAGCCAATGACAAGCTGATCGGTCCCGTTCCCAGCAGCATCGTCAACAGCGCGCGTCTGAGCGTGACGCCATACGAGGGACGTGTCGGCGAGTTCAATGTGGCGGTCTGGCTGCACGTACCGGGCCTGGCCAACCTGCCGGTATCGCTGATGGTGCGCTACCGCGACGGCAGCCAGGTGCGCGAAGTGGCGGTGGACCACGGCAAGGTCAACGTGCACAACAAGGTGATGCTCTCCGGCATCGCGCGCCTGCCAATGAAGACCAAGATCGAGGAAATGCAGGTGCGCCTGCGCTCGGCCGTACCGGCGCAGACGTTGATAGTCGAAGAACTGTTCGTGCAGGCTGTGGAGATGCTCGATAGCGCCTCGCGCCAGGCAATGGCCTGATCCTCTCGGCTCACTACAACCCCCGCCTCGGCGGGGGTTTTGCTTTCTGCGCTCAGTAGACGCCGAAACGCACCACCGAGCTCGGCTTCGCCGGCTCGTCCTCTTCGGCGGCCTGGCGCGCCAGCGCCGCGAGGGACTGCGGCCAACGTACGAAACGCAGGCCAGTGATGCGATTGAGCCGCTCCAGCGCCTCCTCGGAATCCCGCGGCTGCAACGGCACTATCTTGTTCTTGCTACTGCTCATCCACTCGACTTCCCTGAGTCATTCAGGCCGCTAGCAGTCTGCCAGCATATAGCTGGGTAATTGCTAGAAGCATGCCAGCCTTCCCGGGCCGATATTTATTGCGCCTCAGCGCATTCGCAGCGTCACTGAGCCCGCTGCGCCTCGCCCTAAACTGACCTTTTTCGTCACTCCTGACAAGCGCTATCCCTGCCCCGCAGCCACTGCGCCAGACTGCCGTCGAACAACGTCTCCTGCTCCTGGTACAGCCTCTCCAATGCCTCGCGCAGCTCTGGATACCAGGCCTCGTTCAGCTCGTTCGGCAACTGGTTCGGCCGCGGTAGAGGCCAGGGGCTGTGGCTGATCAGGCGATACAGGCTGTAGTGCTCGAGGTCGCGGCAGAGCACCCAGGTGTCGCCACTGGTGCGGCAGATCAGTTGCTCGCGCTCGAGGAAGTCGATGAACTCCTCCCACTCGCTCTCCGGCAGCCGCCAGCCCTGGCGCTGTACATCCAGGTGACGCACGGTACGCCCACGCTGCTGGCGCTCATGGAACACCCGCAAGATGCCCAGTAACACCAGCAGGCGCGGCAACGCCTGGCGACGCCAGGTGCGCGAGGCCGACAGGTTGCACACCAGTTCGGCACCGAACAGCACGATCAGCCAGGACAGATAGACCCAGAGCAGGAACAGCGGCACCGTGGCGAAGGCGCCATAGATCAGTTGGTAACCGGGGAACAGGCTGACGAACAGGCCGAACATCTTCTTCGCCACTTCCACCAGCACCGAGGTGAACAGCCCGCCGAGCAACGCATGGCGCACCGGCACCCGGGCGTTGGGCACCGCCGAATAGATCAGGGTGAAGGCCGCCGTACTGAACAACAGCGGCGCGAAACCGAGCAATGTCTTGGCGCCGATCACTGCATCGGGCCCGGACAGCAGCGATAGCGAGGCGATGTAGGTGGTCACGGCAAAGCCGGCGCCCAGCAGCAATGGTCCCAGGCTGAGGATCGCCCAGTACAGCAGGAAGCTGGAGATGCCGCGACGCGGCTGGCGCACCCGCCATATCGCATTGAAGGTCTTCTCGATGGTCACCAGCATGAAGAATGCGGTCACCGCAAGCAGCGCCACACCCGCCCAGGTGAGGTGGCGCGCCTGGGTGGTGAACTCGCGCAGGTACTGCTGCACCGTCTCGCCGGATGAGGGCACGAAGTTGCGGAAGATGAAGCTCTGGATCTGCTCACCGGTGTCCTGGAAGGCCGGCACCGCGGAGAGCGTGGCAAAGGTCACGGTCATCACCGGCACCACGGCGAACAGCGTGGTGTAGGTCAGCGCCGCGGCGCTGTTGATGGCGCGATCGGCGAGGAAACGCTGCAACAGGAAGTGCCAGAACTCCAACCAGTCAGCCAACCGCTGTCGCATGCCCTCTCCTTAGCCCGTTATGCCTTCTAGGCGGCTAGAATAGCGCCCTCATTCGCCAATGGGCACTGTCATGACCGACCTCACCCTCTACCACAACCCGCGCTGCTCCAAGTCGCGCGGCGCGCTGGAGCTGCTCGAAGCTCGCGGCCTGGCCCCCAACGTGGTGCGCTATCTGGAAACTCCGCCCAGCGCCGATGAGCTGCGCGAGCTGCTGGCCAAGCTGGGCATAGGCGCACGCGAGCTGCTGCGCACCGGCGAGGACGAGTACAAGGAGCTGAACCTGGCCGATGCCAGCCTCAGCGACGAGCAATTGATCGCCGCCATGGCCAGCCATCCCAAACTGATCGAGCGGCCGATTCTGATCGCCGGCAATCGCGCGCTGATCGGCCGGCCGCCGGAGAAGGTACTGGAGTTGCTGGCATGAGCGCACCCTACATCCTGGTGCTCTACTACAGCCGCCACGGCGCCACGGCCGAGATGGCCCGGCAGATCGCCCGCGGCGTGGAGATGGCCGGCCTGGAGGCGCGCCTGCGCACCGTGCCGCCGGTATCCAGCGACTGCGAGGCCACGGCCCCGGCGATTCCCGAGGACGGCGCCCTCTACGTCGAACTCGACGACCTGAAGAACTGCGCCGGCCTGGCGCTGGGCAGCCCGACCCGCTTCGGCAACATGGCCGCACCGCTTAAGTACTTCATCGACGGCACCAGCAGCCTGTGGCTGACCGGCGAGCTGGTCGGCAAGCCGGCAGGGGTGTTCACCTCCACCTCCAGCCTGCACGGCGGCCAGGAGAGCACCCTGCTGTCGATGCTCCTGCCACTGCTGCACCACGGCATGCTGGTGTGCGGCCTGCCCTACAGCGAAGGCGCTCTCTTGGAGACCCGTGGCGGCGGCACGCCTTATGGCCCCAGCCACCATGCCGGCGCCGACGGCAAACGCAAACTCGACGAACACGAAATCGCCCTGTGCCGCGCCCTCGGCCAGCGCCTGGCGGCCACCGCCGCAAAACTGGAGACCCCACGTGGCTAAAACGCCCAAGCCCCTGCCCAGCCTGGAATGGCTGGCCCCGCGCCTGAAACTCAGCCGCGCCCTCAGCCTGTTCAGCTTCTTCGCCCTGATGCTCCTGCTGCTGGTATGGAACCTGACCCTCGCCGACCTGCACGGCGCACGTATCTGGGTGGTCCTGAGCATCCAGCTGGTACCGCTGCTGCTGCTCGCTCCCGGCCTGCTGCTGGGCAACGCCCGCGCCCACGCCTGGGCCTGCTTCGTGGTGAATATCTACTTCATCCAGGGCGTACTGGCCGCCATCGACCCGGCCCGCGCCCTGTTCGGCGTACTGGAGACGGTGATCAGCTTCAGCCTGTTCTGCAGCGCCCTGCTCTACGTGCGCTGGAAGTTCCAGCACGACCGCAAGCTGGCGGGCGAGTAAGGCGTCAACCCTGGGCTACCAGCCCAGGGTTTCCTTGAGGAAAGGAATGGTCAGCTTGCGCTGGGCCTGCAGCGAGGCCTGATCGAGACGCTCGAGCAACTCGAACAGCGCACTCATGCTGCGCTCGCCACGGGTGAGGATGAAACGGCCGACCTCGTCGGTCAGGTGCAAGCCACGCCGCGATGCGCGCAGTTGCAGGGCGCGCAGCTTGTCCTCGTCGGACAGCGAATGCAGCTGGAATACCAGCGCCAGCGTCAGGCGCGACTGTAGATCCGGCAGCTGGATCGGCAACTCGCGCGGCGACACGGTGGCCGCTAGCAGCAGGCGTCGACCGGAATCGCGCAGGCGATTGAACAGGTGGAACAACGCCTCCTCCCAATCCTCGCGACCGGCCACCGCGTCCAGATCGTCCAGGCAGACCAACTCGGACTGGTCCAAGCCGTCGAGCAGCTCCGGGCCGTACTCGGCCACTTCGGCCAGTGGCAGGAACACCGCCTGCTCACCGCGCTGCTCGAAACGCAGGCAGGCCGCCTGCAACAGATGGCTGCGCCCGACACCCTCGCCACCCCAGAGGTAGATCAGGCTTTCGGTCCAGCCGGCATCGGCCTCGCACAGCCGCTCGACATAGCCGAGGGCCGCAGCATTGGCGCCGGGGTAATAGTTGGCAAAGGTGGCGTCGTCACGCAGACGCACGCCTAGGGGAAGCTGAACAGGTTTCATGCACTGGACGGCGGTTCTTGCGAATCGCCGGAAGACTCTCCGTAAAGTGCGGAAAGTTTATAGCCTTCCGCGACGCTGCGCATTATCCCGCATATTGACGCAATAGTCAGGGGAATCAGACATTTACCAATGTATTGGCGGGCTTTGCGCGGCTACTTTCAGCTGTGTTTTCGACAGATTTTCGACACTAACCCATGGGGCTGAAGCTTCTTGCCGCAGAGCAAAACCGCTGCTGCATTCTGTAGCTCCCGTCCTCTCTGTCGCTGTCGTATCGCGCACGCCAAGCTTTGCATTGGTCATGGAAGTGCTGCTTGGCTGCCTTCCGGCACTCTCGATACTCGATTGATCCGCGCCTGTGGTTGGCGCATACCGATCGGCCATCTATTGAGTTGTTCACCGCAATCCATTCGGCCAGGAACAGCCCCTCGCCACTCCACTCCCTTAGCCACTCGCTCTCGTGCTCAACAGTGCGATTTACCGTTTTGTTCTCCTGCCGAATTGGGCTCTGGTATGCAGCAGACTGCCTTATCCCTTCCGTGCTGACGACATTGTCGGCGCCTCTTGGCGTGTAGTTGTTGTCATTGAAAACGGTCTGTCTGGGCTGGTTTTGCTGCTTACGCTGCTCTTGGTCTTTCCAGAACAGCTCTTCAGCTGTCGGACCAGTGGGCTCCGCAGACTCGCTGAAGTCATATTTCGGCTTATATGGTTCGGGCTCTGTGGGTACTGGTGTTGAGTGAGGCCAGTATGCCAACCCGATAAAGAAGGCAGCTGCAATGGCAGTAGCGCCTATGTAGGCGATAACGATCGGACTGATGCCGGGACCCTTCCGGCGTAGGTGGTCTGGTGCGTCGTCCCAGTCTGCTTTCATCCTTGTCATTCCTTCCGGGCGTGCCAGCGCCTAGCTACTTCCTGAGTAATGGCTATCCCGCGCTTTGATTGGGCAAGTTTGAATGGGCCTCGTCGTACTCGGGGCTTGTCTGACCGCATTCTGGCGCAATTTGGCCACTAGCCAGCCAAAGGGCATAGCGCGGGAATACGCCAACGACCGCATCAATCTCTGCGTCAGATAAACGCGCTTTGCCGCTGCGGATATTTCCCCAGCGATACCTATCGATGCCCGTCTCTTTCTCGAACCAAGCGCTGGTTCGTTCCTTGTTGAAAAGGCTTATAAGCCGGTCTCTTATCATTCCAATAAATTCTACTAAGTAGATTGTACTGAGTAGCCACTATGGCATACTGCTCGCCAGTTAGTAATTTTTACTAAGTAGCTAGTAATGCAGGGTGTCCGTACAGGGTGGCCTGTAAAGCTGAACATAGTGGAGTAATGCGGACCATGTTGGAAGGGATCAATCCTCAGATGCTGTACGGCGCGCCCCCGGTAATGCCTTGGGAAACGTTCGTAGATTGGATCGGCATGGGGGATGAGCCTGGAGTCGCTAAAGCGTGGCTTGAACGCGGCTACATCCCTACCAAAAAGATCGGCAAGCGCCTGATGGTCAACGTTGCTCTCTTCACCCGCCAGCTGCTGGAAGAGGAGTAACCGAGGTGGCCATCCATGATGAGCAAGTATCTGCGCCAGCCCCACGCCGTGAGCTGCGACTGCTCTGTCTGCTGGTCCCGTCGCGTACCGATGGAACCCGCGCACTCCCCGTCCACACATTGCGACCAATGCCGCCCCGCGTCTCTAGCCAAGGTCGATGGAATATGGCGAGCGAAACCGGCTTTTACATGCGCGAAACACACGCCCGCGCGCCATCCCCCGAAGTACTGGAACTGTGTGTACGACAGCGGCCCGCCTACGCCCTTCGTTCCTGTTCGTGAGCCGTTCCAACTGGAGTAACTGACCAATGATCCCGCCCCGCCAAGCCGCTGTTGAAGACAAAGACGTTCGTTTCTACGTCACCGCCCCCGCCTCCGTGCGCCTCGCACTGACGCAAGAGGCTCATGACCGTGGAACAGACCTTTGGACTCTCGGTGGCCTGGTGCTGGCTCAGTGGCTGGAGGCTGGTTGCCCTGACGGACTTTCAGTCACCGCTGCTGCCCCATCCCCCGCCCCGTCGCCATCGTCGTCGGTCGCAGGACCACAGGAGCCCGAAGCCTGATGCCTGCAAGGGCGCGTAGCGGCGTAGCGGACCCTTGCAGGGGTCAGGTGTAGGGCTACGGTCCGCCCGCGACCGCAGATGGCAGAGGGGTGAGGGATGGGGAACCCCCGCCCTTGAGCTTGAGGCAGAGGGAAGCGGTTTTAGCTGTTGCTGGTGGCGCTCGGAGAGCAAGAGCGACAGGGATCGAAACCCGTAAGGGCCGGGACCTTAGGCCCGGTGAGCAAAGCGAATAGAGCCCGCCCCGTAAGGGGTCGCCAAAGGGGCCAAAGAACAACGCCAAAGGCCAAGGCAGATAGCCAAGAGAGGCCAAAGGCAAAACCGCCCATTGAGGGCAACCAAGAGGAAGAAAGCCATGTCGTTTGCTATTCCCGCTGCTACTTCGATCACCTCGCTGTTCGTGATCAAAACCGACTTCTACACCAACAAAGAAACCGGCGAAGTCCGTGCCTCTGTGCAGGCCCTCTCCCCCATTCCGGAAGGTGCCAACGGCAACGGCAAAGGCTATGAGGTCACCGAGTATGCGGCTGATGCCTCCGTGCTCGATGCAATCGACCTGAGCAACGGCCCGACCTCGCTCAAGTTCGAAAGCCAGATTCGCCCGATCACCAACCGTTTTGGCAAAACCACCAACACCCAGGTACTGACCAAGGCCCTCGTAGAACAGCCCCGCCAGCAACAGCAGCAGCCGAGCAAGCCCGCTGCCCAAGCTGAGCCCAAGGTTTAACCGGAGGGCGCCGCTGTGATCACTCATGGCCGGATCATCTGTAACGGCTGCTCTCGTGAGATGGGCGTTCTGCACGTCCAGTCCGACCGTGAGCAGCACTTCTGCCCGGAGTGCTCCGCCTCTGGCTCGGCCGATGTTCTGACTCCTGAGCTCGCCCTGGCGCTCTCCGATCTGATCAAAACAGGCATCAGTCGTGGCCGCCTCCCGCAGGTGCTCCGCTGATGCGCAAACTGATCGCGTGTGACGGCACATGGCAACAGTCCGCAGAGGGCTATCTGCTGTGCGCTGGCACGCTCCAAACAGTGCCCGATGAGGGCCTGTCCACCGATGAAGCACTTCAGCTTAGCGACTGGGCCTTGGCCATGTTCGTTGGGGTGTTCTGCGTCATCGCACTCAAGAAAGCACTTCCCTAGGAGTTACTCATGAAACAACGCTTCCAGACCCTGAAACGCTCCATCGGTGCCGCTGCCGCAGCTGGCCTGCTCATGACCCAGCAAGCCTACGCCGCTCTTCCGGAGGCCGTAGAGACCGAGATGGCGACCGCAAAGACCGATGCGGTCGAACTGGCCACCCTCGGCCTTCTGATCATCATCGCCATCGCTGCGGTGAAGTACCTCCGTCGCGGCGTTTAACGCAACGGCTGGCCGGCCATGAACCCCGCTCCGGCGGGGTTTATTTTTCGGGGTGGATATATGTTCGGACTTAATTCCGCTGAGTTTGTTCTTGTAGTCAGTGTTATTTGTTTTGGTCTTGCACTGTTTGGGCGGATATAGGCATGAAACTATCTCGTTATGTTCAAGCTATATGTCTCGCCATTGTTTCTTTCGCATCATCACAATCGTTTGCTGCGGTTTATAGTTGGTCCGCTAGGTTTGATGCCTACACACGCACCGGTGATAGTCCTGCCGCTGCATGTTCTGCTGCGATTGCTGCATACAACGCTGCCGCAGCGAATCGCGCAAACAGCCTTGTTTCTGTAGCTCCGGTTGCTAATCAGCCAAATCAATTTATATGCACCTGGGCAGATAAAAACGGTTATTCCGGCCAGGGTTATACGTTTGGTGCTTTTCGTAGCGGCGATAGTTGCCCTAACCCATTGCAGCAGCCTGACCCTCAAACCGGCGTTTGTAAGTACAACGACCCATTGAACTGCGCTGCAAAAAAGGGGCAGAACACCACTTGGACAAAGGAGTTCGCTTCAAAGGAAGCATATGATGCCAACCCTATTTACTGCACTACAAGTCAAGATGGCTGCGCACTAGATGTTTGTAGTGAAGTAGGCTCCTTGGAATGCGGCACTGACGGCAAAACAGGCAAGTTTGGTTGTTGGGGCGGCGGCACTTATAACGGTGATCCACAGCAGGCTTCCAATGGCGGCAATGTTGATGGCTGCGAAGGCCCTGAATGTGTCCCGCCGCCACCTCAGTCATCTAGTTCAAGTCAAAACTGTACTCCTGCCACGACTACGAACGGCGTTACCTCACACACTTGCGTCAGTGAAAGCAATAAAAATCAATTTGCTGATTCTAACTGCGCTGTCGGGAATGTTAACGGCGTACAAGGCTTGCACTGCACGAATCCGGATTATGTTCCTGAATCTAAGGACACCACAAAGACCGATAAGACTGACGTAACTAATAACCCTGACGGCGGTAAAACCACTACCACCGAAAGCAAGACGGATACAACCAAGTGCAAGGCTGGCAATTGCTCTTCAAGTTCCACTACGAATACTTCGACCAGTACAACTGATGGCAACGGTAATCAAACTGGCGGCTCAACGGAGTGTAAGGGCGACCATTGCGATGATCCTTCTACGCCAGGGAAAGATGAATCCCAGGAAGAAGAGGAAGAAGAGGGCGAGGAAGTAGAGCGCCTGGTCTCCGGTGATGCCTGTAGTGCGA
Source organism: Pseudomonas sp. ML96 (assembly GCF_000761545.1). Taxonomy (GTDB): domain Bacteria; phylum Pseudomonadota; class Gammaproteobacteria; order Pseudomonadales; family Pseudomonadaceae; genus Aquipseudomonas. The sequence continues at coordinate 121,318 of NZ_JPMY01000041.1, read as the reverse complement.
GCTTGAGTTGCGAGGGCGACGCCATCGACTGCGCGATTCTTCGCCAACAGAAAGCCATGCGCTGCTCGATGGATTGGGACACTCAGAAAGGCTCCGTGCTGGCCGAGGCCGGAAAGGCTGAGTACCAGCTACAAGAGGCAGAGGTCGACGTTTCCAGTCTCTTTTCTGGCGCCTCTGCTGGTCGTTGGCTCGGCTCTTCATGCCCCGCCGACCGTACCGTGTATCTCCACTCTATCGGCAAGTCGATCAGCATCAGCTGGTCGCCGATCTGCCAGTACGCCTCGTACATGGGCTACCTGTTCGTCTTCAGCGCATCACTCTTCTTCGCCCACTACGTAGGCCGTGCCTTCGGAGGAAACTGATATGCCCGCAATCTTCATGTTCCTCAGTGCCATTGTTGGCCCACTGGTGGCCAAGGTGCTCACGTCGCTTGGCATTGGTGCTGTCAGCTACATAGGCATCACCGTGCTGCTCGCTGGCGTAAAAACCTACCTGATCGGCGAGATAACTGGCCTTCCTGGCGAGATTCTCGCCATCCTCGGATTGGCCAAGGTCGACGTTGCCGTAAACATTGTCCTTTCTGCTGTTGCTGCTCGAGCAGCGCTCTCGGGCGTGAATCTCAGTACCGGCAAAAAGACCGGTATTGGCTCGATAGGAGGCTGATGCATGTTCGTCCTTCGCACAGGCCTCCAAGGCAACGGCAAGACCCTAAACACCATCAAGGAAGTCGACCTGAAAGCGGCCAGGGAGGGGCGTACGGTCTTCTATTGCAATATCACAGGCCTAAACCCTGGGCACCCCATTCTCAAGGCGGATTGGCGCCCCTTTGACGATCCAACCAAGTGGTTTGAGCTGCCTGCTAACTCGATCATCGTGATCGATGAGGCGCAGACATGGTTCCGTGTTCGCTCTCAGGGTTCCAAGGTTCCTGACTACGCCAGCCGTCTAGAAATCATGCGTAAGGATGGCCATGAGCTTCATGCCATCACGCAGAGCCCGAAGCTCATCGACGCCCACATGCGTGAGCTGTGTAACAAGCATGTCCACTATCACCGCGGTTTCGGCGGCAAGGTGATTAAGCGCTGGGAATTCCAAAAGCCTGAGCTAACCGTCAACAGCAACAAGCTCAATTTTGAGAATGGCGAGTCCATCCGCATCACCATCGACAAGGCCTATTTCGGCACCTATGAGTCGGTGAAAGAGGGCACGGCCCATCACATGAAGTTCACGGCACCGAAGGCTATGTACGTCCTCGGCGCGTGTCTCCTGATCGGCGCTGTTCTGGTCTACCGGCTCAAGGATCGCTATGACGAGAAAGTTGCGCCTGCTGAGCCCGCCGCACAGGTCGAGCAAGTTGCGAAAGTTGAGTCCGGCTTCGGCTTGCCGTCGATCGCAGGCCCTGAGCTGCTGCACGTCACGACTGAGCAGTACATTGCCGATCGCACGCCGCGCATCGCTGGTGTGCCTTCTTCGGCTCCGATTTACGACCAGCTGACAGCGCCTCAGTCTTTTCCCAAGCCCAGCTGCTACGCGACAAAGTCAGAAGAGATCATTAACACCCGTCGCAAGTCTCTCAAGCTGGGTAACCGTCGTGGCCAGCTTCACGGCTGTTCTTGCCTCAGCCAGCAAGGCAGTCGCATGGATATCCCATTCGACGCCTGTATGGACATGGTCGAGAACGGTTACTTCGATGACACCAAGCCGGATCGTCTGCCTGGAGCCACTACAGGCCAAGGCCAGCTCAACGCCTCCGCTCCGCCCTCCTCTTCCCTTCCCACTCGACAGCCTCAGCAGGACCGCCAGCCTGCTCAGCAGCCGCTAGCTGTCGGTTTGACGGGCCTAAGAGGCCGCTATGAGTAGTTATCGCGCTGCGGCCACGGCGCGGGCTGGGCGCGCGTGCGCGGTCGGTACGCGCCGGGGCGGTAGCGCCGGGACGACCCTGTAGCACGTCTATGAATCGAAACTAAGCGACAGCAATACACAGCAGTATTCAGCAATAGGAAAGCGAGAAAATGGCGAAGCTCAAGGATCAGATTCGATTGGTGATGCAGCAGGACGGCCAGGTACTGGAAGACAGCGCGGGCCGGCTCTTTTTTGATTCCAAGCTGGCCAAGTTCACCGACCTGTCAGGCGTTCGCCTGCTCCGCTGTGGCGTCGATACCGTCCGCCAGCTCTACCGGGGCATGATTCGCCCCGAGGTGCTGGCGATGTTCGATCAGAAGCCGGGCATGGTCGATTTCGCCGGCTACCGCTTCCACATGTCCCGCGTCGGTCGTGACTCGGGCTACCAGTACAAGCTCCAGAATGCCGACCTGGGCTTGATCCTGCTGCTCAAAAACCACAACGTGAAGTCGGACGCCATCGGCTCGCACCTCAAGATTGAAGTGTCGCCGCATGCTATCGACGGCCGTTCGCCTGAGCGTTTACAGGAGCAGCTCGACTTCCTCGCTGCTGCGTCCTTGCACCATGTCGAGCGCAACCAATGCGCTGTGCACCTCGCCCTCGACTTCCAAGGCTGGACCCCGCCCGCCGACTTCGTGGCTCACCTGCACTGCAAGGCGCAGGCAGAGCGCCGCCGTGACGGTATCCAGTCCTATGGCTGGGAAGAGACTGCCGCCGTGTATGGCCGTGGCCAGTCCTTCATGTTCGGCTCTGCTGGTGGCGTCCAGCTCGCTCTGTACAACAAAACCCTTCAGGCCCGCTCGATAGACAAGCTCGACTATTGGGAAGGTGTCTGGAAACGCCGTGACAGCTTCGACGATCAGGACCCTGCCAACTATGACGCCGACGCTCCTGTGTGGCGTCTGGAGCTTCGCTATCACCACTCCGTAGTGCAGCAATTCGCCCACGGTAGCTGTTCGGTCCACTCCGGCGACTTCCTTAACACCACCAGCTTTGCCGAACTGGTCCCGCACCTCGACGGCCTGTGGCGCTATGGCCTGCAAAACTTCCGGCTCATGTCCCGCCCTGGTGTGCTGGATGCCTTTTGGCAGCTCTGCCGTGATGATGTGCGCGTCCAATCTGAGGTTGATTCGCTGCTGGATGAGACCTTCTACAAGCGCCAGTACAAGACGGCTAGGGGGTTCTCGGGAAAGGCTATCGACATCGTCATGGGCGGCCTAATTTCGCTGCTCGCTCGTGAGGGTGTCGACGCAAAGAAGGGCTTTAAGGCCATCCGCCAGCTGCCTATCTGGCCCACGATGAAAGATCACTATGCCGCTCGCGACATGACCAATCAGGACGTGCTTAAGATGATTGCCGAGCGCCTAGAAGAACGGAAAGTCCGGTTCGGGATGGCCGTCTAGATGGCTATCGAACAGCAGGCAGATGGTCGTTGGAAAGTCGATGTTGAGCCGGTCAAAGGCAAGCGCTTCCGTAAGACGTTCAAAACCAAGGCTGAGGCCATGCGTTTCGAGGCCACTATGCGTGCCTCGGTCATCAATCAGAAAGACTGGAACCCCAAGCCCAAGGATCGCCGCAAGCTCTCTGAGCTGGTTGACCGCTGGTACGCCCTGCACGGCCACTCCATTAGTAGTGGCGAGCGCCGTAAAAACACCCTGCTACTGATGTGCCAGCGGCTGGGTGATCCGGAGGCAACCAAGCTGACCGGGGCTCATCTAGTTGAGCTGCGCCGCAAGGAGCTGGAGTCGGGCGCTGTGCCAAAGTCGATCAACAACCGCTTCACCTACCTAAAGGCCGTCTTCAATGAGCTGCATCGCCTGGGCGATATCGACTATTCCAACCCATTGGCCAAGGTGAAGCCGCTCAAGTTTCAGGAGCGACAACTATCGTATCTGTCGATGAAACAGATCCCGCAATTGATCGAAGCGCTTGATGCCAGCCGCTCGCGCTGCGTCCGTCTGGTGGCGGAGGTCTGTCTGGCGACCGGTGCTCGCTGGTCTGAGGCTGAGGGTCTGACCCTGGAGCGTGTGAGGAATCAGACTGTGATCTTCACCAATACCAAGTCGAAGCGGCTTCGCGTCATTCCGGTGAGTAAGAAGCTAGAGAAACGGCTACTCGAGCACCTGGGGGAACACCAGCGCTTCACCAGCTGCAGCCGGGCTTTCCGCATAGCTGTTGAGCATTCAGGCATCGTGCTGCCTCGCGGCCAGTGCTCGCACGTGCTACGCCACACGTTCGCCTCACATTTCATGATGAACGGCGGGAATATCCTTACCCTGAAAGAGATTCTTGGCCATGCGTCGCTGACGATGACCATGCGCTATGCGCACCTCTCCCCCGCTCACTTGCGGGATGCTCTACGCCTGAATCCGCTGGATGGCTTCGACACTTCTTCGACACCAGCTAGGAAGCAAAAGAAAAACCCCAGCAAAATCAACCAGATGGTGGCGTAGCACCATAGGTGACTGATTGTTTATAGAAATCATGCGCATGGCGCAGCAATACCATGATCACGGCCGCCACCGGCAGGGCTAACAGTACGCCGGTGAAGCCAAACAGCTGACCACCGGCGAGGATGGCGAAGATCACTGCCACCGGGTGCAGGCCAATGCGATCGCCAACCAGCATGGGCGTCAGCAGCATGCCTTCGAGTAACTGGCCGATGCCGAACACCACGGCAATACCGATCAGCGGATACAGTTCGAAACCCGCGTGCTGGAACAAAGCGGCCACCACAGCAGCGCCGAAACCGACGATGAAGCCCATGTACGGCACGATGCTGGCCAGGCCGGCAAGCAGGCCGATCAGCAGGCCCAGCTCCAGGCCAACCACCATCAGGCCGACCGAGTAGATGCCGGCCAGGGCCAGCATCACCAGCAACTGGCCGCGCATGAAGGCACCGAGCACCTCGTGGCATTCGCCGACCAGCTGCACCACCAGGCTCTCGCGGGCACGCGGCAGCAGGCTGCGCAGCTTGGCGATCATCAGGTCCCAGTCACGCAGCAGGTAGAAGGCCACCACCGGGATCAGCAACAGGTTACCCAACCAGCCCAGCAGGGCGAGACCGGAGGCGGTGGCCTGGGCCAGCAGGCCGCCGACGATATCGGTGGTCTTGCCCAGGTGGCCAGACAGCGCTTCTTTGACTTGATCGAAGCGCCAGAAGCCCTCCGCCAGGCCGAATTGCGCCTGCACCCAGGGCAGCGCCTGGTGCTGCGCCCAGTCGAGGCCCTGCGGCGCCAGTTCGTAGAGGCGCACCAGCTGGCGGCCGAGCATGGGGATCAGCACCAGCAGCATGATCAGCAGCAGCAGGCTGAACAGGCTGAAGACGATGACCACGCCCCAGGTGCGCGACAGGCCGCGCTTCTCCAGGCGGTCCACCAGCGGGTCGCCCATGTAGGCCAGCAGCATGGCGACCAGGAACGGCGAGAGGATGGGGGTCAGCAGGTAGATCAGCCAGCCGCAGAGGAACAGGCCGGCCAGCCATAGCCAGCGCCGCGAATCGGTCATCTCAGGCACTCCGTCGCTACATAGATGGAATATTCGGGTTGTGCCGCCGGCCAATACCGGCGGCCGGGATTACCAGCGGAAGCGCATCAGGTTGACCGGCGCCGGAGTCGGCGCGGCCTGGGGCGCTGCGGCGGCGTCCAGCGGCGCGGCGTCGGCCGGCACTTCCTGCAGGCCGGCCAAACCCAGCTGGGCGCGCAGCTGCTCGGCGCTGGCGTTGACCTGCCAGACCATCTGGTCACCCTTGACCCGCAGCAGGCGGGCGGCGAACGGCTCGAGCAGGCGTTCCAGCTCGGCGTAGCGCCCGAGGTTGGCACCCTGGATCTCCAGAGTCATGGCACTGGCGGCACCCGGCTTGACCAGGAAACGCGGTGCCAGGCGCTCGCTAACGGCCAGCAGCACTGCGTCGGCCAGGGCCTGCTGATCGGCGCCCTGGGCCTTGCCCTGCTCACGGGCATCGCCCAGCCACAGGCGCCATTCGGCCTGCCACTGGCCGCCTTCCTCATGCGCCTGCACGGCCAGCAGGGCATCGGCTGCATAACGCTCGGAGGCCGGTTGCAGGGCATCCGGCTGGCTGGCACCGAGGTTTTCCGGGGTGGCAACCAGTTGCTCCTGCAGATCGGCCAGCGGCAGGCGCACAGGCAGGCCGCGGTGCTGGGCAGCCTGCTGCAGCGGCTTGGAAGCCTCCTGCGCATCGCCGACCAGGCTGGCGCCTTCGGTACCGCTGTTCAGCCACCAGGCCAGGATCGACGGGCGATTGGCGCCCCACATCGGCAGGCCGGCCTGGCGCAGCTTGTTCTCGGTGGTCAGCGGATCGAAGTCCACCACCAGGGTCTCGCCCTCGTAGACGTACTGGCTGACCAGTTGCTGCGGGTCCTGGCGTACCGCCTGCAGCGCCGGGCTCTGTACCGCCTTAGCGTCGCCGGTCAGGCGCAGCACCAGGGTCTCCAGGGCGCGGTTGAGGGCGGCGGTGCGCTCCTCCGGCTGCTGGCTGGTGACCGCCTCACGCACCTGATAGAGGCCGCTGACCGTCTCGGCCAGGGCCGGCAGGCTGAACAGCGGAAGGCAGAGGGCAAGCAGGCGGGCGGACAGGCGCATCGATAGGGTCTCGGCTCGGAAGGACGCGCCTGTGCGGCACGCGAAGGGCTATACCTTAAACAGCCGCCTGTCCCCCGGCAACCGTCGCGCCCGGTGGCCGCTGGCGGGCAAGCCTGATAAAATCGCGCGCCTTCGCGGACCGGCCCGCACACATGCCGGTCGCCCACAGCATTCCCCTTCTAAAGGCCTGAACCCATGAGCAAGCAACCCTCCATCAGCTACAAGGATGCAGGTGTCGACATCGACGCCGGCGAAGCCCTGGTCGAGCGCATCAAAGGCGTGGCCAAGCGCACCGCACGTCCGGAAGTCATGGGTGGCCTGGGTGGTTTCGGCGCCCTCTGCGAGATCCCGGCCGGCTACAAGCAGCCGGTACTGGTCAGCGGCACCGACGGCGTCGGCACCAAACTCCGTCTGGCGCTGAACCTGAACAAGCACGACAGCATCGGCCAGGATCTGGTCGCCATGTGCGTCAACGACCTGGTGGTGTGCGGCGCCGAGCCGCTGTTCTTCCTCGACTACTACGCCACCGGCAAGCTCAATGTCGACGTGGCCGCCACCGTGGTCACCGGCATCGGCGCTGGTTGCGAGCTGGCCGGTTGCTCCCTGGTCGGTGGCGAGACCGCCGAAATGCCGGGCATGTACGAAGGCGAAGACTACGACCTGGCCGGCTTCTGCGTCGGCGTGGTGGAAAAGGCCGAGATCATCGACGGCTCGAAAGTGGTCACCGGCGACGCCCTGGTCGCCCTGCCCTCCTCCGGCCCGCACTCCAACGGCTACTCGCTGATCCGCAAGATCCTCGAAGTCTCCGGCACCGACATCGACGCCACCGAACTGGATGGCAAGAAGCTGGCCGACCTGCTGATGGCGCCGACCCGCATCTACGTCAAGCCGCTGCTGAAGCTGATCAAGGACACCGGCGCGGTCAAGGCCATGGCCCACATCACCGGCGGCGGCCTGCTCGACAACATCCCGCGCGTGCTGCCGCAAGGCGCCCAGGCGGTGATCGACGTGGCCAGCTGGAACCGCCCGGCCGTGTTCAACTTCCTGCAGGAAAAAGGCAACGTCGACGAGCACGAAATGCACCGCGTGCTGAACTGCGGCGTCGGCATGGTCATCTGCGTCGCCCAGGACCAGGTCGAGGCCACCCTGGCCAGCCTGCGCGCCTCCGGCGAAGCCCCATGGGTCATCGGCCAGATCGCCCAGGCCGCCGAAGGTGCTGAGCTGGTCGTGCTGAACAACCTGAAAACCCACTGATGGCCGACTGCAATGTCGTGGTGCTGATCTCAGGGTCCGGCAGCAACCTGCAGGCCCTGATCGACAGCATCGGCAAAGACGGTAATCCGGCACGCATCGCCGCGGTGATTTCCAACCGCGCCGATGCCTACGGGCTGGAGCGGGCCAAGCAGGCTGGCATCGCCACTCTGGTCCTGGACCACAAGCAGTTCGACGGCCGCGAGGCCTTCGACGCCGCGCTGGTCGAAGCCATCGACGGCTTCGACCCGCAGCTGGTGGTGCTGGCCGGCTTCATGCGCATCCTCACCGGTGGCTTCGTGCGTCACTACGAAGGCCGCCTGCTGAATATCCATCCCTCGCTGCTGCCCAAGTACAAGGGCCTGCACACCCACCAGCGCGCGCTGGAGGCTGGCGACAGCGAGCATGGCTGCAGCGTGCACTTCGTCACCGAGGAACTCGATGGCGGACCACTGGTCGTACAGGCGGTAGTGCCGGTAGAGTCTGGCGATACGCCGGAGAGCCTGGCTCAGCGAGTACACAGCCAGGAACATCACATCTATCCTCTGGCGATGCGCTGGTTCGCCGAAGGCCGCCTGAAACTGGGCGCGACCGGTGCACAACTGGATGGCACGGCCCTGCCGGCCACCGGCCACCTGATCCGCACATAGGAGATTCCATGCCCCGCGTTCTGCTGATGCTACTCGCCCTGCTGGCCCTGCCGGTGCAGGCTCTGGAGCTCAAGCCCTTCTCCGCCAGCTACACCGCCGACTGGAAGCAGGTACCGATCAGCGGCACCGCCAGCCGCAGCCTCAAGGCGCTGGACAACGGCCGCTGGGAGCTGAATTTCGAAGCCTCCATGCTGGTCGCCAGCCTCAACGAGACCAGCACCTTCCGCCTGGAAAACGACGCTTTCCTGCCACTGACCTACCGCTTCGACCGCAGCGGCCTGGGCAAGGCCAAGCAGATCGAGCTGGACTTCGACTGGACCGAGAAACAGGTGCTGGGCAACGACCGCGGCGAGCCAGTGCGCTTCCCGCTCAACCGCGGCATGCAGGACAAGTCGACCTACCAGTTGACCCTGCAGCACGACGTGGCCGCCGGCAAACAGAGCATGAGCTACCAGGTGGTCGACGGCGACGAGATCGAGACCTACGACTTCCGCGTGCTCGGCGAGGAGCGCGTGCGCACCAAGGCCGGCCTGGTTGACGCGATCAAGGTCGAGCGCGTGCGCGACCCGACCCAGAGCAGCCGCAAGACCGTGCTGTGGTTCGCCAAGGACTGGAACTACCTGCTGGTGCGCCTGTACCAGGTGGAGAAGGACGGCAAGGAATACCAGATCATGCTCAAGGACGGCACCGTTGACGGTCGCACCGTCGAAGGCATCGCCGAGTAAGCGCAGCGAATCGAACGAGCCGGGCAATGCCCGGCTTTTTCATGCCTGCAAGAAAGCGCTAGGCTGCAGCCATCCGCCTTCCGAGCATGACCATGAACGACAGCTATCGACCACTGGCCTGCGCCCTGTACGACTACCTGGAAGTCGCCTGCCTGCACCGTTACCGGCTGCGCATCGAACTGGTCGACGGCGGTGAACTGCTGGCCCAGGCCCTGGGCACCAGCACCTCGGCCAGCAAGGAGGAGTTTCTCGTGGTCGGCACCGATGATGGCGAGCGACAGCTGCGCATGGACCGCCTGCTGGCCATCACGCCACTGGATGCCGGCGCCAGCTTCGGCCGTGTGCTGCTTGGCGACAGCCCGAGCTGCTGAGCAAAACAGCGACAGAAAAAAGCCGGGCAGTGCCCGGCTTTTTCGTTACCACATCAGATCGTCGGGGATCTGGTAGGCGGCGTATGGATCGTCCTCGTCCGGCCCTTCGGTCTGGGTGTTAAGCAGGACGATGCGCTGCGCATCGCGCTCCTGGATCTTCAGAGCCGCCTCGCGCGGGATCACCTCGTAGCCGCCACCATGGCGCACCACGGCCAGCGAGCCGCGACTGAGCTTGTCGCGCATCAGGTTGTTCACCGCGATGCGTTTGACCTTCTTGTCGTCGACGAAGTTGTAGTAGTCCTCGCCGCCGATCTTCGGCAGGCGGGCACTCTCGATCAGCTGCTTGATCTGCGCGGAGATGGCCTTCTGCTGGGCCTTCTCCTGCTGCTGGCGATTCAGCTCCTGGTCCTTGGCCTGTTTGTCGGCCTTGGCTTGCAGGGCGGCCTGCTGCTGCGAATCGTCCACTTCGACCTGGCCCTTCTTCTCCAGGCGGGTCTGTTTCTGTTTCTGCTTGCCGGCCTGCTTGGCCTGCTTTTCATTGACCAGGCCGGCTTTCAGCAACTGGTCGCGGAGGGAAAGGCTCATGGGGTTCTCGTCACTCAGCAGCCAGGCTGCAGTTTTTCCAGTTTCTTGGCTTCGCCCCACAGGGCATCCAGCTCTTCCAGGCTGCAATTCTCGATGGGCCGGGCGGTATCGCGCAATGCCTGTTCGATATAGCGGAAGCGCCGCTCGAACTTGGCATTGGCCGCGCGCAGGGCGCTTTCCGGGTCGACCTTGAGATGCCGTGCCAGGTTGACGCTGACGAACAGCAGGTCGCCGATCTCCTCGGCGATGGCCTCGGCATCGTTCTCGCTCATGGCCTCAAGGACTTCGTCGAGCTCCTCGCGCAGCTTGTCCACCACCGGCAACGCCTCCGGCCAGTCGAAACCGACCTGGGCCGCGCGCTTTTGCAGCTTGGCCGCGCGCGATAGCGCCGGCAGTGCACCCGGCACATCGTCGAGCAGCGACAGCTGCTCCGGCGCGGCAGCCTTCTCCGCCCGCTCCTCGGCCTTGAGCTCTTCCCAGCGCTGTTTGACCGCCGCTTCCTCCAGCTTCGCCGCATCCGGCGCGCCGTACAGATCGCCATCGGGGAACACGTGCGGGTGGCGGCGAATCAGCTTGCGGGTGATGCCATCGACCACCTGGGCGAATTCGAAGCGCCCCTCCTCCCTGGCCAGCTGGCTGTAGTAGACGACCTGGAACAGCAGGTCGCCCAGCTCGCCGGGCAGGTGGTCGAAGTCGCCGCGTTCGATGGCGTCGGCCACCTCGTAGGCTTCCTCGATGGTGTAGGGCACGATGGTCGCGTAGCTCTGCTTGAGGTCCCAGGGGCAGCCGTGCTGCGGGTCGCGCAGGCGGGCCATCAGGTGCAGCAGGTCGTCGAGCTGGTACATGGGGCTTCCGTGTGGTCGAGGGCGCCCCGCCTGGACGGGGCGCGCCTGTTAGGTGCCGGAACGGTTGCGGCGAACTTCGATGATGTTCGGCAGCTGGGAAATGCGCCCCAGCAGCCGCGACAGGGCATCCAGCCCCGGAATCTCGATGGTCAGCAACATGGAGGCGGTGTTGTCCTCCTTGTTCGAGCGGGTGTTCACCGCCAGCACGTTGATGCGGTCGTTGAGCAGCACCTGCGACACGTCGCGCAGCAGACCGGAACGGTCGTAGGCCTTGATCACGATATCCACCGGGTAGGTCTGCACCGGCACCGGGCCCCAGCTGACCTGGATGATCCGCTCCGGCTCACGACCGGCCAGTTGCAGCACCGAGGCGCAGTCCTGGCGGTGAATGGACACGCCACGGCCCTGGGTGATGTAGCCGACGATGGGGTCACCCGGCAGCGGCTGGCAGCAGCCGGCCATCTGCGTGAGCAGGTTGCCGACGCCCTCGATCTGGATATCGCCGCGCCGCCCCGGACGCAGGCTCTGACTCCGGCGCGGGATCAGCTCGAGCTGTTCGGTGCCGCGTTCCGGCTCCACCAGTTGCTGGGCCAGGTTGACCGCATGAGCCAGGCGCAGGTCGCCGGCACCGAGGGCGGCGTACATGTCCTCGGCGGTCTTCAGGTTGCACTTGTCGGCCAGCTTGGCGAAGTCCACGGTCGGCAGCGCCAGGCGCGCCAGGTCGCGTTCGAGCATGGCCTTGCCGGCGGCGACGTTCTGCTCGCGATCCTGCAGCTTGAACCAGTGAACGATCTTGGCCCGCGAACGGCTGGTGGTGATGTAACCGAGGTTGGGGTTGAGCCAGTCGCGGCTCGGCGCGCCCTGCTTGGAGGTGATGATCTCCACCTGCTCGCCGGTCTGCAGGCTGTAAGTCAGCGGCACGATGCGCCCATTGACCTTGGCGCCACGGCAGTTATGGCCGATCTGGGTGTGCACGCGGTAGGCGAAGTCCAGCGGCGTGGCGCCCTTGGGCAGGTCGATGGCGTGGCCGTCCGGGGTGAACACGTAGACCCGGTCCGGCTCGATGTCGACGCGCAGCTGCTCGGCCAGGCCGCCGATATCGCCCAGCTCCTCGTGCCACTCGAGCACCTGGCGCAGCCAGGCCATCTTCTCTTCGTAGTGGTCGGAGCCGCCCTTGACGTCGGTACCCTTGTATTTCCAGTGCGCGCACACGCCCAGCTCGGCTTCCTCGTGCATGGCGTGGGTGCGGATCTGCACCTCCAGCACCTTGCCGTCCGGGCCAATCACCGCGGTGTGCAGCGAGCGGTAGCCGTTCTCCTTGGGGTTGGCGATGTAGTCGTCGAACTCCTTGGGAATGTGCCGCCACAGGGTGTGGACGATGCCCAGCGCGGTGTAGCAGTCGCGCACCTCGGGCACCAGCACGCGCACGGCGCGCACGTCATAGATCTGGCTGAACTGCAGGCCCTTGCGCTGCATCTTCCGCCAGATCGAATAGATGTGTTTGGCGCGGCCGCTGATGTCCGGCTTGATGCCGGTGGCGGTCAGCTCGTCGCGCAGCTGCTGCATCACGTCGGCGATGTACTGTTCGCGATCCAGGCGGCGCTCGTGCAGCAGCTTGGCGATCTGCTTGTACTGCTCGGGCTCCAGGTAGCGGAAGGAGATGTCCTCCAGCTCCCATTTGATATGGCCGATGCCCAGGCGATGGGCCAGCGGCGCGTAGATGTCGAACACCTCGCGCGCCACGCGGTGGCGTTTTTCATCGTCGGCATGCTTGACCGCGCGGATCGCGCAGGTACGTTCAGCCAGTTTGATCAGGGCCACGCGCACGTCGTCGACCATGGCCACCAGCATCTTGCGCAGGTTCTCCACCTGGGCCTGGGAGCCGAGCACCAGGGAGTCGCGCGGATTCAGCGAGGCGCTGATGGCGGCCATGCGCAGCACGCCCTCGATCAGCTTGGCCACCACCGGGCCGAACTTGTCGTTGACCGCCTTGAGTGTGGTCTTGCCCTCGCGCACGGCGCGGTAGATCACCGCGGCCACCAGGCTGTCCTGGTCGAGCTTGAGGTCGGCGAGGATCTCGGCGATCTCAAGGCCCGTCTGGAAGCTGGAGTTGCCCTCCGCCCACAGGTTCTGCGCGGCATTGGCCTGCTGCTCGACCTCGCGGGCGAACTCGCAGGCCGCCTTCAGAGCCTCGCGATCCAGCGCCGGGTCGACGCTCAACGTATGGTCCAGCCAAGCCTCGAGGTTGATGCTGCCGTCGAGGTTGATCGGCTGGTGTGCTCTCACCTGTACCATCTTCTGCCTTCCCTACGGCGGGCCTGAACCCGCCGGATTAGCTCTGACCTTCTATGGGTCAGTCGGATTACATGAGCTTCCTAGCCCATCTCGAATAACGCCATCGCCTCCACATGTGCCGTCTGCGGGAACATGTCGAGAATCCCGGCCCGCTTCAGCCGGAAACCCTGCCTGACCAGTTCGGCGGCATCGCGCGCCAGGGTCGCCGGGTTGCATGAAACATAAACCAAACGCCGCGCGCCCAACACGCCGATCTGCTTGACCACCTCGAACGCACCGTCACGCGGCGGGTCCAGCAGGATCGCATCGAAGCCTTGGGCGGCCCAGGGTTCACCGGCCAGCGGGTTCGACAGGTCGGCACGGAAAAAGTGCAGGTTGCCCAGGCCATTGCGCTGCGCGTTGTCGCGCGCCCGCTCGACCATGGTCTGCACGCCTTCCACCGCCACTACCTCGCGTACCTGCTGGGCCAGCGGCAGGGCAAAATTGCCCAGGCCGCAGAACAGGTCCAGCACTCGCTCACCCGCCTGCGGCGCCAACCAGTCTAGCGCCTGTTCGACCATCGACTGGTTGATCAGGCCGTTGACCTGCACGAAGTCGCCCGGGCGGTACTGCAGCTCCAGGCTCCAGGGCTCCAGACGATAGCCCAGGCTCAGCTCGGGCTGATCCGCCTCCGGCTCACCGGCACCGTGCAGCCACAACTGCGCGTCATGCTCGGCGCAGAAATCACGCAAACGCTGCACATCCGGCTCGCCCAACGGCGCCGTGTGGCGCAGCAGCACGGCCGACTGAGTACCGTGGAACAGCTCGACGTGACCGAGCGCCTGCGGCTTGTCCAGGCTACGCAACAACTGCGGCAAAGCACGCAGGATCGATTGCAAGGGCTGTACCAGTACCGGGCAGTCGTCGATGGCGACGATGTCCTGGCTAGCGGCGGCGCGGAAGCCTACCTCCAGACGCTTGGCCTTGACGTCCCAGCGCACGGCGATGCGCGCGCGGCGGCGATAGCCCAGCTCCGGCCCGCTGAGCGGCGCAACCCACTCACCGGGTTGCAGCTCGGCGAAGCGCTTGAGCTGCTCGGCCAGGGTGCGCTGTTTCAGGGCGAGCTGTTCGTCGTGGGGCAGATGTTGCAGGGTGCAGCCGCCGCAGGTGCCGGCGTGGGCACAGGCCGGCTCGCGGCGCAGCTCCACGGCGCGCAGCACGCGCTCGGTGCGTGCCTCGACCACCTGGGCACGGGCATTCAGCACGCGAGCCTCAACCTCCTCGCCCGGCAGGGAGCCGGCGACGAACCAGCTGCGCCCCTCGACGAAGGCGATGCCACGGCCGTCATTGGCCAGACGCTCGATGGTCAGCTTCTGCTTCTTGCCCACCGGTACCTGGGCCTTGCGCTCGCCACCGGAGGGCTGGAAGCGCAGCGACTTGTGCTTGGCCATGGTTATTGGTTGAACAGGCCGGAAGACAGGTAGCGGTCGCCGCGATCGCAGATGATCGCCACCATCACCGCGTTCTCGGTCTCGCGCGCCAGCTTGAGCATGGCCGCCACGGCGCCACCGGAGGACACCCCGCAGAAGATGCCTTCCTCGCGAGCCAGGCGGCGCATCATGTCCTCAGCCTCGGCCTGGGTGATGTCCAGTACGCGATCCACCCGCGCGGCATCGTAGATGCTCGGCAGGTATTCCTGCGGCCAGCGGCGGATGCCGGGGATGGCCGAGCCGTCCTGCGGCTGCAGGCCGATGATCTCGATGGCCGGGTTCTGTTCCTTGAGATAGCGCGAAGTGCCCATGATGGTGCCGGTGGTGCCCATCGAGCTGATGAAGTGGGTGATCGCACCCTGGGTCTGGCGCCAGATCTCCGGGCCGGTGCCGCGGTAGTGCGCCTCGGGGTTGTCGCCATTGGCAAACTGGTCGAGCACCTTGCCCTTGCCTTCGGCCTGCATGGCCAGGGCCAGATCGCGGGCGACCTCCATGTTGTCCACCAGGATCAGCTCGGCGCCGTAGGCGGTCATCGCCGCCTTGCGCTCGTCGGTAGAGTTGTCCGGCATGATCAGGATCATCTTGTAACCCTTGATCGCCGCCGCCATCGCCAGGGCGATGCCGGTGTTGCCGCTGGTGGCCTCGATCAGGATGTCGCCGGGCTGGATGTCACCGCGCAGCTCGGCGCGGGTGATCATCGACATGGCCGGACGATCCTTCACCGAACCGGCCGGGTTGTTGCCTTCCAGCTTGACCAGCAAGTGGTTGCGTTCGCTGCCAGGCAAGCGTTGCAGGCGGACCAGAGGGGTGTTGCCGATGCAGTCGGCGATGGTGGGGAACTGCAGGGTCATGGCGAAGCGGCCATCCGTTCGTGAAACAGGTGCGCCATGATACCGGCAAACAGCCGCCGACCCCAGATCGGCGGCGACTTCGGCTCAACCGCCCAGCAGCCAGAACAGGCCCCAGAGCGGCAGAGCCCCTAGCGGCAGCAGTGCCGCCAGGCGCGGACGATAGGGCAACAGCAGGACCAAAGCGAAGCCGGCCAGGCTGATCTGGCCGAACCAGCCGACCGGGCCCATGGCCCAGCCCCAGGCCGCCACGCAGGCGGCGAAGCTGGCCAACAGCAGCGCCCAGCCGGCGAAACGCAGGCCGCGCCGCAGCGCTGGTGCCGGCAGGCGCTGCCAGACCTGCTTGTAATGCCGCTCCATGCCCTGGCACAGACCAACCATGCCGGCGTAGGCCAGCAGCACGCCGCCGAAGAATGCACTCAGCATCTCAGTTCACCTCCAGGGCAGGTTGCACCTTGCGCCGGGGCACCGGCTTGTCGCTCGGCCGGCCGACGCGCCAGGAGGCCCAGGCCAGCAGCGCGCCGCAGGTCAGGCTGGTCAGCTCCAGTAGCAGACGCGTGTCATCGGCCCAGGGCTGCTCCAGCGTCAGCGCGCTGAGCAGCGGCAGCGCCAGGCAGAGTGCCGCGGCAGCGCCCAGCTGCTCGCGCCAGGCCTGCTGGCAGGGGCGCAGGCAGGCATGCAGCAGCGTCAGCAGCCACAGGCCGAAGAACACCTGCACCTCCCAGCCGGCTCGGCCGGCCAGCTCCACCGGAAGCAGGCGGTTGGCCCAGAGCATACCGACGCAGGCGATGCCCAGACCGGCGATCACCGCGATATTCACCCGCTCGGCGAAGCCATGCATACGCGCGGCCAGCGCGCCCTCGGCATCCGGACGGCGGCGGCGTTTGACGGTGAACAGCACCAGGCCGGTGGCGATCATCGCGCTGCTGAGCAGGCCGCAGACGAAGTACAGCCAGCGCATCGGGTAGCCACCGAACTGGGCGAAGTGCAGGCCAGCCATGACCCGCTGGGTCAATGGCACCGGGCGAGCGACGTTGGGCGTACGCAGCACCGCGCCGCTGACGCCATGGAACTGCATGCTCTGCCCCTTGGTCAGCTCGATGCGATTGCCCAGCACCGGACGCACCTCGATCAGCGCATCGGCCCGCCCCGGATTGCGGATCGACAGCCCGGCCACCGGCCCCATCAGGCGCTCGGCCTCGGCCAGCAGAAGCGCCAGGTCGGTCAGCTCAGCCTGTGCATGCTCGCCACGGGCCGGCGCACGTTCACGCTCGCGCCCACCGACACCCCGCGCCTCGCCTTGCTGTTCGGTACCGCGCACCATGCGTTCCGCGCCCTGCCCTTCGCGTGGCGCTCGCTCCTCACGTTGCTCGCCACCCTGGCCGCCACGGCCAAAGGCGGCTTCGCGATTGCCGTCGAACAGCGCATCTACCGCCGCCGGCATATAGATGAGGTAGAAAATCACCAGACCGGTGTAGGTGATCATCAGGTGGAACGGCAGCAGCAACACGCCACTGGCATTGTGCGCATCGAGCCAGGAGCGCTGGCCCTTGTTCGGGCGGAAGGTGAAGAACTCCTTGAAGAACTTCTTGTGGATGACGATGCCGCTGACCAGCGCCACCAGCATAGCCACCGCAGCTAGCCCGACCACCCAGATTCCGATGTTGCGCGGCAGGTTGAGGGTGAAGTGGAAGCGGAAGAAGAAGCCGCCGCCGGCGGTCTCGCGCGGGGTGATCTTCTCTCCAGTACGCGGGTCGAGCACCTCGCCGCCGCCACGGCGCTGCTCGCCGGCAGAGACGGTGAGGCCCGGCGAGCGCTCGGTCGGCAGGCCGATGTTCCAGGCGCTGGCGTCCGGGTGCTTGGCTTGCAGGTAGGCCAGCGCACGCTGAGCGGCATCGACCTGGCTGACGGCGTGGGCGGGAATCTCCGGGCGCATCCACTCGTCGATCTCCTTGTCGAACACCGCCAGGGTGCCGGTGAGGAAGATGGCGAACAACAGCCAGCCGAAAATCAGCCCGCCCCAGGTGTGTAGCCAGGACAGTTTCTGGGTGATGGTCTGCGGCTTGCTCATGCCAGCGCCCTCACCAGCTGCGGCCAGAAACCGACCAGCGCCAGCGGCGCTGCCAGGGCCAGCCCCAGCCAGGCGCGCGTCGCGCTGCGGCAGGCGAAGGCCCAGAGAATGGCCAGCGGATAGATGATGAAAGCCGGCAGCGTGGCAACCACCAGGGCGTCCTGCGGCGTCAGCGGCAACAGCCGGGCAAGAAACGCGGTGAACGCGTAGGTGAAGGCGTAGCCACCGAGGATGGCGGCCAGGGTGCGGGACAGTACAGGCATCACGGTCATTCCTGTCATTCGTTCTTGGTGTTCACTGCCGGCCAAACAGACGCAGCGCCTGCTCCAGCGACGCCGGCAGCATCGGCCCGTGTTCCAGACCGGCTATTTCCTGGTACTGCACGTCGAGCCCCGGCAGCCGGTCGAGGCGCTCGGCCATTTGTGGCAGCGCAGTGGCCGGCAGCGAGGCCCTGGCCCGCGCACCCGCACTGTCCTGGTCGCGATGCCGCTGCCCTTCGGCGCCGCCGCGCATGAGTACCAGCTGCGCTACGGCGCCCTTTGGCAGGCGCTTTTCCAGTTCCAGCACCAGGCCACCCTGCCACCACAGCGACGGGCTGGCGGCGTAGTAGTGCTGGAAGCCCTGCGGCGCCGCGAACAGGCTGTCGAGTACGAACAACCCGCCGAAGGAGTGGCCCCACAGGCCCTGGCGGTTGCGATCCAGCGGATAGCGGCTTTCGACCAGCGGCTTGATGCGCTGCTCGATCAGCTGGCGAAACACCTGCGAGCCGCCCGCCGCACGCCCCTGGTCATCGAGCAAGGCTTCGCCCGGCTGCACGGCTGGGGTGTAGTCATAGGCACGCGCCGCCACGTCGAAGCGCAGCTCGGTGGCATAGCCGATCATCACCAGCAGCGGCGGATTGCCCGCATCCAGCTGCTGCAGCCACGGCTCGCGCAAGGCGGCCAGCGCGGCATTGCCATCGAGCAGGTACAGCGCCGGATAACCTGCAGTCGGTGCCGCTCGTTTGGGAATGCCGAGCACCACGCGGTAATGCCGCTGGCCGTCAACGGAGCCCAGCTCGTAGCGCTCGAAGCGGTAATAGGACGAGCCACTATCGGCGAGGGTCGGACCGACCTTCTGGGTCAGGTCCGGCTTGCCCATGGCCAAGGCCGGCAGCAGGGCCAGCAGCACCAGGCCACCATAGATGGCGCGATTGCCGGGGATGGCGCGGGCAACCCGGTGCGCAATGTTCCAGCACCATGCACTCAGGCAACCGTTTGGGAGTGTTGTCATCGAGGTCTTCTCACACAAAAGCTCCGTCAGGCGAGCCTGACGGAGCCAAAGACCCACTCATCTGAGCGGGCCAGGAGCCCGTGCAATCAGAATGCGGCGGTTACCGAAGCGAAGTAGGCGCGGCCCGGTTCGTTGTAGGTGTTGGCACCTGCGCCGCCGGAGTTGTTCTCGCGGAACAGCTTCTTGTCGAACAGGTTGCTGACCCCGGTGGAGAAGCTCCAGGTTTCGTTCAGCTCGTAGTTGGCATTCAGGCCGAACACGCTGTAGCTGCTACGCGTCTCGAGCTCGCCGCCGCTGGCCGCGGCGCCGCGCGAGGTCAGGCTGCGCGGTTTCTGCTCGCCGTAGTGGGTCATGCTGGCGGACAGATCGAGCGATTGGGTCACCGCCCAGTCCAGCATCGAGTTGATGGTGTACTCGGGGATGATGGACAGCGGCTCGCCGGTTTCCTTGTTCTTGTTCTCGATCATGTAGGTGAAGTTGGTGCTCCAGCTCAGCACCTCGCCGGCGTTGCCGAGCAACGGCACGGTCAGGTTGCCTTCCCAGCCGGAAACGACTGCCTTGGAGGCGTTCTCCCAGCGGAACACCTGGCCCAGGCCGGAGGTGCCTGGCAGCACATAGAGCGGATCGGAGCCGTTACCCATGCCGGCGACGATCTTGTTCTTGTAGTCGTTGTGGAAGTAGGTGACGCCGGCAATCCAGCCATCCTTGTCGAAGGCCAGACCGAGTTCCTTGTTGACGCTGGTCTCGGCATCGAGGTTGTCGTTACCCAGCACGTAGCAGCCATTGCCGAGGTTCGGGTAGTCGATCGGGCAGCCGTTGCCGTTGGTGCGGTACACGTAGTTGGGGTTGGACTGGTACAGGTTCGGCGCCTTGAAGGCACGCGCTACACCGCCCTTCACGGTCAGGTGGTCGGTGAGCTTGTACGAGCTGTTCAGGCTCGGGCTCCAGTTGCCGCCGAAGTCGCTGTGACGGTCGAAGCGCAGGCCGGGCGTGACGATCCAGCGCTCGCCGATCTCGATGTTGTCCTCGACGAACAGCGCATAGTTGTCGGCATCGGACTCGCCGCTACGCACACCGGTCTGCACGCCGGGAACAGTCACGCCCTGCATGCTCTGGGTCATGGAGTACGGGTCGTTCAGCTCGTCGCGGATGGCCTCGGCGCCCAGGGTCAGCACCTGGTTGTAGACGAATTCCAGCGGCAGGTTGACCTCGCCAGCCAGGCGATAGGACTTGAGCTCGGAAGTCGACATGACCGCGGTGGTGTTGATGCTGCCTTCCGGGCCACCGGCCAGGCCCTCGTTGAGGCGGCGGTTGCGGGTGTTCTCGTAGCTGGCCACCAGCTGCGAGGTGCCCCAGTCCCAGTCGCCACGGTGGGTCACCGAGGCATCCTGGCGGTACATGATGTTGGTTTCCGCACCGGAGTTGGCCAGGTCGGTGATCAGCTGGGTACCTGCGGTACTCACCGCGCGATCACCCGCATAGATGTTGCCCTGACGGCTGAAACCACCTTCGAACTCCAGCACCTGCTGCGAATCGAGGTCCCAGCGCAGCAGGCCGTTGATGTCCTTGTTGCGCACACCCTCGCGGCCAGCCGGCGGGGTCACGCCGGTGGCGTACTCCTCGTTGAGCGACAGGTCATCGGCGTCGGTCTTGTTCAGGTTGCCGTACAGGCGGTAGGACAGCGAGTCGACCAGCGGACCCGCCAGGTTGAAGCTCATGCGCTCGGTGGTGCCTTCGGCATCGTTTTCCGGCAGGTTGTAGTAGGTGGTGACCGAGCCACTGTGCTTCTCGGTCGGCGCCTTGGTGATGATGTTCACCACGCCACCAGCGGCGCCGGAGCCATAGCGGGCGGCAGCCGGGCCACGCAACACTTCGATGCGCTCCACTGCTTCGGCCGGCACCCAGTTGCTGTCGCCACGGCTGTTACGCTCACCGCTGCGCCCCATACGCACCGAGTTGCGCGAGCTGACCGGCTTGCCGTCGATCAGGATCAGGGTGTTCTCCGGGCCCATGCCGCGGATGTCGATCTGGCGGTTGTTGCCGTACTGGCCGGTAGAACTGTTGCCGGTCAGGTTGACGCCCGGCATCTTGCGGATGAGTTCGGAGAGATCGTTGACCGGCGGACGCTTCTTGATGTCCTCGGCGGTGATCACCGATACGCCGGGCGCCTGCTTGAGCTCCTCCTCGGCGGTGCCCAGTACCTCACTCTCCCCCAGCTGCAGCAGCTCAGTGCTTTCTTCGGCGGAGTCCTTCGTCTCGGCCAGCGACATGGACGGGGCGGCAGCGGCCAACAGGGCCAGAGTCAGGTAACTGAGCTTGAATCGGCTTTGCATCAACGTCTCTCCGTAAGCGTTTGGATGGCTTGTAGGGCGAGCACGAGACGGTGGCCGCCCGCTCGGTCTGACGCCGAGCGGAGCAAATGCTATTTATTCTCAGTTGAGAATAAAGCTTATTTACGTTCTATACACTTGCCAGGCTCAATTGCAGGCGCAAACCTTCGGCGCCGTTTTCCGCCCACAGCTCGCCGCCCTGCATGCGCACCGCACCACGGGCGATGGCCAGGCCCAGGCCGAAACCCTCGCCACCCGGACGCGAGGCATTGAGCCGGGTGAAGGGATGGAAGATCGCGCCCAGCTGCGCCGCCGGCACGCCGCCACCCTGATCTTCGATAGAGAGACGCCAGCGGCCATCTTTGTGCCGACCGGACAAACGCACCATGCCCTGCTCCGGCGAATGACGGATGGCATTGCGCAGGATGTTTTCCAGCGCCTGAGCCAGGCCATTGAGGTGGCCGCGCACCCGACAGTCGGACGGCAGCTCGCAGCGCAGGCGCTCGGCCGGCCAGCCACTCTCGAAACAGGCGTTCTCGGCCAGCACGCCCCATAGGGCCGGCACATCGATGTCCTCGAGCTGCAGGTGCGGACGTTCGGTGTCCAGCCAGACCAGCTCGAGGGTGCCATCGACCAACTGCTGCATGCACTCCAGCTCCAGTTCCAGGCGCCGCCGCAGGGTCTGGGCGTCATCCACGCACTCGGCGGCCACGCGCAGGCGCGCCAGTGGTGTACGCATCTCGTGGGACAGGTCGCGCAACAGCTGGCGCTGGTAGCCCACGGTGTGCTGCAGACGCTCGGCCATATGGTCGAAGGCCCTGCCCAGCTCGCCCAGCTCGTCGCGGCGCCGGCTCACATCGCCCGCGCGAGCGCTCATGTCGCCGCCACTCAGTGCCTGGGCCTGGCGCCGCAGGGCCACCAGCGGGGAGATCAGCAGGCGATACAGCAGCAGGCCGAACAGCACTGCCAGCACCGTTGGCAGCACCTTCTGCAGCAAGATCAGATAGAGCCCCAGGTGCTGGCGCGGGCTGAGCCGCTCGGGCAGCTGCATCACTAGGCGCGCCTGGCCATCGCTGAACGGGATGTAGAGATTCGGCCGGCCATCCGGCCGACCCATGCTGCCCGACAAGGGGCGGATGAAGCTGAGTCGACTGGCAATTTCCGCCGGCACGGCCCGGTCGGACAACGAGTGATTGCTCTCGTCGACCACTACGGCCCAAGCCTGCTCACGGGCCTGCAGTTGCTCGAGATACTGCCCCAGGGCCTGCGGACCACCGCTGCGCAGGCTCGCCTCGGCCTGCGTGGCGTAGACCTGCATCTGCTCACGAGCTTCGCGCGGCAGGCGCGAGGTCATCTCGATAACCCGCCAGCCGAGATCGGAGGCCAGGCTCAGCAGGAGCAGGCAGAACAGCCCGAGCAGCCCCGCCAGCTTCCAGAACAATGAGTGACGCAGCTGCATGCTCACTCCTCGTCACTGCGGAACAGGTAGCCCTTGCCCCACACCGTCTCGATACGCCCGGCCTGGTAGCCCACGGCCTGCAGCTTGCGGCGGACGTGGCTGACATGCATGTCCAGTACCCGATCATGGGCAGAGAACGGGCGGTTCAGCACCTGCTGATAAAGGAAGGCCTTGCTCTGCACCTCGCCGGCATGGCGCATGAACAGCTCCAGCAGGCGGTATTCGGTCTGGGTCAGCTGCAGCCAGTTACCCTGGTAGCGCGCATCGCTGCGTCCCTCGTCGAGTTGCAGCCCCTCCGCGCTGACACTCTCCGGCTTGCGCCGCTCATAGGCGACCCGCCGCAGGATGGCGTCGATGCGCACCTCCATCTCGGCCATGGCGAAGGGCTTGGGCAGGTAGTCGTCGGCGCCCTGGCTGAAGCCGGCG
The DNA here is from genome assembly GCF_000761545.1 of Pseudomonas sp. ML96. GTDB lineage: Bacteria > Pseudomonadota > Gammaproteobacteria > Pseudomonadales > Pseudomonadaceae > Aquipseudomonas. The sequence goes on along the minus strand of NZ_JPMY01000041.1, from coordinate 98,217 downwards.
ATGCGATCCTGCTCGGCGCCCAGGGCGGACATCAGGATCACCGGCACACCGCGGCGCCGGCGCAGTTCGGCCAGCGCCTCCAGGCCGCTGCGTCCGGGCAGCAGGATATCCAGCAGCACCAGATCGAACGGCTCGGCACAGGCCAGCGCCAGGCCGGCCTCGCCGTCGCCGCGCAGGGTCACGTCGAAGCCACGGCGGCCGAGGTGATCCTGCAGGTGCGCGGCCAGCACCGGATCGTCCTCGATGGCCAGGATGCGTGCGGTCGAGTTCATGATAATGGGCATCTAATGAGAATTGATCTCGACTATTCTGCCAAAAGCCACTGCAGATTCCCACCGCACGAATCGCTAAACTCCCGCTATCGCCTGGATGGAGACTGCCGTGTTCAAGGACCTCGGGATCAAGGGCCGCGTACTGCTGCTCACCCTGCTACCCACCAGCCTGCTGGCGTTGGTGCTGGGCGGCTACTTCACCTGGACGCAATTGGCCGACCTGCGCAGCCAGCTGCAGCAGCGTGGCGAGCTGCTGGTGCAGCACCTGGCGCCGCTCTCCGCCTCGGCCCTGGCGCGGGGCGATGCCGCGCAGCTCGAGCGCCTGGCCGAGGAGGCGCTGAACCAGCCCGACGTGCGCGCCGTGGGCTTTCTCTCCGCCGAGCGGCAGAGCCTGGCCAAGGCCGGGCCGCACATGATCAACCCGGCGCCGCAGACCACCGTCGAACCCCTGACCACCACCACCAGCCAGGACGCCACGCGCTTCCTGCTGCCGGTGTTCGGCCGCCACCAGAACCTCGCCGGCAGCGTCGAGTCGGACAGCGCCGACCGCCTGCTCGGCTGGGTCGAGCTGGAGCTGTCGCACCACCGCACCCTGCTGCAGGGCTATCGCAGCCTGTTCGCCAGCCTGCTGCTGATCATCACCGGGCTCAGCGTCACCGCCCTGCTCGCCCTGCGCATGAGCCGCACCATCAACGACCCGCTGCGCACCATCCAGCAGGGCGTCAACCAGCTCAAGGACGGCCAGCTGGAGACCCGCCTGCCACCGCTGGGCAGCCATGAGATGGACCAGCTGGCCGCCGGCATCAACCGTATGGCCGAGGCGCTGCACAACGCCCAGGAAGAGCTGCAGCACAGCATCGACCAGGCCACCGAGGACGTGCGGCAGAACCTCGAGACCATCGAGATCCAGAACATCGAGCTGGACCTGGCGCGCAAGGAGGCCCTGGAGGCCAGCCGCATCAAGTCCGAGTTCCTGGCCAACATGAGCCACGAGATCCGCACCCCGCTCAACGGCATCCTCGGCTTCACCGGCCTGCTGCAGAAGAGCGACCTGACCCCACGCCAGCAGGACTACCTGGGCACCATCGAGAAGTCCGCCGAGAGCCTGCTGGGGATCATCAACGAGGTGCTCGACTTCTCCAAGATCGAGGCCGGCAAGCTGGTGCTGGAGAACCTGCCGTTCAACCTGCGCGACCTGATCCAGGACTGCCTGACCATCCTCGCCCCGGCCGCCCACGACAAGAATCTCGAGCTGGTCAGCCTGATCTACCGCGACACCCCGCTGGCCCTGCAGGGCGACCCGCTGCGCCTCAAGCAGGTACTGACCAACCTGGTCAGCAACGCGATCAAGTTCACCCGCGAGGGCACCATCGCCGTGCGCGCCATGGTCGAGGACGAGAGCGACGACCGCGCGCAGCTGCGCATCAGCGTGCAGGACACCGGCGTCGGCCTCTCCGACGAGGACCTGCGCGCGCTGTTCCAGGCCTTCAGCCAGGCCGATAACTCGCTCAGCCGCCAAGCCGGTGGCACTGGCCTCGGCCTGGTCATCTCCAAGCGCCTGATCGAGCAGATGGGTGGCGAAATCGGCGTCGACAGCAGCCCCGGCACCGGCTCGGAATTCTGGATCAGCCTGACTCTGCCCAAGGCCCGCGACGACGCCGACGACCTGCCACGCGCACCACTGCAAGGCCGCCGCGTAGCCCTGCTGGAGAGCCACGAGCTGACTCGCCAGGCCCTGCAGCACCAGCTAGAAGACTGCAGCCTGGAAGTAGTTGCGCTCGACAGCCTGGAGCAGTTGCTGGAGCGGGTGACACAACAGCGCGAGAACGGCCAGCCAATCGACCTCGCGGTGCTCGGCGTCAGCCTGCAGGAGCTGCCGCCGGAGCAACTCGGCAAGCACCTGTGGCAGCTCGAAAACCAGGCCTGCAAGACCCTGGTGCTCTGCCCCACCACCGAACAGGCGCTGTACCACGAGGCGCTGCCGGAGCTGCAACTACAGGCCAAGCCGGCCTGCACGCGCAAGCTGTTGCGCGCCCTCGGCGAACTGGTCAGCCCGCGCGCCTTCCGCGCCGAGCCACTCGCCCCGCTGACCAGTCGCGCACCGCGCCTGCTCTGCGTCGACGACAACCCGGCCAACCTGCTGCTGGTACAGACCCTGCTCGGCGACATGGGCGCCGAGGTAATGGCGGTGGACAGCGGCTACGCCGCTGTCGAGGCGGTGCAGCGGCACAACTTCGACCTGGTGTTCATGGACGTGCAGATGCCCGGCATGGACGGCCGCCAGGCCACCGAGGCGATTCGCCAGTGGGAACAGGAAAACGAGCGCAATCCGCTGCCCATCGTCGCCCTCACCGCCCACGCCCTGGCCAACGAGAAACGCCTGCTGCTGCAGGGCGGCATGGACGACTACCTGACCAAGCCGATCAACGAGCGCCAACTGGCTCAGGTGGTGCTCAAGTGGACCGGCCTTGCCCTGCGCAACCATCCGCAACCGGCCACGGCCGCACCGCAGATCGCCAACGCCAGTCTGCGCGTGCTCGACCCCGAGGAAGGCCTGCGTCTGGCCGCCGGCAAGGCCGACCTGGCCAGCGACATGCTGGCGATGCTGCTGGCCGGCTTGCATGCCGACCGCCAGGCCATTCGCCAGGCCCGCGACGGCGGCGAGCGCAGCGCCCTGCTCGAACGAGTGCACCGCCTGCACGGCGCCACGCGTTACTGCGGCGTGCCGCAGCTGCGCGCCGCCTGCCAGCGCAGCGAGACCCTGCTCAAGCAGGATGACCCGACGGCGCAGAGCGCCCTCGACGAACTCGACGCCGCCATCGCCCGCCTGGCCGAGGAGGCCGCGGTAGACGCCTGAGGACCGCCCATGCGCATCACCCTGTTCAGTGCCAAGTCCTATGACCGCGCCAGCTTCGATGCCTGCGCGCTGCCGCCGGGCTGGCAGCTGCGCTACCAGGACAGTCTGCTGAATGCCGATACCGCCGCCCTGGCCGCCGGCAGTGAAGTGGTCTGCGCCTTTATCAACGACGATCTTTCCGCAGCGGTGCTGGAGCGCCTGGCGGCTGGCGGCACACGGCTGATCGCCCTGCGCTCGGCCGGCTACAATCACGTCGACCTGCAGGCTGCCCAGCGCCTGGGTCTGGCCGTGGTCCGGGTACCGGCCTACTCGCCGCATGCGGTGGCCGAGCACGCCGTGGCGCTGATCCTGGCGCTCAATCGGCGCATCCACCGCGCCTATAACCGCACCCGCGAGGGCGATTTCAGCCTGCACGGTCTGACCGGCTTCGACCTGCACGACAAGAGCGTTGGCGTGATCGGTGGCGGGCAGATCGGCCTGGCCTTTGCGCGGATCATGGCCGGCTTCGGCTGCCGGCTGCTGATCAGCGACCCCTACCCCATCGCCGGCCTGGAGCAGATCGGCGCCCGCCAGGTCGGCCAGGACGCGCTGATCGCGCAAAGCGACGTGATCAGCCTGCATTGCCCGCTGACCGAGAGCAGCCGCCACCTGATCAATGCCGCAAGTCTCGCGCAGATGAAGCACGGCGCCATGCTGATCAACACCGGCCGCGGCGCCCTGGTCGACACCCCCGCGCTGATCGACGCGCTGAAGAGCGGCCAGCTCGGCTACCTGGGCCTGGATGTCTATGAAGAAGAGGCCGAGCTGTTCTTCGAGGACCGCTCCGACCAGCCGCTGCAGGATGATGTGCTGGCGCGCCTGCTGACCTTTCCCAACGTCATCGTCACCGCCCACCAGGCCTTCCTAACCCGCGAGGCGCTGGCCGCCATCGCCAGCACCACCCTGAACAACATCGCCGCCTGGGCCGCCGGCGCGCCGGTCAACCGGGTGACATCGGCGGCGTGATAGCATCCCGCGCATTTCCGGAGGCGCCATGACCACCCACGATTTCCGCTACACCCTGCTCAACCCGCAACACACCCTGACCGAGTGCCGCGCCCTTTCGCCGGGCCGCTACCAGGTCACCGGCAACGGTGGTGCCATCCAGGCCGGCGACACCCTGCTGGTGACCCTCAAGGGCAGCCGCGACCTGTCCATGAGCCTGGCCGTGGAAAAGGTCCGCCACTTGATCAACCCGCCCGGCCAGTGGCTGGCGGTGGCCAGCGGCCCGGCCTTCCGCGAGCTGGCCATCCACAACTGGCAGGTCGACTGCGACGGCTGCGACAAGCGCATCGATCTGGAATTCGCCGTCGACGCCAGCCTCGGCGCCAAGGCCCAGCCGGCCGCCGCCGAGGCCCGCCTGAGCGAGCTGGGCTGGGCCAGCCGCGCCGGCAAACACTTCTGCCCCGCCTGCAAGGAGAACAGCGCATGAAACACGCCCTGGCCCCCACGCTACTGGCCGTTGCCCTGGTCGGCTGCGCCAGCGATCGGCCACAACTGGAAAGCGAGAAGACCTACCAGGTGGAGTGGATCGGCGAACGCCCACTGATCGACCGCAGCCACCTGACCATCACCCTCGGCGAGGATGGCCGCGCCTACGGCAGCGCCGGTTGCAATCACTGGTTCGCCGGCTACAGCCGCGACGGCGACAAACTGACCTTCGCCCAGCCCGGCGCCACCCGCAAGATGTGCGCCCCGGCGTTGATGGAGCAGGAACAGCGCTTCCTCGAGGCCCTGAGCCAGGTGCAGCGCTGGGACGTGTCCGGCATCGGCCAGCTGCAGCTGTGGCCGGCCACGGGCAAGCCGATCCGCCTGTGGCCTGAGGAAGGCTGAGAGCCGCCACTTAAGGCGCAAACAGCTCCAGCTGTTCATGCCGGCCACGCAGGTCGAGCAGGCGCACGCCCACACCGAGCAGGCGCACCGGCTTGCCTCCTCGGGCAAAGGCGGCGCCCAGCAGGCGCTGGTAGCTCTCCAGATCGCGCCGCGCGCCGGCCTGCTCCAGGGTGGTCTGGCTGAAATCGTGGAACTTGATCTTCACGAACGGCTTGTCCGGCCGGTAGCTCGCATCCAGCCGCGCCATGCGCGTGTCGAGCTGCTGCAGCAGCTCCGGTAGCTGCTCCAGGCAGGCGGCCAGGTCCGGCAGATCCTTGTCGAAGGTGTTTTCCACGCTCACCGACTGGCGCCGGCTATCCACCTGCACCACACGCTCATCAATGCCGCGGGCCAGGTTCCACAGGCGCTCGCCGAAGCTGCCGAACTCGCGGGCCAGGGCCAGCTTGCTCCACTCGCGCAAGTCCAGGCAGCTGACGATGCCCAGACGCTCCATCTTGCTCGCCGTGACCTTGCCGACCCCGTGCAGCTTGCTCACCGGCAGTGCGGCGACGAATTCCTCGACCTGATCCGGAGTCACCACGAACAGGCCATTGGGCTTGCGCCAGTCGCTGGCGATCTTGGCCAGGAACTTGTTCGGCGCCACACCGGCGGACACGGTGATATGCAGTTCCTGGGATACGCGCCGGCGAATGTCCTGGGCGATGCGCGTGGCGCTACCATCGAAATGCGGGCTATCGGAGACGTCGAGGTAGGCCTCATCCAGCGACAGCGGCTCGATGGTCTCGGTGTAGTCGCGGAAGATCGCGTGGATCTCCCGCGACACTGCTTTATAGGCATCCATGCGCGGCCGCACTACCTGCAGGTCCGGGCACAGCTTGAGCGCCTGGCCCATGGGCATGGCCGAGCGCACGCCCCAGGCTCGCGCCTCATAGTTGCAGGTGGCGACCACGCCACGCCGATCCGCCGCCCCACCCACCGCCAGCGGTCTGCCGGCCAGGCGCGGATCGTCGCGCATCTCGATGGCGGCGTAGAAACAATCGCAGTCGATGTGGATGATCTTGCGCACGCAAAGCCCCGTCCGGCCTGCTCCGAAGCCCGGCAGTCTAGCACCCGCGAAACGCTAACCATCTGACGGAAAAACAGTTTTTTCTTAATTAGAGGTTGACAGGGTGGCGTTCGCCGCTAGAATGGCGGCCGCGGGATGGAGCAGTCTGGTAGCTCGTCGGGCTCATAACCCGAAGGTCGTCGGTTCAAATCCGGCTCCCGCAACCAGATTCCGCAAAAGGCCACTCAATCGAGTGGCCTTTTGCGTTTCAGGGGCTTTTATTTCTAGAGGCAAGCCACATATCAGGGAACCAGCCGGCCACGCCGAACTCTGAGCGCAATCTGATCGAGGTGCTCGATGCGCGCTACACCCTCTACCGCCCCTGCTACTGAAGTCCCTCCCTCCTCTGACGCCGACGCGCCCGACATACCTGCCGAACTGGACATCCCCGCGCCGCCGACCTGGCTGCAGCGTGTCACTGCCTATCGCCAGCCACTGACCCTGGGCTTCACTCTGCTGCTCTTCGTCATCGGCCTGCTGGCCTGCTGGCACCTGCTGCAGGCGCTGGACCCGGATGCCCTGCGAACGGCAATCCATGAGATTCCAGGCGAACGCCTGGGCGGCGCTCTGCTCGCCACTGCGGTGGGCTTCCTCGCCCTGGCCGGCTATGAATGGTCGGCCTGCCGCTATGCCGGGGTGAGCCTGCCGTTGCCGCGCCTGTTCATGGGCAACTTCTGCGCCTCGGCGGTGAGCAACGCCATCGGCCTTTCGGTGCTCAGCGGCGGCTCCGTGCGCTATCGCCTGTACGGCCGCGAGGGCGTGAGCACCGCCGACATCGCCCGCATCAGCCTGTTCGTCAGCCTCTCGCTGGGTTGCGCCCTGCCGGTGCTGGCCGCCCTTGCGGCGCTGAGCGATCCAGCCGATGCCGCCCTGGCTCTGCATCTGCCGGAGCCGATACTGCAAACACTGGCGGCGCTGCTGCTGGTGGGCATTGCCGGAATACTGCTGTGGCTGAGCCGCCGACGCCTGGCCGAGAACACAATGCCCGGCACCATCGATGTGGCCCTCGGCAAGAGCCGCCTGCGCCTGCCGGGGCTGCGCATGAGCCTGCTGCAACTGGTCATCACCGCCATCGACGCCTGCGCCGCCGCCAGCGTGCTCTATCTATTACTGCCGGAAGGTCCGCCGCTGGGCGCTTTCCTGCTGGTCTACCTTCTAGCCCTGGCCGCCGGCGTGCTCAGCCATGTGCCGGGTGGCGTCGGCGTATTCGAGGCCGTGCTGCTGGCCGCCTTCGCCGGGCAGATCGGCGCCGCGCCGCTGGCCGCCGCGCTGCTTTTGTATCGACTGATCTACATCGGCCTGCCGCTGCTACTGGCCTGCCTGCTACTGCTCGCCAACGAGGCGCGACAATACCTGCCGGCCGGGCGCCAGGCGCTGCGCACCATGTCCGGGCCGGCAGCGCCGGTCCTGGCTCTGCTGGTGTTCCTCGCCGGCATCGTGCTGCTGTTCTCCGGCGCCACGCCCTCGGTGGACGTGCGCCTGGAACACCTCAGCTTCCTGATTCCACACCGCCTGATCGACGCCTCGCACCTGGCCGCCAGCCTGATCGGCGTCCTCTGCCTGCTGCTCGCCCACGGTCTGCGTCGGCGCCTGTCGGCGGCCTGGGCCCTGACCCTCGGCCTGCTGCTGGCCGGCGCCCTGCTCTCTCTGCTCAAGGGCTTCGACTGGGAAGAGGCGCTGCTGCTGAGCGCCACCGCCGCCCTGCTGGCGTCCTTCCGCCGCGCTTTCTATCGCCCCAGTCGCTTGCTGGAAATGCCTTTCTCGCCGGTCAACCTGGTGGCCGCCATCTGCGTGCTGAGCGCCGCCCTGTGGCTGATGTTCTTCGCCTACCAGGATGTGCCCTACGAGCATGAGCTGTGGTGGCAGTTCGCGGTGGACGGCGACGCCCCGCGCGCACTGCGTGCCGCCCTGGCCAGCGGCCTGTTGCTGGCCGGCCTGGCGCTGCTCTGGCTGCTGCGCCCGACGCCACCGAGCATTGACCGCCCGGATGAAGCCCAGTTGCAGCAGGCCGCGCGCATTCTGTTGGCCTCGGACCAGCCCGACGGCGGCCTGGCCCTGACCGGCGACAAGGCCCTGCTGCTGCACCCCAGCGGCGACGCCTTCCTGATGTACGCCATGCAGGGCCGCAGCCTGGTGGCGCTGTTCGACCCGATAGGCTGCGCCGCGCACCGCGCCGAGCTGATCTGGCAGTTCCGCGACCTCTGCGACCTACACCACGCGCGCCCGGTGTTCTACCAGGTGCGCGCCGAGAACCTGCCCTACTACATGGACATCGGCCTGTCCGCGATCAAGCTCGGAGAGGAAGCGCGCGTGGACCTGCCGCGCTTCGACCTGGAAGACAAGAACAAGGCCATGAAGGATCTGCGCTACACCCTCAGCCGCGGCCAGCGCGACGGCCTGGCGCTGCGCATCCACGAGCCCGGAGAGGCGCCGCTGGAGCTGCTGCGGCCGATCTCCGACGCCTGGATGCAAGGCAAGCAGGTGCGCGAGAAGGGCTTCTCCCTGGGCCGTTTCGACCCGGCCTACCTGCGCCACTTCCGCATCGCGGTGATCGAGTTCGAGGGCCGCCCGGTGGCCTTCGCCAACCTGCTGGAAACCGACGCACGCAAGGTCGCCAGCATCGACCTGATGCGCATGCACCCCGAAGCGCCCAAGCTGACCATGGAGTTCCTCATGCTCAGCCTGCTGCTGCACTTCAAGGCCCAGGGCTACGAGCGCTTCAGCCTCGGCATGGTGCCGCTCTCCGGCCTGCAGCCACGCCGTGGCGCACCGCTCACCCAGCGCCTCGGCGCCCTGGTTTTCCAGCGCGGCGAGCAGTTCTACAACTTCCAGGGGCTGCGTCGTTTCAAGGAGAAATTCCAGCCCGACTGGGAGCCCCGCTACATGGCCGTGCCCGCCGGACTCGACCCCCTGGTGGCCCTGGCCGATACCGCCGCGCTGATCGCCGGCGGCCTGACCGGACTGGTGAAACGATGAAACGCACCCTGCTGATCGCCCTGCCCCTGCTCGCCACATTAGCACTCGCCGGCGGCGGCGCCTGGTACTACAGCCAGTACCGCGCCGTGCAGCAAAGCGTGCCGCTGGCCAGCGGCGGCGAGCTGAACATCGCCCTACCCGCAGGCCGCCCCGAGCACCGCGTGCTGCTTGCCCTGCCCGCCGACCAGCTGTACAGCGCTGACGAGCTGGCAGCGCTGGCCGAGGCCGGGCATACGCGCATCGCCCAGTACGCCATCGCCACCGACGCCAGCTGCGGGGCACAACGGCAACGTCTCGACCAGGCACTGGAGCTACTTGGCAGCGCCGACCTCGTGGCCGGCAGCGGCCCCGGCGCGGTGCTGGCCTGGCGCTGGTTGGCCAGCCAGCCGAGCGACCAGGCCAAGGCGCTGTCGGTGGACTTCAACATGAAGCATCCCGACTGCAATGCGGTGCTGCCCCAGGAGCTGCAACACGGCCACTGGCTGGTGGCCTGGAACAACAACCCGGACGACAACAGCGCGCGCTTCGTGCGTGGCCAGCCGAACAGCGAAACCCTGATCGGCGACTACGACACCTCGCTCAAGGACCTGCTCCACGCCCAGCTGCTGCGCACCCTGCAGGCCAGCCCGGACGCGCTGCCCGTGATCGAAGTGCCGGCAGCCAAGCCGAGCGACACCGTGACCCTGTTCTACTCCGGCGACGGCGGCTGGCGCGATCTCGACCGCGACGTGGCCGCCGAGCTGGCCAAGCGCGACTTCCCCGTCGTGGGCATCGATTCGCTGCGCTACTTCTGGCAGCACAAGAGCCCGGAAACCGGCGCCAGCGACCTCGCCAAACTGATGCAGAGCTACCGCGAGAAATGGGGCGCCAAGCGCTTCGTGCTGATCGGCTTCTCCTTCGGCGCCGACACTCTGCCGGCCTTCTACAACCGCCTGGACGCGACCGACCAGCAGCAGGTGGACGCCATCGTCCTGCTCGCCCTGGCGCGCAGCGGCAGCTTCGAGATCGAAGTACAGGGCTGGCTCGGCAAGGAAGGCAAGGAAGCGCCCACCGGCCCGGAACTGCTCAAGCTGCCGGCAGCCAAGGTGCTCTGCGTGTATGGCGAGGAGGAAGGCCCGGAGAGCGGCTGCACCCTGCCGAACATTCCCGGCGAAATGCTCCAGCTGCCCGGCGGGCACCACTACGACGGCGACTATCCGAAACTCGCCGAACGCCTGTTGCAGGGCATTCGCCAACGCCAGCAAGGCGCGCCGCAGTAACGGCGACTATGCAATGAACAACGGCGCCCAAGGGCGCCGTTGTCGTCTGCGGCCAGCGCCTCAGATCTCCACCTGAGTGCCCAGCTCGATCACCCGATTCAATGGCAGCCGGAAGAAGCGCAGGTTGCTGTTGGCGTTGCGCAACATGAAGGCGAACAGCGCCTCGCGCCAACGCGCCATGCCGAAGCGCTTGCTCGCCACCACCGTCTCGCGACTGAGGAACCAGGTGGTGCTCATCGGGCTGAAATCCAGATCGTTGAGGTGACACAGGCGCAGCGCCTCCGGCACGTCCGGCTCCTCCATGAAACCGAAATGCAGGATCACCCGGAAGAAGCCATCGCCATAGGCCTCCACCTCGAAGCGCCGCTCGGGCCGTACCCGCGGCCGGTCCTCACTGGCCACGGTGAGCAACACCACCTGCTCATGCAGCACCTGGTTGTGCAGCAGGTTGTGCAACAGCGCATGCGGCACCGCATCCGAGCGCGCGGAGAGAAACACCGCAGTGCCCTTGACCCGGTGCGGCGGCTGGCTGCGAATGCTGGAGATGAATATCGGCAACGGCAGGGCGTTGTCGTCCAGATGCTCCACCAGCAGATGGCGGCCGCGCTTCCAGGTAGTCATCAGGACGAACACCACCAGGCCGGCAATCACCGGGAAGGCCCCGCCCTGGATGATCTTCGGCACATTGGCGGCGAAGAACAGCGCATCCACCAGGAAGAACAGCAGCAACAGCGGAATGGCGAACCAGCGCGGCGCCTTCCACAGCAGCAGCACCACGGCGGCCGACAACAGCGTGGTGATCAGCATGGTGCCGGTCACCGCCACGCCATAGGCCGAGGCCAGCGCATCGGACGACTCGAAGCCGAGCACCAGCAGCACCACGGCGACCATCAGCGACCAGTTCACCGCGGCGATGTAGATCTGCCCTTGCTCGGCATCCGAAGTGTGCTGGATGTGCATACGCGGGATGTAACCGAGCTGGATGGCCTGGTGGGTCAGGGAGAAGGCCCCGGAGATCACCGCCTGCGAGGCGATGATGGTGGCAAAGGTCGCCAGCCCCACCAGCGGCAACAGTGCCCAACCGGGAGCCAGCAGATAGAACGGGTTGCGCGCCGCGGCCGGGTTCTCCAGCAGCATCGCGCCCTGGCCGAAGTAGTTGAGCACCAGTGCCGGCAGCACCAGGAGGAACCAGGCGCGGGCAATCGGCTTGCGGCCGAAGTGGCCCATGTCCGCATACAGCGCCTCGGCACCGGTCAGCGCCAGCACCACCGCGCCGAGAATGGCCACGCCGATGCCGGGGTGGGCGATGAAGAAGTGGATGCACCAGTACGGATTGAGCGCTTGCAACACCTGCGGCTGATGGACGATGCCGTAGATGCCCAACGCACCCAGGGTGCCGAACCACAGCAGCATCACCGGGCCGAACAGGGTGCCGATGCGCGCGGTGCCGTGCTTCTGGATCAGGAACAGGCCCACCAGCAGGATCAGCGCCAGCGGCACCACCCAGTGCTCCAGGCCATCGAAGGCGATCTCCAGGCCCTCCACCGCCGACAGCACGGAGATAGCCGGGGTGATCATGCTGTCGCCGTAGAACAGCCCGGCGCCGAACAGCCCGAGCAGCACCAGCACCATGCGCAGCCGCGGGCGATCGGCCGCAGCCAGGCGCGCCAGCGCAGTCAGCGCCATCACCCCGCCCTCGCCCTGGTTGTCCGCACGCAGCACGAACAGCACGTACTTGACCGTCACTACCCAGATCAACGACCAGAAGATCAGCGACAGTACGCCGAGCACCCCCTCGTGGTTGACCTGTACCCCATAGCCGCCGTTGAACACCTCCTTGAGGGTGTACAGCGGGCTGGTACCGATATCGCCATACACCACACCCACGGCGCCGATCAGCAGACCGATGGAGGACCCTGCATGGGAGGACTTGTGCTGCTCGGCAGCGATTTCGCTCATGGATGGCTCCATCCGGAAAACAGGCTGTGCTTCCTACTGCCCGCCTCGGCAGCGCCTGGGAGTGGCACGTGCAAAGGAGATAGCTACGGGGAGGATAGATCAACCCGCCGAGCTGGAGGTTCAAGCGGCCGTCCTGCGGCCGAAAGCACACAGAGTCGCCAGCGACGGCATACAAAACAAAAAAGCCGGAGCCTGAATCAGGCCCCGGCTTTGTGTTCTAGCGAAGGATCATTTGCCCCCGGTCAGGGCGCTGTAGCTGGTGATCAGGTTGCGGTAGTCCGGGATATGGTCGGAGCAGATCTTGGCCAGGCCTTCCACGTCGTTACGCCAGTCGCGGTGCAGCTCGCAGGCCACGGCGAACCAGTTCATCAGCTGCGCGCCGGCCTGGGTCATGCGGCTCCAGGCGGAGTCACGAGTGATCTGGTTGAAGGTGCCGGAAGCATCGGTGACGACGAACACGTCGAAGCCTTCCGCGATGGCCGACAGGGCCGGGAACGCCACGCACACTTCGGTGACCACACCGGCGATGATCAGCTGCTTCTTGCCGGTGGCCTTGATCGCCTTGACGAAGTCTTCGTTGTCCCAGGCGTTGATCTGGCCGGGACGGGCGATGTACGGCGCATCCGGGAACATCTCTTTCAACTCGGGGACCAGCGGGCCGTTGGGGCCGGTTTCGAAGCTGGTGGTGAGGATGGTCGGCAGCTTGAAGAACTTGGCGAGGTCAGCCAGGGCCAGCACGTTGTTCTTGAACTTGTCCGGCTCGATGTCGCGAACCAGGGACAGCAGGCCGGCTTGGTGGTCAACCAGCAGAACGACGGCGTTATCTTTGTCCAGGCGGTTGTAGGTGGCGTTGGTCATGGTGAAGTCCTCGATTTGCTTTCAGTAGGTTCCGGCCGGGCCGGTGTTTGGTTTCGCCTTGCAGTGCGTCACTGCATGGAGGAAAGATTAAATTCGAGACCTTTGATGCACTAGACTGCAAAAATCGCCTCTAGCGTTCTATTTGGTGAACGATCCATGGAAGACCTCAACAGCCTCTACTACTTCACCCAGGTGGTGGAGCAAGGCGGCTTCGCCGCCGCCGGGCGCGCGCTGGACATGCCCAAGTCCAAGCTCAGCCGGCGCATTGCCGAACTGGAGGAGCGCCTCGGCGTGCGCCTGCTGCACCGCACCAGCCGGCATCTGTCACTCACCGAGATCGGCCAGGAGTACTACCAGCGCTGCGTGGCCATGCGCGTGGAGGCCGAGGGAGCGGCCGAGGTGATCGAGCGCAATCGCTGCGAACCACGCGGCCTGGTGCGCCTGGCCTGTCCGACCACGCTGCTGAACTCCTGGGTCGGGCCGATGCTGACCCGCTACATGCTCAAGTACCCGCTGGTGGAGCTGTATATCGAGAGCACCAACCGCCGGGTGGACCTGCTTCACGATGGCTTCGACGTCGCCCTGCGCGTGCGTTTCCCGCCACTGGAGAACACCGACATGGTGATGAAGGTGCTGGGCGCCAGCACCCAGTGTCTAGTGGGAAGCCCGGCCCTTCTGGCCTCATTGCCGAAGAACTTCCTACCAGAGGAACTGGGCAGCCTGCCGAGCCTGTACTGGGGCAGCTCCCAGCGCGAGTACCAGTGGGAACTGCTGGGCCCGGACGATGGCCGACTGGTGATCGCGCACAAGCCACGGATGATCACCGACGACCTGCTGGCCCTGCGCAACGGAGCACTGGCCGGCGTCGGCATCGTGCACCTGCCACGAGTGGCGGTACGCGCCGACCTGGCCGCCGGTACCCTGGTGGAAATGCTGCCGGGCTGGACGCCCAAGTGCGGCATCGTCCACGCCATCTTCCCCTCACGCCGCGGCCTGCTGCCCTCGGTGCGCACCCTGATCGACTTCCTCGCCGAGGAGTTCAGTCAGAGCGATATGGCGTGATGCAGTAACGGTAGGCAGCAATGGCGTCCGCTTTCGGCACTTCCGACCTACCGACTTAGAGTGAAAGTTTACTGTCACGCTGGACACCTCCAGTTATCACCACTACTGGAAAACCACCTCAAGCGCCGCTAGAATTGCGCACTTTTTGATCAGAGGCGCCCTCCCGAGCGCCCGTTTGAGGTTAGCCACCGATGTCCACCGCCACACCGAAAGTCGGATTTGTCTCGCTCGGATGCCCGAAAGCGACCGTCGACTCCGAACGCATCCTCACCCAGCTGCGCATGGAAGGGTACGAGATCGTCCCGACCTACCAGGATGCCGACGTCGTGGTGGTCAACACCTGCGGCTTTATCGACAGCGCCAAGGCCGAGTCTCTGGATACCATCGGCGAGGCCATCGCCGAGAACGGCAAGGTGATCGTCACCGGCTGCATGGGCGTGTCCGAGAACGCCATCCGTGACGTGCACCCGAGCGTGCTGGCCGTCACCGGTCCGCAGCAGTACGAGCAGGTGGTCAACGCGGTGCACGAGGTGATCCCGCCCAAGGCCGATCACAACCCCTACGTCGACCTGGTGCCGCCGCAAGGCATCAAGCTGACCCCGCGCCACTATGCCTACCTGAAGATTTCCGAGGGCTGCAACCACAGCTGCGCCTTCTGCATCATCCCGTCCATGCGCGGCAAGCTGGTCAGCCGCCCGGTCGGCGACGTGCTGTCCGAGGCCCAGCGCCTGGTCAAGGCCGGCGTCAAGGAGCTGCTGGTGATCAGCCAGGACACCAGCGCCTACGGCGTGGACCTGAAGTACAAGACCGACTTCTGGGAAGGCCAGCCGGTCAAGACACGCATGAAGGAGCTGTGCGAAGCGCTCTCCAGCATGGGCGTGTGGGTGCGCCTGCACTACGTCTACCCGTACCCCAACGTCGACGACGTGATCCCGCTGATGGCCGCCGGCAAGCTGCTGCCGTACCTGGACATCCCGTTCCAGCACGCCAGCCCGAAAGTGCTCAAGTCCATGAAGCGCCCGGCCTTCGAGGACAAGACCCTGGCCCGCATCAAGTCCTGGCGCGAGATCTGCCCGGAACTGACCATCCGTTCCACCTTCATCGTCGGCTTCCCCGGCGAGACCGAGGAAGACTTCCAGTACCTGCTGGACTGGCTGACCGAAGCCCAGCTCGACCGCGTTGGCTGCTTCCAGTACAGCCCGGTGGATGGCGCCCCGGCCAACGACCTGGGCCTGGAGCCGGTGCCGGATGACGTCAAACAGGACCGTTGGGACCGTTTCATGGCGCACCAGCAGGCGATTTCCGCCGCGCGCCTGCAGCGCAAGGTCGGCACCGAGATCGAAGTGCTGATCGACGAAGTCGACCACGAAGGCGCAGTCGCCCGTTCCTGGGCCGATGCCCCGGAGATCGACGGCAGCGTGTTCATCGACTCGACCAGCGTGAAGCCGGGCGACAAGGTCCGCGTGCGTGTGGTCGATGCCGACGAGTACGACCTGTGGGCCGAGCTGGTCTGATCGCCTCGCGCCGATGAAAGAGCCCCGCCACTGCGGGGCTTTTTTCTGCCCGGCATTTGCCGGCTGCGCCCTCGCCTACCTCGCGCCGCCTATGCTGCAGCGCAGGAGGACGCCACCATGCAGCTGCTGATCAACATCGATGTGGACGACCTGGAGCGCGCCACGCGCTTCTACACCAGCGCCTTCGAGCTGAAGCCAGGGCGACGCTTGGGCCCCGAGGTGCTCGAACTGCTCGGCGGCAATGCGCCGATCTACCTGCTGGCCAAGGCCGCCGGCAGCCGCGCCAGCCCCCAGAGCAGGCAGACACGTGACTACGCCCGACATTGGACGCCGCTACATCTGGACTGGGTGGTGGATGATCTGGATAGCGCCCTGGCTCGTGCTCTGGCTGCCGGTGCCACCTTGGAACGGCGCCAGAAGCATGCCTGGGGGCGCCTGGCACTAATGGCCGATCCCTTCGGGCATGGATTCTGCCTGCTGCAGTTCATCGGCCGCGGCTACGACGAAATCCTGTCGCCCTGAGCCGGCGGTTGCCTGCGCCGAGGTGCGGCGCTAGGGTACGCGCCATCTGAGCGGAGCTTGTCATGCGTCCTTTGCTTTTCCTGCTGCTGTCGGCCCTGGCCGGCGCTGCCCTCGCCGCCCCGGCGCCCTTCTATCTCTGGCAGAGCAAGGCCAGCGGTCAGTACACCTGCGCGCAACTCAGCCCCGGTGAAGGCTGGCAGAAGCACTCCGGCCCGTTCCGCGACGCCGGCTGCCGCACCCCGCAGGGCGACCCCGTGCGCTCCAGGCTGCTGCCGTGACGACCTACTCCATGAGCCCGGTGGGCTTCGTGCGTTCCTGCTTCAAGGAAAAGTTCGCCATCCCGCGCCAGCCACAGTTGGCCCCGGCCGCCCGCGGCGTGCTGGAGCTGGTACCGCCGTTCGATCGCGCCGAGGCCATCGAGGGGCTGGAGCAGGTCAGCCATGTCTGGCTGCTGTTCCTCTTCCACCAGGCGCTGGAAGACAAGCCACGGCTCAAGGTGCGCCCGCCACGCCTGGGCGGCAACGCCTCGATGGGCGTGTTCGCCACCCGCGCCACCCACCGCCCCAATGGCATCGGTCAGTCGGTGGTGAAACTGGACAAGGTCGAGCCAGGCCGCCTGTGGCTGTCCGGCATCGACCTGCTGGACGGCACCCCGGTGCTCGACATCAAGCCCTACGTGCCCTACGCCGACCAGGTGCCCGAGGCCTTCAACCGCATCGCCGATGCACCGCCGCCACAGGTGGCGCTGGAGTGGGATGACAGCGCCCTGCAGCAGGCACGGGAGCATGCCCTACGCCTGGACGAGCCGCTGGTGCAGCTGATCGAGCAGTGCCTGGCCCAGGACCCGCGCCCGGCCTATCAGGTACCGGAACCCGAGCGCCGCTACGGCGTGCTGCTGTGGGACGTGCAGGTGCGCTGGCACTACCCCGAGCCAGGGCGCATCCGCGTGCTGGAAGTCGAGCTCAGCCGCGCGGATTGAAGGCCAGCACGTCAGCCTCGATCACCGACTGTTCCAGGATCAGCGGCTCCACCAGTGGGCGGCTGGCCAGGTAGTGCTCGGTCTGCATATGCGCATCCAGCGCCGCCTCGTCGACATACACCTCGTATAGCCAGACCAAGTCGGCCTGGCGCCGGTCACGCAGCACATCGAAGGCCAGGCAACCCGGCTCATCGCGCACCGACGCGGCGGCATTGACCCGCATGGCCTCCATGAAGGCGTCCAGGCTGCCAGGGCGCAGGCGGGTCTTGAGCAGAATGCTGTACATGGGATCTCCTTTTGTATAAACATTAAGTTAATTTTGTATACAAACTGGAGAGCATGATGCCCAACCGCCCCGCGAGACTCAACGGCCTGCGTCACGTGGCGATCCTCGTGCCCAACCTGGAGGAGTGCGAGCGTTTCTATGTCGAGGTGCTGGGCATGCAAGTGCTCAACCGCGCCAACGAGGACCTGGTCTACCTGACCTGCGGCAACGACAACCTGTCGCTGGGCCGCGCCTTCGTCCCCAGCAGCGGGCCGCAGACGGTCGACCACTACGGCTTCGTGGTCGACAGCCTCGATGAGCTGCACGCCTGGTACACCTACCTCAAGGAGTGCGGGGTCACCCTGCTCGACCGCCCCTTCGCCCATGGCGACGGCGCCCACAGCTTCCACGTGCTGGACCCGGCGGGGAACAAGATCCAGCCGATCTACCACCCAGCCATCTCCGGGCAGCGCTTCGCTTCACCGGCCTGAAACGACGAAGCCCGCCAAAAGGCGGGCTTCGGGGTGCAGCGGATGGCGCTTACTTCTCGACGAAGGCGCGCTCGATCAGGTAGTCACCCGGCTCGCGCATACGTGCGGAGATCTTCAGGCCGAAGCTGTCGAGCACTTCGCTGGTCTCGTCGAGCATGCTCGGACTACCGCAGATCATCGCGCGGTCGTCCTGCGGGTTGATCGGCGGCAGGCCGATGTCTTCGAACAGCTTGCCGCTGCGCATCAGGTCGGTCAGGCGACCCTGGTTCTCGAACGGCTCGCGGGTCACGGTCGGGTAGTAGATCAGCTTGTTCTTCAGCGCGTCGCCGAAGAATTCGTTCTGCGGCAGGTGCTCGGTGATGAACTCGCGGTAGGCGACTTCGTTCACGTAGCGCACGCCGTGGACCAGGATCACTTTCTCGAAGCGCTCGTAGGTCTCCGGGTCCTGGATCACGCTCATGAACGGCGCCAAACCGGTGCCGGTGCTGAGCAGGTACAGGTGCTTGCCCGGGTTGAGGTCGTCGAGTACCAGCGTGCCGGTGGGCTTCTTGCTGATAATGATCTCGTCGCCTTCCTTCAGGTGCTGCAGCTGCGAGGTCAGCGGGCCATCCGGTACCTTGATGCTGAAGAACTCCAGGTGCTCTTCCCAGTTCGGGCTGGCGATGGAATAGGCACGCATCAGCGGACGGCCGTTCGGCTGTTGCAGGCCGATCATCACGAACTGGCCGTTCTCGAAGCGCAGGCCCGGGTCGCGGGTGCACTTGAAGCTGAACAGGGTGTCGTTCCAGTGATGCACACTGAGTACGCGTTCCGAGTTCATGTTGCTCATGCGGGTGTCCTCAAAAGTCTCGGTATTCAGATTGCCGGAAATTGCGTTCGCCCTGTTTGAGCCAGGTCAATGCGGAAAAGGCGCACCGGCAGGATTGCGCGCCATTCTAGTGACGACCAGAATATCTGTTAAGCGAATTATTACGATATCGAATATTGGTTATATAGATATGCGATTTACTCTCAGGCAATTGGAAGTCTTCGTCGCCGTGGCCAAGCAGGAAAGTGTCTCCCGCGCCGCGGAATCTCTGGCTCTGTCGCAGTCTGCGGCAAGCACTTCGCTGAGCGAACTGGAGCGGCAATCCGACTGCCAGCTGTTCGACCGGGCCGGCAAGCGCCTCTCGCTCAACGCCCTCGGCCGCCAGTTGCTGCCCCAGGCCGTGGCCCTGCTCGACCAGGCCAAGGAGATGGAGCGCCTGCTCAGCGGCAAGACCGGCTTCGGCCTGCTGGAACTGGGCGCCACCCTCACCGTGGGCAACTACCTGGCCACCCTGCTGATCGGCAACTTCATGCAGCGCCACCCGGAGTGCCGCCTCAAGCTGCATGTGCAGAACACCGCCAACGTGGTGCAGCAGGTCGCCCACTACGAGCTGGACCTGGGCCTGATCGAGGGCGACTGCCAGCACCCGGACATCGAGGTGCAGCCCTGGGTCGAGGACGAGCTGGTGGTGTTCTGTGCCCCGCGTCACCCGCTGGCCGAGCGCGGCACCGCGACGCTGGAGGAACTCAGCCGTGAGGCCTGGATTCTGCGTGAACAGGGTTCGGGCACCCGCCTGACCTTCGACCAGGCCATGCGCCATCACCCCGCACAGCTGAATATCCGCCTGGAGCTGGAACATACCGAGGCGATCAAGCGCGCCGTGGAATCCGGCCTGGGCATCGGCTGCATCTCGCGCCTGGCCCTGCGCGACGCCTTCCGCCGTGGCAGCCTGGTACCGGTGGAAACCCCGGAGCTGGACCTCACCCGCCAGTTCTACTTCATCTGGCACCGGCAGAAGTACCAGACCGCGGCCATGCGCGAATTCCTCGAACTGTGCCGGGAGATGACTGCAGGCATTCGCCGCAGCGACGAGATCGTCCTGCCGTCGATCGCCTGAACGGAGACGGGGTCAATCAGGCCGAAGCGGCCAGAGGATGAAAGCTGAAGTAGCTGCGCAGCGCGTCGACCATCTCGACGTACTCGGTGGGCGGCGCCACCAGGCAGAAGCCGGAGTCGTAGGTGCCGGGAGTGACATCCTCGCGGCTCCACTGGCAGGTGGCGGTGAAGTCGACGTTGTGAATGCGGCCGTCACGGCCAGGCACCTTGAGGCGCATATCGAAGCGACCACTGACCAGCATCGGGTACTGGCTGATCAGCATCAGGCCATCCAGCGAGACATTGCCGATGTAGCCCATGGGCTTGTCGGTAATGCGATTGAACACCTTCAGGTAGTAGGGAAGCTGATGGCGTTCGATGTGGCGCTGGATATGCATGGTGGCCATTCGCTATGGAAGGAAATCCAGTATGGCCTCTAGGTCGCGGCTCGACCAGAGTCAGCCACACCGCTCGGCAATACGAGACGACAAACGGCTGCGGGCGGCGTCCATCTGCTCGTCGCTGTAGTAGCTGCGCTCGCCCTTCTCATCAGTGCGGTAGTAAAGGCCGCCGTGCTGGATCTGCGCCAGGCTGTCGCGCAGCTTGCTGCACTCTTGCGCGCGTTCGGCCCGCGCCTGCGCGGAACGCGCATCGGCCTGCTGCCGCTCGTCACGCCGGGCATCGAAGTACTGCTGGGTGCGCTGTTCGCGCTGGCGAGTCGCCTCGTCGCGCTCGACCACCTGCGGCTTCACCTCGACCTGCTGCGCGCCGCTGGCGCCCGGTTTCTCGCCGAAATGCACACGGCCCTGCGCGTCCGTCCAGCGATAGATTTCGGCACTGACCAGGCCCGGCGCCAAAAGGGCCACGAACAGAAAATAAAGCTGGTGACGCATGCGAAGCCCTCCCTGGGCGCAGCTTAGCGCTGCGCTGCAATCCCTGACTGCGAGCCGACTGGCGGCTGCCTCACAGGGATGCGGGCGTCGCCTTGGCCGGTTCGACCGCCTGATGATGCCCGAGCTGGCGCAAGGTCTCCAGTCGCGCGCGGGCACGGTAGGCGTACTCGCTGGCCGGGTAGCGATTGACGATGAACTCGTAGGTCTGCGCTGCGTCGACGAACAGGTTCTGCCGCTCCAGGCACTGGCCGCGCAGCAGGGAGATTTCCGGCTGCATGAAGCTGCGCGAACGGCTGTTGCGTTCGGCTCGCGACAGGTCGAGCAGGGCCTGGTCGCAGTCGCCCTCGTTGTAGTGCCGGTAGGCTTCGTCCAGGTTGCGGTCCAGCGACACGCGCGTGCAACCGACCAGGCTGGCCAGGGTGAGAATCAGAATCAGGGTACGCATGGTGAGCTCCTCCGCTGTTGCAGTGTATCGGCAAGCGCGCGGTTTTCTGCAGCTTCAAAGAGTAGTGCAGGCGAACAATGACTACAGTAATCGGCCGTAGTAGCCTCGCCGCATGCATTGAGAAATGGAGTTACCGCATGACCCTGCGCCGCACCAAGATCGTCGCCACCCTCGGCCCCGCCAGCAGCTCCCCGGAAGTTCTGGAGCAACTGATCGTCGCCGGTATCGACGTCGCCCGCCTGAACTTCTCCCACGGCACCGCCGACGACCACAAGGCCCGCGCCACGCTGGTCCGTGAGCTGGCCGCCAAGCACGGGCGCCACGTGGCGCTACTCGGCGACCTGCAGGGTCCGAAGATCCGCATCGCCAAGTTCACCAACAAGCGCATCGAACTCGAAGAAGGCGTGCTGTTCCGTCTGTCCGCCAGCCACTCGCGCACCGAAGGCACCGAGGAAGTGGTCGGTATCGACTATCCGGCGCTGATCCAGGACTGCAATGTCGGCGACGACCTGCTGCTGGACGACGGCCGCGTGGTCATGCGCGTCGAGCTCAAGGGCGCCGACGAGCTGCACTGCCGCGTGCTGATCGGCGGCCCGCTGTCCGACAACAAGGGCATCAACCGCCGCGGCGGTGGCCTGACCGCACCGGCCCTGACCGAGAAGGACAAGGTCGACATCAAGCTGGCCGCCGAGATGGAGCTGGACTACGTCGCCGTGTCGTTCCCGCGTGATGCCGCCGACATGGACTACGCCCGCAGCCTGCTCACCGAGGCCGGCGGCAACGCCTGGCTGGTGGCCAAGATCGAGCGCGCCGAGGCGGTGGCCGACGACGCCGCGCTGGACGGCCTGATCCGCGCCAGCGACGCGGTGATGGTGGCCCGTGGCGACCTCGCCGTGGAAATCGGCGACGCCGAGCTGGTCGGTATCCAGAAGAAGATCATCGCCCACGCCCGTCGCTACAACAAAGCGGTGATCACCGCGACCCAGATGATGGAGTCGATGATCCACAGCCCGATGCCGACCCGCGCTGAAGTTTCCGACGTGGCCAACGCCGCGCTGGACTACACCGACGCGGTGATGCTGTCGGCCGAGAGCGCCGCCGGCGAATACCCGGTGGAGGCTGTGGAGGCCATGGCCCGCGTGTGCCTGGGCGCCGAGAAGCACCCGACCAGCCAGAAGTCCAGCCACCGCATCGGCCGTACCTTCGAGCGCTGCGACGAGAGCGTGGCCCTGGCCACCATGTACACCGCCAACCACTTCCCGGGCGTCAAGGCCATCATCAGCCTGACCGAGAGCGGCTACAGCCCGCTGATCATGTCGCGCATCCGCTCGTCGATCCCGATCTTCGCCTTCACCCCGCACCGCGAGGCGCAGGCTCGTGTAGCGATGTTCCGCGGCGTCTACACCGTGCCGTTCGACCCGACCTCCATGCCGGCCAACAAGGTCAGCCAGGCGGCGGTGGACGAGCTGCTCAAGCGTGGCGTGGTCGAGCCCGGCGACTGGGTGATCCTGACCAAAGGCGACAGCTACCACGGCACCGGCGGCACCAACACCATGAAGATCCTCCACGTGGGCGATCCGCTGGTCTGATCCCCGGCGCAAACGAAAAGGCCGCTCGATGAGCGGCCTTTTTCATGCCTGGCAGCAACTACAGGCGCACGAAGTAGGGAATCGCGCTGAGCGTGCCGCCAATCAGCACCAGGGCCAGGTTGCTGTCCACCAGATAGGGGAAGCCCATCAGCGCCAGGCCGCAGAGAAATGGCACCGGCTTGCTCTGCCGGCGGCCGTAGAGCACGTAGCCCAGGCCGATGCTGCCGAACAGCAGGCCCCAGAGCAGCTCGGCGCCATCCATCAGGCGAACTTCGAGAAGTCCGGCTTGCGCCGCTGCATGAACGCCGACAGCGCCTCGATGGCCTCCGGCGAACGCAGGCGCTGACCGAACAGGGCGCCCTCCTCCTCGATCACCCTGCGCAGCTCGGCGCGCCCCGGCGCACGCATCAGGCGCTTGCTGTCGGCCACCGCCGAGGGCGCCAGCTCGAGGAAGCGCAGGGCCATCTCGCGGGCCTTGGCCAGAGTGCTCGGGCCATCCTCCAGTGCTGCGCCGGCGATGCCCCAGGCAGCCGCTTGCTCACCGGTGAAGGCCTCGCCCAGCAGCAGCACCTCGGCGGCCTTGGCCTGGCCAAGCAGACGCGGCAGCAGCAGACTGGAGCCGAACTCCGGGCACAGGCCGAGGTTGACGAAGGGCGTGCGCAGCTTGGCGTCGCGGGCCACATAGACCAGATCGCAGTGCAGCAACAGCGTGGTGCCGATGCCCACAGCCGGGCCGGCCACGGCAGCCACCACCGGCTTCTCGAAGTCGAACAGTGCGCGCATGAACTGGAACACCGGGCTGCCCAGGCCGGTAGGTGGCGCCTGCAGGAAGTCGGCCACGTCGTTGCCGCTGGTGAAGCACTCCGCCCCGCCGGTGATCAGCACGGCGCGCACCTCACGATCCTGATTGGCGGCGTCGAGCACCTCGGCCATCTGGCTGTACATGGCGCGGGTCAGCGCATTCATCTTGTCCGGGCGGTTCAGGCGCAGGGTCAGCAGACCGCCTTCGCGCTCGACCAGCAGGTGTTCACTCATTGCAGCTCCAGAGGCATAGGCCCCGAGCCGGAACATTCAGGCGTGGGGCAGGAAGACGTCGGCCAGCACTTGGTTACGCGGCACGCCGAGGAGATAGAGGCGGCGGGCGAAGGTTTCCACGCTGGCGGGTGAGCCGCAGAGTAAGGCGACGGTTTGCCGCGAAACAAGCCGCAGTTCCGCCAAAACCGCCGCCAGCTCGGACGCCAGCACCTGCTGCAGCTGCACCTGCGGGTGGGCCGCAGCCAGCGCCTGCAGCGGCTCGGCGAGGTAATGTCCGGCGTCGTCATGGGCCAGGTGAATGATCCGTATCGGCCCCTGGTGATGCTGGCGCAATGCCTCGCGCAGCAGTCCCCACAGTGGCGCCAGGCCGGTGCCAGCGGCCAGCAGCCAGAGCGGCCGCTCGTGCCAGTCGGCGTCGTAGTGCAGCGCACCACCACGCAGCTCGCCCAGGCGCAGCACATCGCCCGATTGCAGACGGCGAGCGGCGTCGCTGAAGGCGCCGGGGCGCTGGCAATCGATGTGGAATTCCAGCCAGGGCTCCTCCCCCGGCAGGCTGGCCAGCGAATAAGGCCGGGCCACGCCCTCGGCGCTCCACAGCAGCAGGTGCTGGCCAGCGCTGTAGCGCAGCGGCTTGTCCGGCAGCAGGCGCAGGCGCAGCACATCCGCGCCCAGCCAGTCGAGCGCCTGGACCCGTGCCGGCAGGCCATCGCGGGCCGGATCGAACAGCTCGACCTGCAGGTCCTCCAGCACCTGGCACTGGCAGGCCAGGCGCCAGCCCTGCTCGCGCCGCTCAGCACTCAGCGCCTCCGGCTGCAGGTCCAGTGGCTCGCCGCGCACGCAGCGCACCTGGCAGGCATGGCAGCTGCCGGCGCGGCAACTGTAGGGCACGCGCAGGCCGGCGCCGTTGAGGACGTCGAGCAGATTGCTTCCGGAAGAGACCGACCAGGCACGGCCGGCAGCAGACAACTCAGGCACCGGCGCCCTCCCAGGCCGCATCGCAGCGGTTGCGCCCGCCGCGCTTGGCCCGGTACAGCGCCTGGTCGGCCCGTTGCAGGGCCTCGTCTAGGTCGTCGCCCTCGTTGAGCAGGGTCATGCCGGCGGACAGGCTGAGGTTGTCCACTTGCACGCCCACCGGCTCGGCGTTGGCGAAGGCCTCGCGCAGGCGCTCGCAGCAACTGGTGAACTGGTCGGCGTCGGTGTTTGGCAGCAACAGGACGAACTCCTCGCCGCCGTAGCGCGCCAGCACGTCACCGTCGCGCAGGCAGGCCCGCGCCACCGCGGCGAAGGTCTGCAGCACGCGGTCGCCGGCGGCGTGGCCGTGGGCGTCGTTGATGCGTTTGAAGTGGTCCAGGTCGATCAGCGCCAGGCCGTGCTGGCGGCCGAAGTCCAGCCCATCCAGCTCGCGCAGGGCCAGGCGCAGGAAGTGGCGACGATTGAACAGCCCGGTCAGCTCGTCGGTGGCCACCAGGTCTTCCAGCTGGCGCATCATGCCGCGCAGGGTGTCCTGGTGCGCCTGCAGGGCGTAGCGACGCTGGCGCATGCGCTGGCGCAGGGCCTGCACGTAGCTGGCGAACAGGCTCAGCCAGACCAGGCCGATGAACAGTGCACAGCACTGCAGCAGGGCCTGCCCCGGCGCACTCAGGCGCAGGTGGTAGCCCTCCCAGAGATTGAGCCCTGCGAAGGCGAAGAAGGCCACGGCCGCGCAGCGAACGAACACCCGCGGGCGCAGCTGGAACACGCCGAACATCAGGATGATCAGGTAGAACATCAGCAGGCTGCCGCGGGCGCCATCGATATGGGCGAGCAGCAGGGTGTGCAGGGCGATACCGACGAGGACCTGGGCCTCGGTCAGGCTGGGGTCGACGAAGCGCAGGTTGCGCCCGCTGCGGAACAGCCCATAGAAGATCAGCTGGCTGGCAGCGACCAGCGCGGTGCAGAGCAGGCCGAAGGCCACCGTGCCGCTGTACACCCCGGCCCACATGGCGATCCACATCAGCACCAGCACCAGGGCATAGCTCGCCACCGCCATGCCGAAACGCTTCAGCAAGAGGCTTTGCAGGCTTCTTTTAGTGACCCCTGGACTACTCGTGCTCATGGGCTCCGTCCCGTACTGGCACCTTGCCTCACTCTAACTCCGTGATCACAAAATTGGTAGCAAGCCAAAGGGCGATCCTCGACTATGGTCCGACTGCCTGCGGCTGTGCCCGCCTCGGCCGCCGCGCTATACTGCGGCGCCGTTTTTAGCCGTTGCGCCGGGTCGTGGTCCGGCGTTTCCTTATAGATGTTCCCTGATAGAGGAGCGCCCCCAATGACCGTGATCAAGCAGGACGACCTGATTCAGAGCGTCGCCGACGCCCTGCAGTTCATCTCCTATTACCACCCCGTCGACTTCATCCAGGCCATGCACGAGGCATACCTGAAAGAAGAATCGCCGGCCGCGCGCGACTCCATGGCGCAGATCCTGATCAACTCGCGCATGTGCGCCACCGGCCACCGCCCGATCTGCCAGGACACCGGCATCGTCACCGTGTTCGTCAAGGTCGGCATGGACGTGCGCTGGGACGGCGCCACCATGAGCGTCGACGACATGATCAACGAGGGCGTGCGTCGCGCCTACAACCTGCCGGAGAACGTCCTGCGCGCCTCGATCCTGGCCGACCCGGCCGGTGCGCGTAAGAACACCAAGGACAACACCCCGGCGGTGATCCACTACTCCATGGTGCCCGGCGACAAGCTGGAAGTGGACGTCGCGGCCAAGGGCGGC
The DNA here is from genome assembly GCF_000761545.1 of Pseudomonas sp. ML96. Lineage (GTDB taxonomy): Bacteria > Pseudomonadota > Gammaproteobacteria > Pseudomonadales > Pseudomonadaceae > Aquipseudomonas. The sequence continues at coordinate 71,597 of NZ_JPMY01000041.1, read as the reverse complement.
GGCTCCGAGAACAAGTCGAAGATGGCCATGCTCAACCCGTCCGACTCGATCGTCGACTGGGTGCTGAAGACCGTGCCGACCATGGGCGCCGGCTGGTGCCCGCCGGGCATGCTCGGCATCGGCATCGGCGGTACCGCCGAGAAGGCCGCGGTGATGGCCAAGGAAGTGCTGATGGAGCACATCGACATCCACGAACTGAAGGCCCGCGGCCCGCAGAACAAGATCGAGGAAATGCGCCTCGAGCTGTTCGACAAGGTCAACCAGCTGGGCATCGGCGCCCAGGGCCTGGGCGGCCTGACTACCGTGCTCGACGTGAAGATCATGGATTACCCGACCCACGCCGCTTCGCTGCCGGTGTGCATGATCCCCAACTGCGCCGCCACCCGTCACGCCCACTTCGTGCTCGACGGCTCCGGCCCGGCCGAACTGGAAGCGCCGGACCTGTCCGCCTACCCGGAAATCGTCTGGGAAGCCGGCCCGAGCGCGCGCCGCGTCAACCTCGACACCATCACCCCGGAAGAAGTGCAGAGCTGGAAGCCGGGCGAGACCGTGCTGCTCAACGGCAAGATGCTCACCGGCCGCGACGCCGCGCACAAGCGCATGGTCGACATGCTGAACAAAGGCGAAGAGCTGCCGGTGGACCTGAAAGGCCGCTTCATCTACTACGTCGGCCCGGTCGATCCGGTCGGTGACGAAGTGGTGGGCCCAGCCGGTCCGACCACCGCCACCCGCATGGACAAGTTCACCCGCCAGATCCTCGAAAGCACCGGCCTGCTGGGCATGATCGGCAAGTCCGAGCGTGGTCCGATCGCCATCGACGCAATCCGCGACAACAAGGCCGTGTACCTGATGGCCGTTGGCGGCGCCGCCTACCTGGTCGCCCAGGCGATCAAGAAGTCCAAGGTGCTGGCCTTCGCTGAGCTGGGCATGGAAGCGATCTACGAGTTCGAAGTGAAAGACATGCCGGTTACCGTGGCAGTCGACACCAGCGGCGAGTCGGTGCACATCACCGGCCCGGCGATCTGGAACAAGAAGATCGCCGAAAGCCTGGCGGTGGAAGTGAAGTAAGCGCCCACGCGCGGTGAAGGAGCCTGGCCCAGTGCCGGGCTTTTTTATGCGCCATTGCGGTGCAGCGCTGAGCCTGCCGTACGAGCCGGCGACGAAATGCAGGCCACGGCCCCAGCGGCCTCTGGCCAAATCCGCAAAAACAGGAATAATCCTTGCCTGATTTTTCACGCCCGCCACCACCCCGGCAGGCATGAAGAGCTGCGCCCTACCCGGGCGACGCCAGACATGCAGGAGATACACAATGTCTACCGATCCGGTCACCATGCTGGTGGCACGTCGCGTCCCGCGCGAGTGCTTCCACGATTTCCGCGCCTGGCTGCACGAAGGCCAGCAACTCGCCGCCGACTTCCCCGGCTACCTCGGCTCCGGTGTACTCGCCCCGCCGCCCGAGGACGACGAATTCCAGATCGTCTTCCGCTTCGCCGACGCCACCACCCTCACCGCCTGGGAACACTCCGCCTCGCGCCGTGCCTGGCTGCAGCGTGGCAGCGGCCTGTTCGCCCAGCCGCACGAACGTCGCGTCAGCGGCCTCGACGCCTGGTTTGGCAACGCCCTGCGCCGCCCGCCGCGCTGGAAGCAGAGCGTGGCCATCTGGCTGGCGTTCTTCCCGGTATCACTGGCGTTCAACCTGCTGTTCGGCGGCTTCATGAGCGAGTGGCCGCTGGTGCTGCGCGTGCTGCTCAGCACCCTGGTGCTGACGCCGCTGATGACCTACTGGTTCATCCCGCTCTCCACCCACCTGCTGGAGCCCTGGCTGCAAGGCCGCCGCGCGCGCCAGGTGGACGAGGTACTGCAGCCGCGCTGAGGCGCTTTCCCCCACGCCGCGCATGGTTGTAGCGCGGCGGGGCCTGGGGTTTACTTGCTCGATCCAGCCTGATCGACGAGCCCCGCAATGACTGCCCCCGCCCCCATCCTGATCACCGGTGCCGGCCAGCGCCTAGGCCTGCACTGCGCGCTGCGCCTGCTCGACGACGGCCAGCCGGTGATCTTCAGCTACCGCAGCGAGCGCGAGGGCGTGCAGTTGCTGCGCGAACGCGGCGCCATCGCCCTGCACGCGGACTTCTCCGGCGAGGCCGGGATCATCACCTTTATCGAACAACTGAAAGGCCACACCGAGCGCCTGCGCGCCATCGTGCACAACGCCTCCGACTGGGAGACGGAAACCCCGGGCCACGAGGCCGAGGTATTCCAGCGCATGGTCAGCGTGCACATGCTCGCGCCCTACCTGATCAACCTGCGCTGCGAAGCGCTGCTGCGCCACGGCGGCCCGGCGGACATCGTCCACCTCGGCGACGACGTCTCGCGCAAGGGCAGTGCCAAGCGTCCCGCCTACTGCGCCAGCAAGGCCGGTCTGGACAGCCTGACCCAGTCCTTCGCCGCGCGCTTCGCCCCGGCGATCAAGGTCAACGGCATCGCCCCGGCGCTGATCCAGTTCAATGAAGGCGACAACGCCGAGTACCGCGCCAAGCGCCTGGCCGAAACGCCGCTGGGCTTCGAACCCGGCGCCGAGGTGATCTACCAGAGCCTGCGCTACCTGCTGGACAACCCCTACGTCACCGGCACTACCCTGACCGTCAATGGCGGTCGCCACTTGGTCTGAGGACCGCACCATGAACCTGCCGCAGCACTACCGCGAGATCCTCATCGGCCTCGGCGAAGACCCGCAGCGCGAAGGCCTGCGCGACACCCCCGAGCGCGCCGCCAAGGCCATGCAGTACCTGTGTCACGGCTACGCCCAGTCGCTGGAGGAGATCGTCAACGGCGCACTGTTTGCCTCGGCCAGCGACGAAGTGGTTATCGTCCGCGACATCGAGCTGTACTCGCTGTGCGAGCACCACCTGCTGCCCTTCATCGGCAAGGCCCATGTCGCCTATATTCCCACCGGCAAGGTGCTGGGCCTGTCCAAGGTGGCGCGTATCGTCGACATGTATGCACGGCGCCTGCAGATCCAGGAGAGCCTGACCCGGCAGATCGCCGAGGCCATCCAGAGCGTCACCAACGCCGCCGGCGTGGCCGTGGTGATCGAGGCGCAGCACATGTGCATGATGATGCGCGGGGTGGAAAAGCAGAACTCGCAGATGCTCACCTCGGTTATGCTGGGCGCCTTCCGCGAGTCCAGCAACACTCGCCAGGAATTCCTGCAACTGATCGGACGGAGCAAGTAAATGCCGCGACTGGAACCTGGGATGGCGCGCATCCGGGTCAAGGACCTGCGCCTGCGCACCTTCATCGGCATCAAGGAGGAGGAGATCAACAACAAGCAGGACGTGTTGATCAACCTGACCATCCTCTACCCCGCCGCCGAGGCGGTACGCGACAACGACATCGACCACGCGCTGAACTACCGCACCATCACCAAGGCGGTGATTCGCCACGTCGAGGAAAACCGCTTCGCCCTGCTCGAGCGCCTGACCCAGGAAATCCTCGACCTGGTCATGGCCAACCCGGCCGTGCGCTACGCCGAAGTGGAAGTGGACAAGCTGCACGCCCTGCGTTTCGCCGAATCGGTGTCGATCACCCTCTCCGGCCACCGCTGATACGCCGGCAACCCGCGTTGCCGGCCTGCGGGCCACCTCTTATCATCCGCCCCCTGATTTTCCGGGAGTCCGCCATGACCGAACAACAACGCCTCGAGCTGGAAGCCGCCGCCTTTCGCCGCCTAGTCGAACACCTGCGCGAGCGCACCGATGTGCAGAACATCGACCTGATGAACCTCGCCGGCTTCTGCCGCAACTGCCTGTCCAAGTGGTACAAGGCCGCCGCCGATGAGCAGGGCGTGGCCGTCGACATGGAGCAGGCCCGCGAAGTCGTCTACGGCATGCCCTACGCCGAGTGGAAAGCCCAGTACCAGAAGGAAGCCACTGCCGAGCAGCAGGCCACCTTCAACAAAGGAAACCAGCACTGATGAGCCTGCAAGACTTCCGCGCCCGCCTGCATGGCGAGCAATTCCAGTTCGCCGAGACCCTGGCCTTCGTCGCCGAACACTACGACTACCAGCCCAGCGCCTTCCGCAACGGCGCGGTGGAAAGCGCCGCAGGGCAGAATGAGGGCTCCTGCAAGACCCTCGGCCTGGCCCTGCTCGAAGGCCTCAGCCTGGAAGAAACCCTGCGCGCCTTCGGCGAGCACTACCGCTCCGTGCTGGCCACTCCCGATGGCAGCGACCACGCCAACATCCGCGCCCTGCAGGACACCGGCCTGGGCGGCGTGCAGTTCGCGCAGCAGCCGCTCAAGCGCAAGGCCTGAGCTGCGCAACTAACTGCTCACTGTCGGCTTTGGCTGACAGACAGCAGCGCTGGCCTCGCTTATCCTCCTCACTCATCGCGCCTCGGCAGGATGCCGGTCGCCTCGAGCGAGGAGTTGCAAGGATGCAGCACAATCTGGTCTGGAAGCCCTGGACCAACCCCGGGGTCGAACACCTCAGCCTGATCATCGCCGCCGATGGCGTCACCGCCAGCGGCCAACTGATCCAGAGCATTCGCGGCAACAGCATCGCCGCCACCTATGTCCTCGCCTACGACGAACGCTGGCGTTTTCGCCGCCTCTGGCTGAAGGTCGACAATCAGGGCCAGCGCGGCCTGGAGCTGCAGCGCGACATCCGCGGCCACTGGTATCAGGACGGCCGCCTGCGCGAAGACCTCGTCGGCTGCCAGCAGGTGATGTTGTCCGCCTCGCCCTTCCCCCACACCCCGCTACTGCGCCACGCCGGTCTGGCCGCAGGCGACAGCGAGCGTTTTCGCCTGGCCCATGTCGACCTGCTCGGCCTGCGCGTGGAGCCGCGGCTGCAGCGCTACCAGTGCCTGCAACGCCAGCCCAGCCACGCCGTCTACCAGTGCGACGCCGAAGGCCACGCGCCCTGCGAACTGACCCTGGACGAGGACGGCCTGCTGGTGCAGGCCATCGGCCAGTTCGTGCGCAGCAACCGGCAGACCCTGCGCCAGGCCGACTGCGCCTAGGGTCTATCCCGCAGCCATAAAAAAGCCCCGCCGAAGCGGGGCTTTTTGTACGGTCGACAATCAGCGTGTGTTGAGCTGCTGCTGCAGGTTCTGCACCTGGGCCTGCAGGCCATTGATGTTGCGGGTGACCTGGGCGCGGAAGGCGTCGAACTCGGCGGTGTTGTTCTGCGCGGCGCGGTTGTCCAGCTCGCTGCGCAGCACCAGCAGGTCCTGCTCCAGATTGCGTACGGCCTGGCTCGGGTCACCTTTCTTCTTCAGCGCGTCGATATCGGCGGACTGCCCCTTGAGTTGCTCCTGCAGCTTGCCGACCCCGGCGAGGCCGCTCTTCTGCTCGCTGGCCAGCTGCTCCAGCTTGCCGTCAAACTGCGCGGTGGCGCCCTGCTGGCTCTTCAGATCGGCGGCCAGCTGGTCGATGCGCTTGCCCTGCCCGCTCTGCTGGCCATTGAGGTTCTGTTGCTGCTTGGCCACCTCGGCCAGCTTGGTCTCCAGTTGCTTGACGCGCAGCTTGAGCGCCTCGCTGCCACTGGTGACGTTGGATTCGGTGGCCACCACCTTGCCGGAGATATCCTGGATGCGCCCGGCGGCGTCCTCGCTGATACGCGCGAAGGTCTCCTGGGTCACCACCAGTTGCGCCTGCATCTGGGCGATCTGCTGGTAGCTCCACCAGCTCAGGCCACCCAGGGCGATGACCAATGCGCCGATCAGCGCCCACAGCGGGCCGGTACCGAAGCCACGGCGGCGTTCCACCTGTGGATAAGTCGGCGCGCTGCGCTGCGGCGCATGGCTGTGGCTCGGGGAGTGGCCGAGCGAGTGGTCATCACGGTCACGCGGGTCGGTGGTCAGGCTGGGAACGTGGTCCAGCTCGTCATGGGCGTCGTTGCGCATAAAAACCTTCAAAAATACGGAAAGGCGATCGAATGGCGGGGAGTATACCCGGTTCGCCGCTTCGCCTTCATTGGGCGCCAGACCGGTGCAACCCGCACCAGCGACGTGCAACCGGCAGCCCCATTGACCTGTGAACCAGGCCACAGTTCGCCATTTCGCCACGCTGGTACAGCGCTTGCAGTGTCTCCTCGGGGTTTACGTCCATCGACGGGGGAGCCGACATGGAGCTGAACAAGGCCGTAATCGATTGCATGCGCGTATTGCGCCGCCGCCTGCGTGACGAGATGTCCGAGGACATCCATCTCAACCAGCCCGACGCCATCGAGGCGATGCTGCACGCCTGCCAGCGCTCCGCCGACGCGGAAACCCGCGCCTTGGGCGTACACCTGGCCGAAATCAGCGACTATCAGGCCGCCAGCAAACAGGCCAATGCCCGTCAGTACCGTGGCCATGAAACGGCCGCGCCGGCGAGCGCAGCGCCCCAGGCGCCCAGCGAAGACGCCCAGCGCGGCCACTCGGTGCGCATGTACCGCGGGCAGCGCGTCTACAACTGACCCGCAGCGGAACACTGGACGAAGCGAACCCGCCTGACCGATAGTCGGCAAACCGCGCCTCGTCCCGGGAGAACCGCATGACTGCTCGCCCCGCCTGGTTGCACTGCCTGGAGTCCGATCCGCCCGCCCTGCTCGAAGCGGCCCTGTGGATAGCCGCCGAGCACACGCCGACGCTGCAGCCGGCGCAGGTCATGCGCGAGTTCGCCAACCTGCGCCAGCAGGTATCCGCCGGCCTGCCCAACCTGGCGGCGCCGGACCTGGCCCAGCCCCTGCTACGCCGCCTGGGGGAGCTGGACTTTCACGAGGATGACGATCAGCCGCTACGGCCACGCGCTGCCCTGCTCGACCAGGTGCTGCAACTGCGCCGCGGCCAGCCGCTGTCGCTGGCGCTGATCGCCCTGGAACTGGCCCAGCGCCTAGACATTCCTCTACAGGCGGTGAACTTCCCCGGCCACCTGTTGCTGCGGGTACCCGGCGCCGACCACCTGCTCGATCCCTGCAACGGCCGCCGCCTGTACACCCGCGACTGCCGCGAGTTGCTGACACGCATGTCCGGCCCGAACTCCGAGCTCAGCGCCAGACACTTCCAGGTCTGCGACGGCCCGGCCCTGATGCTGCGGCTGTCGCGCAATCTCTGCCACCTGCACGGCGCGGCCGACGATCACATGGCGGCGCTCAAGGATGCCGAACGCATCCTCCTGCTGGCACCACCAACCAGCGCCGACCACCTGCTGCGCGCCGCCATCTACCACCAGCTGGATTGCCCGCAAGCCGAACGCTTCGATCTGGAGCGCGCGCTACTGCTGTGCGAGGACGAGCGCGAACGCATGCAACTGGCCCAGCGCATCGACGCGCTGGGACGCCGAGGAAGCTTCGCCGCCCTGCACTGAGATCAGGTTCTAAAACTCCCCGTGCCGCCCCGCCCCCGCCGTGAAACGCTGGGCGCCGGCACGGGTCTCCCCGCTCTGCACCACCGCCAGGCCACCACGGAACTCCGCCCGCAACGCCTCATCCAGCGGCAGCTGCCACTGCCCGTAGGCACTGGCGCGGTCGGCCAGCATGCAGCGCTGGGGGAACCCGGCAATTTCCAGGGCCAGCGCCTCGGCGGCGACAAGCGCCTGCCCCGGTGCCACCACTCGATTGACCAGGCCCATCTGCAACGCCTCCTCGGCGCCGACCGGGCGGCCGGTAAGGATCAGGTCCAGCGCCCGGCCCTGGCCGATGATGCGCGGCAGGCGCACGGTGCCGCCGTCGATCAGCGGCACGCCGAAGCGCCGGCAGAACACGCCGAGTACGGCGTCCTCGGCCATTACCCGCAGGTCGGCCAGCAGCGCCAGTTCCAGGCCGCCGGCCACCGCATGCCCCTCGATGGCGGCGATCAGCGGCTTGCTCAGCTGCATGCGGCTCGGGCCCATGGGGGCATCGCCCTCCTCGTCCAGGCGATTGCTGCGCGCGCCACCCTCGGCCACCGCCGAGAGGTCGGCACCGGCGCAGAAGGTGCCGCCGCTGCCGCTAAGCACCGCCACACGCGCCTCATCGTCCGCCTCGAAGGCGCGCAACGCGGCGGCCAGCGCCTCGGCGGTAGGACGGTCGACGGCATTGCGCAACTGTGGCCGCTCCAGGGTGATCAGGGTGACCGGGCCCTTGCGTTCGACGCGGATACTCATGGGCATTCTCCAGGGAAAAACCGCAGGCATGAAAAAGGCCGGCATCACTGCCGGCCTTCAACTTAACCCTGCCCGGAATCGATTACAGCCCGCTGGCCGAATCCCCCGGATCGCTGGCGGTTCAGCCCGCGTGCTTCTGCAGGTTGGCCATCATCTCGCGCAGGGCGGTGACGTTGTCGTCCGGGTGAACGGCGCCCTCGAAGTCGCCGATCTGCTTCCAGCTGGCCGCGACGTCGTCCGGGCTGAAGCCGGTCTTCGGGTCGAACCCGGCGCCCAGGCTGCGCTCCCAGCGCACCTTGCCGACCCAACCGCCGCCCACTTCGTAGAGACCACCGGTGTCCTTGCACTGCTCGCTGCCGAGGAACACCACCAGCGGGCTGACCAGTTCCGGCTTGAGCTGCTCGAACACCTGCGGCGGGATCAGCCCCTCGGTCATGCGCGTGCCGCCGGTGGGAGCAATGGCGTTGACCAGCACGTTGTTCTTGCGGCCCTCGATGGCCAGGGTACGGGTCAGACCGTACAGGCCGAGCTTGGCCATGCCGTAGTTGGACTGGCCGAAGTTGCCGTAGATACCCGAGGTGGACGCGGTGAAGATCACCCGACCGAAGTTCTGCTCACGCAGGTGCGGCCAGGCCGCGTGGGTCACCTTGTAGGCACCTTCGACGTGGACCTTGTAAACCAGGTCCCAGTCGGCGTCTTCCATCTTGACGAAGGACTTGTCGCGCAGGATGCCGGCGTTGTTCACCACCACGTCGATACGACCGAAGGTGTCCAGCGCGCACTGCACGATCTTGCCGCCATCGGTTACCGAGTCATGGTTGGCCACGGCCTCGCCGCCGAGCGCCTTGATCTCGGCGACCACCTTGTCGGCGGCGGAGGCGTTGGCGCCCTCGCCATGGGTGCTGCCACCCAGGTCGTTGACCACCACCTTGGCACCGTGCTGGGCGAACAGCAGCGCGTGGGCGCGACCCAGACCACCACCGGCACCGGTGACTACCACGACCTTGTCTTCGAAACGGATGGCATCGCTCATGAACGGGCTCCTAAGCAGTCAGCAAAGGCCCGGATTTTCCGGCAGTTGCGCTGCGCTGTACAGGACGCGCGGCCTGCCTGAATGGCGGCCGATAATGCGACCTTATGCGCGCCTACTGGCTGCCGCCGGTCGAACCACCAGTAGAGCCACCAGTGGTGCCGCCTGTGCTGCCACCGGTCGCTCCACCCGTGCTACCGCCGCTAGTGCCACCGTCGCTGCCGCCTGTGGTGCCACCTTGCGGGGCGCTGTTGCCCGGGACAGTACCTGTACCCGTGCCACTGCCATTGTTTGTGCCGGTGCCCAGGCCGCCGTTATTGGTGCCGGCTCCCGGCTGGCTGCCACCTTGCGGCAGACCGCCCGGATTGCCAGGCGAACCTGGATTGCCGGGGCTGCCAGGGCTGCCCATGTCGGGATCGACGCCGGTGGGCGGATTGCCGGCGGGAATGTCCGGCGGGGTCGGCGAGCTCGGGCCCGGTACGGTCGGCCCGGTGGAATCGGTGCCATCGGTCTCGGCCAGGGCCGGCAGGCCGGCGCCGGCCAGCAGCCCGCCGAGCAGCAGTGCAGGAAGGGAAAGTCGGTTCATGGGAGTCACCTCGAGAAGTCAGTGCATTCCCAGAAGACGACTGCCACGCCGAGCGAGATGTTCGAGTCGACGGATCAGCGGTCGGCCAGCGCAACGGCCGGCGCCGGCCCGCTTGAGGCGCGATCAGGCCGGCTGGATCAGGCTCAGGTGGTTGTACAGGTGCATCACGTGAGCCTGGGCGTATTCCTCATGGTCGAGGGCGCCATAAGCGAAGTGCGGCTGCAGCTCGCCGGTATGCACGGCGAAGCGCTCGAACGCGACCTGCAGGCGCTGCAGGGCGGCCTCCTGGCTGGCAGGTTCGGCCAGCGGCGCGGCACCGGGGATGGCCTCGGTCAGTGGGTGACGCATGGCGCCACGGGCGCTGAACACGGCGAAGGCGGCCGGACCGACACTATGGCGGAACCAGGCCGGCTTCAGCTCGGGGTAGCCATCCAGCGAATACTCGATGCTCTGCGCGCAGTGGTTGAACACCTCGGTCGGGGTCCAGCCCTTGATGCTGGCCAGGGCCTTGCCCTTGAAGCCGTCCAGCACCATGCGCGCGCCATCCAGGCTCAGCGCCGCCGGCGCCACGCCACTGGGCAATGCCCAGAAGCCGGCGCCCAGGACCACGGCACCGCCTACGGCGGCACCTTTCAACAGAGTGCGTCTTTGCATGCCTTCGCCTCCCAGCGCTCACGGAATTCCAGATAGTGGGCGAGCACCTCTGCGGGTGCCTCGGTCTGCGGATAGTGGCCTATGGCCGGCAGCAAAACCGTGTCCGGGTTGGCGATCAGCTCGCGATAGCGCTCCACCATGTGCGCCCCGGAAATCGGGTCGACGGCGCCATCTATCACTCGCATGGGTACGCTGGTTTCCTGCATCGCCGCCACCCAACGCTCGCGGTTGGTGCGGCGATCGAGGATGTAGCGGATCAGCAGGTGCATGACCTTGGGCCCGTCGTTGTGCGCGATCAGCTCCCAGAAGGCGTCCAGCTCGCTCTCGCTGGGCGGCGTCTGCGGGCCGAACACCTTGGTCAGGTTGGCCTTGAGCTTGGCCCGCGAGAACAACCCACCCAGCAGCGGCCCCAGCGGGCTGAGCAGCAGCTTCTGCATCAGCACCGGACGGTGCGTTTCGGGGAACAGACCGCCGTTGAGGAACACGCAGCTGGCCAGTTGGATGCGCCCCTCCTGGTGCCGCGCCACCAGCTCCTGAGCCACGCTGTCGCCATAGTCATGCGCCAGCACATGCACTGGCTCGGCGATGCCCAGATGGCCCAGCAGCGCCTGCTGCAGGTCGGCCTGCTCCAGCAGGCTGTAGCGATGGCCAAGCGGCTTAGCCGAATAGCCGAAGCCGAGCATGTCGCAGGCGATGACGCGGTACTTCTGCGCCAACGCCTGCCACAGGTAGTGCCAGTCCCAGCTGGCGGTGGGGAAGCCGTGGATGAGCAGCAGCGGCTCGCCCTCGCCCGCCACCCAGTAGCGGATGGCCTGGCCGTTGAAGCTGAAGCCACGCCCCTGCGCCCGCCAGTCGGCCAGGGCAATGCCCGGCAGGGCCGTCACTGGTCGTAGCCCGGCATCTGTGCGTCGAGCTTGCGCAGCAGCGCCGGCCACGGCAGCGCGCCGCCCATGCCCTGCGGGCTCTTCATCACGCCGGCGATCATCGCCCGCGCGCCGTCGAGGATCTGCTGCGGAATGTGGATCAGCTCGCCGCCGCCACTCTGCGCCATCACCTGGATCTCGCAGGCGCGCTGCAGGGTGAACATGCCGAGGAAGGCATCGGCGATGCTGCCGAAGGCGGTGAGCAGGCCGTGGTTGGGCAGGATCATGAAGTTCTTGTCGCCCAGGTCATGCTGCAGGCGCGACTTCTCGTCGTGGTTCAGCGCCACACCCTCGTAGCCGTGGTAGGCCAGGCTGGCGAGGACGAACAGCGACTGCTGCGACAGCGGCAGCAAGCCGCCCTTCTGCGCCGATACGGCAATGCCGGCGGCGGTGTGGATGTGCAGCACGCAACCGACGTCGTGACGCACCTCGTGCACGGCGCTGTGGATGGTGTAGCCGGCCGGGTTGATGTCGAACGGGCCGTCCATCAGCTTCTTGCCGGCCAGGTCGACCTTCACCAGGCTCGACGCGGTGATCTCGTGGAACATCAGCCCGTAGGGGTTGATCAGGAAGTCTTCGGTGCCCGGCACCTTGGCCGAGATGTGGGTGAAGATCAGGTCGTCCCAGCCGTACAGCGCGATCAGGCGGTAGCAGGCGGCGAGATCGACGCGGGCCTGCCATTCGGCGGTGGAAACCTGGTCCTTCACATTGGGCAGCTTGAGTGGAGCGTTCATGGCAATCACCTCGGCACTTGTTGTTGTGCCGAGGAGTCTAGCGAGCGACGCGCGTGCGACCAGTCGCCTTGCGGGCCAGCGCAGTGGCCTTGCAGGTCACAGCAGGATCAGCAGCAACGGCGCGGCAAACAGGTTGAGCAAGCCCATCAGCACCATTACCAGACCGGCCACGGTGCCTTCTTCGCGCCCCACTTCCTGGGCCCGCGCCACCCCGGCGCCGTGCGCGCCGACGCCGAACAGCGCGCCCCGCGCCAGCGCCGTGCGCAGCGGCAGCCACTTCAGCAGCAGGCCGCCGACCAGGGCGCCGAAGGTGCCGGTAAGCATGACGAAGATCGCCGCCAGCTCCGGCACGCCGCCGAGGCTCTGCGCCACCGGCATGGCAAACGGCGTGGTGATCGAACGCGGCACCAGCGAACGGCTGACCTCGCCGTCCAGCGCCAGGGCATTGGCCAGCCACCAGGAACTGGCGATGGCCACCGCGCTGCCGGCCAGCATGCCCAGCAACAGCGCCGGCCAGTGCCGCGCCAGCAGCGCACGCTGCTGCCAGATCGGCACGGCGAAGGCCACGGTGGCCGGGCCGAGCAGCGCCATCAGCAGGTGCGTGTTGCTGGAATACTCGGCGTAATCGGTATGCAACGGCACGGCCACCGCCAGCAGCACGGCGGGCACCAACAGCAGCGGCGACAACAGATAGCGCCCGCTGCGCCGATAGGCCCAGCGGCTGAACAGGTAGGCGGCCAGGGTCAGGCCCAGCCAGAACAGCGGCATGGGCTCAAGGTTCACGGCGCATCCTCCAGCGGCACATGGCCTCCACGGTCAGCGCCGTGGTCAACATCACCAGCAGAGTGCTGCTGCCGATCACCAGCATGATCCGCCAGCCCTCCTCGCGCAGCAGCGCGCCGTAGTCGAGCAGGCTCATCAGCGCCGGAATGAAGAACAGCAGCATCTCGGCCAGCAACAGACCGGCGCCCAGTTGCAGAGCCGCCGGTTTCACCCGACCACTGGCGAAGGCCGCCAGCAGCAGACCCAGGCCGATGACGCCGCCCGGAATCGGCCAGCCCAGCCAGGCGGCCAGCTGGCAACCGAGCAGGTACAGGCCGAGCAGCACGGCCAACTCGGCGCCCAGACGAAACAGATGACCCACACGCGCGCGATTCACGGCGAAAACCCTCTTGCACTGGCAAGCAGGTTAAGCGCGGGCCTATCATCCCAAAAGCGAATTGTTCGAATGAAAGGCATTCCAGAATGGAATTCAAACAGCTGCGCGCCTTTGCCGAAGTGGTGCGCCAGGGCGGCTTCACCCAGGCCGCCGGCGTGCTGCACGCCAGCCAGTCGGCGGTCAGCAAGCAGGTGGCGCAGCTGGAGCAGCGCCTCGGCGTGCAATTGCTCGAGCGCAGCGGCCCGCACCTGCGCCTGACCGATGCCGGGCGCGTGGTGCAGCGCCGCGCCGAGGACTTCCTGCGCCTGCGCCAGGAGCTGCTGCGCGAACTGGATGACCTCGGTCAGCTGGAGCGCGGCGAGCTACGCCTGGGCCTGCCGCTGCTGGGCAGCGATGCGCTGTTCGCCGGGTTGTTCGCCGAGTACCGGCGGCGCTACCCGAACATCGTCGTGCACCTGCAGGAGGGCGGCAGCAAGCTGGTCGAACAATTGGTGCTGAGTGGCGAACTGGAACTGGGCGCCGGCCTGCAGCCGGATGATCCGGCCTTCGCCAGCCAGCCGTTCTGCAACGAACCGCTGGACGTGCTGCTGCCGGCCGGCCATGCGCTGGCGGGCGCCGCCGGGGTGAGTCTGAAGGAGCTGGCCGACACGCCCTTCCTGCTCTACCAGCAAAGCTTCACCCTCAACGACCGCCTGCTGCGCGCCTGCCAGGAAGCCGGTTTCACCCCACTGGAAGGCGGGCGCAGCGGCCAGGCCGACTTCCTCGCCGCGCTGGTGGCGGCCGGGCAAGGTGTGGTGCTGCTGCCGCGCATCGTCGCGCGTGAGCTGGAACGACCAGGCGTGGTGCGGGTGGCGCTGCACGAGTCGAACCTGCGCTGGGACATCGCCTTCATCTGGCGCCGCGGCGCCTACCTGTCACGCGCCGCTCAGGCCTGGCTCGACCTGCTGGCAGAGCAGGCTCAGACCAGCTCGGAGTAGTCGCGCCCCAGCAGCGGCCAGGCCGACTGCGCGACCGGATCGTCGGCGAGCAGACGGAAGTCCTCGAAGCGAAACTCCGGCGCCACCGTGCAACCGACCAGGGTGAAATCGCCCAGACTGCGCGCGGCCTGCCAGGCATTCGCCGGCACCACGCGTTGCGGCAGTTGATCCAGCGCCACCGGGCCGAGCACTTCGCGGCGCACGGCATCCGCTGACTCACCGATCAACAGCTCCAGCGGCGCGCCTTCGTGGAAATGCCACAGCTCGTCGGCATCGATGCGGTGCCAGCGACTGGCGGTGCCGCCGGGCAGGAGGAACAGAATGGCGCTGGAGGCGGCGCGACCATGGGTATCGCGCACCGATGAGGTGAACAGCCGCCGGTAGTAACCGCCCTCGGGGTGGGCGGCCAGCTGCAGCTCGCGGATCAGCTCGGCGGCGCGCGTGTGCATCAGCCTTTCAGCGCTTGCGCCAGCTCGGCCAGCCAGGGCTTGGCATCGCTGTCCGGGGTGACGGTTTCGCTGGCATCCAGGCGCAGCATCGGCAGCGCCTCGCGCACGCCCAGCTCCAGCAGCAGCTCGCGCATCTGCTCGCCACCGCCACAGAACACGTCGTAGCTGGAGTCGCCCAGGGCAATCACCGCGCCAGGCAGGCCGCTCCATGCCGGGAAACGGTCACGCAGCGCGTAGTAGAGGTTCTGCAGGTTGCCGGGCAGCTCGCCCATGCCGGTGGTGGAGGTCACCACCAGGATCGCCTCGGGAGCGAAAGCCAGCACTTCCTCGAACGCCACGCCGGGCTTGTGCCAGGCCTCGAAGCCGGCGCCTTCCAGCATCTGCACGGCAACCCGGGCGACGTCTTCGGCAGCTCCATAGACGGAACCAGAGAGGATGGCGACTTTCATGAGGCACTCCAGAGATCGGGAAAAAACGCCGCGCATTATGCCGTATGTCGGCTGACGGGGAACTCGCCGCTGCGCCGGCCGTCCTACACTGGTGGTCGCCAGCGCCCAGGGACAGGCGCATTTCTTGCTTTCGGCCACAGTGCGTAGCCCCTTGGAGGGCACCATGTCCGACCATTCAACTCTGTCCAGCGAGGAGCTGGACTTCATACGTCAGGTATTCAGCAGCCAGCTGATCGGTAAACCCTTGTCGGTTCGCGCCTTCAAGGTCGACGGCGGGCCACTGGCCAACGCCCTGCTCGCCCGCCTGGGCAGCCACGCCAGGCTCAGCCTGGACGCGCAGATGGACGACTGCCGCATGACCTTCCCCCTGCAACTGGTGGAAGACGAGCTGCACGGCATGCAACTGGAAATGGGCGCCCCCAGCATCTTTGAAGATGGCGACGTGAGCCGCCCCTGGCGCCTGGATCTCGACGAACCACTGCACCTGCGCGACAGCAATGGTGACGAGAGCGAGCTGCTGGTTTTCGAACTGGCGCCCGGTAGCCTGGTGCTAAGCTCGCCATTGCGCGAGCCACCCGAAAAATTCAGCCTGTGGCTCCAGCTGCCAGGTTGCGAGAGCCTGCCCATCAAGGGCCGGCGTATCCGCCGGATCGGCCGCCATCGAGCGGCCTACAGCCTGCAGATGCACAACAGTGAACACGCGGAATGCATCCGCCAGTTCATCTTCGAGCAGTACCGTCAACGGCACCCACAACTACAAATCGCCGGCTGACCGTAATAGAAAACCGCCTCCTTTTAGACGATTGCCTATAGATCGAGCCAATCGTCTTGATGCCTTCATTCAATTTAGCGATTACAGCTGATGCGGTTAGTATGCGCAGCATCAAGTTTCCAAACCCCAACAGGAGTTCTCTCATGTCCCTGATCAACACCCAGGTTCAACCCTTTACCGCCAACGCCTTCCACAATGGCGAGTTCATCCAGGTCACCGAGCAGAGCCTGAAAGGCAAGTGGTCCGTGCTGATCTTCATGCCGGCCGCCTTCACCTTCAACTGCCCGACCGAAATCGAAGACGCCGCCAACAACTACGCCGAGTTCCAGAAGGCCGGTGCCGAGGTGTACATCGTCACCACCGACACCCACTTCTCCCACAAGGTGTGGCACGAAACTTCCCCGGCCGTTGGCAAGGCTCAGTTCCCGCTGATCGGCGATCCGACCCACCAGCTGACCAACGCTTTCGGCGTACACATCGCTGAAGAAGGTCTGGCTCTGCGTGGCACCTTCGTGATCAACCCGGAAGGCGTGATCAAGACCCTGGAAATCCACTCGAACGAAATCGCTCGTGACGTTTCCGAGACCCTGCGCAAGCTGAAAGCTGCTCAGTACACCGCCGCCAACCCGGGTCAAGTTTGCCCGGCCAAGTGGAAAGAAGGCGAGAAGACCCTGGCTCCGTCCCTGGACCTGGTCGGCAAGATCTAAGATCTGCCCGGGGCCGCATAGGCCCCACTCCGCCTTGCGCTTCGCCGGCTGTAACCCAGCCGCAAGTGCCCGAACGCCCGGGCGCGATCCGTCCGGGCGTTTGTTTGTCCGAAATTCGCTATTCGCTAGAGGATTCCCGTCATGTTGGACGCCAATCTGCAAACCCAGTTGAAGGCCTACCTCGAGAAGGTCACCCAGCCGTTCGAGATCGTCGCTTCCCTCGATGACGGCGAGAAGTCTCAGGAACTGCTCGGACTGCTCAAAGACATCGTCGGCCTGACCGACAAGATCACCCTCAAGACCGATGGCAACGACGCACGTCGCCCGTCGTTCTCGCTCAATCGCCCGGGTGCGGATATCGGCGTTACCTTCGCCGGCATCCCCATGGGCCACGAATTCACCTCGCTGGTACTGGCCCTGCTGCAGGTCGGCGGCCACCCGTCCAAGCTGGACGCGGAAACCATCGAGCAGATCAAGAGCATCGAAGGCCGCTTCGAGTTCGAAACCTACTTCTCGCTGTCCTGCCAGAACTGCCCGGACGTGGTCCAGGCGCTGAACCTGATGGCCGTGCTCAACCCCAACATCCGCAACGTGTCCATCGACGGCGCGCTGTTCCAGGAAGAAGTCGAGCGTCGCCAGATCATGGCCGTGCCGAGCATCTACCTGAACGGTGAAGTGTTCGCTTCGGGTCGCATGGAGGTGAAGGAAATCCTCGCCAAGATCGACACCCAGGCCGGCAACCGCGATGCCGAGAAGATGAACGCCAAGGACGCCTTCGACGTGCTGGTAGTCGGCGGTGGCCCGGCCGGCGCCGCAGCGGCCATCTACGCCGCGCGTAAAGGCATCCGTACCGGCGTTGCCGCCGAGCGTTTCGGCGGCCAGGTGCTGGACACCATGGCCATCGAGAACTTCATCTCGGTGCAAGAGACCGAAGGCCCGAAACTGGCCCGCGCCCTGGAAGAACACGTGCGTCAGTACGAAGTCGACATCATGAACCTGCAACGCGCCTCCGCCCTGGTTCCGGCCAGTGCCGAAGGTGGCCTGCACGAAGTGAAGTTCGACAACGGCGCTTCGCTCAAGGCCAAGACCGTGATCCTCTCCACCGGCGCCCGCTGGCGTGAAATGGGCGTGCCCGGCGAACAGCAATACAAGGCCAAGGGCGTGTGCTTCTGCCCGCACTGCGACGGTCCGCTGTTCAAGGGCAAGCGCGTGGCGGTGATCGGCGGCGGTAACTCCGGCGTCGAGGCGGCGATTGATCTCGCCGGCATCGTCGCCCACGTCACCCTGCTGGAGTTCGCCGACACCCTGCGTGCCGACGCCGTGCTGCAGAACAAGCTGTACAGCCTGCCGAACGTCACCGTGATCAAGAGCGCGCAGACCACCGAAGTGGTCGGCGACGGCCAGAAGGTCACCGGCCTGACCTACAAGGATCGCACCAGCGACGCGCTGCATACCGTCGAACTGGAAGGCATCTTCGTGCAGATCGGCCTGCTGCCGAACAGCGACTGGCTGAAAGGCACCGTGGAGCTCAACCGCTTCGGCGAGATCATCGTCGACGCCAAGGGCGCTACCAACATCCCCGGCGTGTTCGCTGCCGGTGACGTAACCACCGTGCCGTACAAGCAGATCGTCATCGCCGTCGGCGAAGGCTCCAAGGCCTCGCTGTCCGCCTTCGACCACCTGATCCGCACCAGCTGATCGGTACGCCGTAACGAAAAAGCCGGGCTCCCGCAAGGAAGCCCGGCTTTTTTATGCCTGCGATTACTGCGCGCTAAGCACCCGGTACTCGTCCTCCGCCAACTGGTCGGTCAGGCCGCTGACAAAGTCCAGCAGCAGGCGCGTGCGGTGGTAGAACTCCCAGGCCGGTGCATCGTCTCCTGCGTGCTCGGTCAGCGCCTGGCGATAGGCACTGAGCAGGTGGGTCGGCAAGCGGCGCAGCAGCATGCGTTGGTCGCCGCGGCCCTTGCCGTCGAGCAGTGCCTGGAAGCCCTCGGCGCTGACGCCCAGCAGCGCCCCGTAGCTGTCCAGCAGCCCCTGCAGGATGCGCAGGCCACGTATCTGCAGGGTCTCCACCTCGCGGTGGCAGAACACCTGCTCGGCGCCCACCGTCTTGAAGGTCTGCACCACGGCGCAGGCCGGACTGTCGTCCTCCAGCAGCGCGCGGTCGAGGGTGCCAGCGTAGACGGCGTCTATCTGCTCGATGAACTGCCCGGCGGCGTGCTGCACCAGAGGGTGGATCAGGTTCACGCGCAGGCGGATGAAGAACTGCCCGACCTTGTCCACCGGCTCGGCGTCGGCGCGCTGCCCGGCGTCATCCAGCAGCTCGGCGAAGCTACGCCCGCGGGTATCAATTGGTGTGTCCAGCGGTTTGAAGCGAGCGAAGGTCTCGCGCAGCAGCATGCACAGGCGCGGCAGGTCGAGAATGCCCTTGACCACCGCGTCTTCCAGGTCGGCCAGGCAGTAGGAGATATCGTCCGCCGCCTCCATCACGTAGACCAGCGGGTAGCGGGTCTGCGACGCCATGCCCAGCGTCTGCCACAGCTGGGTGACAAAGCCTTCCTCGCTCAGGTAGAAGCCGGGCTTCTTGCCCAGGTAGGCGCCAGCGCTGCCCTTCTCCGGCTTCGGCTGGTGCGCCGCGCGCACGTACTTGAGCATGCAGGCGGCCTGGCTGTAGGTCAGGTTCATGTCGTGCAGGCGATGCACCAGGCGAATGGCCTGGGCATTACCCTCGAAGCTGTTGAGGTCGCGCAGCATGCGCTGGCGCAGCTCGGCGTCGACCTGCGGCACGGCCGTGGCGAATAGCGTGTCGAGGTGCCGCGCACACCAGTCGCCGATGGCGAACTCGCCGAAGTGGCCGAACGGCGGATTACCGATGTCGTGGCTCAGGCAGGCCATCTCCACCAGCGTTTCCAGCACCCGCTCCAGGCCGTCCAGGCCATGGTCGGTAGCACGCGAGCCGAGCTTGTGGAACAGCGTGCGGACGATGTGCCGGCCGACCTGCTGCACTTCCAGCGAATGGGTCAGGCGACTGCGCACCGCGGCATTGCGCTCCAGCGGGAAGACCTGGGTCTTCTGCTGCAGGCGGCGCAGCGCCGCCGAGTTGAGGATGCGCCCGCGGTCGCTTTCCAACCGCTCGCTCAGCTCGAACAGCCAGGCCTCGTCTGCCACCTCGGGCACCGCGCCGCTGTCGCGGGCACGGCGTAGGGAAATCTTCGCTTTGAAATCCAACGCACTCGCTCCTTGCCGGTTGGCCCGCAGCCTACCGCGCCGGCGAGCGCTTCGGCTAGGCGGTTTGCGTGCCCTGCAGGCGCTGCCAGAGCTTGCCGCCGAACACGTTGACCAACAGGCCGAGCATCACCAGCGCAGCACCTGCCCACTGCAGCGTGCTGAGGCGCTCGCCCAACAGCACCGCCGAACTGCTCAGCCCAACCACCGGCACCAGCAGCGAGAACGGTGCCACCTGCCCGGCAGGGTAGCGCGACAGCAGGCGGCTCCACAGACCGTAGCCGAGCAGCGTGGCGACCAGCGCCAGGTACAGCAGGGCCAGCACCGAACTCATGCCGATGTTGAGCAACGCGTGCTCGATGCGCTGCGGACCTTCCAGCCACAGTGAGAGGAGGAAGAACGGGATCGGCGGAATCAGGCTGCCCCAGATCACCAGGCCCATCAGGTTGACCTTGCCGAATTTGCGCGTGAGCACGTTGCCCATCGCCCACATCGACGCGGCGATCAGGGTCAGCACGATGCCCAGCAGCGTGGTCGAGTGGCCGGTCTGCAGGCCGATCAAGAGCAGCCCGCCACCGGCGATCAGCAGACCAAGCAGGCTGGCGCCACGCATGCGCTCGCCAAGGAACAGCGCGGCGAAAGCCAGGGTGAAGAAAGCCTGCGACTGCAGCACCAGCGAGGCGAGGCCGGCCGGCATGCCGTTGGCCATGGCCTGGAACAGGAACACGAACTGGCCGAGGGAAATGGTCG
This sequence comes from Pseudomonas sp. ML96, assembly GCF_000761545.1. Lineage (GTDB taxonomy): Bacteria > Pseudomonadota > Gammaproteobacteria > Pseudomonadales > Pseudomonadaceae > Aquipseudomonas. Next base: position 51,055 of record NZ_JPMY01000041.1, on the reverse strand, counting down.
CGCCATAGGCGATCAACCAGCGCCACGGCAGGTTGGGCCGGCGCACGAAGAACACCGGCAGCGCCGCCAGAACGAAGCGCAGGGCGCCGAGCAGCATCGGCGGCAGGCCGTCGAGGCCGACGCGGATGACCACGAAGTTGAGGCCCCAGGCGACGATCACCACCAGCGCCAGCAACAGATCCTTGGGGGCCATCGGGGCAACTCCGCGTCGAATGAAAGAGAAGAATTAAAACGCGCGGCCTGCCCGACGCAGGGATACAGCTGACGACAACAGTAGCCGTACAGTGGCCGCGCCGGGTTATCCTGCCCGCCCCTGCTCTGTATCTCGCCCTGCCACCATGAAGCCCGAAGACCTCCTGCAACTGGTCACCCGCACCATGCCCTACGGCAAGTATCAGGGCCGCCTGATCGCCGATCTTCCCGGCAACTACCTGGGCTGGTTCGCCCGCCAGGGCTTTCCCAAGGGCGAACTGGGCCGCCTGCTGGCACTGATGCACGAGATCGATCACAACGGTCTGAACGCCCTGTTGGTACCGCTACGGCAACAAGCAAAGCGCTGATCGGCAACTCAGTGTTGCGCGAAACGCACCTTGCTCGGTCGTGGATCGAGTGATTAGATAGCATGCTAATAGATAGCCTGCATTCTTTATCATGCCCATCGCAACCCTCCAGCAACAGGTCAGCAGCCGCCTGGTCAGCAGCGGTCGAATCTGGCGCCGTACCTGCCAGCAGGCGCTGGCGCATTTCGGCATCAGCGAAGCCTGCTGCATGCCGCTGCTGCTCATCGGCCGTCTCGGCGATGGCGTGCGCCAGGGCCAACTGGCCCAGGCCGTAGGTATCGAGGGGCCGTCGCTGGTACGCCTGCTCGACCAGCTGTGCCAGGCCGGCCTGATCGAACGCGCCGAGGACCCAGCCGACCGCCGCGCCAAGCTGCTCAGCGTCACCGCCGCCGGACGCACGCTCAGCAGCGAGCTGGAAGTCGAGTTGCGCAGCCTGCGCAGTCAGGCCCTCGGCCATCTGCCCGAGGCCGACCTGCACGCGGCGCTGCGCGTGTTCAGCGCGCTCGAACAGTTCACTCCGCAGGCCTGACCCATGCTCACCCTGCCCCCCGCCCGCGACTGGTTCTACTCGCTCAAGGTGTTCGCCGCCTCGATGCTGGCGCTGTACATCGCTCTGTACATGCAGCTGCCGCGGCCCTACTGGGCGATGGCCACGGTGTACATCGTCGCCAACCCCTTCGTCGGCCCGACCAGCTCCAAGGCGCTGTACCGCGCACTGGGCACTCTGCTCGGCGCCAGCGCCGCGGTGTTCTTCGTGCCGCTGCTGGCCCAGGCGCCGCTGCTGCTGTGCCTGGTGGTGGCGCTGTGGACCGGCAGCATGCTGCTGCTCTCCATGCACGTGCGCACCGCCGACAACTACGCGTTGATGCTGGCCGGCTACACCATGCCGATGATCGCCCTGCCGGTGGTGGATAACCCGCAGGCGGTGTTCGACCTGGCCTATTCGCGCTTCCTCGAGATCAGCCTGGGCATCGTCTGCGCCGCCGTGGTCACCAGCCTGTTCTGGCCCAGCCGCCTGGCCCCGGTGCTGGCCGACAACACCCGCCGCTGGTTCGGCGACGCCCGCGACTACTGCGCCCTGCAGCTGCAACGCCGGCGCGAGCTGACGCTGCTAGGCGAGCTGGCGCGCCTGCGCGCGGCGATGATCACCACCTTCAACAGCCTGGAACTGATGATCGGCCAGCTGCCGCACGAGGGCGCCCACCCGCGCGTGGTGCGCAACGCCCGCGAGCTGCGCGAGCGCATGGCCCTGCTACTGCCGGCAATGGATAGCCTGCACGACGCCATCGATGTGCTGCACCAGAGCGCACCGGAGCAGGCCACACATCTGGCGCCGCTGGTACGCCGCGCCGAAGCCTGGCTGCGCGACGGTGCCGACGAAGCCGGCCGTCTGCAATTGCAGCGCGAACTGCAAGCCCTGCAACCGCAACCTGAACGTCTGATCGAGCCAGCGCAGAGCCTGCTAGCCAACGCCCTCTACCGCCTGCGCCAATGGCTCGACCTGTGGCAGGACTGCCGCAGCCTGCAGCAGCGCCTGAGCGATGACGACCATAGCCCCTGGACCTCGGTGTACCGTCACTGGCACCTGGGCAGCGGCACGCGTTTCCACGACCGCGGGCTGATGCTGTATTCCACTGCCTACATCGTGCTCGGCATCTTCGTCGCCACCCAGTTGTGGATCTGGTTGGGCTGGACCGATGGCGCCAGCGCCGTGGTGCTCGCCGCCGTGGCCTGCTGCTTCTTCGCCACGCTCGACGAGCCGGCGGCGCAGATCAAGCGCTTCTTCGTCTGGACCTGCTTCAGCGTGATGCTGGCCAGCCTCTACCTGTTCCTCGTGCTGCCCAACGTGCACGACTTCCCGCTGCTGGTGCTGGCCTTCGCCGGGCCGTTCATCTGCGTCGGCACCCTCACCGTACAGCCACGCTTCTACCTGCCGACCCTGCTGATCGCGGTCAACACCGCCACCTTCATCAGCATCCAGGGCGCCTACCAGGCGGACCTCCTAGTATTCCTCAACAGCAACCTGGCCGGGCCCATCGGCCTGCTCTTCGCCTTCCTCTGGACCCTGGTGTTCCGCCCCTTCGGGGCCGAGCTGCTGGCGCGACGCATGACCCGTTCCAGCTGGCAGGACCTCGGCGCAATGAGCCATGCCGACACCCTGGTCGAACAGCGCCGCCTGGCCGGCCGTCTGCTCGACCGCTTCGCCCAGCACCTGCCGCGCCTCAACCTCAGCGGCCAGGACAGCGGCGAGGCCGAACGGGATCTGCGCATCGCCTACAACCTGCTCGACATCAAGGCCCACCAGGCGCGCCTACCGGGCGAGGCGCAACGCCCGCTGCAACTGGTGGTGCGCGGCGTCGGCCGGCACTTCCGCCGTAACCTGCGCGCCGGCCGCGCGCAGCCGGTGGCGCCCTCGCTGCTGCAGCTGATCGAACGCGCACGCCTGGCCGCAGCCGCCAGCGCGCCGCAGTGCGAGGAGGCGGCGCTGGCCGTGCTGCACGCCCTCGGCGGCCTGGCCACCGCGCTGCAGCCACCGGTCCTCGCCGCGCCGGCCGTGTACCACGAACCAGCCCTGCCCCAGGGCCTCGACGGAGCCGCACTGTGATCGGCGATATCAATGTCTTCGGCGTGTTCCTGCCCACCGCCCTGGTGCTGGCACTGCTCGCCTACCTGCTGTACCTGCCGCTGCAACGGCTACTCAACACCCTGCACGTCTACCGCCTGGTATGGCATCACGCGCTGTTCAACATCGCGCTGTACGCCGCCCTGCTGGGCCTTCTCGACCACCTCAGCCGAATCCTGATGCACTCATGAAAAGACTCGCGCTCTCCTCCGCCCGCCTGCTGGTCACCCTGGTCGCCGTTGCCGTCGCCGCCGTGCTGATCTGGCAGATGGTCAGCTACTACCTGTTTGCCCCCTGGACTCGCGACGGTCATATCCGCGTCGACGTGATCCAGGTGGCACCCGACGTCTCCGGACTGATCGCCCGCGTCGAGGTCCACGACAACCAGCCGGTCAGCCGTGGCCAGGTGCTGTTCGTCATCGACCAGGCGCGCTTCCAGGTCGCCCTCAAACAAGCCGAGGCGCTGCGCGACGACCGTCGCGAGACCCTGGCCCAGGCCAGGCGCGAGGCCGCACGCAATCGCGCGCTGGGCAAACTGGTGGCGCGCGAGATCGTCGAGGAAAGCGAATCCAGCGTGCTGCGCGCCAACGCCGCCCTGGCCGAGGCCGAAGCGGCGGTGGACAACGCGCGCCTGAACCTGGAGCGCACGGTGATCAGCAGCCCGGTGGACGGCTACCTCAACGACCGTGCGCCGCGCGTGGGCGAGTTCGTCAGCGCCGGGCGCAACGTGCTCTCGGTGGTGGACAAGGACTCCTTCCACCTCGACGGCTACTTCGAGGAAACCAAGCTCGGCCACATCCACGTCGGCCAGGCCGTGGACATCCGCGTGATGGGCGACGAGCGCCGCCTGACCGGTCACGTGCAGAGCATCGCCGCCGCCATCGAGGACCGTGACCGCACCAGCGGCGCCAACCTGCTGCCCAACGTCAACCCGGCCTTCAGCTGGGTGCGCCTGGCCCAGCGCGTGCCGGTGCGCATCCTGTTCGACGAGGTGCCGGAAGACTTCCGCATGGTCGCCGGGCGCACCGCCACCGTGTCGATCATCGAGGACGGGCAGAAGCCATGAACCTGCGCCTGCTACCCCTCGTCGCCGCCCTCGCCCTCGGCGCCTGCACCACGGTCGGCCCCGACTACCGCCTGCCGCAGGACGCCGCCGTCAACCGCAGCGACCTGCACGGCGAGCTGCCCGCAGGCCCCGAGGTGGTGTCCGCGCCGGTCCCCGCCGACTGGTGGCGGCTGTACCACGAGCCGGCTCTGGAGCGCCTGGTCGAACAGGCGCTGGCGGCCAACACCGAGCTGCGCGTGGCTGCCGCCAACCTAGGCCGCGCCGATGCGCGGGTCAGCGAGATCGAGGATCTGGGCAACGTCCACGAAGCCGTGGACGCCGACCTGCAGCGCGTGCAGGTGGCCGGCCAGCAGTTCCTGCTGATGGAGAAGGTGCCGGTGGTTAATTTCGCCAACCTCAACGTTGGTCTTTCCTACCAGCTCGACCTGTTCGGCAAGCTGCGCCGTGGTGTGGAAACCGCCCGCGCCGAGGCCGACGCCACCCAGGCCGCCGCCGACCTGGCGCGGATCAACGTGGTCGCGCGGGTGGTCGGTGCCTATGCCCAGGTGTGCGCCGCCAACGAGGAGCGCGCCGTAGCTCTGCACTCGCTCGACCTGCAGCGCCAGAGCCTGGAGCTGACCGCCCAGCTGCACGCCGCCGGGCGCGGCAACGAGACCGAGGTGACCCGCTCGGAAACCCAGTTCAAGTCCCTGCGCGCCGTGCTGCCGCGCTATGAAGCCATGCGCCAGACCGGCGTCTACCAGTTGGCCATGCTCACCGCGCAGCCGGCCGAGGCGCTGCCCAGCGACGTCACCGACTGTGCACACCTGCCAACCCTGCTGCAGCCGCTACCGGTCGGAGATGGCGCCGCCCTGCTCGCCCGCCGCCCCGACGTGCGCCAGGCCGAACGCCAGCTCGCCGCTGCCACCGCGCGCATCGGCGTGGCCACCGCCGCGCTGTACCCGGACATCAGCCTCGGCGCCTCCACCGGCCTGGTCGGCATTCTCGACGACATGGGCGATGCCTCCACCCAGCACTGGGGCTTCGGCCCGCTGATCCACTGGAGCATCCCCAGCAACGGCGCCCGCGCCCGCGTGCAGCAGGCCGAGGCTGGCAGCCAGGCGGCGCTGGCGCACTTCGACGGTGTGGTGCTCAATGCCGTACGCGAGACCCAGACCGCCCTCGCCCACTACCAGGCCGCGCTGCAGCAGCGCGACGCCCTGGAAGACACCGCGCGTTCGGCGCGCCGCGCCGCCGAACAGACCCACGCCTTCTACCAGGCCGGCCGCGAGAACTTCCTCGCCGAACTGCAGGCCCAGCGCACCCTGGCCGGCGTCGACGAACAGCTGGCGGCCAGCGAGAGCCAGGTGACCCAGGCGCAGATCGGCCTGTTCATGGCCCTCGGCGGGGGCTGGCAGCAGGCCAAGGCGGCGCCATAGGCCAGGGCTTGGCCGCACCATTTGCGCCCGCAATAACGGGCGCCAGCGGCGCCTTGGCGGATTAGGGTAGGCCCTCTACCCATCGGCCAAGGAGCCAGCCATGCATTCCTACTTCAGTCTCGCCGGACGCACCGCCCTGGTCACCGGCGGCAGCCGCGGCATCGGCCGGATGATCGCCCAGGGCCTGCTCGAAGCCGGCGCGCGGGTGTTCATCTGCGGCCGCGACGGCGCCGCCTGCCTGCAGACGGCAGAAGAGCTGTCGGTATACGGCGAATGCATCGGCCTGGCCGCCGACCTCTCCGGCGAGGAAGGTGCGCGTGCCCTGGCCGCCGAGCTGGGTCAGCGCATCGAGCACCTCGACATCCTGGTCAACAACGCCGGCACCAGCTGGGGCGCGCCGCTGGAGAGCTACCCGGTCAAGGGCTGGGAGAAGGTCATGCAGCTCAACGTCACCGCCGTATTCAGCTGCATCCAGCAACTGCTGCCGTTGCTGCGTAAGGCCGGCAACGAGGCCAACCCGGCGCGCATCATCAACATCGGCTCGGTGGCCGGCATCAGCTCGATGAGCGAAGAAGCCTACGCCTACGGCCCGAGCAAGGCGGCGCTGCACCAGCTGTCGCGCAACCTGGCCCGCGAGCTGGTCAGCGAGCACATCAACGTCAACGTCATCGCCCCCGGCCGCTTCCCGAGCAAGATGACCCGCTTCATCTCCAACGACGAGGCGGCCCTGGCCGCGGACGTGGCGCTGATCCCGATGAAGCGCTGGGGTCGCGAGGAAGAAATGTCGGCACTGGCCATCACCCTGTGCAGCACCGCCGGCGCCTACATGACCGGCGCGATCATCCCCATCGACGGCGGTTTCACCCTGTAATTCTGGGGTAATTTGCCACGCGGCAGGCGCTGGTATGCGGCACGCCAAACCGGGAGCACGAGAGTGCTCTTGCCAGTTCGACAAGCGCAAGTAAACGCACCATGCTCGGAGCTGGTCACAGCTGTAGGTGACGCATCTCCAAGGACCCAGCATGTCGCATCCCGTCTTGCTACGCTGCCTGCCCCTCGTGCTTGCAATCCTCGCCCTGCCTTGCGTGGCAGCCTCGCCAAAATCGGTGCAGGCGTTCAATACCTATGAGACCAGCCCCTTTCTGATCGCCGCCCAGCGCGGCCTGGTGCCGGAGCTGGTCGAACAGCTCAACACGCTGCTGGCCGAGCAATACCACATCGAGCTGCGCAACCTGCCGCGCGCTCGTTTGCTGCAACAGTACCTAAGCCAGCCAGAACGTTTTGACGGCCTGGTCATGCTGCTCAACCCCAGCTTCATCGACGATGCCGAGCAGCAGACCTACCTGTGGAGCAAGCCGCTGTTCGACGACTACAACGTGCTGGTGCTACGGACGGGGCAAGCTCCAGCGGAGCTGGATGAGGGCTGGCTGCATGGCAAGCGCCTGCTCGCCGTACGCGGCCAGCGCCTGCCGCTACTCGATGAACTGATGACGGCCGGTCAGCTGAGCCGCGAGGACTTCAATAGCGAGCTGCAGACCCTGCAAATGGTGGCCGCCGGGCGTGGCGACTTCACCCACATGAACCATCTGATGTTTCGTCACCTGGTGCGCAAAACCGGGCTGGACCAGCGCCTGGTCGGCATCCCGGTGCCGGGCGTCGCCCACTTTCAACGGCACATCCTGGTCGGCAGAGGCGCCGCCGAACTGCTGGCGCCGCTGAATGCCGCCATCGACGCCCTGCACTGTCAGCCCGAGTGGCGCAGGACCGCTACCAGATACGGCTTCGCCACCATGCCCTGCGCGAACGCCGACGTGCTCACTCCTGCTCGGAACTAGCCTTCAGCGCCTCATAGGCCGGCGCGGCGTAGATCCCGACCTCCACGGCCAGTTCCAGCACCCGCGACAGATCGCTGGTGTAGACCAACACGCACTGCAGCTCGTCATCCAAAGGCTCGCTGAGGTCCACCAGCACGTAGCCGCCCTTCTCCTTGTACAGCGCCGAGAGCTGCACCTGGATGCGGTTCAGCGCCTTCAGCGGCTCGACCTTCTGCAGCTGCTTGGGCTTGATGTTGAAGCTCACCTGCGGGCCGAACGAATCGATGATCTGCTGCAGCAGATCCTCGTAGCTGTCGGCCTGGAACAGCACGGTTTCCGGCAGGCTGCCGACCACCACCCACTCGCCCAGCGGGATGGGGAAATCGTCGTCGTAGTTGATGTCCGGGTTGGCGGCGAGGAAGGCCGCCGGGTCGGCGTAAGCCTGGTCAGCCTCGTCGGCGATGCGGGCGATCTCCTCGTCGGTCATGCAGCCGGAGCTGATCAGGGTGATGAGTTCGAGGAGCTGAGCTTTCATGGGGCGATCCTGGGCAGGCGAAACGGGTGCATAGGATAGCCGCCGGGGCTGCCCGCAGCTAATCGTGGCGCGTGCTCAGCTGAGTGAATTGCACCTCGCCTTTCAGTCGTGGCGCACATTCAGCTGGGTGAACTGCACCTCGCCGACATCGTCGTCACCATCCTCGTCGTCATCCTGCACATAGGCGCCGGCCTTGAAGTAGAAGCGCACGTCGCGCCAGGCCGGGTCCTCGGCGTAGACGTCATGAGTGATGCGCTCGCCGTTGACCTCCACCATCAGCACGCCGTCCTGCAGTTCGATGACGTAGGAGAACAGGTCGTTGCCCACGGGCGTCTCGAACTCGTGGCTGATGTCCTCATTGCGGCCTTCAGGATGGCGCTTGATCAGCGCCTTGAGCTTGCCCTTCTCCCACTGCAGTTTGATCAGCGGGCGGGCGTCGAAGCCGTGGATCTGCCCGACGATGATCTTCTGCGTGCTCGGCGCACGCAGCACACGGGCACTGGCCTTGAGCTGGTGGAAGCCGCTGCCGCTCCAGTTGCGGTTGTCGTCGCTGGGGTCGAGCAGCTCGCGCAGTTCCGAGCGTGGGTAGTCGGAGTTCTTGGTGCTGCCGGCGCCGGCTGGGGCGACGAAGACCATCGCGCCGTTGTCGGCCAGGTGGAAGTAGCGCGAGGCATAGCCGGCGCGCAGCTCGGCGTTGTCCACCTCGCTGGCGTCGTCGTCCGGCAGGGTCAGCTTCCAGTGCGTCAGGTCGTAGTTGGCCCCCGGCGCCCGGTAAGGGCCGTCCTGGTCGGTGCTGCAGCCCACCAGCACCAGCAGGCCGCCCAGGCAGAGTAGTGATCGATGCATCGGCTCGCTCCCACAACGCTCGCGCTATCTATACAGACTCTGTGCAGACAGCACGACCGGCGCCTGGGTTTCACGAGACGAATGGAATACCGGCCTGAGCCGGCACAGACCTCTCTAATTAGTGCCATACAGCCCGCCAGTAGGCTCTCGCTTCGGCCGATAAGCGCAACCAGCCAACGCCCGCGGCCAAGACTGAATACAATGTGTGCTCAATGATCCCGCGCCATGCACATGGCTACACCGAACAAGGAACTCGCCCCATGGCCTCCCCGGACAAACAGCACAAACGCGCCCAGCGGGCTAAAGCCAAGGCCAAGCAGAATCGTTCGGGCAAGTCCAAGCCCAATGTCGTGCACCCGCTGCTGTCCAATCCGCTGGTCAACGAACCGTTCGATGATGTGGAAATCGACCTGAGCACCTTCGACTTCAAGGACATCGAAGAGAACGGCTTCGACCCGGCGCACTTCGACGATCTGTTCCAGGCGATGAAAGTCGGCGAAGGCATCAGCCTACTGGCGATGTGCCTGATCTTCCTGCAGTACCCGGTGCTGGAACTGGTGGTCGCGGAGGAATCGCAGGAGTCGGCGATCGACTTCATGATGGGCCTGCTGATCGTCTACCGCGGAATCTTCCACGATGAAGACGAAGACGCGGCGGTGAACTGGGTCGGTAGCGATGCCTTCCAACAGGCCTACAACGAAGCCTCGTTGATCCTGGAGAAGAAGAACGCGCGGGGAGCCCCACGGCAGCACGGCTGAAATCCGGAGTTTCTGCTCCACTAGACGAACAATTCCAATCTTGTCCTGGCCGCACCGATACTTGGTCACGCCGATGCACAAGAGTCATGGGATAATCGCCCGCAATGAATCAACCACGAGTCTGCGAACCGAACGATGGGTTTTGAACAATTAGCTGAGCTACGCGACCGCCTGCGAGCCGAAAAAGAGCAGGTCAAGGGAACCGAGCAGGTCAAGACTGACAAGCGCAAGCCGAAGCCCTCCCGGCCAGCGGCCCCGCGTGAGCAGGACCCGGCGGTGGAAGCGATCTGGCGTTTGCAGAAGCACTTCCCACTGGCCTTCCCTGTCAATCCAGCGCCCAAGGTTCCGCTCAAAGAAGGCATTCTCAAGGATGCCGAGCAGCACCTGGAGCTACTCGGCATCACCGCCGAACAGCTCAAGCAGGGCCTCGCCACCTGGTGCCGGGGCAGCCGCTACTGGTCCAGCATGACGGAAAATGCTCCGCGCCTGGACCTGAATGGCGAGGCAGCCGGCATTGTGACCACAGCGCAGGCGCTGCATGCCAAGCAGCAGGTCAAGCGGCAGCGCGCCGATGCACGCCGCGCGCAGTCCAAGCCGAAGGCCCCTGCAAAGCCCGCCACCGATACTGCCGCAGTGGAGCAAAGCGCGGACTAAGCCTCGCGCTCGCCATCGAGCCGCCCGATCACCCCAGCAGAGTGATTGGGCGACTTGCGGCCGACTCAGCGAGGCAAAGGCCCTTTTCCCAACATCGCAGCGAACAACGCCACGTAATCGGTCTGCTGCTCCAAGCGAGCGACATAGGCCAGCACACGATCTTGTGCACTTCGGTCGATATGCGGAGCCGCCATGCGCCGGAACTTGCGTTCGAAGTCTGCGTCGTTCATCGGCGTCTCCAATGAACCGGGACCGCTGATCACCTCGCTGGTAAGTGCCTCGCCCGTGTTCAGGGTCACGCTTACCCGATTGGCCAGGTGCCGAGGGAACAGCTTGGTCAAGGCCGGATCTTCGCTGACCGTCGTCCGACTCATGAGCACACAGGCACGTGGATCGGCTATCCGCTGCGGCGAGTAGGAGTCGAGGGTGATATCGCCATCCAGCAGCGCTCGGGCAACGTTGTAGGGCAAGCTGTGGTCCGCCGTTTCCCGGGTTTGCGGATGCCATTTCTCCGGCTCTGCCAGCACCCGTCGATTGAACTCCGAAGTCTCGATATGGATCGACTCGATAGTGCCGAGATCGGCAATCTGCGCCCTCAGCTCAAGCGCAGCCCAAACGGCGGTATGCAACTCACCGTTGGTAGGGAAGGTCTTGGTCAGCGAGCGAAGGATGGCGAAGTCGCCGTTGTTGCGATTGCCGAAGTTCTCGACGTCTAGAGCGAACTCTCCCGTCACCTGGCGAAAGAAGCCCATGTTGCCTTCGAATACCGGCGCCGGCCCGGTCATGCCGTGACGGGCCAGGCTGGCGGCGAAGATAGCGTTGCGCGCTGCGTTCGCCGCCGAGCAGCCCTTCCAGTCGGAAAGTAATCCCGAACGTACCTGGCGCAATGCCAGGTACGCACTGAGGGCGATGTTGATCGCCTGCTCGGCCTGTTCCTCGTCCAGCTTCATCAGCCTGGCGGCAGCGGCGGCCATTGCCACATTGATGTAATTGACGTGGTCCCAGCCGCGCCTGTTCAGACTGGCAGCATCCTGCAGACGCATCTGGATCTCGTAAGCGATGACGATGGCCGTGACCAACTCGCTGCCCGCGACACCTTCGGCCTCGGCCAGGGCTAGGCAGGCGGGAATGCTGTCGCTGGGGTGGCCGGGCTCCAGGCCCATGTAGCCGTCGTTGTAGTCGAGGAAGCGCACCATGATGCCGTTGGCGAAGGCAGCCAGATCCGGCGTGGTGCGCAGGTCGGTGCCAAACACGCTGGCCGCCGGTTGCTGCACCTGCGCCGCCATGGCGATGGCGATTTCGACCGGTTTCGCGCCATAGGCGCCGAGAATGCAGGCCAGGCTGTCGACGAAACGCCGGCGTACGCAAGCGATCACCGGTGCGGGAATAGACTCAATCGAGAGGTTGCAGGCATAGCGGGCAAGGCGCCGCGCCAGGGTCGGGTCGGACATGTGCTGAAGTCTCCGTTCAGGCCAGCCAGGGGTTAGCGCGCAGGTGCTGCGCCTCGAATGCGCGGATCTGCTCGGTACGCTGCAGGGTGCTGCCGATGGCATCCAGGCCCAGCAGCAGGGCCTGCTTGCGCAGCGGGTCGATGTCGAAATTGATGATTGCACCGTCGCCGAGCAGCACCTGTTGCGCCTGCAGGTCGACGCTGATCGCCGCACTGGCCGGGTCGCTGACGATGCGGCCGAGGTACTGCAACTCGGCCTCCTTCAGCTGGATCAGCAACACGCCGTTGCGCTGGCAGTTATCGAAGAAGATGCCGGCGAAGCTGGTACCGATCAGGGCGCGAAAGCCCAGCTGCTTGAGCCCCCACACCGCATGCTCGCGGCTGGAACCGCAGCCGAAGTTGGGCCCGACCACCAGAAAGCTGGCGCGATTCCACGGCGCCTGATTCAGCACGAAGTCGGGATTGGGCACGCCACCTTCGACAAAGCGCAGGTCGTAGAACAGGCCACGGTCCAGGCCGCTGCGGTCGATGCCCTTGAGGAACTGCTTGGGCATGATCACGTCGGTGTCGACGTTGGCCGCGAGCATCGGCGCGGCGATGCCGCTGACATGAGTGAACGGCTGCATCTCAGGACTCCGGGGACAGGCTGCGAACATCGGTCAAATAGCCCGTGACGGCCGCCGCTGCGACCATCGCCGGGCTCATCAGGTGGGTGCGTGCACCGGCGCCCTGGCGACCTTCGAAGTTGCGGTTGGTGCTGGAGGCGCAGCGGTCGCCGGGGGCCAGCACGTCATCGTTCATCGCCAGGCACATCGAGCAGCCGGACTGCCGCCACTCGAAGCCGGCATCACGGAACACCTGGGCCAGGCCCTCGGCTTCCGCCTGGTCACGCACCTGGGTCGAGCCGGGCACGATCATCGCCCGCACATGGCTGGCCACGCGGCGCCCGCGTACCACCCGCGCGGCATCGCGCAGATCCTCAATACGTGCGTTGGTGCAGGAGCCGATGAAGGCGTGGCTGATACGGATGTCCGCCAGCCGTTCGCCAGCCATCAGGCCCATGTAGCGCAGGGCGCGCTGCAGGTCCTGGCGGCGGATCGGATCGCCCTCCTCCTGCGGGTCTGGCACGCACCCGCCGATAGCAGCGGCCTGATCCGGGCTGGTGCCCCAGGTGACCATCGGCTGCAGTGCGGCGGCGTCCAGCTCCACCTCGCTGTCGTAGTGCGCGCCGGGGTCGCTGCGCAGCTCACGCCAGCTGGCCAGCGCCTGTTCCCAGCGCTCGCCGCGCGGTGCCCGCGGTTTGTCCCGCAGGTAGGCGAAGACCTTGTCGTCGGGGGCCATGAAGGCGCCGCGAGCACCGGCTTCGACGGCCATGTTGCAGATGGTCATGCGCGCCTCGACGCTCAGCGCCTCGATGGTCGGGCCGCAGAATTCGATGGCGTAGCCGGTGGCGCCCGCCGCGCCGATGCGATGGATCAGCGCCATGATGATGTCCTTGGACGTCACCCCCGGCCCCAGCTCGCCACGCACGGTCACGCGCATGCTGCGCAGCTTCTTGTAGACCAGCGTCTGGGTGGCCAGCAGGTGCTCGATCTCCGAGGTGCCGATGCCGAAGCCGAAGGCACCCAGCGCGCCGTAAGTGGTGGTGTGGCTGTCGCCGGCGGCGACCACCATGCCGGGCAGGATGAAGCCCTGCTCCGGCGCCACCACGTGCTCGATGCCCTGGCGCTTGTCCAGCACGTCGAACAGTTCCAGGCCGAAGTCGCGGCAGTTCTGCTCGAAGTAGGAAACCTGCTGCGCGCCGCCGGCGTCCGGCATGGCGGCGATGCGCTCGGGCGCCGTGGGGTTCACATGGTCGACTACGCACAGCGTGGCAGCCGGGCGCCACACCTTGCGCCCGGCTTCGCGCAGGCCGCTGAAGGCCTGCGGGCTGGTGTACTCGTTGGCGACCTGGCGGTCGATGTACAGCAGCACGTGACCGTGGTCGTCCAGGGTGCAGACGGTGTGGGCGTCGATGTGTTTTTCGTAGAGATTGCGCGCTCGCGTCGTCATGTTCACAGGGCCCCCGAGATGGGACGGCCGTCGGCGATCACGCAGGGCGCCGGCGGCGTCTCGCCATTCAGCACCGCCACCACGCATTGCGCGGCAATCAGGTTGGTGCGCTGCAGCCCTTCATGGGTCGAGGCGCCGCTGTGTGGCGTGGCCACCACGTTGGGCAGGACCAGCAGCGCGTCGGTGGTGGCGCGGTAGCTGGCGTCGGTTTCACTGAGGAAGACATCCAGGCCGGCACCGGCGATAGCACCATCCAGCAACGCCTCCAGCAGCGCGCGATCATCGACCAGACCGCCGCGGGCGGTGTTGATCAGCACGGCAGTGGGCTTCATACGGTTGAGCGCGGAGGCGTCGATAAGCAGGCGCGTGTCGTCGTTCAGCGGCGCGTGCAGGGTCACGTAGTCGCTCTCGGCCAGCAAGGTATCGAGATCGACGAACTGCACACCGGCCTCGCGCCCGTAGCTCCAGTCCGGCTTCGGCGAACAGGCCAGCACGCGTGCATCGAAACCGGCCATGCGCTTGACCACGCCACGGCCGATGCGGCCCAGGCCGATGACGCCGACGGTCTTGCCATACAGGTCGCCGCCCAGGGCGATGGTCCAGTCGCCATTGAGCATGCGCGCCTTGGAATCGCCCAGGCGCCGACCCAGGGCCAGCATCATCGCCACGGCGTGATCGGCGACGCTGGCGTCGTTGCCGCCGACGGCGATGGTAGCAACCTTGCCGCTGGCGCGGACCGCGGCCACGTCCACACGCTCGTAGCCGACGCCGCGGCGGGCGATGGCCTGCAGCCGCGGCAGGCGACCGAGCAGCGAGGCGGTGATCCAGGCATGGCCGACGATCCATGCATCGGCGTCGGCCAGCAGCGCCTGCAGCTGGTCTTCGCTGAAGTCGCCATCGGCCTGGCCGTCGGCCAGCTGTGCCAGCTCGACCTCGCAGCCATTGGCATGCAGATACGCCAGGCTCTCGGCATCGAAGAAGCGCTGGGTCACCAGCACCTTGCGGGGGAGTCGCTCACTCATGATGGGCCTCGCCTGAGTAAGAAATGCGTTTCCTGCGGCCAGCCGCTGCCTATCCCCGGGCACGGCGCCCGAGGAGGTGTATGCAGCTGACAGGAGGGTTAGGTGATGGCGCCGGTGGCCAACGCAGAGAGTATCAGGATCGCCGAACAGCCCAGCGCCCAGAGCAGGCCATAGCGCTGCAGCTCGCCCATGTCGCGCTTGAGCAAGCCGGCCAGCAGGTAGGGCGCGGCGATCAACGGGCTGAGGGCGTGCACCGGCTGGCCCAGCACCGAGGCGCGGGCAATGTGCAGCGGGTCGATGCCGTATTGGCCGGCCGCGCCGTTGAGGATCGGCAGGATGCCGTAGAAGAACGCGTCATTGGACATGAAGAAGGTGAAGGGAATCGCCGCCAGCGCGGTGATCACGCTCATGAACGGCCCGGCGTTTTCCGGCACCACATCGAGGAAGGCCTTGGACATGCCGTCGACCATGCCCGACCCAGACAGAATCCCGGTGAAGGCACCGGCGGCGAAGATCAGCGCCACCACGTTGAGCACGTTGTCCGCATGCGCGGCGATGCGTTCCTTCTGCTCGGCCAGGCGCGGGTAGTTGATCACCAGCGCCAGGGCCAGGGCGATCATCATCAGCACCGGCAGCGGCCCGAGGCCCAGGCCCATGCTCGCCACCAGCCCCAGGGTCAGCGCCAGGTTGACCCAGAACAGGTGCGGTCGATGGCTGTCCTTGAGCTTGCGCTCCAGCTCGGGCGCCGCCGTGTCGAACTGTCCCGGCACCCAGCCGAGACGCCGACGCTCGCGCTTGCCCAGCCACCAGGCTGCGGCAAAGGCGTAGGCCAGGGCGATGAGCATGGCCGGAATCAGGCCGACGAATACATCCATCGCATCCACGTGCAGGGCACTGGCAGCGCGGGCAGTCGGCCCGCCCCAGGGCACGATATTGATCACCGTGTTGGTCAGCAGCAGCATCACCGCCAGGATCAACGGGTTCATGCCCAGGCGCAGGTACACCGGGAGGAACGCGGTGACCACCACCAGAACCGTGGTCGCGCCGTCGCCATCCAGCGAGATGACGGTCGACAGCGCGGCGGTGCCGAGGGTGATGCGCAGCGGGTCATTGCCGACCCAGCGGATGATGCGCTTGACCGCCGGCTCGAACAGGCCGGCGTCGAACATCACCGCGAAATACAGTAGGGCGAACATCAGCATCATCGCGGTCGGCGTGACCTTGATGACACCCTCCAGCACCATGTCGCCCATCTGTTCGCCGAGACCCAGCGCCAGGGCGAACGCCACCGGCACCAGAATCAGCGCGACGATGGCCGACAAGCGCCGCGTGAGAATCAGCAGCATGAACACCGAGACCATCGCAAAGCCAACCCAAGCCATTCTCTTGTCCTTGTTATCAGAAGCGTTGAGGTAAGGGGCCGCACGTCAGGCGCAGGCAGCGCTCAGGGGCACGACGATCAAAAAGCTACACATTGATGAATTAACCGTAAATCTGTATTTTTTTCGTACACTATTCAGTCAAATAACCAGGACAGTCCGACCTTCACCCCGAACTGGCCGGAGTCGCCTTCGCTCAGCGGGCTGTCGCTGAGGCGGTCGGGCAGCATGCGGTAGCTCGCCTCGCCATTGATCAGCCAGCGCTCGCCGAGTGGCTGCGACAGACCCAGGGACAGACTCGGCACCAGTGCACTGCCGGGTCGGTAACGCAGCACGCCGCGTTGTTCTTCGTCACGCAGGGTGCCGTAGTAGTAATCGGCGAGGTCGCTCGACAGATGGTTCAGCGCCAGCGATGGGGTCACTGTCGCACTCCCCAGCTGCAGGGGGTAGCCGTATTCCATGCTCAGCTCGTAGCCGTCGCTGGCACCACTGACATCGCCCCTGACAGAGGCCTGCAGCTCGCCGAGCGCGCCCTTCCAGCTGGCCTGCAGGCCCAGGTCGAGGCCGTCGTCGCGGTCCTCCAGCAGGTCGCGATCGATGCCGTTCTCGGCCAGCTCGCGACGGCCGAAGTCATCGGCGTCGATGCCATCGAAACGCCCGGCGACTATCACATCGAGACCAAAGCCCTCGCCCTGATACAGGTGCAAACCGGCGTGCAGGCCACGCACGAACAGGTGTTCGCCCTCGTAGTTGAGCAGCGGCAGCAGCGACAGCGAGGTGCCGGCACCGGCATAGGGACTCTGCGAGGCGGATACGCCGAGACCGACCGACTTCAATCCGTACTCATCCGCCAGGGCCGCCAGGGGCAGCAGCAAGGCAGTCGGAACCAGGGACAACGCAAGACACAGCGACTTCATGAGAGCAGCCTTCTGCAGGTTTCAGCATCGGTCGAAAGCGCCGGAATAGACGCTGGCCAACCACCGTTTACAAGAATGTAAACAGTCGACTAAGATCGGTAAATCTGTACATAAACTGTCCATACAAGGCCGCCATGACCCAGCAAGACGAGCTCTATCTCTCCGCCGAAGAAGCCGCCGCCCTGCTCGGCGTCAACCTGCCCACGCTGTACGCCTATGTCGGGCGCAAGAACATCCGCTCGCTCAAGGTCGAGGGCTCGCGCAAGCGCCGCTACTGGGCCGCGGATATCCAGCGCCTGGTCAAGGGGCCGAAGAATGGCGAGGGCGGCAGCAAGCGCAATGTCGACTCGCACAGCTCGCTGACCCTGCTCACCGAAGACGGCCTCTACTACCGCGGCCGCGACATCAACGAGCTGGTGGAAACCGCCACGGTCGAGGAAGTCGCGGAGATGTTCTGGCAGGTGCCAGGTGCGTTCGGCAGCACCCTGCCGCACCTGCCGGAGGGCATCGACCAACTGCTCGAGCTGTATGCGCATACCACGGTGATCGAGAAGGCGATTGCCCTGTTCCCGCTGGTGGAGCGGGTCAACCCCAAGGCCTTCGACCTGTCGCCGGAAGGCTACGCCCGCACCGGCGCCGACGTGGTGCGCTGGTTCGCCGCCCTGGTGGTCGGCGCGAAGCTGCCGGACACCCGCCCGCTGCACGAATTCCTCGCCTCGTCCTGCGGTGTCGACCAGCGCTTCGCCGACCTGATCCGGCGCATGCTGATCCTGTGCATCGACCATGAACTGGACCACTCGACCTACAGCGTGCGCGCTGCGGCGAACACCGGCGTCACGCCCTACTACGCCGCCATCACCGGCCTGGCCACGGCGCGCGGACGCCGCGTGGCCTACGGCCGCAACGAGGCGGTCAGCCACCTGCTGGACGACATCTGCAACGCCAAGGACCCGGCCGAGCCGATCCTGCAGTACTACAGCCAGGGCGGCGACATCCCCGGCTTCTGCGCCAACGCGCATACCGCCCACCACGTGCACAGCATCGCCGACCCACGGGCGATCAGCCTGAAGAAGACCCTCGATGAAATGTTCGCCGACGACCCGGAATACCTGCGCCTGCTCAAGGCAATGCAGGTCGCCGAGGAACTGGTACAGCACCCGGCCGAGTTCATCCTGCTGGTCAGCTTCGTCGGTCGCAAACTCAACCTCGCCGGACAGGAACTGGCCCTCGCCGCTGTCGCCCGCCTGATCGGCTGGTTCGCCCACGCCAGCGAGCAGTACAACCAGCAGCCGATGATCCGCCATCGCGCTCGCTACACCGGCGCCCTGCCCGGCTAAGCCTTCCGCCCTCCCCGCTGTCGACCAAGCCCGCCGCCAGTCTCCTGGCAGCGGGCTTTTTCGTGCATGGACAAAATCTATACAGATTTACATCTAGATTTCCCACGTATAGCGTCTAATGGAGATTGATTCATACATGTAGATTATTTTTGTACATATATGACGATCTTCAAGCCTAAGGATGTTTCGGAAGGCGGCCCGCCGCACTCCGCATCGAAAACAAAAACAAAGGTGAGAGACGTGAAACCATCCATCAAGCGCCCCGGCTTGCCCGGGACAGCACTCCTGGCAGTGGCAACGGCGGGCTACATGGCCGGCGCCCAAGCGGTGAATTTCAATATCGGCGAAGTGGAGGGGCAGCTCGATTCGGCGTTGTCCGTCGGCGCGAGCTGGGCGGTGCGTGCACCGGACCCGGACTTCATCGCCCAGGGCAACGGCGGCAAGGGCGACTCGCGCACCTCCGACGACGCCCGTCTGAACTTCAAGAAGGGCGAGACCTTCTCGAAGATCTTCAAGGGCATCCATGACCTCGAACTGAAGTACCGCGACTCCGGCATCTTCCTGCGCGGCAAGTACTGGTACGACTTCGAACTGAAGGACGAGAGCCGGCTGCTCTACGACATCCGCGACGACAACCGCAAACGCGGCGCGCAGTCGTCCGGCGTGGAGCTGCTCGACGCCTTCGTCTACCACAACTACGAGGTCGCCGACCGGCCAGGCTCGGTGCGCGTCGGCAAGCAGGTGGTCAGCTGGGGCGGCAGTACCTTCATCAGCGGCGGCATCAACAGCATCAACCCGCTGGATGCCAACGCCCTGCGCCGCCCGGGCTCTGAGCTCAAGGAAGGTCTGCTGCCGGTCAACATGATCTACCTGCAGCAGACGCTGACCGAAGACGTCAGCATGGAGACCTTCTACCAGTTGGAGTGGGACCAGACCGTCGCCGACAACTGCGGCACCTTCTTCGCCAGCTCGGACATCGTCGCCGATGGCTGCTATGACCGTTACGTGGTGCGCGGTGCGGACATCGAGCCGGGCCAGTCCGACAACAGCGGGCTCAACGGCAACACCATCTACATGCCGCGCGGCGGTGACCGCGACGCCCGCGACAGCGGCCAGTTCGGCGTCGCCCTGCGCTGGTTCGTGCCCGAGCTGAACGACACGGAAATCAGCGCCTACTACCTGAACTACCACAGCCGCACACCGGTGGGCAGTTCGGTGATCAGCAGCGCACCCAACCCGTTCGCCGCACCGGGCTTCGGCGCGGCCAATGCCCAGTACTTCCTCGAATACCCGGAAGACATCCGCCTGTACGGCCTGAGCTTCAACACCACCGTCGGCACCGCCTCCGTCGAGGGTGAGCTGAGCTACCGGCCGAACATGCCGCTGGCGTTCGACGACCTGACCTACGCCACCCTGCGCCTGGCCCCCGTGGTGCCGAGCATCATCCCCAACTCGGGCATCCCTGGCGACGTGATCCACGGCTACACCCGCGTGCCGATGACCCAGGCGCAGATGAGCGTGACGCAGACCTTCGACCAGGTGCTTGGCGCCAGCCGCCTGAGCCTCATCGGCGAGGTCGGCTTCAACCACCTCAACGGCATCAGCGAGGGCGACTACGGCGAGTATCGCTTCGGCCGGGCGAGCCACTTCGGCCCGGGCGAGTACTTCGACGCCGACGGCAACGACCTGTGCAGCACGCTGCTCAGCGGCCGCCCGGAGTACTGCAACAGCGAAGGCTTCTTCACCCGCAACTCCTGGGGTTATCGCCTGCGCGCCGGCCTGACCTACAACGGCGTGATCGGAGGCCTCGACCTCAGCCCCAACCTGGCCTGGTCGCACGACGTGGATGGCTACGGGCCGAACTTCAACGAAGGCGGCAAGGCCATCAGCATCGGGCTCAGCGCCAAGTACCTGTCCAACTACGAAGCCAGCATCAGTTACACCGACTACTTCGGCGGCAAATACACCACCAACGGTGATCGGGATTTCATCAGCGCCAGCTTTGGCGTGACGTTCTGAGGACGTTCCAATGACAAAACAATACCTATCGCGCTACGCGCTCTCGCTGTGCCTGCCCCTGCTGATCAACCCTGCGTTCGCCGCCGTCGATGCAGCGCAAGCCGACAAGCTGGGCGCTGCCCTGACGCCCGTGGGCGCCGAACGCGCCGGCAATGCCGCCGGCAGCATTCCCGAGTGGACCGGCGGCCTGGCCAAGGACGCCGGCACCAGCACCAATGGCTTCCGCGCTGACCCGTTCGCCAGCGAGAAGCCGCTGGCCGTTATCACCGCGCAGAATCTCGACCAGTACCGCGCACAGCTGAGCCCGGGCCAGCAAGCGCTGTTCGCCCGCTACCCGAGCACCTACAAAATCCCGGTCTACCCCAGCCACCGCAGCGTGGCCTGGCCGCAGAAGACCTACCCGATCATCCGCAACAACGCCCTCAACACCACCGCGGTGGAGGGCGGCAACGGCCTGGAGAACTACACCAGCCCGCTGGCCTTCCCGGTGCCGCAGAACGGCCTCGAGGTGCTGTGGAACCACATCACCCGCTACCGTGGCGGCAGCTTCACCCGCGAGACCACGGCCTTCATGACCACGCCGTCGGGCGACTACTCGTGGAAGACCGAGCGTGACCGCCTGGCCTACAGCGAGGAACTGCTGGACTACGACCCGAGCAAGTCGAAGAACATCCTCTACTACTTCACCTCCGAGAACGTCGCCCCGGCGCGGGATGTCGGCGGCGTGCTGCTGGTCCACGAGACCCTCAACCAGGTCAAGGAACCACGCATGGCCTGGCAGTACAACTCCGGCCAGCGTCGCGTGCGCCGCGCGCCACAGGTCGCCTACGACAGCCCCGGCCCAGGCAACCTGCGCACCACCGACCAGACCGACATGTTCAACGGCTCGCCCGATCGCTACGACTGGAAGCTGGTGGGCAAGCGCGAAATGTACGTGCCCTACAACAGCTTCCGCCTAGCCGACCCGAGCAACAGCTACGACGAGCTGATCACCCCCGGCCACCTCAACCAGGACAAGACCCGCTACGAGCTGCACCGGGTCTGGGAAATCATCGGCACGCTCAAGGAAGGCCAGCGCCACGTCTACTCCAAGCGCCACCTGTTCATCGACGAAGACAGCTGGACCATCGTCGAGGCCGACCACTACGACGCCCGCGGCAACCTCTGGCGCGTGTCGGAGAACCACATTCTGCCGCTGTACGACGTGCAGACGCAGATCTCCGCCGGCGAGCTGACCTACGACCTGATCTCCGGCCGTTACCTGGCGAACTACATGTTCAACAAGGTGAACAACGCCTACCAGTTCGGCCTCAAGGCCAAGACATCGGACTTCACCCCGGCCGCCCTGCGCGCCATGGGCATCCGCTGACCATGGCAGGTCCGTTCCACGCTGGCTCCTCCTCTCTGGCCGTCCTGTCATCGACGCCCCGCTAGAGACCTTTGCCGCCCGCTGGGCGGCTTTTTTTCAGCGGGCGCAAAGGTGCCGGTCAGAGCCAGAAGCAGGCGTAGATGGACGAAATCCGTACAGATTTACATGAACAAACAGCAAATGTATGTTTAATCCACGCAATAAACGTATACATGTACAAATAAATACATACATGCGTAATGCGGCCCAGGGATGCCCGTGAAACCAGGCGTTCGCGGAACACAACAAGACCAACAACGCGCCGTTGAACCCATCAACGCGCAGAGGCTTAGGAAGACCATGGAAAACCCCGTCAAGATTCTGATCCCGTGCGGATCGATAGGCACCGGCATACGCGAAGAGGAAGTCCGCCTCGGCATCGCGCTCGGCGCCCAGGCCATCGCCAGCGACGCCGGCTCGACCGACAGCGGTGCGGCCTACATGATCCAGGGCGTCGGCAAGTACCCGCGCGCCACCATCAAGCAGGAACTGGCGATCCTCATGAAGGCCCAGGCCGAGGCGAAGATCCCGCTGATCATCGGCTCCTGCGGCCAGTCAGGCAGCGATGCTGGCCTCGATTGGATGCGCGACATCGCCCTGGAGATCGCCCGCGAGAACGGCCTGACGCCGAAGATCGCCGTGCTCTACTGCGAGCAGGACAAGGCCACGCTGAAAGCCAAGCACGCCGCCGGCAAGATCAAGGAACTGCCGCCGCTCGGCCCGATCACCGACGAGCTGATCGACTCCTGCGAACACATCGTCGCCTCCATGGGCGTGGAGCCCTACATCGCCGCGCTACGTGATGGCGCCGACATCGTCCTCGGCGGGCGCACCACCGACACCGCGGTGATCGCCTCCTACGCCCTGCTCAAGGGCGCACCCGCCGGCCCGGCCTGGCACGCGGCGAAGATCGCCGAGTGTGGCGCGCAGTGCACCGTCGACCCCACCAACGGCAACGGCATCCTGATCAGCATCGACGCCGACGGCTTCGAGGTCGAACCGCTGCAGCCGAACAACAGCTGCGCCCCGGAAACCGTGTGCGCACACATGCTCTACGAGAACTCCAACCCGTTCCTGCTCACCGAGCCGGGCGGCGTGCTTGACGTCACCGACGCCAAGTACGTGCAGAAGGACGAGCGCGTGGTGCGCGTCACCGGCTCGCGCTGGATCGAGAAGCCCTACACCATGAAGCTCGAAGGCGCCGCCGCCGGGCGTTACCAGACGCTGATGCTGATTGGCATCGAGGACCCGGAAATCCTCGGCCGCATCGACGAGTTCCACGACCGCATGCACGCCGCGCTCACCGGCCGCGTGCACTCGGTGCTCGGCGCCGAGGCCGGCGACTTCCATATCTCGCTGCGCGTCTATGGCTGGAACGCCGTGTCTGGGATGAAGCGCCCGGCGGGCACGCCGGCGCCACTGGAGGTCGGCATCCTGTTCGTCGCCACCGCCGCCACCCAGGCGCTGGCCACGCGCATCGCCAAGACCTGCAACCCGTGGTTCTTCCACTGGCCGCTGGAGCGCAATCGCGAGCTGCCGAGCCACGGCTTCCCCTTCTCGCCCGCCGAGCTGGAGCGTGGTGCCGTGTACGAATTCAAGCTCAACCATGTCGTGGAAACCGACGATGGCTTCGAGCTCGTGCGCAGCCAGTGGGTCGATCTGTCCAACCAAGTGGAGTCCGTCTAATGGCCACCCTCAAAGACGTCAGCCGTCACGTCCGCTCGAAGAACGCCGGCCCCTTCTGGGTCACCGTGGACATCTTCTTCGACAGCAAGGAGAGCTTCAGCAAATACGCCAGGACCGAGAAGCTCTCGCCCAGCGTGTTTGCCGAGCTCTACAACGCCAACCCGGAGCACGTGCACCACTACCTGGTGCCGGACCTGAACATCCTGAAGATATCCTACCCACGCACCTGGCCGCAGGGCGGCGAGCTGGAGCGGGACATGCACGCCGGCAACCAGTGCAAGCGCCTGCTCGGCATCGAACTCGACTGAGCCCGACGGGCCGGCAGCACTGCCGGCCCTTTCCATCCGCCAGATCGCAGTGCCTGCCACGTTTCAACACGCAATACGCAGCGCCCTGGCGGATATCCCCAGCCCATCAGCATCACTTCCAAACGGGACACGCACCTTGCCTGCCCGCGCGCCTCGCTGCCGCAATTTCTGCGACAAGCGCGCCCTCCCCTCTGACTAACCCGCGGAGATGCCATGACTCATCCCCTACCCAGCACACCCGCCGTTGTCCTCTACGCCGCAGATGACCTCATGGAGTGGACGGCCAAGGCCTTCCAGGCCGCCGGCGTTCGCCCACTCGACGCGCAGCACACCGCCCGCGTATTGCTGCGCACCAGCCTGCGCGGCATCGACACCCACGGCGTGGTGCGAGTGATGCCCTACATCGAGAAAGTACGCAGTGGCGAGGTCAATGCCGCGCCGAATATCTCGTCCCAGCTGCGCGATGGCGTACTGCATTTCGATGGCGACGGCGGCCTCGGCCAGTCGGTCGCCAGCGAGGCGATGACGGCTGCCATCGAGCAGGCCCGTAGCCAGCCGGTGGTCACCTGTTTGCTACGGCGCAGCGGCCATCTCTCGGCCATCGGCCAGTTCGCCCTGCAGGCCGCCGAGCAAGGCATGATCGCCCTGATCTGCCAGGAGACGCCGCCGCTGATGGCCCTGCGCGGCTCGTCACGCCCCTCGATCGGCAACAACCCGATCGCCTTCGCCGCCCCCGTCAGCGGCCAGGCGCCACTGGTGTTCGACATGGCGACTAGCGTGGTGGCGCGCGGCAACGTGCTGGATGCCATCCGCGAAGGCCGCCCCAGCCTGCCGGAAGGCTGGGCCATCGGCCCGGATGGCGAGCCGACCTGCGATCCGGCCCAGGCGCTCAAGGGCGCCATGCTGCCCATCGCCGGGCACAAGGGTATCGGCCTGGCGATGATGGTGCAGGTCTTGGCCGGCAGCCTCAGCGCCTCGACCACGGCGCAGAGTGCCGCGACCCATGCGGCCACCAGCAGCGCCGGCAACGTCAGCGCCTTCATCCTGGTAATCAATCCGGACCTGGTGATCGGTCGCGACACCTTCGACGCACATATGCACGCCTGGATCGACACCTACAAGAACGCCTCGGGCGCCGGTGGGCGTTACCCCGGCGAGCGCGCCGCCGAGATCGAGGCGCAACGCTTGCGCGACGGCATCCCGCTGGCCAGCCAGGTGGTGGCCGAGCTGCAAAAGGTCGGCGAGTCAGTTGGGCATGCGTTCACCGTGCAACCGCGCTAGGCGCTGCGCCGAGCTGGACTGCCAGCAGGAAGGCAATGCTAGGCTCGCAGCTACCAACAGGTTTCTGGAGCACGGTGTATGTCAGTAGAAAAAGTAGCGATCCTCACCGCAGCCGGCAGCGGCATGGGCGCGGCAGCCGCCAGGCGCCTCGCCGCGGACGGCTACAAGGTCGGCATCCTGTCGTCATCGGGCAAGGGCGAGGCACTGGCCCGCGAGCTGGGTGGCGTGGGCGTGACGGGCAGCAACCAGTCGGTCGAGGACCTGCAGCGCCTGGTCGACACAGTCACCGGAAAATGGGGGCGCATCGATGTGCTGGTGAACAGCGCAGGCCATGGCCCGCGCGGGCCGATTCTCGAGATCAGCGACGAGGACTGGCATCGGGGAATGGACACCTACCTGCTCAACGTCATCCGCCCGACCCGCCTGGTCACGCCGATCATGCAGCAGCAGAAAGGCGGCGCGATCATCAATATCTCTACCGCCTGGGCGTTCGAGCCCAGCGCCATGTTCCCCACCTCGGCCGTGTTCCGCGCCGGCCTGGCGGCGTTCACCAAGATCTTTGCCGACACCTATGCCGCCGACAACATCCGCATGAACAACGTCCTGCCGGGCTGGATCGACAGCCTGCCGGCGACCGAGGAGCGACGTGGCAGCGTGCCGCTGCAGCGCTATGGCAGCAGCGAGGAAATCGCCGCGACCATCGCCTTCCTTGCCTCGGATGGCGGCGCCTACATCACCGCGCAGAACATTCGGGTCGACGGCGGCCTCAGTCGCTCGGTCTGAGCCACACAGCCCTGTAGCTCGCCGCGAGATACTGCCGAAGAGCGATAGCAGCACAGCCCGCAAGTCCCGAATATTGGCGCCTACCGTTCCGCTTGGACGCCTTTGGTGCCTCGCCCTGATCGGTCACTCCAACAGCGATGCGCCATAGGGATTTGCCATGAAGAAACTGCTGTCGATCATCGTCGTGCTGCTCGCGGCGGCAGCCGCGACTCTGTATTTCTCCCCCACCGCCCTGCTCGCCAGTACGCAGTCGCTCGAGCGGCACCTGGCCGGGCTGTCGACCCAGGATATCCAGGTCGACGAGTTCAACATCCGCTACTACGAGGGCGGCCCGGCGGATGCTGAAACAATCCTGATGCTGCATGGCTTCGGCGGTAACCGCGACACCTGGCTGCGCTTCTCCCGCGAGCTCACCGCGCGTTACCACGTCATCGCCCTGGACCTGCCGGGCTTTGGTGAAAGCAGCAAGCCGGATGTCAGCTACGACGTCGCCAGCCAGGTCGAACGCCTGCACGGCCTGATCCAGGCCCTGGGCATTCGCAAGCTGCACCTGATCGGCAACTCCATGGGCGGCCATATCGCCGCGCTCTATAGCGCACGCCATGGCGACGAAGTGCTCAGCCTGGCCCTGCTCAACAACTCTGGCGTAACCACACCGACCAAGAGCGAGATGTTCCAGCGCATCCAGCGCGGCGAGCCCAATCCGCTGGTGGTGCGCAAACCGGAGGACTTCGATGTGCTGATGCACTTCGTCTTCGCCACCCCGCCAGCCATGCCGGAGCCGCTGAAGCGTCACTTCGCACAGCAGTCGATGGCCAACCGCGAACACTACGACCGCATCTTCGCCCAGCTGCGCGAACGCTACGTCCCGCTGGAGCCGGAGCTGCCGAAGATCCAGGCGCCGACCCTGCTGCTGTGGGGCGACCAGGATCGCGTGCTGGATGTCTCCAGCATCGAGGTGATGAAGCCGCTGCTGCACAAGCCCAGCGTGGTGATCATGCAGAACTGTGGTCACGTGCCGATGCTCGAACGCCCGGCCGAAACCGCCCAGCACTATCAGGATTTCCTCGACGCCAACCGCGGCTGAGGCGAACAGGGATTTGCCCATGTCACTCGAACGGCCTGAGGCGCTACGCTGTTAGCGGCTCGGACCACTCTGCAGACTGGCGGTGATCGTGGACAGGTTTCAGGAAATGAAGGTGTTGTTGGCGGTCGCGGAAGCGGAGAGCTTTGCCGGGGGCGCCAAGCTGATGGGCATGTCGCCACCGAGCGTGACCCGGGTGATCGCGGGGCTGGAGAATCGCCTCGGCACCCTGCTGCTGGCCCGCAGCACACGCAGCCTGCGCCTGACCGAGGCGGGCCGGCGCTACGTGGAGGACTGCAAGCGCATCCTGCTCGACCTGGAGGAAGCCGACGAACTGGCCGCCGGCAGCAGCAGCCGGGTGCGCGGCAACCTGACCGTGACGGCGCCGGTGATGTTCGGCGAGCTGTTCCTGATTCCGCTGATCACCGAATACCTCGCCGAGCACCCGGAGGTGTCGATCAACGCCCTGCTGGTGGATCGCCTGGTGAGCATGGTCGACGAGGGCCTGGACGTGGCCGTGCGCATCGGCAAGCTGCCCGACACCGGCCTGCAGGCGGTCCGGGTGGGCGCCATCCGCCCGGTGATCTGCGCCGCCCCGGCCTTTCTCGAACGCGCTGGGCGGCCCCAGGTGCCCAAGGATGTGCTGGGCGCGCCCATCGTCATGTCGTCGGCCAGTAGCCTGCTCACCGACTGGCAGTTCAACGGCGCGCAGGGCGCCCTCACCCTGCATCCCAAGCCGCGCCTGCTGGTCAGCTCCAACCAGGCGGCGATCAATGCCGCGCGCATGGGCTGGGGACTGACGCGGGTGCTGTCGTATCAGGTCGCCGAGCTGGTGGCCAAGGGAGAGCTGGAGATCGTCCTCGAGGACTACGAAACCGCGGCGCTGCCGGTGCACGTGCTGTACCAGGGCAGCAAGCGCATCTCGGCCAAGGTGCGCACCTTCGTTGACTTCTGCACCCGGCGCTTCCAGCAGGACCCGGCGCTGCAGTCGGCGACGGTGGCCTGAGGCATGAGCCGCTACCGGCAGATGCAGGTGTTCGATGCCGTGGTGCAGGCCGGCAGCCTGGCCGCTGCCGCGCGCCCGCTGGAACTGTCGGTGGCGACCATCATGCGCACCATCGATGCGCTGGAGGCGCGCCTGAATGCCACCTTGCTGGTACGTGGGCCGCGCGGGGTAAGCCTGAGCCCTGCCGGTGAGCAGTTCGCCTTGAGCTGCCGGCAGATCCTCGAGCAGACCGAGGAGGCCGAACGCTCGGCGGTGGGCGTGCATACCTGCTCGGGCGGGCAACTGACGCTGGCGCTACCGCTGCTGATGGACCATCAGGTGCTCACGCCCATCGCCCTCGCCTACCTCGACGCCTTCCCCGACGTGCAACTGGCCACCCGCGCCAGCCACGGCACGCCCAGGCTGCTGGAAGAAGGCATCGATGTGGCGCTGGTGGTGGGTCAGCTGGCCAACTCGTCCGAGTTTGCCCAGTCCCTGGGCGAGGTGCGGCCGATCGTCTGCGCCGCGCCCGCCTACCTGGCCCGGTGGGGCCAGCCGCAGACGCCAGATGAGCTCAAGGCCCATCGCGCGGTGATTGCCACGGCCCCCGGCTACGACGCGCCCTGGCAGTTCCGCTGCGAGCGCAGCACGCGCCTGGTCAAGCCCACGCCGGTGCTGACCTGCACCACCCAGCGCGCGGCCATCCACGCCGCCACCCTGGGCCTGGGGCTGATCCGCTGCATGAGCTACGAAGCCCATGCCGAGCTGCAGAGCGGCCTGCTCGAACCGGTGCTGCAGCCCTTCGCCAGCGCCGGGGTGCCGGCGCAGCTGATCTATCGCCACGGCCGTCGCGCCGAGGCGCGAGTGCGCAGCTTCATCGACTTCGCCACGCCGCGGCTGCGCGCGCACCCCGCCTTCTGCGGCTGACCCGCGCGTCCCACTCTTTCAGAAAACGGAATTATGGATTGCCCGGCGTGGTGATTCTGCTCGCCCCTGCATGGGCGCAG
This sequence comes from Pseudomonas sp. ML96, assembly GCF_000761545.1. Lineage (GTDB taxonomy): Bacteria > Pseudomonadota > Gammaproteobacteria > Pseudomonadales > Pseudomonadaceae > Aquipseudomonas. The sequence continues at coordinate 22,063 of NZ_JPMY01000041.1, read as the reverse complement.
GATGGCTCCAACAGCGCAACACCCCCGAACAGCGCGCTGACCACTCACACAAGTAACGGAGCCACGATCATGACCAACACCATCAAACTCTACCGCCACCCGCTGTCCGGCCATGCCCATCGCGTCGAGCTGATGCTCTCGCTGCTCAACCTGCCTACCGATCTGGTGTTCGTCGACCTGGCCAACGGTGCGCACAAGAAGGCCGAGTACCTGGCCATCAACGCCTTCGGCCAGGTGCCGGTGATCGATGACAACGGCACCCTGCTCAGCGACTCCAACGCGATCCTGGTCTACCTGGCCAAGCAATACGGCAGCGGCAGCTGGCAGCTCAACGACCCGCTACACGAAGCTCGCGTACAGCGCTGGCTGTCGGTCGCCGCCGGCCAGGTTGCCTACGGCCCGGCTGCTGCACGGCTGATCACGGTGTTCGGCGCATCCTTCAATGCCGACGAGGTCATCAGCCGTGCCCATGCCCTGCTCAAGGTGATGGAGACCGAACTGGCGGCCAGCCCGTTCCTCGTAGGCAGCGAGCCGAGCATCGCCGATGTCGCCAACTACAGTTACATCGCCCATGCCCCGGAAGGCAACGTCTCGCTGGAGGCCTACCCGAACGTGCGTGCCTGGCTGCAACGCATCGAAGCCCTGCCCGGCTTCGTACCGATGCAACGTACCGCCGCAGGTCTGCAAGCCAGCTGAGTGTTGACCCGGCTGCCGGGTTTCCCGGCAGCCCTCTCAAGGAGCGCCGTCATGGACCATCTGCCCAAACACCGCACATCGCCCTGGCATGCCGGCGAACGCCAGCTGCAGGAAGCCGTACACGCCACCGAGCGCATGGAAGTGATCGGGCAGAAGGTCATCCGCGATTACATGCCCGACCAGCACCGCGAGTTCTACCACCAGCTGCCATTCATGGTGGTCGGCGCGGTGGATGCTGGCGGCCGCCCCTGGGCTACTCTGCTCGAAGGGCCGGAAGGCTTCGTCACCTCGGACGATCCGCAGCACCTGTTCCTCGCCACTCAGCCCGATCCGCAGGACCCGGCCGCCGCCGGCCTGCAGGCAGGCAACGCCATCGGCATGCTCGGCATCGAGCTGCATACGCGCCGGCGTAACCGCATCAACGGCGTGATCCAGCAGGCCTCGGCCGCAGGCTTCGCCGTGGAAGTCGAGCACTCCTACGGCAACTGCCCCAAGTACATCCAGGAACGCTCTTACACCCGCGTCACCGCGCCGGCAAACGGCAATCCGCCACGCCAGGACTTCACCGGCCTGGACGACTACAGCAGCGCGCTGATCCGCGCCGCCGACACCTTCTTCATCGCCAGCTACGTCGAGCATGACGACCACAGTCGTTCGGTGGACGTCTCCCATCGCGGCGGCCGTGCCGGCTTCGTCAGGGTCGAAGGCAACCGCCTGACCATTCCCGACTACGCCGGCAACCTGTTCTTCAACACCCTCGGCAACCTGCAGGTCAATCCGATCGCCGGCTTGCTGTTCGTCGACTTCGCCACGGGCGACGTGCTGCAACTCAGCGGGCGCACCGAGCTGCTGCTCGACAGCCCGCTGATCAAGGCCTTCGAAGGCGCCGAGCGGCTGTGGACGGTCGAGGTCGAGCACGTGGTGCTGCGCCCGGCCGCCGTGGGCATTCGCTGGCAGTTTCACGACTATGCGCCGACCAGCCTGGCCACCGGCACCTGGGCGGAGACCGAGGAACGCGTGCGCCAGTACGAGCAGCGCCGACAGTGGCAGCAATGGCGCGTGGCGCGGGTGCAGCAGGAGAGCAGCGACATCCGCTCGTTCGTCCTCGAACCGCAGGACAGCGCTGCCGTGCCCTTCGCCGCCGGCCAGCACCTGCCGATGCGCCTGCAGGCCAGCGACGAGGCCCTGGTCAGGACCTACACCGTCTCCAGCGCGCCGTCCGACGGGCATATCCGCATCAGCGTGAAATTGCAGGGCAAAGCCTCGCGCCACCTGCACGAGAACGTCCAGGTCGGCGATCTGCTGGAAGTACGCGCACCGCTGGGCAGCTTCACCTTGGTCGATGAAGCCGAGCGGCCGGTGGTGCTGATCGGCGCCGGCGTCGGCATCACCCCGATGGTGTCCATGGCCCGCGAGCTGGTGGCGCAGAACCGCCAGCACCAGCGCGCGCGGCATATCCATCTGTTCCACAGCGCCCGCAGCCTGGCCGAGCTGCCCTTCCGCGAGGAGCTGACGGCGCTGCAACAACAGGCGGACGGACTGCTGCATATCCACCGCGCCCTGAGCAGCCCCGGCGCCGAGGCGCAGCTCGAACGCGATTACCAACTGGCCGGCCGCCTGAGCTTCGCCCAGGTCAAGGCGCGCCTGCCGCTGGACGACTACGACTTCTACCTGTGCGGCCCCAGCAGTTTCCTGCAGGACATGTACGACGGCCTGCGTGGCCTCAATATCCCTGACCAGCGCATCCACGCCGAGGCCTTCGGCCCCTCTGCGCTGCGCCGCTCACAAACCGAGCAGCCGCCGAGCCTGGAACAACCGCCAGCAGCCACGGTGCCGGTACCGGTGTACTTCTCCGCCTCGGCCACCGAGGCGCGCTGGAAGCCCGACAGCGGCAGCCTGCTGGAGCTGGCCGAAAGCCGTGGCCTGAGCCCCGAATTCAGCTGCCGCGGCGGTTCGTGCGGCACCTGCGCCGCCAAGCTGGTCAGCGGTGCCGTGCACTACCCCAATCCGCCGGCGCAGTTGCCGGACGGCGACAAGGTGCTGATCTGCTGCGCCGTGCCGGCGCAGACCGAGGACAGCCCACAACCCCTGGTGCTGGATATCTGACGAGGAGGCCACGAGATGAACAGAAGCGATTTGCGCAGTTGGGAAATGCAGCCGCCCGTGCAGTGGCACGACGCGCCCACCTCTTCGTCACCGAACCGTGACGCCATGGAGTGGGAAGCGAACCTGCTGCTGCCGCAGATGGCTGCGGCGCTGGAACACCCCTGCTCCGCCGCATCGGCCAACCGCCTGCTCAGCCTGTGGCGCGCACTGCGCACCGGCATTCGTCAGCCAGTCACCGGCGCCGCGCGCCACTGAACGCCCCCAATTCCCTTCGCCAACAGGAGCAAGCCCATGTCCACGCCCGAAATCCGCCAGCCAGTGCCGCCCTTCACCCGCGAGACCGCCATCCAAAAAGTGCGCATGGCCGAGGATGGCTGGAACAGCCGCGATGCGGCCAAGGTGGCTCTGGCCTATACCCCGGATACCAAGTGGCGCAACCGCGCGGAGTTCGCCAGCAGCCGCGCCGAGGCGCAGGCGTTCCTCACCCGCAAGTGGAACAAGGAGCTGGAGTACCGTCTGATCAAGGAGCTGTGGGCCTTCAGCGAGAACCGCATCGCCGTGCGCTACGCCTACGAATGGCATGACGACTCCGGCAACTGGTTCCGCTCCTACGGCAACGAGAACTGGGAGTTCGCCGACAACGGCCTGATGGCCCATCGCTTCGCCTGTATCAACGACCTGCCCATCAGCGAGGCCGAGCGCAAGTTCCGCTGGCCGCTGGGCCGCCGTCCGGATGACCATCCGGGGCTGTCTGAACTGGGCCTGTAACGAGGCCAGGCGACCCGCTTCCGGGTGGAAGCGGGACTGCTCAGATGGCGTGAGCGCGCGTTATCAGCGCAGCTTTTCCATCATCTGGTAGTACCACATGCCGGCGGCCAGCATCGGGTTGCCGAACACGTCACCCATCGGCACCTTGATGTGCTTGCAGGCGGCGAAGGTGTCGTAGTGGCCGAGGGTGCCGGTCAGGGCGTTGGCCATGATCTCGCCCATGATGTGGGTGGTGGCGATGCCGTGGCCGGAATAGCCCTGGCAGTACCAGACATTCTGCGACAGCTTGCCCAGCTGCGGGATGCGGTTCATCACGATGCCCATGGCGCAGCTCCACTGGAACTCGATCTCCACGCCCTTGAGCTGCGGGAAGGTGCGCTCGATGCACGGGCGCAGCTCGGCGGCGATATCGCGCGAGTCGCGGCCCGAGTAGTTAGCGCCACCGCCGAACAGCAGGCGGCCGTCGTTGGTCATGCGGTAGTAGTCGAGCACGAAGCGGCAGTCGTATACGGCCAGGGTCTGCGGGTTGAGCTCCTTGGCCAGGTCGCCCAGCGGCGCGGTGGTGACGATGCCGCCCATGGCCGGGAAGATCATGCCTTTGAGCTGCTTGCGCGCCAGCTTGTGGTAGACGTCGCCGGCCAGCAGCACCTGCTTGGCATTGATGCGGCCCTGGGCGGTGATCACCGCCGGATTGGCGCCCTGGACGATGTCCAGCACCTCGGAATGCTCGAAGATCAGCGCGCCCAGGCTCTCGGCGGCCTTGGCCTCGCCGATGCACAGGTTCAGCGGGTGCAGGTGCATGTTGCGGGTGTTCTTGATCGCGCCCATGTAGATATCGGTTGCCAGGTGCTCGCGCACGCCGGCGGCGTCGAGCAGGCTGACGTCGTCACCCATGCCGCGCTCGATGGCCTCGGCATAGGAGCTGCGCAGCTCGTCCATGTGCGAGGGCTTCATCGCCGCGTGCAGGTGGCCGTGGCGCAGGTCGCACTGGATGCCGTACTTGGCCACGCGGTTCTTGATGATCTCGTGGCCACGCCAGCGCAGGTGCCAGATGAAGTCGTCGACTTCCTCGCCCAGGGTATTGCGCATCTGCTTGCGCATGGCCGCATCGCCCGACAGGCTGCCGGTGACCTGGCCGCCGTTGCGCCCGGTGGCGCCCCAGCCGATCTTGTTGGTCTCGACTATGGCTACCTTGAGGCCGCGCTCGGCCAGCTCTACCGCGGTGGCGACGCCGGTGAAACCGCCGCCGATGATGGCGACGTCGACGCTGACCTGGCCCTGCAGGGTCGGGTAGTTGGTTTCCTCGTTCAGCGTGGCGCTGTAGTAGGACTTGGCCCGCTCGGCGGCGGCGATCACGGGTTGGGTTGCTGCGTTCATAGCTGTTTTCCTCTGTGGCCACCGGCATCAGGCGCGGCGGCTGTTCTTGTTCTGTATCAGGCGTTGGTCAGGTACCAGCGCCAGTCCTGCTCGCCCACTTCGCCCATGAACTGGCGGTACTCGGCGCGCTTCACCGCCAGGTACACGCGCAGGAACTCCGCGCCGAAGGCATCGCGAGCCCAGGCGGAGTGCTCCAGGGCGTGTAGCGAGGCGGACCATTCGGTGGGCAGGAACTGTTTGGCCTGGGCATAGCCGTTACCCTGCACCGGCGCGCCCGGGTCGAGGTTCTCGCGCAGGCCACGGTGGATGCCGGCGAGAATCGCCGCGGCAGCCAGGTAGGGATTGGCGTCGGCGCCGCAGATGCGGTGCTCGACATGCCGGGTATGCGCCGGGCCGCCCGGTACGCGCAGGCTCACGGTGCGGTTGTCCACACCCCAGGTCGGCGCCAGCGGCGCGTAGCTGTTGGCCTGGAAGCGCCGGTAGGAGTTGGCGTTGGGGCAGAACAGCAGCAGCGAGTCGAGCAGGCTGGCGAGCATGCCGCCGACCGCCTGACGCAGCAGCGCGCTGCCCTCCTTGGCCTCGCTGGCGAACAGGTTGTTGCCCTGCTCGTCCGCCAGGCTCACATGCATATGCATGCCGGTGCCGGCGAGATGGTCGAACGGCTTGGCCATGAAACAGGCCTGCATGCCGTGCTTGTGCGCCACGCCCTTGACCAGGCGCTTGTAGCGCACCGCCTGATCCATGGCTTCGAGCGCATCGCCGTGCTCCAGGGTGATCTCCACCTGGCCAGGCGCGTATTCGGAAATCGCCGTGCGCGCCGGAATGCCCTGGGCCTTGCAGGCTGCGTAGAGGTCGGCGAGGAACGGCTCGATCTGCTCCAGCTCACGCAGGCCATACACCTGGGTACTGCGTGGGCGGCCGCCGTCGGCGTCCAGCGCCGGTTGCGGGCGGCCCTGGGCGTCGCGTTTCTGGTCGAGCAGGTAGAACTCCAGCTCGCAGGCCATCACCGGCTGGTAGCCGTCGGCCTTGAGCGCATCGATCACCCGCACCAGCAGGTGGCGCGGATCGGCCACGGTGGCCGGCAGGCCTTCGCTGGGGTGCATGGAAACCTGCACGGCGGCGGTGGGAATCTGCCGCCAGCTCAGGCGTTGCAGGCTGCCGGGCAGCGGATAGGCGCGGCAATCGATGTCGCCCACCTCCCAGACCAGGCCGGAGTTCTCGACATCCTCGCCATGCAGGGTCAGACCAAGCATGGTACTGGGCAGCGGTCGGCCGCTCTGGTACAGCGCCAGCAGCTCCTCGCGGTGCAGCAGCTTGCCGCGCGGCACGCCGTTGGCGTCCAGCACGAACAGCTCGATCAGCTCGATGTCGGGGTTGGCGGCGAGGAAGGCAGTGGCTTCCTCGACGGGGGCAAATCGCATGGGGCCTCGCTTTGCGCCAGAGGGCGCGCTGTCTGAAGAACGGCAGACAAGAAATCGACAGGCGAGCCGCGTACTTGGCGCGGTCGCGTTATCAGGCAGCGAGGCGAGTGTCCGGTGGGCGGGCGTGACGGCAGTGCCAGAGGGCCCAGAAGGCCAGCACCGGGTTGAGCGAGGGCAGCGCGCCGATGCCGAACCGCGCCCGGAAGGGGCGGCGTGCGGGTGCGGTCATCGGCGTGCAGGGATTCATGGCTTGGCAGACTCGCATGGCGGCTAACCACGGTTAAATCGGATTCTTTGCATGCTCAGTTCAGGCTTAGCTAAACAATCGACATTCAGGGCAGATAACGGAATGGCCGGCCAAGACCTTCCTCGACCTGCCCGGAGAGGTACCAGACGCCCGCCAACACACCGCGATCCGGGCTACTCAGCAGAGCCCGAAACTCCTGGTCGAGCGCCACGTCCAGGCTGCTGCGCAGCTGCGCCTCGCGCTCGGGTCGGTCGTTCTCGCGGGCGATCAGGGTGAACAGGGTGACGCCCAGCGACAGGCTGGCACCGGCCACCCGCCCGAGCATGGCCGACACTGCACTGGCGGCGCCGCTGGTGGTCATCTCCTCGACCAGCCGCTCGCTGGTGCGCTGGGCCACCAGCGAGATGCCGGGGTCGGCCGACCAGTCGCCACCCGGCACCGCACCGACCCGTTCGAGCAGTGCGGCATAGGCCGGCAGGCGTTCCAGCGGATCGGCGTGGATCAGCTGATAGAGGTTGGCGCCGGGCTCGCCGGCGAGCATCGGCAGCGCGGCCAGGCGCTGGTCGAACTGCTCCTGCGGCACGCCGTGGCGCGCGGGAATGGGCTGCAGGCGCATGTCGAGTTGGCGTACGTAGATGCGCGTGGAGGCGCGCAGGATGCGTTCGGGCGAAGTCTGCTCGGCTACCGGTTCGAGCACCTGCTCCTGGTACTCCTCCTGCAGGTAGGCGGCCAGGCGCCGTACGGTGGGGTCGTCCTCGTCGGCGCCGAGCTTGTACCAGGACACCTTGAAGCTCAGCCATTGCTGGGTCCAGTAGCCAGAGAACCAGGGGATGAACTCCTCGTCGGTCTGCCGCTGCACCAGCGCCAGCCAGCGCTGCATGGCCTGCAGCGCATGCTCGCGGGCCTGCTCCTCGGCGCCACGCGAGGCGGCAGCGATGTCCTGGTCGACCTGCCGCCAAGTGCTCTCGGAAACCTGCACCGGCGGGCCACCGGCGCAGCCGAGCAGCAGCGCCGCGAGGAGCGATAGGCACAGCTGCCGACCCGCCATGAGATCCGCCTGCCCGCCACGCTGGCGAGCCACAGCCTCCTTCCGCCGGATCGCGAAGCAACCTTCGCAACCCGCACGGCCCCCGCTCCAACGAAGCGTCCAGCACGCCCGACCCTGGTCGGTTTCAGTATAGGAGCCGGGCCTCTTGCTAGGCGCAGAAACGACAACCGCCCGGAACGGGCGGTTGTTGATAGCTATGCAGAGGGACGTCGATCAGTCGCGCTCCAGCTCCTCCTGCTTGGCCAGGAACTCCTCTTCCAGCAGGGCATCGGTGAGCACCACATCGCCGTCTGCGACGTAACGGCCGGTGGAGGAGATGGCTTTACTTTCCAGACGCCCGGTCATGTGCTCCAGGGCGTGGCGCATCTTCTCGGCGGCGCCGTCGATGGCCTGCTCCATGGCCTCGGCCTTGTGTGTCACGGAGATGGGCTGATGGCCCTTGGGCCGGGCCTCGATGAGGCAGCGTTTGTCGTCGCTGCCGGACTTGTGCGCGTTCTCGTCGCTGATATGAACCACCACCCGGGTTAGCAGCTCGTCGAAGTGTTCGAGTCTGTCCGTCACTTCCGCGCTAACCCATTCCTGAAGCCGAGCACTACCTTCGATTTGATTGGTGCGAACTTGAACTTGCATGGGGCTTCCTCGTATTGCTGGGGTGTCTCCGAGGTGCTGCGGCTGCGGGGCTCAGGCGGGTGAAGCGTCTCCTCTGGTGTGCCTGCGAAGCGTGGCGTACCGACTTCGGCGCGCCATTCCCCCTGCTGGACCACACAACTACGGATGGGTCGGCAGACCTTTTGCCGCGACCCGATGAATCTCTGACTCCAGTCTTACTACAGCCTTCGTCGGCGGGCAAATCCAAGATGTCGCACCTCGCCCTGCGAATGTTTCTCCAGATTACCCAGCACGGCGCAATACCCCGCAGCCGAGCTGCACAGGAAATATCCACAAGGCTATTGACCTTAAAGTTGACTTCAAGCTTAGGATTCCTCCATCGCCCATCGGAGACCTGATTCATGTCGCCCTTCCAGCCCTTGCAACTGCCCAACGGCGCCAGCATCCCCAACCGCATCGCCAAGGCCGCCATGGAGGAAAACATGGCCGACTGCCAACAGGCGCCCTCGGCCGACCTGCTGCGCCTGTACCGCGCCTGGGCCGAAGGCGGCTCCGGCCTGCTGCTGACCGGCAACGTGATGATCGACGGCCGCGCCATGACCGGCCCCGGCGGCGTGGTGCTGGAGGATGACAGCCAGTTGGACAAGTTCCGCGAGTGGGCCCGCGTCGGCCGCGCCCAGGGTGCGCAGTTCTGGATGCAACTCAATCATCCCGGCCGGCAGATGCAGGCCAACCTCGGCCAGCAGACTGTGGCGCCCTCCGCCGTGGCCATCGAGCTGGGCAGCTTCTCCAAGCTGTTCCCGCTGCCCAAGGCGCTGGACGAGGCGGAGATCGCCGAGCTGATCCGCCGCTTCGTGCGCTCCGCCGAGCTGGCCGAGCAGGCCGGTTTCACCGGCGTGCAGATTCACGCGGCCCACGGCTACCTGCTCAGCCAGTTCCTCTCGCCCATCACCAACCGCCGCACCGACAGCTGGGGTGGCTCGCTGGAGAACCGCGCGCGCCTGCTGCTGGAAGTGGTCAAGGCGGTACGTGCCAAGGTCTCGCCGAGCTTCTGCGTGTCGGTCAAGCTCAACTCGGCGGACTTCCAGCGCGGCGGTTTCGACGCCGCCGACGCCAAGCGCGTGGTGGAGATGCTCGGCGAGCTGGATGTCGACCTGGTCGAGCTGTCCGGCGGCAGCTACGAGGCGCCAGCCATGCAGGGCGATGCCCGCGACGGCCGCACCCTGGCCCGCGAGGCCTACTTCCTCGAATTCGCCGACGAGATCGCCGCGGTGGCGCGCATGCCGCTGATGGTCACCGGTGGCATTCGCCGCCTGCCGGTGGTGGAGAAGGTGCTGGACAGCCGCGTGGCCATGGCCGGCATCGCTACCGCTCTGGCCATCGACCCGGCCCTGCCCGCGCACTGGCGCCAGGACCGCGAGCGCAGCGCCGAGCTGCCGCCGATCCGTTGGAAGCGCAAGGCCCTGGCCTCGCTGGCCTACATGGCCACGGTGAAGTTCCAGCTCAAGCGCCTCGCCCAGGGCGCCCAGCCCAAGCCGCTGGTCTCGCCGCTGCGCGCGCTGATCGGCGAGCAGCTGCGCATCGCCCGGCGTACCCGCCAGTACAAGCGCTGGATGGCCGCCCGCAGCGCCTGACGTCGCAGAAGCTGATCCGCGTGGTTGCCTGAACGGGCGGAGGGTGGCACGGTGGGGCATGTTTCAGAAAGGACGCAAGCCATGACCCGAATCCTGCCTCTCTCCGCCCTGCTCGCCGCTGCCCTGCTGGCCGGCTGTGCCTCCAGCCCGGATGGCGAAGCCCCGGCCGCCAAGGGCGACGGCCGCTGCGACGCCGCAGCGGTGCAGAACCTGGTGGAGCAGCGCATCACCACCGAACTGGCCGAAGAGGCCCGTGTGAAGTCCGGCGCCGAACTGCTGCGCGTAACCCATCCGAATCAGCCGGTGACCATGGACTACAACCCGCGCCGGCTGAACATCGACATCGATGACGCCGACAGCATCATCCGCCTGAGCTGCGGCTGACGCGTACTTCGCTAGATGCGCGGTTCCACGCGCATCTGCATGCGGCGAATCAGGCCGCTCTCCACCAGGCGCCCGAGCAGCTGCATGTGCGGCAGCCCGAGATGCGCCTGCAGCTCCTGGTCGGAGTCCCAATGGCTGCGCAGCTGCCACTCATCGGCAGCGACGCGCTGCAGCTCGCAGCGCCGGCAGGCCGGATCGCGCCGCGCGCAATGCAACAGTTCTTCGAGCTGCTCACCGAGTGTCTCACCCGCGCCGACGCGGGCATGGAAGCTGGCCAGGCTGATAATCGCTTGATTCATCTGCAGTACCCCGCGCAATGGGATGAAACGCGCCGGGGCCGATGGGCCAGCGGCGGCGATGGCAAGGGAGTTCATGGCAAAGGCCTCCTGTAACGGCGCTCGCCAATGGCGCCTGGACGCTGCAGAGATTGCGCGCACGCGAGGCATCATCGTTAGCCGGAAACTGTCGACGACTTGCACGATCCTGCATCGCGCAGAATCGGTCTGGCCCTGAGCAAACCTGCGCCGACTAGCGCCTTGCCCGATCCTCTGCGGTTCTTGCCTGATCCTGCCGACCGGCAGACATCCCCTGCCGAATGGGGAGTATTCTGGCCGCTCACCGAGGAGAGCCACGCCATGTCGAACGCCGCAAGCCCCCTAGAGAATCAGGAAGGACAACGCCGCGAGCTGGCCCAGCTGATTGCCCATTTCTGCCCGGAAGAAGGCATCGCGGAAACCTCGGTGCCGGGCCTTGCGCTGTTCCGTTCCTCCGCGCCCCTGCCCATCACCCACGGCTTGTGCCGCCCGGCACTGTGCATCATGGCCCAGGGGCAGAAAGTGGTGCGCCTGGAGGGCGAGGTGTACGCCTATGACCCGCTGCATTACCTGGTGGCCATGGTGACGCTGCCGATCACCGGCGAGGTAACCCTGGCCTCGCCGGAAGAGCCCTACCTGAGCCTGCGCCTGGACATCGACCCCAACGAGATCGGCAACCTGCTGGCCGCCGCCGGCCCCGTCGGCGTGCCCAGCGGCGGCAGCGGGCGCGGCCTGCATGTCGATCGCCTCGACGCACCGTTGCTGGATGCCGTGCTGCGCCTGGTGCGCCTGCTGGAGAGCCCGCGCGACATCGCCATGCTCGCCCCGCTGGTGCGCCGCGAGATTCTCTATCGCCTGTTGCACAGCCCGCAGGGGCAGCTGCTGCGCGACATCGCCACGGCGGACAGCCAGGCACACCGGATCAACCTGGCCATCGAGTGGCTCAACGGCCACTACCACGAGCCGCTGCGCATCGACGAGCTGGCGCGACTGAGCAACCTCAGCACCTCGACCCTGCATCACCGCTTCAAGGCGGTGACCGCCATGAGCCCGCTGCAGTACCAGAAGCAATTGCGCCTGCAGGAGGCGCGGCGGCTGATGCTGTGCGAGAACCTGGATGTGTCGAGCGCCGGCTACAAGGTCGGCTACGAGAGCCCGTCGCAGTTCAGCCGCGAATACAGCCGCCTGTTCGGCGAGCCGCCGGTACGTGACCTGGCGCGACTGCGCAGCGCGGGCTGACTACCAGTCCAGCTCGAGACGGCTCTCGAAACTGCGCGGCGCGCCGCTCAGCGGATCATTGAAGTTCAGGCTGTGGGCCAGCAGCTTGAGCGGGCGGCTGAAGTCGTCCACGCCCTTCTCGTCAACAAGTTCGGGGTAGAAGGTGTCATTGACGATCGGCGCGCCGAGGGCGGCCATGTGCACGCGCAGCTGGTGCTGCTTGCCGCTGACCGGGAACAGCCGGTAGCGCCACAACTCCTCGCGCCGCTCCAGTACCTCCAGCAGGGTCTCGCTGTTCGGCTCGCCATCCACCTCGCGCATGCGGAAGAACGGCTCACCCTTTTCCAGGCGGCTGTGCCGGCGTAGGGGGAAGTCGTATTGCGGCAGCGCCGGGGCGATGGCCTGGTAGCGCTTGTCGATGCGTTTCTCGCGGAACAACGCCTGGTAGGCACCGCGGCTGGCAGGCGTGGCGGAGAACAGCACCAGCCCGGCGGTGTGCCGGTCGATACGGTGCAGCGGTGCCAGGTGCGGGTTGCCGGTCTCGCGCACCAGGCGGGTGAGCAGGGTTTCCTCGGCGTAGTCGCCGGCCGGCATCACCGGCAGGAAATGCGGCTTGTCCGCCACCAGCAGGTGTTCGTCCAGGTGCAGCACCTGGGCCTGGAAGGGAATCTTGCGTTCGTTCTCGATCTCGCGGAAATACTGCACGCGCAGCGCCTCGCGGTAAGGCGCATCGGGGCCCAGCGGGCGATTCTGCTCGTCGAGCACCAGGCCACGGGCCATGCGCGCCAGCCAGGTGTCGCGGGAAATCTGCGGGAAGCGCTCGCACAGGCAGTCCAGCACCGTGGCCCAGGTGCCTGGCGGCAGGTGTAGATAACTGGGGCGAACATGCAGGGATGGCGAGGTCATAGGGCATACATGGCGGCAAGGCCGTGCATTATTCCTCAGCCCGGCGCAAAACGCCGCCCCACTCGTCCACCGCGCACCATCTGTAGGGGCCGATTCGCCGCAGACTGTAGCTGCAGAAGCGCCGCGGGCCGGCGCACCATGCACGGCTGAACAAGCAGGAGACGCAGATGAAGACCATTGGCCTGATCGGGGGCATGAGCTGGGAGTCCACCCTGCCCTACTACCGGCATATCAACGAGGCGATCAGGGCGCACCTGGGCGGCCTGCATTCGGCCCGCCTGGTGCTGTACAGCGTCGACTTCCACGAGATCGAGCAGCTGCAGCGCAGTGGTGACTGGCAACGTGCCGGCGAGCTGCTGGGCGAGGCAGCCGTGGCCCTGCAACGCGCCGGCGCGGACTTCCTGGTGCTGTGTACCAACACCATGCATAAAGTGGCCGCGACCATCGAGGCCGCCAGCGATCTGCCGCTGCTGCATATCGCCGACCCGACCGCCGCCGCCATCCACAGCGCCGGCCTGCAGCGGGTGGGCCTGCTCGGCACGCGCTTCACCATGGAGCAGCCGTTCTATCGCGAGCGCCTGGAGCAGCGCCACGGCATCCAGGTGCTGGTGCCGGAGGAGGCCGACCGCGATCTGGTGCATCGGGTGATCTACGAAGAGCTGTGCCTGGGCCAGGTGCGCGAGGACTCGCGCCAGGCCTATCGCGCGCTGATCGAACGCCTGGTGGCGCGCGGCGCCGAAGCAGTGATCCTCGGCTGCACCGAGATCGGCCTGCTGGTGGGCGCGGAAGATGCCCGCGTGCCGCTGTTCGACACCACCCTGTTGCACGCGGTGGCTGCAGCGGAGCAGGCGCTGCAGGACTAGCCGATCAGCGCGTCGACCTTGCCGTCGTAGAGCATCACTCGGTCGCGCCCCGAGGCCTTGGCCGCGTAGAGCGCCTTGTCCGCGCCTTGGACCAAGCCATCGATGCCAATCGACGAAGCCGGCTGCGGCAGGCAGACATTGACCCCGGCGCTCAGGCTCAGGCGCCGTCCCGGCGAGCCGGCGTGCGGCAAGGCCAGGTCCTCCAGGGCCAGGCGGATCTGCTCGGCCACCAGCAGCGCGCCCTGGGCATCGGTCTCCGGCAGCAGCAGGCAGAACTCTTCGCCACCGTAGCGCGCGGCCAGGTCGGCCGGGCGCTTCTGCCCGCCACGAATCAGATCGGCCACGGTGCGCAGGCATTCGTCCCCCGCCGAGTGGCCGTAGATGTCGTTGTACTGCTTGAAGTAGTCGACATCGAACATCACCAATGCCAGCGGCTTCTTGCTGCGCGCGGCGCGGCTGTATTCGTCCTGCAGCGCGTGCATGAAGCGACGGCGGTTGGCCAGGCGCGTCAGCTCGTCTTCCAGGGCCTGTTGCTCCAGGCGCTTGTTGAACGAGCGCAGGGCGTCGCGGGTGGCCACCAGCTCCACCTCGATGCGCTGGCCCTCCTTGATCAGGCGCAGCAGGTAGAAGCCGAACAGCGCCAGCAGGATCGCCAGCAGGCTCACCACGAACAGCTGACGGGACGTGTCTTCGCGCCAGTCGGCGAGGATGTCCTCCTCGGCCAGGGCGGTGATCACCACCAGTGGATAGCCCTGGATCTGCCGGTAGCTGAACAGCCGCTCCACCCCGTCGATCACCGAGGGCAGCAGCGCCGTGCCGGTGGGGCTGTGCGGCAGCATGTGGGTGAAGATTTTGCCGCGGGCGATGCTCGAGCCGATCAGGTCCTCGCGGAAGGGACTGCGTACCAGCAGGGTGCCGTCGTTGAGCACCAGGTTGATAGCGCCGTGCTCGCGCACATCGAAGGTCGCGTAGAACTGGCGGAAGTAGTCGATGGAGATGGTCGCCAGCGCCACGCCGGCGAAGTTGCCCTGGGCATCCTCCAGGCGCCGCGACAGCGGGATGATCCACTCGCCGGTGGTACGACTGCGTACCGGCAGGCCGACGTGGGCATCGTGGTCATCCGGATGCTGGCGATGGAAGACGAAGTACTCGCGGTCGGCGTTGTTGGCTCCGGGCGGAACCTCGCCGAACGAATTGACCACCCAGTTGCCATCGCGATCGTAGGCGAACAGGCCATGCAGCTCGGCCTGTTCGTAGACATGCTGGCGCATCAGCCCCTGCAAGCGCTGCAGCTTCTGCTCATCCATGCCGTCCACCTGCAGCCGCTCGACCAGGTCGAGCAGCACGGTATCGGCCTTCTTCAGGGAGTCGGACGCCTGCCGCGCCAGCGCTGAGGCAAGGTTGGAGGTCTCGATCTCGGCCTCACGCAACTGCACCTGACGCGCCTTCCAGATCAGCCAGCCATCGGTCGCCACCAGGGACACGCACACCAGCACCACGAAAAGGCGTGCCAGCGGCACTATCGCCGGGCGCTGCAACCAGCGTCGAAAGCTGCTCCCTGATTCGCTACTCATACTCATCTAGTGGCGCTGCTCACCTCCGGCTGATGTGCTTCAAATATAGAAAAGCCTGGCGCCGGTCAATAAAACGCGCGTACCAGATGCACCGCCAGGCCCATCGCGGCACACAACAGCAGCACTTCGACCACGCCACGGCGCAGCACGAACAGCGCCACTGCCGCCAGCACGGCGATCAGTGCCGACGGCCAGTCGAAGGCGCCGGCGAAGCCCTGCGGCCAGAGCACGTGGTAGGCGAAGAACAGCGCAAGGTTGAGGATCACCCCCACCACCGCGGCGGTGATGGCGGTCAGCGGCGCGGTGAACTTCAGCTCGCCGCGGGTCGCCTCCACCAGCGGCCCGCCGATGAGGATGAACAGGAACGACGGCAGGAAGGTGAACCAGGTGACCAGGCAGGCGGCCAGCGCGCCGCTGGTGAAGGCCGAGTCAGCGCCGAACAGCGGCTGACCGTAGGCGCCGACAAAGGCGACGAAGGCCACCACCATGATCAGTGGCCCCGGCGTGGTCTCGCCCAGGGCCAGGCCATCGATCATCTGCGCCGGCGTCAGCCAGCCATAGTGCGCCACCGCGCCCTGGTAGACGTAGGGCAGCACCGCGTAGGCGCCACCGAAGGTGAGCAGCGCGGCCTTGCTGAAGAACCAGCCCATCTGGGTCAGGTTGCCGTGCCAGCCGAAGGCCAGGGTCAGCAGGCCCATCGGCAACAACCACAGTGCTGCGCCGACCAGCAGCAGGAGCAGCAGGCGCGGCAGTCGGAAACGCGCATGGGCGGGCGGCGGCGTATCGTCGTCGATCAAGGCCGGACCGTAGGAAACCTGCGCCGGCCCGTGCCCACCACCAGGTGCAAAATACTGCGGCGCCAGGCGCCCGCCCAAATAGCCAAGCGTGGCGGCCGCCAGCACTATCAGCGGGAACGGCACGTTGAGAGCGAAGATGGCCACGAAGGCCGCCGCCGCTATTCCCCACAGCCAGCGGTTATTCAGCGCCCGCGAGCCGATGCGATGGGCCGCCTGCACCACTATCGCGGTCACCGCCGGCTTGATGCCATAGAAGATGCCGGCCACCAGCGGCATGTCGCCGAAGGCGATGTACAGCCAGGACAGCAGGATCAGCAGCAGCAACGATGGCAGCACGAACAAGCTGCCGGCGATGACCCCACCCCAGGTGCGGTGCAGCAGCCAGCCGATATAGGTCGCCAGCTGCTGGGCCTCGGGACCGGGCAGCAACATGCAGTAGTTGAGCGCGTGCAGGAAACGCCGCTCGGAAATCCAGCGCCGCCGCTCCACCAGTTCCTGATGCATCAGGGCGATCTGCCCGGCCGGCCCGCCGAAACTGATGAAACCCAGCTTGAGCCAGAACGGCAGCGCCTGGCGCCAGCTCAGTGATTGCGGTCCCTCGGCCTGCATGCGTCATCTCCCCCGATTACAGCCGCTCATGCTGCCACAGGCATTGCGACAACGGCATGGCGATTGGCATCTTCGGTCGGGACTTGAGCCACCAGGATGCATACACTAGCGGCCAGCCCCATTTCAGCCCGAGGTCACCATGACAGACGCCGCTTCCTCCACTGCCATCATCATCGGCGCCGGCCATGCCGGTGGCGAACTGGCCATCGCCCTGCGTAACGAGGGCTGGGAGGGGCGCATCCTGCTGCTCGGCGAGGAAACTCACCTGCCCTACCACCGTCCGCCGCTGTCCAAGGCCTACCTGGCCGGCAGCGTGGAGAAGAGCAGCCTGTCGATCCGCCCGCAGATGGCCTACGACAAGGCCAATGTGGAGTTCTTCGGCGGCGTGCGCGTGACGCGCATCGACCGCGCCAACAAGCTGCTGGAGCTGGCCGACGGCAAGCAGTTGGCCTACGACAAGCTGGCCATCGCCACCGGCGGCCGCCCGCGCCCGCTGGCCGTACCGAATGCCGGCAGCGCCGAGCGCTGCAGCAACTTCCACTACCTGCGCACCCTCGACGATGTCGAACTGATCCGCGCGCAGATGGCCGCCGGCAAGCGCCTGGCCATAGTCGGTGGCGGCTACATCGGCCTGGAAGTGGCTGCTGCGGCCATCGCCCAGGGCCTACAGGTCACCGTACTCGAGACCCTGCCGCGCGTGCTGCAACGCGTCACCGCCGCCGAGCTGTCGGCCTACTACGAGCGCAAGCACCGCGAGGCCGGGGTGGATATCCGCACCGGCGTACAGGTTGCTGATCTGGAGGTCAGCGGCGAGGCGGTCAGCGCCGTGCTCTGCGCCGACGGCAGCCGCCTGGAAACCGACCTGGTGGTGGTCGGCATCGGCCTGATCGCCAATACCGAACTGGCCGCCGAAGCCGGCCTGCAGGTGGACAACGGCATCCTGGTCGACGAATGCGCCCGCACCAGCGACCCGGACATCTTCGCCGCCGGCGACTGCACCAATCACCCCAACGCCCTGCTCGGCCGCCGCCTGCGCCTGGAGTCGGTACCCAACGCCCTGGAGCAGTCGCGCGCAGCCGCCGCCAACATGGCCGGCAAGTCCAAGGCCTATGCCTCGGTGCCCTGGTTCTGGTCCGACCAGTACGAGCTGAAACTGAAAATGGTCGGTCTCTCCGAAGGCTTCGAGCGCCTGGTACTACGCGGCGACCCGCTGAGCGACAGCTTCAGCGCCTTCTACCTCAAGGATGACAAGGTGCTGGCCGCCGACACGGTGAACCGCCCACAAGACTTCATCGCCGCCAAACGCCTGGTCGCCGAAAGCATCGCCGTGACCGTGGAGCAACTGGCCGACGACAGCAAGCCGCTCAAGGAGCTGTTGCCGGTGGCCGGCGCCTGAAAATCTGAGCCTGAGCGCTGCACACCATAAGGATGCAGCGCTCTTTTGGCAGGGCGCGAGTGATCACACGCCTGTCGCCCCTCAAATCTCGATCATCTCGAAATCGGCCTTGGCAGCCCCGCAATCGGGGCAGAGCCAGTCTGCCGGCACATCCTCCCAGCGCGTCCCCGGAGCGATGCCCTCGTCCGGCCAGCCCAGCGCTTCGTCATAGATGAAGCCGCAGATGGTGCATTGCCACTTCTTCATAGCCACCTCCCATGCCTGCATTGAGCATAGGAAGTTGCAGCGACACACCCAGCCAAGATGCTTCGAATACAACTTGGCAACTCGGTCAAACTTAATGAACTCGGCGTGGCATGCGGCTTCCAATAATTGCCGCCGACACTTTCGAGCGATGGAAATGAAAGAACCGAACGCTATAATTGCGCCACTACTACCGAATAAATGCAGTAGTAGCTTCGATAGAGGCCGCTCCCTGCGGCCCCTCACTCATCTGGTGAACATGTGACGAAAGACGAACTGCGCGCCGAACTGGAGCGTCAGGCGCAACGTTACAAGGATGTATATGGCGGCGAAGTCGTGACCTACGCCGCCCAGCCGGACCCCGAGCGCAAGCCCTGGCGCAAGAAGCAAAGCCTGCTGGACCAGGCGTTCCAGCAGGAAATACAGAAGATCGAACAGGCCCGCGAGGCGGAGTGATCCGCCGCCTCAGCGCCGCTTGCCACCGCCCAGCAACGAGCCCATCAGCCCTCGCACCAGTTGCCGACCGATCTGGTTGGCGGCCTGGCGCACGGCGGTCTTCATCACCTGGCTGGCCAGGCTGCCCAGCAGCTCGCCGGCCATGCCACCCAAACCACCCTGCTCCGGCGCTGGCGCCGCCTTGCCGGCCGGCACTGCCTCCGGCGCCTGGGCGTTGCGCGCCATGAGCATTTCATAAGCAGATTCACGATCCACCGGTTTGTCGTAGCGCCCGGCCTGCGGCGAGCTGCGCAGCAACTGCGCGCGCTCGGCCTCGCTCAGCGGCCCGATGCGTGACTGCGGAGGAGCAATGGCAACGCGCTGTACCATAGCCGGCGTGCCCTTCTCTTCCAGAGTACCGACCAGCGCCTCGCCGATGCCCAGCTCGGTAAGCACGCTCAGGCTGTCGAAGTCCGGATTAGGGCGGAAACCATCGGCCACCGCACGTAACGACTTCTGCTCTTTGGCGGTAAAGGCGCGCAGGCCATGCTGAATACGCAGGCCCAGCTGGGCCAGGACATCGTCCGGCAGGTCGCTGGGCGACTGGGTGACGAAGTAGACGCCGACGCCTTTCGAGCGGATCAGCCGCACGACCTGTTCCAGACGCTCCTGCAAGGCCCGCGGAGTATCGGCGAACAGCAGATGCGCCTCGTCGAAG
Organism: Pseudomonas sp. ML96; assembly: GCF_000761545.1. Taxonomy (GTDB): domain Bacteria; phylum Pseudomonadota; class Gammaproteobacteria; order Pseudomonadales; family Pseudomonadaceae; genus Aquipseudomonas. The sequence continues at coordinate 2,700 of NZ_JPMY01000041.1, read as the reverse complement.
AACAGCGCCAGCACCGGTTTGTCGGCATCGCCGCGCTCGGGCAACTGCTCGAACAGTTCGGCCAGCAGCCAGAGCAGGAAAGTGGCATAGACCTTGGGCGCCTCGTGGACCAGGCGACTGGCATCGAGCAGGTGGATGCGTCCGCGTCCATCACGCTCGGGATGGAGGATGTCCTCCAGCTGCAGCGCCGGCTCGCCGAACAGTGACTCGGCGCCCTGTTGCTCCAGGGTGGCCAGGCGCCGCAGCAGGGCCTGGGCCGAGGCTCCGGCGAACAGCGCCCGATCCTCGCCGAGCAGCTCGGGGTGATCCTTGAGATGGTTGAGCAGCGCCTTCAGGTCCTTCAGATCGAGCAGCAGCAGCCCTTCGCGATCGGCCACCTGGAAAGCGGCGTAGAGCGCGGCCTGCTGGCTGTCGGTCAGCTCCAACAGGTTGCCCAGCAGCAGTGGCCCCATCTCGCTGAGCGTGGTGCGCAGCGGATGGCCGGTCTTGCCCGCCACATCCCAGAGGGTCACCGGATAGGCTTGGGGAGTGTGATTGAGCCAGGGCATGCCGGCGATGCGCTCGGCGACCTTGCCCTGCGGGTTGCCGGCGGCGCCCAGGCCGCAGAGATCGCCCTTGATGTCGGCGGCGAATACCGCCACGCCGGCATCGCTGAACAGCTCGGCCAGGCGCTGCAGAGTCACCGTCTTGCCGGTGCCGGTGGCGCCGGCGACCAGGCCGTGGCGATTGGTCAGGCGCAGGGCCTGGGCGACGGGCTGGCCCTGCGGATCAGCACCAAGAACAAAAGTATCGGCTACAGGCATCTTGCCATCCCTCGGGCTAAAGCTTTACTGCAGATATGTCGCTATAGGTGATGTTACCGAAAGGCGCGCGAGTCCTCGCGCAGCCACCTACAAGACTGCTGCCAGTCATTACCGGACGCAAGTGACCATGACCCAGAATCTCAAGTTCAGCCACAAGATCCTGCTCGCCGCCTCATTGGTGGTGATCGCAGCCTTCACCCTGTTCAGTCTGTACAACGACTATCTGCAGCGAAACGCGATCAAGGTTGACTTGGAAGACGAGTTGCAGAGCCTCGGCGAGGTCACCGCCAGCAACATCCAGAACTGGCTGTCCGGGCGCATCCTGCTGGTCGAGAACATCGCCCAGGGCGTACAGGACGATACCCCGGAAACTCTCGCGCGCACCCTGGAACGCAAGGCGCCGGCCTCCACCTTCGCCTTCACCTACCTGGGTGGTGCAGACGGCTCCTTCACCATGCGCCCCGAGGGCGACATGCCCGAGGGTTACGACCCCCGTACCCGTCCCTGGTACAAGGACGCCATGACCGCCGGCGGCTCGACCCTGACCGAGCCTTACGTAGATGCCGCGACCGGCAAGCTGATCATCACCATCGCCACCCCGGCCGGTAGCAGCGGCGTGGTCGGCGGCGACCTGAGCCTGGATACCCTGGTACAGATCATCAACTCGCTGGACTTCGGCGGCATGGGCTATGCGTTCCTGGTCAGCTCCGACGGCAAGATCCTGGTTCACCCGAACAAGGATCTGGTGATGAAGAGCCTCAAGGACATCTACCCGCAGAACACCCCGCAGATCAGCAACCAGGTGTCCGAGGCCAATCTGGACGGCATCGACCGCATCCTCACCTTCACTCAGGTCAAGGGGCTGCCCTCGGTCAACTGGTACATCGGTCTGTCCATCGACAAGGACAAGGCCTACGCCACGCTCAGCGATTTCCGCACCTCGGCCATCATCGCTACCGTGATCGCCGTGGTCATCATCATGCTCCTGCTGGGCATGCTGATCCGCGTGCTGATGCAGCCGCTGCTGCTGATGGGCAAGGCCATGCGCGACATCGCCCAGGGTGAAGGCGACCTGACCAAGCGCCTCAGCGTGCATGCCCGCGACGAATTCGGCGAGCTGGCCAGCTCCTTCAACCAGTTCGTCGAGCGTATCCATGGCTCGATCCGCGAGGTGTCCTCGGCCACCGGCCAGCTCAACGAAGTAGCCAAACTGGTGGTCAGCGCCTCCAACTCGTCGATGGCCAACTCGGACGAGCAAGCCACCCGCACCAACAGCGTGGCCGCAGCGATCAACGAGCTGGGTGCCGCCGCTCAGGAGATCGCGCGCAACGCCGCCGATGCCTCGCACCAGGCCTCGGACGCCCGCGAGCTGGCCGAGGAAGGCAGCCAGGTGCTGCAGAAGACCATCACGGCGATGAACGAGCTGTCGGAGAAGATCAGTGCCTCCAGCTCCAACATCGAGGCACTGAACAGCAAGACGGTCAACATCGGTCAGATCCTCGAGGTGATCAAGAGCATCTCCGAGCAGACCAACCTGCTGGCGCTCAACGCGGCCATCGAGGCGGCCCGTGCCGGCGAGGCTGGGCGTGGCTTCGCCGTGGTAGCGGACGAAGTGCGCAACCTGGCCCACCGTACCCAGGAGTCGGCGCAGGAAATCCAGAAGATGATCGAGGAGCTGCAGGTAGATGCCCGCGAATCGGTCACCACCATGACCGAGAGCCAGCGCTACAGCGAGCAGAGCGTGGAGATCGCCAACAAGGCCGGTGAGCGTCTGGGCAGCGTGACCCTGCGTATCGGCGAGATAGACGGCATGAACCAGTCGGTGGCCACCGCGACCGAGGAACAGACCTCGGTGGTCGAGGCGCTGAACATGGACATCACCGAGATCAACACCCTC
>NZ_JPMY01000040.1 GCF_000761545.1 Pseudomonas sp. ML96 | reverse complement strand
TTCCTTCCGGACCTGACCAGGTTAACGGGTAATCGTTGCGGGGGGACCGATGGGACCACCATAACGAAGCCCGTCGAGCCTCATATCTAGAGCGCTTTCCGGGTCTTCGTCACTTCTGAGCCGGCCTTCAGCTGACCACGCAGAGAATGGAAAACGAGGCCATTGTAGGCGACCTCACGGGGAGCCCTGCAAGGCGCCTTGTACCACCTGCCTGTCCCCCTTTTGTACCACCCGAGGACAGGGCGAGGAGTCAATTGATACAACGGCGAAGCTCAATAACGGACGCCATTAAGTGTGCCTGCAGCCAACTACCCGCTGTTAGGAGCTAGTAGCCAGGAGTGCCATCTGCCTCCAGCGGGAAGTTTGGGTCAATTCGCTCATAAAGAAGTTCCCCGGGACCGTCTCGGAAAACACGTGTAGCCATTGCCCATCTGTCGCCCCCTACGTCCTTGAGGCGCAGTTCCTGAGTAAACGTCCCATTACTGGCGGAGTAGAAGATATTGAATCTACGATGCTGCCCTGTGAGGGATTTGGTAAGGCTGTTAATTGAGCACATCCCTTTGAACAGAGTCCCAACAGTTACATGAGTATTAGCGGCCTGCATCCAGTTCGGCGTGTCTGGAACATCAAGGTCACACACGCGCGCACTGAGGTTTTGAAGGTGGTGGTCGCCCATGTGGACGACCATCCAGTTTCGGTTGTCAGCCATAACGCTCATGTAGCAGAAGCTATCTCCTCCCGTCATATGGTTAAGCAACTCGCGGGTGTCCCCCTCGATCTTCTCCACCAGTCCAGAGAGGCGCCTTTCCAGGCTTTGCAGACCACTTTCTACTCCTGCTTGTTTGCGGACCCGGAACACCTGGCCAGTCAACCAGCTTGCTAGGAAAAACGATGGTCCCAGTGCCGCCAGCACTTTCTCCACCGTGATGGCTGCCCCCCATACCACGTAAGTCGTCCAGGCAGCTGCAATAAGCCCCGGAATCCAGAACTCCTTGAGCAGTTGCTTTCCTGTTTTCGTCCACATTCCCATGCTCCCTAAAAGCCTCAGCAACAGACCCGAATCATGAAGCGATGCGATGTAAAGTTCACCTCACTGGGGGGCTGTCAGCGACTATTTTTACGCGAAAAATCTGAGCAGCTTTGATAAGTAAGGTCGGGACCGAGCTCCCCCCGCCCCCCCACTCCGCCCCCCTATACGCCGGCACCACCTTGACCACCACCAGGTAGAGGGAGAGCGCACTGGAAACTTGAGCGGCTCCCAATTTCGGCGACGGTACCAGTCGTGCCAAGGCTGGCTCATTAGGTACACCTTGTGAGCCAAGCTGGGCCACCCTCTACGCCCACGAAGGAATGCGGCCCTCTACATGGATCATAAGTGTTGATTTATTGTGATCCGGACAGTAGCTTTCTGAGCCAACATTGTGGACCAGGAAGCCCAGACCATGACCGCCGCTATCCTCGCCTACACCCGCGTCAGCTCCGACGGCCAGTCCATCGAGGCGCAGCGACACGCTATCGGCCAACGCTACAACGTGTCGGAGGACGGTTGGTTCACCGACGAGGCCACCAGCGGCACCACCAAAGCCCTGGAGCGGAAGGGCTTCATGGCCCTGTTCGCCTATGCCAGGAAGGGGGACACCGTCGTCGTCGCCGCCATCGACCGCCTGGGCAGGAGCACCATTGACGTGCTGGAGACAGTCGAGGCGCTGAAGGCGAAGGGCGTCACCGTCATCTCCATGCGGGAGGGCTTCGACCTCTCCAACCCCACCGGGAAGCTCATGCTCACCCTGCTGGCCGGCGTCGCGGAGCTGGAAAGGGAGAACATCAAGGCGCGGCAGATGGCGGGTATCAACAAGGCCAAGGCCGACGGTCGCAAGCTAGGCGCACCGAAGCAGCACGATGACGCCGCTATCGCTGCCTGGCGGAAGGATACCGGCTCCAGTATCAAGGTCACTGCCGACCACTGGGGCGTCTCGACAGCCACCGTGAAGCGCGCCTGCAGGGCCGGCGAGTCAGCCACTATCTGACCCGAGTGGAGTGGTGCCCTGGGAGGACCATCATCGTATCGCCTGAAAGCCGCACTGCTCCTGGCCTGAAGGCCGAAAAAGCCGAAATACTGCCAGTCTTCCCACAAGCAACCGTCTAGCCACCTCCGTGGTGGCCTCCGGATGCCTCAATACCTATCATCACTCGAAGCCACTCATGCTTCTCGGGACCACCTGAAGACCTCCACGGGGAGATACTGCCCTTCTTCGGGCACCCACCATCGCCCCCTTAGAGACTGCACAGTTCCTGGACTTACTCCGTCTAACCTATTTACCCCCAGTCATAGCATACGTACCCGCCTGCCCACCTCCAGACCCGCCTTCAGCACCGCGTAACCGCGCCGCTAAGACCTCCAATCTCATCCCCGAACGCTTATACACCCTGCCCGGACACCTCCTGGCGGGGCGCTGGCGTTCGCCTATCACCAAGGACCTTGATCCAATGAAACACCCCCACAATCTGGTGCGCCTCAACCTGCACCTCCGCCCCGACCACCTAGACCGACTGACCTTCCTGGCCTGCACCCTGGGTAAGCTGAAGCGCCGCGAGACACGCCTTGCTGAAGCCCTGGAGTTGTCCCTGACTGCTGGTCTGTCCTGGAAGGACGACGACCTCCTGGGCCTCGCCAAGACCGACCGGGAGGAGCCGCGCTGGCTTGCCCTCGACCCCATCGCTCGAGCGCGCCGAGGTAGGCCATGAGTGATTCTGCAAGCCATGAACAAGACGTGCTCAAGCTTCTGGCCTCGGGAATGTCCGAGCGTAAAGTAGCCGACACACTGGGCATGTCCCGCCGCCGAGTCAGCAAAATCAAACAAAACGCCCCGATGGAGGTAGCCCCTGACCCGCTGTCTCCCGACCTCCTGCCGACCATGTCCCGCGCTACAGCCATCGCCGAACTGGTCAAGCTCAGCACCCAACCAGGAGGCGTGCGCTACTCGGAAATGTGGTCAGTACTACGGGCGCTATTCGGCATGCGCATCAACGACAAGACCGGAATGCTGGAACTGGACATGACCGACAATCAACTTCGCTATCTGAAGGAGAAGACCACCGCTGGTGCGGCCGACCAAGGCAAGGTGGCGCTGTTCATCCCCGAGTGGCTTCCTCGACAAGCACCTGTTGCTGCCAACGACATGCTGGTCAGCAGGGCCGGCTGGCTTCACGACCGAGCCCAGGAATATGCCGCCGAGTTCATGCTCTCCTTCCCAGGCGCATCAATGAAGCACGTCTTCAACGAGCTGGTCTGCTTAGCGTTCAAACAGGCATCCCCTGAACCAGTTCAGACCAGATGCCAACGAAATGCAGAGACCGCCGAGGTACTTCAACGACGACTTGGAGCCTTGGCTGGCAAGCCGGCCGCCAACGAACCATTCCCTCTCGCTCCCGACCCCGAACTAGACAGACTCTGCATCTAGACCAGCAGGGACGGCGTGGCACAGGCAGTCGCGTAGCGGCTGGCTGGGGCCGTAGAGCCGGACCAACCACCAAACACAGAAGAAGGGAAAGACCAGGACTTCCATCCTAGTAGTCCATCCTCCGCAATCATCACTCCCCGTTACTGGGCTTGGTCTCTGCGGAAAGCCGACAGCAGCTGCGCTACTGCCGTCTTCCACGACCGCCCTGACCTAGCCACCCCCGACGATGAGTTGGTCTGCCGCCATAGCGGGCCACCTATATCTATGTCGGGAATTGGCCCGCCCCGCCTCACCACCCCCGCACCGATCTATCAGGCGTCCTCCTCCGAGGCTGCCAGGGGACGGCTGCACCTCAACATCACCACATAAGGAATCAACATGACCTCACGCACCTACACCGCCTTCGTCGATGGCGCCTGTCTCAACAACGGAACGAACATTGCCCGTGCTGGCTGGGGAGTCCTCCTCCGCAACGCGGCAGGCGAGACCCTAGAGCTGGCTGGGCCGCTTGCAGGCGACCACCACACCAATCAACGGGCCGAGTTGAGCGCCGCCATCGAGGCCTTGAAGGCCCTCAAGAACCCCGCTCAGGTCGACCTCCACACCGACAGCACGTATGTCGTCAACGGCATCAATCAGTGGTTGGCGGGCTGGAAGGCCAGGGGCTGGAGGAAGTCGGACAAGAAGCCTGTCGAGAATATCGACCTCTGGCAGGCTCTCGATGCCCCGCTGGGTCAGCACAGCGTCACTGCGCACTGGGTCAAAGGGCACAGCGGTCATGCCGAGAATGAGCGAGCAGATGCCCTCGCTGGCCATGCTGCACAGTTCCAGAAGGCACACCGCAAGCGGACACCAGCGGTAGAAGCACCTCTGGTCTAAGCCACTATCACGCCCCCTGCGGCGCCTCCCCAGGGCCTGCTCGGGCGTGTCTGCTCCCCTGCTGTTTTCTGGTCGCGCTGATCGACCTCGCCCTCCCAGGCCTTACAGCGCTCCCTGTTCACTTTTTGAAGATGAACTTGGCGGAAACCAGGTGCTGGTCATTCATGGTAGCGGTGCAGTCGCGGCCAACCTCTACCTTACTGTCAGCACCGAGGACAGGGCTGCATTTCAAGAAAGCGCGCTTGCCCTTGTAGTCAAGCTCCACTCCCTTCGTGGTCTCGCTAACCAGAGCAGACATGAACTTGCGATTCCATGGCCCAAATTTGATCTCGGGCTCACCTTGCATGAAGAATCCCGAGGTAGGGGTTGCACAGAGCGTCCCCACCATACGCTCGCCATCAATGATGTTTGCATCGTCGTAGCAGTAGATCAGCCCCGTCTCCGATGCGTCGATTGTGGTGGGCCCTCTGTTCACCCATGTCTCTGGCTTGTACGCCGCGCATCCTCCGAGCAAAGCAAAGGCGATGGCAGACGCAACAATGGACAGCTTCTTCATAGTTCCTCCTTGATTCGCAGCTTCTTGCTGCGTCGAAGATTATCCATTCAAAGGCTGAACCCATGGAAGCATCGCCTACGAGCGCTCAAGGTATCGGCAAGCAAACCAACTCCACCACAGGCGCCAGCACCTCCGGCCTGAAGTCCTTCCCATACCGGCTAAAGGTTATCCCTCCGGTCTGATGCCCCAGGATGCCGCCCACCAGCGCCTCCGACACGCCCTTCTGCTTCAGATGGTCGGCCAGGGTATGTCGGAAGCTGTGGAAGTCCTTCTTGCCCTCGAAGCCCAGCTGCGCCCTAACCCGAGCGAACCACTTGGACGGAGCTGCGCTGTAGCCATGCTTCTTGTGGCGTGTCAGCTCGGGGAACACCCGAATCTGCCCCTCGCTACGCAGCCGCCTGACATACTCCAAGAAGCCCAGCGCCTTGAGTCGTGAGTGGATCGGGACCAGCCGCTCCGAGCTGTCCGTTTTGATCTTCTGGTCTGGGCTGCCCTGGCGGATATGCAGGCAGTCGATGCCGTTGACGACCACCACGTCATCCAGGCGCAACTGACACAACTCGTTGAGCCGGGCGCCCGTGTAGAGCCCCAGGAGCGGCAGCCAATACTGGTTCGGCTTGGGGCCATCCGCTGGGGCATACCTGGTCTTGTCGAACAGCGCCCGCAGGTCGGTCTCAGTGAAGGCAGAGCGCTCCTCGCTGACCTTCCCCCGCTGCTTCACACGCAAGCCGTCGAAGGGGTTCTTCTCACAATATCCCTCCCGCATGGCGTAGACGAAGGCCGTAGTGAGGTTCTTCACGTAGTTGTTGAAGGTGGTCAGGCTGATGGTGGTCTCCGCCTGGGCTATGGCCTGCTCCAGCGACATGACCGGCAGTTGGTGAATGCGCGGCGGGAGCTTCAGCGCTGTCTCCCGGAACTGGTGCGCCTCCTTCCTGGTAATCAGGTTTATGGGGTGGTCGCCAATGACGCGGACCAGCAACGACGCAACCGCCCTCTTGTCGTCCAGGGTCTTCAGCGAAACACCCTCCCTGGCCTGCTCCCGCAGGTGCTCCTCGACCACCTTGGAGAACCTGGGCGCCAGCTCGGGGCGATCCTTCACAAGCGCCTTAGAAGGCCTCTCCTGCGCGTTTACCGGCGCCCCCTGGGGCTGACCTATCACCGACTCGAAACTGCTCACCAGCTGCTGCTGACGCAGCCAGGAGGCCCAGCTAGCCAACCGTTTGCCGCCCGCCTCCCAGGCACCGCGCAAGAGGTCCAGTGAAGGCCGGCGCCCCTGGAAGGCCTCGGTGAATAGCCGCTGGACCTGCAGCAGTAGCTCTCGGCCACGGATAAGCGCCTCTCTCCGGCACCGGGTCTGCAGGGACCTGCGTATCTCACGCTGGGGGAACAATGGGCGAATGACGTCAGGCACCACAATCCGGAAGTAGAAGACCGAATGGCGCGACAAAAGCAGGTAAGACGGGACAGTAGACACGGATGTATCACTCCTTGTACCACTGCGTGGAATGGAGCGAAAAACCGTTCAGAATCAGTAACTTAGGTTGCTGGAGGCGGCCCCACCAGCCACACCCCGGCACACGATGTTCCCGCTGTGGCTGC
>NZ_JPMY01000039.1 GCF_000761545.1 Pseudomonas sp. ML96 | reverse complement strand
ACTCGCGACCCCGACCTTGGCAAGGTCGTGCTCTACCAACTGAGCTATTCCCGCGTCTTGGTGACGGGCGCCATTCTATAGGATCGAAACGCCGCGTCAACCCCTTGATTCAAAAAAGCTTATTTCTTTTCGGAGTCGATGCTGAGGTGCGGCCAGGCCGCCAGCAGATACTGCAGCATGGACCACAGGGTGAGTGCCGCGGCGATGATCAGCAGCACATAGCCACCCCCTACCCAGATGGTGAGTTGCGGCGGATTACCGAGCAGGATGACCAGCGCCACCATCTGCGCGGCAGTCTTCCACTTGCCCAGATTGGACACTGCCACATGAGCCCGTGCCCCCAACTCGGCCATCCACTCGCGCAGCGCAGAAACCACAATCTCACGCCCGATGATGATCACCGCCGGCAGGGTCAGCCACAGATTGGCGTGTTCTTCCACCAGCAGCACCAGTGCCACCGCTACCATCAGCTTGTCCGCCACCGGATCGAGGAAGGCGCCGAAGGGGGTGCTCTGCTCCCAGCGCCGCGCCAGGTAGCCGTCAAACCAATCGGTCACCGCCGCCAGGGCGAAGACCGCGCTGGCGGCCCAGTAGCTCCAGGCGAAAGGCAGATAGAAGAACAGGATGAAGACCGGAATCAGGGCGACGCGCAGTACGGTGAGCAGATTGGGGATATTCATCGGGACGACTGACCAGCGAAATGAGCCGGCATTCTACTCGCTGTGCAGGGCCGCATAAATCGACTCCGCCAGCTTTTTGCTGATGCCCGGCGCTTTGGCGATTTCCTCGATGCTCGCGCGATTGAGCTCCTGCAGACCGCCGAAGTGCTTGAGCAACTCGCGCCGGCGCTTGGGCCCGATGCCCGCCACATCCTCCAGACTCGAAGTGCGCCGCGCCTTACCCCGGCGGGCGCGGTGGCCGGTGATGGCGAAACGGTGCGCCTCGTCGCGGATCTGCTGGATCAGGTGCAAGGCCGGCGAGTCGGCCGGCAGGGTGAACTCGTGATCGGCATCGTTGAGATAGAGCGTCTCCAGCCCCGGCTTGCGGGTCACGCCCTTGGCCACACCGAGCAGGATCAGCTCAGGCACCGCCAGCTCCTGCAGCACCTCACGGGCCATGGACAGCTGCCCCTTGCCGCCGTCCACCAGGAGGATGTCCGGCAACTTGCCCTCACCATCCTTGAGTTTGCTGAAGCGGCGCGTCAGGGCCTGGTGCATGGCCGCATAGTCGTCACCGGCGGTGACACCTTCGATGTTGTAGCGGCGATAATCGGACTTGAGCGGCCCCTCCGGCCCGAACACCACGCAGGAGGCCACAGTGGCCTCGCCGCTGGAGTGGCTGATGTCATAGCACTCCAGGCGCTGCGGCGGCTCGTCCAGGTTCAGCGCCTCGGCCAGCGCGTCGAAACGCGCCGCCACGTGCTGCCGGTTGGCCAGGCGTGCAGCGAGAGCCTGCTCGGCATTGGTCACCGCCAACTGCTGCCAGCGCGCACGCGTCGCACGCACCCGATGACTGATGGCGATCTCGCGACCACGTAGCTCGGCGATGGCCGCCGCCACTGTCGGCAGGTCCTCGTGGGTAACGTTGACGATCAGCTCGCTCGGCAGGTCGCGCTCATGGCTGGAAAGGTAGTACTGGGCGAGGAACGCCGAGAGCACTGCACCGCCCTCCTCCTCGATGCCCACCTGCGGGAAGAAATTCTTGCTGCCCAGCACCCGCCCACCACGCACGCTGATCAGATGCACGCAGGCGCCGCCCGGGTTGACGATGGCAGCCACTACGTCGACATCGCCAGTGCCGCCTTCCATGCTCTGCTGATCCTGCACGCGGCGCAGCAACACGACCTGGTCCCGCAGCTCGGCCGCACGCTCGAACTCCAGGTTCATCGCCGCGCGCTCCATGGCTCCGGACAGCTCCTCGGCCAGGGCATTGCTGCGCCCCTCGAGGAACATGACCGAGTGGCGCACGTCCTCGGCGTATTCCTCCGGCTCGACCAGGCCAACGCAGGGCGCCTTGCAGCGCTTGATCTGGTACTGCAGGCACGGCCGGGTGCGGTTCTTGAAGTAGCTGTCCTCGCACTGGCGCACCAGGAAGGTCTTCTGCAACAGATTGAGGCTTTCGCGAATGGCGCCAGCGCTGGGATAAGGCCCGAAATAACGACCCTTTTCCTTCTTCGCCCCGCGATGGATGCCCAGGCGCGGGTAGTCACCATCGGATAACAGGACATAAGGGTAGGATTTGTCGTCGCGCAGCAGGATGTTGTACGGCGGCCGCCATTGCTTGATCAGGGTCTGCTCGAGCAGCAGGGCCTCTGTCTCGTTGGCCACGATGGTGGTCTCGACCTGGGCGATGCGCGCCACCAGAGCAGCGGTCTTGGGTGCCAGGCCAGTCTTGCGGAAGTAGCTGGCCAGGCGCTTCTTCAGGTTCGCGGCCTTGCCGACATAGAGCAGCTTGCCGGCCTCGTCGAACATCCGATAGACACCCGGCCGGCCACTGCAGGTAGCCAGGAAGGCGCTCGGATCGAAAGGTGCGACAGGCGTGGAGGTCATCTGAATCAGCAGGCCAGAAAGACAAAGAGGACGCAGTTTACGTCCTCTTCATGGGCTTGCCTAAGGCTCTCAGCCGACGGCGTCGACCATGCCATGGCGCACAGCCAGCAACGCCAGCTCCACGTCGCTGGTGATCGAGAGTTTCTCGTAGATGCGATAGCGATAGGTATTCACCGTTTTCGGCGACAGGCAGAGCTTGTCGGAAATGGTCTGCACCTTCTGGCAATTGGCGATCATCAGGGCGATCTGAATCTCGCGCTCGGACAGCAGATCGAAAGGCGAACCGCCACCATTTGGCTGGAATGATTTCAGCGCCAGCTGCTGGGCGATCTGCGGGCTGAGATAACGCTGACCGGCGAATGCCATGCGGATGGCCTGCACCATCTCCTCCAGCGCGGCGCCTTTGGTCAAATAGCCGGCAGCCCCAGCCTGCAGCAGGCGAGTCGGGAAAAGATCATCCTCACAGGCGGTGACCGCGACGACCTTCAGCTCAGGATGGCTGCGCAGCAGCTTGCGGGTGGCTTCCAGGCCACCGATGCCGGGCATTTTCACGTCCATCAGGACCACGTCCGGGCGCAGCTCGCGCACCTTCTTCAGCGCCTCTTCCCCGGAGTCGGCCTGACCAATCACCTGCAGACCATCGATATCCGCCAGCATCCGGGTAATACCGGTTCTGACCAGATCGTGATCGTCGACCACCAGCACCTTAATCAAGCGACACCTCGCTGCACCATTGTCGCAACACAGCAATCAATGAACTGAGATTGGCGCATTCGCGCCAGAAAGCAAACGCCAGAAAACCGTGCCCGGCGAGCAACTCGCAGTGGAAAGAGGCTATTAGCCAGCTCACCAAAGGGATCGCAGTTCGTTGCCTTCGCTGCCCGATTTCGTCCTGAAATCAGACCAGCAAGAAGCTCGGAATGTTACACGCATACAACCCACCCAGCAAAACCGGATACATGTCGAACAAAGGCCCGCAAGGACAATAAAATTCATAAATATCATTAACTTAGCGGAATACCTGGCAATCCTGAGCGCGCCCCGCGCGAAAAATCATTCCTCACTCACTCTGCTCACTCGAAAGCAGCCAAGGGAACTCATGGAGATACGCGGCATCGACAACCTGGCGTAACGCCAAAAGCCAATACAGCGATGCAGGAACCGGCAATGACGATGATTAGACGAGCATGGATGCTGGGCCTCGTAGCCCTTGTGGCCGGGTGTTCGCTCTCACTCAAACCACCCTCTTCCGTTGAACTAGCCCGCGACGGCAGGCATCGGGAAGCGGCAGAACTCAACATGAGCGAGGCACGCCGCAGCGAGGAGCGGCAATTCTGGAGTAGCGCCGCGTCTTACTACCTCATGGCGGCCGACAATTATCGGCAAAATGCCATGCCCGACCACGAGCTCGCCGCACTGACCGATGGCCACCGAGCCGCACTGAAGGCCTGGCAGCAGCCGGAAGAGATCACCGACAGCACGCCTCGCGCGGGCGCACTACTCACCCAGGCCGAAGGTCGCTTGGCCGAGTACTGGCAAGGACGAGACAAACGCAAGGCACTTGAGCACTACCAGACGCTGCTCAAGCGGCAGGACGATGTACGCATGCTCTACAGCGCCCCCGGCCTGGAGCTGGCCAAAGCGGCTAGCCGTTCCGAAGCAATCGGTCGACCGGTCCTAACCATGCGACTCTACCTGTTCGGCCTATCCGGCCAATATGCAGAAGAGGCAGACCTCTATCAGCAACTGGCCATCGAGTTCGCTCGTAGGAACGGCTACTCCAAGGAGGCTCGACAACTGCAGAAGCGCCAGGCACGAGTGAAACAGCTGCAGGCCGACCCGAGCGCTCGACAGCGCGATGCCTCGCCAGAAGAACAACTGCGTGTTACCGAGCTGAAGAGTGCACGCTATGCCCAGCTAGACGAAGCGATGCTGGCTGCGGTCTATGCCGATCAAAAAGCGCGCCAGGGCCGCGCCCTAGGCCAGAGTAGTGCTCCAGGGCAAAACGAAGCAGTACGCAACAAGGGAATCAAACGCCTAGCAAGCGCCCTGGCCGCAGTTGGCGGATCCATGCCAGCCAGCCGAACCACATCTGCCCCCACGCCCGCACAGAGCGCAGCCGCCGTAAACGGTTGCATCCAGATCAGCAGTGGCGGCCCGAACACCATCACCCTGATCAACAACTGCAACCACAATGTAGGCGTCGCCTGGTGCTACATACCCGCCCCGGGAGCACTGCAGTCAGACAAACATCCGCTGCAAGCCAACCAGATCTGCATCCACAACGGCACCGACTTCCCCAGCGTCGTCCTCGGCAGGTCGGCCGTCGATGCGGACCTGTCGAAGACCCACCATTCGTGGGAACTGCCCTACAGCCAGAACACCATCTACCACATCGCTTGCAATGCCGGCGCAGATGGCAAGGGCCTGCCGCGCATCACCGGTTTCGACGACAACCTGCAGGGCAGCTGCCCGGCTCTGACCGACTAGAAAGCGCATCGAGCAGCTTTCTTCGGGCACAAAAAAGGGCCTAGACATCGTCTAGGCCCTTTTCAAATTTGGTGGAGGGCCAGGGATTCGAACCCTGGGAACGCTTTCACGTTCGACGGTTTTCAAGACCGTTGCATTCAACCGCTCTGCCAACCCTCCGCATTTGCGGGTCGCCATACTACCCGAACGCAACACACTGTCAAACTCTCGGCATTGGCAGTGGGAAATGCTCTGTTATGATCGGGTTGACCACGGATTTTCACCCCCTCAGGAGGGATGCCATGCACGAACAGGACTACGCACTCGCCCACGCGCAGGCGGACCAGCTGGAAACCAGCAAGGTTCTGCGCAACACCTATGGCCTGCTGGCCATGACCCTGGTGTTCAGCGCGCTCTGCGCCTTCTTCAGCGCCCAACTGAACCTGCCGCACCCCGGCTTCATCGTTACCTTGGTCGGCTTCTACGGCCTGTTCTTCCTCACCGCCAAGTTGCGTAACAGCGGCTGGGGCCTGCTCACCACCTTCGCCCTGACCGGCTTCATGGGCTACGTACTGGGCCCGATCCTCAACATGTACCTGGGCATGGCCAATGGCGGCGAGCTGATCGCCAGCGCTCTGGGCATGACCGCACTAGTGTTCTTCGGCCTGTCCGCCTACGTGCTGACTACCCGCAAGGACATGAGCTTCCTCGGCGGCTTCATCACTGCCGGCTTCTTCGTCCTACTGGGCGCCATGATCGCGGGCTTCTTCTTCCAGATCAGCGGCCTGCAACTGGCTATCAGCGCCGGCTTCGTGCTGTTCTCGTCGGCCTGCATCCTGTTCCAGACCAGCGCCATCATCCATGGCGGCGAACGCAACTACGTGATGGCCACCATCAGCCTGTACGTATCGATCTACAACCTGTTCATCAGCCTGCTGCAGATCTTCGGCATCATGGGCAGCGACGACTGATTCGCCGCACCGTTGAACGAGCCCGCTTCGGCGGGCTTTTTCATGCCTCGACGTTTATCATGGCGGCATTGCAACGGCCGCAGACCCGCCATGAAGTTCGCCATCGCCCTGTTCGCTCCCGCCCACGCCCCCTCTTCGCGCCGCGCCCTGCGCTTCGCTCAGGCAGCGCTGGATGGCGGCCACGAAATCGTTCGCCTGTTCTTCTATCAGGACGGTGTGCACAGCGCCTCCAGCAATGCGGTGAGCCCACAGGACGAACTGGACCTGGCCGGCGAATGGCGCGGCTTCGTCCAGCAGCACGGCCTGGATGCCGTGGTCTGTATCGCCGCTGCGCTGCGCCGTGGCGTGCTCAATAGCGAAGAAGCGCAGCGCTACGGCAAACCGGCCGCCAACCTGGATAAACCCTGGGAACTGTCCGGCCTCGGCCAGCTGCATGAGGCAGCGCAGATGGCGGACCGCCTGGTCTGTTTCGGAGGCCAGTCATGAAGTCGATGCTGATCATCAGCCGCCAGGCACCCTGGGCCGGCCCCGGCGCCCGTGAAGCGCTGGATATCGTCCTGGCCGGTGGCGCCTTCGATCTGCCGCTGGGCTTGCTGTTTCTCGACGATGGCGTGTTCCAGCTGGTCGCAGGCCAGCAGGCCAGCGCACTGCAGCAGAAGGACCTGACCGCCAACCTGCAGGCCCTGCCACTGTTCGGTGTGGAGGAGCTGTTCGTCTCTGCCCGCAGCCTGGCCGAGCGCGGCCTGGGCGACTCCCAGCTGGCCCTGCCTGCCGAGAAGCTCGACGATGCCGCCCTCACCCAGCTTCTCGACCGCTTCGATCAGGTGGTAACTATCTGATGGCCACACTGCACCTGCTCTCCCACTCGCCCTTCAGTGACAGCCGTCTGGCCAGCTGCCTGCGCCTGCTCGGTCCCGACGACGGCGTACTGCTGAGCGGCGACGCGGTCTACGCCCTGCAGCCCGGCACCGCCCAGCTGCAGGCCCTGGAGCTGATGCCCGCCGGCATCGCCCTGTATGCCCTCGACGAGGACCTACAGGCCCGCGCCCTGAACGCACCAGCCCGCGCCCAGACCATCGACTATCCAGCCTTCGTTGAGCTCTGCGGCCGCTACGCCAAGGTCAACAGCTGGCTATGAGTACGCTGTCGATCGACGGGCGCGAGATCGCCCTGGACAAGGACGGCTTCCTCGTCGAGCTGAGCGATTGGTCGCCAGCCACCGCCGAAGCCCTGGCCGCCCGCGAGAAGCTGCAGCTGTCCGCCGAACACTGGGAAATCCTCGAGCTGCTACGCGCCTTCTACGCCGAATTCCAGCTGTCGCCGGCCACCCGCCCGCTGATCAAGTACATGGCCCTCAAGCTGGGCCCGGACAAAGGCAACAGCCTGCACCTCAACCGCCTGTTCAAGGGCACCCCCGCCAAACTCGCCGCCAAGCTGGCCGGCCTGCCCAAGCCTACGAATTGCCTATGAACCTCGTCGCCCCACCGGAACACCCCTTCGCCCAGTTCGTGCGCATCCTCGGCAAGGGCAAGCGCGGCGCGCGCAGCATGACCCGCGAGGAGGCGCGTGAGGCCATGGGCATGCTGCTCGACGGCAAGGTCGAAGACACCCAGCTGGGTGCCTTCCTCATGCTGCTACGGCACAAGGAAGAGAGCGCCGAGGAGCTGGCCGGCTTCACCGAGGCCATCCGCGCATGCCTGGATGCACCGCAGATCGCCGTGGACATCGACTGGCCGACCTACGCCGGCAAGAAGCGCCACCTACCCTGGTTCCTGCTGGCGATCAAGGCGCTGGCCAACAGTGGCCTGCGCATCCTGATCCACGGCGGCGGCGCTCATACCGCCGGGCGCCTGTACAGCGAACAGCTGCTGCAGACACTGGAGATCCCGCTGTGCGCCGACTGGAACGAAGTCGGCGCAGCGCTGGATCGCCACAACCTGGCCTTCACCCCGCTGGGCGCCTGGGCGCCGCAGCTGCAACGGATGATCGACCTGCGCAACACCCTGGGCCTGCGCTCGCCGATCCACTCGCTGGCGCGCATCCTCAACCCGCTGGGCGCACGAGTCGGCCTGCAGAGCATCTTCCACCCCGGCTACCAGGCGGTGCACCGCGAGGCCAGCCAGCTGCTCGGCGACCACGCCATCGTGGTCAAGGGCGAAGGCGGCGAGATCGAGGTCAACCCGGACGGCACCTGCCACCTGTACGGCACCGAGAATGGAGAGAACTGGGACGAAGAGTGGCCCGCCCTCTCCGCCCAACGCCACGTCAAGCCGGAGAGACTGGAACCGCAACAGCTGCTGGCCTTCTGGCGCGGTGAACATAGCGAGAGCTACGGCGAGCTCGCGGTGCTCAGCAGCATGGCCCTGGCCCTGCGTGGGCTGGGTCTGAACCGCGAGACAGCCTTCGCCGAGGCCCGTCAACGCTGGGATGCGCGCCACCAATCGATCTGATCGATAGTTGCAACCCTGATTTTGCGCTTTTTCATCGAACACAAATCCATAGACTGGGCTCCAACAGTTATCTGCAAAGGGAGCCCGCCATGGGACAGCTCATCGAAGGCCGCTGGCACGACCAGTGGTACGACACCAGCAAGGACGGCCGCTTCCAGCGTGAGAACGCCCAGCGCCGCAACTGGATCACCGCCGACGGCAGCCCAGGCCCGAGCGGCGAAGGCGGCTTCCGCGCCAAAGCCGGCCGTTACCACCTCTACGTTTCCCTGGCCTGCCCCTGGGCCCACCGCACGCTGATCTACCGCCAGCTCAAGGGCCTGGACGGGCTGATCGACGTCTCGGTGGTCAGCTGGCTGATGCGCGAACAGGGCTGGACCTTCGATGCCGAGACCGGCTCCAGCGGCGATGCCCTGGACGGCCTGCACTTCCTGCACCAGCGCTACACTCTCGACGATCCACGTTACACCGGCCGGGTTACCGTGCCGCTGCTGTGGGACAAGCAGCAACAGCGCATCGTCAGCAACGAGTCGGCGGAGATCATCCGCATGTTCAACTCGGCCTTCGACGGCATCACCGGCAACGATCTGGACCTCTATCCAGAAGCGCTGCGCGGCGAGATCGACGCACTCAACGCACGCATCTACCCGGCGGTGAACAACGGCGTGTACCGCGCCGGCTTCGCCACCACCCAGGAAGCCTATGCAGAGGCCTTCGGCACGCTGTTCGATGAGCTGGATCAGCTGGAGCAGCTACTGAGTAAGCGACGCTACCTGGCCGGCGAGCACCTGACCGAAGCCGATATCCGCCTGTTCACCACGCTGATTCGCTTCGACGCGGTCTACCACGGGCACTTCAAGTGCAACCTGCGGCGCCTGGCGGACTACCCCAACCTGAGCGGCTGGCTGCGCGAGCTGTACCAACTGCCGGGCGTGGCGCAGACCGTGGACTTCCAGCACATCAAGCACCACTACTACGCCAGCCACCGCACAATCAACCCGACCGGTGTCGTACCGCTGGGCCCGCAGCAGAGCTTCGCCGGCGCCCACGACCGCGAACACCTGAGCGGCCAGGGCATCGCCCGAAAAGCGCGCTGAGACTCAGACCTGGTCGAACCAGGCCAGCTTCTCGCGCAGGGTGACCACTTCGCCGACGATCACCAGGGTCGGCGCGTGCACCTCGTGCTCCGCCACCAGCTGCGGCAGATTGGCCAGGGTGCCAGTGAACACCCGCTGGTTCTGCGTGGTGCCTTGCTGCACCAGGGCCGCCGGCGTGTCGGCGGACCGGCCATGGGCGATCAGCTCCTGGCAGATGCTCGGCAGGCCCACCAGGCCCATGTAGAACACCAGGGTCTGGCCCGGCGCTACCAGATCGGTCCAGGGCAGATCGGTGCTGCCATCCTTGAGGTGGCCGGTGACGAAGCGCACTGACTGGGCATGGTCGCGGTGGGTCAACGGGATACCGGCATAGGCCGCGCAACCCGAAGCCGCGGTGATGCCCGGCACCACCTGGAACTGGATACCCTCGGCCGCCAGTTGCTCGATCTCCTCGCCGCCACGACCGAAGATGAACGGGTCACCGCCTTTCAGGCGCAGCACACGCTTGCCCTGCTTGGCCAGGTCGACCAGTAGCTGGTTGATCTCGTCCTGCGGCACCGCGTGCTCCGAGCGGCGCTTGCCGACGTAAACGCGCTCGGCGTCGCGACGGCACAGCTCGATGATCGCCGGCGCCACCAGGCGGTCATAGAGCACCACATCGGCCTGCTGCATCAGGCGCAGGGCGCGGAAGGTCAGCAGGTCGGGATCACCCGGACCGGCACCGACCAGGTAGACCTCGCCCAGGGCGCGCGGTGCAGCGCCGGCGACCTTCTCTTCCAGCAGGCGATCGGCCTCGGCCAGCTTGCCGGCGAACACGCTCTCGGCGATCTGCCCCTGGAATACGTCTTCCCAGAACACTCGGCGTTGCTGCACATCGGGGAACAGCTGCTTGACCCGATCGCGGAATTTCTTCGCCAGGCTGGCCAGTTGGCCGTAGGTGGCGGGAATCCAGGTCTCGATCTTGGCGCGGATCAGCCGCGCCAGCACCGGCGCATCGCCACCGCTGGTCACCGCCACGATCAGCGGCGAACGGTCGACGATGGCCGGGAAGATCACGCTGCACAGCGCCGGGGCGTCCACCACGTTGACTGGAATGCCCAGCGCCTGGGCCTCGGCCGAGATGCGCGCATTGAGAGGCTCGTCGTCGGTGGCGGCGATTACCAGGACCACGCCCTGCAGGTCCGCCGACGCGTAGCCGCGCAGGAACACGCCCTCCTCGCCAGCCAGCTCACGCAGCTCGCCACGCACCTCCGGCGCCACCACGCGCAGCCGCCCACCGGCATCGCTGAGCAGGCGTGCCTTGCGCAGCGCCACCTCGCCGCCGCCGACGACCAGCACGGTGCGACCCTGAAGTTTGTGGAACAGCGGAAGGAAATCCATGACTCAATCTCACCAGAGGTAAAAAAACGGGGTGGCCATCGCCACCCCGCTATTGTGCGCTTGCTATCGACTCAGCCGATAACTTCGATGCCGCCCATGTAGGGTTTCAGCACTTCCGGCACGCGGATGCTGCCATCGGCCTGCTGGTAGTTCTCCAGTACCGCCACCAGGGTGCGACCTACCGCCAGGCCGGAGCCGTTGAGGGTGTGCACCAGCTCCGGCTTGCCGGTTTCCGGGTTGCGGAAACGCGCCTGCATGCGGCGGGCCTGGAAGTCGCCGCAGTTGGAGCAGGAGGAAATCTCGCGATACTTGTCCTGGCTCGGCACCCAGACTTCCAGGTCGTAGGTCTTCACGGCGCTGAAGCCCATGTCGCCGGTGCACAGGGCCAGCTTGCGGTACGGCAGTTCGAGCAGCTGCAACACGCGCTCGGCGTTGCCGGTCATGCCTTCCAGAGCCTCGAAGGAGGTGGCCGGATCGACGATCTGCACCATCTCGACCTTGTCGAACTGGTGCTGGCGGATCATGCCGCGGGTGTCGCGACCGGAGGCGCCGGCTTCGCTGCGGAAGCACGGGGTGTGGGCGACGAACTTCAGCGGCAACTGCTTGGCGTCGAGGATCTCGCCGGAGACGATGTTGGTCAGGGAGACCTCGGCGGTCGGGATCAGGTAGAAGTCCGCCTCGCCTTCGCGGGTGATCTTGAACAGGTCGTCCTCGAACTTCGGCAGCTGACCAGTGCCCTGCAGGGCCGGGGCCTGCACCAGATACGGGGTGTAGGCCTCCTCGTAGCCGTGCTCGCCGGTGTGCAGGTTGATCATGAACTGGGCCAGGGCGCGGTGCAGGCGGGCGATGGGGCCGCGCAGCAGAGCGAAACGCGCACCGGACAGCTTGGCGGCAGTCTCGAAGTCCAGCCAGCCGTGCTGTTCGCCGAGGGCGACGTGGTCCTTGATCTCGAAATCGAAGCTACGCGGGGTGCCCCAGCGCGCTACCTCGACGTTGCCGTCTTCGTCGGCACCGACCGGCACGGACTCGTGCGGCAGGTTGGGGATGTTCAGCAGCAGGTTGTCCAGCTCGGTCTGGATGGTGTCCAGCTCGCGCTTGCCCTCTTCCAGGTCGCTGCCCATCTTGTCGACTTCCGCCAGCAGCGGCGCGATGTCCTCGCCACGCGCCTTGGCCTGGCCGATGGACTTGGAACGGGCATTACGCTCGGCCTGCAGCTGTTCAGTGCGGGTCTGCACCGACTTGCGCTGGGACTCGAGCGCTTCGAAGCGCGCCACGTCCAGTTGGAAGCCACGGGTTGCCAGGCGATCCGCAATTTCCTGCAGTTGGGTACGGACCAGTTTGGAGTCGAGCATGGGAGGTTCTCGTTCAGAGCTTGGTTAATGTCAGGCCGGCCCAGGTGGCGAGCAGGCCGCCCAATACGCTGGCGGCTGCATAGCCGATGGCCATGGGTGCCTGGCCGTTTTCCAGCAGGCGCAGCGTGTCGAGCGAAAAGGATGAAAAGGTGGTCAGGCCGCCGAGGAAGCCGACCATCAACCCGGCGCGCAGCGCTTCCGGCACTTCCGGGCGCATCACGAACAGGCCATACAGATAGCCGATCAGCAGGCAACCGACCAGATTGACCGCCAGGGTAGCGCCGTAGAAATGCTGGGGAAAGTGGCTGGTGACCCAGTTGCCAGTGGCATAGCGCACCAGGGTACCGATCATGCCGCCCAGGGCGACGGCGAATACCACACCGATCATGGCTTGCGTCTCCGTCGCGGGCTGGCGGCATCCAGGCTGGCCAGATGGGCCAGCTTGTCGCGAATCTTCAACTCGAGGCCACGCGGCACCGGCTCGTAGTAACGGCGCGGCTCCAGTTCCTCGGGGAAATAGTCCTCGCCAGCGGCGTAGGCATCCGGCTCATCGTGGGCGTAGCGGTATTCCTCGCCATAGCCCAGCTGCTTCATCAGCTTGGTCGGCGCGTTGCGCAGGTGCAGCGGCACCTCCAGCGAACCGAACTCGGCTGCCTCGCGCAGGGCTGCCTTGAAGCCCATGTACACCGCGTTGCTCTTCGGCGCGCAGGCCAGGTAAACGATGGCCTGGGCCACCGCCAACTCACCCTCGGGGCTGCCGAGACGCTCCTGCACATCCCAGGCGTTGAGGCACAGGGTCAGGGCGCGCGGGTCGGCGTTGCCGATGTCCTCGCTGGCCATGCGCACCACGCGCCGCGCCAGGTACAGCGGGTCGCAACCGCCATCGATCATGCGTGCATACCAGTACAGCGCAGCGTCCGGGTTGGAGCCACGCACCGACTTGTGCAGCGCGGAAATCTGGTCGTAGAAGGCCTCGCCACCCTTGTCGAAGCGGCGACGGCTATCACCCAGCAGGTTGTGCAGCAGCTCCGGGCCCATCTCGCCACCGTCCTCGGCTAGGTCAGCGGCGTTCTCCAGCAGGTTGAGCAGGCGCCGGCCATCACCGTCGGCAGCGGCCAGCAGGATCTGGAAGCTCTCCTCGGGCAGCGACAGGTTGCGCTTGCCAAGGCCCTTGTCCTCACCCAGCGCGCGCTCCACCAGCTTGCGCATGGCCGCCTCGTCCAGGCTCTTCAGCACATAGACGCGGGCGCGCGACAGCAGCGCGTTGTTCAGCTCGAAAGAAGGATTTTCCGTCGTCGCGCCGATAAAAATCAGCGTGCCGTCTTCGACATAGGGCAGGAAGGCGTCCTGCTGACTCTTGTTGAAGCGGTGCACCTCGTCGACGAAGAGGATGGTGCGACGGCCGTATTGGGCGGCCTGCTGCTTGGCCACCTCCACCGACTGGCGGATTTCCTTCACGCCGGAGAGCACAGCGGAAATCGTCTCGAAGTGCGCCTCGGAGACCTGGGCCAGCAGCTTGGCCAGGGTGGTCTTGCCGACCCCGGGCGGCCCCCAGAAGATCATTGAGTGCAGTGCACCCTGCTCCAGCGCCTCGCGCAGCGGTTTGCCCTGCCCCAGTACGTGCTCCTGGCCGACGTATTCGTCCAGGCTGGTGGCGCGCAGACGCGCAGCCAGAGGCTGGGCGACGGGCACGGCACGGAACAGGTCCACCGAAACTCCTTATTCCTGGATGACGTCGGCGCCTTCCGGCACCTGGAAGTCGAACTGCGCGGCATCCAGCTTCTCGTTCAGCTTCACGCCGAGGAACAGGATGTTGGTGCGCTGGCCGATGCTGTCGATCAGCTGCATGTCGTTGATCACGCCCTTGCGGAACGACAGACGCAGGTTGTCGAACAGACTGTCCTTGGCCTTCGGCTTGAGGATGAAGTCGACCACGTCGCCGCCTTCCTTGTAGGTGATCTCGAAGTTCTCGCGGATCTTCGACACGTCACCGGACAGCAGCAGCGCCGGGGTGTGAGTCAGGCGCTGGTCGAGGGTCTGGATGGTCACCTGCATCAGGTCCGGGTCGTACAGCCAGACCTTCTGGCCGTTGGACACCAGCAGCTGCTCCTGCGGCGCATCGGTGTGCCAGCGGAACAGGCCCGGGCGCTTGAGCGCCATCTGCCCGGAGGTTTCCTGCAGCTGGGTACCGGAACCATCGAGGGTCAGCTGGGAGAAGCGCCCGGTCAGGGTCTGGGCCTGGTCGAGCAGGCCGGTCAGGCGCTTGACCGCGGCCTCGTCGTCGGCATGGGCAAGAACGGAACTGCAGGCCAGCGCGGCCAGCAGCAACATGCGAATCAGGCGCATGGAAATCCTCTTTGTCAGTCTCGGGACGGCCCCGGCGCTATGACCTCGCGCGAGCCGTTGGTGTTCATCGGGGTCACGACACCGGCCATTTCCATGGCCTCGATCATGCGCGCGGCGCGGTTGTAGCCGATCTTCAGCTTGCGCTGCACCGCGGAGATGGAGGCGCGGCGGCTTTCCAGGACGAAGTTGACAGCCTCGTCGTACAGAGGATCTTCCTCGCTGCCCTCGCCGCCTTCGCCACCGCCACTGCTGCCGTCGAAGCCGCTGCCAGCTTCTTCGACGCCGGCCAGAATGTCTTCGATGTAGTCCGGCGCGCCGCGCTGTTTCCAGGCCTCGACCACGCGGTGCACCTCGTCGTCGGAGACGAAAGCGCCATGCACGCGAATCGGCAGGCCAGTACCCGGCGGCAGGTAGAGCATGTCACCGTGGCCCAGCAGCTGTTCGGCGCCGCCCTGATCAAGGATGGTGCGCGAGTCGATCTTGCTCGATACCTGGAAGGCCATACGGGTCGGGATGTTGGCCTTGATCAGGCCGGTGATCACGTCCACCGACGGACGCTGGGTGGCGAGGATCAGGTGGATACCGGCGGCCCGCGCCTTCTGCGCGATACGCGCGATCAGTTCTTCGACCTTCTTGCCGACGATCATCATCATGTCGGCGAATTCGTCGACCACCACCACGATGGTCGGCAGGGTCTTCAGCAGCGGCGCCTCGTCTTCCATCGACTGGCGCTTGTACAGCGGGTCGGACAGCGGCGTACCAGCTTCCTCGGCGTCCTTCACCTTGCGGTTGAAGCCAGCCAGGTTACGCACGCCCATGGCCGCCATGAGCTTGTAGCGACGCTCCATCTCGGCCACCGACCAGCGCAGGGCGTTGGCGGCCTCCTTCATGTCGGTCACCACCGGGCACAGCAGGTGCGGGATGCCTTCGTAGATCGACAGTTCGAGCATTTTCGGGTCGATCATGATCATCCGCGCGTCTTCCGGGCCGGACTTGAACAGGATCGACAGGATCATGGCGTTGACGCCCACCGACTTACCGGAGCCGGTGGTACCGGCCACCAGCAGGTGCGGCATCTTGGCCAGGTCGGTGATCACCGGCTTGCCGCCGATATCGTGGCCCAGTGCCAGGGTGACAGGCGACTTGGCGTCGTCGTATTCCGGCGAGGACAGCACCTCGGAGAAGCGCACGATCTGGCGGTCCTCGTTGGGAATCTCGATACCGACGGTGGTCTTGCCCGGAATGACCTCGACCACCCGCACGCTGATCACTGCCAGCGAGCGCGCCAGGTCCTTGGCCAGGTTGGAGATGCGGCTGACCTTGACGCCGATGCCCGGCTGGATCTCGAAACGGGTGATCACCGGGCCCGGATGCACGGACTCCACCACCACTTCGACGCCGAACTCCTTGAGCTTGATCTCCAGCAGGCGCGACATGGCCTCCAGGGATTCGGGCGAGAAGCTCTTCTGCTTCTTCTCGGCTACGTCGAGGATGGAAATCGGTGGCAGGGTGCCGGCGACGGCGGCGCCATCCTCGAACAGCGATACCTGCTTCTCCTTGAGCACGCGCTTGCTCGGCTCGGCGGCCTTCGGTGGCGGCGGCGGAGCAATGACCGGAGCGACGCGGGTCTCGCGCTCGACCATGTGCTTGGCCAGAGTTTCCTCGCGCTCGATCAGGCGTTCCTTGACCTTGGCCTGCTCACGGCGATCCGGCACTACCGGCGCAGCAACTTCGGCGACACGCTCGTCCACTTCGCGCAGCTGAGCGACCAGCTGCTTGCGCTGCAGGCGCGCCTCCCACCAGCGGGTGATCAGGCTGTGCACCAGCTCGATCAGGTCGAGGGTGATCTTGCCGGTCAGGTCCATCAGCTTGAACCAGGACAGGTCGGTGAATACGGTCAGGCCGAACAGGAACAGGGCCAGGAACAGCAAGGTGCTGCCCTGCACGTTGAGCGCATCCTTGGCCAGGTGGCCGAGGCTTTCGCCCAGTGCGCCGCCTGCCGAGGCCGGCAGGCCGGGAGCGGACTGGAACTGGATATGCGCCAGGCCAGCACCGGCCAGGACCAGGAACACCAGGCCGATCATGCGCCAGGAGAACAGCCAGCCGCTCCACTGCCACGGCTCGTGGCGGTTACGGAATACCTGCCAGGTCTTCACTGCCAGCAGCAGCGGGAACACGTAGGCGAAATAGCCCAGCGCCATGAACAGGACGTCGGCGAACCAGGCACCGGCGCGGCCGGCGGCGTTCTGCACCTGCTGTGCGCTGCTGGTATGGCTCCAGCCCGGATCGTTCTGGTCGTAGGTCAGCAGAGCCATCCACAGGATCAGGCACAGTGCGCCGAGCGCGATCAATGCACCTTCCTTGAGGCGGTAATGCAATTGCTGACGCCAGACCGGAGCCTGGGCTGCTGAGCTGGAATTCTTCAAAAGGCTGTCATTCCTGCGCTTATGGCGCGATCGGTGGAACGCGCAAGGACGCGACTATTGTACAAATTTACAGGTGTCATGCCAGGCTACAGTGCCGTTTTGCCGGCCAATCCTGCTTCGGTGTAGGATACCCGGCTATCCCTTGCGTGCGGCCCAATTGGAGCATGCATTCTCTTTTGTGACAAAGGCTTATGGGGTCTTTTTATGAGCGAAGTCAAGCATTCCCGCCTGATCATCCTGGGCTCCGGCCCCGCCGGCTACACCGCCGCCGTGTACGCTGCCCGCGCCAACCTCAAGCCTGTCGTCATCACCGGCATCCAGCCCGGCGGCCAGCTGACCACCACCACCGAAGTCGACAACTGGCCCGGTGACGTTCACGGCCTGACCGGCCCGGCACTGATGCAGCGCATGCAGGAACACGCCGAGCGCTTCGACACCGAGATCGTCTACGACCATATCCATACCGCTGAGTTGCAGAGCAAGCCCTTCACCCTCAAGGGCGACAGTGGCACCTACACCTGCGACGCACTGATCATCGCCACCGGCGCCAGCGCCCAGTACCTGGGCCTGCCGTCCGAGGAAGCCTTCGCCGGCAAGGGCGTCTCCGCCTGCGCCACCTGCGATGGCTTCTTCTATCGCAACCAGGTGGTCTGCGTGATCGGCGGCGGCAACACCGCCGTCGAAGAAGCACTGTACCTGTCCAACATCGCCAAAGAAGTGCACCTGATCCACCGCCGCGACAAGCTGCGCTCGGAGAAGATCCTGCAGGACAAGCTGTTCGACAAGGCCGCCAACGGCAACGTGCGCCTGCACTGGAACCACACTCTGGACGAAGTGCTGGGCGACAACACCGGCGTTACCGGCGTGCGCCTGACCAACACCGTCGACGGCAGCAGCAAGGAGCTGCAGCTGGCTGGCGTATTCATCGCCATCGGCCACAAGCCCAACACCGACCTGTTCAAGGGCCAGCTGGAAATGCGCGACGGCTATCTGGTCGTCCAGAGCGGCAGCGAAGGCAATGCCACCGCGACCAGCACCGAGGGCGTGTTCGCCGCCGGCGACGTGGCCGACCACGTTTACCGCCAGGCCATCACCTCGGCCGGCGCCGGCTGCATGGCCGCGCTGGATGCCGAGAAGTATCTCGACGCCTGAGCCCGGAAGGCGGGTGCACTAGCGCCCGCCCTACCCTCCTCCGCATGCTGACCTGGCTGCAACGCGACTCGCTGGATTTCCCACCACTGGATCGCGCCCTGCACGAGCCCAACGGCTTGCTGGCTGCCGGCGGCGATCTATCCGCCGAACGCCTGATCGCCGCCTACCGTCATGGCTGCTTCCCCTGGTTCAACGAAGGCCAGCCACTGCTGTGGTGGTCGCCTGACCCGCGCACAGTTCTCTTTCCTGACGAATTCCATCTGTCCCGCAGCCTAGCCAAGCTGCTGCGCCAGCAACGCTATCGGGTGACCTTCGATCAGGATTTCGCCGCCGTCATCCACGGTTGCGCCGGACCGCGCGACTACGCCGACGGCACCTGGATCACCGACAGCATGCGCACCGCCTATCTGGAACTGCACCGCCGCGGCCTCGCCCACTCAGTGGAGGTCTGGCAGGACGACGAGTTAGTCGGCGGGCTCTACGGCCTGGCCATGGGCCGGCTGTTCTTCGGCGAATCCATGTTCAGCCGCGCCGACAACGTATCCAAGGTGGGTTTCGCCACGCTGGTGAGCAAACTGCGCGAATGGGACTTCGCCCTGATCGATTGCCAGATGCCGACCCAACACCTGCACAGCTTTGGCGCCCGCGCCATCGCACGCAGAGAGTTCGCCAGCTATCTGCAGCGCTATCTGGACCAGCCCAGCGGCGCCGACTGGCACGCATGACAGCGGGTGGTAGCACCCTCGGCCCTGGCATACACTTGCCCAAGAGGTTTTCCGAGGATCAGCCATGACCGAGCTGGCTCGACTCAAGTTCTACGCCACTCAGCCTCATCCATGCAGCTACCTGCCCGAGGAACAGGCCACCACCCTGTTCCTCGATCCCAGCCAGCCAATGGATGTGGAGGTCTATGCCGAGCTTTCGGAAATGGGTTTTCGCCGCAGCGGCGATCACCTCTATCGCCCGCACTGCCAGCGCTGCACAGCCTGCGTTCCGGCACGCATACCCGCTGACCAATTCATCCCCAGCCGCCAGCAGAAGCGCATCCTCAAGCGCAACGCAGATATCCAGGTACGCGCCGTGCGCCCGGCGTTCAACGAGGAGTATTACGCCCTCTACGTGCGTTATATCGAGCAGCGCCACGCCGACGGCGACATGTATCCGCCGAGCCGCGACCAGTTCAGCACCTTCCTGGTTCGCGACCTGCCCTTCGCTCGCTTCTACGAGTTCCGCCTGGCCGGCCGTCTGGTCGCAGTAGCCGTCACCGACGCACTGCCCAACGGCCTGTCGGCCGTCTACACCTTCTACGACCCCGCCGAGGAGCGCCGCAGCCTGGGCCGCTTTGCCATTCTCTGGCAGATCGGCGAGACCGCACGTCTGGGCCTGCAAGCTGTCTATCTCGGTTACTGGATCAAGAATTGCCGGAAGATGAGCTACAAGACCCAGTACCGCCCCATCGAGCTGTTCGTCAATCAGCGCTGGGTCGTTCTGACCTGAGCCGGCCATTTCCCGACCTTCCAGCCACTTGGCGGCCCTTACCCTTTTCGGGCACAATGCACGCCGCTTTTGCTCGGGCGCCGTTGCACCGAGCCAATCTTTGAATACCGAGGGCTTTACTGCATGTCGAAAGAAGACAGCTTCGAAATGGAAGGTACTGTCGTCGACACCCTGCCTAACACCATGTTCCGTGTGGAGTTGGAAAACGGGCACGTCGTTACCGCGCACATCTCCGGCAAGATGCGCAAGAACTACATCCGCATTCTGACTGGCGACAAGGTCCGCGTTGAACTGACGCCGTACGACCTGAGCAAGGGCCGCATCACCTATCGCGCCCGCTGATTCCCGCAACGCGGAATCCGAATGCAAAAACGCCCGGCAATGCCGGGCGTTTTCGTTTGCCTGCCACTATCAGGCCGGCTCAGCTGTGGTCTCGAACTCGAAGTGCAACTCGCCATTCTCGAGATCGACATGCACCAGGCCGCCATGCTCCGCCAGCTCGCCGAACAGGATCTCTTCGGCCAACGGCCGCTTGATCCGATCCTGAATCAGCCGCGCCATCGGACGCGCGCCCATCTGCACGTCGTAGCCGCGTTCCGCCAGCCAGCTGCGCGCCGCATCGCTGACATCCAGCTGCACTCGCTTGTCCTCCAGCTGCGCCTGCAGCTCGGTGAGGAACTTGTCGACGATGCTCTTGATGGTCTCGTGACTCAGGCGACCGAACTGGATGATGGTATCCAGGCGGTTGCGGAACTCCGGAGTGAAGCTCTTCTTGATCACTTCCATGGCGTCGGACGAATGGTCCTGTAGAGTGAAACCGATCGAGGCCCGCGACGCCGTTTCGGCACCCGCGTTGGTGGTCATGATCAGAATCACATTGCGGAAGTCGGCCTTGCGCCCGTTGTTGTCGGTCAGAGTGCCATGGTCCATCACCTGCAGCAGCAGGTTGAAGACCTCCGGATGCGCCTTCTCGATCTCGTCGAGCAGCAGCACGCAATGCGGCTGCTTGGTGACGGCCTCGGTCAGCAGACCACCCTGATCGAAGCCAACGTAGCCGGGCGGCGCACCGATCAGGCGCGATACGGTATGACGCTCCATGTACTCGGACATGTCAAAGCGCACCAGCTCGATGCCCATGGCCTTGGCCAGCTGACGAGCCGCCTCGGTCTTGCCGACACCGGTTGGGCCGGCAAACAGGAAGGAACCGACCGGCTTATCCGGCGCCTTGAGACCGGCACGGGAAAGCTTGATGGCGGTCGACAACGAATCGATCGCCGCATCCTGCCCGAACACGGTGAGCTTGAGATCGCGCTCCAGGTTACGCAGCAGCTCCTTGTCCGAACTGCTGACATGCTTCGGCGGAATCCGCGCGATCTTGGCGACGATATCTTCGACCTGAGCCACTTCGATGCGCTTGGCGCGCTTCTCTTCCGGCTGCAGGCGCTGATAGGCACCTGCCTCGTCGATCACATCGATGGCCTTGTCCGGCATGTGCCGATCATTGATGTAACGCGCAGCCAGCTCGGCCGCCGCACGCAGGGCCTCGTCGCTGTATTCGATATGGTGATGCTGCTCGAAACGCGCCTTGAGCCCTTTGAGGATGCCCACGGTATCCTCCACGGACGGCTCGGTGACATCGACTTTCTGGAAACGACGCGCCAGAGCGCGGTCCTTCTCGAAGATGCCGCGGAACTCCTGGAAAGTGGTGGAGCCGATGCAGCGGATCTCGCCAGAGGACAGCAGCGGCTTGAGCAGGTTGGAGGCATCCATCACGCCGCCAGACGCAGCCCCCGCACCGATGATGGTGTGGATCTCGTCAATGAACAGAATGGCGTGTGGGCGCTTGCGCAGCTCGTTGAGCAACGCCTTGAAGCGCTTCTCGAAGTCGCCACGGTATTTTGTACCGGCCAGCAGCGCACCGAGGTCGAGGGAATAGACCACGCTCTCGGACAGCAGGTCCGGCACCTGACCATCGACAATGCGCTTGGCCAGGCCTTCAGCGATGGCGGTTTTGCCGACACCAGCCTCACCCACCAGCAGCGGATTGTTCTTGCGGCGACGCGCGAGAATCTGCGCCACGCGCTCGACCTCATGCTCGCGACCGACCAGCGGGTCGATGCGACCGAGACGAGACAGCTCATTCAGGTTGCTCGCATAAGCATCCAGCGGGTTGCCAGAGGACGAGGACTCACCGCCTTCGTCGTCCTGCATCTCCTGCTCACTCTCGTGCTGATCGGTATGACCCGGCACCTTGGAGATGCCGTGGGCGATGTAATTGACCACGTCGATGCGGGCCACGCTCTGCTGCTTGAGCAGAAACACCGCCTGACTCTCCTGCTCGCTGAAGATAGCGACCAGCACGTTGGCGCCAGTCACTTCGCGCTTGCCGGAGCTCTGTACATGGAACACGGCGCGCTGCAGCACACGCTGGAAGCCCAGGGTTGGCTGGGTTTCGCGCTCTTCGTCGTGCTGAGGAATCAACGGCGTAGTGGAGTCGATGAACTCCTGCAGATCATGCCGGAGCTTGTCCAGGTTGGCGCCACAGGCGCGCAGTACGGCCGCTGCAGCCTCGTTATCCAGCAACGCAAGGAGCAGATGCTCGACCGTCATGAACTCATGGCGCTTGGCGCGTGCCTCCTTGAAGGCCAGATTGAGGGTGACTTCCAGCTCTCGATTCAACATAGCTTCACCTCTTGCCCAAGCTAGACGGCGTCAGCCGTCCTTCTCTATCTCACAGAGTAGCGGATGCTGGCTATCCCGAGCGTACTGGTTTACCTGCATCGCTTTCGTCTCTGCGATGTCGCGGGTAAACAACCCGCAAACCGCTTTTCCTTCCGTATGAACAGTAAGCATGACCTTGGTGGCCGCCTCTCGGTTCATACCAAAAAAGAGCTCTAACACTTCGACCACAAAATCCATCGGAGTGTAATCGTCGTTGAACATCAGCACCTTATACATGGGCGGAGCCTGCAGCGCGGGCTTCGCCTCCTGCACGGCCAGGCCACCTGAGTCGTCATCGTGCTCGACAGGGCGATCCTGATTGAATGTTAGTCGAATCTGGCTGCGTGAATGCATGCTGAACTAAAGCTGTAGTGACCGGTCGGAGGGTGATGCCAGTAGAGTTTGAACCACCTCTCGGGCGGTCGTCCTGGCACCTTGACTAAAGGCAAAACGGTGTTACAAACAGTGAATACCCTACTCGGGTATCGGGGTTCCGCGGCTAGCGCCCAAAGGGCCGAAGTCGGACGTGGAGCTGAAGTGGATGATACTCCAGTGATGGAGTCCTTTGCAGAGGGATGTCAGCATGCTTAGCGGTAAGGTCAAGTGGTTCAACAACGCCAAGGGCTACGGCTTCATCGTGGCCGATGGCCGAGATGAGGACCTGTTCGCCCACTACTCAGCTATCCAGATGGACGGCTATAAGACTCTCAAGGCCGGCCAAGCGGTCAAGTTCGATATTCTGCAAGGCCCCAAGGGCCTGCATGCTGTGAATATCAGCGCGGCTCTGGCACCTAGTGAAACCCCGGCGATTGCTAGCACGCCGCAAAGCACTCCAGTAGAAGCCTGAATAGAGTTCAAATGAAAAAGGCCGGTCAAGTGACCGGCCTTTTTGTTTACCACTCGTCGCCTTACATCTTGGAGATGATGGCATCACCGAACTGCGAGCAGGACAGCAGCTTGGCGCCGTCCATCAGACGCTCGAAGTCATAGGTCACGGTCTTGGCAGCGATAGCGCCGTTAGTGCCCTTGATGATCAGGTCAGCAGCTTCCAGCCAGCCCATGTGGCGCAGCATCATCTCAGCGGAGAGGATGACCGAACCCGGGTTGACCTTGTCCTGACCAGCGTACTTCGGCGCGGTGCCGTGAGTCGCTTCGAACATGGCAACGTTGTCGGACAGGTTGGCACCCGGAGCAATACCGATACCACCCACCTCGGCCGCCAGGGCGTCGGACAGGTAGTCACCGTTCAGGTTCAGGGTGGCGATCACGTCGTACTCGGCCGGACGCAGCAGGATCTGCTGCAGCATGGCGTCGGCGATAGCGTCCTTGACCACGATGTTCTTGCCGGTAACCGGGTTCTTGAACTGCATCCACGGGCCGCCATCCAGCAGCTCGGCGCCGAACTCGTCACGCGCAACTTCGTAGCCCCAATCTTTGAAGGCACCTTCGGTGAACTTCATGATGTTGCCTTTGTGCACGATGGTCAGCGACTCGCGGTCGTTGTCCACGGTGTACTGCAGGGCCTTGCGCACTAGGCGCTTGGTGCCTTCTTTGGAAACCGGCTTGACGCCGATACCGCAGTCCTGGTCGAAACGGATCTTGGTGACGCCCATTTCTTCTTTCAGGAACTTGATGACCTTGGTGGCTTCCGGCGAACCGGCCTTCCACTCGATACCGGCATAAATGTCTTCCGAGTTTTCGCGGAAGATAGTCATGTCGACGTCACCAGGACGCTTGACCGGGCTCGGTACGCCTTCGAACCAGCGCACAGGGCGTAGGCAGACGTACAGATCCAGCTCCTGACGCAGAGCCACGTTCAGGGAACGGATGCCGCCACCGACCGGAGTGGTCAGCGGGCCTTTGATGGACACGACGTAGTCGCGCACGGCCTCCAGGGTTTCTTTCGGCAGCCAGGTGTCCTGG
Source organism: Pseudomonas sp. ML96 (assembly GCF_000761545.1). GTDB lineage: Bacteria > Pseudomonadota > Gammaproteobacteria > Pseudomonadales > Pseudomonadaceae > Aquipseudomonas. The sequence goes on along the minus strand of NZ_JPMY01000039.1, from coordinate 37,619 downwards.
TCGTAGACCTGGGTGGCTTTCTCGCCGGCGTAGACTTCCATCCAGGCGATCTTGCGCTCGCCGCCGTAGGCTTTTTCGACGGCAGCGTCGACGACCTTGATCATCACCGGGCTGATATCGACACCGATACCGTCACCCTCGATGAAGGGGATGATCGGATTGTTCGGTACGTTCAGGGACATGTCGGCGTTGACGGTGATCTTTTCGCCGTTCGCAGGCACCTGGATCTTCTGGTATCCCATGCTGGACTCCGTTTGTTTTCGTGGTCTGACAATCCGCCGTACTGGTGGCACGACGAACGATACTTCTGGGTCTCGGAAAGGTGCAGCATTCTTGTAGTTTTTCTACAGAAAGTCACGCACTTTTCGACATTTACTGACAGCCCAATGGCGGTCTAGACTGCTTGAATCCTGGCCCCGAGCCAAACATGTAGTCAAACTACAGATACGCTACAGAATGCTCATAAAGGGCGCTCTCAAGCCTAGCAGCTCGGCTCCAGATTGCTCTTGGACTACGGCTCCGGCCAACAGTTTGCCGCCCGCCCGCAGAGGTTTTCGCAATGCGCTTTACCCCCCATGTAACCGTCGCCACCGTGGTCGAAGACCAGGGGCGCTTCCTGCTGGTCGAAGAGCTGGCCGGCGGCCAGGCGGTATTTAACCAGCCTGCCGGCCATCTGGAAGCCGACGAAAGTCTCATCGCCGCCGCCCTGCGCGAGACGCTAGAGGAGACCGGCTGGGAGGTCGAACTGACCGCCGTCACCGGCATCTACCTCTACACCGCCCCCAGCAATGGCGTGACCTACCAGCGCGTGTGCTTCGCCGCCAAGCCGTTGCGCCACCTGCCGGATGCGCCACTGGACGACGGCATCATCGGCCCGCGCTGGTTGACCCGCGAGGAACTGGCCGCACAACCGGAACGCTGGCGCAGCGAGTTGGTGCTGCGCTGCATCGACGACTACCTGGCCGGCGAGCGCCACAGCCTCAGCCTGATCCGCGATCCGGCCGATCGCGGCCCGGCCTATTCGCCGCGCGACGCCCGGTCCTGATAGAATCGCCAACTTTCTGCAGTCACCCTTCTCGATATCTCATGCGCGAACCAGCCAATACCCGAGTGATCGTCGGCATGTCCGGCGGCGTCGACTCCTCCGTTTCCGCCCTTCTGCTGCTCGAGCAGGGCTATCAGGTGGAAGGCCTGTTCATGAAGAACTGGGAGGAGGACGACGGCACCGAATACTGCACCGCCATGGCCGACCTGGCCGACGCCCAGGCCGTGTGCGACCGCATCGGCATCAAGCTGCATACCGCCAATTTCGCCGCTGAATACTGGGACAACGTGTTCGAGCACTTCCTCGCCGAATACAAGGCCGGGCGCACGCCGAATCCGGACATCCTGTGCAACCGCGAGATCAAGTTCAAAGCCTTCCTCGACTACGCACTGAGCCTCGGCGCCGACCTGATCGCCACTGGCCACTACGTGCGCCGCCGCGATGTCGACGGCCGCAGCGAGCTGCTCAAGGGCCTCGACCCGAACAAGGACCAGAGCTACTTCCTGCACGCCGTAGGCGGCGAACAGATCGGTCGCACCCTGTTCCCGGTCGGCGAACTGGAGAAGCCGCAGGTGCGCGCCATTGCCGAGAAATACGACCTGGCCACGGCCAAGAAGAAGGACTCGACCGGCATCTGCTTTATCGGCGAGCGCCGCTTCAGCGACTTCCTCAAGCAGTATCTGCCGGCCCAGCCGGGCGATATCGAGACCACCGAAGGCGAGGTGATCGGCCGCCATGTCGGCCTGATGTACCACACCATCGGCCAGCGCCAGGGCCTGGGCATCGGCGGCATGAAGAATGCCGGTGATGAGCCCTGGTATGTGCTGCACAAGGATCTGAAGCGCAACGTGCTGATCGTCGGCCAGGGCAACGACCACCCCTGGCTGTTCTCCCGCGCCCTGCTCGCCTCGGACATCTACTGGGTCAACCCCATCGACCTGTCCAGCCCTCGCCGCCTCACCGCCAAGGTGCGCTACCGCCAGGCCGACCAGGCCTGCACCCTGGAGAAGACCGAGCACGGCTACCGCGCCGTATTCGACGAGCCGCAGCGCGCCGTCACCCCCGGCCAGTCCGTGGTGTTCTACGACGGCGAAATCTGCCTCGGCGGCGGCGCGATCGAAGTAGCCGAGCCCTGCGCAGAAGGAGCCCCGAGCGCATGAGCCCGAACCAGGAACAGCTGATCGCCCTCTCCGCCGTATTCCAGGCCGCCAGCCTGGTCGACAAACTGGCCCGCACCGGCCAGATCAGCGATGCCCAGCTCGGCTGCCTGCTCGGCAGCCTGCTGGTACGCGACCCGAAGAACACGCTGGAAGTCTACGGCGGTGACGACCTCAACCTGCGCGAGGGCTACAAGGCCCTGGTCAGCACCCTGGAGCGTAACCCGACCAGCCTGCAGCGCGAGCCGCTGCGCTACGCCCTGGCCCTGCTCGGCCTGGAGCGCCAACTGGCCAAGCGCGACGACATGCTGCAAGTGATCGGCACTCGCCTGGACCAGATCCAGAACCAGGTCGAACACTTCGGCCCGACCCATGACAACGTGATCGCCGCCTGCGGTGGCCTGTATCAGGACACCATCAGCACCTTCCGCCAGCGCATTCAGGTGCATGGCGACATGCGTTTCCTGCAGCAGCCGGCCGTCGCCTCCAAAGTGCGCGCCCTGCTGCTCACCGGCATCCGCTCGGCGCGCCTGTGGCGCCAGCTCGGCGGCCATCGCTGGCAGCTGGTGTTCAGCCGCGGCAAGCTGCTCAAGGAACTCTATCCGCTGCTGCGGAGCTGAGGTGAGCATCCCCAGCCGCAGCGTGAAGCCGGTACAGGGCGCCCTCCTCCTGGCGCTCTCCGCCCTGCTCTTCTCGCTGATGGCCGCAGGTATTCGCGAGGTCTCCGGCGGCGTCAACAACGAGTCGGTGGTGTTCTTCCGCAGCCTGGTCGGCGTGCTGTTCTTCCTCCCCCTGTTTCTGCTCAAGGGCATCCGCCCACTCAAGACCGGGCGCCTGAAGGCCCACCTGTGGCGCACCACCTATGGCCTGCTGGCCATGTACTGCTTCTTCTACGCCATCGCCCATCTGCCGCTGGCCGACGCCATGCTCTTCACCTATTCAGCGCCGGTCTTCACCCCCGTGCTGGCCTGGTGGCTGCTCAAGGAGCCGCTGACCAAGCGCATGCTGATCACCACCATCATCGGTCTGATCGGCGTGCTGATGGTGGCCAAGCCCAGCGAGGCCCTGCTCGACACCCAGGCCCTGATCGGCCTGGCGGCCAGCATCCTGGCCGCCTTCGCCTTCGTCTCCATTCGCGAGATGAGCGATACCGAGCCGGCCTTCCGCATCGTCTTCTACTTCTCGCTGTTCAGCACGCTGTTCGCCGCCGTGCCGCTGAGCTGGGCCTGGCAGCCACTGAGCCAGCATCAGCTCGGCCTGCTGCTGGTGATCGGCCTGCTCGCCACCGTCAGCCAGATCGTCATGTCCAAGGCCTACAGCCTGGCGCCACCTGGGCTGATCGGCCCCTTCGCCTATCTGGCCATCGTCTTTGCCGGGATCATCGCCTGGCTGCGCTGGGGCGAAGTGCCGGACACGCCGTCGCTGATCGGCGCCGCGCTGATCTTCGCCTCCAGCCTGCTGGCCATCGCCCGCCGACCAAGCGCGCGCTAGCCGAGCGGGCGACCAGGGCGATTTCGTGTATGATGTGCGCCCTTTTCGTTGACCGACCTGTCCGAGAACGCCTCCATGCAGCTCTCCTCGCTCACCGCGGTTTCCCCCGTCGATGGCCGCTACGCCGGCAAAACCAGCTCCCTGCGCCCGATCTTCAGCGAATACGGCCTGATCCGTTTCCGCGTGATGGTCGAAGTCCGCTGGCTGCAACGCCTGGCCGCCCATGAAGGCGTCGCCGAAGTGGCGCCCTTCTCCGCCGAAGCCAACGCCCTGCTCGACGAGCTGGCCGAGAACTTCGCCATCGAACACGCCGAGCGCGTGAAAGAGATCGAGCGCACCACCAACCACGACGTCAAAGCCGTGGAGTACCTGCTCAAGGAGCAGGCCGCCAAGCTGCCGGAACTGGCCGCGGTCAGCGAATTCATTCACTTCGCCTGCACCAGCGAGGACATCAACAACCTGTCCCACGCCCTGATGCTGCGTGAAGGCCGCGACACCGTGCTGCTGCCGCTGATGAAGCAGATCGCTAGCGCCATCCGCGAGCTGGCCGTCAAGTTCGCCGGCGTGCCGATGCTGTCGCGCACCCATGGCCAGCCGGCTTCGCCGACCACCCTCGGCAAGGAACTGGCCAACGTCGTCTACCGCCTGGAGCGCCAGATCGCCCAGGTAGCCGCCGTACCGCTGCTGGGCAAGATCAACGGCGCCGTAGGCAACTACAACGCCCACCTGTCCGCCTACCCGCAGATCGACTGGGAGGCCAACGCCAAGCAGTTCATCGAGGGCGATCTGGGCCTGCAGTTCAACCCCTACACCACCCAGATTGAGCCGCACGACTATATCGCCGAGCTGTTCGACGCCATCGCCCGCTTCAACACCATCCTCATCGACTTCGACCGCGACGTCTGGGGCTACATCTCCCTCGGCTACTTCAAACAGAAGACCGTGGCCGGCGAAATCGGCTCCTCGACCATGCCGCACAAGGTCAACCCGATCGACTTCGAGAACTCCGAAGGCAACCTGGGCATCGCCAACGCGATCTTCCAGCACCTGGCCAGCAAGCTGCCGATCTCCCGCTGGCAGCGCGACCTGACCGACTCCACCGTGCTGCGTAACCTCGGTGTCGGCTTCGCCCACAGCGTCATCGCCTACGAAGCCAGCCTCAAGGGCATCGGCAAGCTGGAGCTGAACGAAGCGCGTATCGCCGCCGACCTGGACGCCTGCTGGGAAGTCCTCGCCGAGCCGATCCAGACCGTGATGCGCCGCTACGCCATCGAGAACCCCTACGAGAAGCTCAAGGAGCTGACCCGCGGCAAGGGCATCACCCCGGAGGCGCTGCTCGCCTTCATCGATGGCCTGGACATGCCGGCCGCCGCCAAGGAGGAGCTCAAGCAGCTCACCCCGGCGAGCTACATCGGCAACGCCGTCGCCCAGGCCAAGCGCATCTGAGCGCCACCAGCCTCCTCAACGCCCGGCTGAGCCGGGCGTTTTTGTTTTAGCCATTTCATCTCTTTCAAGGGCTTAGCCATGAATCCTGATACTCCTCTGCAGCTGCTGGGCGGCCTCACCCCTCGCGAGTTCCTGCGCGACTACTGGCAACAGAAGCCCCTGCTGGTCCGTCAGGCCATCCCCGGCTTCGAAAGCCCGATCAGCGCCGACGAACTGGCCGGCCTGGCCCTGGAAGAGGAAGTCGAGTCGCGCCTGGTGCTGGAGCACGGCGCGCACCCGTGGGAGCTGCGCCGCGGTCCGTTCGCCGAGGACGCCTTCAGCCAGCTGCCGGAGCGCGACTGGACCCTGCTGGTGCAGGCCGTCGACCAGTTCGTGCCGGAAGTGGCCGAAGTGCTCAAGGACTTCGGTTTCCTGCCCAGCTGGCGTATCGATGACCTGATGATCAGCTTCGCCGCACCTGGCGGCAGCGTCGGCCCGCACTTCGACAACTACGACGTGTTCCTGCTGCAGGCCGAAGGCCAGCGCCGCTGGAAGATCGGCCAGATGTGCGATGCCGACAGCAAGCTGCTGCAGCACGCCGACCTGCGCATCCTGGCTGACTTCGAGCAGACCGACGAGTGGGTGCTGGAGCCGGGCGACATGCTCTACCTGCCGCCGCGCCTGGCCCACTACGGCATCGCCGAAGACGACTGCATGACCTACTCGGTCGGCTTCCGCGCGCCGAGCGCCGCCGAAGTGCTGACCCACTTCACCGACTTCCTCGCCCAGTTCCTGCCGGACGAAGAGCGCTACAGCGACGCCGGCATGGCGCCGGTCAGCGACCCGCACCAGATCCAGCAGGAAGCCCTCGACCGCCTCAAGGCGCTGCTGACCGAGCACATGAGCGACGAACGCCTGCTGCTCACTTGGTTCGGCCAGTTCATGACCGAGCCGCGCTACCCCGAGCTGGTCAATGGCCCGGAGATCGACGAGGAAGACTTCCTCGCCGCCCTGCAGGACGGCGCCGTACTGGTGCGCAACCCCAGCGCCCGCCTGGCCTGGAGCGAAGTGGATGTCGGCCTGGTGCTGTTCGCCAGCGGCCAGAGCCGCCTGCTGCCGGCGCACCTCAAGGAGCTGCTGCGCCTGGTCTGCGCCGCCGAAGCCCTGCACAGCGACAACCTGGCGCCTTGGTTGGCCGACGAGGACGGGCGTACACTGGTGAAAGAACTGGTCCAGCAAGGAAGTTTGGAGTTTGCTGATGAGTGATATCCACGTCCGTCTCGCCCACTGGCAGAAGGACAACGCCGACCTGCGGCGCATCCGCGAGGCGGTGTTCATCGCCGAACAGGCCGTGCCGGCCGAGCTCGAGTGGGATGACGAGGACAGCGAGGCCGTGCACTTCCTCGCCTGCGAGGGTGACTACCCGATCGGCACCGCCCGCCTGCTGGCGGACGGCCAGATCGGTCGCGTTTCGGTACTCAAGGACTGGCGCGGCCTCAAGGTTGGTGACGCACTGATGCGCGCCGCCATCGAAGCCGCCGAGCAGCGTGGCCAGCGCGAGCAGAAGCTCAGCGCCCAGGTCCACGCCGCTGCCTTCTACGAGCGCCTGGGCTTCAGCATCGAAGGTGACGAATATCTCGAAGCTGGCATCCCCCACGTGATGATGGTGCGCCATAGCGACTAGGATCCAAGCATGAGCGAAGAAAACGCCCCGATCGACGAGAACGAGCCAGAGCTTCCGGCTATCGATTTCCAGTCGCCGGGGCGTTTTTCCGTGCACAACCCGGACACCTTTCCGGCGCTGACCACGGAGGCACGCGAGCCCGCGCCCTTCCTGCTCGGCCAGCACCCGCACCTCGAACGCTTCAGCCGCCCGGAACAGGCCCAGGCTCACGCCCTGGCCCTGCTGTTGCAGGCACGCCAGAGCCTGAGCCTGTACAGCCCGGACCTGGAAGCCTGGCTCTACAGCCACAGCAGCGTGCAGGAGGCGTGCACACGCTTCCTGTTGGCCAGCCCGAAGAATCACCTGCGCATCCTCGTGCGCGATGTCGGCAAGCCGGTGCGCCAGGGCCATCGCCTGCTCAACCTGGCGCAGCGCATCACCAGCAACCTGCATATCCGCAGGATCAACCCCGATCACCCCAGCGACGAAAGCGCCTACCTGCTGGTCGACGACCGTGGCCTACTGCTGCGCGAGGCGCCGGAGCAGTACGCCGGCGATGCGCTGTACAACGATCCCGGCCGCGTGCGCCAGCGCCAGGCGCAGTTCGACCAGGCCTGGAACATCAGTATTTCCGACCCCGATCTGCGGAGCTTCCTGCTATGAACCTGCGTGCCTGCCTGCTCGCCCTGTTGTTCGGCTTCAGCCTGCCGCTGCAGGCCGCCACCGAGCTGATCCAGCTCAACTACCGGATGGCCGACGAGGTCTTGCCTCTGGTGCAGACCGCGCTCGATGGCCAAGGCAAGGCCAGCGCCTATGGCAATCAGCTGATGATCAACGCCTCGCCCGACAAGATCGCCGAGATCCGCGACCTGCTCGGCCAGCTCGACCAGGCGCCACGCCGCCTGTTGATCAGCGTCGACACCAGCGAGCAGAGCCTGGACAGCGGCAGCGGCTACCGGGTTGACGGCAGCATCAGCGCTGGCGACGCCGAAGTGATTGCCGGCCGCGGCGAGGTCAACGGGCGTGACCAAGTGCGCATCATCCGCCGCTCCACCAACAGCCGCGGCGGCGGCACCCAGCAGGTACAGGCGACCGAGGGCTATCCGGCACTGATCCAGGTCGGCCAGAGCGTGCCGGTGACCAGCACCAGTGTCGGCCCCTATGGCCAGGTCTACCAGAACACCCAGTACCGCGATGTGAACCAGGGCTTCTACGTCACCGCCACCCTCAGCGGCGATGTCGTCCACCTCAACATCAGCAGCAACAACGACAGGGTCAACCGCTCCCGCCCTGACGTGATCGACACCCAGAGCACCGATACCCGTGTCAGCGGCCGGATCGGCGAATGGATCCCCCTGGGCGGCGTCAGCCAGCAAAACCAGAGCAACGACTCCGGCTTCGCTCGCCGCTATTCCACCCAGGGCGCGAACGACATGAGCCTGCGCATCAAGGTCGACGCGCTCGACTAAGGTCTAGCCCGCGACCATGTAGTCAAAGAAAAAAAGCACTACAAAATCGTTGACGAACGCCCGTTTGAAAGCGCATGATGGCGCCGCTCCCGCTAGCCAGAGGTCCTGTTTCAGGGCCTCCAGATCGACTCCGTAACACCATTCGGATCGATCCGTGTTCTAACAGCCCACAAGGCGTTTCAACGAGGTTGCGACTGGAACGAAAGTTGTCCTGAGGGACGGGGAAGCCTTAGCGTTATTAGCCAGACCGCCAGACCAGATCCGTATAGCCCAACGGCATCCACGAGCCGGCAAGCTGCGAACCTGCCTCTTCGGACTGACTCGTTTCGTCCTCTCCTCCTCTCCGCAACACTCTCGTCCTCGTCAATATCTCGAAGTCCGCCCTGTGTCGCCCGCAACACTGCAAGCTTTGTTTGCACGTTGGTTTTGGGTGGGAAGTCGGTGCTCAACCAAACTCATACTTTGAAGGATTGACCATGTCAGCTTATCAAAACGACATCAAAGCCGTTGCCGCCCTGAAAGAAGCCGCAGGCAGCAGCTGGAGCGCGATCAACCCGGAATACGTTGCTCGTATGCGCGCCCAGAACCGCTTCAAGACCGGTCTGGAAATCGCTCAGTTCACCGCTGACATCATGCGCAAAGACATGGCCGAGTACGACGCCGACTCGTCCGTCTACACCCAGTCCCTGGGCTGCTGGCACGGCTTCATCGGTCAGCAGAAGCTGATCTCGATCAAGAAGCACCTGAAGACCACCAACAAGCGCTACCTGTACCTGTCCGGCTGGATGGTTGCTGCCCTGCGCTCCGACTTCGGCCCGCTGCCGGACCAGTCCATGCACGAGAAAACCTCGGTTGCTGGCCTGATCGAAGAGCTGTACACCTTCCTGCGCCAGGCTGACGCCCGCGAACTGGACCTGCTGTTCACCGCTCTGGACGCCGCCCGCGCTGCTGGCGACAACGCCAAAGCCGCTGAAATCCAGGCTCAGATCGACAACCACGAAACTCACGTTGTCCCGATCATCGCCGACATCGACGCTGGTTTCGGTAACGCCGAAGCTACCTACCTGCTGGCCAAGAAAATGATCGAAGCTGGTGCTTGCTGCATCCAGATCGAGAACCAGGTTTCCGACGAGAAGCAGTGCGGCCACCAAGACGGTAAAGTGACCGTTCCGCACATCGACTTCCTGGCCAAGATCAATGCCGTTCGCTACGCGTTCCTGGAGCTGGGCATCGACAACGGCGTGATCGTTGCTCGTACCGACTCCCTGGGCGCCGGTCTGACCAAGCAGATCGCCGTGACCAACGAGCCGGGCGACCTGGGCGACCAGTACAACTCCTTCCTGGATTGCGAAGAAGTTTCCGCTGCCGACCTGGGCAACGGCGACGTCGTGATCAACCGTGGCGGCAAGCTGCTGCGTCCGAAGCGCCTGGCTTCCAACCTGTTCCAGTTCCGCGCTGGCACCGGCGAAGCTCGTTGCGTACTGGACAGCATCACCTCGCTGCAGAACGGCGCTGACATGCTGTGGATCGAAACCGAGAAACCGCACGTTGGTCAGATCAAAGGCATGGTTGACGAGATCCGCAAGGTCATCCCGAACGCCAAGCTGGTCTACAACAACAGCCCGTCCTTCAACTGGACCCTGAACTTCCGTCAGCAAGCGTTCGACGCTTTCGCTGCCGAAGGCAAAGACGTTTCCGCCTACGACCGCGCCAAACTGATGAGCGCCGAGTACGACGAAACCGAACTGGCCCAGGTTGCCGACGAGAAGATCCGTACCTTCCAGCGCGACGCCTCCGCTCAGGCTGGTATCTTCCACCACCTGATCACCCTGCCGACCTACCACACCGCCGCCCTGTCCACCGACAACCTGGCCAAAGGTTACTTCGCAGACCAAGGCATGCTGGCCTACGTGAAAGGCGTTCAGCGTCAGGAGATCCGTCAAGGCATCGCCTGCGTTAAGCACCAGAACATGTCCGGCTCCGACATCGGCGACGCTCACAAAGAGTACTTCGCTGGTGACGCCGCTCTGAAAGCTGGCGGTAAAGACAACACCATGAACCAGTTCCACTAATAGGAACCGGCTCCGCGGCCTAGGCCGTAGGTGTTATCACGGGAAGCCCCGGCAGAAATGCCGGGGCTTCTTCGTTTCTGCTCCGAAAACAGGCGAGATCCTCACGGAAGCGCCGTGAATCCAAATAAAAACCAGCCTTACTGCGACACTCTTTTCACCCGCCAGAACAGAACTTTCGAGTCACAAATAAGAACATGGTGCATTTCGAGCGCCATCTGCCGGAAATGTTGTAAATAATCCCCGACAGGCACTTTCGAAAAGGCGTCATTTTCGGCGCAAATAGCCATGCGACCAAAGCCGTAGATAATCGCGCAGCCCACGCGGCTAGCGGGCTCCCAGCATCTGTCCACAAAACTGCGCGCATTCTGCGTGCATTTTTTTATTCGGAAAAATTTACTTAGGGAGCTATGCGAGCATAAAATTGCCGCCACTACTCTGCAGGGCAACCCCACCAGGTTGCTCTACCATTATTAAAAAGCCGCCCCCTTTCCCCAAGGAGCACCGGCATGCCTGATGCGGTAACGACCATGTCCCATAACTGGGCTTTTGCTGTATTCCTGCTCGGAGTGTTCGGGCTCATCGCCTTTATGCTTGGCCTGTCCAGCCTGCTCGGCAGCAAGGCCTGGGGCCGCAGTAAGAACGATCCCTTCGAGTCGGGCATGCTACCGGTCGGCAGCGCGCGCCTGCGTCTGTCTGCGAAGTTCTATCTGGTCGCGATGCTCTTCGTGATCTTCGACGTTGAAGCCCTCTTTCTCTTCGCTTGGGCAGTCTCGGTACGCGAAAGCGGCTGGGCCGGCCTGATCGAAGCTACAGTTTTCATAGCAATTCTGTTGGCTGGTCTTGTCTATCTTTGGCGTATAGGCGCGCTCGACTGGGCGCCCGAAGGCCGTCGTAATCGGCAGGCGAAGCTAAAACAATGAGGCTTTGGCGATGCAATACAAACTTACACGGATCGATCCGGACGCTCCCAACGAGCAGTACCCGATCGGCTCGCGGGAGACCGTAGCCGATCCACTGCTTGAGGATGAGGTCCACAAGAACATCTTCATGGGCAAACTCGAAGATGTTCTCAACGGTGCGGTGAACTGGGGTCGCAAGAACTCCCTGTGGCCGTACAACTTCGGCCTGTCCTGCTGCTATGTGGAAATGACCACGGCCTTCACCGCGCCGCACGACATTGCTCGTTTCGGCGCTGAAGTCATTCGTGCGTCACCGCGTCAGGCTGACTTCATGGTCATCGCCGGCACCTGCTTCATCAAGATGGCGCCGGTCATTCAGCGCCTCTACGAGCAGATGCTGGAACCCAAGTGGGTGATCTCCATGGGGTCGTGTGCCAACTCCGGCGGCATGTACGACATCTATTCGGTGGTTCAGGGGGTCGACAAGTTCCTCCCCGTGGACGTCTACATTCCTGGCTGCCCGCCCCGTCCCGAGGCATTCCTGCAAGGCCTGATGCTGTTGCAGGAGTCCATCGGACAGGAGCGCCGCCCGCTTTCCTGGGTCGTCGGCGATCAAGGCATCTACCGTGCCGAAATGCCGTCGCAGAAGGAACAGCGCCGCGAGCAGCGTATCGCTGTTACCAACCTGCGCAGCCCCGACGAAGTGTGAGCCGACCCCTGGCCCGCTCACTGACGCCGAATACCGCCGATAGCGACTAAAGACATGACTGACAGCATTCTGTCCGTTCCACCGTACAAGGCCGACGACCAGGACGTGGTGGTTGAGCTGAACTCCCGTTTTGGTGCCGAGACCTTCACGGTCCAGAGCACCCGTACCGGCATGCCGGTGCTGTGGGTCGCCCGTGATCGACTGATCAACGTGCTGACCTTCCTGCGCAACCTGCCGCGCCCCTACGTCATGCTGTACGACCTGCATGGCGTCGACGAGCGCCTGCGCACCCAGCGCCGCGGCCTGCCGGGCGCCGACTTCACAGTGTTCTACCACCTGATGTCGGTCGAGCGTAACAGCGACATCATGATCAAGGTCGCCCTCAAAGAAGGCGATCTCAACGTCCCCACCGTCACCGGTATCTGGCCCAACGCCAACTGGTACGAGCGTGAGGTCTGGGACCTGTACGGCATCACCTTCCAGGGCCACCCGCACCTGACCCGCATCATGATGCCGCCGACCTGGGAAGGTCACCCACTGCGCAAGGACTATCCGGCGCGCGCCACCGAATTCGATCCGTTCAGCCTGACCCTGGCCAAGCAGCAGCTGGAAGAAGAAGCCGCGCGCTTCAAGCCGGAAGACTGGGGCATGAAGCGCCACGGCGAGCACGAGGACTACATGTTCCTCAACCTCGGCCCGAACCACCCGTCTGCACACGGTGCGTTCCGCATCATCCTGCAGCTGGACGGTGAAGAGATCATCGACTGCGTCCCGGACATCGGCTACCACCACCGTGGCGCCGAGAAAATGGCCGAGCGCCAGTCCTGGCACAGCTTCATTCCCTACACCGACCGTATCGACTACCTCGGCGGGGTGATGAACAACCTGCCCTACGTGCTGTCGGTCGAGAAGCTCGCCGGGATCAAGGTGCCGGACCGCGTCGACTTCATTCGCGTGATGCTCGCCGAGTTCTTCCGCATCACCAGCCACCTGCTGTTCCTGGGTACCTATATCCAGGACGTCGGCGCCATGACCCCGGTGTTCTTCACCTTCACCGACCGCCAGCGCGCCTACAAGGTGATCGAGGCCATCACCGGCTTCCGCCTGCACCCGGCCTGGTACCGCATCGGCGGCGTCGCCCACGACCTGCCGCGCGGCTGGGACAAACTGGTCAAGGAATTCGTCGACTGGCTGCCCAAGCGCCTCGACGAGTACACCAAGGCCGCGCTGAAGAACAGCATCCTGATCGGTCGTACCAAGGGCGTGGCCCAGTACAACACCAAGGAAGCCCTGGAATGGGGTGTCACCGGCGCCGGCCTGCGTTCCACCGGCCTCGACTTCGACCTGCGTAAAGCGCGCCCGTACTCCGGCTACGAGAACTTCGAGTTCGAAGTGCCGCTGGCCCATAACGGCGACGCCTACGACCGCTGCATGGTCCGCGTCGAGGAGATGCGCCAGAGCATCCGCATCATCGACCAGTGCCTGCGCAACATGCCGGAAGGCCCGTACAAGGCGGATCACCCGCTGACCACGCCGCCGCCGAAAGAGCGCACCCTGCAGCACATCGAGACCCTGATTACCCACTTCCTGCAAGTCTCGTGGGGCCCGGTCATGCCGGCCAACGAAAGCTTCCAGATGATCGAGGCGACCAAGGGCATCAACAGCTATTACCTGACGAGCGACGGCAGCACCATGAGCTACCGCACGCGCATCCGGACGCCCAGCTTCCCGCACCTGCAGCAGATCCCTTCGGTGATCCGCGGCAGCATGATCGCGGACCTGATCGCCTACCTGGGTAGCATCGACTTCGTTATGGCCGACGTGGACCGTTAATCACATGAGCCAGACTGACCTGATCCAAACCGACCGCTTCGAACTCAGCCAGGCCGAGTACGATGCCATCGAACATGAAATGCACCACTACGAGGACCCGCGCGCGGCGTCCATCGAAGCCCTGAAGATCGTGCAGAAGCAGCGCGGCTGGGTGCCGGACGGCGCCATCTACGCCATCGCCGACATCCTCGGCATCCCTGCCAGCGACGTCGAGGGTGTGGCCACCTTCTACAGCCAGATCTTCCGCGTGCCGGTCGGCCGCCACGTGATCCGCGTGTGCGACAGCATGACCTGCTTCATCGGCGGCCACGAGAACCTGCTCGGCAGCCTCAAGGACAAGCTCGGCATCGTCCCCGGCCAGACCACCGCCGACGGCCGCTTCACCCTGCTGCCAGTGTGCTGCCTGGGGAACTGCGACAAGGCCCCGGCCGTGATGATCGACGACGACACCTACGGCAACCTCGATGCCAACGGCATCGCCCAGTTGCTGGAGTCCTACGCATGAAGACTCTCACCTCCATCGGCCCGATAAACAGCATCGCCCGCACCGAGGAAACCCATCCGCTGACCTGGCGCCTGCGCGACGACGCCCAGCCGGTATGGCTGGAGGAATACCAGGCGAAGAACGGCTACGCCGCCGCGCGCAAGGCCCTGAGCGAAATGGCTCAGGCCGACATCGTGCAGACGGTCAAGGACTCCGGCCTCAAGGGCCGCGGCGGTGCGGGCTTCCCCACTGGCGTGAAGTGGGGCCTGATGCCGGCCGACGAATCCATGAACATCCGCTACCTGCTGTGCAACGCGGACGAAATGGAGCCGAACACCTGGAAGGACCGCATGCTCATGGAGCAGCTGCCGCACCTGCTGGTGGAAGGCATGCTGATCTCCGCGCGCGCGCTCAAGGCCTACCGCGGCTACATCTTCCTGCGTGGCGAGTACGTCGACGCGGCAGCCAATCTGAATCGCGCCATCGATGAAGCCAAGGCCGCCGGCCTGCTGGGCAAGAACATCCTCGGCAGCGGCTTCGACTTCGAGCTGTTCGTCCACACCGGCGCCGGCCGCTACATCTGCGGTGAAGAAACCGCGCTGATCAACTCCCTGGAAGGTCGCCGCGCCAACCCGCGTTCCAAGCCGCCCTTCCCCGCCGCTGTCGGCGTGTGGGGCAAGCCGACCTGCGTGAACAACGTCGAGACCCTGTGCAACGTGCCGGCGATCGTCGCCAACGGCGTGGACTGGTACAAGACCCTGGCCCGTCCGGGCAGCGAAGACATGGGCACCAAGCTCATGGGCTTCTCCGGCAAGGTGAAGAACCCCGGTCTGTGGGAGCTGCCGTTCGGCATCCCGGCCCGCGAGCTTTTCGAGGACTACGCCGGCGGCATGCGTGACGGCTACAAGCTGAAATGCTGGCAGCCCGGCGGTGCCGGCACCGGTTTCCTGCTGCCCGAGCACCTGGACGCGGCCATGTTCGCCGGCGGCATTGCCAAGGTCGGCACCCGTATGGGGACCGGTCTGGCCCTGGCCGTGGACGACTCGGTCAACATGGTCTCGCTGCTGCGCAACATGGAAGAGTTCTTCGCCCGCGAATCGTGCGGCTGGTGTACTCCGTGCCGCGACGGCCTGCCGTGGAGCGTGAAGATCCTCCGCGCCCTGGAACGCAAGCAAGGCACCCAGCAGGACATCGATACCCTGCTCGGCCTGGTCAACTTCCTCGGCCCCGGCAAGACCTTCTGCGCCCATGCACCGGGCGCCGTCGAACCGCTGGGTAGTGCGATCAAGTATTTCCGTCCGGAGTTCGAGGCTGGCGTATCCAGCTCGGCCATTCCGGCACCGGCCGCCGCGCAGTTCGCGCCGGCCTGACGTATTCGCCTCGCGGCCAAGGCCGCGAAGCAACCGTGATTCCATTAGCCAAGCCTGCTTCGGCGGGTAAAGAAGAAACCTGAACCATGGCCACTATCCACGTAGACGGCAAAGATTTCGAAGTCGATGGGGCGGACAACCTGCTGCAGGCCTGTCTCTCCCTCGGGCTCGACATCCCCTACTTCTGCTGGCACCCGGCGCTCGGTAGCGTCGGCGCCTGCCGCCAATGCGCGGTGAAGCAGTACACCGATGAAAACGACAAGCGCGGCCGCATCGTCATGTCCTGCATGACGCCAGCGACCGACAACACCTGGATCAGCATCGACGACGAAGAGTCCAAGGCGTTCCGCGCCAGCGTCGTCGAGTGGCTGATGACCAACCACCCGCACGACTGCCCGGTGTGCGAGGAAGGCGGTCACTGCCACCTGCAGGACATGACGGTGATGACCGGCCACAACCAGCGCCGGTACCGCTTCACCAAGCGCACCCACCAGAACCAGCAGCTCGGCCCGTTCATCTCCCACGAGATGAACCGCTGCATCGCCTGCTATCGCTGCGTGCGCTACTACAAGGACTATGCCGGCGGCACCGACCTGGGCGTCTACGGCGCGCACGACAACGTGTACTTCGGCCGCGTCGAAGACGGCGTGCTGGAGAGCGAGTTCTCCGGCAACCTCACCGAGGTCTGCCCGACTGGTGTGTTCACCGACAAGACCCACTCCGAGCGCTATAACCGCAAGTGGGACATGCAGTTCGCCCCGAGCATCTGCCATGGTTGCTCCAGCGGCTGCAACATCAGCCCCGGTGAGCGCTACGGCGAGATCCGCCGCATCGAGAACCGCTTCAACGGCTCGGTGAACCACTACTTCCTGTGCGACCGCGGCCGCTTCGGCTACGGCTACACCAACCGCGAAGACCGCCCGCGCCAGCCGCTGTTCGGCGAGGCCAAACTGGGCATCGACGCTGCGCTGGACAAGGCCGCCGAGCTGCTCAAGGGCAAGCGCGTGATCGGCATCGGTTCGCCACGCGCCAGCCTGGAAGGCAACTACGCCCTGCGCGAGCTGGTCGGCGAAGCCAACTTCTACAGCGGCATCGGCGCTACCGAACTGGCCAACATCCGCCTGATCCGCGACGTGCTGCAAAACGGCCCGCTGCCGGTGCCGTCGCTGCGCGAGATCGAAGACCACGACGCCGTGTTCGTCCTCGGTGAAGACCTGACCCAGACCGCCGCGCGCGTCGCCCTGGCCCTGCGCCAGTCGGTCAAGGGCAAGGCCACCGAAATCGCCGCCTCGATGAAGATCCAGGACTGGCACATGGCCGCCGTACAGAACGTGGCCCAGGACGCCCTGCATCCGCTGTTCATCGCCAGCGTCGACGCCACTCGCCTCGACGACGTTGCCGAAGCCTGCGTGCATGCCGCTCCGGCTGACCTGGCGCGCATCGGCTTCGCCGTGGCCCACGCCATCGACCCGAGCGCCCCGGCCGTCACCGGCCTGGACGACGAGGCCGCCGAGCTGGTGCAACTGATCGCCGACGCCCTGCTGGCCGGCAAGCGCCCGCTGATCGTCAGTGGCGCCTCGCTGGGTGAGAAGAGCATCGTCGAGGCCGCGGCGAACATCGCCCAGGCCCTGAAGAACCGCGAGAAGAACGCCTCCATCAGCCTGGTAGTGCCGGAAGCCAACAGCATGGGCCTGGCCCTGTTTGGTGGTGAATCGGTAGACGCCGCGCTGGAAGCGCTGACCGCAGGCCAAGCCGACGCCGTGATCGTGCTGGAAAACGACCTGTACCGCCGCGCCGACGCTGCCAAGGTCGATGCCGCCCTGGCCGCCGCCAAGGCGGTGATCGTCGCCGACCACCAGCAAACCGCTACCACCGCCAAGGCCAATCTGGTGCTGTCCGCCGCCAGCTTCGCCGAAGGCGATGGCACCCTGGTCAGCCAGGAAGGCCGCGCCCAGCGCTTCTTCCAGGTATTCGAGCCGAGCTACTACGACAGCAACATCCTGGTCCGCGAAGGCTGGCGCTGGATGCATGCGCTGCACAGCACCCTGCAGGGCAAGGCCGTGGACTGGACCCAACTGGACCAGGTCACCGCAGCCGTCGCCGCCAGCAGCTCCGTACTGGCCGCGATCACGGACGCCGCGCCAAGCGCCTCATTCCGCATCAAGGGTATGAAGCTTGCGCGTGAACCGCTGCGTTACAGCGGCCGCACAGCCATGCGCGCCAACATCAGCGTGCACGAGCCGCGTCAGCCGCAGGACCAGGACTCCGCCTTCGCCTTCTCCATGGAAGGTTATTCGGGCAGCAAGGAAGACCGTCAGCAGATTCCGTTCGCCTGGTCGCCGGGCTGGAACTCGCCGCAGGCCTGGAACAAGTTCCAGGACGAAGTCGGTGGCCATCTGCGCGCCGGTGACCCGGGCGTGCGTCTGATCGAGTCGCAGGGCAAGACCCTGGCCTGGTTCGCCGTGCCGGGCGCCTTCGCTCCGGCCCAGGGCACCTGGCAGGTCGTGCCATTCCACCACCTGTTCGGCAGCGAGGAGAACTCCTCCCGCGCCGCGCCGGTGCAGGAGCGCATCCAGCCCGCCTACGTCGCCCTGGCCAAGGCCGAGGCCGATCGTCTGGGCGTCAACGACGGCGCGCTGATCAGCCTGACCGTCGCCGGCCAGGCCCTGCGCCTGCCGGTGAAAGTCAGCGAAGACCTGGCCCTGGGCCTGGTCGGCCTGCCGGCCGGCTTCGCCGGCATTCCGGCGGCCATCGCCGGCGCCATTGCAACCGGACTGCAGGAGGCCGCGCAATGAGCTGGCTGACGCCCGAACTGCTCGACGTCTTCATCGCCGTCCTCAAGGCCATCGTCATCCTGCTGGTGGTGGTGGTCTGTGGCGCGCTGCTGAGCTTCGTCGAACGCCGTCTGCTGGGCTGGTGGCAGGACCGTTACGGTCCGAACCGCGTAGGCCCGTTCGGCATGTTCCAGATCGCTGCGGACATGCTGAAGATGTTCTTCAAGGAAGACTGGACGCCGCCGTTCGCCGACAAGTTCATCTTCATGATCGCGCCGATGATCGCCTTCGCCGCCATGCTGATGGCCTTCGCCATCATCCCGGTCACCCCGACCTGGGGTGTGGCGGACCTCAACATCGGCATCCTGTTCTTCTTCGCCATGGCCGGTCTGTCGGTGTACGCCGTACTGTTCGCCGGCTGGTCGAGCAACAACAAGTTCGCCCTGCTCGGCAGCCTGCGTGCCTCGGCCCAGACCATCTCCTACGAGGTGTTCCTGGCCCTGGCGCTGATGGGCATCGTCGCCCAGGTCGGCTCGTTCAACATGCGCGACATCGTCGACTACCAGGCCGAAAACCTGTGGTTCATCATTCCGCAGTTCTTCGGCTTCTGTACCTTCTTCATCGCCGGCGTCGCCGTGACCCACCGTCACCCGTTCGACCAACCGGAAGCGGAGCAGGAGCTGGCCGACGGTTACCACATCGAATATGCCGGCATGAAATGGGGCATGTTCTTCGTCGGCGAATACATCGGCATCGTGACCATCTCAGCCCTGCTGGTGACCCTGTTCTTCGGCGGCTGGCACGGGCCGTTCGGCATCCTGCCGCAGATCCCGTTCATCTGGTTCGCCCTGAAGACCTGCTTCTTCATCATGATCTTCATTCTGCTGCGCGCGTCGATTCCGCGCCCGCGGTATGACCAGGTCATGGCGTTCAGCTGGAAGTTCTGCCTGCCGCTGACTCTGATCAACCTGCTGGTGACCGGCGCGCTCGTGCTGGCCTCGGCCCAGTAAGGAGAAACACGCAATGCTCAAGTACATATGGGATGTGGTGCACGGCACCTGGACCCAGCTGCGCAGCCTGGTGATGGTCTTCGGCCATGGCTTCCGCAAGCGCGACACCCTGCAATACCCGGAAGAACCGGTTTACCTGCCGCCGCGCTACCGTGGCCGCATCGTCCTGACCCGCGACCCCGACGGCGAGGAGCGCTGTGTAGCGTGCAACCTGTGCGCCGTGGCCTGCCCGGTCGGCTGCATCTCGCTGCAGAAGGCCGAGACCGACGACGGTCGCTGGTACCCGGAGTTCTTCCGCATCAACTTCTCCCGCTGCATCTTCTGCGGCCTGTGCGAGGAAGCCTGCCCGACCACCGCGATCCAGCTCACCCCGGATTTCGAGATGGGCGAGTACAAGCGCCAGGACCTGGTGTACGAGAAGGAAGACCTGCTGATCAGCGGCCCCGGCAAGAACCCGGACTACAACTTCTACCGCGTCGCCGGCATGGCCATCGCCGGCAAGCCGAAAGGCGCCGCGCAGAACGAGGCCGAACCGATCAACGTCAAAGGCCTGCTGCCCTAAGGAGGGGATGATGGAATTTGCTTTCTACCTCGCCGCGGGCGTTGCCGTGGCTTCTACAGTGATGGTCATCACCGGGACCAACCCGGTGCATGCCCTGCTCAACCTGATCGTCTCGCTGCTGGCCGTGGCCTCGACCTTCTTCGCTCTGGGTGCGCCGTTCGCCGGCGCCCTGGAGATCATCGTCTACGCCGGCGCCATCATGGTGCTGTTCGTCTTCGTGGTGATGATGCTCAACCTCGGCCCGGCTGCCGCCGAGCAGGAGAAACAATGGCTGAAACCCGGCATCTGGACCGGTCCGGCCATTCTCTCCCTGCTGCTGCTGGGCCAGCTGTTGTATGCCCTGTTCGCCAGCCCGAGCGGCGCCGCCATCGGTCTTGAGACCGTGGACGCCAAGGCCGTTGGCATCAGCCTGTTCGGCCCCTACCTGCTGGTAGTCGAGCTTGCCTCCATGCTGCTGCTCGCCGCCCTGGTCGCCGCCTACCACCTGGGCCGCCACGAAGCCAAGGAGCCGACCGTATGAATGCCGTTCCTCTGGAACACGGCCTGGCCCTCGCCGCCGTGCTGTTCAGCCTGGGCCTGATCGGCCTGATGGTGCGCCGTAACATCCTCTTCGTGCTGATGAGCCTGGAAGTGATGATGAACGCCACCGCCCTCGCCTTCGTCGTCGCCGGCAGCCGCTGGGTACAAGCCGACGGCCAGGTGATGTTCATTCTGGTGATCACCCTGGCAGCCGCCGAGGCCAGTATCGGCCTGGCGATCCTGCTGCAGCTGTATCGCCGCTTCAACACCCTCGATGTCGACGCTGCCAGCGAGATGCGCGGATGAACCTTCTATTCCTCACCCTTCTCTTCCCGCTGCTCGGCTGGTTCCTGCTGGCCTTCTCACGCGGACGACTCTCGGAAAACACCGCTGCCGTGATCGGCGTCGGCTCGGTCGGCCTGGCCGCACTGAGCGCCGCCTGGGTCGTATTCCAGTTCCTCGGCAACACACCGGCGGGCGGTGTATACACCCAGACGCTGTGGCAATGGATGAACGTTGAAGGCCTGGCGCCGAGCTTCACCCTGCACCTGGATGGCCTGTCGGCCACCATGCTCGGCGTGGTCACCGGTGTCGGCTTCCTGATCCACCTGTTCGCCAGCTGGTATATGCGCGGTGAAGAGGGCTACTCGCGCTTCTTCGCCTACACTAACCTGTTCATCTTCAGCATGTTGCTGCTGGTTCTCGGCGACAACCTGCTGGTGCTGTTCTTCGGCTGGGAAGGCGTGGGCCTGTGCTCGTACCTGCTGATCGGCTTCTACTACAAGCACGTGCCCAACGGTAACGCGGCGCTGAAAGCGTTCATCGTCACCCGTATCGGTGACGTGTTCCTGATGATCGGTCTGTTCCTGCTGTTCCTCAACCTCGGCACCCTGAATATCCAGGAGCTGATGGTGCTGGCACCGCAGAAGTACGTGGCCGGTGATACCTGGCTGTGGGTCGCCACCCTGATGCTGCTCGGCGGCGCCGTGGGCAAATCCGCCCAGCTGCCGCTGCAGACCTGGCTGGCCGACGCGATGGCGGGCCCGACTCCGGTTTCCGCACTGATCCACGCCGCCACCATGGTGACCGCGGGCGTGTACCTGATCGCCCGTACCCACGGCCTGTTCCTGCTGACCCCGGAGATTCTCGAGCTGGTCGGCATCGTCGGCGCCGTGACCCTGGTGCTGGCCGGCTTCGCCGCCCTGGTGCAGACCGACATCAAGCGTATCCTCGCCTACTCGACCATGAGCCAGATCGGCTACATGTTCCTCGCCCTCGGCGTGCAGGCCTGGGACGCGGCGATCTTCCACCTGATGACCCACGCCTTCTTCAAGGCCCTGCTGTTCCTCGCTTCCGGTGCGGTGATCCACGCCTGCCACCACGAGCAGAACATCTTCAAGATGGGCGGTCTGTGGAAGAAGCTGCCGCTGGCCTACGCCAGCTTCATCGTCGGCGGCGCGGCCCTGGCGGCGCTGCCGCTGGTCACCGCGGGCTTCTACTCGAAGGACGAGATTCTCTGGGAAGCCTTCGCCAGCGGTCACAGTGAGCTGCTGTACGCAGGTCTGGCCGGTGCCTTCCTGACCTCGATCTACACCTTCCGCCTGATCTTCATCGCCTTCCACGGCGAGCAGAAGACCGAGGCCCATGCCGGTCACGGCATCGCCCACAACCTGCCGCTGGCCACCCTGATCGTGCTGTCGACCTTCGTCGGCGCGCTGATCACCCCGCCGCTGCACGGTGTGCTGCCGCAGAGCATCGGCCATGCCGGTGGTGAGGCCAAGCACGGTCTGGAGATCGCCTCGGGCGCCATCGCCCTGGCCGGTATCCTCCTCGCCGCCCTGCTGTTCCTCGGCCAGCGCCGCTTCGCCAGCGCCGTTGCCGCCAGCGCGCCGGGCCGCTTCCTGTCGGCCTGGTGGTTCGCCGCCTGGGGCTTCGACTGGCTCTACGACAAGGTTTTCGTGCAGCCCTACCTGCTGATCTGCCGTCTGCTCGGGCGTGACCCGATAGACCAGAGCATCGGCCTGGTGCCGCGTCTGGCCCGTGGCGGCAACGCCGTGCTGGCCCGCGCCCAGACCGGCCAGGTGCGCTGGTACGCCGCCTCCATCGCCGGGGGCGCGGTGTTCGTGCTCGCCGTCCTCCTGTTTCTGAATTAAGGAAAATAGCCCGTCATGATCCTGCCCTGGCTAATCCTGATCCCCTTCATCGGCGGCCTGCTGTGCTGGCAAGGTGAGCGCTTCGGCAACACCCTGCCGCGCTGGATCGCCCTGCTGACCATGGGTCTGCTGTTCGGCCTCGGCCTGTGGCTGTGGGCCACTGCCGACTTCAGCCTGGCTCCGGCACCTGGTGCCGATCCGGTCTGGGCCGCTGAGTTCAAGGTCCAGTGGATCGAGCGTCTCGGCATCAGCATCCACCTCGGCCTCGACGGCCTGTCGGTGCTGATGATCGCCCTCACCGGTCTGCTCGGCGTGTTGTCCGTGCTGTGCTCGTGGAACGAGATCCAGAACCGCGTCGGCTTCTTCCACCTCAACCTGATGTGGATTCTCGGCGGCGTGGTCGGCGTGTTCCTCGCCATCGACCTGTTCCTGTTCTTCTTCTTCTGGGAAATGATGCTGGTGCCGATGTACTTCCTCATCGCGCTCTGGGGTCATAGCGGCAGCAAGGGTCATTCGCGGATCAACGCTGCCACCAAGTTCTTCATCTACACCCAGGCCAGCGGCCTGATCATGCTGGTGGCGATCCTCGCCCTGGTGCTGATCAACTACAACAGCACCGGCGTGCTGACCTTCAACTACGCCGACCTGCTGAAGACCCAGCTGCCCGCCGGTACCGAGTACCTGCTGATGCTCGGTTTCTTCGCCGCCTTCGCCGTGAAGTTCCCGGTAGTGCCAGTGCACTCCTGGCTGCCGGATGCCCACGCCCAGGCGCCGACCGCCGGCTCCGTGGACCTCGCCGGTATCCTGCTGAAGACCGCGGCCTACGGCCTGATGCGCTTCGCCATTCCGCTGTTCCCCACCGCCTCGGCCGAGTTCGCGCCGATCGCCATGTGGCTCGGCGTGTTCGCCATCGCCTACGGTGCCTTCCTGTCGTTCGCCCAGACCGACATCAAGCGCCTGGTGGCCTACTCCAGCGTCTCGCACATGGGCTTCGTGCTGATCGCCATCTACTCCGGCAGCCAGATCGCCCTGCAGGGCGCGGTGGTGCAGATGATGGCCCACGGCCTGTCCGCAGCCGCGCTGTTCATCCTCTGCGGCCAGCTCTACGAGCGCCTGCACACTCGTGACATGCGCGAGATGGGCGGCATCTGGGCACGCCTGCCGTGGCTGCCTGCGGTGAGCCTGTTCTTCGCTGCTGCCGCTCTCGGCCTGCCGGGCACCGGCAACTTCGTCGGCGAGTTCCTGATCCTGATCGGCAGCTTCCCGGCCGCTCCGTGGGTCGTGGTCCTGGCCGCCTGCGGCCTGGTGCTGGGTTCGGTCTACTCGCTGGCGATGATCCACCGCGCCTACTTCGGCCCGGCCAAGTCCGATGCGCCGCTGCAGGCCATGAAGGCCCGCGAGCTGTATATGGTGCTGGGCCTGGCGGTGCTGCTGATCCTGCTCGGCGTCTACCCGCAACCGGTGCTCGACACCTCCGCTGCCAGCATGCACGGCGTGCAGCAGTGGTTCAGCGGTGCCCTCACTCAACTCGCCTCGGTCCGGTAATCAAGCGCTATGGAACTGACGACTCAACACTTCATCGCGCTGCTGCCGCTGCTGGTCACCTGCACCACCATTGTCGTGGTGATGCTGGCCATCGCCTGGAAGCGCAACCATGCCATGGCCTTCATCCTCTCGGTGCTGGGCCTCAACCTGGCCCTGCTGTCGGTGATCCCGGCCGTGGGCGTGACGCCGATCCAGGTCACCCCGCTGCTGCTGATCGACAAGTTCGCCTGCTACTACATGGCGCTGGTCCTAGCCGCGACGCTGGCCTGCACCACCCTGGTCCACGCCTACCTGGGCGGCGAATCGGGCAAGCAGGGCTATCCGGGCAACCGTGAAGAGCTGTACCTGCTGATTCTGCTGTCCGCCGCTGGCGGCCTGGTGCTGGTCAGCGCGCAGCATCTGGCCGGCCTGTTCATCGGACTGGAACTGCTGTCGGTACCGACCTACGGCATGATCGCCTACGCCTTCTTCAACAAGCGTTCGCTGGAAGCCGGCATCAAGTACATGGTGCTGTCTGCCGCCGGTTCGGCCTTCCTGCTGTTCGGCATGGCCCTGCTCTACGCCGAATCCGGCAGCCTGAGCTTCGCCGGCATCGGCGCCAAGCTGGCCGCCGACGGCCTGCCGAGCCTGATCGCCCAGGTCGGCTTCGGCATGATGCTGATCGGCCTGGCCTTCAAGCTATCGCTGGTCCCCTTCCACCTGTGGACCCCGGACGTCTACGAGGGCGCCCCGGCACCGGTCGCCGCCTTCCTGGCCACCGCCAGCAAGGTCGCCGTGTTCGCCGTGCTGCTGCGCCTGTACCAGATCTCGCCGGTAACCACTGGCGGCTGGCTGAACGATCTGCTGACCGTGCTGGCCATCGCCTCGATCCTGTTCGGTAACCTGCTGGCCCTGCTGCAGAACAACCTCAAGCGCCTGCTCGGCTACTCGTCGATCGCCCACTTCGGCTACCTGCTGATCGCCCTGATCGCCAGCAAGGGCCTGGCCGTGGAAGCCATCGGCGTGTACCTGGCTACCTACGTGCTGACCAGCCTGGGCGCGTTCGGCGTGATCACCCTGATGTCCACGCCGTACAGCGGCCGCGACGCCGACGCCCTGTACGAGTACCGCGGCCTGTTCTGGCGCCGTCCGTACCTGACCGCCGTACTGACCGTGATGATGCTGTCGCTGGCCGGCATCCCGCTGACCGCCGGCTTCATCGGCAAGTTCTACGTGGTCGCCGCCGGCGTCGAGTCGCAGCAATGGCTGCTGCTGGGCGCCCTGGTCCTGGGTAGCGCCATCGGCGTGTTCTACTACCTGCGCGTGATGGTCACCCTGTTCCTGCAGGAGCCGAACCTCAAGCGCCACGACGCGCCGTTCAACTGGGGCCAACGTGCCGGCGGCATCATGCTGGTACTGGTCGCCCTGCTCGCCTTCTTCCTCGGCGTCTACCCGCAGCCGCTGCTGGAACTGGTGCAGCATGCTGGCCTGGTGGCAGTCGCCCACTAAGCCGCAAGTGCGCAGAAAAAACCCGGCCAAGGCTGGGTTTTTTTTTGCCTGTTCCAGCCGCCAACCGGTGATCCTTTACGGCAGGCGCACCCGCTGCCGGCCGCTGCGGTACAGGTCCCAGCTCGCAATGAACAACGCCGCGATCAGCGGGCCGATGACGAAGCCATTGAGGCCGAACAGAGTCAGGCCGCCAAGGGTGGAAATCAGCACCAGGTAGTCCGGCATGCGCGTGTCTTTGCCGACCAGGATCGGGCGCAGAATATTGTCCACTAGGCCGATCACCAGTACGCCGAAGGCTACCAGCACGCTGCCCTTGAGCACCTCCCCCTGGGCCAGCATGTACAGCGCCACCGGCCCCCAGACCAGCCCGCAACCGACCGCCGGCAGCAGCGATAGCAGCGCCATCAGCACGCCCCACAGCAGTGGGCTGCTGATGCCCAGCATCCAGAAGATCAGCCCGCCGAGCAGGCCCTGCACCGCGGCCACCACCAGGTTGCCCTTGACCGTCGCACGCACCACGCGGGTGACCTTGATCTGCAGGCGGCGCTTGAGCGACTCCTCCAGCGGCACCGCCGTGCGCACCGTGCGCGCCAGCTCAGGGCCATCGCGCAGGAAGAAGTACAGCAGGTAGAGCATGACGAAGAAGCCGACCAGGAACTGGAAGGTGTTCTGGCCGATATCGAAGGCCTTGGTCGCCAGGAACTCGCTGCCCTGCATGGCGCCCTTGGCCAGGCGGTCGCGCAGAGCGTCGAAATCGCCCAGCCCGATGCGCTCCAGCAGGCGCTGCACCGCCTCCGGCAAAACCTCCTTGAAGCGCTCGACGTAGGCGCCAATGTCCAGCTCGCCCTTCTCGATGCGCTGGTAGATGGCCGAACCCTCGTTCACCAGGGCCAGGCTGGTGAGGATCATCGGCAGGATCGCCACCAGCAGGCAGATCAGCAGCGTGAGCAACGCCGAGAGATTGCCGCGCCCGCCAAAGCGCAACGCCAGGCGGCGCTGCAACGGCGCGAACAGCACCGACAGCACCACCGCCCAGAACACCGCCCCCCAGAACGGCAGGAGGATGCCGGCGAACACCAGGGTCACCACCACCAGCAGAACGAGGAAGGCTTTTTGTTCGACACGTGGCGAATACATGGGCGGACGCCTTGCAGAGCTGTTCCTGCTTAGTCCGCCAGCGCTCCGGCAAAGTGCGGGCTATTTCTGCGCCCATGAAAAAGGGCGCCGCAGCGCCCTTTTCTCTTCACACCTCTCAGATGCGGAACTGATGCACCAGGCTGCCCAGGCGCTCGCCGAGTACCGACAGGCTGCGCGCGGTATCGGCGCCCAGGCGTGTCTCGTCGGCCACGCTGTCCACCGCCACGGCGATCTGGTGCACGCTGCGGTTGATCTCCTCGGCCACCGCGGTCTGCTCCTCGGCGGCGCTGGCGATCTGCGCGTTCATCGCATTGATGGTGCCGATCAGGCCGGCGATGGCATCCAGCGAGGCGCCGGCCTGGTTGGCCTGCTCGCTGGTGGTTTCACCGGCATCGCTGGAGCGGCGCATGGCGGTGACCGAAGCCTGCGTACCCTGCTGCAGGCGGTCGATCATGCCCTGGATCTCCTGGGTGCTCTGCTGGGTGCGGCTGGCCAGGGCGCGCACCTCGTCGGCCACCACGGCGAAGCCACGCCCGGCCTCGCCGGCACGGGCGGCCTCGATGGCGGCGTTGAGCGCCAGTAGGTTGGTCTGCTCGGCGATGGAACGGATCACATCGAGCACGCTGACGATGGACTGCACGTCCTGCTGCAGGCTATCCAGCGACTGGCCGCTGGAGCGGATATCGCCGACCAGAGCATGGATACGGGTGATGCTGCCGTCGACCACCTGTTTGGCGGCCTGACCCTCGCGGTCGGTCTGCTGGGCCGCCTCGGCGGCGCCCTGGGCACTCTTGGCCACCTCGTGGGCGGCGGCGGACATCTCGTTGATCGCCGTGGCCACCTGATCGGTCTCGTGGCGCTGGCGCTCCATGGCCTGCTCGGAGCGCTGCGCCTGAGCGGCCACCTGGCCGACCAGGCCGGTCAGCTGCTCGGTCATCTCGGCGATCTGCCGCACCAGGCCGTGAATCTTCTCGACGAAGCGGTTGAACGAGCCGGCCAATTGGCCCAGCTCATCGCCGCTGGTCACGGGCAGGCGGCGGGTCAGGTCGCCCTCGCCAGCGGCGATGTCATCGAGGTTCTCGCGGATCTGCTGCAGCGGACGCAGGAAGGCGTTGCTCAGGGCTAGGCCGCCGATGCCGAACACCAGCAGCATTACCATGGCGATCACCAGGATGCTGGTCAGGATGGTGTTGACCCGCTCGTCGATGGCCGCCTCGACCTCAGCCACCTGGGCCGCGACGCCGTCCAGGTTGACCGCCGTACCCAGCGCCATGTCCCACTTGGGCAGGTAGTAGCTGTAGGCCAGTTTGGGGACCAACACGCTCTCGTCGGTGGGCAGCGGCGAGCTGTACTCCACGTAGTTGCTGCTGTCCTTGGCCACGCGAACCAGCTCGCGGTTGACGTAGACGCCGTTGGGGTCCTTGCGGTCGGCGAGGCTCTTGCCCACGTCTACCGGGCTGTCGCCACGGAACAGGCGCACCACGTTGGAGTCGTGGCCGAAGAAGTAGCCGTCCTTGCCGTACTTGATCTTGGCGAGGATGGCGATGGCCTGCTCGCGGCTGCTCATGTCGCCCTGGGCAGCGCCGTCGTACAGGCTCTGCACCGAGCCTAAGGCGATCTGCATGTAGTTCTTCAGCTCCAGGCGGCTCTCCGCCACCAGGCGCTCGCGGGTCTGGGCCACCTCGTCGGCGGCCAGGTCGGTGAGAATCTTCGCCGCGGCGCCGCTCAGCACCAAGGCGAACAGGATGACTGGCAGCAGTGCGAGCAGCAGCACTTTGGTTTTCAACGTGAGGCGCATGTTCCCTTCCTTCTTATTGTGGAACTGCATAAAGCAGAACGGGGTTGCCGTGTTATCGGCAACCCCGTTTCAGCCTGAAGCCTGCACTGATTACAGCACCATTGCGGCGACCCAGCCAAACGCCAACAGCGGCAGGTTGTAGTGCAGGAAAGTCGGCACCACGGTGTCCCAGATATGGTTGTGCTGGCCGTCGACATTCAGGCCCGCGGTCGGCCCCAGCGTCGAGTCGGAGGCTGGCGAGCCAGCATCGCCCAGGGCTCCGGCGGTGCCGATGATGCTGACGATGGCCAGCGGGCTGAAGCCCAGTTGCAGACACAGCGGCACGAAGATCGCGGCGATGATCGGCACGGTGGAGAAGGACGAGCCGATGCCCATGGTCACCAGCAGGCCGACCAGCAGCATCAGCAGCGCACCCAGCGCCTTGCTGTTGCCGATCCAGGCGGCGGACGCATCCACCAGACTCTTCACCTGGCCGGTCGCGTTCATCACTTCGGCGAAGCCCTGGGCGGCGATCATGATGAAGCCGATCATGGCCATCATCTTCATACCCTCGGTGAACAGGTCGTCGGCCTCGCGCCAGCGCACAACCCCGGAGACCGAGAACACCACGAAGCCCAGCAGAGCGCCGATGATCATCGAGTCCAGCCACAGCTGGGTAGCGAACGCCACCACCACCGCCACGCCGGCCACCAGCAGGCTCTTGCGGTCATAGGCGATGCTCACCTGCTCGGCGTCGACGATCTTTTCCAGATCGTAGCTGCGGCGTTTGCGATAGCTGAACAACACCGCCACCAGCAGGCCCGCCGCCATGCCCAACGCAGGAATCAGCATGGCCTCGGTGACATTCACGCCCTGTACGTCGACCCCGCCCTTGACCACGTTGGCCAGCAGAATGTCGTTGAGGAAGATGTTGCCGAAGCCGACCGGCAGGAACATGTAGGGGGTGATCAGGCCGAAGGTGATCACGCAGGCGATCAGCCGGCGGTCGATCTGCAGGCGAGTCAGTACATACAGCAGCGGCGGGACCAGCAGCGGAATGAAGGCGATGTGGATCGGCAGGATGTTCTGCGAGGAGATCGAGACGGCCAGCAACAGGCCGATCATCAGCCATTTCAGCGAACCACCGCCACTGGCATCCTGACGACCGACCAGCGCCAGCGCCCGATCAGCCAGGGCATGCGCCAGTCCGGACCTGGCAATGGCCACGGCGAAAGCGCCCAGCAGCGCATAGGAAAGCGCCACCGTGGCCCCGGCACCGAGGCCCTTGTTGAAGGCCGCCAGCGAACCCTCTATGCCCAAGCCCCCCAGCATCCCGCCGGCCAGCGCGCCGACGATCAGCGCGACCACCACGTGCACCCGGCACAAGCTGAGGACCAACATGATGCCGACGGCGGCAACTACTGCATTCATCTATAAACCCCGCGGCGCCAGGCGCCTGCAAAAAAGCGCAGCACTCTGCCCGATGCCCCCGGCCCTGTCAAAGCGGCAGATGCTCAATATTTCGAGCACTTCGTGCATAATTCGCAGCGGCTTTCCGGTCATCGTCAAGAAAAGGCTCTACTTCGCCTGTTGCCAGTAAAGACTGCGCTCAGCTGACCGATAAAGATTTCAGCCGTATGAATGTTCAAAGGACCCGCTCTATGCTGTCGCGCCTGTCCATCCAGTTGAAAATCACCCTCCTCGCCGGTCTCTGCCTCCTGGCAATCGTGACCTTGCTGCTGGGAGCCTCGCTCTACCAATCCAGCCACAGCGCCGCCCTGGTCAGGAGCTCTAGCTCCGCCATGCTGGAAGAGTCCGCGCGTTCGCGCATGGCCTCGCGCGGGGAGCTGCAGGGCATCCGCATCCAGCGCTACTTCATGGATGCCTACCAGTACGGCAAGGGCTTCTCGCGCCAGGTGCTGTTCCTCAAGGATCAGGCCGAGAAACGCTTCCTCGATGCCTTCGATCTGCGCGAAGACATGACTCGCCAGGTGCGCTCGGCCCTGGAAGCCAGCCCCGGCCTGCTCGGCCTCTATGTGGTGTTCGAGCCCAATGCGCTGGATGGCAAGGACGAGCTGTTCGCCGGGCAAGGCGAGCTGGGCAGCAACGACAAGGGCCGCTTCTCCCTCTACTGGTCCCAGGCTGTACCCGGGCAACTGGAAGCCGAGGCGATGAACGAGGAGCAGCTCAACGACACCACCGCCGGCCCCAGCGGCGCCCCCTACAACGCCTGGTACACCTGCCCGCGCAACAGCCGCACAGCCTGCGTACTGGACCCCTACTTCGACGATATCAACGGCAAGCAGGTGCTGATGACCAGCATCGCCTTCCCGCTGGAACAGAACGGCAAGGTGATCGGCGTGATGGGCGTCGATATCAGCCTGGAGAGCCTGCAGCAGCTCAGCAGCAAGGCCAGCAGCGAGCTTTACGACGGTCAGGCCAGCGTCAGCATCATCAGCGCCGCCGGCCTGCTGGCCGGACACAGCCGCGATGCCGGCCTGCTCGGCAAGCCACTGACCACCGCCTTCCCCAAGCAGGGCAGCCAGATCGCCCAACTGCTTGGCACCGGCACGCCGCAGTTCCTCGAGAATGAGGGCAAGCTGCGAGTACTCGAGCCGCTGCTGCCGATCCCCGAGGCCAAGTCCTGGGGCGTGCTGCTGGAGGTGCCCAAGGAGGTGCTGCTCGGCCCGGCCCTCAAGCTGGAACAGCAGCTGGATGAGCGCCGCACCGCCGACACCCTGTTCTCCATCGGCGTTTCGCTGGCGGCCATCCTGCTCGGCGTGGTGCTGATGTGGCTGACTGCCCGCGGCGTGACCCAGCCGATTCTCGGCGTCGCCGCCATGCTGAAGAACATCGCCAGCGGCGAAGGCGACCTGACCCGTCGCCTCGAGTACGCCAAGCAGGACGAACTGGGCGAGCTGGCCGGCTGGTTCAACCGCTTCCTCGACAAGCTGCAGCCGATCATCGCCGACGTGAAACGCTCGGTGCAGGACGCCCGCAGCACCGCAGACCAGTCCTCTGCCATCGCCACCCAGACCAGCGCCGGCATGCAGCAGCAGTTCCGCGAGATCGACCAGGTCGCCACCGCGTCCCAGGAGATGAGCGCTACCGCTCATGACGTGGCCAACAACGCTGCCCAGGCCGCCGATGCAGCGCGCGGCGCGGACTCCGCCGCCCGCGAGGGTCTGGCGGTGATCGACCGCACCACGCTGTCCATCGAGCAGTTGGCCAGCGAGCTCAGCTCGGCCATGAGCGAGGTGGAAAACCTGGCCAGCAGCAGCGACCAGATCGGCTCGGTGCTGGAGGTGATCCGCGCCATCGCCGAACAGACCAACCTGCTCGCCCTCAACGCCGCCATCGAGGCTGCTCGCGCCGGTGAGGCCGGTCGCGGTTTCGCGGTGGTCGCCGATGAGGTGCGCAACCTGGCCAAACGCACCCAGGATTCGGTGGAGGAAATCCGCCAGGTGATCGAGAACCTGCAGAGCGGCACCCGCGATGTGGTCGGCTCCATGCACAGCAGCCACAAGCAGGCCCAGGGCAGCGTCGAGCAGGTCGAACAGGCGGTGGCCGCCCTGCGCCGTATCGGCGATGCCGTCACCGTGATCAACGACATGAACCTGCAGATCGCCTCGGCCGCCGAGGAACAGAGCGCGGTGGCCGAAGAGGTCAACCGCAACGTCGCCACCATCCGTGACGTCACCGAGACCCTGTCCGGCCAGGCCGATGAGTCCGCGCGGGTCAGCCAGAGCCTGAACAACCTGGCCAACCACCAGCAGGGGCTGATGGACCAGTTCCGCGTCTGAGTGCCTCACGCCAGCGCCCGCCATGGGCGCTGGCGTCATCCGTCCACATCCCTGTCGCCCGCCACTTGCCCCGTGCCAGAGCGGCCGGTAGCCTGCGCGCAGTCATTCGCAAGAGATCCCGAAAGATGCTCAATATCGCCCTGATCGCCGGCTCCAGCCGTAACGGCAGCCAGTCCGCCAAAGTCGCTCGTTATCTGCGTCAACGCCTGGTCGAGCTGGGCCTGACCAGCGCCGAGCAGAGCAGCCTGATCGACCTGGGCGCAGGTCCCCTGCCACTGTGGCCAGCCGACGACAAAGGCCCCTGGGCCGAGTACCAGCAGCAGCTGGCCGCCGCCGATGCGCTGGTGGTGATCGCACCGGAGTGGAACGGCATGGCCTGCCCGGCAGTGAAGAACTTCTTCCTCTACGCGAGCAAGGCCGAGCTGGCGCACAAGCCGGCGCTGCTGGTGGGCGTGTCGTCGGGCATTGGCGGCGCCTACCCGATCAGCGAGCTGCGCGCCTCAGGCTACAAGAACTGCCGCATCGCCTACCTGCCGGAGCACCTGATCGTGCGCCACGTGGAGGCGGTCCTGAACCCAGGCGAGGCCGCTGGCGAGGACGACCTGCGCATCCGCAGCCGCGCCGACTATGCCCTGGACATCCTCGGCAAGTACGCCGAGGCGCTGAAACCGGTGCGCGCCGCCATCGACCTGGGCAATCCGGCATTCACCAACGGCATGTGATCAGGGCCGTTCCGGCAGGCTGATCGCCACCCGTAGCCCACCCAGTGGGCTGTCTTCCAGGTTCAGGCTGCCGCCCCAGGCCTCGACGATATCGCGCACGATGCCGAGTCCGAGGCCATGGCCCGCCACCTGCTCATCCAGGCGAGTACCGCGCCCCAGTACCGCCTCACGGCGCTCCTGGGCGATGCCCGGGCCATCGTCGTCGACCCAGATCCAGTAGCGACCACTCTCCCGCCCCAGACTCAGGCGCACTTGCGCATCGGCCCACTTGCAGGCGTTGTCCAGCAAGTTGCCTAGCAGTTCCAGCAGGTCCTCCCGATCCCAGGGCAGGCACAGCCCCGGCTCGGTCTGCCATTCCAGCTTCAGGCCATGGCTGTGGATCATCTCCAGCATGGAAAGCAGCCCCGGCAGCTCCTGCGCGCAGTCGAAGTGCGCGCCGGGTAGCACGTCGCCGGCGAGACGGGCGCGACCCAGCTCGCGCTCCAGACGCTGCTGGATCTGTGCCAACTGTTCACGCAGCGTGGCCTGCAGCTCCGGCTGGCTGCGCATCTCCTCGCGCTCGCTCAGGCTGACCAGCACCGCCAGCGGCGTCTTCAGCGCATGGCCGAGGTTGCCCAGGGCGTTACGGGAGCGCTTGAGGGTATCTTCGGTGTGGCTGAGCAGGCGGTTGACCTGGTTGACCAGCGGCTCGAGCTCCTGCGGCACCCGTGCATCCAGCTCACTACGCCTTCCCTGCTGCAGCTGGGCGATCTGCTCGCGTACCCGCTCCAGCGGGCGCAGCGCCGAACGCACCGTGTAACGCTGAGCCAGCAAAATCAGCAGTAGCGCCGCCGCCCCCAGGCCAAGGCCCAGCCACTGCAGACGGCGGAAGCTCTGCAGGATAGGCGTGTAGTCCTGCGCCACGCTGATCGAGAATTGCTGGCCGAAACGCTTGTAGTCGGCGCGGTAAACCAGCAGAAGCTGGCCTCGTGGGCCATCGCCGAGCGCATCCTGCAAGCCTTCACCAGCCGGCGCCTGCAGGTCACGATCCCACAACGAGCGCGAGCGCCAGGTCTGATCGGAGAAGTCGATACGGAAATAGTGACCGGAAAAGGGCCGATGAAAATTCGGGTCTAAGCGTCGCTCATCCAACTGCACGCCCGTCGAACCACGCACCAGGGCGGCGAGCAGGGTCTGCGTCTCGTCCTTGAGGTCTTCCTGCAGATACCGGCGCAGGCTGTGATCGAAGAGCAGCAGGCTGGCCTGCGCCAGAGCCAGCCCCATGACCACCAGAACACCGGCCAGCCCGAGGCTCAGGCGGCGCTGGATCGACCTCAAGCCCCCACCCCGGCGTAGCGATAGCCCTGCCCGCGCCGGGTTTCGATGACCTCGCGGCCGAGCTTTCCGCGCAGGCGGTTCACGTGAACCTCCAGCACATTGGAGTCACGCTCGCTTTCGCCGTCGTACAGATGCTCGGCCAGATGCCCCTTGGACAGGATCTGCCCCGGGTGCAGCATGAAGTAGCGCAGCAGGCGGAATTCGGCCGAGGTCAGCTCGATCTGCTCGCCATCACGGGTCACGCACTGGCGGCTCTCGTCCAGCTGCAGGCCCGCGGCCTCCAACTGCGGCTGATTGGCCAGGCCATGGGCACGACGCAGCAATGCCTGGATGCGCAGGGCCAGTTCTTCAGGATGGAAAGGCTTGGTCAGGTAGTCGTCGGCGCCAGCCTTGAGGCCGTCGATACGCTCGGCCCAGGAGCCGCGGGCGGTAAGGATCAGCACAGGCGTGGCCAGGCCGCCGGCCCGCCACTCGCGCAGTACCTCCAGGCCAGGTTTGCCGGGCAGGCCGAGATCGAGAATGATCAGGTCGTAAGGCTCGGTCGCGCCCTGGTAGGCGGCGTCGCGGCCATCGGCGAGCCAGTCCACCGCATAGCCCTGCCCCTTCAGGCTGGCCATCAGCTCATCGGCCAGGGACACATGATCCTCCACCAGCAACAGGCGCATCAGTCCTCCACTTCGTCCTTGAGGATGCGGCCGTCGCGGGCATCCAGCTCAAGTTCACGCACGGTGCCATCGGCGGTCAGCAGCTCCACTTCATAGACCAGCACGTCATCCTCTTCTTCCAGCTCCGCCTCCAACAGCTCCGCCCCGGGGTAAAGCCCCAGGGCCGGTGCCATCAGTTCTTCCAGCGGGCGGATCACGCCCTCTTGGCGCAGGCGCAATACCTCGTCCTGATCCAGGTCGCGGGCTTGCGCATCGAGCGCCAACACCGCGAGAACCAGGGCCAGGATACCGCTATAGCGAAACACGAACTTCATCAGTCATCCCGGTGCTCTTGCAGGATCTGGCCGTTAGTGGCGTCCAGCTCCACGTCCCATTGCACGCCCTGAGCGTCGCGCACTTCGACCTGGTAGACGTAGCGACCGTGCTCTTGCTCAAGCTCGGTGTCTTCGATCTTGCCACCCGGGTGCTTGGCCAGCGCGGCCTCGTTGAGTTTCTCGAAGCTCTGGATGGTACCGGCATCGCGCAGTTTCAGCGCTTCGTCCGGACCCAAGTCACGAGCTTGAGCGATACCGGCGGTGGCGGCCAGGGCAGTAATGGCGAAAAGGCTGGTCAGCTTGTTCATGGTGTTCTCCTCGGGGGTATCTGTTGTCTACGGTGCCCAAGATACTGGTGCCGACTTAATTCAAGCTGAATCCAGCAGCGCCTCACAACTGACAGGACATTCACCGGCTGAAGCCGCTTGGCCTGCCGGAGCACGCCACTATAATCGCTGGCTTGCAATACGGAGCCGAGCATGACCGCGATCCACATCAAATTCCCTGCCCTTAGCCTGCGCGCCGGCAAACGCGCCATCGCCCGCATTCGTGAACGTGGCCTGCAGCCGGCCGACGTCGGCATTCTGCCTGGCGCCGCAGGCGGCCCCAAGGGGCTCGGCATTCAGGGACTGGACCTCGCGCTGTTCGGCGACTGGCTGCCGCGAGCCCCGCGCGAGCGCACACTGATTGGTGCCTCGATCGGCTCCTGGCGCTTCGCTAGCGCCTGCCTGCCAGATGCCTGCGCCGGGCTTCTGCGCCTGGGCGAGCTGTATACCAGCCAGCGCTTCGCCAAGGGCGTGAGCATGGCCGAGGTCTCGCGCAGCTGCGTACAGCTGCTCGACGATCTACTGGAAGGACAAGACGCCGCGGTCCTGAACAACCCGCTGTATCGCCTGAATATCGTGGTGGTGCGCAGCCATGGCCTGCTACAACACGACCATCGTGGCAAGTTGGGCCTGGGGCTGTCTTCGGTCATCGGCAACAACCTGCTCAGCCGCAGCCGCCTGTCCCGCCACTTTGATCGAGTGATCCTGCACGACAACCGGCAAACACCGCCACTGGCGACGCTGCAGGACTTTCCTTCGGACTTCCATACCCTGGCCGAAAGCAACCTGCGCCAGGCTCTGCTGGCTTCCGGCTCCATTCCCATGGTGATGGAGGCGATCCGCGAAATCCCTGGCCTGGAACCCGCCACCTACCGCGATGGCGGCCTGCTCGACTATCACCTGGACCTGCCTTATCTGGGCGACGATGTGGTGCTCTATCCGCACTTCACCGACAAAGTCATCCCAGGCTGGTTCGACAAAGGGCTGCCTTGGCGCCGTGGCGACGCCACACGCCTGCAGGACGTGCTCCTGCTTGCTCCGTCGCGTGAGTACCTCGCGAGCTTGCCCCACGGCAAGCTGCCAGACCGTAGTGACTTCAAGCGCTACCTGGGCGACGACGAAGGGCGCGAACGCTATTGGCGCAAAGCCATGGCCGAAAGCAGACGCCTCGGTGACGAATTCCTCGAGCTCGCCGATAGCGGCCGTCTGGCTGAGCGGCTACAAGCGCTCTGACATATACGGCCCTCTGTTGCGGCCGCTCCAAGCCCCGCTGCTGGTAAACTGCGCGACTAGCTTCACGCCGTCCGCGGCCTATTCAGCAGAGCGTTTATCTTGGAACTGTTCAAAGAATTCACCTTCGAGTCCGCCCACCTCCTTCCCCATGTACCGGCCGGCCACAAGTGTGGCCGCCTGCACGGCCATTCCTTCCGTGCCGCCATCTATATCGAGGGTGAGGTTGATCCCCATACCGGCTGGATTCGTGACTTCGCCGAGATCAAGGCCATCTTCAAGCCGATCTATGAGCGTCTCGACCACAACTATCTGAACGACATCCCCGGCCTGGAAAACCCCACTAGCGAGAACCTGGCGAAGTGGATCTGGCTGGAGCTCAAGCCGCTGCTTCCAGAACTGTCCCGCATTCGAGTACACGAGACCTGCACCAGTGGCTGCGAGTATCGCGGCGACTGATCTCTCTTCTTCCGAAAGCAAAAAGCCACCTATCGAGGTGGCTTTTGTATGGGCGCAATCCGAGAACAGTAACTAAGCGCATGGCGCCGGTAGACGCATGAAGATCGACTCGCGCCTGCGGGCGCTTCCCTGTTTAGGATTTTCTTACGCGCAAAAGCCAAACCCCCACCCGATTTCTCGGATGGGGGTTTGGGGATAGGA
>NZ_JPMY01000038.1 GCF_000761545.1 Pseudomonas sp. ML96 | reverse complement strand
TCCTGCTTACGCAGGGTTCAGTGTGTTGCGTTCACCGGTTGAGTCCACAGCCGAAAGCAGCCCCTGCGAGTGGCAGCTGCCGGCCACGACCTGTCGCTCGAATTTCCTGACTGAACAGCAGGAATAGGCTGATGTTAGTCACTCACGCCCCATCTCGTGAATGACTGCTTCGATTGGGCTGGCCAGGCTTCGTTTCAGAGCAGCGCTCAATGACTTAGCCGCATCTACCGTCTGTTGCTGGACGCCTCGGGTTATGCTGAAGCAGTTTTCTTGGTATCAGTTGGCGTCAACTACCTAGTCCATTCACATGGATCCAAAAATGTCCAAGAAACCGAATCCATCAACCTCTGTAGCTCCTGCAACTGCGCCGGCGGAAGGCGAACGTCGAGCACTCCGTGGATACATTGGCCAGTACGAGCGGGCGGGCGCTGCCATTTATGCTGCTCTCGAGCGCGACGAGCTGCTCTGGATCGGCGTCGCAGACCGCAACGCGGGTATTGCCGACGACTTGGTGCTCGGTTTCGATGGGTTGGTGGTCGGCCACCAGTTCAAGACGTCCAAGTTCCCAGGCACTTTCACTGTTGAGACGCTGTTTACTGGTGCCAACGGCCTCTTGAGGCCCCTGGTTCATGCTTGGCAGTGCTTGCGCAAGGACAACCCGGGAAGCCGGGTCGAAATTCGCCTAGTCGTCAACGACTTTCCATCGATTACGGACAAGCCAGGCGACGGCACGCCGCCGCACAGCGCGGCATTCCTTGAAGAGTTCCAGCAGCATCCAAATCGATCGCTATCGGATTGGTACGCGGCGGAATGGAGCCGACTGATCGACCACCTGCGCCGTGAAGCCGGCCTAGGCGATGACGACTTCGAACAGTTCTTGCACAGCCTCCGCGTGGTGTGCGGAGCTGCGGCGGACTTCATCCAGTCGCACAAGTTGAACGCCGATCAGGCACGGCAGGCGTCCGAGATTGCAAGCGTACTCCCCAAGCTGGTCGCCGATGCACGCGACAAAGACAGGTGGACGCGTGACGAACTGCTTTGTGAGCTTGGCTGGCGTGATCCCGCCAAGACGCTGCTAATCCACCGGTTCCCGGTCGGCGCCTATGTCCAGCGCAACCGTGACACTGAGGTCAAGCTGTTAGCCGCGCTGCATGCCGCCGACCAGGGCTACGTCTCACTCATAGGACCGCCTGGCTCCGGGAAGTCCACTCTCCTGCAGGTTGCGCTGGCCACTGAGGCCAATATCCGGCTCGTTCGCTACTTGGCGTACGTGCCAGGTGCTGCTCAAGGCGTGGGTCGCGGGGAGGCCGACAACTTCCTGACTGACGTCGGCATGCAGTTACGCAACAGCGGTTTGGTTGGACTTCGTCTTCGCGACGACTCGCTGCATGAGCGCCGAGAGCAGTTCGGCGTCCTGGTACAGCAGGCTGGTGAACGCTTCGACCGCGACGGGATCCGAACAATCATCGTCGTCGACGGGCTCGACCATGTGCCTCGCGAAGAGCGGCCGACCAATTCGCTTCTGGGCGAGCTGCCTCTTCCCGCTGCCATCCCCAACGGGGTTGTGTTCATCCTCGGCACGCAGCGGCTGGATCTCGCGAATCTGAAGCCCGCCGTAAGAGAGCAAGCGGAGAAAAGCGAGCGACAGGTTCTCATGGGACCTCTCGGCCGCGAGGAGGTCGCCCGAATGGCAGATGCGCTTGGCCTGCCTGCCGAGATTCCAAGATTGGATCTAAGCAATCTATCGCATGGCCACCCGCTGGCAACGCGCTACTTAATTCATGCGCTGTTGCACGCGGACGAAGCCGGCCGTAAGCACCTTCTCAGCGGTGGGATGCCGTTCGACGGCGATATTGAGACCGTGTACACCGCTGCTTGGCGCGAGATCGCAAGCGATGTCGATGCCATGGACGTGCTGGGCTACATCGCTCGTGCTGAGGCGCCTGTGGACCTGCGGCTGCTGGCCACAATGGTCAAGGAGTCCGCGATTGAACGCGCCCTGATCGTTGCACGGCACCTGCTCCGCAGTTCATCCCAGGGGTGGAGCGTCTTCCACAACAGCTTTCGGCTGTTCGTCATCGCTCAACCTCGAACCCGCCTCGGAAGCGTCGATGCCGAATACTCGCAGCGCGTGTACCGCGACCTCGCCCAGTTGGCGAAGAACGCGCCGCCCGAATCGGCGCAGTACTGGCTTGAGTTGCGCTACCGCGCCCGTGCCGGCGACGGTGCCGATGTACTTGCGCTGGCGATGCCCGCTCGCTTCAGGCAGCAACTGGCTGACGGGCGTTCTATCGCCGAGATCCACGCCGATATCCGTCTGGCTCTGCTGGCAGTGCGTGGAATGCACGACGCGACCGCCTTCTCACGGCTGCTGCTGTGTCGTGACGAAGTGGGGCGGCGGGAAACTGCCCTTGAGTACGCCAACCAGCTTCCGCTGGCGATGCTAGCGGTTGGGGACATTGATGCAGCCCTGGCCTTCGTGCAGTACTTCCCCAGCCAGGGCTACGAGGTCGTCGACGCCCTGTTAGCGCGAGGGGACTTCGAGCGGGCGAAGGAACTGTTTGAAAGCCTCGAGCCACTGTCGCAGCTCCATACGTCCAAGTTCCAGAACCACGGGCACGACCACAACATAACGGAATTCGAGCGGTGGGCAAGGCGCGCCGTCCACTTCCGAGACACCGAGCAGATCCAGATAGCGATTGACCACCTCGCCGCAGAGGGGCTACGCCAGCCCGAAAAGGTGGATTCGCAAACTGTCGCCGCGCTGCAACTGCATCTGAGGAGGGAAGCCGCAGAGGCGATACTCCTTCAGAAGGTTGGCGCCGATCCACAAGACCTCTGCAGCAAGCTCGGGGTAGCCAACGAAGACAAGCCTTCGGTGATCGTTCACGCAGGTCTTGTGGCCAGTCGGCGTGGCGACGTTGCGCAAGCGCTTGCCCTGTTTGATGCTGCCGCCGCCCTTCCTGGCTTCGTAGAGGTACCCAACGGCTACCGACGCCGGATGGCACTAATTGCATTCGAAGCTGACCGTCGTGACCTAGCCGAGGCCCTGTTCGACAAGCTGGTCGCACCGATGATCTCTATGTGCGACGACGAGGCGGACCTGGCTGGGCTGGGTAATCTGGTCGGTGCGGTGATGCATCACGCGAGGCTTTGCACGCTGCTCAATAAGCCGCTGCCAAGCGCGACACCGTCGAAGCACACCTTCCTTCATCCGCTCCAGCAGCACGCCTCGACGATAGGCGTGCTTCTAGGTCGCGCCGCCGTCGACAACGCGTCCGTGCCGGCCGGCAGCATCCAGGACGAAGCACGCATTGCCCTTGGGTACGTCCTACGTCTGACATCAGAAGGCGGCAGCGAGTCATATCGCATCCAGCAGGCCTTCAAAGCGGTCCCCATGCTCGTGCCAGCGCTGCTGAGGCTCGGCGCCAAGCGCGGCGAGACTGAGTACCGTGCGGTACTTCGGGAAATTGACGCAGCCATCGCCTCATCGACGCTGGGGGGCACTGCGTACCTGCGACGCAGATTGGCCGTCGATGCGTATAGGGTTGACGGTGACGGGGTGGCGGCCGTCGATCGACTCAACGCACTCGTGGCGGAGCTTCAGGAGAGCACGCCGAGCGAGCAGATCGACGGGTTGGCCGATCTGGCCATCGCGCTGGCTGCGGTCGGGGACTTAGAGCGGGCCAAACAGTTGCTGGCGACGGTTCCCGAGCAATGCCTTGGCTACGCGTTGGCCCCCAAGAAAGACCCGCAGTACGCAATCTGGCGAGACATCCTGGTCCTTGCGAACGCCGCTGACCCGGAGAACCGTGTCAAGCGAGTATCGACCTTAATGCGCCAGGTCGGCGGCATGACCGAAACGGAAGGGTCGTCGGCCGCGCATCGTTTGACGATGTCGCTAATCGAGGAAGCGACGCAGGTCGGACCTCGCTTCGGCTTCGAGGTGTCAAAGACACTGGCGGATTGGAATCTGATTGGCTGGCCGAACCGTGTTGACCTGCTCATGACGGGGATGGTGCGGCGAAGCCCTGAACTCTTCTTGGCTTGCGCGACGGTCTGGTGCGGTCTGTGTCTGCCGTTTTACATGGAACCGTACTACCGGGACCCGCACCACGTCGGTGACTTCATCGACATCGCCGCCGACGCCGCAGGACCTAGACAGATTGAACCGCTCGCGCGGATGTTTTTGGCGGTGATCGAGGTAGCCAGCAGGGCACACGAGAGGGTCGGACTGCTCCAGCGCCTTCGCGCCGCTGCCGGAAGACATGGGTTTTCATCTGCCGAGCTCGACGCCGCCGTAGCCCGGTGGACGTCAGAAGCGCCGGAACCTCGACACTCGTATACGCCAAGCAAGTACGACTCGGAGACCACTCTCGAGCAGCTTGAGCGCGCGTTTGAAGCGGATGGCGACGAACTGAACTACAACGCCCCGTACCGTTTCAGATATCTGGCCGAGACGGCCCCGCTTCATCTGGCGCGGAGGATATTTGAGCGCTGGCAGGTCTTGCAAGACGACGCGCGCTGCCGCTTCCTGATGGTTAAAAGGTTGGCTGTGGCGGGGGAGGTCGAGTACGCCAAGAAGCTGATGCAAGGCTACGAGTCAAGCAAGGACCCCTGGAGTTCCTGGAGCCAGTGGATGGGTGGCGGTAAGTTCTTCTACTTTGAGGCGAAGAAGCTCTTGCAGGGACCATCCACATGCCCAGCCGCCTTCGAGAACATTGTCGATTCAGTAACGGCGGGCCAGGAGAACACCCAGTCACTGCTGACAGAGCTGGATTCGATACTGCCGGTAATCAGCGCGACGCCGGATTGGCCGGCCATCTGGTCGCTACTTGAGGAACAGATGGCCTGCACTCGCGAGTTCCAGCTGGGGCGACCCTTCCAGCCGAGCGAGCTACCGCTCAGCGACACGGAACTTTTGGAGGATCTGCTGCACTTTGCCTATCGGCTGCCCGTTGCAGAAGTTCAGCGACACGCACGCAATTGCACGTTGAGCCTGGCAAGGCAAGCCGGACTCGGCCAAGCTTTGTTCAAGTCCCTTATGCGGCGACTTATAGCCGGCGAATTAGATGCCCCCTTGCAGGCGCTCGGAACGCTGCTGGCTGCTGACAGCGCGGACCTTGCCCCCGAGTTGGGCAGCGCCGTGGCTGCGTTGGTCAGTCACCGTGACATCGCGGTGGCAGAGTCAGCCGCGCTCTTGTCGCATCGGTGGAGGCAGGCTGTCCCCTTGGACGCGATACCACTGCCGCTTTTCTATCGCCTTGAACTCGAGCACCCGCCAGAGGGCGACCAGGCATTCACGGACGAAAGAACTGGTGCAATGCGCGTCGAGTCGCCGCTTGGCTGGACCGAGATGTTGCGCTCGACGGCACGTCACATCGCGAAGGCGGCAGGCATTGAGGAGATGACAGTCCGCCGACGCGCGGCGATGTTCATCCAGGATTGGGGTGGACTTGAGGCATTCGGGCCCTCTGGCATCAAAAGGCTTGAGACTCAGCTTCGCGTGCTCGACATGCAGATCACTTACCTGAAGCCCCACGCCTACATCGCCATTGCCGCACTTCGCCACGTCGCGGGAGAACTGCGGCTGGCCGGCAAAGTGAAAGGCAGCGACATGCCCACGCTTTTGGAACGTTTGAACTGCCCGCTTCCGCCTCGACCGCTGAAGCTCCCGCGAGGGCGCCCCGAGTGGATCCGAATGCCGCTGTTGAACCGAAGTGCGGGTTGGTCCGAGCGAGAACGGAAGTGGATTGACGAAGTCGACGGTGACGTTGCCCCCTTCCCAGCAGACAGCCACGGCCAAGTCGTGGCCGAAGTATCCCGCTTCAAGATTCTCAAGCCACGGATGTCGGAGCACCGCCTCTACCGCTTTAGAGCACCCTCGGCAGAGATTGACAG
Source organism: Pseudomonas sp. ML96 (assembly GCF_000761545.1). Lineage (GTDB taxonomy): Bacteria > Pseudomonadota > Gammaproteobacteria > Pseudomonadales > Pseudomonadaceae > Aquipseudomonas. The sequence continues at coordinate 89,777 of NZ_JPMY01000038.1, read as the reverse complement.
TGAAGACTTCGACGACTGCTATGCCAGGCTGCCCATCGCTGTTTGGCTTGGCCAGTACGTCGCATTTGACAATGATCTGGCGCCAACGCTGGTAAGGAGAGTTGTTTGCTCGGTGGATATGGGCTTTGACGCAGCGGCCTATTCGTTCGCTTTGTGCCCGAACTGGGTGAAGCGGCTTAGCTGGAGCGCGCATGACGAGGAGCCCAGCGTCTTCCTCGACCCGAGCGGCGCTGTGGTCGCAAGGCTCTGCTGGTGGCGTGATGCCGGCCCGGTTGATATCGATGCGGAGTCCCTGTGGGGCGAGGGTTGCTACCTCGTCCTGACGTCAGTAGGCATCGAACAGGTCACCACTGCCCGTGGGAAGCCGGACCTAGACATCAGCGTGTTCGCAAGCAGGCAGATCAAGCAACCGAGCAGCTACGGGCAGTCTCTCTTGAAGACGGCGAAGAACGGCTACTCAATCTAAGCCATGCAGATTCAAGCGAGAGGGGCCATGCTGGCTCGAGCTGGCTGTCCCGGAGGGTTGCTTCCGGCCGGTGGCTAGCGTTCGTAGTACCCTAACGATCGATCGCTCCCGCTGCGAAGCAGCCATCGGACTTTCCAAATCGAACTTCTGCTTTGGGTCGATTTGAGCCGATTACGACAGGCAGCTATTGGTCGATAGCTGCCGCCTTACGCCACTGAAGATGGTCGCGACTTGCCAGCGTGACCGCTGGCAAGTGAATCGATCACTCGTCAATAGCTTCGTACGGCAAGCCAACGTAGTTCTCAGCAATGGTCTTTCGACCGGCCTCAGAGCTGATGAAGTAGTCCAGCTCGGTTTGCTGCATGCGCAAGCTGAAGTCGTCGGTGCCGGGGAATTTGTGCAGCATCGAGGTCATCCACCAGGAGAAGCGCTCGGCTTTCCAGATGCGTTTCAGGCACACGGCCGAGTAGCGCTCCAAGAGCTCGTGGCGACCTTCGCGGTAGACCTTTAGAAGAATGCGGTACAGGGTGCTGACGTCGCTGGCGGCAAGGTTCAGACCTTTGGCACCTGTGGGCGGGACGATGTGCGCGGCGTCGCCGACCAAGAACAGATGGCCGTACTGCATAGGCTCGACCACGAAGCTGCGAAGCGGGGCGATGCTCTTCTCGATAGATGGGCCGGTGATCAGCTGGGCTGCAGTGTCGACCGGAAGACGGCTCTTCAACTCGTTCCAAAAGCGTTCGTCGGACCAGTCTTCGACCTTTTCCTCAGCGCCGACCTGTACGTAGTAACGGGTGCGGGTTGGGGAGCGCATGCTGCACAGAGCGAAGCCGCGTTCATGGTTGGCGTAGATCAGCTCTTCGTTCACCGGTGGGGTGTCGGCCAGAACACCCAGCCAGCCGAATGGATAGACCCGCTCGAATTCTTTGAGTACGCCGTCCGGGATGGATTTGCGCGAGACACCGTGGAAGCCATCGCAGCCGGCGATATGGTCACAGTCCAGGCGCACGCTCTCACCGTGGAGGGTGAAGGTGACGAAGGGGGATTCGCCCTTGAGGTCATGCAGTCGGGCGTCTGCCACGTTGTAGAGGGTCTTGGCACCACACGCTTCGCGAGCCTCCATCAGATCGCGAGTGACCTCCGTCTGACCGTAGATCATCACGGTCTTTCCACCAGTCAGCTCGCGTAGATCTATGCGCTCGCGGCGGCCATCGAAAGCTAATTCGAATCCATCATGCACCAGGCCTTCACGATCCATGCGCTCACTGACGCCGGCTTCTCGCAGCAGATCCACCATTCCTTGTTCGAGCACCCCGGCGCGGATACGGCTGAGTACGTAGTCCGGGCTCTGGCGCTCGATGATGATGTTGTCGATGCCGGCCTTGTGCAGCAGTTGACCGAGAAGCAGGCCCGACGGGCCCGCGCCGATGATGGCGACTTGGGTTTTCATTGTTGTTGTCCTCATTGTCGCGTTCCGCGGCAGAGCCCCGGCGACGCTATTGTTTTTGTCTCCTGTATTTTTGGTGGATGAATTGGAGCGTAGAAGGCACTATCCAATTAAATATGTGGACTTTCCATGGATACGCTCGGCTGCCTATAAATGCACAAAACGCCTGCCGCAAATCCTGTTCCGGTGTTCCAGTTGTACGGCGAGACTCATGCTTGGCCGACACCGGACCCCATCCATTGCGAATCGATTCCGTCGCGTAGCAGCCTGTACGACTGGGAGATTCGTCCGCATCGGCATGCCGATCTGGTGCAATTGCTCTACGTACACAGCGGTGAGGCCGAGTTGGAGGTGGAGGGCGTGGTCACTCGCGTGCACAAGGCGACTCTGCAGGTCAGTCCTCCGCTTTGCGTACATGGTTTTCGCTTCACTGCCCAGATTGACGGCTATGTCTTGAGCCTGGCTCAGCCTTTTGCCGAGGAACTGATCGGCCTGCTTGAGAGCTCGGTGCTGGAGCAACCGCAGTGCTATGCGGCGGGTGAGGACGAGCGCTACCTGAGCACCCTGTTTGAGTCCATAGATCGCGAGTACGCACGGCATGAGCCGGGCAGGGAGCTGATGCTACGTTCGTTGGTCAGTGCGTTGTTGGTGTGGCTTAGTCGCCGCCATCGGCAGGCCAATAATGCTGCTGGCGTCGCACTGGACCGCGGCCGTGATCACCTACAGGCGTTTCGCCGCCAGGTAGAGGCGCACTTTCGCGAGCATCTTCCTATCGAGCAGTACGCTCAAAGCTTGAGTATTAGCGCGGCCCATCTTAATGCCCTGTGTCGGCGCCTGGCAGGTGTTTCGGCGTTGCAACTGATCAATCAGCGGCTGCTGCTGGAGGCCAAGCGCAACCTGGTTTACACCAGCATGACGGTGCAGGAAGTATCCGATCAGCTGGGCTTTTCCGAGCCAGCGTATTTCTCGCGCTTCTTCAAACGAGGTACCGGGCTGTCGCCCAAAGCTTTCCGAGGTAACCGATGAGCATCGACAACCGCATTAAGTTTCGTCATCTGCAGTGTTTTCTCGAAGTGGCGAGGCTGGGCAGCCTGGCGCGCGCAGCGGATAGACTGGCGGTAAGTCAGCCGGCAGTGTCTAAAACGCTCAAGGAGCTGGAGGAGGTCCTCGGCGCGCAATTGTTCGAGCGTAGCAAGGGTGGTGCTGAGTTGACGGAGGCGGGCAGGGATTTTCTGCGTTATGCCGGGCCTTGTGTGCAGGCTCTGCGTGAAGGGGTAGAGAGTCTGCGGGGTGTTGAGTACCAGGCACACAGTGTGCGCTTGGGGGTGTTGTCCACCGCCGAGGGAGCTTTTCTACCCGAGGTTGTGCGACGCCTCCATGAGCGTCACTCGGCCTTAGTCCTCAATGTTGTGACTGGGCCAAGCTCACACTTGCTCTCTCAGTTGCGACTGGGGGAGTTGGATCTGGTGGTAGGGCGCATGGCCGACAGTCCAGATATACAAGGCCTAACCTTCGAGCACCTATACAACGAGCCCTTAACCCTGGTTGCGCGCGCGGGTCATCCGTTACGGGCACAACCCTTCGATACGGCTGTACTGGAGGGATATCCGTTGGTGTTGCCTACTGCCGGAACCACCATTCGCAAGCGCATCGACAGTCTGTTTGTCGAGCGCGGCCTGCGGTTGCCGCAACGGCGCTTGGAAACCCTTTCGTTGAGCTTGAGTCGACGTTACGTCGACGAAAGCGATGCGGTATGGGTAGCGCCAACTGACGCAGTGCGCGCGGCGCTAAACAAGGGGGAGCTGGTCGAGCTGGCGCCTGAGTTACAGGAGGCTGGTGGCTCGGTGGGCATCTGCAGCAATGCGGCGCAACCCATACCCCTGGGCGCTAATTGGTGCCAAGAGGTGTTCCGCGAGGTAGGCAATGAGTACCGCGAGGGCATTTATCCATAACCATTTGGTTATGGATGTGTGGCTCCTTTTCAATATTCAATAGTGATCAGCTGGCGGAAACTGCGGCGCACATGCCTGATGCTCTGCAGGCTCCTATAACTCCAACAACAGGAGACCGCCATGTCCGAACAGGACAGTAGCCGTTTCGTCATTCGTGACCGCAATTGGCACCCCAAAGCTCTGACTCCCGACTATAAGACCTCCATTGCCCGATCGCCTCGACAGGCGCTGGTGAGCATCCCTCAGTCAGTATCTGAAAGCACCGGACCGGACTTCTCGCACCTGAAGATGGGCGAGCATGACAATGATCTGCTGCTTAATTTCAATACCGGCAGCCTGCCGATTGGTGAGCGCATCATCGTCGCCGGCAGGGTGATGGATCAGTACGGCAAGCCGATCCCGCATACCTTGGTAGAGATGTGGCAGGCAAATGCCGGCGGCCGCTACCGCCACAAGAACGACCGCTACCTGGCTCCACTTGACCCAAACTTTGGGGGCGTTGGCCGGGCGTTGACCGATGCTGACGGTAACTACATGTTCCGCACCATCAAGCCTGGTCCGTATCCATGGCGTAACGGGCCAAACGACTGGCGACCAGCACATATCCACTTCTCTATCAGCGGTCCGTCTATCTCCACCAAACTGATCACCCAGCTGTATTTCGAAGGGGATCCACTCATTCCGATGTGTCCCATCGTCAAGTCGATCGCCAACCCGGACGCGGTGCAGACGCTGATCGCCAAGCTCGACATGGGTATGGCCAACCCTATGGATTGCCTGGCCTACCGCTTCGATATCGTGCTGCGCGGCCAGCGCAAGACTCACTTCGAGAACCGCTGAGGACTCCGGATATGCCTGTTCAACTTCTGCCTGAAACCCCTTCGCAGACCGCTGGCCCTTACGTGCATATCGGTCTGGCTCTGGAGGCCGCCGGCAATCCGCCGCGCCCCCAGGAGATCTGGAGCGAGCTAGCGAAACCAAGCGCTCCTGGTGAGCACATTCTGCTGCTTGGTAACGTCTTCGACGGGAACGACCATCTGGTGCGCGACTCCTTCCTGGAGGTCTGGCAGGCCAACCATGAGGGTGTCTACGACAGTGCCTTTGATGTGGAAAAATCCTTCAACAGCTTTGGTCGTACCGCCACGACCTTCGACGCTGGTGAATGGACGCTGAAGACGGTCAAACCTGGTGTGGTGAAGAATGCTGCCGGTGTGCCGATGGCGCCACATATCAACGTCTCGCTGTTCGCCCGTGGTATCAATGTCCACCTGCACACGCGCATCTATTTCGAAGATGAGGCTGAAGCCAACAAGCTCGATCCAGTGCTTAATCTGATTGAGCAACCGCAGCGCCGTGAAACCCTGGTCGCCAAGCGCTGCGAGGTAGAGGGCAAGTTGGCTTATCGCTTTGATATTCGCATTCAGGGAGAAGGGGAAACCGTCTTCTTTGACTTCTAAGCCAAATGCATTCGAAACCGGCTCGAATACAGAGCCGGTTGCTCAGCGTGTCCGCCGCCACTTCGAGGACTTGCTGGATGCCCGTGGCTACCGAGCTGATGCCGCGCAGTTGGCCGCCATCGAGCAGTTGGGTGGATGGTTAGGGGAGCGCCTAGAAGGGCGTAATAGTTGGTTTAAGCGACGCCCTGCAGGTGTTTATCTCTGGGGCGGAGTAGGCCGCGGGAAGAGCTTTGTGATGGATGCGTTCTTCGCTGCTGCGCCGGTGGAAGGGAAGCGCCGTGTGCACTTCCACGCCTTCTTGCAGGAGCTTCAGGTACGCATGCTGGCCTTCAATGGCCAAGCAGACCCATTGGCACGTGTGGCTCGAGAAATTGCCGAGCGGACGCAATTGCTGTGCTTCGACGAGTTTCATGTTCACGATATTGGTGATGCCATGTTGCTCGGGCGCCTGCTCAAGGTATTGGAGGAGGAGGGCGTAGGCCTGGTCTGTACCTCCAACTACAGCCCCGACAAGCTGTGCCCGAATCCGCTATATCGCGAGCGCTTCAAGCCGGCTATAGCTCTGATCGAAAAGCGCTTCACGATTCTTTCGGTGGAAGGTGGCGAGGACTACCGCCTGCGAAGCACTGCGCTGGAGGCATGGGGGCGCTTCTATTGGCCGGAGCCTGGGGAGATTGCTGAGCAGCTACCTCGGCAACTTGGGCTGGCCGGCGATGCGGCGTTCGACCAGGTTTTGGAGGTCAATCACCATCCGCTGCACATTCATGCCCACGATGAATGTGGTGCCTGGTTGGATTTTGCTGAGCTGTTCGCCACGCCGCGCTCGGCAGCCGACTACCTGTGGTTGATCGAGCACTACCCGCGTATTGCTGTCACCGGCTTGGATTGTCTCGGCAACTACCCGCAAGACGTCAGTCAGCGTTTTCTCAACTTCATCGACATTGCATATGACCGCCGACTGCAGCTGCATCTGTACTCGCGAGTAGCGCTGGAGCATTTGGCTGAGGGCGGCAACTCGGTGGACTTTTCTCGCACCTTGAGTCGATTACGGCAGTTGCAGGTTGTGGAGCTTCCAGCCCTGCACTGAAACCGGCACCTGACGCACGTAGTTGGTGGGGTGAGAAAGCTAGACGCTGTGCGCCCCAGCACCTGACCAGTGGCGTAAACCGCTGGGGCGCAGCAGCACTGTCACGGTAAGCGGCGCATGGTTAATGATCAATTGCGATTATCGAACTATGGTTCGATAATCGGACATAATTTGCTGCTGCGATAGGAAATCACGACATGAGCGATGACTCACGCCAGCCACTCCAAACGTTGGCTCCGCCCATCGTTGCATCGCCCGCCAAGCGCATAGACGCCTTAACCGGCGACCCTAACTTCATGACGTCATTGGCTCGTGGCTTAGCAGTTATCCATGCTTTCCAGGAGCGGAAGCGACAACTGACTATCGCGCAGATCAGCCATCGCACAGAGATTCCACGAGCGGCTGTGCGGCGTTGTCTGCATACCTTGATCAAGTTGGGGTACGCCACCACCGATGGGCGCACGTACTCGCTACTCCCCAAGGTGTTGACCCTGGGACACGCATATCTGTCATCGACGCCTCTGGCTGTCACGGCCCAGCCAATCCTTGATCGCATTAGCGAGCAGTTGCATGAGGCTTGCTCGATGGCGACGTTGGAAGGGAGCGAGATTCTCTACATCGCTCGCTCCGCCACACCACAGCGCCTGATTTCGGTCGACCTTAGCGTTGGCAGCCGCCTGCCGGCGTACTGCACCTCCATGGGCCGAATCCTTCTCGCCGGCCTAGACGATCCGGCCCTAGAGGAGTATCTGGAGACAGCCGACCTGCAGGTTAAGACCAGTCGTACTTTGCACACTGCTGAGGCTCTTCGCGCCAACATCGCTGAAATTCGCCAGCAGGGCTGGGTGATCATCGATCAGGAGCTGGAGATGGGGTTGCGTTCAGTAGCCGTGCCGCTGCGAGACTCTGCGGGTCAGGTCCTTGCGGCGCTCAATGTGGGGACCCATGTCAGCAGGACGTCTCGCCAGGAGCTGGAAAGGAAGTTTTTGCCGGTGCTGCTTGAGGCAAGCAAAGAGCTGGGTACCCGCCTGTTCCACTAGTGGAGATTTGCGGCTGAAGCTGGTCGATTAACGAACGCTGATTCGATTATCGGCTTGTTCGGCGTTGGTGGGGCGCATAGTTTGCGGGGAGTTCAGTAGAGGCCTGTCCGGCTCGCTGGCTTATCCAACAACAAGAGATTCCCATGACTGCCTTGAATACTCCGGCCTCGCTGCCGACTGCCACCATGGACGTGCAGTCCTTCATCAACACTCAGCCGTTGTCTCGTTACCAATGGCGCATTGTCCTGCTGTGCTTTCTGATCGTCTTCCTTGATGGGCTCGACACAGCAGCCATGGGGTTCATTGCCCCAGCTTTGAGTCAGGACTGGGGTATCGATCGCGCAAGCCTTGGCCCGGTCATGAGCGCAGCGCTGATTGGTATGGTGTTTGGCGCTCTAGGCTCAGGCCCATTAGCTGACAGGTTCGGGCGCAAGGTCGTGTTGGTCGTTGCAGTTTTCTTGTTCGGCCTTTTCAGCCTGCTCTCGGCCTTCAGTAGCAACGTTGAGCAACTGCTCGTCTTTCGCCTTCTGACAGGTCTAGGACTGGGGGCTGCGATGCCAAATGCCACCACTCTGCTGTCGGAGTACACGCCGGAGCGCCTCAAGTCTCTGCTCGTGACCAGCATGTTTTGTGGCTTCAATCTGGGCATGGCCTGTGGCGGGTTTGTATCTGCCAAGCTGATACCCGCTATGGGCTGGCACAGCCTGCTGGTTCTTGGTGGCGTTCTACCTCTGATCCTTGCATTGGTGCTGTTGGTATACCTACCAGAGTCAGCGCGTTACCTGGTGGTCCGCGGTCGAGGTGCCGAGCGGGTGCATAAAGTGCTCTCACCCATAGCGCCTGACGTGCTTAAGAGTGTTCATGCGTTCAGTGTCCCAGAGCAAAAAACCATCCAGAGCCGTAACGTTCTTAAAGTCGTTTTCTCTGGTGCGTACAGCGCCGGCACTCTGTTGCTGTGGCTGACCTACTTCATGGGCTTGGTGATCGTCTATTTGCTGACGAGTTGGCTCCCGACCTTGATGCGCGATAGCGGTGCGAGCATGGAGCAGGCAGCGTTCATCGGGGCGCTGTTCCAGTTTGGTGGTGTGCTCAGTGCAGTAGCAGTTGGCTGGGCCATGGACCGCTACAACCCGCACAAGGTCATCGGCGTCTTCTACCTCTTCGCAGGAGTTTTTGCCTACTTCGTTGGGCAAAGCCTCGACCAGGTAGCGCTCCTGGCTACCCTCGTGTTGTTGGCCGGCATGTGTGTAAACGGCGCGCAATCGGCAATGCCTTCGTTGGCCGCGCGCTTTTATCCGACTCAGGGGCGTGCCACTGGGGTTTCTTGGATGCTCGGCATCGGCCGTTTCGGGGCCATCCTGGGTGCCTGGATGGGGGCCACCCTCTTGGGGATGGGTTGGAACTTTGAGCAAGTGCTGACTGCTCTGGTAGTGCCTGCCGCCATTGCGACAACGGCGGTGGTATTGAAGGGCTTGGTGAGTCACTCGGACGCTACATGATCTAGTGTGTTCGCCACAGCGCCCGGTTTAGCCGGGCGTTGTCGTTTTGGTCTGCTGAAATTCTAGTGTTCGATAATCGAACTGTTAGTCGATTATCGGATTGTTAGCGATATGCGTGACAGGTACTTTTCCTTCACCCGGCGTGCCGCCACGCCTAGCTGACAATCGAGACCCGCCATGGCTGAAATTCTCTCCCTTCGCGAAGCCGTCGAACGCTTCGTCCACGACGGCGACACTGTCGCCCTCGAAGGTTTTACCCATCTGATTCCTACTGCTGCAGCCCATGAGCTCATTCGGCAGAATAAGAAAGACCTGCACCTGGTGCGCATGACCCCCGACCTTGTCTATGACCTGCTGATTGGTGCCGGCTGCGCGCGTAAATTGACCTTCTCCTGGGGCGGAAATCCCGGAGTGGGTTCGCTGCACCGCCTGCGCGATGCGGTAGAAAAGGGCTGGCCTCATCCTTTGCAGATCGAAGAGCACAGCCATGCCGCTATGGCTAACGCCTATGTGGCGGGGGCGTCCGGACTGCCGTTCGCGGTACTGCGCGGCTATCAGGGTTCCGACCTGGTGAACGTCAATCCGCGAATCCGGTTTATCCAATGCCCATTTACAGGGGAGCAGTTGGCTGCTGTGCCGTCGGTTCGCCCGGACGTCACTGTTGTCCACGCACAAAAAGCCGACCGTAAAGGCAACGTGCTGATCCAAGGCATCCTCGGTGTGCAGAAAGAGGCTGCTCTGGCAGCTAAACGCTGCATCGTCACCGTAGAAGAGCTTGTTGATGATCTGCAGGCCCCGATGAATGCCTGCGTACTGCCGACCTGGGCAATCAGTGCCGTATGCGTGGTTCCCCGTGGAGCCCATCCTTCTTACGCCCATGGCTACTACGAACGTGACAATCGGTTCTACCAAGCGTGGGATCCGATCGCCCGTGACCGTGAAACCTTCATTGCTTGGATCGATGAGTACATCCGCGGCACAGAGGATTTTGCGCAGTACCAGGCGAAGCTGAACGGGGAGACACAGCAATGACCGACTTCAACACCAACGAAATGATGACTGTGGCTGCAGCACGTCGTCTCGGTAACGGTAGCGTCTGTTTTGTCGGCATTGGCCTGCCGTCCAAGGCGGCTAACCTGGCTCGCCTAACTCATGCACCGGAAGTGGTGCTGATCTACGAATCCGGCCCGATCGGCGCCAAGCCGAGCGTACTGCCGCTGTCGATCGGCGACGGGGAGTTGGCCGAGACCGCCGACACCGTGGTGCCTACCGGGGAGATTTTCCGTTACTGGCTCCAGGGCGGGCGCATCGACGTCGGCTTCCTCGGCGCAGCCCAGGTCGACAAGTACGGCAACATCAATACCACGGTGATCGGCGACTACCAGCAGCCCAAGGTTCGCTTGCCTGGCGCCGGCGGTGCACCTGAGATCGCTGGCTCGGCCAAGCAGGTTCTGATCATCCTGAAGCAGGGTCACCGTACCTTTGTCGAGAAGCTGGCCTTTGTTACTTCCGTCGGATTCGGCGAAGGGGGCGATCATCGCAAGCGCCTGGGGCTCCCCGGAGCAGGGCCGGTAGCCATCATCACCGACCTATGCATTATGGAACCGGAGGCTGGCACCAACGAATTCATCGTCACCTCCTTGCACCCGGGCGTGACCCGCGAGCAGGTGATCGAGAATACAGGCTGGCAGATCCGCTTCGCTGATGTGGTGACTACTACCGAGGCACCAAAGGCCGAGGAGCTCGTTGCTCTGCGCGACTTGGAAGCGCGCACTGCTGCTGCCCATGGGCAGAAGGGGAGCGATGAATGAGTCGCGAAGTCTTCATCTGCGATGCAGTACGCACTCCAATTGGCCGCCTCAACGGTGGCCTGTCTGCCGTACGTGCTGATGATTTGGCGGCGGTGCCGCTAAAGGCTCTCATCGAGCGTAATCCCCAGGTGAGTTGGCATGCCGTAGACGAAGTCTTCATGGGCTGTGCCAACCAGTCTGGTGAGGACAACCGCAATGTCGCGCGTATGGCCGCTCTGCTCGCGGGACTACCGGAAACTGTGCCGGGAGTGACGCTCAATCGCCTCTGTGCCTCGGGCATGGAGGCGGTAGGTGCAGCCTTCCGTGCGATCGCCTCAGGTGAAATGGAGCTGGTCATCGCTGCCGGTGTGGAGTCGATGACCAGAGCCCCATATGTAATGGGGAAGGCCGACAGCGCATTCGGTCGCGGTCAGAAGCTGGAAGACACTACTCTCGGGTGGCGCTTCATCAATCCAGCGATGAAGGATCAATACGGTGTTGATCCAATGCCAGTCACGGGCGACAACGTCGCCGAGGACTATGGTGTCAGCCGAGCCGATCAGGACGCTTTCGCACTGCGCAGTCAGCGACTTGCCGCAGCGGCTCAGGAAAGTGGTTATTACGCAGAGGAAATCGTCCCGGTGGTGATTAAGTCCAAGAAGGGCGAGATCGTTTTCAACACCGACGAGCATCCTCGGGCGGACACCAACATCGAGGGCCTGGCCAAGCTCAAGCCGGTGAATGGCCCAGATAAAACAGTAACTGCTGGCAACGCCTCGGGGCTCAATGACGGTGCTTCGGCGATGATCTTGGCGTCTGCTGCTGCCGTGCAGAAATATGGACTTAAGCCTCGTGCCAAAGTCCTTGGTATGGCTAGCGGCGGTGTGCTGCCTCGAGTAATGGGAGTGGGCCCGGTTCCAGCTGTGCGCAAGCTACTGGAGCGCTTGAGCTTGGATATCTTGGACTTTGATGTGATCGAGCTGAATGAGGCTTTTGCCGCTCAGGCTCTGGCAGTCACCCGGGAATTGGGGATCGCCGATGACGATGCTCGAATCAACCCGAACGGTGGTGCCATTGCTCTCGGCCACCCGCTAGGAATGAGTGGTAACCGCCTGGTGCTGACCGCTATACACCACCTTGAGAAAACGGGTGGCCAATATGGTTTGGCAACCATGTGTGTTGGGGTCGGCCAGGGTCTAGCCCTGGCAGTCGAGCGGGTCTGATCATCGCCCGGGCTGAGCGCACTGCGCTTGGCTCGGGACGCTTGCAACAGCGGATTTACATACTGGCATCTGGGGCTCGGAAACCTAATCAGCATGTGAGTCCGCTGTTGCAAGCGCTGGCTCGTGAAGGGCGACTGCGATACAACGACTTACCTTCCAGAATATCGGAGCACCGGCTTGAACAGCCCAAGCAACCAACTCTTCGATGCCTACTTCACTCAGGCGAACATGCGAGCAGTTTTCTGCGATCGCGGCCGGGTGCAGGGCATGCTGGACTTTGAGCTAGCGCTGGCCCGTGCGGAGGCCCGGGTCGGCTTGATTCCATCAGAAGCCGTAGCACCGATCGCCGCGGCTTGCATCGCAGAAAACTATGACTTTGACGCGCTGGCTCAGGCGATTGTCAGCGCCGGCAACTCAGCGATACCTCTGGTTAAAGCACTAGGCCAGCAGGTGGCAGCGCAGAGCACAGAGGCAGAGCGTTTTGTGCATCTCGGCGCTACCAGTCAGGATGTGATGGACACGGGGTTGGTGCTGCAGTTGCGCAATGCGATAGCGCTGCTGGAAACCGATCTGGCCTCATTGGCGGATGCACTGGCATTACAAGCTGAACGTTACGCTGAAACGCCCCTGGCTGGGCGGACTTGGCTGCAGCATGCGACGCCAGTGACCCTGGGAATGAAGTTGGCGGGAGTGCTCGGGGCAGTGTCGCGTCATCGTCAGCGCCTGATCGAGCTGAAGCCACGTCTGCTGTGCCTGCAGTTTGGTGGTGCCTCCGGCAGCCTGGCTGCATTGGGTGATATGGCTTGGCCGGTGAGCGAAGCGCTTGCCTTGGAACTGAAGCTACAGCTACCTGAGCAGCCTTGGCATACGCAGCGGGATCGTCTGGTCGAGCTCGGCGGCTTGCTCGGGTTGATTGCCGGAAGCCTGGGCAAACTAGGTCGCGATATCAGCCTGCTGATGCAGACAGAAACCGGTGAAGTCTTCGAGCCCTCAGCTCCTGGTAAAGGCGGTTCCTCCACCATGCCTCACAAGCGCAACCCTGTGAGCGCTGCCGTCCTGATTAGTGCCGCTACGCGAGCCCCTGGTCTGGTATCGACCATGCTGGCAGCCATGCCTCAAGAGCATGAGCGAAGCCTTGGTCTTTGGCATGCAGAATGGGAAACCCTGCCAGAGCTCTGCTGCTTGGTTTCCGGAGCCCTGCAGCAGGCCCTGTTGGTTGTGCCAAGCATAGAGGTCGATGCTGAGCGCATGAGGGAGAACCTCAATCTGACGCAGGGCCTTGTGCTGGCTGAGGCGGTAAGCATCGCACTGGCGCAGCGCATTGGTCGCGATGCCTCCCATCACCTGGTAGAGCAATGCTGCCGCCAGGCGGTGAAGGAGGGCGTCCATCTACGAGTCGTTCTGGATAGCAACGCTGAAGTCAGTGCGCAGCTTTCCAGTGCTGAGCTAGATCGTCTGCTCGACCCCGCACACTACCTCGGACAGGCGCGACGCTGGGTCGAACGCGCCATTGCCGATCATTCGAACATCTCGCGCTAGGAGCTTTGCATGCCTGCCGTACAACTCGCCGGTGGCGAACTGAATTACGCGCTGGAGGGCCCAGCGGGGGCGCCGGTACTGGTGCTGTCCAATTCCCTCGGGACCGATCTGCAAATGTGGGATGCGCAGATACCGGCTTTTACCCAGCACTTCCAGGTGTTGCGCTACGACACTCGGGGTCATGGGAAGTCCTCGGTCAGTGACGGCCCCTATAGCATCGAGCAATTGGGCGGCGACGTGCTGGCATTACTGGACGCACTTAGTATCACCAAAGCTAGTTTCTGTGGCTTGTCCATGGGAGGCCTGATCGGCCAGTGGCTCGCGATCAACGCTCCTGAACGCATCGAGAATCTGGTGCTGTGCAACACCGCGGCAAAAATCGGCACTCCCGAGATTTGGAATCCGCGCATCGACATGGTTATGTCCGGTGGAGCACAGGCCATGCGTGACCTGCGGAATGCCTCCATCTCGCGCTGGTTCACTGCAGATTTTGCTGAAGCCGAACCGGCGAAGGTGGAGCCTATCGTTGGCATGCTGGCGCAGACCTCTCCTGCCGGTTATGCCGCGAACTGCGCTGCTGTGCGTGACGCAGACTACCGCGAGAACCTCGGCGGTATTCGCGCCCGGACTCTGATCGTCTGTGGCAGTGGTGACCCGGTAACCACAACTGAAGATGGTCGCTTCATGCAGGCGCGTATCGCCGGCGCCGAACTAGCCGAATTTGATGCCGCCCATCTATCCAACGTGCAGGCCGGGGATGCCTTCAGTCAGCGAGTGCTGGCTTTCCTGACTGCCTGAGAATGCCTGCGAGGATTACCTAATGGACGAGAAACAACGCTATGACGCTGGTATGCAGGTTCGCCGAGCTGTGCTGGGTGATGCCCACGTAGATCGAAGCCTGCAAAACCTCACGCCGTTCAACGAAGAGTTCCAGGAAATGATCACCCGGCATGCGTGGGGGGATATCTGGACTCGCCCAGGCCTGCCACGCAATACCCGCAGCCTGATCACCATTGCCATGCTCATCGGTATGAACCGAGAGGGTGAGCTGAAGCTGCATCTGCGGGCTGCAAAGAACAACGGTGTGACCCGCGATGAGATCAAAGAAGTGCTGATGCAGAGTGCCATCTACTGCGGTATTCCTGCCGCGAACGCAACGTTCCATCTCGCCGAGGAAGTGTGGGATGAGCTCGGTGTGGAGTCTCTCAGTGCAGGCTCTTGACCGCCTTAATGAGATCCTCTGAAGGCGTGCGTCGGGGCATGCACCGGGTGTCCGTAGATGCTTACTTCAAACTAGATTGATGTGATCCCCGTGACCCTATCCGATGCAACTTTGGCCCTTATGCTTTCAGCAAGAATTCATGGCACTGACTCAGCGGTGGTGGCCACCGCAAAGCGATGTGCTCAGCGTCTGCCGAGGAGTAAACGCCGCTCGATGTTTTCACTCATCAACAGCCCAGAGCCGTTGAAGCTGGTTGCCTACGTAACGGAACACCTCGACCTGGATTGACTGAGGTCCAACTGGAGACTCTTGGGTAACGAGCGTAAGAATGAAAAGCCCCGCTAAAAGCGGGGCTATCAGAAATAGAGGCCCCCGAAGGGGCGACGGCATCCTTGCCGTAGGGAAGGTCGTAGGGACCTGCCGCAACATTAGCCGACCGCAGAGCTAGGTCAATCTGTAATCGGAGCTTTCAGCTCCACACTCGACAGATTTGCGACATCACGCACGAATGCTAGTGGCTATCTCGAGCCGAAATTGAGAGCTTGCCACCGCTGCGGTCTAGCCGAGGCTGGAGCCGTGAGTTGTTCAGCTATATCTTTCTTAGCTCCAGAGCTAGCTGATTTCTACCAGCCATGTCTGTCGCAGAAAAAATCTCGCGTCGAGTCAAATTCATGCCAAAGGGGCGTCCTTTTTTGCGCACCCTTTTTGCCTCCGAGGGTAGCCGTTCGGCTGTCGATAAGGTTCTTTCCCGCCTTGTAAACGCAGGGGTGCTGGAGCGCGTTATCCGTGGAGTTTACATGCGGCCAAAGCAGGTCCAATTCGTTGGGGCTGTTCGGCCGGACGCGGTGACCGTTATGAAGATGATCGCCAAGGCGAGAGGCGAGACGATCGAAACTCATGGTTGTGAGGCAGTTCGTAGGTTTGGCCTGAGCACCCAGATGCAGGTATTGCCGACCTATTACACAAGTGGGGCGTCCCGCGAGATTCGTGTAGGTAAGGGGCGGGTGCGCCTGCTGCATGTTTCTCCTGAGCGCTTAAAGCATGCAGGAACGAAGGTTGGGATGGCGCTCAATGCCTTCTACTACCTTGGCAAAGAGGGCCTGACTCTCGAGGTGGGCTCCAAGATCCTTGATCAACTCAGCAAGGAAGAGCTGGCTAAGCTTCTCGCCTGCAAGATGCCCAAGTGGATGCGGATTGCAGTAAATGCTATTGAACGTGCACATCCAGTGGATCTGACATAAGGCTTCTCCATCCCTTCGGCGGAGGCATCCAATCATTCTCTCCTTGGGCGCTTGGTCAAGTGCGCCCAAGGAGCATTGCAGCTGAAAACACCACTTCGGTTTCGATCAAAGACTCTCTGTCATTTGAGCAGTGCATTGAATAGCTGACGCCGTTAGCGACCTTGTACAGGTGGCCTGGGACACCATCTCGGCGATCTTTAACCACACAGATCTCCTCTAGCGGTTCCATCAACCACCTGGATTGACCGTTTAGATGAGGCGGGGTTACCAGTTGCACCTGCTCCACCCAGGCAAGGTTCGATTGCGAGTCGACGATGTCTCGCAGGTCCTGAGCGGTGTTAAGCATTAGCGTGCTCTGGTAGGCCGTCCGACGGATGCGTCGGACAATCTGCAGATAGAACCATGGCCAGGCGATCTCCTGCTCAACATGTCTCCAATGCTGCTGTGTTCCAGCGTGGCCTGGGAGGTGTAATTCAGCGCTACGGTACGTAATAAACATGGATCTGCACCTGAAAATGAGTCCTATAGATTGTAGCCCTATAGGACTCATAGAGGTTCTATCGTTCCTTTTGCGGAGTTGGCAAATGGAACTGAATACGGCATTCGGGCTAGCGCTTAAGCAGATTCGTATGCAACAGGGCGTGACCCAAGAGGACTTCTCCGGTATCAGCAGTCGGACCTATCTAAGCGTCTTAGAGCGGGGACTGAAGGGGGCAACCATTGAGAAGCTTGAGCAACTGGCCGGCGTGCTCAATGTGCACCCAGCAACCATCCTCATCTCTGCCTACCTAATCAAGGACTCCGAAGAGAGTTACCAAGAGCTTATCAATCGGATTGGCGCTGAGCTGGAAGCCCTCAAAATGCCGAGCTAGAACGCAGTGTTGCGTCCCTTGAAGCCAAAAAAATGGCGAGAAGATTCTAGGACTTGGGTCGGGCATTCATCCTAGAGTGAATCCTAGAAATAAGTGTTATAAATCAATAAAATACAGCTTGTTGTTTGGCTTTTTTGGGTGAGTGGGGGTAACTACGCCCGAGATGTACACCCAGCCGCAGAAGAAATTCCGCGCCCGCGATGAAGAGCAGGTGCTGGAGGAGATCCGCCGCGCCGGCGAGCGCCTGATCGTGCAGCGGGTGTTCCTCGCCGACGGCGACGCCCTGGTGCTGCCGACACGACGCCTGTTGAATATCCTCACTGCCATTCGCGAGCACATGCCCGAGGTGGAGCGGGTCTCCAGCTACTGCCTGCCGCGCAACCTGCGCAAGAAGTCGGTGGAAGAGCTCAAGGAGCTGGCTGACGCGGGGCTGAAGATGGCCTATGTCGGCTGCGAGTCGGGTGACGACGAGGTGCTGGCGCGGGTCAACAAGGGCGAGACCTTTGATTCCAGCCTCAGCGCCCTGGGCAAGCTCGGCCAGGCCGGCATCACCCGCTCGGTGATGATCCTCAACGGCCTAGGCGGCACCTCGCTGAGCGAGCAGCATGCCGACAACTCGGCGCGCCTGATGAACGCCGCACAGCCGGAATTCCTCTCCACCCTGGTAGTCAGCTTCCCCACGGGCGAGGAGCGTTTCCGCGCCGGTTTCGAGGGCTTCCAGCCGCTCGGCCAGCAGCAGCTGTTCCTCGAGGTGGAGCGCCTGCTGCAGGGCCTTGAACTGCAGGATACGGTGTTCCGTAGCGACCACGCCTCCAACTACCTGGTGCTCAAGGGTAACCTCGGCGCGGACAAGGCCCGCCTGCTGGCTCAGGTGCGCCAGGCCATCGAGCGGCCGCAGAGCGCGCATCTGCGCCAGGAGTGGCAGCGCGGCCTGTAGGCTGCGCTGTGGCCAAGGTTGGCGCGGAAGCTGCTATGTCTCTCTATCCGCCGGTTTTCCGTCACCGGCAGGGAGGAAACCAATGCGTAGCTTGATCCTGTTGCTGGCGCTCTGTGCGCTCGGCGGCTGCATGAAGGTCAGCGACATGGCCGCCGGTACCGAGTACCACTTGCGCGATGCCGGTGTGCTCGACCGCAGCGATACCCGCCGCTCCGCCTCCTGGCGCCTGCAGCCCGACTCGTTCGTGTTTATCGCCCAGGGCCACTACGTGCCGCCGGGTGATGCCCGTCCGCGGCCCAACGTGGTGGCCGAGGAGGCCTTCAAGGCCTTCGTCGAATACTTCCCCCTGGTGCGCCGCGCGAGCAAGCCCGAGGGCCTGGACGAGGCCATGAACGAGGCGCGCATAGCCGGCGCCCACTACCTGCTGTACACCCGCTTCGCCGACGCCGACGACCGCATAGGCACGCTGGAGGAGTGGGAGGACCAGGAGGCGCTGGACCGCGTCGGCGTGGACTCGGGTGTGATCCAGCTGATGCTGATCGAGACCAGCACTCGTTACCTGGTGGATACCGCGCGAATTCGCAATCACGGCGGATTTCTGACGTTTTACGATAACCAGCCCATCGATCAGCTGCGTGCGCCCTTCGAGCAATATGCCCGCACCCTGTTGGGTGTGAGCGCACGCTAGCCGCCATACTCGAGGCGGGCAGAGGAGAACAGAAGCAATGAGTGATCCGGGCAAGGCCGGCGACCTGCTGGCACAGATTCCCAAGGGCGAGGGCAAGGGCCTGCCGCCGGTGCACCTGTGGAACCCGGATTTCTGCGGCGACATCGACATGCGCATCGCCCGCGACGGCACCTGGTACTACCTGGGCACGCCGATCGGGCGCAAGCCGATGGTCAAGCTGTTCTCCACCATCATCCGTCGCGACGACGACAAGTACTTCCTGATCACCCCGGTGGAGAAGGTCGGCATCATCGTCGACGACGCGCCGTTCGTGGCGGTGACTTTGCAGGTGGAAGGCGAGGGTGAGGCGCAGGTGCTGCGCTTCACAACCAATGTCGACGAGGAAGTCGAGGCGGGCGCCGAGCATCCGCTACGGGTCGAGATCGACCCCGCGAGCCAGGAGCCTACGCCCTATCTGCATGTGCGGCGCAACCTGGAGGCGCTGGTGCATCGCAATGTGTTCTACCAGCTGGTGGACCTGGCGGTGGAGCGGGAAATCGACGGCCAGACCTGGCTCGGCGTGTGGAGCGCAGGCGAGTTCTTCCCGATCGGGCCGCAGCCGGAGTAGCGCGGCTACGGCGGTGTCTCAGTAGCGGCTCAGATGTTCTGCGCGATATGCCAGAGCACGCCGCTGGGGTCGAACAGCACGAACTCGCGCATGCCCCACGGCTGGTCCACTAACTCGCCCATGCGCACCTCGAAGCGCTCGGCCACGCCAGCCTCGCTCAGGTGGCGATGCCAGGCCGCCACATCCTCCACCAGCAGGTGCATGACGAAGTTCTCGGCCTGCTCGCGCACATAGAAGTTCTGCAGCATGAAGCTGCTGCTGCCGTGGTGCATGTAGGCCATGTTGTCGTCGCTCCAGGGCATGTTGAAGCCGAGCGCCTGGTAGAAGTCCCTGGAGCGGGCGAAGTCCTTGGCCGGCACGAAGGTCTTCAGTTCCACGGTGGTGAGGTTGCTCATCGTCGGTCTTCCTTGGGATCAGTACAGGTCGGTGCGCTTGGCAGGCTTTATCGCCTGGATGAAGCTGTAGCCCAGGCCGATGTCGGTGACCACGCGGGTGCACATGGCGGGGATGGCGATCAGCGCGTGGATCAGCATGGCCACTGCTGCGTAGGCGCCGAACTCGACGGCGCGCAAGGGCAGGGGAAGTGGATCGCGACGGCTTTCCAGCAGCTCCTGGCGTAGTGCCGGCAGGTCGGCCCAGTGCTCGCCGTCGATCTTCTCGCGCATGCTCAGTGGGTACAGGTTGCGGCTGCGACAGCCACGGCGGAAGGCGCGCCACATACGCCGTGGCTCCAGCACCAGTCCGGTGGAGAGGGCGATCAGGTTCATGGTGCCGAGTAGCGGCGAATTGAACATCGACCCCGTGCCCAGCTCCCAGGCACTGACCTCGCCCTCGCCGATGCGCCCGGTGCTGTAGCCGGTCGCGACGTGGTGCAGGTCGTGGTACTTCAGGTAGATGTGCCGCGTCTCGATGTTCGGCAGCGGCACCAGCAGGCAGCCGGTGTACACCGGCACCGTGCAGGCCTGGCGGTCGGCGGTATCGCTGAAGCCGCAGCGCCGGTAGAAGGCGGCGAGTTCTTCCTTGAGAGTCATGGCGTCCGTCCTGGGTCAGGGTGTCAGCGTGGGTACAGCGGCGGCAGCGGGCTGGGCTCCTGCGGGTTGGCAGCGGCCTCCAGCGCCGGCAGGCTGCGAATGGCCTTCCACAGGCTCTCGCCCTGCCACTGGTGGCCGGTCTCGCTGTATAGCGCGCCGTTGAGGCCGTCCATGGCGTCGGACAGCGGCGCGAAGCGTGCTGCCATGTCGGCCAGGGTTTCCGGCTGCTGGCGCGCCCAGGCGTCCAGCGCCTGGCGCGTGGCCTGCGGGTCGTTGGCCAGGCAGGCACGCTTGAGGTCGTCGAGCAGGGTGCGCGGGCTGGGGCCGGTCTGCGCGGTGGGCAGGATCGCCGGCTGGCGCCGCGCATGCCACCACAGACCGAAGCCCAGCACGGTGGTCAGGGCGAGAATGGTGCAGGCCAGCTGCCAGGGCCAGAGCAGCGCGCCGCTCTGTTCGCCGAGGACGGGCTGGCCGCCGACCGGGGCCTCGACCTCCAGGCTCGGGTTGCTCGCTACCTCCAGCGTGCGTGGCACTAGGCTGGCGGTTTCCAGGCGATCTTCCACGGTGTTCCACCACAGCACCTGGACTTCCGGCAGGCCGACGCGGCCGCTCTGGCTCGGTACCAGGGCCTCGCTCTCCTCGCGGCTGCCGATCAGGCCCTTGTCGTTGATCTCGTTGCGCTGCTGCGGCTGGTCCGGATAGCGGCGCAGGCCGGCGCTGTCCTGGATCGGCAGTGGCGGCAGCTGCGAGCTGGACAGGCCCTGGGCGCGCAGCATGATGCTGCGGGTCAGCGAGTCGCCGACGCGGGCCTTGTTCGGCTCCGGGTTCCAGGCCTCGGTCAGGGTCAGCTCGCGTGCCGGCAGCCATGGCGCGTCGGCCGGCCAGCTGGCGGGGCGTGGTTTGACGGTGAGCGGAATCGCCGGCGATTTCACCCGGGTCAGGCGGCCCGGACGCGGACCGAACGGGTTGTAGTCGCGGTCGCGGATCGCCGGCGTGGCACTGAATTCCTGCGAGGGAATGCTCAGCTCGCCACTCTGCTGCGGGAAGATCGCGTAGCGCAGCTCGATCACGCCGTGGCGCACGCCGTTGACGTCGGTCTCGAAGGTACGCGGGTCGCCCAGTTGCTCGACGCGGGCGTTGGGCATGCTCAGGGGCGTCAGGCTGCTGTCGTCGTACAGCGACACCGAGTGGTAGATGCGCAGGGTCAGCACCACCTGGGCCTGCACGTAGACGCTCTCCTGGTCCAGGCTGGCGTCGATGAAGATCGGCGCCAGCTGGCCGTTGCCGCCGGTATCGCCCTTGACCACCTGCAAGGTGATCGGCTGGCTCTGGTCGGCGCCCAGCTTGAGCGGCGGCACCACCACGAAGCCGGTCTGCTGTGGCAGCAGGGTGATGATCCAGCGCGTGCTGGATCGGGCCTTGCCAGCCAGGGTCGAGAGCTGGTTCTCCTGGCGGGTGCTGATCACCTCGAACTGCTGCTTGAGCGGCTCCAGGTCCGGCATGCCGAACTCGGTGGCATCGTCGGATTCGAGGATCAGGTCGAAGGTCTCGCCCTCGTTGAGACGAGCACGGTCGACGGTGGCAGAGAAATCGGCGGCCCAGGCCTGCATGCCGAGCAGGCAGAGGAGGAGGGCGCAAAGCAGGCGATTCATCGGGGTTGTTCCTGACGCTGCTGTTGTTCGTAGAGGAATTTGCGCCGCAGCAGCTCGCCCGGATCGTCGGGGATCTGCCGCAGCCATTGTTCCAGCGCATCGCGCTGTTCGCCATCCAGCGGCTGGGCGGTGGCCTGCGTGGGTTCGCCGGGCTGCTGGGTGGCGTCCGCGGGTTCGGGCTGGCCCTGTTGCTGGCCTTGCTGCTGTTGCTGCGCAGAGTCCTTGGGCTCTTGCGGCTGGCCATCCTGCTGCTGCTGGGTCTGCTGCGACTGCTGCTTATCGGTGTCTTTGTCGTCCGGCTGCGGCTGGCCGGCAGCGGACTGCTGCTGGTTCTGCTGATTCTGCTGCTCTTGCTGCTGGCCCTGGTCCTGCTGCTGCGCTTGCTGTTGCTGCTGTTCCTTCTGCTGACGCAGCAGCTGCTCGACCAGCGCCTTGTTCTGCTGCGCGGCTTGCAGTTCGGGGTCGCGCTCCAGGGCCTGCTCGTAGGCGTCCACTGCCGCCTCCAGCTCGTTGCCCTTGGCCAGGGCGTTGCCGCGGTTGTAGTGGGCGATGGCGCTGTCGACCCTGGAGAAGCGTTCGGCTGCGCCGGCATAGTCACCGGCGCGATACAGCGCCTCGCCCTGCCATTGCGGGTCCTGGAAGTGCTCGGCCGCTTCCTTGGGTTTTTCCGCCTGTAGCAGGCGCTGGCCCTGCTGGTCCGGGCGCAGCCACAGGTCGCCCCAGCCGAAGGCGTAGCTGGGCTGCGGCGCCAGGCACAGCAGTAGTGGCAGGCAGAACAGCCAGCCACGCCGTCCAGCGCAGGCGGCGATCAGCAGCAGTGGCAGCAACAGCCAGTGGCCCTGGTCGGCCCAGGCCGCCAGTTGGGTCGGTTCGGTGCCGTCGCGCAATTGCTCCGGTCCGTCGAGCAGGTCGAGGCCCTGCAGGTCGCTGTCGTCCAGGCGCAGCGTGCGGTAGCGGCCGCCCAGCTCGCCGATGAAGCTGCGCAGGCTGGCGCTGTCCAGGCGTGGCACCAGGATGGCGCCGTCGGCGCCCTTGACCAGGCTGCCGTCTTCACCGCGAATCGGTGCGCCCTGGGCGGTGCCGACCCCCAGCAGGGCCAGGCGCTCGCCGCGGTTGCCGAGGGCGCGGCGGATGCCGTCGCGCTCGCTGCCGTCCAGCTCACTGCCGATCAGCAGCAGGCGGCCGCGCCCTTGGGCGCCATGGTCGAGCAGCTGCAGGGCGCGTTCTACCGCCAGGTCGGCGCGGCGGCCGGGCTCGGGCATGATCGACGGCTTGACCGCTTCCAGCAGGTTGCGCGCGGTAGATAGATCGTCGGACAGCGGCACCAGGGTATGGGCGCTGCCGGCGAAGACGATGATCGCGGTCTGTGCGTCGCTGCGCGCCTGCAGCAGGTCGAGCAGCTTGCGTTTGGCCTGCTCCAGGCGGTTGGGCGCGGCATCGGTGGCGAGCATCGCCGGCGTCAGCTCCAGCAGCACCACCAGCGGGTCGGCGCGCTTCTGGCTGGCCTGTTCCAGGCGCTGCCAGCTGGGGCCGAGCAGGGCCAGCAGGGCCAGTAGCCAGGCCAGGCCGAGGGCGATCCACGGCAGTTTGTTGCTGCGCGTGCGCCCGCCGGAGAGCAGCACCGCCTGGAACGCGGCTGGCAGCAACAACTGCCAGCGTCCGCTGCGTTTCTCGCGGTGCCACAGTTGCCACAGCAGCCAGCCGAGCAGCGGCAGCAGGAGCAGCCAGAAGGGGCGCAGCCAGTGTGGCCAGAGCATCTCCATCAGGCCTGCCCTCCGAAGCGCGCGAGCAGCGCCTGCCAGTGCTGCGGCCACAGCTCGCGGGCGATCAGCAGCAGGCTGATCAGCAGCGCGGCGGCCAGCGGCCAGGGGTACAGGGCTTGAGCTGGGCGTGCGCGGGTCGGCAGTTGGGCGGCTGGCTCCAGGCGGTCGAGCGTCTCTTCGATCTGCTGCAGCTCTTCGCTGGTGCGGGCGCGGAAGTAGTTGCCGCCGGTTTGCTCTGCGATGGCGATCAGCGTCGGCTCGTCCAGATCGACGCCTGGGTTGAGCCCGAGCATGCCCATGATGCCGCTCTGCTGCGGGTCGGCGCCGATGCCGATGGTGTAGATCTTCACCTGCTGCTCGGCGGCCAGGCGTGCGGCGACCTTGGGTTCGATCTCGCCGCCGTTGTTGGCGCCGTCGGTGATCAGCACCAGCACGCGGCTGTCGGCCGGGCGCTGGCGCAGGCGTTTGACCGCCAGACCGATGGCATCGCCGATGGCGGTCTGCGGCCCGGCGATGTTGATCAGCGCCTCGTCCAGCCAGGTACGCACGGTGTGGCGGTCGAAGGTCAGCGGCGATTGCAGGTAGGCGCGGCTGCCGAACAGGATCAGACCGATGCGGTCGCCGCGGCGATCCTCGATGAAGTCGCCGAACAGCTTCTTCACCAGCTCCAGGCGCGGGATGTCTTCGCCTTCCCACTGCATGTCGTCGTGGTCCATGGAGCCGGACACGTCCACCGCCAGCAGCAGGTCGCGGCCACTGGTGGGCAGCGGCAGCGGCTCGCCGACCCACTCGGGGCGGGCGGCGGCGATGATCAGGAACATCCACAGCAGCACGAACGGCGCCTGCTGGCGCCAGGCCGGCAGGTTGGCGCGGGCGCGGCGGCCGCTGAGGCCTTCCAGTTCATTGAGGAAGCTGACCTTGAGCGCCGCCTCGCCGCTGTCCGCCGCCGGCAGCAGCAGGCGCAATAGCCAAGGCAGCGGCGCGAGCAGGATGATCCACGGCCAGGCGAACTCAAACATGCTTGCGAATCCAGGTATCGACGGCCTGGTTGAGGCCGTTGATGGCCTTGTCGTCGAGGCTGCAGTGGCTGCGGTAGGTACCTTCCACCAGGATCATCCAGCGGGTCAGGCCGGCGGCCGGGCAGCGGCTGTCGAGGAAGGCCAGCCAGGCGCGGCCGCTGAGTACGTGGCTGTTGTCCGTGGGGTAGTCGGCGCGGGCCAGGCGCTTGAGCAGGGCGTTGAGCTGCTGCAGCCAGGGGCCGGCGTGCTGGCCGTCGTAGGGGCGGACCAGGCGCGCCAGCTCGGCGAGCGCGGCCTGGCGTAGAGGGTCGAGCGGCTGTTCGGCCTGCAACGCCTGCTGCTGGCGGCGCGGCAGATAGCGGCGCAGGTACCACAGGCCCCAGAGCAACAATGGGATCAGCACCAGCAGCGCCCACCAGCCGGGCGCCAGCGGCCACCAGGAGACTGGCGGCGGGGCGATGGTCGGCTGCAGCTGGTCGAGCGGGTTCATGCGCGCTTGCCCGCCTGCGGGCCGCTGAGGTGGTCGCGCAGCTGCTCGACCAGATCCTGCGCGGTGCTCAGTGCCAGCAGCGGCACGCCGAGCTTCTGCGCCAGGCGCTGCCAGCGCGCGCGGCGCTGTTCGGCCAGGCCGCCGTAGGCCACGCGCAGGTCATCGCCACGGGTATCCAGCTCCAGCTGCGCGCCGCGCTCGACGAAACGCAGCAGGCCGGCGCTGGGCAGCTCGTGGTCGAGCGGATCGGACACCGGCAGCAGGATCAGGTCGGTGTGCCGCGCCAGCAGGCTTAGCTGCTGCTCGGCGGAATCGTTCAACGTGCGCTCGTCGCACAGGATGATCACCAGGCTGCCCGGGCGCAGCACCTCGCGGGCGCGGCGCAAGGCCAGGCCGAAGCTGTCGCGCTCGCCGGTGGCGTCCGCGTGCAGCGCCTGGTTGGCGCGGGTCAGGCGGTTGAGCAGCTGCAGCAGGCTCTGCTTGCTGCGCCGCGGTTTGATCTCGTGGTGCTCGGCGTCGCCGAACACCAGGCCGCCGATGCGGTCGTTGTGCGCCAGTGCGGCCCAGCCAAAGAGGCTGGCGGCCTGGGCGGCGAGCACCGACTTGAATTGCAGGGCCGAGCCGAAGAACAGCCGGCGGCTCTGCTCGACCATGATGAAGATCGGCCGCTCGCGCTCCTCGTGGAACATCTTTGTGTGCGGTTCCTGGGTGCGTGCGGTGACGCGCCAGTCGATGGTGCGTACGTCGTCGCCGGCCTGGTACACACGTACCTGGTCGAAGTCGACGCCGCGCCCACGCAGCTTGGAGTGGTGCAGGCCGATCAGCGGGCTACGCCGGGCCGGGGTGGAGAACAGCTGCACCTCGCGCACGCGGTGGCGCATCTCGATCAGCTCGGCGAGGCTGACACGGATGCCCGGTGGGGTCGGCTGCACGTGCATGGAAAGGGCTCGCCGGTAGCCGTCAGGCCACCGCCACCACGTCGAGGATGCGCTGCACCACGCGGTCCTGGTCGATGCCGGCGGCTTCCGCCTCGAACGACAGGATGACGCGATGGCGCAGCACGTCGAACAGCACCGCCTGGATGTCTTCCGGGCTGACGAAGTCGCGGCCGGCCAGCCAGGCGTGGGCACGGGCGCAGCGGTCGAGGGCGATGGTGCCGCGCGGGCTGGCGCCGTAGGCGATCCACTCGGCCAGCTCGGCGTCATGCTTGGCCGGGGTGCGGGTGGCCATCACCAGCTGCACCAGGTATTCCTCCACGGCGTCGGCCATGTACAGGCCGAGGATCTCCTGGCGGGCGGCGAAGATCGCCTGCTGGCTGACCCGGTGCTCCGGCTTGGCCTCGCCATTCAGCGCGTCGCCGCGAGCCTGGGCGAGGATCTTGCGTTCCACGCTGGCATCTGGGAAACCGATCTTCACATGCATCAGGAAGCGGTCGAGCTGGGCCTCGGGCAGGGGATAGGTACCTTCCTGCTCGATGGGGTTCTGCGTGGCCATGACCAGGAACAGGCGCGACAGCTCGTAGGTCGAGCGACCGACACTGACCTGGCGCTCGGCCATGGCTTCGAGCAGCGCCGACTGCACCTTGGCCGGGGCGCGGTTGATCTCGTCGGCCAGCACCAGGTTGTGGAAGATCGGCCCCTGCTGGAACACGAAGCTGCCGGTCTCCGGGCGATAGATCTCGGTGCCGGTGATGTCGGCGGGCAGCAGGTCGGGGGTGAACTGGATGCGGTGGAACTCGGCCTCCATGCCCTCGGCCAGCTCCTTGATCGCCTTGGTCTTGGCCAGGCCGGGCGCGCCCTCCACCAGCAGATGGCCGTCGGCGAGCAGGGCGATCAGCAGGCGCTCGACGAGCTTTTCCTGGCCGAGGATCTGGGTCGCGAGAAATTGCCGCAGGGCGACCAGCGCTTCACGATGTTCCATCGAAATCTTCCTGGAGAGGGACTGACGGGGCGGTGAACTCACCCGATCGGGGCGCTAAATGTACTGCATCGCCGCGTGCCGTGCAGGCCCCGCGGCCGCGATTGCCCACTGGTTCTACTTCGCGGCGGCTCATGCAGACCGCTGCATCTCGCACAAGTTCTGCGCCGCCCCGGGCAGTTCGCTGGTGCAGCTCAGCAGGCTGTTGTCCGGGCGCGGGCCGCGCACATCCGGCGCACCGAACAGGCGCACGCTGAGGTAATAGACGAAGGCCGCCGGCCACCACATGCCGGCCTCGCGCAGCATGCGGAAGAACAGCAGGTCGGCCTCATGCTTGGCCACCGGCGCGGCGTTCAGGTACTGGTACAGCGCGTCGTGCACCAGGCTGGCCGGGTGGGTCAGCGGCCAGAACACCTCGGTCTCGCAGATCAAGCCGCCATGCAGGTGCAGCACCTTGTGCGGCTTCTCCCACCAGTCCGGCACGCCGATGATCGCCAGCCAGTAGAAGGGCACCTTGGGCGTGCAGCCGTCCCAGGCATAGGTAGTGGTGCAGGCGAAGTCGTAGGCGACCTGCTGGCGCTGCGCGTCCAGGGTCGAGCGCCCCGGATTGATGATCAACAGGCCGTCGTGGATCACCAGCCACTCGCCATAGAAGTAGCGCCCGGCGAACTCCGGGCAGCGGCGCAGGAACGGCTGGTCGATGTAGTTGAGCCAGGGGCCGCAATGGTCGCGGCTGGCGAAGCCCCATTTCTCCTCGCTGGCGGCCAGGGTCGTGGCGGCCCGGCGCAGACGCTCGCGGCGGCCGATCCAGCGCGGCAGCAGCACGCCGATGTAGACCGGCACGCCGGCCCACAGCAACGGCGTTACCAGGTTCGGCCGCAGCCAGGCGGCCAGACCGAGCAGGCTCAGGCCGATGGCGGTGATCAGCAGGTTGTTGAGGTTGAGCACCAAGCGGCGGCTGAGCGGAGACTGCATGGCTTCCCTTCCCGAATGCACAGAACGAAACCTTATCAGCGACGGTGCCCGCATGGCGATGAACGAATATGTCGCGCCGCTGCAATCCGCCTGCCATGGCCTGTCGCTAAGCTTGGCGTGACCTCATGGTCGCCATGCGCCTGCCGAGTTCCGGGCATCGCCTAGACTGCTTGGAAGCCCGGAGCCGCGTGCCCCTATCGAATAACAAGTCCAGCGGAGCAACAACATGGCGTTCTTCACTGCTGCCAGCAAAACCGACTTCCAGCACCAACTGCAAGCGGCGCTGACCCAGCACGTCAGCGACAAGGTGCTGCCACAAGTAGCCCTGTTCGCCGAACAGTTCTTCGGCATCGTTTCCCTCGATGAACTCACCCAACGCCGCCTGGGCGATCTGGCCGGCTGCACCCTGTCTTCCTGGCGTCTTCTGGAGCGCTTCGACGGCAAGCCGCTGGTGCGGGTGTACAACCCGGATTACGAGAAGCACGGCTGGCAGTCCACCCACACCGCGGTGGAAGTGTTGCACGCCGACCTGCCGTTCCTGGTCGACTCGGTACGCATGGAGCTGAACCGCCAGGGCTACAGCATCCACACCCTGCAGAACAGCGTGTTCAGCGTGAAGCGCAAGAAGAACGGCGAGCTGCAGGAGATCCTGACCAAGGGCAGCGGCGGCAAGGACGTGCAGCACGAAGCGCTGATGTACCTGGAGATCGACCGCTGCGCCAACGTCAGCGAGCTGCGCAGCCTGGAGAAGGCCCTGCTCGAAGTGCTCGGCGAAGTGCGCCTGGCGGTTGCCGACTTCCAACCGATGAAGGCCAAGGCCGAGCAACTGCTGGCCTGGCTGGGCAAGGCCAAGCTCAAGGTCGATGGCGCCGAGCTGGACGAGGTGAAGACCTTCCTCGAATACCTGCTGGACAACCACTTCACCTTCCTCGGCTACGAAGAGTTCACTCTGGTCGAGGAGAAGGACGGCGGTGGCCACCTGGTGTATGACGAGGCCTCGCTGCTCGGCCTGTCCAAACAGCTGCGCGCCGGCCTGAAGAAGGACGAGCTGCATATCGAGAAGGAAGCGCTGGACTACCTGCGCGAGCCGCTGCTGCTGTCCTTCGCCAAGGCCGCCACACCGAGCCGCGTGCACCGCCCGGCCTACCCGGATTTCGTTTCCATCCGCGAGCTGGACGCCAAGGGCAAGGTGGTCAAGGAGTGCCGCTTCATGGGCCTCTACACCTCGGCGGTGTATGCCGACAGCGTCAACCGCATTCCCTTCATCCGCCGCAAGGTGGACGAGATTTCCCGCCGCTCCGGCTTCGACCGCAAGGCGCACCTGGGCAAGGAGCTGGAGCAGGTACTCGAAGTGCTGCCGCGCGACGACCTGTTCCAGACCCCGGTGGACGAGCTGTTCAGCACCGCCATTGCCATCGTGCAGATCCAGGAGCGCAACAAGCTGCGCCTGTTCATCCGCCGCGACCCCTATGGCCGTTTCGCCTACTGCCTGGCCTACGTGCCGCGCGACGTGTACTCCACCGAGACGCGGGTGAAGATCCAGCAGATTCTCATGGAGCGCCTGGGCGCCAGCGACTGCGAGTTCTGGACCTACTTCTCCGAGTCGGTGCTGGCGCGGGTGCAGTTCATCCTCAAGGTCGACCCGAAGAACCGTGTGCAGATCGACCCGGCGCGTATCGAGAAGGAAGTCATCCAGGCCTGCCGCTCGTGGAAGGACGACTACGCCAGCCTGATCGTCGAGAGCTTCGGCGAGGCCCAGGGCACCAACGTGCTGGCCGACTTCCCGAAAGGCTTCCCGGCCGGTTACACCGAGCGCTTCGCCCCGCATTCGGCGGTGGTCGACATGCAGCACCTGCTCAGCCTGTCCGACGAGCGCCCGTTGGTGATGAGCTTCTACCAGCCGCTGACCCAGGGCGAGCAGGAGCTGCACTGCAAGCTGTACCACGCTGACACGCCGTTGCCGCTGTCCGACGTGCTGCCGATCCTGGAGAACCTCGGCCTGCGCGTGCTCGGCGAGTTCCCCTACAAGTTGCGTAGCGCCGCTGGCCGCGAGTTCTGGATTCACGACTTCGCCTTCACCACCGCCGAGGGCGTGGACGTCGATATCCAGGAGCTCAACGAGACCCTGCAGGACGCCTTCGTGCGCATCGTCGAAGGCGCCGCCGAGAACGACGGTTTCAACCGCCTGGTGCTGACCGCCGCCATGCCCTGGCGCGACGTGGCGCTGCTACGTGCCTACGCCCGTTATCTGAAGCAGATTCGCCTCGGTTTCGACCTCGGCTACATCGCCGCGACCCTGGTCAACCACGCCGACATCGCCAAGGAGCTGGTGCGCCTGTTCCGCACCCGTTTCTACCTGGCGCGCAAGCTCTCCGCCGAGGACCTGGAAGACAAACAGCAGAAGCTCGAGCAGGCCATCCTCGCCGCGCTGGACAACGTTGCGGTGCTCAACGAGGACCGCATCCTGCGGCGCTACCTGGACCTGATCAAGGCCACCCTGCGTACCAACTTCTTCCAGAACGGCGAGGGCGGCCAGCCCAAGCATTACTTCAGCTTCAAGCTCAGCCCGCGGCTGATCCCGGAGATTCCGCGGCCGGTGCCGAAGTTCGAGATCTTCGTCTACTGCCCGCGCGTCGAGGGCGTGCACCTGCGCTTCGGCGATGTCGCCCGTGGCGGCCTGCGCTGGTCCGACCGCGAGGAGGACTTCCGTACCGAAGTGCTCGGCCTGGTCAAGGCGCAGCAGGTGAAGAACGCGGTGATCGTGCCGATGGGCGCCAAGGGCGGCTTCATTCCGCGCAAACTGCCCATCGGCGGCAACCGCGACGAGGTGCTGGCCGAGGGCATCGCCTGCTACCGCATCTTCATCAGCGGCCTGCTCGACATCACCGACAACCTCAAGGACGGCAAGGTGGTACCGCCGGAGAACGTGGTGCGCCACGACCCGGATGATCCCTACCTGGTGGTGGCGGCGGACAAGGGCACCGCGACCTTCTCCGACATCGCCAACGGCATCGCCCTGGACTATGGCTTCTGGCTCGGCGACGCCTTCGCCTCCGGCGGCTCGGCCG
The DNA here is from genome assembly GCF_000761545.1 of Pseudomonas sp. ML96. Taxonomy (GTDB): domain Bacteria; phylum Pseudomonadota; class Gammaproteobacteria; order Pseudomonadales; family Pseudomonadaceae; genus Aquipseudomonas. The sequence goes on along the minus strand of NZ_JPMY01000038.1, from coordinate 58,795 downwards.
GCTACGACCACAAGGGCATGGGCATCACCGCCAAGGGCGGCTGGGTCTCGGTGCAGCGCCACTTCCGCGAGCGCGGCATCGACGTGCAGAAGGACGCCACCACGGTGATCGGCATCGGTGACATGGCCGGCGACGTGTTCGGCAACGGCCTGCTGCTGTCGGACAAGCTGCAGATGGTTGCCGCCTTCAACCACCAGCACATCTTCATCGACCCCAATCCGGATGCGGCGAAGAGCTTCGTCGAGCGCCAGCGCATGTTCGCCCTGCCGCGCTCGAGCTGGGCCGACTACGACGCCAAGCTGATCTCCGAGGGCGGCGGCATCTTCCTGCGCAGCGCCAAGAGCATCAGCATCAGCCCGCAGATGAAGGCGCGCTTCGACATCGCCGCCGACAAGCTGGCGCCCACCGAGCTGATCAACGCGCTGCTCAAGGCGCCGGTCGACCTGCTGTGGAACGGTGGCATCGGCACCTACGTGAAATCGAGCCGCGAGACCCACGCCGACGTCGGCGACAAGGCCAACGATGGCCTGCGCGTCAACGGTAACGAGCTGCGCGCCAAGGTCGTGGGCGAGGGCGGCAACCTCGGCATGACCCAGCTCGGCCGCGTCGAATACGGCCTCAACGGGGGCGCCAGCAACACCGACTTCATCGACAACGCCGGTGGCGTGGACTGCTCCGACCATGAGGTGAACATCAAGATCCTCCTGGGCGAGATCGTCGGCGCCGGCGACATGACCGGCAAGCAGCGCAACAAGCTGCTGGCCGAGATGACCGATGATGTTGGCAACCTGGTGCTGGGCAACAACTACAAGCAGACCCAGGCCCTGTCCCTGGCCGAGCGCCGCGCCCGCGAGCGCCTGCCGGAGTACAAGCGCCTGATGGCCGCGCTGGAGGCGGCCGGCAAGCTGGATCGCGCGCTGGAGTTCCTGCCCACCGACGACGAGCTCAACGAGCGCGCCGCCAATGGCCGTGGCCTGACCCGGCCGGAGCTGTCGGTGCTGATCTCCTACAGCAAGATCGACCTCAAGGAAGCGCTGCTGAAATCCCTGGTGCCGGATGATGACTACCTGGCCCGCGAGATGGAGACCGCCTTCCCGGCGCAGCTGACCAAGAAGTTCGGCGAGGCCATGCGCCGTCACCGCCTGAAACGCGAGATCGTCAGCACGCAGATCGCCAACGACCTGGTCAACCACATGGGCATCACCTTCGTGCAGCGCCTGAAGGAGTCCACCGGCATGAGCGCGGCCAACGTCGCCGGCGCCTACGTCATCGTGCGTGACGTGTTCCGCCTGCCGCACTGGTGGAAGCAGATCGAGGCGCTGGACTACAAGGTGCCGGCTGAACTGCAGCTGCAGCTGATGGACGAACTGATGCGCCTGGGCCGTCGTGCCACCCGCTGGTTCCTGCGCAGCCGTCGCGATGATCTGGACGCCGCCCGCGATGTCGGCCACTTCGCCCCACGCGTGGCCGCCCTGGCCGGGCGCCTGGACGAGTTGCTCGAAGGCCCGGCCCGCGAGCAGTGGCTGGCGCGCTACCAGAGCTTCGTCGAGGCCGGCGCGCCGGAGGAACTGGCCCGCGTGGTCGCCGGCACCAGCCACCTGTACACCCTGCTGCCGATCATCGAGGCCGCCGACGTCACCGGCCAGCCGGCGGCGGACGTGGCTACCGCCTACTTCGCCACCGGCGGTGCGCTGGAGCTGTCCTGGTACCTGCAGCAGATCACCGGCCTGCCGGTGGAGAACAACTGGCAGGCCCTGGCCCGCGAGGCGTTCCGCGACGACCTGGACTGGCAGCAGCGGGCGATCACCATCGCCGTGCTGCAGATGGCCGAGGGTCCGAAGGAAATCGAGGAGCGGGTCAGCTTCTGGCTGGAGCAGCACAAGACCCTGGTGCAGCGCTGGTTGGCGATGCTCGCCGAACTGCGCGCGGCCACCGGCACCGACTACGCCATGTACACCGTGGCCAGCCGCGAGCTGATGGACCTGGCGCAGAGCGACAAGCAGGGGGTGCGCATTCCCTGAGGGCGCAGGATGGGCCGCTCGCCATGCGCGCGGCTCATCCCCTGCAAGCGCCTCGCGGGGGATTTCGAGCCGGCACTAGCCGGTCATCTTCGCCTCGGTTAGCCTGCTCGAAAAAATAAGTTCGTAAGACGGGGGAGGGCTCGGTGTTCCGGCACGGGCCTTGCCTTGGCAAGCGGACAACGGAGAGTAGTCATGACCGACATTCTGATTCTGACGCACGTCGATTTTTGTGCTCCGGGCCACCTCGCTACCGTTCTGGAAGAGCAGGGCCTCGACTTCACCGTATTGCGCACCGACCTCAACGAACTCGACGGCTATGACCTGGATCGCCCCCGCGCGGTGGCGGTGATGGGCGGGCCGATGAGCGTCAACGACGACCTGCCCTGGATCAGGGCGGAAATCGATGCGCTGCGTCACTTCATTCGTCGCGACATTCCCATCATCGGCCATTGCCTGGGCGGCCAGCTGATCGCCCGCGCGCTCGGCGCCTCCGTGCATCGCATGCCCTACACCGAGGTGGGCTGGCAGCCGCTGGTGCGGCGCGACGCCGGCAGCCCCTGGTTGGCGCATCTGCCACGCGAATTCCCGGTCTACCAATGGCACAGCGATACCTTCGACCTGCCGGCCGGCGCCGAGTGGCTGCTGTCCAGCCCCTGGTGCCCTAACCAGGCCTTCGCCTGGGGCGACAAGGTGCTGGCCCTGCAGGGTCATCCGGAAGTCACCGAGGGCCTGGTGCGCTGGTGGCTGCAGGACTGGGCACACCTGCTCGACGAGACCCAGGCCAGCCAGCAGGGCCTGCGCCAGATGCTGGTCGACCTGCCGCTGCGCATCGAGTCGCTGAACAAGGTCGCCGAGGGCTTCTACCGTCACTGGCTGAACCTGGCCTTCGGCGAGCCGGCCGTGGCCCAGGCGGTCTGAGCCGCGCATAAAAAAGGCCGCCCGAAAGGGGGCGGCCACAGGAGCGATCGGCAAGAAGGGGAGCGCCGATCTCGCGGAGCGACGGGCCTGATGCAGCCACCGCTCCGATGCCGCGCAGTCTGCCCAGCCGCGCCCCGTGCGGGAAATCGAACCTCGCTATATCCCCCATAGACAGCCTCCGGCAAAAGCCTGCCATGCCTTGGGGCGAGCGTCCCAAATGACGCATGAAATGCGCCCCAAGCTGGTGCGTCATACGTTTCGCTTTTATTCAACTCATTGAAAATAAACAATAAAATTTCGTGGCACGGCCCTTGCGATGGCTCTCCTGTCCGGGTGACAAGGAGTACGGCATGGCCCGCACCTTCTATGACGAGATGTACGACGCGAGCGGCGCAGTCCGCCCGCACTATCGGGAATTCGCCCGCTGGTTGGCGGATACCCCCGAGGAGCTTCTGGCCCAGCGCCGCCGCGAAGCCGACCTGCTGTTCCACCGTGCAGGTATCACCTTCACCCTCTACGGGGACGAGCAGGGCACCGAGCGCCTGATCCCCTTCGACACCATTCCCCGCAGCATCCCCGCCAGCGAGTGGCGCATCGTCGAGTCCGGCTGCATTCAGCGGGTCAAGGCGTTGAACATGTTCCTCGCCGATATCTACCACGAGCAGCGCATCCTCAAGGCCGGCATCATCCCGGCCGAGCAGGTGCTGGCCAACGAGGGCTACCAGTTGGCGATGCAGGGCCTCGACCTGCACCGCGACATCTACGCTCACATCGCCGGCGTCGACCTGGTGCGCGATGGCGACGGCACCTACTACGTGCTGGAAGACAACCTGCGTACTCCGAGCGGCGTCAGCTACATGCTCGAAGACCGCAAGATGATGATGCGCCTGTTCCCCGAGCTGTTCTCCATGCAGCGCGTGGCGCCCATCGACCATTACCCGAGCCTGCTGCTGGATACGCTGAAGAGCTCCAGCCCGATGGACAGCCCCAGCGTGGTGGTGCTCACCCCGGGCCGCTTCAACAGCGCCTACTTCGAGCACGCCTTCCTCGCCCGCGAGATGGGCGTGGAGCTGGTGGAAGGCGCCGACCTGTTCGTCCGTGACGACAAGGTGTTCATGCGCACCACCTCCGGTCCGCAGCCGGTGGATGTGATCTACCGCCGCCTGGACGACGCCTTCCTCGACCCGCTGGCCTTCAACCCTGACTCCATGCTCGGCGTGCCCGGTCTGCTGGCCGCCTACCGCAGCGGCAACGTGGTGCTGGCCAACGCGGTGGGTACCGGGGTGGCGGACGACAAGTCGATCTACCCCTACGTCGGCGAGATGATTCGCTTCTACCTGGACGAGGAGCCGATCCTCAAGAACGTGCCCACCTGGCAGTGCCGCAAGCCCGATGAGTTGTCACACGTGCTGGCCAACCTGTCCGAGCTGGTGGTCAAGGAAACCCAGGGCTCCGGCGGCTACGGCATGCTGGTCGGCCCGGCCGCGACCAAGGCCGAGATCGAGGCCTTCCGCGAACGCCTGAAAGCGCGCCCGGAAGCCTATATCGCCCAGCCCACCCTGAGCCTGTCGACCTGCCCGACCTTCGTCGAGAAGGGCATCGCGCCACGCCATATCGACCTGCGGCCGTTCGTGCTGTCTGGTCGCGAGACCCGCCTGGTGCCCGGTGGCCTGACCCGTGTGGCGCTGCGCGAGGGTTCCCTGGTGGTCAACTCGTCCCAGGGCGGCGGCACCAAGGACACCTGGGTGGTCGAGGATTAAGGAAATCGCATCATGCTGAGTAGAACTGCCTCCGATCTGTACTGGATGTCGCGCTACCTGGAGCGCGCCGAAAACCTCGCGCGCATGCTCGACGTCAGCTATTCGCTGTCGCTGATGCCGCAGGACGGGCGTGGCGACGGCCTCGACGAACTGGCCCTGCCGCTGCTGATCACCGGCACCCTGGACGACTACCTGACCCGCCACGGGCAGATGCACGCCGAGCGCATGCTGCACTTCTTCGCCCTCGATGCGGAGAACCCGGCGAGCATCTACTGCTGCCTGCAGGGCGCGCGGGCCAACGCTCACGCCGTGCGTGGGCGGATCACCGCCGACATGTGGGAGAACATCAACGCCACCTGGTTGGAGATGCGCGGCATCGCCGCCGAGGGCCTGGGGCGCTATGGCATCAGCCGCTTCTGCGAGTGGGTCAAGGAGCGCTCGCACCTGTTCCGTGGCGCCACCTTCGGCACCATCATGCGCGGCGAGGCTTATCGCTTCATTCGCCTGGGCACCTTCATCGAGCGCGCCGACAACACCCTGCGCCTGCTCGATGCGCGCTACGAGATGCTCGGCGATGCCGCCGACGAAGTCAGCGACACTTCGGCGCGTGGCTACTACGAGTGGAGCGCGCTGCTGCGCGCGCTGTCGTCCTTCGAGGCCTTCACCGAGATCTACCGCGGCTCGCCGCGCACCCACAAGATCGCCGAACTACTGCTGCTGCGCCCCGAGGTGCCGCGCTCGCTGCGCGCCTGCATGGAGGAGCTCAACCTGATGCTCGCCGGCCTGCCCGGCGACAACGGCCGCCCGGCCCAGCGCCTGGCCGCCGAACTGGACGCACGCCTGCGCTACACCAGCATTGACGAGGTCCTCGACGAGGGCCTGCACACCTGGCTCACCGATTTCATCCTGCTCGTTAGGCAGTTGGGCAGCGCCATCCACACGTCCTATCTGGAGGTCGTATGAGACTCTCGATCCGCCACGACACCACCTACAACTACGACGATCAGGTGCGCGCGAGCATCCAGTACCTGCGCCTGACCCCGCAGGAGAGCGCGCGCCAGCGCGTGATCAGCTGGCAGCTCGACCTGCCGCGCCCGGTGCGTGCGCAGCGCGATCCCTACGGCAACATCCTGCATGTGCTGACCCTGGACGAGCCGCACGAGGCACTGGTGATCGGCGCCCGTGGCCAGGTGGAGATCGACGAACACTGCGAGTCCGAGCGCGACAGCCGTTCGGCCTTGCCGTACCTGCGCAGCACGCGCCTGACCCAGGCCGACGACCCGCTGCGCGAGTTCGCCCGCGCCAGCAGCGCCGGGCGCAGCGACCGCGACGGGCTGATCGGCCTGATGCACGGCCTGCATGCGCAGATGCCCTACAGCCCGGGCGTGACCCAGGTCGACAGCACTGCCGCCGAGGCCTTCGCCGGCCGCGCCGGGGTGTGCCAGGACCATACCCATGCCTTCCTGGCCTGCGCGCGTAGCCTGGGTGTGCCGTCGCGCTATGTGTCGGGCTATCTGTACACCGAGGACAGCGGGCACCTGGCCAGCCATGCCTGGGCTGAGGCCTGGCTGGGGGATGGTTGGTACAGCTTCGATGTGACCAACCAGCTGTCGCGGCCGGAGCGGCATTTGAAGCTGGCGGTTGGGCTCGACTATCTCGACGCCTGTCCGGTGCGGGGGATGCGCCGGGGTGGTGGGGGCGAGCAGATGCATGCGCGGGTGAATGTGGCGGCGTTGATGCAGACGCAGCAACAACAGCAGTGAGGTGTGGCGCGCGGAGCGCGCTTCTTTCTTAACCCCTCGCCCTGTGGGAGAGGGGCAGGGGTGAGGGACTGGTGCCCTGTGCATTGGCCTGATGTTATTGGTTTCGTGCCGCTGCTCGTTTTCGTGCTTATCGACGCATCAGTTCCGCCCTGCTGGGCGGGTCACTTTTGCCAGTCGCGGCAAAAGTAACCAAAAACGCTTGCCCCGCCATCCGGCCCTACGCTTCGCTCCGGGTTCGTTCGCTCCATCGCCGCTCCAGGGGCACGCCGCGAAGGGCCATCCTTGGCCCATCGCGCCTCTCGCGGCATCCATGCCGCTCAACCCCTTCCACGACGATTCCACTCACCCTGCTGAAGGGGCGTTCGTGTTGCCTGATAGTTCTGCGCTCTTCCCGCTTTGCTAGACCTCAGGCCGTGAAGACTGGCCGGAAGAAGGAGCGCTCGTAGCTGATGATGCATTGGGTATCTGCGGCATATTTGAACGCGGCAATGCACTCCGGATCTGCAGCAGACTTGATCCGATACTGCTCGTACTCGGCCAGGCTGGGGAAGGTGAACATGGCGAGGCCGACGTTATTGGCTCCTTCCGATGGCAGGAAATAGCCATGGTGCTGGCCGCCGAATTTCTCCACTAGCGGAATCCACAGCTTTCCGTAGTGCTCAAATTCTTTGAGTTTCTGCGGGTCGAGGATGTATCTGAGGTAGCAGGTAACCACTTAAATCTCCTTGTTTGCGGATGACGCCGTGAACCAGTCGGTCAATGCCAACTGAGCCGAGAGCAGCAGTCGTGTCATCGATGAAAGCTGGCCCGCCAAAATAGCGATTAGACGCGGGAGCGATCAACACGAGGAAAGGCATCAGGCAACTCGGAGCCCAAGTTCCCGTCAGGAGGCTGAGTGGAGGTGTTGCGCAGTGGGACGAGCCGCATGGATGCGGCGAGAGGCTTAAAGGGCCAGGGACGGCCCTTGTAAGCCGGCCCCCGGAGCGGCCCCGGAGGGAGGGAAGTCTGGCCGCAGGCCAGACCCGGATGCCGGGGTGCCCTTCTCTTTGGTCACTTTCTCTTGGGCACGCAAGAGAAAGTGACTCGCCGTAAGGGCGAAAGCGGAAGGTCAGCTGAGTAGGATGTTCTGTGCGGCTGCGAGAGAGGGCCAGATTTGTAAGGCCGAACACTAGGTTGCTTGCCGCGAAACGAAAATTACCGGGTCGTAGGGCTCTGACTCGGGCCAGAACACCAGGCCGAACGGCTCAGACGCTAGTAAGAGCCCAGGTTCATCTAATCCCCATTCGGCCATCTGCTCCGGGGTTTCAATGATTGCCTGCACCACCCCCTTCGTACGGCCTTGCTCCAGCAGTACGCAGTCTCCAAGCTCCACAAGTTCCCCTGAGGCGTAGCGCATAACTGCTCCCATGCTCACCACTGCAGCTCCAGATTTATAGCCACTTCCGGTCTGAGTGTGATGACACAAATGCCTTCGCGGTCCGTGGCTGTCTTAAGGAGCAGTTGCTCTCTGCCGTTGCGAGTTTGAAAGATCCATTCGGTGATCATGACGAGCTTGAGTTTTAGTAAGGTTCGTTCGCCTTGGCGCCATTCGATAAAGAACTCCGCTTCATCTGGCGCCACTGTGGCGAGCACGGTATCAGCGCCTATTTGGGTCTCGAAATGCGCTCCATAGAACCAACCTGTTTCATGAGTTTTGGTGGGTTCTACCTCAAAAAAGGTGATGAAGTTTTCTAGCTCAAGCGCGCTACTCATTTGCAGTCCTGCAGTTGCTTGCTTCTGGGTTTTTCTTCCATCGTTTGACTCTCCAGGCAGCCAAGAGACCTGCAGAAAGCAGACTGGAGCAGAGCAGGGCTATCAGATGTGTCCAGGTGAAAGCTACGCAATCGCTTTGTGAGTCGCTGGGGCATAGTCTGAAGAACGCTGCATTCGGTACGGTTGTATCGAGATAGGCCAGCAGAGCTACTGACGCCGCTAGTAATGCGATGGCCGCAAGCGTCGCGGCGACGGCTAGCAAAGTGATAGTGGCTAGTTTGTTCAACACAGTTGGCATTTCAAATCCCTTTGCTGGCGTCCTGAGAGCAAGGCTTTTCGGCTGGAAAAGCATTTGGCTGTAGCAGCGGATACTGCTTTTCTCGTGTTGCTGGAATGCTACTCGTGGCGGCCTTTCCGTCCAGCCATGTGGCCCAAATACCCAATCAACTCCCTCAATTCCTTATCACTCAAAACCCCCTCACTAAACCCCGGCATCCGCCCCTGCGGCCACTTCCTCAGGCTCTGCGGATCACGAATGTACTGCCGCAGAAAATCCCCCTCGAAATACTCGGTCGGGTTGTGCGGGATATTCAGGTCCGGCCCGAAGTGCGAATCCCCCGCGCCGTTCAGGCGGTGGCAGGCCAGGCAGTTCTTCTGGAACACGGCAAACCCCGCCTGCACTTCGGCGCTGGCATCGGCTGCCGGCAGCAGTGCGGGGAAGCGCTGGGCCACCGGGGCGAGCAGGCGGAAGGTGGAAACCTGGAAGGGCCATTGCTCCGGGCCGATCTGCGCGGCTTCCGGTTGTTGCCAGACGAGGTAGAAGGGCCCGGCGCTGGGTTTGTTCTTCGACAGGCGTGGCCAGGGCTGCGCCGGGTCTTCCACTGCCAGCCAGGCGCGGGCGCCCTGGGTGCTTAGTAGCGGGGCGGCGGGGAGTTCGGCGGCGAAGCCGTCCAGGGCTACGGCCTGCAGGTGGTCGCCGGGTTGTACGTCTTCGAGCAGGGCGGCCAGCGGTACGGCGCGGTAGTGCATGGTGCGTTTGTAGGAAACGTCGCCAGGTATCTCCACCTGCTGGGCCTGCGGGTGAGTCAGCAGTTGTTCGGTGCTCCAGCTGCCGCTGCCCTGCGGCAGCTCAAGCTTGAGTTCGGCGGCAAAGGCGGCGGGTGCCAGCAGGGCGGCGAGCAGGGGCAGGTGGGCGAGGCGTTGAAGCGTGGTCCGCATGGGTGCTATCGGTCCTTGAGCAGGGGTTGCAGTTGTTCGTAGCCGCCGGCGTTGATCACGTTGCTGTAGCCCAGCTCCAGCAGACGGTCCTGGGCGATGCCGGAGCGGCGGCCGCTGCGGCAGTAGAGGACCACTGGCGTGCTCTTGTCCGGCGCCACAGTGGCGATGCGTTGGGCGATCTGCTCATAGGGAATCAGGCTGGCCTCGGGCAGGGCGCCGCTGGCGAATTCTTCCTGGGTGCGTACGTCGATCAGCACCGCATTGGGTTGCTGCAGCGCGCTGATTGCGGCGGCCTGGTCGATATCGCCGGCCAGTGCGGCGAGGGGGCTGAGGGCGAGGCCCAGGCAGAGCAGCAGATGGCGCATGGCGGCGTTCTCATGAAGGCGAGTGGCCACGCTAGCACAGTCTTGGTTGGGGGTATCTTGGGGAGGGGTTGTTCCGTGGCCCGAGCGCTACGGCATCGGGCCACGGCTAGTTAGGGATGATCAACCGACCAGACGAGGCACGTTGGGCAGGATCAGGATGACGGTGGTGGCTAGGACGATGAGGCTCGCCTGCCGGTATTTGACGTGTTTGAACATAGTTCTACTGCCTTTGTTCTTGTTGGTGCTTCGGCCAGTGCCCGCGAGTAAAGATCGGCGGGCGGGGCGTCACACCGTGGCGCAGATAAAAAAGCCGTCCCGGCAGAACCCGGCGACGGCACCTTGCATGAGTAACTCTAGGGGCCGCGTCACACCTGGCTTAGATGACTTGGTTTCTAGCCAGGCAATGGAAAATCCCTGTGGTTATTGCCGCATGCCGGGATTCGCCTCTCGGCCCTTGAGCCAGACACGCCGCGGCCTGCGCGGGAGGCAGTGGTGCAAAACAGACCGCTCGTCTGAGCCCAATGGTCAACGGGCCTGAGCGCATCGGTCATTGAGTCCGCGGGGCGGGGAATTAAGGTAAGGCGACCCGGCATCCGCCGCTGCCATGTACCGAGGACGTCATGACCGAAGCATATATTTTCGACGCCGTGCGCACGCCGCGCGGCAAGGGCAAGAAGGACGGCGCGCTGCACAGCGTCAAGCCAGTCAATCTGGTGGCCGGCCTGCTGCGTGCGCTGCAGGAGCGCAACGCGCTGGATACCCGTCAGGTCGACGATATCGTGCTCGGCTGCGTGACCCCGGTGGGCGACCAGGGCGCCGACATCGCCAAGACCGCGCCGATGGTGGCGGACTGGGACGTCAGCGTCTCCGGCGTGCAGCTCAACCGTTTCTGCGCCTCGGGCCTGGAAGCGGTGAACATGGGCGCGATGAAGGTGCGTTCCGGCTTCGAGGACCTGGTGGTGGTCGGCGGCGTGGAATCCATGTCGCGCGTGCCGATGGGCTCCGACGGCGGCGCCTGGGTGATGGACCCGGAAACCAACATCCACACCAGCTTCGTGCCGCAGGGCATCGGCGCCGACCTGATCGCTACCCTGGAAGGCTTCAGCCGTAGCGATGTGGACGCCTTCGCCCTGCGCTCGCAGCAGAAGGCCGCGCGCGCCAGCGCCGATGGCTCGTTCAACAAATCGCTGATTCCGGTGACCGACCAGAACGGCATCGTCATCCTCGACCACGACGAATTTATTCGCGGTGACAGCACCGTCGAGGGCCTGGGCAAGCTCAAGCCGAGCTTCGAGATGATGGGCCAGATGGGCTTCGACTCCACCGCGCTGCGCGTGTACAGCCACGTCGAGCGCATCGAGCACGTACACACCCCGGGCAACAGCTCGGGCATCGTCGACGGCGCCGCACTGATGCTGATCGGCAGCCCGGCCAAGGGCAAGGAGCTGGGCCTCAAGCCGCGTGCGCGGATCGTCGCCACCGCCGTGACCAGCACCGACCCGACCATCATGCTTACCGGTCCGGCGCCGGCCACCCGCAAGGCCCTGGCCAAGGCTGGGCTCTCGGTGGAAGACATCGATCTGTTCGAGGTCAACGAAGCCTTCGCTTCGGTAGTGATGAAGTTCATGAAGGACATGGGCGTGAGCGAGGACAAGGTCAACGTCAACGGCGGCTCCATCGCCATGGGCCACCCGCTGGGCGCCACTGGCTGCGCCATCCTCGGCACCCTGCTCGACGAGCTGGAGAAGCGCGACCTGCGCTACGGCCTGGCCACGCTCTGCGTGGGCGGCGGCATGGGCATCGCGACGATCATCGAAAGAGTTTGAGGCGGAGATAAGAAAAATGACTGACGCCATCCGTTACGAAAAGGGCCAGGACAATATCGTCGTCCTGACCATCGACATGCCCGGCCAGAGCGCCAATACCATGAACGCGGTGTACCGCGAGGCCATGGGCGCCACCGTGGCCCGCCTGGAAGCCGAGAAGGACTCCATCGCCGGCGTGATCGTCACCTCGGCGAAGAAGACCTTCTTCGCCGGCGGCGACCTCAACGAGCTGATCAAGGTCACCAAGGCCGACGCCAAGTCGTTCTACGACATGATCCTCAACATCAAGGGCCAGCTGCGCCGCCTGGAGACCCTGGGCAAGCCGGTGGTAGCTGCGATCAACGGCGCCGCGCTGGGTGGCGGCTGGGAAATCTGCCTGGCCTGCCACCACCGCATCGCCCTGAACAGCTCCAGCGTGCAGCTGGGCCTGCCGGAAGTGACCCTCGGCCTGCTGCCGGGCGGTGGCGGCGTGGTGCGCATGGTGCGCATCCTCGGCCTGGAAAAAGCCCTGCCGTACCTGGCCGAAGGCAAGAAGGTTCGCCCGGACGCCGCGCTCAAGGCCGGCCTGATCCACGATATCGCCGCGACTCCGGACGAGATGCTGGCCAAGGCCCGCGCCTGGATCGCCGCCAACCCGACTGCCGCGCAGCCGTGGGATGTGAAGGGCTACAAGATCCCCGGCGGCACGCCGAGCACTCCGGCCGTGGCGCAGATGCTGGCCATCGCGCCGAGCGTGCTGCGTGACAAGACCAAGGGCTGCTTCCCGGCGCCGGAGAAGATCATGTGCGCCGCCGTCGAGGGCGCGCAGGTCGACTTCGACACCGCGCAGATCATCGAGGCGCGCTACTTCACCGAGCTGACCACCGGCCAGGTGGCGAAGAACATGATCGGCACCTTCTGGTTCCAGCTGAACGAGATCAACGCCGGCAGCTCGCGCCCGCAGGGCATTCCGCAGTACGTGACGAAGAAGGTCGGCGTGCTCGGCGCCGGCATGATGGGGGCCGGCATCGCCTATGTGTCGGCTGCTGCCGGCATAGAGGTGGTGCTGAAGGACGTATCCATCGAGGCGGCGGAGAAGGGCAAGGCTTACTCGGCCAAGCTGCTCGACAAGAAGGTCAGTCGTGGCCACATGACCGCTGACAAGCGCGACGCCTTCCTCGCGCGGATCAAGCCGACCGCCAGCGATGCCGACCTTGAAGGCTGCGACCTGATCATCGAAGCGGTGTTCGAAGATCGCGGTCTGAAGGCCAAGGTCAACGCTGCCGCCGAGGCCGCCGCGCTGCCGGAGGCGGTGATCGCTTCCAACACCTCGACCCTGCCGATCACCGGCCTGGCCACTGCGGTGCAGAAGCAGGACAAGTTCATCGGCCTGCACTTCTTCAGCCCAGTCGACAAGATGCCACTGGTGGAGATCATCCGTGGCGAGAAGACCAGCGACGAGACGCTGGCGCGTGGCTTCGACTATGTGCTGCAGATCAAGAAGACCCCGATCGTGGTCGAGGACAGCCGCGGCTTCTTCACCTCGCGGGTGTTCGGCACCTTCACCAACGAAGGCATTGCCATGCTCGGCGAAGGCGTGAGCGCGGCGATGATCGAGAACGAGGCGCGCAAGGCCGGCATGCCGGTGGGCCCGCTGGCGATCAGTGACGAGGTGTCGATGAGCCTGATGGAGCACATTCGCCAGCAGACCATCAAGGACCTGGCCGCCGAGGGCAAGAGCATTCCGCAGCACCCGGCGTTCAACGTCATCGAGCTGATGCTCAAGGAGTACAAGCGTCCGGGCAAGGCGGCCGGCGGTGGCTTCTACGAATACCCCGAAGGTGGCAAGAAGCGCCTGTGGCCGGAGCTCAAGGTGCACTTCGAGAAGGCCGATGCGCAGATATCCCAGGAGGACGTGCGTGACCGCATCCTGTTTATCCAGGCGATTGAAACGGTGAGATGCGTGGAAGAGGGCGTGCTGAAGTCGGTGGCCGACGCCAACATCGGTTCGATCTTCGGCATCGGTTTCGCTGCCTGGACCGGCGGGGCGCTGCAGTTCATCAACCAGTACGGAGTGAAGGACTTCGTCGCTCGTGCCCAGTACCTGGCCGAGCAGTACGGCGAGCGCTTCCTGCCGCCGGCCCTGCTGCTGGAGAAAGCGGCCAGCGGCAAAGGCTTCTGATCGCCACCCGTAGCAAGCGAACCGGCCCCAGTGGCCGGTTTTGCTTTTCATGGGCTTTCTGTCAGTCTTGCCGACAGCGCATCGGGGGAGTTGCTGGCGCGTGAGCACGCATTCGGGGTGGGTGGGATTTCTTCTGGCGACCGGTCTGTCGCTGGCGTCGGCCATGGCCGGTGCCGGGCAGGCATTGAATGTCTATGTCGGGCAGGGGCAGATGCCGTTCGCCGACGACAATCCGCGTGACCGCGGCGTGTTCGGCGACCTGATGGACGAGCTGTGCCGGCGCATGCACCGCGAGTGCATCTACCGCAGCGTGCCGTGGAAACGCGTGCAGCTGGAGGTGGCGAACGATCCGCACGGCATCGTGCTCAACCTGGGGCGCACCGCCGAGCGTGAGCAGGGCTTCGTCTGGCTGCTCGACGTGCTCAACACCTCCTACATGCTGGTCAGCCCGCGCCAGCGTTTCGATAGCCTGAAAGATGCGCTCGCCGCCGGCCCCGTGGTGGTGATGGGCGGCACGCCGCGCGCGCAAGAAGCGCTGGCGCTGAAGCAGGAAGGGCAGACGGTGGTGGAAGTGACGGACCCGGAGCAGGCCGCGCGCATGCTGTATGGCGGGCGGGTACTGGCCTGGTACGAAATCGATCTGCGCACCCACTATCTCTGGCGGCGCCTGAACTATCCGGCCGGCTCGTTGCTGGAAGGGCGGCCCGTGGGGGTGTCGCGCAGCTTTATCGCCGGCAGCCCGCGGCTGGCGGATGCGCAGGGCGTGCAGCTGGAAATGCGCCAGGCCTTCGCGGCCATGCGCCAGGACGGTAGCTGGCAGCGCATTCTCGCCCGGCACCTGGGCGATGAGGTGGCGGCGCGTCTGCTCGCGCAGTGACCGCTCAGGCGGCCTGGCACCAGCCGTTCTGCATGCAGACCACCGAGTGGATGGCCAGCTTCTCGCTCTGCCGGGTTGGCATGCGCAGGGTCAGCAGGCTGCCATCGTCCATGTGCACGGCGGCTTCGGATTCGAAGTTCAGACCCGAATCGCTGAGGCTGACGTAGGTCACGCCATAGGTGTTGGTGCTGCTGAAGGCTTCGGTGATGGTCACGGCTGATCCTCCTGAGGGGGCGCCGCCAGGGTTACTGGCGGGCGTTGGCCGGTTGCGAGGGTTGATTGGCGGCCGGAGCGCTGTGGAAGGCGGAGGCGGCGATCAGGCTGGCGAGGGCGGCGAAACTGCTCATGGTGGTTCTCCTTGCTGGTTGGGTGTGGCTGCATCTTTGCCGAGCCGCTTGCCGCGCAGAAGTGAATGCGCGGCATGATAGGTATCGAAACCGCTGATGATTGCCGGATATCGCGCAAGGCCTTGTGGCTGTTGCGTTTCGGTGTCGCTTCGATGCACGCTAAACACCTCTTCTTTCACCCCCGGCTGTTTCAGGTAGTCCGCTCCATGTCTCTGCGTATCTGCATTCTGGAAACCGATGTACTCCGCCCCGAACTCGTCGACCAATATCAGGGTTACGGCCGCATGTTCGAACGCCTGTTCGCCCAGCAACCGCTGGCGGCCAGCTTCGAAGTCTTCAACGTGGTGCAGGGCCATTACCCGGCGGCTGGTGAGCGCTATGACGCTTACCTGGTGACCGGCAGCAAGGCCGACTCGTTTGGCAGCGATCCGTGGATTCAGCCCCTCAAGAGCTTCCTGCTCGAGCGTTACGAGAACGGCGACAAGCTGCTCGGCATCTGCTTCGGCCACCAGCTGCTGGCTCTGCTGCTCGGCGGCCGCGCCGAACGCGCTCATCAGGGCTGGGGCGTAGGCATCCACCACTACGAGATGAAGCAGCAACCGCAGTGGATGACCCCGGCGCTGGATCAGCTGACCCTGCTGATCAGCCACCAGGACCAGGTCACTGCGCTGCCGGAGAAGGCCACCCTGCTGGCCTCCAGCGAGTTCTGCCCGGTAGCGGCCTACTGCATCGAAGATCAGGTGCTGTGCTTCCAGGGCCATCCGGAATTCGTCCACGACTATTCCCGTGCACTGCTCGACATCCGCCAGCAGTGCATTGGCGAGCCGGTCTACAGCAATGCTGTCGCCAGCCTCGCCCACTCGCACCAGGGCACCACGGTGGCCGAGTGGATGATGCGTTTCGTCGCGCAGGGCAAGGGTGCCCAGCCCGTCTGATCTGGGGTAACCCGTTCCCGTCCATGCAGTCTGGCGCCGGCCGTTCTAGGAAGTACGCGGCGCCATAGCGGAGAAACGATGCACAGTGATACCCCGGTACAGCCTGCTGCACAGCGGGCCTGGACCAGCGAGCGCTACCAGCAGGGCATGCGCCATCTGCTGCACGTGGTGCAGGAACTGTCGCTGGCGCGTGATCTACCCAGCGTGCAGGACATCGTGCGCCGCGCCGCGCGGCGCCTGACCGGCTGCGACGGTGCCACGTTCGTGCTGCGCGATGGTGATCTTTGCCACTACGCCGACGAGGACGCCGTGGCGCCGCTGTGGAAGGGCAAGCGCTTCCCGCTGGAGACCTGCATCAGCGGCTGGACCATGCTCAACAGCGAGCCGGCGGTGATCCCCGACATCTACGCCGACCCGCGCATTCCGCATGAGGCCTACCGACCGACCTTCGTGCAGAGCCTGGTGATGGTGCCGATCCGCACCCGCGACCCCATCGGCGCCATCGGCAACTACTGGGCCGATCATCACCAGCCCTGCGCCGAGGAGGTGCAGTTGCTGCAGGCCTTGGCCGACTCCACCTCGGTGGCCATCGAGAGTGTGCAGCTGTATCAGAGCCTGGAGCTGAAGGTGCAGGAGCGCACCCGCGAGCTGCAGCAGGCCTACGACCGCATCCATCGGCTGTCGATGACCGACGAACTGACCGAGCTGCACAACCGTCGCGGCTTCTACCTGCTGGCCGACCAGGCGCTGCGCCATGCGGCCCGCTATGGCGGCGGCTACACCCTAATGCTGATGGACCTGGATGGCCTCAAGCAGGTCAACGACCAGGCCGGCCATGAGGCCGGCGATGCCCTGCTGCGCTGCGCCGCGGACGTGCTACGCCAGGTGCTGCGTGATGCCGACGTGGCGGCGCGCATGGGCGGCGACGAGTTCTGCGTGCTGGCCCCGGGCCTGGCTGGCGATAGCCTGCGCGAGCGCCTGCGCCAGGCCGTGGCGGCCTGCAACGAGGACGGTCAGCTGTTCCCGCTGGCCGCCAGCATCGGCATCGTTGAGGTCGAAGACTGCAACGGCGTGACCCTCGACGGCGTACTGGCGCTGGCCGACGAGCGCATGTACGCCGACAAGCGCGAGCGCCGCAGCGTCCGCTAGAGCCAGCCCATCCGCTTGAAGTTGGCGAACAGCCCGGCGCAGCCCAGGCCGATCACGCCCAGCACGCCGAAGTAGCCGTAGTGCCAGGTCAGCTCCGGCATGTTCTGGAAGTTCATCCCATAGATGCCCGCCACCGCCGTAGGGAAGGCCAGGATCGCCGCCCAGGCGGCGAACTTGCGCTGGGTCAGGCTCTGCCGCGACGACTCCAGCAGCAGGCCGATCTCGATCGCGTGGTCGGCCATCTCGCGCAGCCCGGTGAGATCCTCCAGCAGGCGGTTGACGTGGATGGTGATGTCGCGGAAGTACGGGCGCATATGCTTGTCGATGAAAGGGAAGTCGAGCTGCTGCAGCTCCTGACAGATCTCCGACAGCGGCGCCACCTGGCGACGCAGGCGCAGCAGGTCGCGGCGCAGGCTGTGGATGCGCTCGACGTCGGCCTGGGTCAGCGGGCGGGCGAGCACGGTCTGCTCGATGTCTTCCAGCTCGGTGTGCACGCAGTCCAGCAGCGGCCGGTAGTTCTCGATGACGAAGGCGAGCAGGGCGTAGAGCACGAAGTCCTCGCCGTGCTCCAGCAGCAGCGGCCGTGCTTCGCAACGCTGGCGCACGGTGGAGTAGGGCGCGGAATCGCCGTAGCGAGCGCTGATCACGTAGCCCTTGCCGGCGAACAGCTGGGTCTCGACGAACTCCAGGCGGTCATCGGCGCGGCGGATCGGCGAATACACCACCATGAACAGGGCGTCGCCAAAGGTCTCCAGCTTGGGCCGGGTGTGCTGGGCGAGGGCATCTTCCAGTGCCAGCTCGTGCAGGCCGAACTGCTGCTGCAGGATGCTGAATTCCGGGGCGGCCGGGTCGCGCAGTCCGATCCAGACGAAATGCTCGGGCTGCGAGGCCCACTCATGGCCCTGGTTGAGGGCGATATCGGCGACTTTCTTGCCTTTGTGGTAAGCGGCGGCGGCAACGACCTGACCCATGGGCTGTCCTCTGCATGGCGATGCCGCAGCTTAACCCAGGACCGTGTGCCAGGTAGAAAAAGGCCCGGACTATGCCGGGCCTTCTGGGTTACTGCTTGGCTTAGGCGGGAGCCTTGGCCGTCACCGCGTGGTCGAGCTGCTCGATGCATTCGCGCATCGCCTGCTGGCAGCGCTCCATCAGTTGCGGCAGGTCATCTAGGGTCAGGCCCAGGGTAGGGATGGCCGGCAGCGAGCGGATCATCACCTTGCCGCTGCTCCAGCTGTTGATCTTGAGGCGCCCGGCGTAGGTGCTGACGCATACCGGGATGATCGGCACGCCGGCGGCGATGGCCATCTGGAAAGCGCCTTTCTTGAACGGCAGCAGCCCCTTGCCCAGGTTGCGCGTGCCTTCCGGGAAGACCCAGATGGAGGTGTCGCGCTGCTGCAGGGTTTCGGTGGTTTTCAGCATGGCCTGCTTGGCCTTGCGGCCGTTGCCACGGTCGATCAGTACGTTGCCCGCCAGCCAGTAGAGCTGGCCGAAGAAGGGCACCCACTTCAGGCTCTTCTTGCCGATGCTCACGGTACGCGGCGGCACCACGCGTCCGAGCACATAGAGGTCGTAGTTGGACTGGTGGTTGGCCACCACCACGCAGGGGCGATCCTGGCCGAACAGGCTGCTCACCTCTGTCTTGACTCGCAGGCGCAGCATGCACAGGGCTGGCAGGGAATACAGGCGCGCGCACAGGCGGCTGTTGTCCGGGTTGAACGGCCGGCACAGGCCGAGCAGCAGGCCGAGCACACCGGCAATGAGGAAATGCAGGCCCATCAACAACATGCGCGCGAGGAAAAGCATCGGTAAGCCTTCAGGCAGACAAAAAGGCGCGCAGTGTACGGGCGTGCACTGCTGCCGGCAATTGATCCCGATCAGAGGTTATTTCAATGCATTTCCGCGCCTGATCGGCGGTCTTCCCCGCAAACAACAAGCCCGGCACTGGGCCGGGCTTGTTGTGTCGCATGCGAGCTGTCAGCCGAGGTGCTGCTGGTCCAGTTCGATGGCCTTGTCCAGGGTCTCCAGCAGGGCCTTGCGCACTTTCAGCTTGGTGTTCTTGTGCGCGGTCATGTTGATCTTCTTCAGCTGCTGGGCGGCAGCAACGGCGGTGGCTTGCAGCTGCTCGGCCGGCACAACCTTGTCGAGGAAACCGGCATCCACGGCGCCGACCGGATCGAAGATCTCGCCATTGATTACCGAGCGGTGGAAGGCGGCCTTGCGCAGGCGGTCACGCGCCAGCTCGATACCGGCGTGGTGCATGGTCATGCCGATCTGTACTTCGTTCAGGCCGATGTTGAACGGGCCTTCGACGCCGATGCGGTAGTCGGCGGAGAGCAGGATGAAGGCGCCTTTGGCGATGGCGTGGCCCGGGCAGGCAACGATGATCGGGTAGGGGTGGGCCAGCATGCGGCGGGCCAGGGTGGAGCCGGCGGTGACCAGGGCCACGGCATTCTGTGGGCTGGAGGTCATCACCTTGAGATCGTAGCCGCCGGAGAGGATGCCCGGCTGGCCGGTGATGATCACCACGGCGCGATCCTGCACGGCCTGGTCCAGGGCTGCATTGAAGGCGGCGATCACGTCCGGGGAGATGGCATTCACCTTGCCGTTGTTGAGGGTCAGGGTGGCGATACCGTCTTCGAGTTGGTAGCTGATCAGGTCGCTCATGGCGGAAATCCTAGTCCAGGTTGCGGGAAGTGGCGCTGACGTTACCCAGCACAGGGCCATGGGTAAAGCGCTTTGGCTGACCGGAGGGTCATCCGCCCGTCGGTGACAGGCTATCGGTGCCATCGGCATCGCCAATTGGCTGCTATACCGAGCAGTGACTTAGGTTGGTCGCGAACCTGAGGAGTCCCCATGTCGCGTTTCATTCCTTATCTATTACCACTGGTGCTGCTCGGCCTGACGCTGCTGGCAACCAGCCCCTACAGCCACAGCCAGGCCGGCGTGCTGCAGCTGTTCCTGTTCAGCCTGTTCGTCTCGCTCGGCTTCCTGCTGTTCGGCGGCCAGCACTTCGAAGGCACCGAGGCGAAACCCCGCCGCTCTGCATAAGCGCATGAATCGACTGAAAAAAAATTTGCATTCGGAGAACCGTGCGGCTACATTAGCGCGCCTCGACGGACCAGACTGGTTCGGCGAGATCCGGTGAAGTGTCCGAGCGGTTGAAGGAGCACGCCTGGAAAGTGTGTATACGGGAAACCGTATCGAGGGTTCGAATCCCTCCTTCACCGCCAGATCGAAATACAAAAGCCCCGAAAGCAGAAATGCTCTCGGGGCTTTTGCGTTTTGTGCTTCTAAAAACACAAAAGCCCGGATCAAGTCCGGGCTTTTGTTAGGTGTAAAGGCTTAGGCCACTACAGGAATCAGCGGGTCGGCGGCGGCCAGGGCGATATCGCGGTTGGCGGCTGGTGGGTAGATCCACTGGGTGTTGATCTGGGTTTTCAGTTCCTTGCCTTCTGTGCGGGTGAGCACCACTTTGCGTTCCCAGCCTTCGGTGAATACGGCGCCCCAGGCGCCCAGGTCGAGGCAGGTTACGTATTTGTGCTGACTGTAGGGGATCGGGGCGACGCCCAGCAGATCGGCTGCGGCGTTGTTGCCGGCCGAGCGGCCCAAGGCGATGGCGTGTTGGCAGGTCATCAGCGCGTAGTTGCCCAGGTCGTCGGTGGCGGCGTAGGCGGTGTCGCCGGTGGCGAAGATGTTTTCCTGGCCGAGGACCTTGAGGTTGCGGTCGACGTGCAGGCGGCCCATGCGGTCGCGTTCGCCGGCGACTTGCTCGGTTAGTGGCGAGGCCTTCACGCCCACGGCCCAGACTACGGTCTTGGCGTCGATGCGTTCGCCGTTGGCGAGCACTACGCCATCGGCGTCCACCGCCTGTACGGCCGAGCCCAGGCGCCAGGTCACCCCCAACTCATCGCTGGCTTGGGCCACGACTTCGGCGATGGCCTGGCCCATGGCGGCGCCGACATTGGAGCCGGAGTCGACCACCACCACGTTCACGTTGGCTTGCTCGCCCAGCACTTCACGCAGGCGCGCCGGCATTTCGGTCGCCGTCTCGATGCCGGTGAAGCCGCCGCCGACCACTACCACGGTGTTGCGGGCAGGGCTGTCGGGCAGGGCGCTGAGGCCTTTCAGATGGTCGTCGAGCTGCAGGGCGGACTCGTAGCTGTCGACGTCGAAGGTGAAGCGCTCGAGGCCGGGAACCACGGCGGGGCGGGCCACCTGGCTGCCGGCAGCGAGGATCAGACGGTCGAAGCCCAGTACCTGCTGCGCGCCGTGGGCATCACGGTAGCGCACGCACTTGCCGTCGGCGTCGATGGCGGTGGCGCTGCCCTGGATGAAGTTGACGCCGACGGCGTCGAACAGCTCGGCGAGCGGGGCGACGGTGGTGGAGATGTCGCTTTCGTAGAAGCGCGGACGAACGCGCAGCTCGGCTTGCGGAGCGAGCACGGTGACGGCGACGTCGAGGCGTTGGTGCTGGTCCAGCAGGCGCACGGCGCTGAGGGCACTCCAGAGGCCGCCGAAGCCGGCGCCGATGATCAGGATCTGTTGTTTCATGGCTCACTCCGAATCGAGAAAAGGAACTGTGGTTGGTTTCGAACGACGGGGGAGAGTTTGCGCCGCAGATGGATCATGGTATTGATCCAATAGTGTCGTAATGCATTAGTCCACTTTGGTGCTGTCATGCCTCCGGAAAAACGCTCCTCCCTGGTCGTCTCGTCCCTGCCGCTCGGTGCTCCGGCGCCGGGTGTGAGCCTGCAGGCCTGGCTGTACCAGAGCCTGCGCGAGGCAGTGCTCGGCGGGCGCCTGCCGGCCGGGGCCAAGCTGCCCAGCACGCGCGCACTGGCCGAGCACTACAGCATGGCCCGCGGCACGGTGCAGGCGGCGTATCAGCAGCTGTTGTCCGAGGGCTATCTGCAGTCGCGGGTTGGCAGTGGTACCCACGTCAGCGAGGTGCTGCCGGACACCACGCTGCATGCCGGTTATGTGCGGCGCAAGGTGGTGCCCAATGTCGAGCCGCTGCGCGAGCCGCCGGCCACGCCCTGGGTGGAGCGCCTGAGCGCGATCCGCCCGGTGTTCGGCCGGCGCGCGGTGACGCCGGGTAGCCGGCCGTTCTTTCCCCATCGCGGCGACGTCAGCGCCTTTCCCGTCGACCTGTGGCGCAAGTTGCATATCCAGCAGCTGCGTTCCTCACGCCTGCCGAGCCTGCTGGATTCCGACCCGTCCGGCCTGCCGGCGCTGCGCGAAGCCATCGCCGGCTACCTGGCCATCGCTCGCGGCGTGCAGGTCTCGGCCGAGCGCATCCTGGTGCTGAGCAGCGTGCAGCAGGGCCTCGACCTGTGCCTGCGCCTGCTGGTGCCGGAGGGCGAGCAGGTCTGGCTGGAGGACCCGGCCTATCCGGGCGCACGGCAGCTGATGCAGGTGGCCGGCTGCAGCTGGGTCAACGTGCCGGTGGACGAGCATGGCCTGCAGGTAGAGGAGGGCATTCGCCTGGCACCCAAGGCGCGCCTGGCCTATGTCACGCCGTCTCGGCAGATGCCGCTGGGTGGCGAGATGTCACCGGCGCGGCGCCTGGAGTTGTTGCGCTGGGCCACGCAGAGCGGCGCCTACATAGTCGAGGACGACTACGACAGCGAGTACCGCTTCATCGCCAAGCCGATCCCGGCGTTGCGCTCGCTGCCGGCGGCGGACAGCTCGGTGATCCTCGCCGGCACTTTCAGCAAGCTGATGTTCCCATCCATTCGCCTGGCCTACCTGGTGCTGCCGCCGCAGCTGGTGGACAGCTTCACCCGCGCCCTGGCGCTGATGGCGCGGCACGCCAACAGCCTCAGCCAGGAGGTGATGACCGCCTTTATCGAGGAGGGTCACTTCGACCGCCACGTGCGGCGCATGCGCAAGCTCTACGCCTCGAGGGCCGACGCCCTGGCCGAGGCCGCGCATCGTCACTGGCGCGGGCTGATCGACGTGCCGCCGATTCGCGCCGGCCTGGATATCGCCTGCCGCCTGCACGTGGATAACGAGGCGGCGGCTTACACGGCGCTGCTTGAGCAGGGCGTGGATGCGCTGCCGCTCAGCGCCTATTGCCATGCGCCGCGCCCGCCGGGGCTGGTGATCGGCTTCGCGCCCTACGAGGAGAAGGCGATCTTCGAGTCGGCACAGGTGGTACAGCGGGTCCTGGAAGGACTGCCTCGCAGCTGAGGCCATGGCCCAGTCGAAAGAGCCGCTCTTGGCACTGGGTGAGCGGGCCATGTTTGCCTAGAGTGATTGCACCTCGGCAGCCGCCGCGCCACCTCGCGGCAGGCTGCGCCCATCCAGCAGGAGATCACGACCATGAGCCAGCGCCTCGACTACTTCAAACTCTCGCCGCAGATTTCCGGCAAGTACGTGGAGTTCAACAACCTGCTGGGGCAGAAGCCGCACCTGGCCGAGATCGCCCACCTGGTCACCCTGCGCGCCTCGCAGATCAACGGCTGCGCCTTCTGCGTGGACATGCACGTGAAGGAGGCGAAGATCGCCGGCGAGCGCGAGCTGCGCCTGCATCATGTCGCGGTGTGGCGCGAGTCGCAGTTGTTCTCGCCACGCGAACGGGCCGCTCTGGAGTGGACCGAGGCGCTGACCTCGCTGTCGCCACGCGGGGTGTCCGATGACATCTATGCGGCGGTACGCGAGCAGTGGAGTGAGGCCGAGCTGTCCGACCTTTCGTTCCTGGTCGTCGCCATCAATGGCTGGAACCGCCTCAACGTCGCGTTCCAGGCCGCGCCCGGCTCTTTCGACAAGCTGTTCGGCCTGGACAAGGCCAACCTCAGCTGAGGCCTCTCACAGGGCCTGGCGAATCAGCTCGCCGAGGCGCTGCGCCTGCTCCGGCGAGGTGCAGTTGGTGAAACTCAGCAGCAGCGCCGAATCGCGGCGTGATGAGGCCCACCAGCGCGACAGCGGCTGCACCGCCAGGCCGTGGGCCAACAGGTGTTCGGCCAGAGGCTGATCGCTGGCCTCGCCGGGCAGACGCAGAACCAGATTCATGCCGCCCGGCGCCTGTTCCACTTGCAGACTGCCCGCCAGGCCGCGCTCCAGCGCGGCGATGGTGCTGCTGCGGCGCTCGCCGTACAGGCGGCGCATGCGCTGGATATGCCGGGTGAAGTGCCCTTCGGCGATGAAGTCAGCGACCAGCGCCTGGGTCATGCCCGGCATGGCGGCGGCGAACAGCGCCCGGCCGACCTGCTCGAAGCGCACCACCTGGGCCTGCGGCACCACCAGGTAGGCCAGACGAATGCCGGGAAACAGCACCTTGCTGAAGGTGCCGGCGTAGAACACCCGGCCGTGGCGATCCAGGCTGGCCAGCGCCGGTAGTGGGCGGCTGGCGTAGCGGTACTCGCCGTCGTAGTCGTCTTCCATCACCCATGCATCGTTGTGGCTGGCCCATTCCAGCAAGGCCTGCCGGCGCGGTAGCGACAGGGTCATGGACAGCGGGCTCTGGTGCGCCGGAGTGACTACCGCCAGCCGCGCATCCTTGGCCAGGGCGATGCCGCGATCCACCCGCAGGCCCTGTTCATCCACCTCGACCGGCACCGGCTCCAGGCCGAACTGGCGCAGGATCTGCCGCGCAGGCGGGTAGCCCGGGTCTTCCACCCAGGCGCGCTGGCCGGCGCTGAGCACGGCATGGGCGACGAACGCCAGGCTGGCGCGCCAGCCGCTGGTGATGAATACCTGGTGGGCGCCGCAGTCGATGCCGCGCGAGACCTGCAGGTAGGAGGCGATGGCGCTGCGCAGGGCGGGCAGACCGTGGGTCGGTGGGTAGTCCATGTCGGCCGGTCGCAGGCCGCGCAGGTAGCGCGCACCGAGGCGTGCCCAGATCTTGCGCGGGAAGGCGTCCAGCGCCGGCACGCCCATCTGGAACGGCAGCAGCTGCGGCGGGCGCCACAGGCTATCCGGTGCATCCTCGCCGGAGTCGGCCTCGCTGGGCGGAGGCGCTACGGGCGTGGCGGGCGCGTGCAGTTGTGGATTGACCACGGTGCCGGCCTGGCCGCGCGCCAGCAGGTAGCCCTCGCTGGTCAGCAGCGAATAGGCCAGCTCGATGGTGCCACGGGCCACGCCCAGCTCCTTGGCCAGCGCGCGGGCCGAGGGCAGGCGATCACCAGGCCCTAGACTGCCGGCGGCGATGGCGCCGCGCACGCGCTCGTAGAGCTGGCGGTAGAGCGGGGTGCTGTCCTGTTCGGCGAGCGGGGCGAAGCGGAAGTCGGTCATGGCCTAGTCAAAATGCATTTTCTTGGATCAATCGATTATGGCATCGGCGGTCTAGGATGGTGCCATGACCTACTCATCACACCATCCCCTGCCCAGCGTGCTGGACCTTGCCGACCCGGCGCTGCGCCCGCTCGACGGCCCCGGCGACCTGCGCGCCGCCTACCCGGTGATGCGTGAGCTGCGCCCGCACCTGGCCGGCGAGGGCGAGTTCGTCGCGGCGGTCGAGCATATGCGTGGCGAGGGCTATCGCCTGGTCGGCGCCTTCGACGGCGCCACGCTGGTGGCCCTGGCCGGCTACCGTCTGCAGCACAACTTCGTCTACGGGCGCTTTCTCTACGTCGATGACCTGATCACCGCCGAGACTCAGCGCGGCGGCCAGTGGGGCGCGCGCCTGCTGCGTGCGCTGGAGCGGGTCGCCCGCGCCGAGGGTTGTGCGCGCCTGGTGCTGGATACCGCGCTGGGCAATGCCCTGGCGCAGCGCTTCTATTTCCGCGAAGGCCTGCTGACCGGCGCGCTGCGCTTCCAGAAACTGCTCGATACTCCTTGAACCCCAGATTTTCAGCTCCCAGGAAACCTCGTCATGACCACATCCGCTAACCGCCCCCTGCGTGTGCTGCGCCTGATCGGCAGCCCGCGCAGCCACGAGTCCGAGAGCTTGCGCCTGTCGCAACAGGTGCTCGAAGGCCTGGCGCTGCAGGCCGGCGGCCGCGCCATCGAGCTGACCGATCTGGACCTGAACACGCTGCCGCATGTCGATAGCGACTACGCCATGGCGCTGGCCTCGCCGGTGGACCTGCCCGATCCGGGGCCTGCGCAACTGCGCTCGCACCAGCTGATCCGCCAACTCGACGAGGCGGACGTGCTGCTGATCGCCACGCCGATGCACAACTACACCGTGCCTTCGGCGCTCAAGGTGTGGATCGACCATATCGTGCGGGTGCGCGTGACCTTCACGCCGACGCCGCAGGGCAAGGTCGGCGTGCTGAGCGACCGCCCGGTGTACGTGGCCATCTCTTCGGGCGGGCTGATCAGCGGCGAGCAGGCGCGCCAGCCGGACTTCCTGCGCCCTTATCTGCAGGTGGCGCTGGCCACGGTCGGCCTGCAGGCGCTGCAGTTCTTCACCGTCGAAGGCACCGCGCGTGGCGAGGCGGCGCTGGCCGAGGCTCGCGCGCTGGGCGAGGCGGCGGTACGGGCCTTCTTCATCGCGGGCTAAAACGCCCCCAACTTCCGCCGCGCTCCAGGGTCACTGCTTCGGGTGTGATCCATAAAAAGGGGCGAAGCAATGCTGATTACTCTCGTGGCGGTGCTGTTCTTCTCGATCGTCGGCTGGTTGTGTCTGGATGCCATCGGCTCCTGAGACAGGCCAGCGCTAGCGGCTGGAGAGGAAAGTCACCAGCTGCCGTGCATGGGACGACAGCGCCTCCCAGCTGTGGATGCAGAGGCGCAGCTCGCGGCTGGCCCAGGTATCCGTCAGCGGCACCAGGCTGACCGGCAGCTCCAGCGCCAGGCGCGAGGCGGCGGCCTCCGGCAGCAGGGCGATGCCGACACGCTGCGCCACCAACTGAGCGATGGCGTCGAAGCTCGGCGCGCGCACTCGCACCTGTAGCGGCATGGCGTACTTGGTCGCCATCTCCTCGGTGAAGCGCTGCATGGCGCGCTCCGCCGGCAGGCAGACGAAGGGATAGCCGAGGGCGTCGCGCAGTTGGGTGACCTGGCGGTTGGCCAGCGGATGGTCGCGCGGCACCAGCATCACCAGCTTGTCGTCGCGAAACGGCAGCGACAGCAGGCCGCCGGTGGGCAGGTTGCCGTCGTACACGCCGATCTCGCAGTCGCCGGATTGCACGGCGCGCAGCACCTCCACGCTCTTCTGTTCGATCAGCTGCAGGTCCACCTCCGGGTAGTCGGCCAGGAAGGGGCCGAGCGTGGCCGGCAGGAAGGTGCTATTGGCCACCGTGGTGGCGGACAGGCGCAGGGTGATGCGGCGCTGGCCGCTGAGCTCCTTCAGTGCTTCCTTCAACTGTTCCGCCTCATTGAGCACGCTGCGCGCGCGCTCCAGCACCAGGCGCCCGGCCGGGGTCGGGCTCATGCCGCCGGCGGTGCGGGTGAACAGGGCGAGGCCACAGCGCTCCTCGAACAGGCGCAGGCGGGTGCTAGCAGCGGACACGGCCACCGGAATGCTCGCTGCGGCCTTGCTCAGGCTGCCGCTGCTGGCGATGGCGGCCAGCAGGCGCAGGTCGGCCAGGTCGAAGTGCATGAGATTTCTCCTTTGGCGAAGGCTTCCTTCGGAAAAATGCGATTCTAGCCAATCACTATTCGTCTCAGAATAAAGCCTTTGCTGCCGTTGCGGACTGCCATGAACACCTCCCTGTACCAGCGTTGCCTCGCCGATGGCCGCCTGTTCGCCGTGATGTCGGCGGCCGGTTTCAGCCTCAAGGCCATCTTCGTCAAGCTCGCCTACGCCGCCGGGCCGGTGGATGCGGTGAGCCTGCTGGCCATGCGCATGGTCCTGGCGCTGCCGCTGTTCCTCTGGCTGCTGTGGCTCAGCCGCGCCCAGAGCGGCGCGCCGATGGGCGTGTCCGGCGTGTTGCGCGTGCTGGTGCTGGGCATGCTCGGCTACTACCTCTCCAGCCTGTTCGACTTCTACGGCCTGGAATACATCAGCGCCGGGCTGGAGCGGCTGATCCTGTTCACCTATCCGACCCTGGTCCTGTTGCTGCAGGCGGTGGCCCTGCGCGAGCGGCCGAGCCGGCGCACGCTGCTGGCCATGGGCATCTGCTACCTCGGCCTGGGTATCGCCTTCGTCCACGACATCGGCGTGGCCGAGGTCGGCGACCAGGTCCTGCTGGGCGCCGCCTGGGTATTCGCCAGCGCGGTGACCTATGCGCTGTACTACTTCGGCACCGGGGTGCTGGTGCAGCGCATCGGCTCCATGCGCCTGGCCGGGCTGGCCGGCACGGCCTCATCGTTCATGGTGCTGGCGCACTTCGCGGTGAGTGGCGGCTCGTTCGCGCAACTGACCAGCCTGCCGAGCGAGATCTGGCTGTACGCCGCGCTGATGGCGCTGTGCTCCACCGTGCTGCCGATCTACTGGATGGCCCTGGCCGTGCAGCGTCTGGGGCCGACGCAGACCGCGGCCATCGGCAACCTCGGCCCGGTGCTGACCATCTTCGCCTCCTGGGCGCTGCTCAGCGAAGCCATCTCGGTCTACCAGTTGGCGGGCCTGGCGCTGGTGATGTTCGGCATCTCGCGGCTCAAGCCGGCGGCCGCCAAGGTTGCACCGAGCGAGGAGAAGAGAGGCTGCCGGCTGCCGTTCGGCAACCTGCTGGCGCCCATGCTCAACCGTTCGGCGAGGCGCGAGCGGCGCAGCGACTAGCCGCCGAGCAGCTGGCGCAAGGCGCTGGGGGCCAGGCCCGTCCAGCGCTTGAACGAGCGGCGGAAGTTGGTGGCGTCGTGGAAGCGCAGGTGGCTGGCCACTTCGTCGTTGCTGTAGCCCTTGATCTGGTAGAGGTACAGCGCCACCAGCAGGCGCACGCGGTCGTGCTGTTCCTGGTAGCTGGTGCCGTGCCTGTGCAGCTTGCGCTTGAGGGTGGTCGGGCTCATCCCCAGCGCGGCCGCAGCGTGTTCCAGGTTGGGTGCCTGGCGCACGTTGCGCAGCAGCCAGCGCTGCAGGGTATCAAGCAGGCTGGCGCGGGTGCCGTGCAGCTCAAGCTGCTGGCGCGCCTGCTGGCAGGCCACCTGGGCGGTGCTTTGCACGGTCTGCGGCCAGGCACGGGTCAGGTGCTCGCGTGGCAGGCGCAGCAGGTCGCAGGGCTGGTCGAAGCGCAGGTTCTCGCCGAGGTGCACCCAGTACTGTTCGATATGCCTGGGCTGGGCGTGGCGGAAGTGGAACTGCCAGGGTAGCGCCTCGCCGCTCAGACGCCGACTCATGGCCACCACCGCGGTCATCTGCGCCTCCAGCAGGAAGCGCTGCTGCGCACCGGCGCCGCAGCTGTCCAGCCAGTATAAATAGGCGTGCTGCTCGTCTAGCAGCAGGCGCGGGCTGAGCAGCGGCGAGAGCAGGGCGCGCAGCTCGCCGAGCAGTTCCAGAGCCTGCTGCAGGTTGTTGGCCAGCGCCAGGGCTTGGCTGGCGGCGCCGTGGTGGCCGGGTAGCAGGCGCTGGCCGAACAGGAAGCTGGTGTCGTCGGCGTCGAGCAGGCGCTGGGCGTTGTCGATCAGGCTGAGGAACTGCGTCGGGCTGATCCGCGTGTCGGCCTTGGGCACGTCTTCCAAGAAAAGCCCGGTGCCGCGCAGCAGGCGGTGGCTGTCGATACCGCGCGACAGGCACAGCTCGATCAGGCTGGCCGGCTGCTGGTGCGCGGCGATGCAGCGGCTGTCGTTCTCGTACCAGGGGCAGTGCAGCGTCATGGTCAGGCGCTCAGGGCCAGCGGTTGCTTGGCCTTGGCCAGCGCCAGGTTGAGGCGCTGCAGCAGGCTCTCGGCGCTCTCCTGCATGGCCATCACCTGGGCCACGCTGGCGCGCAGCTGGATGCGCTCGCCATGCTGGCGCGAGCGATGAGCCAGGTGGCGCACGGCCTCGGCCAGCTCCGTGGCTATCTGCGCCGCCACGGTTTCCCCGGTATTCGGCAGCAGGGCGACGAAGCGGTCGCCGGCCAGGCGGCACAGCAGGTCCTGCTGGCGCAGGTTGAGCAGCAGTAGTTGCGGCACGGCCTGCAGCACGCGGTCGCCCTCGGCATGGCCGTAGCGCTGGTTGATCGCGTCGAAACCATCCAGGTCGATCATCACCAGCGACAGCGGCTGCTGTTCGCGCACGCTCTCCTGTAGGCCCAGCTCCAGCTGGCGGCGCAGGTAGTCGGCGGCGCCCAGCGGGGTCAGCTTGTCGAACAGGCGGTGTTCGCGGAACAGCCGCTCGCGCTTCTCCATTTGCGCACTGATGGCGCGCTGTTCGAGGTGCCAGTGATACAGGCCGAGGGTCAGTAGCAGCAGGCCGATCGGCATCGGCACCGACTCCAGCCAGTGGTCCCAGGTGATGGCGTCGGGCATGGCGATGAACTCGTCCAGGCAGTCCACCCACCAGGAGAAGAACACCAGGCCCAGGCCCAGGGCCAGCAGGTTGGTGACCCGCCCGGCCGGGCGACTGTTGAGCAGAAAGCCGAGCCAGACCAGGCAGAGCAGGGCGGAGCCGCCTTCGCCGAGGATGTCCAGCCACACCCAGTAGGCCAGCGGCTTGATGTCGCCGGCGCCCATGTGCAGCAGCAGAGCGACGTTGGCGGCCAGCAACAGGGCGGCGAGTTTCAGGCGGTGCAGGCCGAGCAGCGAAGGCATGGTGGTTCCCCGAATGTGCGTTCGGGCGCCAGCAGAACAGAGGCAGATGACCGAATGGTTGCAGCGGGGGAGGTCGAATCGGCCCAGAGTGGCTGCCGGTTTTTTTGCAGATTCACCTTCTGCGCCCCTGGCCATCGGGGCCGAACGACTGCGAGGAGGTCATTGCGGACCGGCGTTCGGGGTCAAATCGGCCCAGAACGGCGGCGAAAATCCGGCAAAATCCCCGCTGCGCCAGGGCCTGTCACAGAAGCGTCACAGGCCGCTCCCAGCATGCCCTCCCAGATCGCCGGACTTGCCCCGGCGCAACGCTCATCTGGGGAGAGAGCAGCATGTACAAACGCCAACTCAACGCTCGCCGCGCCGGCTTCCGCATCAGCGTGCTGGCGCTGGCCATCGCCACCACGCCGCTGTGGGCGGCCGAAGACAATGCCACCGAGCACGTCGATGTAATCGGCCAGGCCGCCGCCGTCGACCAGGCGCTCAAGGAGCAGCGCCGCTCCGACAGCGTACAGAGCACCGTGCATGCCGATGGCGTGGCCCAGCTGCCCGACCAGAACGTTGCCGAAGCCACCCAGCGCCTGCCCGGTGTGAGCGTCGAGCGCGACCAGGGCGAAGGCCGCTTCGTCAGCGTGCGTGGCCTGGGCCCGGACCTCAACAGCGTCAGCGTCAACGGCACGCTGATCCCCTCGCCGGAGGCTGACCGCCGCGCGGTGGCCCTCGACGTGTTGCCGTCCGAGCTGGTGCAGTCGCTGTCGGTGGTCAAGACCCTGACCCCGGACATGGACGCCAACTCTCTCGGCGGCACCATCGAGGTGGAGAGCCTGTCGGCCTTCGACCACAAGGGCCTGTTCTATACCGGCAGCACCGAGGCCAGCTACGACGACAACACCGAGCAGACCAGCCCGAAATTCTCCGGCGCCATCAGTGACCGCTTCAGCCTGGGCGACGGCGTCGACAACTTCGGCGTGGCTGCGGCCTTCAGCTGGCAGCAGCGCGACTTCGGCTCGGACAACGTCGAGAGCGGCGGCGACTGGGACTTCGAGGACGGCGCTCGGCTGGAGAAATTCGAGCAGCGCGACTACGACATCCGCCGCGAGCGCAGCGGCCTGGGCCTTAACTTCGACTACCGCCCGGACGACTTCTCCAGCTACTACCTGCGCACCCTGTACAGCCGCTACAAGGATACTGAGACCCGCAACGCCGCCGGCGTCGAGTTCGCCGACGCGCAGCTGCCGGGCGAGAGCGGCGATGCCGAGGGCTGGCGCGAGCTGAAGGACCGCGAGGAAACCCAGGAAATTCAGTCCTACGTGTTCGGCGGCGAGCAGCTGATCGGCCAGTGGACCCTTGGCGGCCAGGTCGGCTACAGCCAGTCCAGCGAAGACACGCCGGGGCATATCGGCGGGGCGGTGTTCGAGGGCAACGACGACTTCGAGAACGTCGGTTTCTACGACACCGAGAAACCGCGCCTGAGCGTTGGCGACGCCTTCTACGACCCGGCCAACTTCACCCTCAACGAAGTGGAGTGGGCCGAGGAGAACACCGAGGACACCGAGAAGAACATCAAGCTCGACGCCGCCCGCGACTACGAGCTGGCCGGCTACGCGGCGCAGGTCAAGTTCGGCGGCAAGCTCAGCCGCCGCGACAAGGACAACGACACCGATATCTGGACTTACGAAGACCTCGACAACTTCTTCACCGACGAACAGCTGAGCATGGATCAGTTCAGCAAGGGCTCGGTCGACTACAACCTGGGTCGCTTCGGCCCGGGCCTGTCGGCGGACCGCATCGAGGCACTGCTCGGCGGCCTGGATCGCAGCGAGTTCTTCAACGAGGAGGAGTCGCGGGTCAACGACTACAAGATGAGCGAGGACATCAACGCCGCCTACCTGATGCACACGCTGGACATCGACGACCTGCGCATCATCGCCGGCGTGCGTTACGAGGGCACCGAGTTCGAGGCCAAGGGCACCGGCATCCGCGATGGCGTGTACGAGAGCATCGAGGCGAAGAACGACTACCACCACTGGCTGCCGGGCCTGCATGCGCGCTACCAGCTGGACAAGGACACCCAGGTGCGCGCCGCCATCACCAATAGCGTGGTGCGGCCGACCTTCGGCCAGCTGGCGCCGGGCTTCGTCATCGACGGCGACGAGGCCAGCTTCGGCAACCCGACGCTCGACCCGCTGGAGTCGCGCAACTTCGACCTCGGCATCGAGCACTACCTGGGCCGCGCCGGCGTGGTGTCCGCCTTCGTGTTCTACAAGGACATCGAGAACTTCGTCTACAACGCCGACCTCGCCGGCACCGGCGACTGGGTCGCCTTCTCCGAGGCCAACACCTTCGCCAACGGCGACAACGCCGAGCTGTGGGGCCTGGAACTGGCCTACTCACAGAAGTTCGACTGGCTGCCGGCGCCGTGGAATGGCCTGCTGCTGGGCGCCAACGCCACCTTCAGTCGCTCCGACGCCAGCATCAGCGGCTTCGACGCCGACAGCGGCAGCTACCTCGAGCGCGACATCGACCTGCCGTTCCAGTCCGACACCGTCGGCAACCTGATGCTCGGCTGGGAGAACGACAAGCTCAGCCTGCGCCTGTCGGCCAACTACAAGTCCGACTACCTCTACGAAGTCGCCGGCATCGACGACAAGCAGCACGACCTGCACGTGGACGACCAGGTGTTTGTCGACTTCAGCGCCGGCTACTTCCTGACCAAGGAACTGCAGCTCAAGTTCGAGGCGCAGAACATCACCGACGAGAGCTACTACGTCTACACCGGGCGCAGCTCCTACAACGCCCAGTACGAGGAATACGGCCCGACGTACAAGCTCGGCCTGACCTTCACCCACTTCTAAAAGACTCCACCGGCGCGCTCCCTCGCGGGGCGGGCGCGCCTGCGCACACGCTCAAGGAATACCCATGCACCCATCGTTCACCCTTTCCCTGTTGTTCGCCGGCCTGCTGTTGGCCGGTTGCGACCAGGTGCCATCGGCGGCTTCCGCCGCCACGCCGAGCCTGGCCCTCAGCCCCTGGGGCGCCTCCGGCCAGTTCAAGGCTGAGGACCTGCGCTTCGCCGGCGAACAGCGCCTGGCCGCCAGCGAGAAGCGCGGCCTGCTGCTGCTCGATGCCCAGGGCGCCGAGCTGGCGCGCCTGCCCGGCAACTTCAGCGGGCTGGATAGCCGCAACCTCGGTGAGCAACTGCTGGTCGCCAGCCTCGACGCAGCCAACCAGCGCCCGACCCTGGCGCTGCTCGACCCGGCCGCGCGCCAGTGGGGCCGTACTCTGGCCCTGCCGGCGCGCGACTATGCGGTGACCGGCCTGTGCCTGTACCGCGACGAGGCGGCCAACCTCTACCTGTTCCTGGTCGGCGAAGAAGGCCGTGGCGAGCAGTGGCTGGTCGGCGCCGGCAGCGAGTTGAATGCCGAGGCCCTGCGCGTGCGCGGCTTGCCGCTGCCGCCACAGGCCGAGTTCTGTCAGGTCGACGATGCCGCCAACCAGTTGTTGGTCAACGAGGAGAACGTCGGCCTGTGGGCCTACCCGGCGCACCCGGAGGCTGAGGCCAGCCGCGTGGCGGTGGACATGGTCAAGCCATTCGGCGGCCTGGAGCAGGGCGTCGGCGCCATGGCTACGGTGCCGGGCGGCGTGCTGGCGCTGGATGTCGGCGCCCGTCGCCTGCACCTGTACCAGCGCCAGGGTGAAGCCTGGCAGGCGGCCGGCAGCGTTGCGTTGGAGGGCTTGGAAGAGCCAGAACGCCTGGCCGTGCGTGAAGGTGCCGAAGGCCTCGAACTGCTGCTGCAGGACGACGGCAGCGGGCGCTTCTACGAAGGCGAACTGGCCTGGAAGCCGCAACCGGTGGCCGTGCCCGAGGCGCTGGTCAACGTCACGGCGCTGCGCCAGAGCGAGCCGGTCGGTCGCCACGGCGATGCCGCCGACGATCCGGCGATCTGGGTCGACCCGGCCAACCCGGCACGCTCGCGCGTGCTCGGTACCAACAAGAAGCAGGGCCTGCTGGTCTACGACCTAGACGGCAAGCTGCTGCAGGACCTGCCAGTAGGGCGCCTGAACAACGTCGACCTGCGCGCCAACTTCAGCCTCGGCGGCGAGCGCGTCGACCTGGCCGTGGCCAGCGATCGCGATCGCAACAGCATCGCCGTGTTCGCCATCGACCGCGCCAGCGGCGAGCTGCGCGTGGCCGGCGAGGTGCGCACGCCGCTCAAGGAAATCTACGGTATCTGCCTGTTCCAGCCGGCCAGCGGCGAGCTGTACGCCTTCGCCAACGGCAAGGACGGCAGCTTCCTGCAGTACCGCCTGAGCGACAGCGGCGGCGAAGTCAGCGGTGAGCTGGTACGGCGCTTCGCCGTGCCCAGCCAGCCCGAGGGCTGCGTGGCCGACGACCAGCGCCAGCGCCTGTTCCTCGGCGAGGAAGACACCGGCATCTGGGCGGTGGACGCCCGCGCCGATGGCCCCACCGAGCTGCATGAGGTGATGAAGGTCGGCGGCGCGCTGCACGCTGATGTCGAGGGCTTGGGCCTCTACCAGTCCGAGGCGCGCGACTACCTGGTGGTATCCAGCCAGGGCAACGACAGCTACCTGGTGCTCGACGCCGAGCCGCCATTCGCCTTGCGCGGCGCCTTCCGCGTCGGCGCCAACGGCGCCCTGGGCATCGACGGCGCCTCCGAGACCGACGGCCTGGAAGTCACCTCGGCCAACCTCGGCGGGCCATGGAGCCAAGGCATGTTGGTGGTGCAGGACGGCCGCAAGCGCATGCCCGAGACCACGCAGAACTTCAAGTTCGTGCCCTGGAGCGAAGTCGCCAAAGCCATCGGCCTGGAATAGCGCGCTGTCATCAGCCGGTAACCGTCACGTAATCGAATAGCACCATTCACCCTCTCCCCCTGGGAGAGGGCCGGGGTGAGGGATGTGCAGCGCACGACTCAGCCCGCCATGCAAAGGAGCCACACCATGCACGCCACCCTCGAACAGATGACCGTCTGGAGCCTGGTCAGCGACGCCAGCCTGCTGGTCAAACTGGTCATGCTGACCCTGCTCGCCGCCTCTCTGGCCAGTTGGTACCTGATCGTCCAGCGCAGCCTGCTGCTGGGCCGCAGCGAGCGCCTGGCGCGGGACTTCCTGCGCCGCTTCCGCGAGACCGGCGACCTCGCCACCCTGTACCGCGAAGGCGCCGAGCGCAGTGATGCGGACGCCGTGCTGGAGCAGCTGTTCCGCGCCGGCTACGGCGAATACGCGCAGCTGCGTCGTGACCCCGGTGTAGAGCGCGAGACGCTGATCGACGGCGTCGAACGCAGCCTGCTGGTGGCCATCTCCGAGCAGGAGGAGCGCCTGGAGAAGGGCCTGCCGCTGCTCGCCACCATCGGCTCGGTCAGCCCCTATATCGGCCTGTTTGGCACCGTGTGGGGGATCATGAATTCCTTCATCGGCCTGTCCCAGGTGCAGCAGGCGACGCTGTCCACCGTCGCGCCGGGCATCGCCGAGGCGCTGATCGCCACCGCCATCGGCCTGTTCGCGGCGATTCCTGCGGTGATCGCCTACAACCGCTTCTCTGCCCGCGTCGCCGCGCTGAGCACCCGCCTGTACGCCTTCGGCAACGAACTGCAGGGTCGCCTGCAACGGCGCCTGCCGGCTGCCACCGGCGTGGCCCAGGCAGCCTGAGGAGAGGCGAGATGCGCAAGCCGCAGAACAAGCACGGCCCCAAGGCCGAGATGAACGTGGTGCCCTACATCGACGTGATGCTGGTACTGCTGGTGATCTTCATGGTCACCGCACCGATGCTCACCCAGGGTGTGAAGATCGAGCTGCCCAAGGTCGCCGCCGAGGCGCTGCCGACCGACAGCCAGCAACAGGTGCTGACCCTCTCGGTGCAGGCCGATGGCGGCTACTACTGGAACCTCGGCAGCGAGCTGGATACCCAGCACAGGACCGACAGCGCGGTGAGCCTGGAGGAGATGACCAGCAAGGTCGGCGCGCTGATCGCCGCGCGCGGCGACACCCAGGTGTATATCCGCGCCGACGGCCACGCCGACTATGCCACGGTGGTGGCCGGCATGGCCGCGCTGCAGCAGGGTGGGGTGAGCAACCTTGGCCTGATCACCGAGGCGCCGCAGTGAGCGCGCTGGTCATGCAGGCCACCGCGCCACTGGCGCTCGCCGCTCCCTCCAGCCGCTGGCTGCGCAGCTTTCTAGCCGCCGGTGTGGCGGTGGGCCTGCACGCGCTGGTGCTCGGTCTGCTGCTGGCTCACTGGCAGGCCGACACGCCGCCGGCACCGCAGGTGCGCACCCTGACCACGCGCCTGATAACCCTGGCCCCGCCAGCGCCGCCACAGCCCGAGGCGGTGCTGCCACCAGTAGCGATCCCTGAGCCCGAGCCGGCCAAGCCGGTGGAAGCGCCCAAGCCCGATCCACGCATCGAGCAGCAGAAGCTGGAGCAGGCCCCCCTGGCGCGCAAACGCGTCGAGGAACAGCGCGAGC
The DNA here is from genome assembly GCF_000761545.1 of Pseudomonas sp. ML96. Lineage (GTDB taxonomy): Bacteria > Pseudomonadota > Gammaproteobacteria > Pseudomonadales > Pseudomonadaceae > Aquipseudomonas. The sequence goes on along the minus strand of NZ_JPMY01000038.1, from coordinate 21,665 downwards.
GCCAGGAACGCGAACAGGTCGAGCGTCAACGCATCGAACGCGAACGCCGCGAGGCCGACGAACTGGCCCGCCAGCAGGAGCAGCAGCGCCAGGCCGAAGCCCAGGCCCGCGCCGACGCCGAAGCCGCCGAGCGCGCCCGCCAGGCCGAGGCCGCGGCGGCCGCCAGCCGCCAGTACCTGCCCATCGCCAAGGAGGCGCCGGACTACCCCGAGCGCGCCCTGGACAAGGGCATCGAGGGCGACTGCACGGTGACCTACCGGGTCAGCCCGCAAGGCCGCGTCGAAGACCCGCAAACCCTCGGCGACTGCCACCCGCTGTTCGTCCGTCCGTCCCTGGCCGCCGCCCGCACCTTCCGCTACCAGCCGCGTGTGGTCGATGGCCGCGCCGTGGCGGTGGACGGCGTGAAGAACACCTTCCACTACCGCATCGAATAACCAGAGAAGCCCTGATGAACCCTGAACACCAGCAGTTCCACCAGCGCCTGGAAGCGCACGACGATATCGCTATCAACCCCAGCGCCAACCCGCCGCTGGACATGCTGGTCGACGGTAGCCGACGCAACGTGCTCAAGGGCGGCCTGACCCTGGCCGCGCTGGGCTTCTTCGGCGGCGGCCTGGCTGCCTGCTCCAAGGCCTCGGCCAGCCCGCTGCTCAGCTTCAAGGGCGTGCCGGTGCAGCTCGACCCGCAGTTCGACAGCGTGCTGGTGGCCGAGGGCTACCGCGCCGTGCCGTTCTTCTCCTGGGGCGACCCGGTTGAAGCCGGCGCGCCGGCCTGGAACCCGGACGCCAGCGACGACTGGCAGGCCCAGCTCAAGCAGGCCGGCGACAATCACGACGGCATGGACTTCTTCGCCTTCCCCGGCGAGACCGACCGCGGCCTGCTGGTGATGAACCATGAGTACATCAACCCGCCGCTGCACCCGTCCGGCAAGATCGACCAGTCCAAGCCGCGCCCGCTTGCCGAGGTGCGCAAGGAACAAGCCGCCCACGGCGTCTCGGTGATCGAGGTGAAAAAGGGCGAAGGTGGCCAGTGGCAACGGGTGATGGATTCCGCCTACAACCGCCGCATCAGCATGCTCACGCCCATGCGCATCGCCGGCCCGCTGGCCGCCCACGAGCAGATGAAGACCGCCAGCGACCCGAGCGGCCTCACCGTGCTCGGCACCCTCAACAACTGCGCCACCGGCGTCACGCCCTGGGGCACCTTCCTCACCTGCGAGGAGAACTGGCCCAACTACTTCATCAACCGCGACAAGGCCGACTTCGAGGCGCGCGTGTCGCACAAGCGCTACGGCCTGGCGAAGGAGGGCACCAGCAAGAACTACGCATGGGAGACCGCCGACGCGCGCTTCGACGCCACGCCCTACGCCGACCAACCCCACGGCGGCCACGTCAACGAGCCGCACCGCTTCGGCTGGGTGGTCGAGATCGATCCCTTCGACCCCAAGGCGCAGCCGATCAAGCGCACCGCCTTCGGCCGCTTCAGCCGCGAATGCGCGGCGCTGAGCCTGGGCAAGGACGGGCGCATGGCCTTCTACTCCGGCGACGATGCCAAGGGCGAGTATGTCTACAAATTCGTCCCCGCCGGCCGCTTCGACGCTGCCAACCCTAGGGCCAATCGTGATCTGCTGGACGAAGGCACCCTGTACGCCGCGCGCTTCGATGCCGACGGCAGCGGCCAGTGGCTGGCCCTGGTGCACGGGCAGAACGGCCTCAGCGCCGAGAACGGTTTCGCCAACCAGGCCGAGGTACTGCTCAACGCCCGCGCCGCCGCCGACCGCGCCGGCGCCACGCCGATGGACCGCCCCGAGTGGGCCGCCGTGCATCCCGCCACCGGCGAGGTCTACGTGACCCTGACCAACAACGACGGGCGTGGCGACAAGCAACCCACCGACAAGGCCAACCCGCGCCCGCACAACCTGCACGGGCAGATCCTGCGCTTCAACGAAAAGGGCGCCAACCCGACCGCCACTGCCTTCACCTGGGAACTGTTCCTCCTCGCCGGCGAAGCCCGCGGCAGCAAGGACAAGGATGGCAAGCCGGTGCCGGCCAACCTCACCGGCACCATCAACGGCGACCTGTTTTCCTCACCGGACGGCCTGGCCTTCGACGCCGCCGGGCGCCTGTGGATCCAGACCGACTACGACGACATCGAACCGGTGATGGCCGGCATGGGCTGCAACCAACTGCTCTGCGCCGACCCCAGCACCCGCGAGGTCCGCCGCTTCCTGGTCGGCCCGCGCGGCTGCGAAATCACTGGCCTGGCCTGGAGCCCGGACGGCAAGGCCATGTGGGCCAATATCCAGCACCCGGCCATCAGCTTCCCAGCCAGCGACGGCAAGACCCGGCCGCGCTCGACCACGTTGCTGATTACGCGGGTGGATGGTGGGGTGATTGGGGCGTGAAGAACGAAGCCTAACGTTTGGTTAAGGGGCGGGCTTTGGCCCGTCCCAGTGAGCGAAACGAGCGGTATGAACCGCTTATTAGCCTAGTAGTAGCTGCTTGACCCTTAATCATGCTGTTGCCCAACTCATGTAATCGTTGAAATGTGCGCCAATGTCGTTGAATGAGTAATCTCTTTCGCCCAATGTGTAGTAGGCATTTTGAACAAGCGAATAGTAGAGGTCAGAGAGCGGCGTGTGACTTGGTATAAACATAGGAAAGTACCCATCTGGACGAGGTCCGCGAGCATTTTCTTCAGGAAACGGTGGCTCCAAATGAAGAGTTCCGCCCACTCCTCCAATGATTGCTGCGTCATTAGGAAGACAGCGCAGTACGATACTATCCATGGGGGAAATTTCGGGGCTTGATGCACCGAAGAATGCCGCTTCAAGCGTCTCCAGTTTTTGCTCAGTGCGATAGGCCAATAACGTTTGGCGAGGTGAGCCCCAACCATCAGGTGTCTCGAACTCTTTAACCTGTTGCGTAAGTGTTGTTATCTTCTTTGAATTCTCGATGCTTTTGCGTATGTCTCTAGCCGTTAGATTGGTCTTGAGCTCATAGATATGAACGACGGAGTTCAGCATTAGGAGCGCTGAACCATCGGTGTTTTCGGAGAGAAGTGGATACCTCGCATCAAAAACAATGGCATCGAGTTGAGGAGAGATATCGCCGTTCGGTGTAATGAAGTGGCCAGAGGCGGCGCGAAGCGTATTAGGTAAATATCGTTGCAAGAAGCTTATAAATGGGAGCTCACCGTTTCTGCCGATTGTTTGCGAGTTACTAGAAGACGCAAGCGCACGTTCAACGCACAGCAAAATTGAAACCTCTTCTTGAGCCATTATTTGATTTGGCGTGCCGTGGTAATGTTTGTATGTCTTCATGCGGTGATGAGTCAACTGTAGAGGACTAACGTTTGGTTAAGGGGCGGGCTTTAGCCCGTCCCAGTGAGAGCGGCGAACGGTTTGAACCAGTTGTTATGTGCTGCTTTCACAGTGCTCTATCGGTACGCGAGAGCTTTCGCCATTATTTATTACCAGTCGATACAAGTGGCAGTGCGGGTAGAGCTCGCGCAGTATTTTTTTTACGGCCAACTCAGTATCTGGCGAAGCTTTACTTCCAATGGTCACCGACTCTAATTCATCAGGATAAAATTTGTAATCTGCGAACTGCGAATCTTCTTCGGGGCGCCATGTAATAGCGCGCCATTCCTGCTCATAGGACCAGTCGATTTTTTTGGTATAACAAACAGCGTTGATCGTAGCCGCTCTTAGTGGTCTTGTGTCTCCATAGAGAAGAAAGTCCATACCGTTACCCACTACCGGTGGGTTCTCTGAGTACATTACTTTTTTTGCCTCAAGAAACGGTGTGGAAAGCCTTGGGATGTGCTTAAACCCTAGAACGCATCCTTTATGGCCGTCGGCGTAATTTGCCCACATAGCATCATTGCTGTGATTGGTTGTTAGGCACATTACACGGGCTGTGGATAGAAAATTTTCCCCGAAAAATCCTCTCAAGCCGGAAATTACATGGGCGTCTGGGTCTTCAATTCTAGATGTAAGTGCAGAAGCAATTTTGGCTTCAGGCGTTTTTTGTGCAAGAAGTACTTTTACACACTGAAGCAGTAAATTTGCACTTGGAGAAAGTGCCGATTCGTCGAATTTTATTTTTCCACTAGCTATATTTATAAGGGTGCTGGGGAACTCATTGGACGCTTCGGCAATAGTAGGCTCGAAGCGAGGCATTCGTTGGAACTCGGCAGGGTCATTGAAAAGTAATGGGCTCGACCACCTTAGCCGGGAGTTCTCCAGAATGATCAAGGCAGTGCTTGGAGATGCGTATTTATAAAAATTTTCTGGATGCGTCATGGCTAATTGTGGTTAATAACGATTAAACTAACGGGCGGCCAAAAGCGCAGCTTTTGGACGTCCAACGAACGAAGTGAGCGAAAGTTGAGCGCATTGTTAAGCGTTACCCTCCGTTCTTTTTAGTATTATTGGTCTATTGACAATGCCGGAACCATTTCCAGCAAGGTTTCTGAATACTTTATGGCCATTTAGCTCGGAATCATTTATTTTTAGAAGCATTGAGCCGAATGATAGGTTTTTATTGCTGATTGTTCTGCACTTTAATGATACGAAGCCTTCCCATACCTCTCCACTAACCGACATGGATGTGATTTTTTGCTCTTCCCCATTTATATACTTAATGACGATGTATGAGCCGGAAAGATTGTGCGCGCTCTGATCTAAGGTTAGTTTTGCTGTAAAGTTTGCCGTGTCTGAACTGCTGAATTCTCCCTCCCAAACTCCAGAAACATCAATTCCTCTATATGTAAGGTTTTGGTACCACGGTAGTAGAATTTTATCTATTATGAGTTTTGTGAGATATAGGAGTACAGTTGTTATTACTCCTGTAAATACTCCTATCATCATGTTTAATACTGCTTCCAATGCTGGGCCCTCCAAGGGCGCTTAACGATTAAGCTAACGGGCGGCCAAAAGCGCAGCTTTTGGACGTCCAGCGAGCGGAGTGAGCGGAAGTTGAGCGCATTGTTATACGTGGCTGATTATTTCCAGGAAATTGCTTTTTCGCGGGTTATTACTCCAGAGCCTCGGCATGCAGAGCAGTTAATACCTTTGCAGCTTGGGCATGGAAACTTATCATATTCCGATATATCAATTTTTCTTGCTGTGCTTTCTAGGATAGAGCACATTCCTCGGCAAATGGGGCATTCGCTTCCTGCCAGTTCTCCTCTTCCATTGCATACAATGCACTTTGTTAGTCTTTGGTCTTCTATGTCATTCGTGTAGCGTTTAAGATCAGATTCTTTTGTTGCTTTTATTGTGCTTAGCTGAATTTGATCGACTGTTTTAATTGAGTGGTTGAAGTATTTTTTTATCGCTTTCTTGAAGAAGTCAGGATCTCTCTTCCAGGACTCAGGCGAGATTCTTATGGATTGAATTCCGGATTCTGAAGAAATTGCTGTGTCTCTCAGATATGTTTTCTTTATGTTGCTCTCTATATAGTGCGATGGATAGCCGTCATACTCAATTCCAAGAGAGGAAACTCGGATTGTGTCCTGGCCAATGATTCTATTTAAGTGCAGAGCTAGGTCGATAGCCCAAGGCTGGCTGTTAGGGCTTGTATTCTGAATTTTATACTGCGGCGAGATGGTTAGTGGGTGCCAATTATCTAAATGCCCCTCTAATGTGATGTGTCTTGGAGTTTCTTGAAATTCAGAGATTTTTATTGGTTGAAATTGAGTAATTAAATTTGCAATTACTTCAATTTCTGCTTGCGATGTTTGCTCTGAGCCTTGCAGGCTAATTAAGCCTATGGATGCTTCTCGGCCTATTAGTTTTTCGATCTTTTGGAGAAGCTTATTCTGTTTGTTGCTGAAGTTCTTTTCTATTTTTTTAAGGCTGACATTAATGTCCATTTGTCCTGCCTTATTTGATTGCTGTGGGTCACGGTATGGATCCATCAAGATTGCATTTCCGTATAACTATAAGTAGGCGACACAAACGGCGTAATATTTTCCGCCACTTGTGTCGCATAACATTCCCTGTCTCTGCGAAATCCCTTTTGGTGCTTGAGTCTGCCGAAGGCAAACGCGGCACCGCTCATGATGGCAATGCGACAGGACCTAGGGGCGACATTACGAATTCGCGAGGCGTGCGTCTAGGTTACGGGCTCGGCTGAAAGTGCCGATCCAGAGGCTGGAAGTGTTGGCTACTAGAAAAGATGCGGATCGGTGCCGATGCAGTACGAGAACACGGATGACTAGCGGCGGCGGGTACAGGGTGTAGCGCCAGGTATCGGGGAGTAGGGCGCGCTTAGGCGCGCCGCTGGGTGTCGGCGGGTTGGGCGTCGCGTAGGGCGCGGAGGGCGAGGGCGTCCTGGTTCATTTGCAGGATGACCCGGTGCAGCTGCTGGCGCAGGACTTCGTCGCCGGTGCGTTCCGCGGCGCGCATCACGGAGATGGCGGCAGACTCGTTGTTGGCGGCTACCTGATCGAGGGTCTTGCGGAGGTTCTTAACGCTGGTCACGACATGGGCCTTCTGAAACAAGAGCCGGCACCATAACGGGCGGTGATTACGGGGATGTTGCAGTGCGCAGGGGCCGCTGGACGCCAGCCTGGGGCGGGTGAAACCAGCAGGCGCCGAGGGCACGGCAGACGCGGGGTTCAGCCGCCCGGCGGGAGCCAGGGCGGTTTCTTGTGCAGATGTTTCCGCGCCCCATGCGGGGCGCGGATGCTCCGGTTCTATAGCTGGAAGGGCGAGGCGGCCAGGACCACGCCGGTTTCCTCGGCGTAGTCGTCCCAGTGTTCGATCAGCGCAGCCAGTTTGCTCGGCTCGCTCTGGGCCAGGTCGGTGGTCTCGCCGGGGTCCTTGCTCAGGTCGTACAGCTGCCAGCTGGCCGGGCCCAGCGGGCGCGGGATGTACACCGCCTTCCACTGGCCCTTGCGCACGCCGCGCATGCCGAACAGCTCCCAGCCGGTCACCGTGTCGTCGTCATGCACTTCGCTGGTCTCGCCGCTGAGGTAGCCGAGCCACGACTTGCCGCGCAGCGCCGCCACGTCGCGGCCGTTCCAGCGGGTACCGGGATGGCGTACGCCGGCCAGGTCGAGGATGGTCGGGGTGACGTCCATCACTGTGCTGAACGCACCACTGATCTGCCCGCCCTGGCGGGCGAATTCCGGGTAGCGGATCAGCGCCGGCACGCGGATGCCGCCCTGGGTAGTGAAGGCCTTGAACAGCTTGGAAGGCGCGGTGGCCGCCTGTGCCCAGCGCGGGCCGTACCAGACGTAGGAGTTGGCGTTGCCGATGTTGTCCAGGCTGTTGTCGTAGTGCGCATCGAGGAAGCTCTGCAGGTTCGGGCCGAACTTGGGGAAGGCTTCCAGCAGCGCGCCCTCGGCGCCGTTGTCGGAGATGAACAGGACGAAGGTGTTGTCCAGCTGGCCCTGCTGGCGCAGGTAGTCGACCACCCGGCCGATGTTCCAGTCCATGCGCTCGACCATGGCCGCGTACACCTCCATGGTGCGCGCCGAGATCGCGCGTTTCTCCGGGGTGAGCTTGTCCCACTCCTGGGTCAAGGCGATCACCGGGTGGGCCTGTACGTCCTCGGCCACCAGGCCGAGCTGCTTGAGCCGTTGCAGGCGTTCCTGGCGCAGCGCCTCGGGGCCGGCGTCGTAGCGGCCCTGGTACTTGGCCACCACCTCCTGCGGCGCCTGCAGCGGCCAGTGCGGTGCGGAGAAGGGCAAGTAGGCGAAGAAAGGCCGGCTCTGGTCGCGCTCCTTGAGGTACTGGATCAGCTTGTCGCCGAAGGCGTCGGAGGAATAGAAGCCCTCGGGCAACTGGTCGACGAACTGGTCGTCCTCGATATACAGCGCCGGCGTCGACTTCAGCACGCCTGGGGTGTTCTCGTCGTAGGGCGGCTCGAAGCCATAGTGGTTGGCGGCGCCGGGCAGCAGCGAGAAGGAGCGCTCGAAGCCGCGCGCATGCGGCGCCAGTTCGGGCCTGAGGCCCAGATGCCACTTGCCGGCCATCAGCGTCTGGTAACCGGCCTCGCGCAGCAGCTCGGGCAGGGCGACCACGCGCTCGTTGAGGTAGCCCTCGTAGCCGGGTTGGCCGATCTGCTCGGGGGCGATGGCCTCGGCCATGGCGCCGATGCCGGCGATGTGGTGGTCGGTGCCGGTGAGCAGCATCGAGCGGGTCGGCGAGCAGGTCGGCGCCACGTGGAAGTCGGTCAGGCGCAGGCCGTTGAGGGCCAGGGCGTCGAGGTTGGGCGTGGCGATCTCGCCACCGAAGGCGCCGAGGTCGGAGAAGCCGAGGTCGTCGGCGACTATCACCAGGAAGTTGGGGCGTTCAGGTGTTCTGGACATGGGTGTGGACTCGCTATGTGCTGAAGGTGGCCCGCGCGGCCGAGCCACGCGGGCGGTTGTCTGGGTTCAGGAAGGGGCGCCGCTCTGCCGCCAGCGGCTGGCCAGGCGCTCCAGGCGCAGGCCGAGGGCGGCGAGCAGGGCGCCAAGCAGGCCGACCAGGACCATGCCGGCGAACACCCGGGCCATCTCGAACTTCTGCTGGGCGCCGACCATGTAGCTGCCGATGCCTACACCTGAATTCATGAAGTACTCGGCGCCGAGCGAGCCGAGCCAGGCGTAGATCAGCGCCAGGCGCAGGCCGGCGAAGATCGACGGCACGGCGCCGGGCAGGATGACCAGGCGCAGGCGCTGGACGAAGCTCAGGCGCAGGCTGTCGGCCACCTCGTCGAGTTGCGCCGAGCGGTTGGCCACGCCGCGCCAAGTGGCCAGGTACACCGGCAGGAAGGCGGCCAGGGCGATGAACACGATCTTGGCGAAGTCGTAGATGCCGGCCCAGGCGGTGATCAGCGGCACCCAGGCGAACAGCGCGACCTGGCGGAAGGCGGCCAGGCTCGGCGCGAACAGCCGCTCCAGCGGGCGGAACAGGCCGAGCAGCAGACCTACGGCGATGCCCACCGCGCTACCGAGCAGCAGGCCGAGCAGGCTGCGCAGCAAGCTCCAGCCCAGCGCCGCACTAAGGCTGCCGTCGAGCAGGTCGGCCCAGCCGGCCTGCACGATGCCCAGTGGCGACGGCAGGATCGCCGGGTTGACCTTGCCGCTGGCAACCAGCGAACTCCAGCCCCACAGCAGCAATAGCGGAATAGCCCAGCGCCGTGCCTGGGTCGCCAGCCAGGCCCAGCCGCGTTGCGGCGCGCGCCCGGCATGGGCGGCCAGCGGCGGACGCGGCCAGCGCACCAGGGCGCCGTCGAGGCCCTGGATGCCGCGATCGATCAGCCAGCCGGTGAGGCCGATGACCAGGATGCAGACGAACACCAGGTCGAGCTGGAACAGCTGGCGGCCCCAGACCATCAGGTAGCCGATGCCCTCGCTGGAGGCCAGCAGCTCGACAGCGATAAGGGTCATCCAGCCGGCCATCAGCGCCAGGCGCAGGCCGGTGAGGAAGGCCGGCAGCGCTGCCGGCAGTGTCAGCCGCCACAGGCGCAGGTACCAGGGCAGGCGCAGCACGGCGGCTGCCTCGCGCAGGCGCTCGGGCACATCACGCACACCGACCTGCACATGCACCGCCACCGGCACCACCACGGCCTTGAAGATCAGGAACAGCTTGAGCCCGTCGCCGATGCCCAGATAGACGATCAGCAGTGGAATCCAGGCCAGCGTGGGGATCTGCGCGAAGGCGTAGAAGCTCGGCGCGATGATGTCCTCGGCGCGGCGACTGAGGCCGGTGACGATGCCGATCAGCAGACCGCCAAGCACGCCGAACAGCAGGCCCTTGGCCAGCAGCGCCAGGCTGACGCCGAGCTGGGCCAGGGCGCCGCTGTGCCAGAGTTCCAGCGCGGTGTGCCACACCAGGCTCGGTGGCGGCAGGATCTGTTTGGGCATCCAGCCGTTGGCCGATGCCAGCGACCAGAGCAGGAGCAGGGCCAGCGGCACCACCAGGCCGAGCAGGGCCGGCGGCAGCTTGAGGCTAGGTAGAGAGTGGAGGGCGCCTAAGCGCTCAGTGCCAAGGGTCGACATAGGCCTCCCGTTGCGGCCAGTAATCGGTGAGTTGCAGCTCGGCCAGGGCCTGGTCGAGGAAGCGTGGTTCGGCCCAGTTTTGGACGTCGACGCGGCTGCGGATCAGGCGTTTGGCATAGGCGGCGTCGGCGCCGTACTGCAGGTGCTTGAGGAAGTAGTCGTCGAGCAGCGGCGAGTTGCGCCGGGAGAGCGGCTCGCCCTGTAGCTCCTGCGCCATCAGCTCCGGTGGCAGGCCGATCTGCTTGACCAGCAGGTCGACCGCCGCCTCGCCGTTTTCCGGGCGCGAACTCCAGTGCGCGGCCTGTACCAGCACGCGCACCAGTCGCTCGGTGATGGCCGGGTGGCGTTCGACGAAGTCGCTGGCGCCGAGCATGGTCACGGCGATGGTGCCGGTGCCGTCGCCACCCTGGGTGCTCAGCGGAATCTCGGCCAGGCCACGGTTACGCAGGGCCAGCACGCCGGCGGCGCTCCACACTGCGTCGATGCGCTTGGCCGCCAGCGCGGCGAGGCCGGCGCTGTTGTCCAGGCTGATCAGGTGGAAGTCCTTGTCGCTGTAGCCACGGCTGGCCAGCATCGCCTCCAGCGACAGGTGCCCGGCGGTGCCGAGCCACACGCCGATGGTCTTGCCGCGCAGGGATTCCAGGCTGTCGTTGCCGCTGCCCGGCACCACGCCGAGGTAGCCATTCAGGCCACGGCTGGTGGCGGCCAGCAGGCGCGTGCTGTTGCCCACCGCCTCGCCGATGATGGCCGCCAGGTCGCCGAGGAAGGCCACGTCGATCTGCTCGTTGGCGAAGGCCTCGTTGATCGCCGGACCGGCGTTCTTGAAGAAGGCCCACTGGATCTCGATGCCGTCCTTGGCGAATTCCTGCTCGAACAGCTTCTGCGTGTAGGCGTAGTCGATGGTTGGCGTGCCGCTGCTGGGATGACGCCCGGCGCTGGCATCCGGTACGGCCAGGCGGATGACCTCTAGCGGCTGCGCCGGCTCGGCCGCCAGTGGGCCGGCCAGGCTCAGCAGCAGGGCGGCGATCAGGCCGGGGAGCTTGTTGTGCATCTCAAAGCGTCCGTGGCTGGCGGGTGAAGACACGCAGCAGGGCACCACCCAGCTCGCGTAGCAGGCGCCCGGCGAAGCTGAAGTCGAGCACGCCGGTCTCATCGACGTAGCGCTGCCAGTGGCCGATCAGCTTGTTCAGGCGCTCCGGCTCGGCGTGGGCCAGGTCGTGGATTTCGCCGGGGTCGCGCTTGAGGTGGTACAGCTGCCAGCGCCCTGGGCCGTCCGGTTTGGGGATGTACAGCGCCTTCCAGTCGCCCTGGCGAATGGTGCGGGCGCGGAACAGCTCCCAGCCGGTGGTCTCGTCCTGGCTGTGCGGCTGCGCCTCCTGGCCCTGCAGGTAGGGCAGCAGCGAACGGCCGCGCAGTGGCAGCACCTCGCGGCCCTGGTAACTGGTGCCGGGGTGCTCGGTGCCGGCCAGTTGCAGCAGGGTCGGCACGATGTCCATCACGGTGGAAAATTCGTGGCTGATCTGCCCCTGTAGCTGCAGGCCCGGCCAGGTGATGAAGGCCGGCACGCGGATACCTCCCTGGCTGGTGAACAGCTTGAATTGGCGCGACGGCGCGGTGGCCGCCTGGGCCCAGCGCGGGCCGTACCAGAGGTAGGAGTTGGCGCGGCCGAGGTTGTCCAGGCTGTTGTCGTAGTGCTTGGCGATAAAGCGCTGGGCGCGTTTGCCGACGATGGGGATGGCCTCTAGCGCCGCGCCCTCGGCGCCGTTGTCGGAGAGGAACAGCACCACGGTGTTGTCCAGCTCGCCGCTGGCGCGCAGGTGCTCGACCACCCGGCCGACGTTCCAGTCCAGGCGCTCGACCATCGCCGCGTAGACCTCCATGGCGCGCGCGGACTGGCGACGGCCGGCGTCGTCCAGCTCGTCCCAGTTCGGTGTGTCGGCCACCACCGGATGCGCCTCGACATCGGCCGGTACCAGACCCAGCTCCTTGAGCCGTGCCAGGCGCTGTTGGCGCAGGGCGTCGGGGCCGGCGTCGTAGCGGCCGTGGTACTTGGCGATCAGCTCGGCCGGGGCCTGCAGCGGGAAGTGCGGTGCGGAGAACGGCAGGTAGGCGAAGAACGGCCGCTCATCGTCTTGCGGGCGTTCGCCGAGGTACTGCAACAGGCGGTCGGTGAAGGCGTCGGAGGAGTAGAAGTCCTTGGGCAACTCGGTGACCGGCTCGAAGCCGTCGCGGTAGGTGCCTTCCACCGTGTGCAGCAGGCGCGGCATCTTGTGCGGCGGTACGTCCGGCGACCAGTCGTAGTGGTTGTGCGCGGCGCCTTCGAGGATGAACGAGCGCTCGAAGCCGCGGGCGGCGGCGGAGGTCTCGGCCGTGCGGCCGAGGTGCCACTTGCCGGAGATCAGCGTGTGGTAGCCGGCGTCGCGCAGCAGCTCGGGCAGGGCGGCCACGCGCTGGTTGAGGTGGCCCTCGTAGCCGGGGTTGCGGCGGATCTTCTGGTCGCTGAACTCGGCCATGGCGCCGATGCCGGCCAGGTGGTGGTCGGTGCCGGTCAGCAGCATGGCGCGGGTCGGCGAGCAGGCCGAGGCGGCATGGAAGTCGGTCAGGCGCAGGCCGGCATTGGCCAGGGCGTCGAGGTGCGGTGTTGCGATCTCGCCACCGAAGGCGCCGAGGTCGGAGAAGCCGAGATCGTCGGCGACGATCAGCAGGAAGTTGGGGCGTTTGCTCATGGAATGCTCGGTGCAGTGATCAGTAGGCCAGGGAGGCGAAGGGCAGGTCTTCGACGCGGGGCGGTGGGGCGCGGTAGTCGCCATCGCCGGTCAGTTCGTAGAGCAGCTCGGCGCGCAGCTGGTGGAAGTCGTAGCCGGCGCGGTCGCGCGGGTGCGGCAGGTCGATCTCGACGATGCGCTTGATCCGCCCCGGACGCGGTGCCAGCACCACCACGCGGTCGGCGAGGAAGATCGCTTCCTCGACATCGTGGGTGACCAGCAGGCTGGTGATGCCGGCGCGCTTGCGGATGGCCAGCAGCTCTTCCTGCATCTGCTGACGGGTCAGCGCGTCGAGGGCGCCGAAGGGTTCGTCGAGCAGCAGGATGCGCGGGCTGGCCACCAGGCCGCGGGCAATGGCCACACGCTGGGCCATGCCGCCGGAGAGCTGGTGCGGGTAGGCGCGCTGGAAGCCGTCGAGGCCGACCAGCTGGATGAATTCCTCAATGCGGCGGAAGCGCTCGGCCTGGGTCAGGCCCTCGTTGACCAGGCCGAGGCCGACGTTCTGCTCCACGGTCAGCCAGGGGAACAGGCGGTGCTCCTGGAACACGATGCCGCGCTCGCTGCCGATGCCCTCGACGGGCTTGCCGGCGACCTCGATGCGGCCTTCGAACTCGCGATCCAGGCCGACCAGCAGGCGCAGCAGGGTGGACTTGCCGCAGCCGCTGGAGCCGAGGATGGCGATGGACTCGCCCTCGCGGATATCCAGGTTGAAGTCGCTGATCGCCTGCAGCTCGCCGAAGTGTTTGCCGACGCCGGCGAAGCTCACCAGCGGCGGGAGAGGCGGCAGGCCCTGGAGGGTACGGTCGTCGGGTTGGGTCAGGCTGTTCATGCGGTTCTCCAGCGCGTGGCGCGCGCTTCGATCAGTTGTCCGAGGGTGTTGAGCAGGGCGCCGGTGATGCCGATCAGCAGCATTCCGGCCATCACCTGGTCCATGCGAAACATTTGCTGGGCGCCGATCATCAGGCTGGCCAGGCCGCCGTCCGAGGGCATGAAGTACTCGGCGCCGATGGTGCCGAGCCAGGCGAAGATCAGCGCCAGGCGTAGGCCGGCGAAGATGGCCGGGGCTGCGCCTGGCAGTACCAGGCGCAGCAGGCGCTGGCGGCGATTCAGGCGCAGGGCGCGGGCCGCTTCGTCGAGCTGCGAGGAGAGGGCGGCGATGCCGCGCTGGCTGGCGATCAGCAGTGGGAAGAAGGTGGCCATGCCGACGAACACCAGCTTGGCCAGCTCACCCAGGCCGAACCAGGCGGTGAGCAGCGGCACCCAGGCGAAGATGGCGACCTGGCGCAGCGCCGACAGGGTCGGGCCGAGCAGCCGTTCGGCCGGGCGCCACAGACCGAGCAGCACGCCGAGCAGCAGGCCGAGGCTGCCGCCCAGCAGCAGACCGCCAAGGGCGCGACGCAGGCTCAGCAGCAGGCCATTGAGTAGGGTGCCGTCGGCCAGGCCCTGCCAGGTGGCCTGGGCCACCTGCGCCGGGCTGGCGAGGATATTGGCGTCGACCCAGCCGGCGCTGCAGGTCAGTTGCCACAGGCCGAGCAGGGCCAGCGGCAGGTACCAGGCCTGCAGGCGCTGCCAGCCACGGCCGGAAGGCACGCGGCGGAACTCGGCGGCCGGCGGATGCGGCCAGTGCAGCAGGCGGCCGTCGAGCCACTGGATGCCGCGATCCAGCACGATGCCGAACAGGCCGATGATCAGGATGCAGACGAACACGATGTCGAGCATGAACAGCTGCCGACCCCAGACCATCAGGTAGCCGATGCCCTCGCTGGAGGCCAGCAGTTCCACCGCCAGCAGCGAGGCCCAGCCGGTGGCCAGGGCCAGGCGCAGGCCGGCCATGAACGAGGGCAGGGCGGCGGGGATGGTCAGCCGCCACAGGCGCAGCAGTGGTGGCAGGCGCAGGGCGTCGGCGGCCTCGCGCAGGCGCGGCTGGGCGTCGCGTACGCCGACCAGGGTATGGATGGTCACCGGCACCACGATGGCCTTGACCAGCACCACCAGCTTGAGCAACTCGCCGATGCCAAAGAACAGCATGAACAGCGGAATCCAGGCCAGGGTGGGAATCTGTGCCAGGGCGGCGAAGGTGGGGAACACCAGGCGCTCGGCCCGTGGGCTGCTGCCGAGCCAGGCACCCAGCGCGACGCCGGCGGCGACGCCGCCGAGCAGGCCCCAGGCCAGGCGCTTGAGGCTGATCGCCAGGTGCTGCCACAGCTCGCCACGGCCCAGCTCCAGCAGCGTTTGCCAGACCAGCTCGGGCGCCGGCAGCACCTGCTCGCTCATCCATTGCCAGTGGCTGGCGGCCTGCCACAACAGCAGCAGGGCCAGCGGCAACAGCCAGGGCAGCAGACGCTCGCCGTTCAGACGCGGGCGCACGCTTGCAGGGTTCAGCGGGAGGGAAGCGCTCAGACTCATCGCCGGCTACTCCCGCGTGGGTCTATATAAGCACTTTGCAGTAAAGGCATATAAAAGCTCATATCAATTCGATTGAGTGATAAGAGCGGTCATTTAAAGAACCTGAGCGGTCCGCCGGCCAATGCCTTTGCCGAATATTTTTTATGCCTGCGTTGCATCTGCCGGCTGGGCCGCGCGGCTGCTGATTTAGGCTTTTAAGTAATTAAAAAATAATTTTTTAGTATTTAAATTCTATAAGCGAGTCGTGCCTTAAGTGCGCCCCAGGGAACGCCGTGGAGCGTTCCGCGCATTCAGGAGCACGACCATGAAAAGCCTCTTCACCTCCTTCGCCACCTTGTTCGCCACGCCGGCCCTGATCGGTCTGCTGGCCTACCTGCCGCCGGTGCAGGCTGCGGACGGCGCCAAGGAAATCCGCATCGCCGTGCCTGACCTCAGCGCCGGCAGCCAGCACAGCGGCGGTGGTGTGGTCGATGTGCTGCGTACCCAGCAGATCTTCGAGCAGGAGTTCGCCGCCGACGGCGTGAAGATCACCTGGAGCTTCTTCAAGGGCGCCGGCCCGGTGATCAACGAGGCGCTGGCCAACGACCAGGTGGACTTCGCCTACCTCGGCGACCTGGCCGCCATCATCGGCAAGGCCAATGGCCTGGACACCCGCCTGCTCAGCGCCACCGCGCGCGACATCAAACACTACCTGGGCGTGGTGCCCGGCTCGGGGATCAAGACCCTGGCCGACCTCAAAGGCAAGCGCGTGGCGATCTTCCGGGGTACCGCCTCGCAGCTGTCGTTCGACGCCGCGCTGGCCAGCCAGGGCCTGTCCGAGCGCGACCTGCAGGTGATCAATCTGGACTTCAACGCGGCCAACGCGGCGCTGGCGGCCAAGCAGATCGACGCCACCTGGGGCCTGTCCAACCTGATCGTGCTCAAGGCCCGTGGCGTGGCTGAGCTGCCGCTGTCCACCGATGACCTCGGCGGTGCCGGCAGCATCCAGGGCGTGTTCGTCGGCCACGGCAGCTTCGTCGACGAGAACCCGCAGCTCACCGCCCGCCTGATCAAGGCCCAGCAGAAGGCCGTGGCCTGGCTGCGCGACGAGCAGAACAAGCAGGCCTACATCGAGCTGGTTTCCGGCCTGGCCAGCTACCCGACGCTGATCCTCACCAACGACCTGCACGGCACCAGCTTCCACAAGATCTTCGACCCGCAGCTGGACGCTGCCTTCCTCGCCCGCCTGCAGCAGAGCGTCGACCTAGCCGCCGAGCAGCGCCTAGTGCGCCGTGGCTTCGTCGTCGCCGACTGGGCCGAACCGAAGTTCCTCGATGCGGCGCTGAAGGGCTCCACCGCCGTGGTGGCGCAGAGCGCCAACTGATCCCGACCCGACAGGAGAGATGGACATGAGCCAACAACCGATCAAGTTCGCCTACTGGGTGCCCAACGTCAGCGGTGGCCTGGTGGTCAGCGACATCGAGCAGCGCACCAGCTGGGACATCGACTACAACCGCAAGCTGGCGCAGATCGCCGAGCGCTCAGGCTTCGACTACGCGCTGTCGCAGATCCGCTTCACCGCCGGCTACGGCGCCGAGTACCAGCACGAATCGGTGGCTATCAGCCACGCGCTGCTGGCTGCCACCGAGAAGCTCAAGGTGATCGCCGCCATCCTGCCGGGGCCGTGGAATCCGGTGCTGGCGGCCAAGCAGCTGGCGACCATCGACCAGCTCACCAACGGCCGCATCGCCATCAACCTGGTGTCCGGCTGGTTCAAGGGCGAGTTCCACGCCATCGGCGAGCACTGGCTGGAGCACGACGAGCGTTACCGCCGCTCGGAGGAATTCATCCGCGCGCTGAAGGGCATCTGGACCCAGGACAACTTCAGTTTCAACGGCGACTTCTACCGCTTCCGCGACTACACGCTGAAACCCAAGCCGCTGCAGCAGCCGCACCCGGAAATCTTCCAGGGCGGCAGTTCGCGCGCCGCGCGCGACATGGCGGCGCGGGTGTCCGACTGGTACTTCACCAACGGCAACACGGTGGAAGGGATCAAGGCCCAGGTCGACGACATCCGCGCCAAGGCTGCGGCCAACGGCCATGCGGTGAAGATTGGGGTGAACGCCTTCATCATCGCCCGCGACACTGAGGAAGAGGCGCGCGCCGTGCTGCAGGAGATCATCGACAAGGCCAACCCGGAGGCGGTCAACGCCTTCGGTGCCGAGGTGAAGAACGCCGGCGCGGCCAGCCCGGAGCGCGAGGGCAACTGGGTCAAGTCGAGCTTCGAGGACCTGGTGCAGTACAACGACGGCTTCAAGACCAACCTGATCGGCACGCCGCGGCAGATCGCCGAACGCATCGTCGCGCTCAAGGCGGTGGGCGTGGACCTGATTCTCTCCGGTTTCCTGCATTTCCAGGAGGAGGTGGCGTACTTCGGCGAGCACGTACTGCCGCTGGTGCGCGAGCTGGAGGAGCGACGGACGGAGCGGGCAGTCGCTTGATGACGAATGGCCTGCGCCCTTGGCGATTGCACCACGGGGCTGTCTGCTTGCGGGAATCAGCTGCCGAATACTCTCGAAGCCGTGCCGCTACGACCCGCAAACCTTGATGTTAAAGTTAACCTCAGTATCGGCTCACACCTGCACGAGGAACATCGAGGCCATGAAGATCGGCGAACTGGCGGAGCGCACGGGCCTGGCGCCTTCGCGCATCCGTTTCTACGAGAGCATCGGCCTGCTGCACACGGTCGAGCGCCAGGCCAACGGCTACCGCAGCTATCCGGCCGAAGCGGTGCTGGTGCTCAACTTGATCGCCACGGCGCAGAAGGCCGGTTTCAGCCTCGATGAGCTGCGCACGCTGCTGCCGTCCGACCTGACCCAGTGGCAGCACGGCACGCTGATCGACACCCTGCGCGGCAAGGTGCAGGACATCGAGTCCCTGGAGCAGCGCCTGGCGCAGAGCAAGGTGCACTTGCTGGCGCTGATCGCCGAGATCGAGGCGAAGCCGGACGATATCGACTGCGCCACCAACGCCAAGCGCGTGCTGTCGCGCATGCAGCTGGGCGATCTGGATGGCCCGTTGATGGAGGCCGAGGACGCCAAGGTTCTCGGCAAGTCGGCCCGGCGCCGCGCTGCCGGCAAGCGCTAGGCGGGGAGAGGCGGGAGCCAGTGCTCCCGCCAGGCGTCGTGCTCAGTCCTGCTCCAGCAGGCTCTGCAGCGGGGCAGGTGCGTACAGCGCGCTCTGGAACTGCGGCACGTACTCGTACTTCACCAGATCGCCCAGATCCAGCGACTTGATGAAGGTCGACAGGCTGCCGTCGCTCAGCTCCAGCTTCACCGTTTCCTCAGCGCTGCTCGAGGCGTAACTCTGCTGGCGCGATACCGCGTAACCGTAGGCCAGCTGACCGTCGTGACCGATATTGGTGAAGCTGTTGGTGACCAGTTCAGGCTCATCGGAGAGATCGCTCAGCTTGGCGGTTTCCAGGGTGACGTCGAGCTTGCCGGTCTGGCTGTCGCTGATGGTGAAGACCACCGACTTGTCGGTTTCCTGGTAGTCGATGGCGGTCAGCCATTTCGGCAGGTTGTAGCCGACCACGCCGCGCACGCGCGCCAGTTCGGTATTGACCGGCAGCTTGAGCACGTAGCCCCAGAGGTCCTTCGACAGCGCCTGGCTGACCAGACTGATGGGCCCCAGGTTGGCGTTGCCGGGCTTGTTCGTGACGATGGATAGGGCGATCTCGTTGTAGCTGTCGTTATCGCAGTAGTGGTAGGCGTAGGCAGTCAGGGCGACCAGGCCACGGCCGGGCCAGATCTGCAGCGGCTGCACCTGCTCCAGCACGGCGGCGGGCATCAGCTCGCGCAGACGCTCCAGGTTCGCGGTGAACACTGCGGTGACTCGGCTGTTGCGGTAGTAGAAGTTCGGCGAGTAGGACTCGAAGCCTATGTTCACCTTGGTCTTCTGCAGCCCCTTGAACCAGCTGAGGTCGATATCCGGCGCCTCGCTGGCGATGACCGAAAGCGGCGGGTTGGAGTGGTAGCGGTCGTACAGCCCGCCGGCGACCACCGGGATGGCCTGGCCGGCGATGGTGGTGGTGGCTTGCGGGGCGCTGGCCGCGCCGCTCGCCCAGGCAGAGGCTGCCACGACATTCAGCAACAGCCCCGCCATTACCGCGATGTTTCTGACTTTCATGCTTCTGGATCTCCGCTATCTGCGTGAAGGTTGATGTCCGCGCAGATCGCGTCTGCGCCAGGGCTCGCTGGAAGAGCCACTGGGCAGGCACCCTAACTTTTAACTTAACTTTAAGGTCAAGCGCTCCGGCGAGCTACTGATCGGGGATTCATTGCAACTTGTGTTGCCGCACTGGGTGATAGCGAAGAGGACGCTTGGGTATGTTCGAAATGCCTGGGGCGGCAGTTCTGTCCGGCCCAAAGCTACACATCTTTGCCGCAAAACCGTCTCACGGCTGGGCTATGGTTGGTAGCAGAATGCCGGTATTTTCATCGGCCCTCGGGAAGCCCTTCCCGCAGGGTTCCAGCCCCATCCGGACCATAACCACCATTCCAACCGGTGAGGGCTCGCAGTGCATCGCAATCCGGTGCCTGCGCCCTGGTTCGGCCCGGCTCCCTTCGCGCGGAGCAGGCCACGCCAGGGAGCGATGATCCGCCGCCGGGCACGAGCCGGGGCGGTAACCGGCATACCCTGCCAGCCACCTTGCATGGATACCTTGCGATGCCCTCCAACCTGAAGTTCAGCCAGAAGATCCTGCTGGCCGCCTCGCTGGTGACGATTGTCGCCTTCACCCTGTTTGTGCTGTTCAACGACTACCGCCAGCGCCAGTCGCTGAACGAGGACGTGCATGCCTCGCTGCAGGAAGTCGGCAGCCTGGCCACCCGCAACATCAAGACCTGGCTGGACGGCCGCATCCAGCTGGTCGAGTCGCTGGCCCAGCAGCTCTCCAGCAATGGTCAGCAGGGCGAGCCGCTGCTGGCCGCGCTGAACCTGCCGGTGTATGGCCAGCGCTTCCAGCTGACCTACTTCGGCGGCGCCGACGGTGCGATGAACTCGGTGCCGGCCGGCAACCGCCCGGCCGACTACGACCCGCGCATACGTGGCTGGTACCAGGCCGCCAGTGCGGCGCAGGGCAGCGTGCTGACCGAACCCTATATCGCCGCCTCGTCGCAGAAGCTGGTGATCACCATCGCCACCCCGGTGCGCCGTGACGGCCAGATGGTCGGCGTGGCCGGTGCCGATATGGACCTGGAGAGCATCGCCCAGCTGCTCGGCTCGCTGAAGTTCCAGGGCCACGGCCATGCCTTCCTGGTTAGCGCCCAGGGCAAGGTGCTGCTGCACCCGGACAGCAAATACTCGCTCAAGGACATCAAGGAGCTGTACCCGCAGGACACCCCGCAGGTGAAAGCCGGCGTCAGCGAGGTCGAGGTGGATGGCAAGACCCAGTTCATCGCCTTCACCCCGCTGGAGGGGCTGCTCTCGGCCAACTGGTACGTGGCCCTGGTGCTGGATCAGGACGCCGCCTTCGCCGCGCTCGACGAGTTCCGCGCCTCGGCGGCGGTCGCCACCATAGTCGCAGTGGTCGCCACCGTGCTGCTGCTGGGCATGCTGATCCGCGTGCTGATGCAGCCGCTGCTGCTGATGGGCCAGGCCATGCGCGACATCGCCAAGGGCGAGGGCGACCTGACCAAGCGCCTGAGCGTGCAGAGCAACGACGAGTTCGGCGAGCTGGCCGGCTCCTTCAACCAGTTCGTCGAGCGTATCCACGGCTCGATTCGCGAGGTGTCCTCGGCCACCCAGCAGCTCAACGAAGTGGCCAAGCTGGTGGTCAGTGCCTCCAACTCGTCGATGGCCAACTCAGACGAGCAGGCCACCCGCACCAACAGCGTGGCCGCGGCGATCAACGAGCTGGGCGCTGCCGCCCAGGAGATTGCACGCAACGCCGCTGATGCCTCGCACCAGGCCTCGGATGCCCGCGAGCTGGCCGAGGACGGCAGCCAGGTGCTGCAGAAGACCATCGCGGCGATGAACGAGCTGTCGGAGAAGATCAGTGCCTCCAGCGCCAATATCGAGGTGCTCAACAGCAAGACCGTGGACATCGGTCAGATCCTCGAAGTGATCAAGAGCATCTCCGCGCAGACCAACCTCTTGGCGCTCAACGCAGCCATCGAGGCGGCCCGTGCCGGCGAGGCGGGGCGTGGCTTCGCCGTGGTCGCCGACGAGGTGCGCAGCCTGGCGCACCGCACCCAGGAGTCGGCGCAGGAGATCCACAAGATGATCGAGGAGCTGCAGGTCGGCGCCCGCGAGTCGGTCACCACCATGACCGAGAGCCAGCACTACAGCGCGCAGAGCGTGGAGATCGCCAACCAGGCCGGCGAGCGCCTGGGCAGCGTGACCGAGCGCATCGGCGAGATCGACGGCATGAACCAGTCGGTGGCCACCGCGACCGAAGAGCAGACCTCGGTGGTCGAGGCGCTGAACATGGACATCACCGAGATCAACACCCTC
>NZ_JPMY01000037.1 GCF_000761545.1 Pseudomonas sp. ML96 | reverse complement strand
AGCTGGCCCAGCCACTGGCGGGTGTCTTCGGCGACGTAGGTGAAGTAGTTCATCACCATTTCGACAGTGCCGATGAAGTGGTCCTTGCGCAGCTTGTCGTTCTGGGTGGCTACGCCGGTGGCGCAGTTGTTCAGATGGCAGATGCGCAAGTATTTGCAGCCCAAGGCGACCATCGGGCCGGTACCGAAGCCGAAGCTCTCGGCGCCTAGGATGGCGGCCTTGATCACGTCGAGGCCGGTCTTCAGGCCGCCGTCGGTCTGCACGCGGACCTTGCCGCGCAGGTCGTTGCCGCGCAGGGTCTGGTGGGTTTCGGCCAGGCCGAGTTCCCACGGGCTGCCGGCGTACTTGATCGAGGTCAGCGGCGAGGCGCCGGTGCCACCGTCGTAGCCGGAGATGGTGATCAGGTCGGCGTAGGCCTTGGCCACGCCAGCGGCGATGGTGCCGACACCGGCTTCCGCCACCAGCTTGACCGAGACCAGCGCGGCCGGGTTGACCTGCTTGAGGTCGAAGATCAGCTGCGACAGGTCCTCGATCGAGTAGATGTCGTGGTGCGGCGGCGGCGAGATCAGGGTCACGCCAGGCACGGCATAGCGCAGCTTGGCGATCAGGCCGTTGACCTTGCCGCCCGGCAGCTGGCCGCCCTCACCGGGCTTGGCGCCCTGGGCCACCTTGATCTGCAGCACTTCGGCGTTGACCAGGTACTCCGGAGTCACACCGAAGCGGCCGGTCGCAACCTGCTTGATCTTCGAGCTGCGCACGGTGCCATAGCGGGACGGGTCTTCACCGCCCTCACCGGAGTTGGAGCGCGCGCCCAGGCGGTTCATCGCCTCGGCGATGGCCTCGTGGGCCTCCGGCGACAGGGCGCCGAGGGAGATACCGGCGGAGTCGAAGCGCTTCAGCACTTCGTTCAGCGGCTCGACCTCGTCCAGGCTCAGCGGCTGCTCGGCCAGCTTGAGCTGGAACAGGTCGCGCAGCATCGACACCGGGCGCTGGTCGACCAACGCCGCGTACTCCTGGTACTTCTCGTAGCTGCCCTGCTGCACGGCAGCCTGCAGGGTGTTGACCACATCCGGGTTGTAGGCGTGGTACTCGCCGCCGTAGACGAACTTGAGCAGACCGCCCTGCTGGATGGCCTTGCGGTTGTTCCAGGCCTCGAAGGCCAGTAGCTTCTGCTCGCCTTCGATGTCGATGAAACGCGCACCCTGGATACGGCTGGCAACGCCACGGAAGCACACGTCGGTGACTTCGTCGGCCAGGCCGACGGCCTCGAACAGCTGCGCACCACGGTAGGAGGCGATGGTGGAGATGCCCATCTTCGACAGGATCTTCAGCAGGCCCTTGGAGATGCCTTTACGGTAGTACTTGAACACCTCGTAGAGGTCGCCCAGCACTTCGCCAGTGCGGATCAGGTCGCCCAGCACCTCGTAGGCGAGGAACGGGTACACCGCGGAGGCACCGAAGCCCAGCAGCACGGCGAAGTGGTGCGGGTCACGGGCAGTCGCGGTCTCGACCAGGATGTTGCAGTCGCAACGCAGGCCCTTCTCGGTCAGGCGGTGGTGCACGGCGCCGGTCACCAGCGCGGCATGTGCCGGCAGCTTGCCTGGGGCGATGTGACGGTCGGAGAGGACCAGCAGCACCTTGCCGGCGCGCACGGCTTCCTCGGCCTGATCGGCCATGTTGCGTACCGCAGCCTCAAGGCCAACGGACTCGTCGTAGTTCATGTCGATGACATGACGTTCGAAGCCCGGGGTGCTCAGGTTCAGCAGCGCGCGCCATTTGGCCGGGGAGATCACCGGGCTGCTCAGCATGACGCGGCTGGCGTGGGCCGGGGATTCCTCGAAGATGTTGCGCTCGGCGCCCAGGCAGACTTCCAGGGACATGACGATCGACTCGCGCAGCGGGTCGATCGGCGGGTTGGTCACCTGGGCGAACTGCTGGCGGAAGTAGTCGAACGGCGAACGGATACGCTGGCTCAACACCGCCATCGGGGTGTCATCGCCCATCGAACCGACCGCTTCCTGGCCCTGCTCACCGAGCGGACGCAGCACCTGGTCACGCTCCTCGAAGGTGACCTGGAACATCTTCATGTATTGCTTGAGGCGGTCGCTGTCGTAGAACGGCGAGCCGTGGTCGCGGTCCTCCAGGCTAGCCTGGATGCGCACCGCGCCCTGACGCAGCCACTGTTTGTAGGGGTGGCGCGACTTCAGGCGGTTGTCGATGGCGTCGGTGTCCAGCACCTGGCCGGTCTCGGTGTCCACCGCGAGGATCTGGCCCGGGCCGACACGGCCCTTGGCGATCACGTCTTCCGGCTTGTAGTCCCACACGCCGATTTCCGACGCCAGGGTGATGTAGCCGTTCTTGGTGGTGACCCAGCGCGCCGGGCGCAGGCCGTTACGGTCGAGCAGACAGACGGCATGACGACCGTCGGTCAGCACTACGCCGGCAGGACCGTCCCACGGCTCCATGTGCATGGAGTTGTACTCGTAGAACGCACGCAGGTCGGCGTCCATGGTCTCGACGTTCTGCCAGGCCGGCGGAATGATCATGCGCACGCCACGGAACAGGTCGATACCACCGGTGACCATCAGCTCGAGCATGTTGTCCATGCTCGAGGAGTCGGAGCCGACGCGGTTGACCAGCGGGCCCAGCTCTTCCAGATCGGGGATCTGGTCGTTGGCGAACTTCAGGCGGCGGGCCAGGGCCCAGTTGCGGTTGCCGGTGATGGTGTTGATCTCGCCGTTGTGGGCGAGGAAGCGGAACGGCTGCGCCAGCGGCCACTTCGGCAGGGTGTTGGTCGAGAAGCGCTGGTGGAACACGCAGATCGCGGTCTGCAGGCGCTCGTCGCCGAGGTCCGGATAGAACTGCTGCAGGTCCGCCGGCATCATCAGGCCTTTATAGATGATGGTCTTCGGCGAGAAGCTGCAGATGTAGTGGTCGGTGTCGGCGGCGTTGGCTACCGAGGAGCGACGGCGGGCGCTGAACAGCTTGATGGCGAACTGCTGGTCATCCAGGCCTTCACCACCGATGAACACCTGCTCGATCTGCGGCAGGCGCTCCAGGGCCAGGCGGCCGAGCACGCTGGTGTCGATCGGCACCTTGCGCCAGCCGATCAGCTGCAGGCCGGCGGCCTCGATCTCGCGGTTCATGTTGGCGCGGGCGGCCTCGGCCTTGGCCGAGTCCTGATTGAAGAAGACCATGCCCACCGCGTATTGCTGCGGCAGGTCACTGCCGAACTGCTCCTTGGCGACTGCGCGCAGGAACAGATCGGGCTTCTGGATCAGCAGACCACAACCGTCACCGGTCTTACCGTCGGCGTTGATACCACCGCGGTGGGTCATACAGGTCAGGGCTTCAATCGCAGTATTCAGCAAATGATGGCTCGCCTCGCCCTGCATATGGGCGATCAAACCGAAGCCGCAGTTATCCTTGAACTGATCAGGATGGTATAGACCTGCTTTCATAGACACTCTCACCAGGCTGCCTCTAATGGGCAAATTGCTTTCTAATTCATCGACCTAGCTGCCGACCGCGCAGGGAAACACCCCAGCTTGGCGCAGGCAAAGGGGGGTCATTGTACATAGCCACCTAGGTCGTCACAAATCTTCGATGACGACCTGATGAAACCTTCTGTCGCTTGCGCGAAAGGCGATGACCGAAAGGCCGTGCTAGCACCAATCGGTCATCAAATGAAAGGCAATTCACGGGCCATCAGCGAGCCCGCACTGCCTCCTGCTGGATGCTGGCGAAGCTGCGCGGCCAGGGCTTGCCGGCCTGCACGCTGGCCGGCAGCGATTTGATCGCGGCCTGCGCCGCCGCACGGCTGGAGAACTGCCCGTAGGTCACCACGTAGAGTGCCTGCCCTTGGTGCAGTTTCTTGAAATAGCGGTACTCGCCGCCATTCTTGCCGACGAAGGCCTTGGCACTGCTCTCCGAGCGGGTGCCCAGGATTTGCAGGGCATAGTTGCCGGCCGGACGGCTGGCATACCACTCTGCCCCCGGCGCCGGTGCCGCACTGGCAACGGCCGGCGCCGCACTAGCCGCAGGCGCAGCTGGCTTGGCAGGAGCCGGCTTCGGCGCCTGAGCAACGGGGGCCTGAGTCGGCTTGGCGCTCACGACAGGCGCAGGCTTCGCTGGAGTCGGAGTCGGAGTCGGAGTCGGAGTCGGAGTCGGCACGATTGGCTGAGCGGCCGGACCGCTGGCAACGGTCGGCACCACCGGCACCGCGACAGGCACCGGAGTCACTACCGGCGCTGGAGGCATAGCAGCCGATGCCGGCGCTTGCGTGCTAGCGGAACCAGCCTCGTCAGCCTCATCCATACCAGAGGCCTGGGCCAGCGGCTCACGAATCACCGGCTGAGCCTCGCCCACCAGCGGCAACGGCAACGGCTGGCTGGCACCACTGAACTCGACCGCCGCCCCTGACGCCGGAGCTGCCGGCTTGCCCGCTTCAACAGCAGCGGGAGCTGCGCCTTGCGGTACCAGCTCGATCGGCGCCTCGGTGACCATTGGAGGAGTACTCTCGGTCCGCCCCTGCATCAGCCAAGCCGCACCCAGTGCGAGCGCGACCACACCCACGGCCAGCAAATGCTTCTTCGGCAGACCACCGCCTGCGCGCCCAGCACCAGCAGCACGGCTGGCCAGCATGGCCTCGACAAGGGTCTCGCGTGCAGCCTGGTTGATCGGGCCCGGCCAGCCACCCGAGTTCAGGTGAATATCGACGACCTGATCATCGCTGAGCACATCGATGCCCTGCCCAGCACCATCCAGGCGCTGCGCCAGATACTCGCGAGTCTCGTCCTCGCTATACGGCAGCAGCTCGATGGCATGGAAGCGCTCCTCACCATCGGCCAGCAGCTCAAGCCGCGGCAGAAGCTCGTTCTCGGCAAAAAGAAACACATGCGGACGACCATCCGGATTACCCGCTGCCAGAGTGAACAGCGCATCCAGCGCCGCATCGGCCAACTGCTCGGAATCATCGACCAGCAGGTAGACCTCCTGACCGGTGAGCGCCAGCTGGGCGACCTGCGCGAGGATGCTGCGCACGTCGACCTGCTGCATCCCCAGCCCCTGGGCGACCTGACGCAGAACACCGGCGACATCGCCAGCACCGCGCGCGGAGACCACAACCGAGTGCACGGACTGCTTGTTGGTACTCGCCACCAGCGCCTGACGCAGCAACGTCTTGCCGCTACCGCGCGGCCCGGTCACTACCAGCAGTAGCTGGCTGTAGCGCGCAAGGTGATGGAGCTGGCCCAACACCGGTTTGCGCTGGGCCGGATAGAAACGAAAACCAGGGACCCGAGCGGCAAAAGGGTCGTGACTGAACTGGTAGTGCGCGAGGAAGGCCTCGTCGGCGTGCAAACTGCTCATGTAGCTCTCTTATTCTCCAAGCTGAGCCAGCAGCGCGCGATAGTCGGCGCGCAAGGTGGCATCCAGGACTTCCCGCGGGAAATCATCGGTAATCACTGCCTCGCCGAGGCTGCGTAACAGCACTAGGCGCAGACGGCCATCGAGCACCTTCTTGTCGACCGCCATGTGCTCGAGAAAATCCTCAGGCTGCATCTCGGCCGGCGGCACCACCGGCAGGCCCGCGCGCAGCAACAGGCGCATACCGCGATCACGATCCGCGGCGGAAATCCAGCCAAGCCGCGACGACATCTCCAGCGCCATGACGGTACCGGCGGCTACCGCCTCACCATGCAGCCACTCGCCATAGCCCATGTGCGTCTCGATGGCATGGCCAAAGGTATGCCCCAGGTTGAGAATCGCGCGCAGGCCCGACTCACGCTCGTCCACCCCCACCACACGAGCCTTGGCCGCACAGGAGCGCTCGATAGCCTCGATCAATGCAGCAGGCTGCAGCTGACGTAGGCTCTCGATGTTCTCTTCCAGCCAACCCAGGAACTGCAGATCACAGATCAGCCCGTACTTGATCACCTCAGCCAACCCGGCCGACAACTCCTTGGCAGGAAGCGTACCGAGCACGGAGGTATCAATGATGACCGCATTGGGCTGATAGAAAGCCCCAACCATGTTCTTGCCGAGCGGATGGTTGATGCCAGTTTTCCCCCCTACGGAGGAGTCCACCTGCGATAGCAAGGTAGTCGGAACCTGAATGAAGTCGACACCGCGCTGGTAGCATGCCGCGGCAAAGCCAGCCATGTCGCCAATCACCCCGCCGCCCAAGGCGACAACGGTGGTCTTGCGATCATGGCGAGCCTGAAGCAGGCCGTCGAAAATCAGCTGCAGAGTTTCCCAGGTCTTGAAGACCTCGCCATCCGGAAGAATCACGGTAGCAATGTCCTGACCAGCCAAAGACTGCTTCAGCGCATCCAGGTAAAGGGGGGCAACAGTCTCATTGGTGACTATCGCCACCTGCCGACCGGCGAGATGAGGCTTGAACAGATCGGGGCGAGCGAGCAACCCCTCTCCTATGTAGATGGGATAGCTGCGTTCGCCTAGATCGACGGTAAGAGTCTGCATGAAGCCCCCGAGTAGAAAGGGCATAGGATAACGCAGATGGAAGCGCTCTTTAACGGGGAGGCAGAGCCCTGAGACGCTCGATGATTTCCTGAACCACCATACGCGGCGGGCGCTCATCGGTTTCGATGATCACATCGGCGATCTCTCGATAGAGCGGATCACGGATATCCATCAGATTGCGCAATACCTTGCCAGGCTCGGCATTACGCAGCAGCGGCCGATTACGATCCCGCGATGTGCGCTCCAACTGCTGCTCGACGGAGGCATGCAGGTAGACAACCCACCCACCAGCACGCAGCGCCTGCCGGTTCTCAGGACGCAGAACCACACCTCCACCGGTAGCGATCACCACACCTTCGAGCTCACAGAGCTCCACGACCATCAATTGCTCGCGCTCGCGGAAACCCTGCTCGCCCTCCACATCAAAGATCCAAGGGATATCGGCACCGGTACGATGCTCAATTTCCTTGTCCGAATCCTTGAACTGCAGTTTCAGCTCTTTCGACAACAACCGCCCGATGGTGCTCTTACCTGCCCCCATCGGGCCTACCAATACTACGTTCTGCACTATCAGTTGCTTACCGCAATGGCCTGGTTATTCATGATGCGAGGAGTCAGGAACACCAGCAACTCAGCCTTGGAATCCTGCACCACATCACGGCGGAAGAGGCGACCGATATAGGGGATATCGCCCAAAAGCGGCACCTTATCCACAGCTTTAGACTGCGTATTGCTAAAGATTCCACCAATTACGATGGTCTCGCCGTCAGTTACCAGAACCTTCGCATTAACCTCATTGGTCTGGATGGACGGAGTGCCGTCTACCTGATTGGCAAAGTCAGCCGCATCCTTATTGACCTTGACCTCCATGATTACACGGTTATCAGGAGTGATCTGCGGAGTCACCTCAAGGGACAGGTTCGCCTCTGCGAATGCTACCGAGGTAGCACCACTAGAAGATGCCTCTTGGTACGGAATTTTCGTACCTTTGAGGATTTTTGCGGTTTCCTTATCAGAGGTCACCACTTTCGGCTGAGAGATGATTTCACCGTTACCGGTTTTCTCCATCGCCGACAACTCAAGATCCAGCAAGGTGTTATCAGTAATAAAGCCCAAGTTCAAACCAGAAGTGCGTCCAGCAGCACCCATATCAACGAAAGTACCACCTTGGAACTCCAAGGGATCAGTATCTTTCTCAACGCTATTGGTGCCGCCAACCACCCAGTTATTATCACCGAGTCCCACACCGCGCCACTCGACACCAAGCTCCTTATCAAAGTCGACATTGGCCTCTACGATGCGCGCCTCGACCATTACCTGCCGAACGGGGATATCAAGCTGAGTCACAATTCTGCGCAGCTCATCCAAACGCTCCTGAGTCAGATACGCGATGATGCTATTGGTGCGGTCATCAAAAATAACCTTCCCACGCATATCTTTGTCTAGAGTTCCATCCTTACCAGCGTCCTCAAAGAGCTTGGCGATATCCGAAGCCTTTGCGTAGTTCAACTGCACTACCTCCCGGCGCAGGGGAGCCAACTCAGCCAACTGCTGCTTCGCCTCAAGCTCTTGGCGCTCACGAGCCGCAATCTCATCAGCAGGGGCCACCAGAAGAACATTACCAACCTGGCGCTTATCCAGACCACGAGTTTTTAGCACGAGATCTAGAGCCTGATCCCAAGGTACATTTTGCAGACGCAAGGTAATATTGCCCTGCACAGTATCACTAGCAACCAAGTTCAAGTTAGTAAAGTCTGCAATCAACTGCAGTACTGAGCGAACGTCGATGTCCTGAAAATTGAGAGACAGTTTCTCACCGGAATAAGCAAAGCTCTCGGACTTACGCTTCTCAACATCCTCAGGGCTTAGCGGTTTGATGCTAACCGTAAGCTTGTTATCCGTTTGAAATGCGAGATAGTCGTAGAGCCCTGTTGGCTCAATGCTGATACTGACTTTATCTCCTTGTACCGCGGAGTTAACAAACTGCACAGGAGTAGCAAAGTCCTTCACGTCAAGTCGTGCGCGAAGGCTTTCCGGCAATTGAGTCTTAGGAAATTCGACACGAATTTTCCCGCCCTGCTCCTGAATGTCCGGACTCACACTAGGATCAGAAAGTTCTACTACAACATTTCCTTCACCAGCAGTGCCGCGCTGAAAGTCGATCGAGCGAATCGAGCGCCCAGCCGCCACCATCGGAGTGGGCTTAGCAACAGGGGCAGATACAGCCGGAGCGGATGCAGTTGCTGCAGAAGAGTCTCCAACCACAACAATTACGCTGTTACCCTCGCTACGAGTGCTATACGGAGCCAAGGTAGAAAGATTGATGATCAACCGAGTCCGATTCTGCGCCTCCACAACGGTAACGCTACGAGCATTCCCAACACCAAGCTCTTTATTTTTTGCACCCAGATGGCTAGACACACCCGGCAAATCAAGAGCAATGCGTGCTGGCTGCTCAATGGTATAGCCGCGAGGAGCAGCAACCGGCTCATCAAAGCTTAGCCGCAACTCCACCTTGTCTCCCGGAAGTGCTGCGACATCCAACTTTTGCAGATTGGCCGCCAGCAGACTTGGAGCGAAACCGGCCAGCAGCAATGAAACGCCCAAGCGAGAAAAGGCCTTATTCATGGAAAGCTTCCGTTTAGCAGAACTGTAGTTATTTTTCATAATCGACCCCGCCACTATGAGCGACTTTTTAGGGAGATGCTGCGTGGGCGCTCCAGCCAACCACCCTCTCCATCCGGGACAATCTCGATGACGTCAATTTGAGCCTCATCTACAGCCACAATGCGCCCGTGATTACGCCCCAGATAGTCACCCACCTTAACTCGGTGAACCCCTCCAGCCCCATTAACGAGACCATATACACCCGAATCGTTCTGAAGAGTACCGACCATCTCAAAGACCTCGATATTAAAGCCTTCAAGAAACTGCTTTACACGAGTCTCATCAGGCTTGATATCTTTCGAGCCCTTGCTCCGACTAGCCAGCTCAACTTTAACCGGAGGCTGGAAGGGATTGCGCAGAGAAGCCGCACTATAAGTAAATGGCTCATACGGCAGAAATTTGGGCAGAGGCTCGATACTACCTTTCGGCCTTGCGCGCACATCATCCATATACTGCCGCAGATCCGAGAAGTCACCCTCGCCGAAGCACCCAGAAATAAGAAGAGCGCACAACATCACACCTACGCCACGGGCATAAATCATTTCTTCAGCCCCCCCTCGTTATAGCGATAGGTTTTTGCGAGCACACTCATTGCTAGGCGCGACGTAGAATCGCCATCTTTCGATAACTTAATATCAAAATCATGCAGAGTTACGATTCGAGGCAAACTAGCCACGGCACTGACAAAAGTTGCCAAATCATGATAGGAGCCAACAACCGATATCTGGATTGGCAGCTCAATATAAAACTGCTGAACACTTTCAGGCTGGAGCTTAATTTCCTCAAACTCCAAACCGCTTTCCAAGCCCGTCCTAGTGATATCCTCTAGCAGACCCGGGACTTCAGTATCGCTTGGCAGCTGCCGCAACAACATACCAAAGGACTCCTCCATCTCCTTCATTTGAACGCGATATGCATCCAAATTCGCAGCCTGGGAAGCTTTATCAGAGAATTCCCTCTTCAACTGCTCTTCTTGAGCCTGATACCCTTGCAACTGCCCCTGCAAGTCCTGCAAGTAAAAGTAATACCCAAGACCAAGCCCCAGAACAAACAAGATAAAACAAGTCACAACCCTAATTGGCAGCGGCCAAGATCCGAGATTATTTACATCAAGCTCGGAAAGATCCACCTTCCGCAACGATTCAACTGCGCCCGAGAGACTCATATTCTTTTACCCGAATTTGCTTGAGTCGAATCCCCACCGGCCGCTCCATCTTCAGCCACACCTGGTCGAGTTTGCTCTACTGTCAGCTTGAATATGTTGGCCTGATCCACCTCGCCAGCGGTTATTGCCTTGACCTCGGTCAAATTTGGCGACTTGAGCCACTCCGAAGCATCCAGATTACGCATCAAGCTGGAAACACGGTTATTGGACTCAGCACTACCAACAATCGAAATCAATGCACCCTTGCGATTTAACTCAGTAAAGAAGACACCATCCGGCAGCGTCCTCACCAACTGGTCAAATATATGCCCAATAATCGGCCGATTACCCTGCAAATCCTGAATAATCTTCATGCGTTCGAGAAGCTGAGCACGCCTCTCTCTTAGATCCTTGATCTCCGCAATACGAGCATCGAGAGCAGCAATTTCTCTTTTCACATAGTCATTACGGGCGTTCTGCTGCTCGATTGCAGAGTTAAGGTACTGTCCGCCTAAAAAGACCAGCCCACCCGCAACTAAGAGAACGCCCCCCATTGCTGCGACGAATCGCTGTTTACGCTCTTCACGAAGCTGCTCACGCCAAGGTAATAAGTTGATCCGCGCCATTAGTCGAAACTCCTCATCGCCAGGCCGCAGGCAATCATCAAAGACGGCGCATCGCTAGCCAGCGCGCCGGCATTGACTTTGCCTCCCAGAGCCATGTCGGCGAACGGGTTAGCAACCAGAGTAGGAGTGCCGATCTTTTGCTGGATCAGGCGATCCAGATCAGGAATGGATGCCGTACCACCAGCCAGGAGGATGTAATCCACATCATTGAACTGGCCGGCAGCAAAGAAGAACTGCAACGAGCGGGAGACTTGCTGAACCACAGCCTCCTTGAACGGCTGCAGCACTTCGCTTTCGTAATCATCCGGCAAGCCGCCTTGCTTCTTGGCAAGACCAGCCTCTTCGACCGAGAGCCCATAGCGGCGCTGAATTTCTTCCGTCAGCTGACGACCACCGAAGAGCTGCTCGCGGGTATAGATGGTGCGTCCGTGATGCAGAACGCTCAGAGTGGTCATGGTGGCACCGATGTCAACAACAGCGACAGTCAGCTCATCAATGTTGCCACCCAGTTGCGACTCGAGCAAGCCGTAGGCGCGCTCCAGCGCGTATGCCTCAACATCGACAACCTTCGCAGTCAGACCAGAAAGCCCGAGGGCTGCTTCGCGCACCTCGACGTTCTCTTTCCGGCAGGCCGCCAACAGCACTTCGACCCTTTCAGGGTTGCGCGCGGACACGCCCTGAACCTCGAAATCGATGGCAACTTCTTCTAGGGGATATGGAATGTACTGGTCGGCTTCGATCTTCAGCTGGTTTTCCAGCTCGTCGTCGTTGAGCCCAGCTTCCATCTCGATGGTCTTGGTGATCACCGCAGAGCCAGCCACAGCAACGGCGGCAGTACGCACACCGGTCTTGGCCTTGCTCAGAACGCGAGAAAGGGCCTGTCCGACCCCTTCCAGCTCCGCGATGTTCTTCTCGACTACAGCATTTGGGGGGAGCGGCTCGACGGCGTAGGCCTCTACCTTGTAGCGGCTTCCCGAGCGACTCAATTCAAGGAGCTTCACCGAGGTCGAACTGATGTCGATCCCCAGAAGCGTGTTCGCTTTCTTATTGAAGAGCCCTAGCACGACCGATTTCCTATCTGCATCCGAGACTTACGGACTATTTATGTTTTTCCACATTAAATAACAGTCTTGACAGAAGCGCAAATGGCTCCCCTGCAAAAAAACCGCTTATAATGTGAACAGTTTTCCCCTTTTCGCACCGCGCAACACTTAACCCATTCTTTTATCTGGAATTCCAAGAACCTTGATGCGTTTGCTGAAGTTTTTCTGGTGGTCTTGCGTTGCCGCTTTTTGCGGGTTAGTGCTCAGTTTCAGTGGGGCCTTTCTCTATCTTAGTCCTGGCTTGCCTTCCGTCGAATCGCTGCGCAGCATCCAGCTGCAGATACCGCTGCGGGTGTACAGCACCGACGGCAAGCTGATCGCCGAATTCGGCGAGATGCGCCGCTCGCCGATACGTTTCGACGACATCCCTCAAGACTTCATCCGCGCCCTTCTGGCGGCCGAGGATGACAATTTCGCCAACCATTATGGCGTCGACTTCACTAGCCTGATGCGCGCTGCTACGCAGTTATTGGCCAGCGGCCACATCCAGACCGGGGGAAGTACGATCACCATGCAGGTGGCGAAGAACTTCTTCCTCACCAACGAGCGCAGCTTCTCGCGCAAGATCAATGAAATCCTGCTTGCGTTACAGATTGAGCGCGAGCTGAGCAAGAACGAGATCCTCGAGCTCTATGTCAACAAGATCTACCTGGGCAATCGCGCCTACGGCGTCGAGGCTGCCGCCCAGGTCTACTACGGCAAGTCCATCCGCGACCTGAGCCTCGGCCAACTGGCGATGATCGCCGGCCTGCCCAAGGCGCCTTCGCGCTACAACCCGCTGGTCAATCCGCAGCGCAGCAAGGAGCGCCGCGACTGGATTCTCGGCCGCATGCTCAAGCTCGGCGCTATCGACCAAGCGCGCTACCAGGCCGCAATGGACGAGCCCATCGACGCACGCCACCACGTGCAACCCATCGAGCTGAACGCCCCCTATATCGCTGAGATGGCCCGCGCCGAAATGGTCGGTCGCTACGGCAGTGATGCTTATACCGAAGGTTTCCGCGTCACCACGACCGTGCCGTCCTCCCTGCAGGACGCCGCCAATCACTCCCTGCACGACGGCCTGATCGCCTACGACCAGCGCCACGGCTTCCGTGGCCCGGAAACCCGCCTTCCCGGCCTGACCCGCGAGGCCTGGCAGGAGGAGCTGGCCAAGCACAAGAGCATCGGCGGCCTGCAGCCCGCCATCGTCACCCAGGTGGAAAAGAGCGGCATCATGGTCCTGCTGCGCAGCGGCGAAGAGCAGCCGGTGGCCTGGGACAGCATGAAATGGGCCCGCCCCTTCCTCAACACCAACAGCCTGGGGCCGCGCCCGCAATCGCCGGCCGACGTCGCACAGATCGGCGACCTGGTGCGTGTCGAGGCGGACGCCGAGAACGGCGCCCTGCTGTTCCGCCAGATCCCTGCGGCGCAGAGCGCACTGGTCTCGCTCGATCCGCAGAACGGCGCAATCCGGGCCCTGGTCGGCGGCTTCTCGTTCGAGCAGAGCAACTACAACCGCGCCGCCCAGGCTAAGCGCCAGCCGGGTTCCAGCTTCAAACCCTTCATTTATAGCGCAGCACTCGATGCCGGCTTCACCGCCTCCAGCCTGGTCAACGATGCCCCTATCGTGTTCCAGGAAGCCGGCATGGAAGAAGCCTGGCGACCGAAGAACGACAACAACACCTTCCTCGGCCCGATCCGTCTGCGCGAGGCGCTGTACAAGTCGCGCAACCTGGTGTCGATCCGCCTGCTGCAGACCATCGGCATCGACTACACCCTCGACTACATCAGCACCTTCGGCTTCAACCGCCAGGAGCTGCCGCGCAACCTGTCCCTGGCCCTTGGCACCGCCGGCCTGACGCCGCTGGAGATCGCTGGTGGCTGGAGCGCCTTCGCCAACGGCGGACGCAAGATCCAGCCGTATCTGATCGAGCGCATCGACAGCCGTGACGGCAAGCCGCTGTTCATCGCCAACCCGCCGCGCACGCCGGAAAGCGCGCAGCTGGTCGAGGAGCAGAATGCCGCCCTGCTGATCGAGGAGCCCAATGCCGAGACGCAGCAGCCGGTGCTGGCCGAGCAGATCATCGACGAGCGCACCGCCTACATCATGACCAGCATGCTGCAGGACGTGATCAAGCGCGGCACCGGCCGCCGCGCGCTGTCCATGGGCCGTGGCGACCTGGCCGGCAAGACCGGCACCACCAACGAGTCCAAGGACAGCTGGTTCTCTGGCTACAACGCCGACTACATGACCACCGTCTGGGTCGGCTTCGACCAGCCGGAGAGTCTTGGCCGCCATGAATACGGCGGCACCGTGGCCCTGCCGATCTGGATGAGCTACATGGGCGAAGCGCTGAAGGACAAGCCGGACCACCTGCCACCAGAACCGGCCGGCCTGCTCAGCCTGCGGGTCGACCCGGTGAGCGGCCGCGCCGCTTCCCCCGGCACGCCGGACGCCTACTTTGAGCTGTTCAAGAGCGAAGACTCGCCACCACCGATGAGCGAACTCGACCCCGCCCTGGGCATCCCCGGCAGCCCACTGCCCGGTGACGAGGCCGCGCCGATCGATCTGTTCTGATCGGCGCATCGCTCGCTCATAAAGCAGCGCCCATAAAAAAGCCCCGCATCAGCGGGGCTTTTTCATTTCACGGCGATCAGCCGTTGAACACTTCGTCCACCGACTTCAGCGGGTAGTGCTTCGGATAGGGCAGGGTCGCCACGCCGCTCTCGATTGCAGCCTTGGCCACCGCATCGGCAACCACGGTGATCAGACGCGCGTCCATCGGCTTCGGAATGATGTACTCGCGACCGAAGCTCAGCTCGATACCACCGTAGGCATCGCAGACTTCCTGCGGCACCGGCAGTTTAGCCAGCTCACGCAGGGCGTTGGCGGCGGCGATCTTCATTTCCTCGTTGATGCGGGTGGCGCGTACGTCCAGGGCACCGCGGAAGATGAAGGGGAAGCCGAGCACGTTGTTGACCTGGTTCGGGTAGTCGGAACGACCGGTGGCCATGATCACGTCGCTGCGAGTGGCATGGGCCAGCTCCGGCTTGATCTCCGGGTCCGGGTTGGAGCAGGCGAACACGATCGGGTTCGGCGCCATGCGCTGCAGGTCTTCCGCGCTCAGCAGGTTGGCACCGGACAGGCCGACGAACACGTCAGCGCCTTCCAGGGCATCGGCCAGGCTGCGCTTGTCGGTAGCGTGGGCGAACACCGCCTTGTACTGATTGAGGTCGTCACGACCGGCGTGGATCACGCCTTTGCGGTCGAGCATGTAGATGTTCTCGACCTGGGCGCCCATGCTCACCAGCAGCTTCATGCAGGAGATGGCGGCAGCACCGGCGCCAAGGCAGACGATCTTGGCATCAGCCAGGGTCTTGCCGGCGATTTCCAGAGCGTTGAGCATGCCGGCCGCGGTCACGATGGCGGTGCCGTGCTGGTCATCGTGGAACACCGGGATGTCGCATTGTTCGATCAGCGCGCGCTCGATCTCGAAGCACTCGGGCGCTTTGATGTCTTCCAGGTTGATACCGCCGAAGGTGATAGAGATGCGCTTGACGGTGTCGATGAAGGCCTGCGGGCTCTCGGAGTCGACTTCGATGTCGAACACGTCGATGCCGGCGAAGCGCTTGAACAGCACGCCCTTGCCTTCCATGACCGGCTTGGAGGCCAGCGGGCCGAGGTTGCCCAGGCCGAGGATAGCGGTGCCATCGGAAATCACTGCGACCAGGTTGCCCTTGCCGGTGTAGCGATAGGCCAGTTCGGCGTCGCGGGCGATCTCGCGTACCGGCTCTGCCACACCCGGGCTGTAGGCCAGGGACAGGTCACGGGCGGTGACGGTGGGCTTGGTCAGTTCGACGCTGAGTTTGCCCGGACGGGGCTGAGCGTGATACTCGAGAGCGGCAGTTTTCAGATCAGACATTTCGGCTATTTCCGCTTTGCATTGACAGGCAGGCGGCCGAGCATACGCAAAGTGCTCAAGGCCCACAAGATCGGGGGCTCGCGCTGTTTCAGCGAACCACCTTGAGCCAATCGCCAGGTTGTGGCTGGCCGGTCGGATAAAGACCATTGAGCAGGCGCAAGCGCTTCAGCTTGTCGCCCTCACCACCCATTTGCCGGCTCAGCTCCTCCAGGCTCTGCCCGACCTTGAGCTGCACCAGGTGCAGACGCCAGGGCTCGCCTTGCTGCCGCTCGGCGGCCTGCAGCGGACGGAAACTGCGTACCACCTCGAGGAACTGCTCATCGGCCGTCTCCAGCGAGGCGCGACCTTTGACCGCACCGACGAAGAGGAAGGCCTCGCGATCACGCACGATCACTGCCACCCGCTTGGCGCCATTGCCCTGCAGTACGCCGGTGGTCACATCCAGACCGTTCTGCTTGAAGCTCTGCTCGCCAGTCAGGCCGCGGCCACCGGTGCGCTCACGGATGAACGACTGCGAGTCGGTCTTTTCCTTCAGCCCCTGCATGCTCATGACCAGGAAGGCCTGCTCGTCGCCGCTGTGGACGATTACCGCATCGGGCCGGTTGATCAGCTCCCAGCCCTGCGGGAAGGCCAAGGTGAAATCCAGACCGACATGGTAGAAGCGCTGGCCGCGGCGCACGCCGGCCTCGGCCGAGTCGCCGAACGGCATGCCGTCGATCATCTTCAGGTAGGTTTCGCGGCCCACCTCGCCCTTACCGCTGACCAGCGGACTGGCCGAGGCCACCACCTGGCGCAGGCGGGTGTCGTTGTCCGGGTGAGTATCGAACAGACCGTGGTAGCCGGCCGGTGCCGCTTCCTGGCCCTTGGCCTGCGCCTCGTCGCGAGCAAAGTCCTCCTGGCTCTTGAGCACCTTGACCACTTCGATCATCGCCTGCGGGTCGTAGCCGCTGCGGGCCAAATATTGAGCGCCGAAGCCGTCGGCCTCCAGCTCCATGTCGCGACCATAGCCACGCACGAAGGCGGTACCCAGCGCATTGGTCACGTCGCCGGCGGCGCCGACGCCAGTACCGATGGCCACCGCCTGGCCGAGGATGCCCCAGGCCGTGGACTGGCTCTGCTGGCGCACGCTGTGGCGGGCGGTGACGTGGCCGACCTCGTGGCCGAGCACGGCGGCCAGCTCCGCCTCGGAGCCCAGGTAGGCCATCAGCCCACGATGGATGTAGATGTGCCCGCCGGGAATGGCGAAGGCGTTGATGTCCGGCGAGTCGATGACGGTGAAGCGATAGTCGAGGTTGCCGCGGTGGCTGTTGCGTGCGACCCGCTCGCCGACCCGCTGCACATAGGCCTGCAGCCTCTCGTCGGCGTAGCGCGGGTATTGCTTGGCGATCTCCTCGGCATAGTTGCGCCCCAGGTCGATCTCCTGCTCCTCGCTCATCATCACGAAGTCGGTCTTGCCGGTGGCCGGATTGACCGCGCAACCGACGAGCTGGAACAGCAGGGGCAACAGCAGGAACAGACGCAGCATCATGGCAACACCTCGAGCATGGCCGCATGAGTCAACGGCAGCATCCAGCGGGCCTGTTCCGCTTGTACGCCGCCGCGCCTGGAGCGGTCAATCACCCAGCCGCGCGCCTCGACCTCATGCCCGGCCAGGCGCTGCAGGGCGGCCACATCGAAGTGGCGCAGCAGCTTGGGTTCGACGCGCAACACCAGCGGGCCGTCCATTTCGATCCACAGACCACCGCGATTGCGCTGCACGCGCTCGACCTTGCCACGAATCAGGGCGAAGCCGCCGCTGCGCAGATCGAAGGGCGTGACAACCTCATCGCGCTGCCAGAGGCCGAGATGACGCTGGCGTGCGACGGCCTCCGCTTCGCGCTGGCAACTCTCCAGCCCCGTGGCCGGCTCGAAGGCCACCCGATAGCCCAGGCCCTCGGCCAGCAGCTGCGCTTCCAGATTGCCACCGACACGGTCGTAGGCATGCGCCAGGGTGCGGCCGTAGTGATCGCGCGCCTTGACGCCGACACGCAGACCCACGCGACCCTCATTGGCCGCCACCAGCGCTTGCAGGCGCCGGGTCGCCGCCTCGGCGAAGGGTTCGGCCGGGCGCCCGTCGCGCGCCCGCTCCGGCGCGTTGATGCCGATCAGCCGTACGCTGCGACCATCGGCCAGGCGCAGGGTATCGCCGTCCACCACCTTGGCCACGCGCTGTGGCGCCAGGTCGTCGACCCGCGGGCAGAAGGCCTGGACCGGGGAAACCAGGCAAACAGAAACGAAAAAGGCGCCCACCAGGGACGCCTTTTTCAGCAACGTGGCTTGCACCACTATTCGGCTTACTTGCTGCCGAACACGCCGAAACGCTGCTTGAAGCGGTCGATACGGCCGCCGGTATCCAGCATCTTTTGCTTGCCGGTGTAGAACGGGTGGCACTCGGAGCAAACGTCGAGGCTCATCGGCTTGCACAGGGTCGAACGGGTCTTGATCACGTTGCCGCAGCTGCAGGTGGCGACCATTTCTTCGTATTGCGGATGGATATCGGCTTTCATCGTATTTTCCTCGGTTTAAGTGTGCCGCCACTCGGCTCGCTGCCAAGTACCGCACGGAAATAGGCCGCGCACTATACCAGACCGCCACCTTCACGCAAGCCAGCGGCGATCCTTGGCGACGTGCGGCCGTGCTAGCATCGCCGCCTCGACTCTGGAGCCCGCTGTGCCCGACACCATCCTGCGCCTCGCCCTGCCCTCGCCACTGCGCCGCCTGTTCGACTACCTGGCGCCACAGGGCGTGCCGCGCGCAGCATTGCAGCCCGGTGCGCGCCTGCGCGTGCCGTTCGGCCGCCGCGAGGTGGTTGGCGTATTGGTGGAAGTGGCGCAGACCAGTGACGTGCCGGCGGACAAGCTCAAGCCAGCGCTGGAGCTGCTCGACCGCACCCCGCCGCTGCCCGCGCCGCTGTTCAAGCTGTGCCTGTGGACCGCGCAGTACTACCAGCACAGCCTCGGCGACACCCTGAGCTGGGCCCTGCCGGTGCTACTGCGCCAGGGCGAGCCGGCCGAAGTACGCCAGGAGCGCTACTGGCACGCGACCGAAGGCGCCAGCCCGGACGACCCGCGCCTGGCCCGCGCGCCGCGCCAGCGCGAAGCCCTGCGCGCCCTAGCCCAGCACCACCACGGCGTGCCGCACGCGCTACTGAGCAAGCTGCAGCTGAACAAGGACAGCCTCGACCTGCTGCTGGAGAAGGGCCTGGCCCGCGTCGAGGTGCGCCGCAGCGCGCCGCTGGAGCGCCATGGCGGCTGGCTGGCGCAGCCGGAGCTGCCACTCAACGCCGAGCAGCGTGCCGCCTTCAACGCCGTGCAGTCGGGCATGGGCGACTTCGGCGCCTACCTGCTGTATGGCGTCACCGGCAGTGGCAAGACCGAGGTCTACCTGCAGCTGATCCGCCACTGCCTGGAGGCCGGCCAACAGGCGCTGGTGCTGATTCCCGAGATCAACCTGGGACCGCAGACGGTCGAGCGCTTCGCCCGCCGCTTCAATGCGCGCATCGCCCTGCTGCACTCCGGGGTCAACGACCGCGAGCGCCTGGACGCCTGGCTGGCGGCGCGCGACGGCGAGGCCGATATCGTTATCGGCACAAGGTCTGCGCTATTCACGCCGCTGAAGAATCCCGGCCTGATCATCGTCGACGAGGAACACGACGCCTCCTATAAACAGCAGGAAGGTCTGCGCTACCACGCCCGCGACCTGGCCCTGGTGCGCGCACGCCAGGAGAACCTGCCGATCGTGCTCGGCTCGGCCACGCCCTCGCTGGAGAGCCTGCACAACGCCCATGCCGGCCGCTACGCCCTGCTCAAGCTGACCCAGCGCGCCGGCGGTGCCCAGCAGCCACGCTTCCTGCGCCTGGACGTGAAAAGCCTGCCGCTCGACGCCGGCATCTCCGGCCCGCTGCAGCAGGCGATCCGCCAGACCCTGGAGGCCGGCCAGCAGGTGCTGGTGTTCCTCAACCGTCGCGGCTTCGCCCCCACCCTGCTGTGCCACGACTGCGGCTGGATCAGCCAGTGCCCGCGTTGCGACGCGCGCATGACCCTGCACCAGCGCCACAACGAGCTGCGCTGTCACCACTGCGGCCATGTCGAGCGGCCGCCGCGCAACTGCCCGGAGTGCAACCAGGTCGACCTGCGCCCGGTCGGCGCCGGCACCGAGCGCGCCGAGGAGCGCCTGGCGCTGCTCTTCCCGCAGTTCCCGGTGCTGCGCATCGACCGTGACAGCACCTCGCGCAAGGGCGCCATGGACAAACTGTTCACCACCATCAACAAGGGCGAGCCGTGCATCCTGGTCGGCACCCAGATGCTCGCCAAGGGCCACCACTTCCCGCGGGTGACACTGGTGGCGATCCTCGATGCCGATGGCGGCCTGTTCTCCGCCGATTTCCGCGCCAGCGAGCGCATGGCCCAGCTCACCGTGCAGGTGGCCGGGCGTGCCGGGCGCGCCGAGGAGCCGGGCAAGGTGATCATCCAGAGCCACCTGGCCGACCATCAGCTGCTGGTGCAGCTCACCGAACAGGGCTACCCGGCCTTCGCCGAGCAGGCCCTGAGCGAGCGCCGCGGCGCCGGCCTGCCGCCCTTCGCCCACCTCGCCCTGCTACGCGGCGAGGCGCACAAGCCGGGCCAGGCCGAGGGCTTCCTCGACCAGGCCTGCACCTACGCCGAACAGCTGCGCGATGAACTGCAGCTGGCCGGCATCGAACTGCTCGGCCCGGTGCCAGCGCCGATGGAGCGCCGCGCCGGGCGCTTCCGCGCGCAGCTGCTGCTGCAGTGCGCCAGCCGCGCGCCGCTGCACAAGCTGCTGGCCCACTGGCTGCCGATCCTCGAGGCCATGCCCGAGGGCCGCGCGGTGCGCTGGTCGCTGGACGTCGACCCGATCGACCTGTTCTAGCGCGAGCCGCGAGCGGCGGCGCAGCGCCTGCGGGTGGCCTGCCGCGATTGGCTGCCTCTATAATGCGCAGTTTTCGACCAGCCGCGGCCGACCGAGCAGACCATGAAAGACAGCATTCGCCACCTGATCCAGCAAGCCCTGACCCGCCTGACCGCCGAGGGCGTGCTGCCCGAGGGCTTGAGCCCGGCGATCCAGGTGGAGAACACCAAGGACAAGAGCAACGGCGACTTCGCCAGCAACATCGCCATGATGCTGGCCAAGCCGGCCGGCATGAAGCCGCGTGACCTGGCCGAGAAGCTGGTCGCCGCGCTGCCGGCCGACGCCGGTATCAGCAAGGTCGAGATCGCCGGCCCCGGCTTCCTCAACTTCTTCCAGAACAGCGACGCCCTGGCCGAACGCCTGGAGGCTGCCCTGGCCGACGCCAAGCTCGGCGTGCGCAAGAACGGCGCGGCGCAGCGCGTGGTGGTCGACCTGTCGGCGCCCAACCTGGCCAAGGAAATGCACGTCGGCCACCTGCGCTCGACCATCATCGGTGACGGCGTGGCGCGCGTGCTGGAATTCCTCGGCGACACCGTGATCCGCCAGAACCACGTCGGCGACTGGGGCACCCAGTTCGGCATGCTGCTGGCCTACATGCAGGAAAACCCGGCCGCCGCCGAGAGCGAGCTGGCTGACCTGGAAGGCTTCTACCGCGCCGCCAAGAAACGCTTCGATGACTCAGCCGAGTTCGCCGACCGCGCCCGCGAGCTGGTGGTCAAGCTGCAGGCTGGCGACGCCGAGTGCCTGCGCCTGTGGAACCGCTTCAACGACATCTCCCTGAGCCACTGCCAGGCGCTCTACGACCGCCTCGGGGTGAAACTGTCGATGGCCGACGTCAAGGGCGAGAGCGCCTACAACGACGATCTGCCCAATGTCATCGCCGACCTGCAGGCCAAGGGCCTGCTGACCGAGGACAACGGCGCCCAGTGCGTGTTCATGGACGAGTTCAAGAACGCCGAGGGCAACCCGCTGCCGCTGATCGTGCAGAAGGCTGGCGGCGGCTACCTGTACGCCACCACCGACCTGGCCGCGACCCGCTACCGCGCCGGTGTACTGAAGGCCGACCGCGCCCTGTACTTCGTCGACCAGCGCCAGGCCCTGCACTTCCAGATGGTCTTCGCCGCCGCCCGCCTGGCCGGCTTCGTGCCTGCCAGCTTCGAGATGGAGCACATGGGCTTCGGCACCATGAACGGCCCGGACGGTCGCCCATTCAAGACCCGAGATGGCGGCACGGTGAAACTGGTCGAACTGCTCGACGAAGCCGAGCAGCGCGCCTACGCCCTGGTCAAGGGCAAGAACCCGGACCTCGGCGAAGACGAGCTGCGCCAGATCGCCCGCGTGGTCGGCATCGCCTCGGTGAAATACGCCGACCTGTCCAAGCACCGCACCAGCGACTACAGCTTCAACTTCGAGCTGATGCTGAGCTTCGAGGGCAACACCGCGCCCTACCTGCTGTACGCCTACACCCGCGTGGCCAGTGTGTTCCGCAA
This sequence comes from Pseudomonas sp. ML96, assembly GCF_000761545.1. GTDB lineage: Bacteria > Pseudomonadota > Gammaproteobacteria > Pseudomonadales > Pseudomonadaceae > Aquipseudomonas. The sequence goes on along the minus strand of NZ_JPMY01000037.1, from coordinate 261,404 downwards.
GCTGGGCAAGGATGTCAGCGAGATCGGCGGCAAGATCAATCTGGTCGCCGACCAGGAGCAGGCGCTGGGCGCCAAGCTCGCACAGTTCAATGAACTGCTCGCCAGCGTCGCCGAGAAGGGCACTCCGCACCTGCTGTGCAGCTACCTGTACGACCTGGCCGGCCTGTTCTCCAGCTTCTACGAGAACTGCCCGATCCTCGCTGCCTCCGACGAAGCCACCCAGCAGAGCCGCCTGCGCCTGGCCGCGCTGACCGGCCGCACCCTCAAGCAGGGCCTGGAACTGCTCGGCCTGCCGACCCTGGAGCGCATGTAAGTGGCGGCAGCGAAGAAGAAGCCCGCGCCCAAGCGCGGCGCCAGCCGCTACCAGGCGCCGGCGAAGAAGCCGGTGCCGGGCTGGGTATGGCTGGCCTGCGGCCTGGTCATCGGCGGCTTCTTCATGTTCCTGTTCAGCCTGGAGCCGGGCCGCGATGACGTGAAGCGCGCCAAGCCCGAGGAGCAGAAGCGCATCACCGAGCAGCAGAAGAAGCCGCAGGTGGCGCCGGAGCCGACCAAGCCCAAGTACGACTTCTACACCCTGCTGCCGGAGTCCGAGGTCATAGTGCCGCCGGACTCCCTGCCGCCGGCCGACGCGCCCAAGCCGCCGGAGCAGAAACCGGTGACCCCGGAAGAAGCCGCCAAGATCGACGCCGCCCGCGCCGAAGCCCTGCTCAACGGCCAGACTCCGCCGCCACCGCCGGTGGTGGCCAAGGCGCCGGTCACCACCCAGTTCTTCCTCCAGGCTGGCTCGTTCCGCAAACGCGAGGACGCCGACAAGGTGCGCGCGCAGATCCTCCTGCTCGGCGAGAACGTGCAGGTGGAGTCCGGCAAGGTGCGCGAGGAGAACTGGTTCCGCGTGCTGGTCGGCCCCTACGCCAGCCGCGAACAGCTGGCCAGCGCGCAGAAACAGCTGGCTGGCAGCGGCTTCAGCAATCTCTTGCTACAACAGCGGCAGAGCCGCTGAGCCGGCAAGTTGCCCGTTCCGGTTGAAAAGCCGGACGGGCCACCCCATCTGATCTCCATTCGGGCACATCGCCCCGCTGCGTGGAGATTCATCCCTTGACCACCATCGTTTCAGTCCGCCGCAACGGCAAAGTCGTCATGGGCGGCGACGGCCAGGTTTCCCTTGGCAACACCGTGATGAAGGGCAACGCCAAGAAAGTCCGGCGCCTCTACCACGGCCAGGTGCTGGCCGGCTTCGCCGGTGCCACCGCCGACGCCTTCACCCTGTTCGAACGCTTCGAGGGCCAACTGGAGAAACACCAGGGCCACCTGGTGCGCGCCGCCGTCGAGCTGGCCAAGGACTGGCGTACCGACCGTTCGCTGAGCCGCCTGGAAGCCATGCTGGCGGTGGCCAACAAGGACGCATCCTTGATCATCACCGGCAACGGCGACGTGGTCGAACCCGAACACGGCCTGATCGCCATGGGTTCCGGCGGCGGCTTCGCCCAGGCTGCAGCCCTGGCCCTGCTGCAGAAGACCGAGCTTTCCGCGCGTGAAATCACCGAGGCGGCATTGAACATTGCCGGTTCCATCTGTGTCTTCACTAACCAGAACCTGACTATCGAAGAGGAAGACTGCGCTGAGTAAGCGCGGTTTCTGCTGGAGCAAGCCTGCATGTCCATGACGCCCCGCGAGATCGTTTCCGAGCTCAACCGCCACATCATCGGCCAGGACGACGCCAAGCGCGCCGTGGCCATCGCCCTGCGCAACCGCTGGCGGCGCATGCAGCTGCCCGCGGAGCTGCGCCAGGAAGTGACGCCAAAGAACATCCTGATGATCGGCCCCACCGGCGTCGGCAAGACCGAGATCGCCCGCCGCCTGGCCAAGCTGGCCAACGCGCCGTTCCTCAAGGTAGAGGCGACCAAGTTCACCGAGGTCGGCTATGTCGGCCGTGACGTCGAGTCGATCATCCGCGACCTGGCCGATGCCGCGCTCAAGCTGCTGCGCGAGCAGGAAGTGCAGAAGATGAGCCACCGCGCCGAGGACGCCGCCGAGGAGCGCATCCTCGACGCGCTGCTGCCGCCGGCCCGCGTCGGCTTCAACGACGACCCAGCGCCGACCCAGGACTCCAACACCCGCCAGCTGTTCCGCAAGCGCCTGCGCGAAGGCCAGCTGGACGACAAGGAGATCGACATCGAGGTGGCCGAACAGCCGGCCGGCGTCGAGATCATGACCCCGCCGGGCATGGAGGAGATGACCAGCCAGCTGCAGAACCTGTTCTCCGGCCTGACCAAGGGCAAGAAGAAGAGTCGCAAGCTCAAGGTCAAGGAAGCCTTCAAGCTGGTCCGCGACGAGGAAGCCGCGCGCCTGGTCAACGAAGAGGACCTCAAGGCCCGCGCCCTGGAAGCGGTGGAGCAGCACGGCATCGTGTTCATCGACGAGATCGACAAGGTCGCCAAGCGCGCCAACGTCGGCGGCGCCGACGTCTCCCGCGAAGGCGTGCAGCGTGACCTGCTGCCGCTGATCGAGGGCTGCACGGTCAACACCAAGCTGGGCATGGTCAAGACCGACCACATCCTGTTCATCGCCTCCGGCGCCTTCCACCTGGCCAAGCCCAGCGACCTGGTGCCCGAGCTGCAGGGCCGCCTGCCGATTCGTGTCGAACTCAAGGCGCTGTCGCCAGAGGACTTCGAGCGCATCCTCACCGAGCCGCACGCGGCGCTAACCGAGCAGTACACCGAGCTGCTGAAGACCGAGGGGCTGAACATCGAGTTCGCCGCCGACGGCATCAAGCGCATCGCCGAGATCGCCTGGCAGGTCAACGAGAAGACCGAGAACATCGGCGCCCGTCGCCTGCACACCCTGCTCGAGCGCCTGCTGGAGGAAGTCTCCTTCAGCGCCGGCGACCTGGCTGGCCAGCAGGATGGCGCGCCGATCCGCATCGACGCCGACTACGTCAACGGCCACCTCGGCGAGCTGGCGCAGGACGAAGATCTCTCCCGCTATATCCTCTGACGGTCTGGGGTGGATAATCGCCTTATCCACCCCGCCTCCTCAGGACTCCCCGCGATGCGCATGCCCACCGCCATCAAACTGCACAAGGCCTCCCGCACCCTGGAGCTGGCCTATGGCGACGAGCGCCACCAGCTCGGCGCCGAGTTCCTGCGCGTGCACTCGCCCTCGGCCGAGGTGCAGGGCCACGGCAAGCCGATCCTGCAGTACGGCAAGCTGAACGTGGCGCTGAGCCGCATCGAGCCGGCCGGCAACTATGCACTGAAACTGTGCTTCGACGATGGCCACGACAGCGGCCTGTATACCTGGGACTACCTCTACCAGCTCGCCACCCGCCAGGACGAGCTGTGGGCCGATTACCTGCAGCAGCTGGCCGCCGCCGGCAAGTCGCGCGACCCGAGCGAATCGGTCGTCCGTCTGATGCTCTGAGCCTGCCTGCGGAAAACTTTTCGGCGCGCTCTGGCACGCCACTTCCGTCATATTGCCTTCACGCCTAGAGCGCATTTTCTAATCGCGCTCGGCATACTCCCGCGCGCCGCACAGCCGCCACTCGCGCGCTTGCGCAAAAATGGAAACTCGGGTAACCAAGGAACTGGCAGGTTCCATGCATTTGCCTTGAGCGAATGCGAAGAATGCGCGGAGCTCACTCCGCACCCGGCAAACCCGAGCAGTACCAGCCCTTCGCCCTGTGCCCTTCACACAGTCAGTTGGTATTCGCGTCAGGACAATGGAGCGTCGTAGATGGCTTACAAGAATAACGAAGACCTGCATCGCCAAGCCTCGGAAAGCACCTTGGGTCTGAACCCGGTGATCGGCTTGCGCGGCAAGGACCTACTCACTTCTGCCCGTATGGTGCTGGCCCAGGCCATCAAGCAACCCTTTCATAGCGCCAAGCACGTCACCCACTTCGCCTTCGAGCTGAAGAACGTCGTGCTCGGCCAGTCCGAGCTGGCGCCCGAGGCCGACGACCGTCGCTTCGCCGACCCGGCCTGGAGCCAGAACCCGCTGTACCGTCGTTATCTGCAGACCTACCTGGCCTGGCGCAAGGAGCTGCACGACTGGATCGAGGACAGCAACCTCACCGAACAGGACACCAGCCGCGGCCACTTCGTCATCAACCTGATGACCGAGGCCTTCGCGCCGAGCAACAGCATGGCCCACCCGGCGGCCGTCAAACGCTTCTTCGAGACCGGCGGCAAGAGCCTGCTCGACGGCCTCTCCCACTTGGCCAAGGACATCGTCAACAACGGCGGCATGCCCAGCCAGGTGAAGATGGACGCCTTCGAGGTCGGCAAGAACCTGGCCACCAGCGAAGGCGCGGTGGTGTTCCGCAATGACCTGCTGGAGCTGATCCAGTACAAGCCGATCACCGAGCAGGTGCACGAGCGCCCGTTGCTGGTGGTGCCGCCGCAGATCAACAAGTTCTACGTATTCGACCTGTCGCCGGAGAAGAGCGTCGCGCGCTTCCTCCTGCGCAACGGCGTGCAGACCTTCGTGGTGAGCTGGCGCAACCCGACCAAGGCGCAGCGCGAGTGGGGCCTGTCGACCTACATCGAGGCGCTCAAGGAAGCCGTCGACGCGGTCACCGCCATCACCGGCAGCAAGGACATCAACATGCTCGGTGCCTGCTCCGGCGGCATCACCATCTCCTCGCTGCTCGGCCACTACGCCGCGCTCGGCGAGAAGAAGGTCAACTCGATGACCCTGCTGGTCAGCGTGCTCGACACCAAGCTCGACACCCAGGTCGCCCTGTTTGCCGACGAGAAGACCCTTGAGGCCGCCAAGCGCCGTTCCTACCAGTCCGGCGTGCTGGAGGGCAAGGACATGGCCAAGGTGTTCGCCTGGATGCGCCCCAACGACCTGATCTGGAACTACTGGGTCAACAACTACCTGATGGGCAAGGAGCCACCGGCCTTCGACATCCTCTACTGGAACAACGACAACACCCGCCTGCCCGCCGCCCTGCACGGCGATCTGCTCGACCTGTTCAAGCACAACCCGCTGACTCGCTCCGGCGGCTTGGAGGTGTGCGGCACGCCGATCGACCTGTCCAAGGTCAACCTCGACAGCTTCAGCGTGGCCGGCATCAACGACCACATCACGCCCTGGGACACGGTGTACCGCTCCGCCCTACTGCTCGGCGGCAACAGCCGCTTCGTGCTGTCCAACAGCGGGCATATCCAGAGCATTCTCAACCCGCCGGGCAACCCCAAGGCCACCTACTTCGAGAACGGCAAGCTGACCAGCGACCCGCGCGCCTGGTACCACGACGCGCAGAAGAAGGAAGGCAGCTGGTGGCCGCAATGGCTGGAGTGGATCCAGCAGCGCTCGGGAGAGCAGCGCGAAACCGTCTTCAGCGTCGGCAGCAGCAAGTACCCGGCGATGGAGGCCTCGCCGGGCACCTATGTCCACGTGCGCTGAGGCACGGCGAAAAGCACTGGCCGGGCGCTGCCCCGGCCGGTTATCGTCGGAACCCCGGCGGCCAATCAAGATCATGGAATGAAGACCCGCGACCGCATCCTCGACTGCGCCCTGCAGCTGTTCAACGAACAGGGCGAACCCAACGTTTCCACCCTCGAAATCGCCACCGAACTGGGCATCAGCCCGGGTAATCTCTATTACCACTTCCACGGCAAGGAGCCGCTGGTGATGGAGCTGTTCGAGCGCTTCCAGGCCGAGCTGGCGCCGCTGCTCGATCCGCCGGCCGAGGCCGAACTGGGCGCCGAGGACTACTGGCTGTTCCTGCATCTGATCGTCGAGCGCCTGGCCAGCTATCGCTTCCTGTTCCAGGACCTCTCCAACCTCTCCGGTCGCTTGCCCAAACTGAGCCGCGGCATTCGCCAGTGGCTCAACCTGCTCAAGCGCACCCTGGCCAGCCTGCTGGCCCGGCTCAAGGCGCTCGGCCAGCTGCGTAGCGACACCGAGGCGCTCGGCCAACTGGTCGAGCAGATCACCCTGACCCTGCTGTTCTCCCTCGACTACCAGCGCATCCTCGGCGCCAGCGGCGAAGTACGCCTGGTGGTATTCCAGGTGATGATGCTGGTCGCGCCGCACCTGGCCGACGAGTCGCGCCACGCCGCCGAGCGCATCGCTCACCGCTACCTCGAAGCCTGACGGCCCCCGCTCACGACGCGCCAAGCGCGCGCGAAAACGCGAACCCTGAAATGCAAACGCCCGGCACTAGGCCGGGCGTTTGCGCATCCTGCAGAACTATCAGGACGGAGTAGCAGGCGTTGCCGGTGCTGCGGCCGGAGCCGGGGTAGCAGCCGGGGCCGGCGCCGGAGCGGCAGGCTTGGCGGCAACCGGTTTAGCAGCCGGCTTCGGCGCTGCTGGCTTCTTCACCACCGGTTTCTTCGCGGCAGCCGGCTTGGCGGCCGGTTTTGCAGCGGGTTTAGCGGCGGGCTTGGCTGCAGCAGGTTTAGCTGCAGGCTTCGCGGCCGGCTTGGCGGCGGGTTTGGGCGCAGGCTTGGCAGCCGGTTTAGCGGCAGCTTTGGCGGCCGGCTTGGCTGCAGGTTTCGCAGCGGCCTTGGCAACCGGTTTGGCTGCGGGCTTAGCGGCAGGTTTGGCAGCTGCCTTCGGTGCCGGCTTGGCGACAGCCTTGGCAACCGGCTTGACCGACTGACCGGTGAGTTTCTCGATCTGCTTGGTCAGGCTGTCGACCTTGGTCTGCAGCGACTTCACCTCGTTACGGCTGGGCACGCCCAGACGGGAGATGGCGCTGTTCAGGCGCTTGTCGAAGGCCTCTTCCAGCTCGCTCCACTTACCCAGAGCCTTGCCGCGAACCTCATCGACTTTCGACTTGGCCGAACCGACGGTGGTGCCAACGCTGGACTTGACCACATCCAGTTGCTTGTCGACTTCGGTCTTGGCCTTCTTCTCGGCCTTCTCGCCATCCTTGACCAGACCGTCGAACAGCTTGTTGCCGTCCTTGCTGATCTTCGAATAGGCGCCGAGGCCGGCCAACCAGATCTGCCGCGAGTACTTCTCGATCTCGCCGACCCAGGAGTTGCTTTCCTTCTTGGCGACCGGCTTCTTGGCCACCGGTTTCGCCGCCGGTTTTGCAGCGGTAGGTTTCTTAACAGCCATCCTGCTCTCCTTAGTTAGGTACGCGCCACACGCTCAAGCAAAGCATTCAACTCGTCCAGCTTAGCAGAGAGTGCCTCAACATCTTGCTTGGAGGGAATACCCAGGCGGTTCAGCGCGCTGGCAACGCGATTGTCGAAGGCCTTCTCGATCTTGTCGAACTGCACTTCAACCTTGCCTTTGACCTCGGAAACGCCAGTTTTGACGCTCTTGATCTGAGTCTCGATCTGGCTGTTGGCGGCCTCGACCTGCTCGTTCACCAGCTTCTTGCCTTGCTTCTCGACGCCTTCGCCGGCCTTGACCAGCTCCTTGAAGTAGTCGGCGCCTTCGGCACCGGCCTTGGCGTAGGCACCCAGGCCTGCCAGCCAGACCTTGCGGGCATAGGCTTTGACGTCGGTGAGGACGGTGGCTTTGTCTTCGATTTTTGCGACTACGGCTTTCTTCTTGGCGGCAACTTTAGTGGCCATGCTGCACCTCGCGTTCAAAGTGATGGACTGGTCGTCCTTTGCCAGGACTTGATCGCAAGGTAGTGAGAAAAATTAGAAATCACATACTAGGGACGGCAGGCGTTTTTGCCGCACCCGAATCGGCTCAGGCCTTGAGGTGCTTATCGAGGGTCTCCTCGATCTCGCGCTTGATGGTGCCGCCCAGCGCAGACAGCAGCAGGCCGAGCTTGAGCTCCACGCGCACGCTGTCATCGCCGACTGCGATGCTGCCGTCGGCACCACTGCGTTTGAACTCCAGGGTGTCGCCGCTCCAGCGGTACTTCACGTCGTACTCGCTGGCCAGGCGCTGGGCCAGCGCCTCGGCCTTCTCACGAGCCACGGCGAGGCCGAGGGAATGGGAACGTTCGACGGTGATGCGACTCATGCCTGACTCCGGCTGCGACCTGATGTCGCCCGACTATAACAGCTCCACCCGGCGCCAAGACAAAGGCAGGCTGCGGGTTTAGAATGGCCGCCACTTCGATTCAGGTGACCGCGACATGAATGACCCGCGCAAGGCCGCAGAGCAGGACAAGACCACCCACTTCGGTTTCCAGGACGTACCTGAGAGCCAGAAGGCGGAGAAGGTCGCCGAAGTCTTCCACTCGGTGGCGGCCAAGTACGACCTGATGAACGACGTGCTCTCCGGCGGCCTGCACCGACTGTGGAAGCGCTTCACCATCGAGCTGTCCGGCGTGCGCCCGGGCAACCGCGTACTGGACATCGCCGGCGGTACCGGTGATCTCACCCGCAAGTTCTCCAGCCTGGTCGGTCCGACCGGCGAGGTGGTGCTGGCCGACATCAACGACTCCATGCTCAAGGTCGGTCGCGACCGTCTGCTGGACAAGGGCGTGGCCGGTAACGTGCAGTTCGTCCAGGCCGACGCCGAGGCGCTGCCGTTCCCGGACAACCACTTCGACGTGGTCACCATCGCCTTCGGCCTGCGCAACGTGACGCGCAAGGAGAACGCCCTGCGTTCCATGCTGCGCGTGCTAAAGCCGGGCGGCCGCCTGCTGGTGCTGGAGTTCTCCAAACCGGGTAACCCGCTGCTGGCCAAGGCCTACGACACCTACTCATTCAGCTTCATGCCGCTGGCCGGCAAGCTGATCACCAACGACGCCGACAGCTATCGCTACCTGGCCGAGTCGATCCGCATGCACCCGGATCAGGAGACCCTCAAAGCCATGATGGTCGAGGCCGGCTTCGAGCGCGTCACCTACCACAACATGACCGGCGGCATCGTCGCCCTGCACCGCGGTATCAAGCCCTGATGCTGCTCACCGGTCTGCTGGCCGGCGTTGAGCTCGGCCTCAACCGCGTGCTGCAAATGGACAGCACCGCGCTGCCGCGCCTGGCCCGACTGGAAGGCAAGGTGATCGAAGTCGACTGCCTGAGCCCGGCGCTCAAGCTGTTCATCCTGCCCAGCGACGAAGGCCTGCAGCTGGCCAGCCAATGGGGCGAGGCCGACTGCACCCTCAGCGCGCCGGCCAGCAGCCTGCTGCGCCTGGCCCTGGCCAAGGACAAGACCGCCATCCTGCACCGCCCGGAAGTCACTCTCAGTGGTGACAGCGCCGTGCTGCTGGAACTGGCCGGCATCCTCCAGGACCTGGAACTGGACTGGGAATACGAAATCTCGCGCTGGCTCGGCCCGGTTGGCAGCCATCTGCTCGCCGGCCACCTGCGCAGCCGCGTGAGCTGGGCCGGCGACAGCCTGGACAGCCTGCGCCAGACCCTGGCCGACTACCTGGCCGAAGAATCGCGCAGCCTGGTCGGCGAACGCGAAGCCCAGGCCCGCTTCGACGAACTGGACGACCTCAAGCTGTCCCTCGATCGCCTCGACGCGCGCATCGACCGCCTTGCCCGGAACCTGAACAAGACCCCATGAGCCTGCTCGCCACCCGCCGCCTGCTGCGCATCCTGCGCGTGGTCATCCGCTACCGCCTGGACGACCTGCTGCTGACCCTGCCGCTGCCCACCTGGATGCGCGCCCTGCGCTTCGCCCTGCCCTGGCGCTGGCTGCCGCGCCGGCAACTCGAACTGAGCCGCGGCGAAGCCATGCGCCTGGCCCTGGAAGACCTCGGCCCGATCTTCATCAAGTTCGGCCAGCTGCTCTCCACCCGCCGCGACCTGCTGCCGCCGGACGTGGCCGACGAGCTCGCCAAGCTGCAGGACCAGGTGCCGCCGTTCGACCCGGGACATGCCGTGGAGCGCATCGAGGAGCAGCTCGGCGCCAAGGTCGGCGAGGTGTTCGCCCGCTTCGACGTGGCCCCGCTGGCCTCCGCCTCGATCGCCCAGGTGCATGCCGCGCAGCTGAAGAGCGGCGAGGAAGTGGTGGTCAAGGTGATCCGCCCCAACCTGCGCCCGATCATCCGCTCGGACCTCGCCTGGCTGTTCCTCGCCGCGCGCATCGCCGAAAAAGCCTCGGTCGACGCCCGTCGCCTGCGCCCGGTGGAAGTGGTCTCGGACTACGAGAAGACCATCTACGACGAGCTCGACCTGCTGCGCGAGGCGGCCAACGCCAGCCAGCTGCGACGCAACTTTGAAGGCTCCGACCTGCTCTACGTGCCACAGGTGTACTGGGACTGGTGCCGCCACAAGGTGCTGGTGATGGAGCGCATCTACGGCGTGCCGGTGACCGACCTGGCGACCCTGGCCGACCAGCGTACCAACATGAAACTGCTGGCCGAACGTGGCGTGGAGATCTTCTTCACCCAGGTGTTCCGCGACAGCTTCTTCCACGCCGACATGCACCCCGGCAACATCTTCGTCGCCACCCGCACGCCGTGGAGCCCGCAGTACATTGCCATCGACTGCGGCATCGTCGGCAGCCTCACGCCCGAGGACCAGGACTACCTGGCGCGCAACCTGATCGCCTTCTTCAAGCGCGACTACCGCCGCGTGGCCCAGCTGCACATCGACTCCGGCTGGGTGCCGGCGGAGACCAAGGTCAACGAGTTCGAGGCAGCCATCCGCACCGTGTGCGAGCCGATCTTCGAGAAGCCGCTGAAGGACATCTCCTTCGGCCAGTTGCTGCTGCGCCTGTTCCAGACCGCACGGCGCTTCAACATGGAAGTGCAGCCGCAACTGGTGCTGTTGCAGAAGACCCTGCTCAACATCGAGGGCCTCGGCCGCCAACTGTACCCGGACCTAGACCTGTGGAGCACCGCCCAGCCGTTCCTCGAGCGCTGGATGCGCGAACGCATCAGCCCGCTGCACCTGCTGCGCAACCTGCAGCAGCAGGCCGAGCAGGTGCCGCACCTGTCGCAGATGGCCCGCGACACCCTGGAGAAGCTCAACCAGCAACGTCCGGCGCCCAGCGTGGAGGCGCCCGCCCAGCGCGGCTGGCCGCTGCGCCTGCTCGGTGCGGCGCTGGTGGCCGGCGGCGTCAGCCAGGGCCTGGTGCTGGCACCGGCGGCCTGGGCCGCCTGGCTCAGCCTGGGCGCCGGCCTCGCGTTGATCCTGCGCCGATAGCCAGTGCCGGCCATGGCTGGCACACTAACCGGATAGTTAACCGACTTACCACAAGGCCGCCCACCGCGGGCGGAGCCCCGAATGACTGATTGGCTCGACGAAATTCGCTGGAACGAGGATGGCCTGGTCCCGGCCATCGCCCAGGATCACAAGACCGGGCGCGTACTGATGATGGCCTGGATGAACCGCGAGTCCCTGGCCCTCACCGCCGCCGAGCAGCGCGCCATCTACTGGTCACGTTCGCGTGGCAAGCTGTGGCGCAAGGGCGAGGAATCCGGCCACGTGCAGAAGCTCCACGAACTGCGCCTGGACTGCGACGCCGACGTGATCATCCTGCTGGTCGAACAGCTCGGCGGCATCGCCTGCCACACCGGCCGTGAAAGCTGCTTCTACCGGGTCTTCGAGAATGGTGCCTGGCAGACCGTCGACCCGATCCTGAAAGACCCGCACGCCATCTACCAGGGGCACAAGCATGAGTGACACCCTCACCCGCCTGGCCGAGGTGCTGGAGGCGCGCAAAGGCGCGGCACCGGACAGCTCCTACGTGGCCAGCCTGTATCACAAGGGCCTGAACAAGATTCTGGAGAAGGTCGGCGAAGAGTCGGTCGAGACCATTCTTGCGGCCAAAGACGCAGCCGCCAGCGGCGACTGCAGCGACCTGATCTACGAGACCGCGGACCTCTGGTTCCACAGCCTGGTCATGCTCGCCGCCCTCGGCCAGCATCCGCAGGCCGTGCTGGACGAGCTGGACCGCCGTTTCGGACTTTCCGGGCACGACGAGAAAGCGGCGCGCCCCACTTCCTGAATTCATAACGAGGACTACTGGCATGGGTATCTTTGACTGGAAACACTGGGTCGTCATCCTGATCGTCGTGGTACTGGTGTTCGGCACCAAGCGCCTGAAGAACCTCGGTTCCGACCTGGGCGAGACCATCAAGGGCTTCCGCAAGGCAATGAACACCGACGAGGACAAACCGGCCGAAGCGCAACCGCAGGCACCGGTACAGCCCGCCGCCAGCGCCGACGTGCAGCACAAGCCGCAGACCATCGACGCCCAGGCTCAACGAGTCGAAGAGCCGGCGCGCAAGGACTAACCCGTGTTCGATATCGGCTTCTCCGAGCTGCTGCTGGTCGGGCTGGTCGCGCTCATCGTCTTCGGCCCCGAGCGCCTGCCCGGCGCGGCACGTACCGCTGGTCTGTGGATCGGCCGCCTGAAGCGCAGCTTCAGCGCGATCAAGGCCGAGGTCGAGCGCGAGATGGGCGCCGACGAGATTCGCCGCCAGCTGCACAACGAGCAGATCCTGCAGATGGAGCGCGAGCTCAAGCAGTCGATCCAGCCACCGGCCCCGACTGAAACGCCAGCGGCCGAGCCAGCCAGCGAACCGCCTGCGGCGCCCACTGCCACAGCCCCAGTCGTCGAAGCCACTCCCCCGGCCCCTTCCCCAGCCAATCCGGAGCCGCCGCGCCAGCCATGACCGAGCAGAACAGCGAAATGCCCCTGGTGGCGCACCTCACCGAGCTGCGCTCGCGCCTGCTGCGTTGCGTGGTGGCCATCTTCATCGTCTTCGCCGGGCTGTTCTACTTCGCCCAGGACATCTACACCATCGTCTCGGCGCCGCTGCGTGCCTACCTGCCGGAAGGCGCGACGATGATCGCTACCGGCGTCGCCTCGCCCTTCCTCACCCCGTTCAAGCTGACCGCCTGGTGCGCGCTGTTTCTCGCCATCCCGATCATCCTGCACCAGGTGTGGGGCTTCATCGCCCCGGGGCTGTACAAGCACGAGAAGCGCATCGCCATGCCGCTGCTGGTCTCCAGCATCTTCCTGTTCTATGGCGGCATGGCCTTCGCCTACTTCCTGGTGTTTCCCCTGATGTTCCACTTCTTCGCCAGCGTGACCCCGGAAGGGGTGGCGATGATGACGGACATCAACGAGTACCTGGACTTCGTCCTCACCCTGTTCTTCGCCTTCGGCGTGGCCTTCGAGATCCCGGTCGCCACCTTCCTGGTGCTGTGGGTCGGCATCGTCGACATCGACACCCTGAAGAAGAGCCGTCCCTACGTGATTGTCGGCTGCTTCGTGGTCGGCATGATCCTCACCCCACCGGATATCTTCTCGCAGACCCTGCTGGCCGTGCCCATGTGGCTGCTGTTCGAGGTCGGCCTGTTCTTCGGCGGCCTGGTGCGCAAGCGCAGCGAGCACGAACCCGAAGAGCCGAGCGACGACCAGCCCCCCGCGCCACTGCAATGAACCTGCTGCTGCTCGAAGAGGCCGACTTCGTCGCGCCGGATCGTGCCGTGCTGCAAGGCCGGCGCCTCAAGCACCTGCACGAGGTACACCGCGCCGAGGCCGGCGACCAGCTACGCGTCGGCCGCCTCGGCGGCCTGATGGGACGCGGTACCCTGCTCACCCTGGACGCCAGCCATGCCGAGCTGCAGGTCGAACTGGGCCAGCCCCCGCCGGCCAAGCTGCCGCTGACCCTGCTGCTCGCCCTGCCGCGCCCGAAGATGCTCAAGCGCGTGCTGCAGACCGTCGCCGCCATGGGCGTGCCGCGCTTGGTGTTGCTCAACAGCTATCGGGTGGAAAAGAGCTTCTGGCAGACCCCTTTCCTCGAGCCGGACGCTATCCGCGAGCAACTGATCCTCGGCCTGGAGCAGGCGCGCGACACCGTGCTGCCCGAGGTGAGCATCGAGAAGCGCTTCAAGCCCTTCGTCGAGGACCGCCTGCCAGCCATCGCCGCGGACACACTGGGCCTGGTCGGCCACCCCGGCGACTACCCCGCCTGCCCACGCGCGCTCAGCGAACCGGTGACCCTGGCCATCGGCCCCGAGGGCGGCTGGATCGCCTATGAAGTGGAGAAGCTCGGCGAGGCTGGCCTGGCGCCGGTGCAGCTGGGCGAGCGCATCCTGCGCGTGGAAACCGCAGTCACCGCGTTGCTCGCCCGCCTGTTCTGAGAACCTGGCTACGATCTGCTGCGCGTCGGCCCTGCTGCGTTAAAAACAGGCCGGGACGCGGCGTCTCGGAATGCTCATTTACCACTCGTAAACTCCGCTTCCTCGCCTGTTTTTGCCTTGCATGGCTCTAGCTCGCGAGATCGTAGGCAGGTTCTGAAAGCCGTTGTTCTGAAACATCGGTCAGCTTAGGCTGACGGCATCTTCAGCCGTCGAGAAGCCGATCATGCGCCCACTGACCATCGATCTGGACCAACTGGCCTGCGCCCTCAACACCGAGGGCCTCGATCACTACCTCGACCTGCTCAGCGGCAAGGTGCTGCTGATTCCCGAAGAAGACGCCGACCCGGAACTGGAAGCCCTGCTGCGCGAAGACCCGGAGCGTTTCCTGCTGGTCGAGCCGCTGGATCAGCAGGATGGCTTGCTGCTGATGCGCGAGTTCCTCGCCGAGGTCATCCACCCGCACGCCTATGGCGAGCTGGAACAGGCCCTGGAAGGCCGCCGCCCGGCACGCACCTTCATCCACGCGCTGATGCAATACCCGGCGCTGCTACAGGCCTGGCAGGACTTCGAAACCGAACGCCTGCGCGAGCTGGCGCAAGACTGGCTGGAAGAGAACGAACTACAACCGGCGCGACCGCTGCACTGAGCCTGCCCAGCAGATAAAAGAAAAACCGCCACATGCGTGGCGGTTTGTCGTTACAGCACCTGACGCAGGAAGCTCTGCGCCCGTGCATCCTGCGGCTGGGCGAAGAACTGCGCCGGTGGCGCGTCCTCCAGCAGCTTGCCGTGGTCGAAGAACAGCACACGGTCGGCCACTTCGCGGGCGAAGCCCATCTCGTGGGTGACGCAGACCATGGTCATGCCTTCCTGGGCCAGCTGCTTCATCACGTCCAGTACCTCGCCGACCATTTCCGGGTCGAGCGCCGAGGTCGGTTCGTCGAACAGCATGACCTTGGGCTCCATGCACAGGGCACGGGCGATGGCCACGCGCTGTTGCTGGCCGCCGGACAGGCGCGAGGGATACTCATGGGCCTTCTGCGCGATGCCGACCTTGGCCAGCAACGCCTGGGCCTTGGCCTCGCGCTCGGCCTTGCCGCGCTTGCGCACGATCTTCTGCGCCAGGCACAGGTTCTCCAGCACGGTCATATGCGGGAACAGGTTGAAGTGCTGGAACACCATGCCCACCTCGCGGCGGTAAGCGTTCACATCGGTCTTCGGGTTGGCCAGGTCGACGCCGTCGATGCTCACCGAGCCCTCGTCGAGTTCTTCCAGGCCATTGAGGCAGCGCAGGAAGGTGGACTTGCCGGAGCCGGACGGGCCGATCACCACCACCACTTCGCCACGCTGCACCTGCGTGGTGACGTTATCCACCGCGCGCACTTCGTGGCCGCGGGCGTCGAAGACTTTTACCAGGTTGCGGACTTCAATCACTTTTGCCGAGCCTCCGCTCCAGTCGGTTGGCGATCTGCGACAGCGGCAGGTTGATCACCAGGTACAGGCCGGCCACGCAGAACCAGATCTCGAAGGTGGAGAACGAGGTGGTGATGGCTTCGCGGCCACTCTTGGTCAGTTCGGTGATGGCGATCACCGAGACCAGCGAGGTGTCCTTGACCAGGCTGATGAACTGCCCGGCCAGCGGCGGCAGCACGCGCTTGAACGCCTGCGGCAGGATTACATGACGCATGCTCTGCGATGCGGTCAGGCCCAGTGAGCGGGCCGCCTCGTTCTGCCCCTTGGCCACCGACTGCACGCCGGCGCGGACGATCTCGCCAACATAAGCTCCGGTGAACAGCGCCAGTGCGGCCACCCCGGCGAACTCGCGGGACAGGTTGAGCACGGTGCCGATGAAGAAGTAGAAGATGAAGATCTGCACCAGCAGCGGCGTGCCGCGCACCAGCTCGACGTACACGGTGGACAGGTCGCGCAGGGTCGGGTTGCTCGACAGCCGGCACAGGCCGGTGACCAGGCCGATCACCAGGGCCAGCGCACCGGATGCCACGGAGATCCACAGGGTGGTCCACAGGCCCCAGAGCAGCGGGCCGGCAGCCCAGTGGCGGGTGACGCCGATCTCGTCGCCTTCGCTGACATCGTCGCCCTCGGCCACCCGCAGGCTGTCGCTGGCGATCTCCAGCACCTGCTCCTCGCCACCCTCGGCGGTGAGGGTCACGCGGGTCTGCTCGCCATTCTCGGCGATGGCACTGACGCTGCCGTAGTCGGCGGCGCGCTGCGCTTCTTCTGCCTGGTAGGCGAAGTACTGCGGCACGCGGCTCCAGTGCCACTCGTAGGCGATCAGCGAGGTGGAGTACCAGAGGCCCCAGGCCACCAGGGCCAGGATCAGTCCGGTGAGGACGTGCCAGGGCCAGGTACGACGATGTTTTCTAATCACGGGAAATCTCGCTCATGGCGGGGAACAGAAACAGGCCCGACCTTGTGGGCCGGGCCTGTCATCACCAGCGAGGACCGAAGTCCGCCGCGGGGTTTATTCCATCTCTTTCAGCCAGTCGTTCTTCTTGAACCACTTGGTGTGAATGCGCTCGTAGGTGCCGTCGTGCTTGATCTGGTTCAGCCAGTTGTTGATCCAGTTCAGGCTGTCGTGGTCGCCCTTCTTCAGGCCGAAGGCCAGAGGCTCGAAGGTGAACGGCTCGTCGAGGAACACCAGCTTGCCGGCGCCGGCTTTGTTCACCGCTACCACGTTGTACGGGGCATCGTAGATGAAGGCGTCGGCCTTGCCGTTGACCACGTCCATCACCGCTTCCTGCTCGTTGTCGAAGCCGTGGTACTGGGCCTTGGAGATCAGCTTCTTGGCGACCATTTCGCCGGTGGTGCCGATCTTCGAGGTGATGCGGTACTTGCCGTCGTTGAGGTCCTTGTAGGACTTGATCTCGCCTTGCAGCTCCTTGCGGATCAGCAGGGTCTGGCCGACCACGATGAAGGGCTCGGGGAAGTTGACCCGCAGGTTGCGCTCCTGGGTCACGGTCATGCCGGAACCGATCATGTCGAACTTGTCGGTCAGCAGAGCCGGGATGATGCCGTCGTAGCTGGTGGACACCAGCTCCAGCTTGACGCCCATGGCCTTGGCCATGGCTTTCAGCAGATCGACTTCGAAGCCGATGATCTCACCGCGCTTGTTGGTCATCTCGAAGGGCATGTAGGTCGGGTCCATGCCGACGCGCAGGGTGCCGCGCTTGACCGCGTCGTCGACCATGCCGGCGTGGGCCAGGCCGCTCACCGCGCAGGCGGAAAGCAGCAGAGATGCGAGAAACTTCTTCATTCCTATCTCCTAAGGGACAGCTCGTAATACGGATGCGCCCCCACGGACACCGGGGCAAGGCGGGCAATCCTAACCGCCCGAACTGTGGATGGCGAGTCGCAAAACAGGCAGGAATCGAGCCAGATCGCCGCACCGACGACCGGTCGGTTCAGATGTCGAGGAGAAAAGTCACCGGGCCATCGTTGACCAGGTACACCTGCATGTCGGCGCCGAAGCGCCCGGTGGCCACCTGCGGGTGCTGCTCGCGGGCCAGCGCCACCAGTTGCTCGAACAGCGCCAGGCCCTGGGCTGGCGGTGCGGCGGTGGAGAAGCTCGGGCGCAGGCCACTCTTGGTATCGGCGGCCAGGGTGAACTGCGAGACCAGCAGCAACCCGCCGTTCACGTCCGTCAGCGACAGATTCATCTTGCCTTCGGCATCGCTGAAAACGCGGTAGGCGAGCATCCGTTTCAAACCCTTGGCCAGCGTCGTCGCATCGTCCTGCGGCTCGATACCGACCAGCACCAGCAGGCCCTGATCGATGGCGCCGACTATCTCGCTATCGACTTCGACACGGGCGCCACGCACGCGCTGCAGCAGCAGCTTCACGCGTCTTCCAGCGGCAGGTCGAGCAGGCGCCGAGCCATCTGGTCGGCGGCGCGCACCAGGGCGTCGGTGATGCCCGGCTCGGCGGCGGCATGGCCGGCGTCGCGGATGATCTGCAGCTCGCTGTTGGGCCAGGCCTGGTGCAGCGCCCAGGCGTTGTCCAGCGGGCAGATCACGTCATAGCGGCCATGCACGATCACGCCCGGCAGGTGGGCGATCTTCGGCATGTCGCGCAGCAACTGGTCTTCCTCGAGGAAGGCGTTGTTGACGAAGTAGTGGCACTCGATGCGGGCGATCGACAGCGCGCGCTGCGGCTCGCTGAAGCGGTCGACCACCACCGGGTTCGGTCGCAGGGTGGCGGTGCGCCCTTCCCAGCACGACCAGGCCTTGGCCGCGTGCATCTGGGCAATCTGGTCGGCGCCGGTCAGGCGCTTGTAGAAGGCTTGCACCAGATCGCCGCGCTCCTCGGCCGGAATCGGTGCGATGTAGTCTTCCCAGTAGTCGGGGAACAGGCGGCTGGCGCCTTCCTGGTAGAACCAGCTGATCTCCTGCGGGCGGCAGAGGAAAATACCGCGCAGGATCAGGCCATGTACGCGCTCGGGATGCGCCTGGGCGTAGGCCAGGGCCAGGGTCGAGCCCCAGGAGCCACCGAACAGCAGCCACTTGTCGATGCCCAGGTGCTCGCGGATGCGTTCGAGGTCGGCGACCAGGGTCTGGGTGTTGTTGTTCTCCAGGCTGGCGTGCGGCGTGGAGCGACCGCAGCCGCGCTGGTCGAAGGTGACGATGCGGTACAGGTTGGGATCGAAGTAGCGGCGGCTGGCGCTATCGCAGCCGGCGCCCGGGCCGCCATGGATGAACACCACCGGCAAACCATCCGCGGAGCCGCTCTCGTCCACGTAGAGCACATGCGGCTCGTCCACCGCCAGCTCGTGGCGGGCGTGGGGTTTGATCTCCGGATACAAAGTCAGCATGGCGCACTCCCGAGTCTGTGCGTATGGTCCCTGAGACCGTCTGCCGACGGTCAGCCGTGCCGGGCATCATAACCATGAAAAGGACCTTGAACATGACTCGAGCGCAACTAATCCCCGCTTTTCTGCTGATCTGCGCACTGCTCGGCGGCTGTACCTCAAGCGACCCGCAGGCTGCCCTGGAGGCGGCCGTTCAGCAGTTGCAGGACAACCTGGAAGCCAAGGACACCGGCGCGGTCATGGACCAGCTGCACCCGCAGTTCAGCGCCCAGCAGCAGTACGACCGCACCTGGGCGCAGCGCACCATGGCCATGCTGTTCCTGCGCCACAAGCAGGTGCGGGTGATGGCCATCGGCACGCGCAGTGAAGTCGACGCCACCTACAGCAACAAGGGCCATACCCGCGCCGAAGTGGCGGTGACCGGCGCCGAAGGGCTGATCCCGGACAGCGCCCGCCACTACAGCGTCGAACTGGAGTGGTGGCTGGAAGACGGCGAGTGGAAGCTGGCGCGGCTGCAGTGGGAGTGAGCCGGCTCAGAACAGCCAGGGAATGAACATGCGGCTGCGCTGCATATAGGCGCGATAGGCCTCGCCGAAGTAGGCCAGGCACTCCGCCTCATCACGCCGCGCCGCCAGGTACAGCAACACGCTGGCCACAGCCGCCAGCACCAGGGTCGCCAGGTGTAGGTCCTTGCAGGCGATGCCCCAGGTCAGCAGCAGCAGCGAGCAGAACAGCGGGTGGCGGATGAAGTGGTAGATGCCGCCGGTGACCAGCTGCGAGGTGCGCTCGAAGGCGTACAGCTCGTCATCCTGGCGCTGCTCGTTGGGCTTGCCCTCGCGGCGCAGCTGGTAGATGCCGCAGAACAGCACGCTCAGCGAGGCGAACAACAGCACCCAGGAAATGCGCTGGTGCAGGGCGTAGCGATCCTCGAACCACACCGGCGCATTGAGCACCAGCAGGCCCAGCATCGCCTCCCAGGCGAGGAAGCGGTAGAAGCCGTGGGAACGGGTGTTCTTCAGCGCGCGCCAGGAGATGCCCAGCAGCACCAGTGAGCCAACGACAAACCCCGCCACCTGCAGCCACGCCATCCCTTTCTCCTCCGTCTGCCGCTTCGCCAGCCTCGTCCAGGCCTCTGATACACTGCCGGCCTCTTCAGTTCCGGCGTACGCAATGGACCGCACCCAACTGCACAGCCTGCTGCCACACCAGGGCCAAGCCCTGTGGCTGGATGCCCTGCTCGGCCACGACACCGGCCGCATCGAGGGGCTGTCCGCCTGGCATCACCTGGACGCCCTGGGCCACGACGCCTCGCCCTGCCTGCTGTTCGAGGCCGCCGCCCAGCTGTGCGCCGCGCATGGTGCCCTATATGGCGAGGATAACGCCATCGACATGGCCCTGGTGGGCAAGCTGTCGCAGTTGCAGCTGCACTTCGAGCCGCAACACCGCGAGGGCGCGCTGCATGTCGCCGCCATCCAGGAAGCGCTGAGCCCGGCCGGCGCCCTCTATGCCTTCAGCATCCACGCCGAGCAGCGCCTGCTGCTGGACGGCAAGCTCCTGCTGGTACTGGTCCGTGCTTGAACTGAGCAACCTCAGCCACCACTATCCCGGCGCCGACACCCCGGCCCTGCAGGGCATCGACCTGCAGTTGCAGGCCGGCCAGTGCCTGGGCTTGCTCGGCAGCAACGGCGCCGGCAAGACCACCTTGCTCTCCCTGCTAGCCGGCGTGCTGCCGCTGCAGCAGGGTGAGATCCGCTGGGAAGGCGAGCGCAGCCTCGGCCTGGTGCCGCAGCAGCTAGCCTTCTATGCCGAGCTCAAGGTGCGCGAGAACCTCGAGCTGTTCGCCGATCTCTATCGCCTACGCGGCGCCGAACGTGCCCGCCGCCTGGAGTTGTGCATCGCCAGCACCGCACTGGAGAGCAAGCTGCAACGCCGCGCCGCGCGCCTGTCCGGCGGCGAGCAGCGACGACTGAACTTCGCCATCGGCCTGCTGCAACCGGCGCGCCTGTACCTGTTCGACGAAGCCACGGTGGGCGTCGACGCCACCAGCCGCCAGCTGCTGCTGGGCGCCGTCGAGCGCCTCACCAGCGAGGGCCACGGGGTGATCTACACCAGCCACTACCTCGACGAGATCGAGCGCGTGGCCCAGCGCATCGTTCTGCTGCACGAGGGCCGCGTGCGCCTGGACCTGGACAGCCGCCAGCTGCTCGGCGACAGCCACGGCCTATTGCTGGAATGGCAGGGCGAGGAGCCCGCCGGGCTGCGCGAGCTGCTGGGCAAGCTGCACCTGAGCGCCGAGACGCTGCCGGGCGGCCTGCGCATCACCGCGCTGGATGGCCCGCAGCTGCTGGAGATCACCCGCTTCCTCGCCGAGCGCCCTGAGCTGCCGCACCTGCTGCGCTTCGGTCGACCCTCGCTGGAGCAGCTCTACCTGCGCCTCAACGGAGGCCGCCTATGAGACTGCGGGCCCTGGTGCGCAAGGAGTTCCTGCTGATGCTGCGCGACCCGCATGCATTGGCCGTGCTGTTCATCATGCCGACCCTGTTCCTGGTGCTGATGGCCGGCGCCATGTCCAACTACCTGCAGGACAAGCCGCCGGCCCTGCGCCTGGTATTGCAGGCCGAACCGAACGGCAGCTACGAACAAGTGTTCCGCGCCGCTCTGCAGGCCCAGCTGCCGGGCAGCGAACTGCTGGCGCAGGGCGATGCGCGCAGCGCTAGGATCAGCCTTCCCGCCGACTTCAGCGAGAGCCTGCTGGACGATGAGCGCCAGGGCCTGGCCCTGAGCTTCCCGCCGCAGCTGGACAAGCTGTCGCGCCAGCACCTGCGCGGCGCCGTGCGCATTGCCCTGGCGCAAACCCGCCTGCTCGCCTTCCTCGAAGACAACGGTGACGTGGATGCCAGCCTGCCATTGGCCGAGCGCCTGGCCCTGGTGCAGCAGCGCACGCAGAGCCAGATTGAGGAACACGAACTGCTGGCCAGCGGCGACCTCAGCGGCCGGGCCAACGCCAGCCAGCTGAGCGTGCCGGCCTGGCTGATCTTCGGCATGTTCTTCGTCGCCCTGCCAATGGCCGGCGGCTTCCAGCGCGAGCAGCAGAGCGGCGCCCTCCTGCGTTTCCGCGCCCTCGACCTCAGTCTGGCCACCCTGGCCCTGAGCAAGCTGCTGCCCTACTTCGCCATCAACCTGGTGCAGTTCGCCCTGCTGCTGAGCATCGGCGTGCACGGCCTGCCGCTGCTCGGCCTGCAGGGCCTGAGCCTGCCCGGCAGCCCGGCGGCCTACGCCCTGCTGGCCATCAGCCTGAGCCTGGCCACCTGCGGCCTCGGCCTGCTGCTGGCGGCACTGGCGCGCAGCGCCGAGCAGGCGTTGTTGCTCGGCGGCGGGATCAATATCATCCTCGCCGCACTGGGCGGCATCATGGTGCCGAAGAGCGTGATGCCAGCGGCCATGGGCCAGCTGGCGGAAGTCTCGCCGATGAGCTGGGCGCTGGACGCCTTCCTCACCCTGCTGGTGGGCCAGGGCTCGCTCACTGACATCGCCCCCTACTGTTTCCGCCTGCTGCTGATGGCTGCCCTGTTGGGCGGCGGTGGCTGGCTTCTGTTCCGCAGACGAGTGCAGCAAACGCAATGGACGAACGACTAGAACAACAACTCAAGCAACTGCTGATTCGTGAGTGCGACAAGGAAGACGACATCGACTGGCAGAGCATCGCCGACGATGAGCCGCTGTTCGGCGCCAAGAGCCGCGTGCAGATGGACAGCCTGGACGCCCTGCAGGTGTCGCTGGCCCTGCAGCAGCACTATGGCGTGCGTATCGAGGGCGCCAAGGACGGCCGCAAGATCCTCGCCAGCATCGCCGATATCGCCGCCTTTATCCGGCAGCAAAAGTGACCCCGGTCTATCTGCAGCGCGGCGCCCTGCACAGCGCCCTGGGCGCCGACCTGAGCGACGCGGCGAGCAACCTGCTAGCCGACCGCCGGCCACAGCCGACGCCCTTCCAGCTGCACGAACTGCAGCAGCCGCGCCCCTACTTCACCGTCGCCACTAACGAGACGCTGGATGCCCGCCTGGATCGCCTGCTGGGCGAAACCCTGGGCGACGCAACGGCCGGCGATTGCCTGTTGATCGTCGCCAGCACCGCGCTGGATATCACCGAGCTGGAAGCCCAGGTGGCGGCCGACGGCGGCTTCCGCTTCGAACACTCCACGCCGCTGGACCTGATAGCCGAGCGCCTGTGCCAACGCCACGGCTTTGCCGATGCCTTCACCCTCAACACTGCCTGCACCAGCGCCGCCAATGGCCTGCTCTACGGTGCGCGCCTGCTCGCCAGTGGCGAATACAAGCAGGTACTGGTACTGGCCTTCGAGACGCCCAGCGCCATCGCCCAGCAGGGTTTCGGCGCCCTCGACCTGACCAGCCCCAGCGGCGCCTATCGGCCCTTCCATCCCGAGCGCGATGGCCTGGTGCTCGGCGAGTGCTACTGCGCCACCCTGCTCGGCCTCGAACCCGGTCCGGTGCCACTGGCGAAGCTGCTCGGCGGCTTCAGCGCCTGCGATACCAGCAGCCTGACCACCACCCGCGAAGACGGCAGCCATATCGACTGGGTGATGCAACGTGCGCTGACCACCGCCGGCGTGACAGCCGAACAGATCGGCCTGGCCAAGCTGCACGGTACCGCCACCGGCGCCAACGATCTGGCCGAGAGCGCCGGCATGCGCCGGCTCTATCCCGAGGCGATGCCGCCGCTGGCCGTGCTCAAGCCCTGGCTCGGCCATACCCTTGGCGCCTGTGGCCTGAGCGAGACCCTGTTGCTGCTCGCCGCCCTGCGCCAAGGCCCGCTGCCGGTGCTGGATTATGCCGATGCGGCGCTGCTGCCCTTGCCTAGCGAGCCGACGGCGATCGCCCCCGACGCCCTGCTGCTGGCCAACTTCTTCGGCTTCGGCGGCAACAACGCCAGCCTGGTGCTGCAGGGCTGCATTGCGGGAGAACAGCCATGAAGGTTATCGCCGCCAGCGAGATCCATGGCAGCGCCGAGCTAGACGACAAGGCGCTGAAAGCCGCGCTCAGCCAGTACCTAGCCAGCCCGCCGCGGCGCATCGATCGTCTGATCTTCCAGGCCCTGCTCGGCGCCGCCCTGCTCAAGGAGCATGTGCGCAGCGACTGCGGCCTGTACCTGGCCTCGCGTCACCCGGCGCGGCCGACCATGGGCGCGCTGCTCGACGCCGTGTGCGTGCAGCAGCGCCAGCCCAAGCCCTTCGAGTTCGTCAACAGCGTGAGCAATGCCGCCGGCTTCCATGTCGCCCAGCAGCTGGGCCTGGAAGGGCCGAACCTGTTCGTCGGTGCAGGGCCACGAGTGTGGCCGCAACTGCAGCGACTGGCCGCACTGGACCTGGCCGATGGCCTGGTCAGCCAGGCGCTGCTGGTGGTGGTCGAAGACCTGGGTGATTTCCGCGTACAGGCAGTGCTGCTGGAACGCGGCGTACCGGCTACATCGGCGGAGGATTTCGCCAAGCTGACAGCGGCCATTGAAGTGCAGCAGGTCAACCTGTAGCGCCCCTCTGGCCACTACGCCTTATTGGCTGTTCGGCACCTTGATCAGCTGTTCGCTGCACTCCTTGGTCACGTGCCTACTAGGAGATTCGGACGCTTTTTTGCAGTGAGATATAGCAAGGCCGTAGGAGGCCTCGGCAGCCTGAAAGTCGTCAGCTTCATCCAGCGTCTCGCTGAAAACCAATGAACCATTCAGAGCTGTTATTTGAATCTCTGCACGACCTCGGTAAGCAACCCGAATGTCCTCATCTACGTATTCGCGCTCAATGCGAGCGGCCGCGATACTGACGCGAAAATGAGGAAGCTCGCAGATGATGGGCGAGTCCAGCTGGCGGCCATATTGCTGGCCAAACACATGGAGACCGTGCTTGCGCTCAAGCGTCTTTAACGCATTCTCATGACGTTGCCAGCTATCCAAGACCCAAGACTTACGATTCTCTTGCTCCGGCACGCTAGGCCAAATCCAGTCACCGACATTCCAAATACCTACAAAGTCCAAACGTATTGCCTGGAGCTGCGGCATACAGCGAATAGAAAGAAACTCGTAGTACTCATCAGCATTAGCCGTGGATACCAGCATCCAGACGGTGGCTCCCAGCAGATACCGCTGCAAACTCATATTGCTTCATCCCTGATGTAGTAGCGTTCTCTCAGCCCACTTGTCTGAATCCGTAATTTGCTCAGCCCTTGCGCTTGCTCCAGGCGCCCAGCTCCTTCATCAGCGCGCGCTCCTGGCCGGCGATGCCACGCAGCATCT
Source organism: Pseudomonas sp. ML96 (assembly GCF_000761545.1). Taxonomy (GTDB): domain Bacteria; phylum Pseudomonadota; class Gammaproteobacteria; order Pseudomonadales; family Pseudomonadaceae; genus Aquipseudomonas. Next base: position 236,300 of record NZ_JPMY01000037.1, on the reverse strand, counting down.
CGGCGATGGGACGGAAGTCCGGCGCCTCTCCCTTGCTGCGGCTGGCGCGCACGCAGGCCGAGGCGAACTGGCGCCAGTCGTCACCGATGGCGGTCAGGCGTGCCGAGGCCGCGCCCAGTTCGGCCGCGCCGATCTTCTCGCCGGCCTCCTGCAGGAAGCTGGCGTACATGAAGCGGAAGCCGGCGCCGCCGGTGCCGATCTCTTCCTGCATACGCACGATGTGGGTCAGGTACAGGCGGTTGTACTTGGTCTGCGCCGGATCGAGGTTTTCGACCTGCTTGGCCAGGTGCTGGATGCCACGAATACCGATCCACGGCAGCGGCATGCCGTCGAGGATGCGCGTGGTGCCGAGCACCGCCTGGCGGATCAGCTTCTCCCACTCCTGCTCCTGCGGCACGTCGTCGAGCCAGTACATCAGGCCCTTGGCCGCCAGCGCGCCCTTGGCGAAGCGCGCCTTCTGCAGGTCGGCGCTGGCGCAGCGCACCGGCTCCTCGAACACCGGATCGCTGATCAGGTACTCGTCGCCATCGCGGCCGTAGGCCAGCAGGTTGTGCGCGTTGAAGTGGAAGCGCATCTCCGGCGGGAAGTACGGCAGCCAGAACACCGAGCTCTGCAGGCCGGCCAGGCGGCCCTGGTCGAGCAGCGCATCCAGCTCGCGGCGGCCCTGCTCGGGGTTGCCGAAGGTACGGCTGTTGAGGCGTGCGCCGAGGCGCTTGCTCAGGGTCTTGATCAGGTGCTTGGGCGGCATGCGATAGGCAATCAGCGGCATGCCGCTGAGCTTGACGATCGGCAGGTAGGCGAAGGCCAGGCCCGAGGCCAGGCCGAAGGCCATCGGCTCGCTCATCGGCAGGCCGGCGTGGCTCAGCAGGCTGGCCATCACCCCGCTCTCGCAGTGGGCGCTCTGGCGGTGCTGGAAATGCGGTTCGAAGCTGCTCATGCCGGGGCCTTCTGGTAGCCGATCAGTTGTTCCACCGGCAGGCCGAAGGCTTCGGCGTAACGGGCGAGGATAGATGCGCTCAGGCGCCGGTAGATGGCCGGACGGAAGTGCCGGCGGATGCGCCACTGAAACAGCCCGGTGATCTGCGCCAGCGCCGGCTCGTCCAGACGGTAGCGGTACATCAGGCATTTCAGCGGCGACAGCTCGCCGCGCTGCCAGGCCGCCTCGGCCTCGGCTTCCTGGGCCTCCAGCTCGGCCACGGCCAGTTGGGTGGCGTAAGCCTCGGTGTCCCAGCCGTCGCTCTGCGCGCGCTGGTAGTGGCCCTCGGCGTCCACCGCGTAGACCAGTTTGCTGTGGCCGCCGTAGGTGGAGCTGTGATCCTGGGGAACCTCGTCAAGCTTCATCGCCGACCACCGTCAGATGCATGAATGCGCTGGAGAAGCGGCCGCTCTCCGGCACGTAGCAGAGCAGGCGCTCGCCACGGCGCAGGCGGCCGCCGTTGAACAGTTCCTCAAGGATGATGAAGATCGAGGCGGCGCCGGTGTTGCCCTTGCTGGTCAGGTTGGTGAACCAGCGCTCCTGGGGAATCGGCAGGTCGGCCTCGGCCAGGCCCTCGGCCAGGCGCTCGCGGAAGAACTCGGAGGAGTAGTGCGGCAGGAAGTGGTCGATGTCCGCCACGCGCAGGTCGCGCTTGTGCAGGATGCGCTTGAGCGCCTCGACCACGGTGACACGCACGATGTTGTCGTTGAGCAGTTTGACGTCCTGCTTGATCGCCATCACCGAGCGGCGGCTACGCTCGTCGGCGTCGAAGCGGCTCCAGCCGGTCAGGCCGCCCTCCTCCATCTCGGCGCCGGCGTACATGCACGGCGGCATCTGGTCGGCGAAGGAGAGAATGTCGATCCAGTCGATGCGCAGGCTCAGGCCACGCGCGTTGGGCTGGCCCTGCAGCCACACGGCGCCGGCGCCATCGGAGAGCATCCAGCGCAGGAAGTCCTTCTCGAAGGCGATCTCCGGGTGGCTTTCCAGCTCCTCGGCGCGGCGCTCGTACTCGGCGTCGAAGTTGCGCGCCTGCATCAGCGCGGAAGCCACTTCGGAGCCGCAGGCAACGGCGTTACGGCTCTCGCCACTGGCCACGCTGAGGTAGGCGTATTTCAGCGCAGTCATGCCGCACAGACAGATGCCGGCGGTGGTCACCACTTCGCTGGGCGGGTTGCCCAGCTCGCCATGCACCATCACCGCATGGCCGGGCATGGTCTGGTCCGGCGATGAGGTGCTGGCCACCAGGCAGTCCAGGTCAGCCAGATCGAAGCCTGGAGCCTGCAGCTCGCGGATGGCGGCGGCGCTGATCTGCGCGTTGCTCATCGCCTGCTGGCCGCTGGCCGGGTCGATCACGTAGTGACGGTTCTGGATGCCGTTGCGCTTGAGCACCAGGCGCCGCGCCCGCGACGGTTGGCCGCCGACGAAGCCTAGGCGCTCCTCCATCTGCTCGTTGTCGACCGGGTCGAACGGCAGGTAGGCGCTGATGCGGTTGATGAAGACGGGATTGGCCACGTTGAATTCCTCGGGTCACTTCACTCGCCGGACGGACCGGCGAAGTAGGCCTTTTCACGCAGAGTCCGTTCCCTGGACAGCGGAGCCAGCAGTTTCTTGAGCAGGGCGCCGAGCGGCACCACGGTGATGATCAGACACAGCAGGAAGACGATATAAACCACCAGGCCGACACCTCGGCGCGTGCTCTGCTGCGGGCCGAGGGCGGAGAGCAGGCGGCTCCACAGCTGGAAGCTGCGGTTGCCGACCTTCTCGCTGCCGATCAGCTTCTCGTCGATGCGCACGGCGCCGAGTCCCTGCAGCATGGGCTGGACGATGGGCAGCTGGTCAGCCGTCAGACGCCGCGCAATGGCCTTGCCGAAGCGGCTGGCGGCGACGATCTCGCCCTCCTCGATACCGGCGCGCGGCACCCAGGAATAGGGTTTCTGCCGGCCGGTGAACATCCACAGCGGGGTGGCCAGGAAGCTCGCGGCGGTGCCGCAGGCGTCGGTCAGGGCTATGTTGTCGACCAGGCGCGCGCCGAGCTGGGTCAGGCGCACCTTGATCTTCTCCTGGGCCATCAGCCACATGTTGCGGCAGCCGATCAGGGTCACCACCGGGGTGTCCTTGAACAGTTTGGCGGCCTCCTGCGAGGCGAGGAAGCTGGTCACCGGCAGCGACGGCGAGAGGAACCACACCTGGTAGGCGAGGATGATCAGGTCATAGCGTTTACTCGCATCCACCTGCAATGGCAGCAGTGGCTGCGGGCGCATCAGCACCGTCTCGGGGAAGATGCGGAAGAAACCGAGGAAAGGCCAGGGGAAGGGAAAGGGTTGTGCGGGCTGCAGTTGCAGATGGTCGACCTGCACGCCGGGGGCATTTTCCAGAGGCGCGCATACCGATCGGACCAAGCGGTCCAACTGGCCGGTTTGTGAGAAATGAACCACTAAAACCTGACGCATCCTTTGCCAATTCCCTGCAAAATGGCCGGATTATGCCACAGCGATTTCTTCAAACCGTAACCTGGCCGTGCCTGCTGGCGCTGCTGTTCGTCAGTTCACAGACGTGCGCCGGGGACATTCTGGTCAAGGTCGAAGGCAAACAGGCCAACGGCCTGCTGCACCTGGCCCTGATCGCGGCCGACCAGCCCGACTGGAACGGCCCGATTCTGCGCCAGTTGCAGGGCGATACCGGCGAGCTGCGCCTGAGCGATGTACCGCCGGGGCGCTACGCCGTGCAGCTGTTCCAGGACCTCGACGGCGATGGCGCGCTGGCCCTCAGCCCGCGCGGCGTGCCGCGCGAGCCGGTGGGTTTCTCGACCAATCCCTCGCTGTTCAAGGGCAAGCCGCAGCCGGCGCAATGCCTGTTCGAACACGGCAGCGGCGACACGCAGATCACCGTGAAGCTGCGCAGCCGGCGCTAGTCCGCGCGCCAGATCAGCGCGCCGGTGTCGTAGCCACGCTCGCGGGCCTCGCTCAGCAGGCGATCACGAGTCTCGGCAGAGACCTGCGGGGTGCGCGACAGCAGCCACAGGTATTCGCGATTAGGGTGGCCGACCAGCGCAACCTGATAGTCGGCATCCAGGTACAGCACCCAGTAATCGCCCTTGGTCAGGCCGGGGAAGAGGTTGCTGAACCAGTTGTCGAAACGCACCCAGAGCTTGTCGGTACGCCCCGCCACCTGTGCCTCGGCCGCGCCGCGCGCCTCCTGCCACTCACCCTCGGCCGTGCGGCAACGGTTGGTCACCGCCACGCGGCTGTCCTCCTGCAGGCGGTAGTGCGCCTCAGAGGCGACGCAGTCGCGCTGGAAGAACATCGGCAAGCGAGCCAGCTCGTACCAGGTGCCCTGGTAGCGCTGCAGATCGACCTGGCCAGCGGTCGCTGGCGGATTGTCCGTCGCCCCCGAGCCAGCACAGCCGGCCAGGGCGAGGAGCAGGGAGAGGAGGATGGGGCGCATGGCGAATCTCCGCAAAGGCAGTTCGCTTTGGACCGCGCCCACCGCAGAACGAGCGAGTTACTTGAGGCCCTGGCCGGAGAACAGCATCACCTTGTCGCCGGCGAACTGCACGCTGATGAAGCTCTTCTCGTCGCCCCAGGTGCAGCTGGTCAGCCCCACGGCACCGGAGCACTCGGTAGGATTGCCGAGCATGCTCTCCACCTCGCTCTTGGCCATGCCGGCCTTGAGCTTGGAGTAGTTTTCCTGATTGACCTTGCCGCAGGCGGCGAGCAGGACACAGACGGTGAGAAGGGCGAGATTGCGCAGCGACATGAAGGCAGCTCCAGAAGATGGGGACGTTGCAACAGAGCTTGGCACAGGACCAGCCCAACTGCGCCCCTCGGACCTCAGAAGCGTGAGCCAGGTTCCTCGAGGAAGGCCTGCTCGGCCGCCGTGGAGGCGCGCCCAAGAAGCGCATTGCGATGCGGAAAGCGCGCGAAACGCTGGATCACCTGACGGTGGCGTTCGGCAAAGTCGAGGTAGTTGGCGAACAGCTGCTGCTCGCTGGTCGGTGCCTGATCGCGCAGCGCGGCGAACAGGTTGACCGCCTCGTCCTGCAACGCCAGGTCTTCGGCGTGTTCCAGCACCAGGTAGATGAAGACGCGCTGGATCGGCGTCAGCTCGGCAGCGAACCCACGCGCCAGGCCCTGGCGCACCAGCTCTCTGCCACGGACATCGCCGGCGAAGGCTTGCGGCGTACCGCGGTGGATCATGCGTGGCAGCTGGTCCAGCAGCAGGATCAGCGCCAGCCAGCCCCGCGGCTGCTCGGCCCAGTCCTGCAGCCCACCGGCCAGCGCTGCGGTGCAAGGCTCGCCGAACAGGCGGCGAGCCTCCTCGTCCTGCTCGGCGCGATAGCCGAACCACAGGCCCTGGCGTCGGGCAGCCACCTCGCCGGCACTGGCTTCGGTAGCACCGAACCACCAGTCCAGCAGCGGCTGCCAGGCGTTCACGGGTCAGGCCTTGTGGTAGGCCGTAGCGCGTTCGACTTCTTCCTTCGAGCCGAGGAACACCGCCACGCGCTGGTGCAGGGACTCCGGCTGGATGTCGAGGATACGCTGGGTGCCGTTGGTGGCAGCGCCGCCCGCCTGCTCGATCAGCATCGACATCGGGTTGGCCTCGTACATCAGGCGCAGCTTGCCCGGCTTCTCAGGCTCACGGGCGTCGCGCGGGTACATGAACAGGCCGCCACGGGTGAGGATGCGGTGTACATCGGCCACCATGGAGGCGATCCAGCGCATGTTGTAGTTCTTGCCCAGCGGGCCTTCCTTGCCGGCCAGCAGCTCGTCCACGTAGCGCTTGACCGGGGCTTCCCAGTGGCGCTGGTTGGACATGTTGATGGCGAACTCGGCGGTGCTCTCCGGTACGCGGATGTTGTCGTGGGTGAGCACGAAGCTGCCCATCTCGCGGTCCAGGGTGAAGCCCATGACGCCGTCACCGAGGGTCAGCATCAGCATGGTCTGCGGGCCGTAGATGGCGTAGCCAGCGCAAACCTGCTTGGTGCCAGGCTGCAGGAAGGCCTTCTCGTCCAGGCTGTCGTTCTGGCTCAGGTACTCGTCCGGGCAACGCAGCACGGAGAAGATGGTGCCGACGGAGACGTTGACGTCGATGTTACTGGAGCCATCCAGCGGGTCGAACACCAGCAGGTAGGCGCCTTTCGGGTACTTGCCCGGAATCTGGTAGGCGTTGTCCATCTCTTCGGAAGCCATGCCGGCCAGGTGGCCGCCCCACTCGTTGGCTTCCAGCAGGATCTCGTTGGAGATCACGTCGAGCTTCTTCTGCACCTCGCCCTGCACGTTCTCGGTGCCCATGCTGCCGAGCACGCCGCCGAGGGCGCCCTTGGACACGGCATGGCTGATTTCCTTACAGGCGCGTGCCACCACCTCGATGAGGAAGCGCAGGTCGGCCGGGGTGTTGTGACTGCGGGTCTGTTCGATCAGGTAGCGGCTCAGAGTGACGCGCGACATGGAGGGGCTCCGGAAGCTTGGAAAAATCGGCGGCAGTTTAACCGTTTGCGGGCTCCGGCGCCTCTGCCGAAACCGACAGCAGATGAGAGGATGGCGACATGCAGGAAGTTCAGTGCCACGGCCCCGATATCGCCATCATTCCGGCTTGCGCAGCAGGCTGAAGGCCATGCCGCCGAGCAGGGCGACACCGGCGAGCAGCACCGCCCACAGGCCGATGCGTTTCCAGTCGGCGGAAGACTGCCCGGCAGCGGCCGCTTCACGCACGACTGCAGGCACTTCGTCGGGCGCAATGGCTCGGCCCAGGGTTGCCAGGCGCTTGGGCTCGTAGCCGGGGATCAGGGTGCTCAGTGGCAGCGCCGCCGAGTGCGCAGCGGCGTCGCCGACGGCAAGGCGATAGGGCGCCGAGCCACGGGCGAGGAACACCACCTGAGTGCCGCGCACCGCCACGCGCAGCTGGGGCGCCGCACTGCCCAGGCCACCGCCACGGCTGTCGACACGCAGGCGTAGCTGCTGCACCGGCGTGCCGTACAGCTCGATCTCGTCCTGCAGTGCTTCCTTGCCATCCTGCGGCAGGCGATAGAGCAGGCCGCTGGTCAGTGGTTGCCACTCCAGCTTGCCGGCGCCCCGCGACGACAGGCTGACCGGTGCCAGTACATTGCCCACCGGCAATTCGATGCGCACCTTCTGCAGGGGCAGTGACAGCGGCAGTTCCCAGCTGTATTCGCCGGTCTTGGCGGAGCTCGGCTGCAATGGCGCGGACCAGGCCAAGGGAAGCGCCGTATCGCGGCTTTCGATACTGACCATGCGTGCGCCCAGCAAGTCAGGGGCCTGCTGTGGCGCCTGCCAAAGCAGGCGCAGGTAGCGGGCCTTGGCGCCCGGCAGAGCGACTTCGCGCTGCTCGACGCGCTCGTCATTCAGGCTCAGGCGGGCGATCTGCCCATCTTCCCAGCGCTGCCAGTGCTGTAGGTCGTCGCTGGCCTCAATAGTGAAGCGCTGGAAGCCTTCCTGCTCGGCGCTCCAGTCCAGCAGCAGGCGATGCAATGGCTCATCGAAGGCGCTGGCGTCGAGTAACCAGCCACGCAGGATCTGTTCGCCCTGCCCCGTCTGCTCCGGCGCCACCTCCACCAGGGTGCCGCTAGTGCCGCGCTGCACGCGGATGGCCGGTGCGGCCTGGGTATCGGCCGGGCCGCGCAGCGGGAACCACTTCACCGCCGCCTCCTGGCGCTTTTCCTCGGGCTGGGTGCTGCCCAGGGTCAGGGCATAGGCCAGCTCCTCGCCCTCGGCATTGAGTACCCGCAGGTCGCGCAGGTCGCCATGCTTGGCCGCCATCTGCAGACCCAGTGGCAGCTCCAGGCGGTACCAGGGGCCCTCGCCTGCCAGGGTCAGCGGTACCTGGGTGGCGAACTCGGCACGCGCCCAGGGCGCCAGTAGCAGGAGGGCTATCAGCAACGACTTGTTCATGCGTTTACCTCGGGGGACTCGCTCTTGCGCGGTGGCAGCGGGGCGAAGTAGCCGACCACCAGTAGCAACACGCCAACACCGATAAAGGAAATGATCCGCTCCAGGCCGCCACGGTTACCCAGCTCGACGAAGAACAGCTTGGCCACCACCACGGCGATCAATGCCGCGCCCAGCAGCCACAGCTCGCGGCGGGCACGCAGGTGGCCGACGATCATCAGCGGCAGAGCGATCAGGGTCCAGACGATGGACAGGCCAGCCTGCACCAGCATCGAGTCGAGCAGCGCATCCAGCTCGTAGGGCACGCCGCCCCAGTGATGGGCGGCGCGGAATACGGTGGCGGTGAGCACGGCGAACAGCGTGGCTCCGGCGACTGTCTGCGCGATGCGCTCGCTGTGCGCCGCCAGGCCCAGCTGCGGTAAGCCTGCCCGCATCCAGCTGTAGATCGCCAGCAGCACCAGCAGCATGCCCAGCTCCAGCGGGTTGAGCAGCGGCAGGTAAGGCAGCGGATCGGCGCTGCCGTCACTGGCGATATTGGCCAGCCACAGCCAGCCGAGCATCAGCAGCGCCAGCGGCGCGGCGGCCAGCACTCGGTACTCGCGTGGGTAGGCCGCCACCGGCCAGGGCCAGGCACGCGGCGCGGCCATCGCCAGGAGGAAGGCACTCGGCAGCACCGCCCAGCCCAGCCAACGCCAGGCGTTGTAGTGCTCGGCCAGCAGCATCAGCAGATAACGCAGCTCCAGCGCCAGCACGCCGAGGATCAGCCAGCAGCCCAGCACGTGGGCGGCGCTGCGCATGCCCGCCGGCAGCAACTCGGCCAGGCGCTTGAGCGACCACAGGTGCACGGCGAAGACCAGGCCCCAGCCAAGCCAGCCGAAGCCGGCCGCTGGATGGTAGAGGTGATGGGCCTGGTGCAGCAGGATCACGCCGGCCACCGGCACCAGCAACGTGCACAACAACGCCAGCGAGCGCCAGCGCAGGCGCCCGGCCAGCCAGCTCCACAGCGCCACGCTGAGCGCCGCCAGGGCCAGCAGCGCGGCGCCCTGCAGATCGCTAGCGACGAAACGCAGCACTTCGCTGGAAAGCGCAAGCGCCCACCAGCCGGCGCCCCAGGCCAGCAACAGCTGCGACAGGCGCTGCAGGCTGAGGCTGCCAAGATCGCCGGCCTGCTGGCGCAGCAACACATGGCGCAGACGCCAGGCACCGACCTGCGCGGCCAGGGCCAGCACCAGTGGCGCCCAAAATCCGGCATGCGCCAGCGGGCGCAGGCCTTCGCTCGGCAGCTGGCCGAGCAGCAGCGGGCTGGCGGCGAGGAAGGCGATACCGCCGACCACCTGCAACACGAGGCCGAACAGGAAGCTCGCGCGCAGTTGCAGGCGCAGGCTGAGCCAGATGATCAGCAGGCCCGTGCCGGCCCACACCGCCGCCGCGCTCTGCCAGGGCAGCACGAACAGCACCGCCAGGTTGACGAACAGCAGGCCGACCAGCATCACCAGCGACAGGCCGCGCATCAGCCGGCGATCCTCGCTGACCAGCTTGTCGCGCACGGCGATCAGCATGCCGGCCACCAGCGCCAGGCCGATCAGCGAGCAGACCATCAGGCCACGCCATCCGGAGTAGAAGATGGCGGAGTTGCCCAGTTCGCTGCCCTGCATCTGGGTCAGGAATACCACACCGCCGAGCAGCTGCACGGCAAAGGCGCTGAACAGGAAGCTGCGCGCCTGCAGGCGCAGGCCGACGAACAGGGTGGCCAGGCCGGCCAGGGCCCAGGCGATAGCCGTACCTTCGGCGTCCAGGCACAGCGGCGCGATCAGGTAGAGGAACAGCAGCCCCGCCACCGCCAGCCAGGGCAAGCCACGGCGTTCCCAGCCACGGGTCGCCTCCTGCGGTGCGCGACGCAGCTGCCAGAAACTGAACAGCAGCGCCACGCCGAGCATCAGCGCGCCCAGCGGTGCACCACCGAGCAGGTTGTCGCCGCCGATATCGAGCTGACCGAGGAAGGCCAGCGCCGCACCGAGTTGCAGCAGCAGGGCGAAGACGCGTGCCAGCGGTCGGCCCTGGCGCAGGCCCAGCCAATAGATGCCGGCGCCCTCCACTGCCCAGGCGGCGGTGGTCCAGCGCGCATCCAGGCCCAGCGGGATGGCCAGGGTAGCGAACACCACGCCCAAGGCCAGGCAGGTCTCCATCAACAGCAACAGGTTGCGTCCGCGCAGCAGGCGCGCCAGCACCAGGTAGAACAGGCCCAGGCCCAAGGCACTGAAGGCGGCAGCGAATTCCAGGTGCTGGACGATGGCGTACTGCAAGCCGAAGCCCACCAGCGGCGGGCCGAACAGCACGGTGCCGTCGACATAGTCGGCGCGGCCGCGGCTCCAGCGCAGCAGCTCGGCGCGCTCTTCTGGCGCGTCCGCCGCCTCGCGCAATTTGCGTCGGGCGAATAGCAGGCCGATGACTACGTACATCAGGAAAAATACAATGAGGAACGGCTCGCTGCTCCACAGCAGCTCCGGCGTGTAGGAGCGGATGCCCCAGGCGAAACCGATTCCGAAGGTGCCGACGAAGCCGACCAGGTTGAGCAGGCGCCAGGCCTTGAACCAGGCGATGGCGAGGATGCCGCTGTTGAGCAGGATGAAGTAGGAGAACAGCGCCACATGGTTGCCGCTGCCGGTGGAAGTGAGGATCGGCGCGGCGAATCCGCCAAGCGCCGCCGCCACCGCCAGGCCCAGGGCGTTCTGCGCCACGGCGAGGATGGCCGAGAAGGCGGTGACCAGCACCAGCAGGCCCAGGGCCAGCTTGGGATCGAGCAGCGGGTGCAGGCGCATGGCAGCGAACACCGTCAGGTACAGCACGGCGATGCCGGTGCCCTGCAGCATCAGGGCGTAGTTCGGGTTACGCCGGCGCAGCCACCAGCCGAGGCCAAGCAGGGCGATGGCGCTGGCTGCCACGCCGGCATAACGCAGCTCCACCGGCACCACCATGCCCTCGGTGGCGTAGCGCAGGAGGAAGGCCAGGCCGAGGAACAGCAGCACCACGCCGACCCGCAGCACGGTGTTGCCGCCCAGCAGCCAGGCCTTGGCCTGGGCGATGCCTCGTTCGATCAGCGAAGGCTCGCGCGGTACCGGCGGACGACGCGGCTCGCGAACCGGCTCTTCTCTCTGTATCTGGGGTTCGACCGGTTCGGCGCGCGCGGCCTCGGCGGCCAGCTGCGGGGCGGGGCTGAGTTGTTCCGGCAGCTCCCAGACCAGCTCGCTGGACTCCGCCTCGGACTGGGCAAGCGGCTCGCTCTCGGGCAGCGGTGCGACAGGGTTCGGCTCGGCCGCAGCAGGCGGCGCCACCGTCGGTTCGGCAGCCGCACCCGGTTGCGCGCTTTCCAGCCGGACCAGGCGCTCGACTACGGCCGTGGTGCCGCGCTCGAAGCGCTCGGCGAAGCCCTTCAGCTCCGTGCGCAGCCTGGCGTTATCGGTCGCCAGCTGCTGCAGGCGCAGCGCCTGCCCGAGGCCCAGACCGATCAGCCCGCCGAGCAAAGCCGACGTTACCGATTCCCCGGCCAGTGCACCGAGCACCAGGCCGACCAGCATGAAGATCCATTGCATGCGTTTTGTCCCTGAACTGTCCCGCCGCTCCCGGTGGGTCGGCCGAGTATATCGGCGCCCACCGTGGACACTACACAGACGTAGGCCAACTGGCGCACAGACACAACGCTTCGCTTGCTCACGTTCTGGCCAGTTTCTACCGCCCATGAAAAAGCCCCGCCAAGGCGGGGCTTTTTCACTACCGATCCATAATCGGACCGAGGATCTCGCGAGCTAGAGCCAGGCTAGGCGAGATCGGGTGAAGAAGCGCAGTTTACGTAAAGTAAATGAGCATTCTGAACCCGGTCTCAACGACACCTGGCCGACGCGCAGCAGATCGTCGGCCGATTATCAGAACTGAGCAGCGTCCAGCAGATACAGCGACTCGCTACCGGCCTTGACCGAAGCGGTCAGCGAGTGGATACGCGGCAGCAGGCGGGCGAAGAAGAAACGCGCGGTGCCCAGCTTGCTGGCGTAGAAGTCGTCCTGACCTTCCTTGCCCAGCGAGGCGCGAGCCATCAGGGCCCACATGTAGGCGTAGGCGGTGTAGCCGAACACGTGCAGGTACTCCACCGAGGCGGCGCCGATTTCGTTCGGGTTGGCCTTGGCCTGGTCGATGACCCAGGCGGTCAGCGCATCGAGATTCTCCACGGCGGCCTTCAGCGGCGCGGTGAACTCGCCCAGCGAAGCGTCGGCGGAGGCGACGAAGACTTTGATCTCGTCGGACAGGTGCTTGTAGAAGCTGCCACCGCTGCCGACGATCTTGCGGCCCATCAGGTCCAGCGACTGGATGCCGTTGGTGCCTTCGTAGATCTGGGTGATGCGGCAGTCGCGGATCAGCTGCTCCTGGCCCCACTCGCGGATGAAGCCGTGGCCGCCGAAGATCTGCTGGCCGTGCACGGTGGTTTCCAGGCCCATGTCGGTGAGGAAGGCCTTGGCTACCGGGGTGAGCAGGGCGACCAGCTCCTCGGCGCGCTTGGCGGTTTCCTTGTCTTCGCTGTACTTGGCGGTGTCCAGCTGCATGGCGACGTAGCTGGAGAAGGCACGACCGCCCTCGTTCAGCGCCTTCATGGTCAGCAGCATGCGGCGCACGTCCGGATGCACGATGATCGGGTCAGCCGCCTTGTCCTTGGCCACCGGGCCGGTCGGCGCGCGGCTCTGGATACGCTCGCGGGCGTACTCGACGGCGCTCTGGTAGGAACGCTCGCCCAGGGACAGGCCCTGAATGCCGACGCCCAGGCGCTCGTAGTTCATCATGGTGAACATGGCGTTGAGGCCCTTGTTCACTTCGCCGACCAGGTAGCCGGTGGCGCCGTCGAAGTTCATCACGCAGGTGGCCGAAGCCTTGATGCCCATCTTGTGTTCGATCGAGCCGCAACCCAGCGGGTTCTTCTCGCCCAGCGAGCCGTCGGCGTTGACCATGAACTTCGGCACGATGAACAGCGAGATGCCTTTCGGACCAGCCGGGGCGTCCGGCAGCTTGGCCAGCACCAGGTGGATGATGTTCTCGGTCAGGTCGTGCTCACCGCCGGTGATGAAGATCTTGGTGCCGGAAATCTTGTAGCTGCCATCGGCCTGCGGTTCGGCCTTGGTGCGGATGATGCCCAAGTCGGTACCGGCGTGCGGCTCGGTCAGGCACATGGAACCGGCCCAGACACCCGAGTACATGTTCGGCAGGTACTGCTGCTTCAGCTCTTCGCTGGCGTGGTTGAGGATCGACAGGCAGGCGCCGGCGGTCAGCATCGGGTACAGGCCGAAGGACAGGTTGGCCGAGTTGACCATCTCCTCGACCTGGGCACCGATCACTTTCGGCATGCCCATGCCGCCGAACTCCGGCGAGCCGCCAACACCAACCCAGCCGCCTTCGGCGTAGGTCTGATAGGCCTCGGGGAAACCGGCCGGGGTTTTCACCACGCCGTCGGTCCAGGAGCAGCCTTCTTCGTCGCCGCTGCGGTTCAGCGGGGCGATGGTGCCGCCGGTGACCTTGCCGGCTTCCTCGAGAATGGCGGCAGCGGTGTCGGCGTCGACCACTTCGGCCAGGCCGGGCAGCTCGGCCCACAGCTTGGAGACGTCGAAGACTTCATTCAGAACGAAGCGCATGTCGCGCAGGGGAGCTTTGTAGTCGGCCATTGGTAAATCCTCGAGCGAAGCCACGAAACGGCCGAAGCACGGCCTATTGATGCGAGCTCACGAGTCTAACCGAACAACTTTTCAGACACATAGGTTCACGTTGTGACCGACAATTCACACCCCGTGAACACTCACGCACCAAGCAAAAGGCCCGCACTAGGCGGGCCTTTTGCTCAGCATAGACCGATGGTCAGACGAACTGCTCGGCCGTGAGGCGCATCAGGCATTCGCTGCCAGCATCGGCCGCGGCCAGGTGCGCAGCGGCACGCGGCAGCAGGCGACGGAAGTAGAAGTCGCCGGTGGCCAGCTTGGCCTGGTAGAAGTCGACATCGGCCGTACCCACATCCAGCTGCGCCTGCGCCACCACACCCATGCGCGCCCAGAAGTAGGCAAGCACGACGTAGCCCGAGTACATCAGGTAGTCGACCGAGGCGGCGCCGACCTCGTCCGGGTTCTTCATCGCGGCCATGCCGATGCGGGTGGTCAGCTCGCCCCACTGGCGATTGAGTCGCGCCAGCTCGGCGAGCTGCGCCTTGAGCTGCGGATGCTCGGCCTGGGCCTCGCAGAACTTGTGGACGATCTTGGTGAAGCCGGCGAGCAGCTTGCCCTGGCTGCCGAGCACCTTGCGCCCGAGCAGGTCGAGCGCCTGGATGCCGTTGGTACCCTCGTAGATCGGCGCGATGCGGCAATCGCGCATCAGCTGCTCCATGCCCCACTCGCGGATATAGCCGTGACCGCCGAATACCTGCATGCCCAGGCTGGTGACTTCCAGGCCGGTGTCGGTCATGAACGCCTTGCAGATCGGGGTGAGCAGGCTCAGCAGGTTTTCCGCGGCGGCGACTTCCTCGGCATCCTGGCTATGGGTCAGGTCGAGCAGCTGCGCGGTGAAGTAGGCCAGGGCGCGGTTGCCCTCGTTGAAGGCCTTCATGGTCAGCAGCATGCGGCGCACGTCGGGGTGCACGATGATCGGGTCGGCCGGCTTGTCCGGCGCCTTCGGCCCGGTCAGCGCACGCATCTGCAGGCGGTCGTGGGCGTAGCGCACGGCGCCCTGGTAGCTCGCCTCGCCGTTGCACAGGCCCTGCATACCGGTGCCCAGACGGGCGTGGTTCATCATGGTGAACATGCAGTTGAGGCCCTTGTTGGCGCCGCCGATGAGGAAGCCGCGAGCCTCATCGAAGTTCATCACGCAGGTGGCCGAGGCCTTGATGCCCATCTTGTGCTCGATCGAGCCGCAGCTCACGGCGTTACGCGCGCCCACCGAGCCGTCGGCGTTGACGTTGAACTTGGGCACGATGAACAGCGAGATGCCCTTGGTGCCAGCCGGCGCATCGGGCAGCTTGGCCAGCACCAGGTGCACGATGTTCTGGCTCATGTCGTGCTCGCCGGCGGAAATGAAGATCTTGGTGCCGGAGATCGCGTAGCTGCCGTCGGCCTGGGGCACGGCGCGAGTCTTGATGATGCCCAGGTCAGTGCCGCAGTGCGGCTCGGTCAGGCACATGGTGCCGGTCCAGGTGCCTTCGGTGAGTTTGGTCAGGTAGGTCTGCTTCTGCTCTTCGCTGCCGTGGGCGTGGATCGCCGACATGGCGCCCTGGGTCAGGCCCGGGTACATGGCCCAGGAGGTGTTCGCCGAGCTGACCATCTCGGCGATGATCAGGCCGAGGGAGTGCGGCAAACCCTGGCCTCCGTAGGTGGCATCCGCCGACAGGCCGTTCCAGCCGCCCTCGACGTACTGGGCGAAGGCTTCCTTGAAGCCCTTGGGCGTGGTCACCACGCCGTCCTGCCACACCGCGCCCTCTTCATCGCCGCTGCGGTTGAGCGGGGCGAGGACCTGCTCACAGAACTTGGCGCCCTCTTCGAGGATGGCGCCGACCATGTCCGGGGTCGCGTCGCTGGCGCCGATGTGCTGGTAGGTCGAGGCGTAGTCGAAGACTTCGTCGATCAGAAAGCGCATGTCGCGCAGCGGAGCCTTGTAGTCGGGCATGGCGTGTTCTCCGGAAGGGGCGCGCCCAAACGGCACGCGAATGGAGAAACGCTAACGGCCCGCCTACCCTGCGGACAACGACGCTGCGCGCGCTGAATGCAGCACCATAACCCGACCTCAGAATCTGTTCACGGTCTCTTGGATTAGAGCCAGGCAAGGCAAAAACGCCCGAGGAAGCGGAATGTACAAGTTGTACATGAGCAGTCCGAGGGTGTTTTTAACGCCGCATGGCCGCGAGCCAGGAGAGCGTGGACGGATTCTCAGTCGGCCTCGGCCTTGACCCGCACTGCACCGCGGCGGTTCTCGCCCTGTGCCACCACGCAGTTACGCCCAGCGCGCTTGGCCGCGTAGAGCGCCTTGTCCGCGCTGCGGATCACCTCTTCGGCATTGCGCTGGTGCGCCTCGCGCTCGGCCACGCCGATGCTGATGGTCACCGAGACGCTGCCGGCCCCGCTGGCCTTGCGCCGCTGACGGCCTTCCTTGTCGTTCTTCGGCCGCTGCTGGCGATCGCGCAGCTGCAGCGGGTAATGCTCCACCGCCTCGCGGACCGCCTCCAGATGCGGGCGGCACTCGTCCAGGCTCTTGCCGGGGAACACCAGGGTGAACTCCTCGCCGCCGTAGCGATAGGCCTTGCCACCGCCGCCGATGCGGCGCAGGCGGCTGGCCACCAGCTTGAGCACTTCGTCGCCGACGTCATGGCCGTGGGTGTCGTTGAATTTCTTGAAGTGGTCGACGTCGGCCATGGCGATCACATAGTTGCGCCCCAGGCGCTGCAGGCGATCGTTGAGCACGCGCCGCCCAGGCAGGCCGGTGAGCTCATCGCGATAGGCCATCTGGTAGGCCTCGTGGACCACGGCGGCCACCAGCATCAGCATCACCAGGCTGCTGATCACCTGCAGCGCATGCGGCAGGATGAAGGTGTTGGGCAGCATCCACAGCAGACCGACCAGGCCTAGCAACAGCGTCGCATGCAGCGGCCGCGGCTGGCGCAGGTACTGCACCGCGAGCAACACACCAGCGATCAGGAACAGCGGGTAGGCGAGCTGGATAAGACTCATCCACTGGCCATGCCAGAGCGGCCAATGCACCTCAGCCAGCCAGGCCTGCAGACCCTGCGGGAAGCGCCGCGCCAGGGCCAGGCAGGTGCCGCCGACGGCCAGCAGCACGGCGGCGCGGGCAACCATGTCCTGCACCAGGTGACTGCGTTCGCGCCAGGCGCCGTAGAGGCCGTAGAACAGCGGCAATAGCAGGCTGCACAGGTGGAACACCAGCGCAGCATCGGCGCGCACCTGGCCGTGTTCGCGGAAGTAGTCGGTCTGCGTATCCAGCAGGAAATAGCCGAGATACACCACCACCAGCAGGGACAGCTCGCGCTGGCGGCCATAGACCACGCAGAAGGCGCCACCGAGCAACAGCAGCAGGGTTGGCAGCACGTTGAACAGCGACTGGAAGAACTCGTTGAGCTGGCCCATGCGCGCGATCAGCAGGCCGGCGACCAGCAAGGGCAGCGCGGTGAGCAGGTGATCGGGGCGGTAGTCGGCGAGACGGGGCACGGGTGAATTCGCGATGGATTTAACGATGCGGCATTTTGCCTGTATCGCGCGCAAACGGCAGCGGAAATCCTCCGCATTCCGTCGCCTGTGTTTGCTGCGCCCATAAAAAAACCGCGGCCCGAGGGCCGCGGTTTTCTGACCTGAGGTCGGAGCTAGGCTTAGTAGCCCAGAGCGAAGTGCTCTTCGTCCATGTCCATCAGGTTGCTGGCGCCGGACAGCATGGTGGCGACGTGAGCACGGGTACGCGGCAGGATACGCTCGAAGTAGAAACGGGCGGTCTGCAGCTTGGCCTTGTAGAAGGCTTCGTCCTCGGTGCCGGCAGCGATCTTCTCGGCAGCCAGGCGCGCCATGTCGGCCCAGAAGTAGGCCAGGCAGGCGTAACCGGAGTACATCAGGTAGTCCACCGAGGCGGCACCGACTTCTTCGCGGTCTTTCATCGCGGCCATGCCCACTTTCATGGTCAGGTCGCCCCACTCTTTGTTCAGCTGGGCCAGCGGTGCAACCAGGCCTTTGATGGCTTCGTTGCCTTCGTTGGCTTGGCAGAACTTGTGCACGATCTTGGTGAAGCCTTTGAGGGCTTCGCCTTGGGTCATCAGCACTTTACGACCCAGCAGGTCGAGAGCCTGAACGCCGGTGGTGCCTTCGTACAGCATGGAGATACGGCTGTCGCGAACGTTCTGCTCCATGCCCCACTCGGCGATGAAGCCGTGGCCGCCGTAGATCTGTACGCCGTGGTTGGCGGACTCGAAGCCGACTTCGGTCATGAAGGCCTTGGCGATCGGAGTCAGGAAGGCCAGCATCGCGTCGGCGGCTTTCTTCTCTTCTTCGTCCTGGCTGTACTTGACGATGTCGACCTGCTTGGCGGTGAAGTACACCATCGCGCGGTTGCCTTCGGCGAAGGACTTCATGGTCAGCAGCATACGACGCACGTCCGGGTGGACGATGATCGGGTCAGCAGCTTTGTCCGGCGCTTTCGGGCCAGTCAGGGAGCGCATCTGCAGACGCTCGCGAGCGTACTTCAGGCCGCCCTGGAAACCGATTTCGGCGTGAGCCAGGCCCTGCAGAGCAGTACCCAGGCGAGCAGTGTTCATGAAGGTGAACATGCAGTTCAGGCCTTTGTTGGCCGGGCCGATCAGGTAGCCAGTGGCGCCGTCGAAGTTCATCACGCAGGTAGCGTTACCGTGGATGCCCATCTTGTGCTCCAGGGAGCCACAGGAAACGGCGTTGCGCGAACCTACGCTGCCGTCGGCATTGACGTTGAACTTCGGCACGATGAACAGGGAGATACCCTTGGTGCCTTGCGGAGCGTCGGGCAGGCGGGCCAGCACGATGTGGACGATGTTATCGACCATGTCGTGTTCGCCAGCGGAGATGAAGATCTTGGTGCCGGACACTTTGTAGGAGCCGTCAGCCTGCGGCTCGGCCTTGGTGCGCAGCATGCCCAGGTCGGTACCGCAGTGCGGTTCGGTCAGGCACATGGTGCCAGTCCACTCGCCGGATACCAGCTTGGTCAGGTAGGTGTGCTTCTGCTCGTCGGTACCGTGGGCTTCGATGGTGTTCATCGCGCCGTGGGACAGGCCGGGGTACATGCCCCAGGACCAGTTGGCTTCGCCGACCATCTCGCTCAGGGCCAGGCCCAGGGATTCCGGCAGGCCTTGGCCGCCGTGGTCAACGTGGTGAGCCAGGCTCGGCCAGCCGCCTTCGACGAACTGCTGGTAGGCTTCCTTGAAGCCGGTGGGGGTCTTCACACCGGACTCGGACCAGGTGCAGCCCTCGAGGTCACCAACGCGGTTCAGCGGAGCGATGACTTGCTCACAGAACTTGGCGCCTTCTTCCAGAATGGCGCTGACCATGTCCGGGGTGGCGTCTTGGCAGCCAGGCAGGCTCTGATAGTGCGCTTCGTAGCCGAGCAGTTCGTCGCGAACGAAGCGGATATCACGCAAGGGGGCCTTGTACTCAGGCATAGCGGTAAACCTCTACGGTGGATTCCTTGGTATTGGGGTGACCGTCTAGAGCGGTCGTTCGCGGGATTTCTCCCAGCGCCCGGCAGGCACGAACCGGCCCGGCAATCAAACAGGCGTTTGAAACATACGTTTACGCCCTACCCTTGTCAAGCATCTGCCAGGTACCGCTCAGGCCATCAGGTCGACCACCGGTGCCGGGCTCTGCAGCTGGGCCAGGCGCAGATACAGGTCCAGTTTAGGCGGCGGCGCAGCAGGCTGCTGCTCGTCACCTGCCTCGGCTTCCTTGGCCTGCTGCTCTTCCTCCTCGGCCAGGCGCTCCTCACGCTGCGCGGCGCGCTCCTCGGCCACGGCTGCCGCCTCTTCACGGCGCAACTGGGCCAGCTCGGCACGCGCCAGCGTGGCCTGGGCCGAAGCCTGGGCGGCGACGCTGCGATCCTGCGCCGAGGGCTCGGCCGGCGCCAAGGCGGCGCGCTGCACCAGTTCCATCTTGCGCAGAGTGGCTTCGGGATCGTTGGGCACCGGGCTGGTGTCGATGCTGACTTCGCCGCCGATGGCGTAGCTCTTGCCGTCCGGGCCACGTTTGAAGGTGTAGGTGGGCGCGCCAGCATGGGCGCCGCCGATCGCCGCGTGCGCCTGCTCGTGGGCGCGCACTTCGCGGTCGCGACTGGCCAGCTCGGCAACCTCGAGCACTTCCTGGCGTTGCTGCTGGGTTTCGCGGGGAGACTGTTCTTCGCTCTCGTCGCCGGCGCGAGCAGGCGTCTGCGCCTCGTCGCGCAGATCGCTGGAGTCCTTCTCGGCAGCCAGCGGCTCGGCGACGGTATCGGGGGGGCGGGAAAGCTCGGACGTAGGAGGTCGGGCCGCCAGGGGAGACGACAGGGGCGCCGCGTATGCCATGGCGCTACCGATCTGCATCACATCCCTCCTCGCCCCAACGGGCGAGCCCTTGGTCTACTGCTGCGCCGACACTCCGGTCAGGCGCGGGTATCGATCAGAGTGCCGAGCACTTCGTCGGCGGTTTCCACCACCCGCGCGTTGGCCTGTACTTCGTTGCGGCCCTGGGTCAGCCCGACCAGGCTCTCGGCCAGATCGGTACGCGCCTCGGGGCTCGGCTCGACCTGCTGGGAGGGCGGAGTCTGGTCTGGGCGCTGCACGGGCAAGGTGTTGCCGGCGATTTCGCCAGCCGCCTGTTCGACACGGCGCTGCCCGGCCTGGATGCCGCTGAGACCCGCACTGAAGGCGCTACCGGAAATTTGCATGCTGATGACTCCCTGACGGGGACAGACTCGTGCAGGCAATTGAAGCAGAAAATGCTCAAAAAACGTACAAACGATAGGTAATGACCGATCAACGGCTTATAACGCTACACCGAGCGGACGTAGATCGAGATGCGCCGCCACCGCCTCGGCCGTCGCCTGCGGCAGGCGCGGCACCCGCCCCAGGCACGGCGCCGCCAGGCGTTCGGCCAGGGTTGCCAGGTTCTCCTCCAGCCGCGAGGTCTGCGCATCGACGATATTGGCCACCCAGCCGGCCACGCGCAGGCCGTCACGCTCGATGGCCTCCATGCTGAGCACAGCATGATTGATGCAGCCCAGACGCACGCCGACCACAAGCACCACCGGCAGGTTCAGCGCGACGGCCAGGTCGGACAGGTTCTCGGCCCCGGTCAGCGGCACGCGCCAGCCGCCAGCGCCCTCGACCAGGCTGAAGTCGGCGCCGCGCTGCAGCACCCGCTGCACTGTGGGCAGCAGCTGCGCCACGCTCAGCTCCACGCCCGCCTCGCGCGCCGCCAGGTGCGGAGCAATCGCCGGCGCGAAGGCGAAGGGATTGACCTCGGCATAGTCGAGCGCCAGCGAGCACTGAGCGAGCAGGGCCAATGCATCGTCATTGCGCAGCCCCTCAGCCGTGGCCACGCAACCGGAGGCCACCGGCTTGGCCGCCGCCGTGCTCAACCCAACCGAACGCGCGGCATGCAGCAGGCCGGCGGCGATGGTGGTTTTACCGATCTCTGTGTCGGTGCCGGTGACAAAGAACGCCTGGCTCATCTTCAGTTTTCCTTGCGCAGCACGCCGTGCACCACCTGATAGGTGAGCGGCAGGCCTTGGTCGGTACGCAGGTGTTCGTAGGCCTCCATCAGCGCGCGAATGCGCGCGGGGCCGGTGAGACCGCCCGGCCGACCGGGATTGAGGTTGTGCGCGCCGAGATCCTTGAGCGAACGGCTCAGCGCGCGCAGATCGGCGAAGTGCAGGACCTTGGCCCGGCGCTCCAGGGTCAGCACCTCGAGGCCGCTGGCAGCGCACAGCGCCTGGTAGTCCTCGAAGCGGCGGAAGCGATTGACGTGAACGAAGCCGTCCACCGCCTGCCAGCTGTCACGCAGCTCCTGCAGGCTGCCGACGCACAGGCTGCTGAAAGCCAGCACGCCACCCGGGCGCAGCACGCGCCGGGCCTCGGCCAGCACGGCGACGAAGTCGGCGCACCACTGCACGGCCAGGCTGGAGAAGATCAGGTCGAGGCCGGCGTCGCGCAGCGGCAGGCTCTCGGCATCGCCGGCGACAAAGTGGCGGGCACCGCCGAACGGGCGGGCGTGCTGCAACATGCCCTCGGCCAGGTCCAAGGCCAGGCCGTCGGCCTGTGGATAACGCCCCGCCAGGGCGCGGGTGAAATGCCCGGTGCCGCAGCCCAGGTCCAGCCAGCGCGCCGGTACCAGCTCCGGCAGGTCGGCCAGCAGCTCGCTACCCACCTCGCGCTGCAACTCGGCGACCGCGTCGTAGCTACCTGCGGCACGAGAGAAGGACTCGGCCACCCGGCGTTTGTCCGGCAGGCCGCCGGGGGCGATATCAGACATCGCCGACCTCGGTCATGAAGGCGTGGATGGCCGCCGCCACTTCATGCGGGCGCTCCAGCGGGAAGGCGTGGCTGACTTCTTCGATCAGGCCGACCTCGATATCCGGCTGCAGCACCAGCAGCTCGCCAGCCACCTCGGCCGGCACCAGCGCATCGGCGCCCGCCAGCAGGTGCAGTTGCGGGCCGGCGAAGCGCTGCAGCGCGCTGCGCCCGTCGAAGTTGCCCAGCACCTCCAGCCCGGCCAGCAACACTTCCGACGCCGCATGTGGCGCTGCGGCCTGCAGCTGACGGGCCAGGCCGCGACCTTCGCTGGAGCCCTGGGTGCAGAGCAGGCTGAAGCGTTTGAGAGTGGCGGCCGGATCAGCGCGACAGCCGTCGACGAAGGCGTTGAAGGTGCCCTCGTCCATGGCGAACGGCCAGTCCGGCCCGGCGACAAAGCAGGGATTGCTGGCCAGGGTCAGCAGGCCGCGGCAGCGCTCGCCACGCAGCGCGGCCAACTCGCTGGCGAGCATGCCGCCGAGTGACCAGCCTCCCAGCCAGGTGTGCGGCGGCAGGCGCTCGTCCAGCTCCAGCAGCCAGTCGCGCGGCTCGCCTCGAGCCAGCTCCGGCAGCGCCTCGATCTCCACCTTGAGCGCCGGATCGAGGCCGCGCAGGGCCTCGGCCAGCACTTCCAGCGGCAGGCTGCCCAGGCCCCAGCCCGGCAGCAGGATCAGATGATCACGCATGACGATTCACCAGCGGCCAGCACTCGGCCAGCGCCTCCAGCAGACGCTCCAGCTGCGCCTCGCTGTGCGAGGCGGAGAGGGTCACGCGCAGGCGCGCGCCGCCGGCCGGAACGGTCGGCGGACGGATCGCGCCGACCAGCAGGCCGCGCTCCTTGAGCAGCGCGGAGAGCCGCAGGGCGCGCTCGCTGTCGCCGACCAGGATCGGCTGGATCGGCGTCGGGCTGTCCATCAGGCTCAGGCCGATCTCGGCCGCACCGGCGCGGAATCGACCGATCAACTTGTTCAGGTGTTCCCGCCGCCAGCCTTCCGTGCGCAGCAGCTCGAGGCTCTTCAGGCTGGCGCAGGCCACGGCCGGCGGCTGGCTGGTGGTGTAGATGTAGGGACGGGCAAACTGGATCAGCGTCTCGACCAGCTCCTCGCTGCCGGCAACGAAGGCACCCGCAGTGCCGAAGGCCTTGCCCAGGGTGCCGACCAGCACCGGCACGTCATCCAGGCCCAGGCCGAAGTGCTCGCCCACGCCACCGCCGCCGGCGCCCAGCGGGCCAAAGCCGTGGGCGTCGTCGACCATCACCCAGGCGCCCTTGCTGCGCGCCTCGGCACAGAGGCCGGGCAGGTCGGCCAGGTCGCCGTCCATGCTGAACACGCCGTCGGTCACCACCAGGGTATTGCCCTCGGCCCGCTCCAGGCGCTTGCTCAGGCTCACCGCATCGTTGTGCAGGTAGCGCGAGAAGCGCGCGCCGCTGAGCAGGCCTGCATCCAGCAGCGAAGCGTGGTTGAGGCGATCCTCCAGCACCGTGTCACCCTGCCCGACCAGCGCCGTCACCGCCGCCAGGTTGGCCATATAGCCGGTGGAGAACAGCAGCGCCCGCGGACGGCCGGTGAACTCGGCCAGGGCCTCTTCCAGCTCGTGATGCGGCGTGCTGTGGCCTATCACCAGGTGCGAAGCACCGCCGCCGACGCCCCATTGCTCGGCGCCGGCACGCATGGCCGCGATCACCTCGGGGTGATTGGCCAAGCCCAGGTAGTCGTTGGAGCAGAACGCCAGCAGCTCACGGCCATCGACCCGCACCTGCGGCCCCTGCGGAGCCTCCAGCAACGGGCGCTGGCGGAACAGGTGGGCGGCACGGCGCTCGGCGAGGCGGGCGGAAAGATCGAAAGTCATGGGCAACACCAGAAGCCGGTGGACAACCGCGCAGCGGTCATCCACCCCACGAAGAGAAGCGCGGCCTGCGCTGGGTGGATGGCGGGGCGCTCATCCACCGCATCGCGCATCAGACCGCGGCGTCGTAGAACAGCTGCGAGTCGCGCTGCTCGACCAGGGCCTGCTCGATGGCGGCCTGGTGCACCTCGTCGGAGTGTTCCTCGCGCTCCTCGGGCTTGATGCCGAGGCGGGCGAACAGCTGCATGTCCTTGTCGGCCTGCGGGTTCTTGGTGGTCAGCAGCTTCTCGCCGTAGAAGATCGAGTTGGCGCCGGCGAAGAAGGCCAGGGCCTGCATCTGCTCGTTCATCGCCTCGCGGCCGGCGGACAGGCGCACGTGGGACTTCGGCATCATGATCCGCGCCACGGCGAGCATGCGGATGAAGTCGAACGGGTCGACGTCCTTCTCGCCGGCCAGCGGCGTGCCCTCGACCTTGACCAGCATGTTGATCGGCACCGACTCCGGATGCTCCGGCAGGTTGGCCAGCTGGATCAGCAGGCCGGCGCGGTCGTCGAGCGACTCGCCCATGCCGAGGATGCCGCCGGAGCAGATCTTCATCCCCGCATCGCGCACGTAGGCCAGCGTCTGCAGGCGCTCGCTGTAGGTGCGGGTGGTGATGATGTTGCCGTAGAACTCCGGCGAGGTGTCGAGGTTGTGGTTGTAGTAGTCGAGGCCAGCTTCGGCCAGGGCGCGGGTCTGCTCCTGATCGAGCTTGCCGAGGGTCATGCAGGTTTCCAGACCCAGGGCTTTCACGCCCTCGACCATCTTCAATACGTAAGGCATGTCCTTGGCCGACGGGTGCTTCCACGCCGCGCCCATGCAGAAGCGGGTCGAGCCGATGGCCTTGGCCTCGGCGGCCGCCTCCAGCACCTTCTGCACTTCCATCAGCTTCTGCTTGTCCAGGCCGGTGTTGTAGTGGCCGGACTGCGGGCAGTACTTGCAGTCTTCGGGGCAGGCGCCAGTCTTGATCGACAGCAGGGTCGAGACCTGCACGCGGTTGGCGTCGAAATGCGCGCGGTGCACGGTCTGCGCCTGGAACAGCAGGTCGTTGAACGGCTGCTCGAACAGCGCCTTCACCTCGGCGAGGGACCAATCGTGACGGGTGACGGAAGCGATACTGGCGCTCATGGGGTATTCCTTGTTCTAGGCTGTGCAACACGGCTGCGAGGCATAGTCAAAGGAAGGACCATGCGCTGTCAACCACTCACGGATAACCAGGTTTACATCTGGCCAAAAAACAAACAAACATGCCTGCTATGCGCTGACCACGCGGACACCGAGCAGCCGCTGTGCAGCGCCTGCGAGGCCGAACTGCCATGGCTTGGCGGGCATTGCCGGATCTGCGCGCTGCCCTTGCCGGCCACAGACCTGGCGTGCGGCGAATGCCAGAAACGGCCACCGCCCTTCAGCCGTGTCGAAGCGGCCTGGCGCTATGCCTTCCCGCTCGACAGCCTGATCACCCGCTTCAAACACCAGGCGCACTGGCCCATGGGACGTCTGCTGGCCGGGCTGTTGTCACATCATCTGCAACACGCCTTCGCCGAAGGGCTGCCGCGACCCGACCTGCTGTTGCCGGTGCCACTGGGGCGCAAGCGTCTGCGCAGCCGTGGCTTCAACCAGGCGCAGATGCTCGCAGGCTGGTTGGCCGACAGCCTGCAGCTGCCGCTACAGGGCGACTGGCTGCAGCGCCCACAGGAAGGCGCGCACCAGCAGGAACTGGACGCCGCGGCGCGCAAACGCAATCTGCGCCAGGCCTTCGCCCTGGATCGGCAGGCCGCGGTAGGAAACCGCCATGTCGCCCTGGTCGACGATGTGCTGACCACCGGCGCCACCGCCGCCGCACTGGCGCGCCTGCTACTCGCCGCCGGCGCGACGCGGGTCGACGTCTATTGCCTGGCGCGCACACCCAAGCCAGGCGATTGACGATATGCGGCGCCTCGCGCATCGTGCGCCGCTCCACAGCCAACCCCGTTGCACACCACCATGAGCCTGCTGACCACCCTCGCCCAACACATCGCCCGCCGCCCACAACGCATCGCCCTGCTCCAGCAGGTCGCGCAGCAGGGCTCGATCACCCGTGCGGCCAAGGCGGCAGGGCTCAGCTACAAGGCGGCCTGGGATGCCATCGACGAACTCAACAACCTGGCCGGCCAGCCACTGGTGGAGCGCAGTGTCGGCGGCAAGGGCGGCGGCGGGGCGCGCCTGTCGCCCACCGGCGAGCGTCTGCTGCAGCTGTACCAGCGCCTGGAGCAATTGCAGGCGCAGTTTCTCGATGCCGCCGAACAGGGCGAAGACCTGGCCCTGCTCGGCCGCCTGATGCTGCGCACCAGCGCGCGCAACCAGCTCAGCGGCCGCGTCGCGGCCATCCACGCCCAGGGCCGCAACGACCTGATCGAGATAGCCCTGGACGATGACAATCGCCTGCAGGCGCAGATCACCCACGACAGCACCGAGCGCCTCGAACTGAGCATCGGCAGCCCGGTGATCGCCCTGTTCAAGGCCGGCTGCCTGCAGCTGGGCGAGCCCGGCCCCGACGCCCTACACGGCGAGGTCGAGCAGGTGCTGGAGGACGGCGACGGTCCCTGCGAGGTACGCATCGCCCTGCGCGGCGGGCAGCGCCTGTGCGCCCTAGTCGAGGCCGAGCAGTTGCGCAGCCTCGATCTGGCACCGGGGCGCGCCGTGCATGCGCGGGTACAGGCCGCACAGGTGCTGCTGGGCACGGCGAGCTGAGCAAGCCGCTGCCTAACCGAGCAGTTACACTGGGCGCCTGACTTCGGAGCGCCCCATGTCCCATCCCTTCGCCACCCTCACCCCCGACCTGGTCCTCGACGCCGTCGAGAGCCTCGGCTACCTCAGCGACGCCCGCGTGCTGGCGCTGAACAGCTACGAGAACCGCGTTTACCAGGTGGGCATCGAGGACAGCGAGCCGCTGATCGCCAAGTTCTACCGCCCCGCACGCTGGAGCGACGCGGCGATTCGCGAGGAGCACAGCTTCAGCCATGAGCTGGCCGAATGCGAGGTGCCGGTGGTGGCGCCGCTGCTGCGCGATGGCGAGAGCCTGTTCGAGCACGCCGGCTTCCGCTTCGCCCTGTTCCCCCGCCGCGGTGGCCGCGCGCCGGAACCGGGCAATCTGGACCAGCTGTACAGCCTCGGCCAGCTGCTCGGCCGCCTGCATGCGGTGGGCGCCAGCCGCCCGTTCGAGCATCGCGAGACGCTGGCGGTGGACAACTTCGGGCATGCGTCGCTGGCCACCCTGCTGGAGGGCGACTTCGTTCCGCGCAGCCTGCTGCCAGCCTACGAGTCGGTGGCGCGCGATCTGCTCAAGCGCCTCGACGAGCTGTTCGCCCGCGTGCGCTACACGCCGATCCGCCTGCATGGCGACTGCCACCCGGGCAACCTGCTGCACCGCGACGACGCCTTCCATATCGTCGACCTCGACGACTGCCGCACGAGCCCGGCGGTGCAGGACCTGTGGATGATGCTCGCCGGCGACCGCCAGGAGCGCCTGGGCCAACTGTCGGAACTGATGGATGGCTACCAGGAGTTCCACGACTTCGACGCCCGCGAGCTGCCGCTGATCGAGGGCCTGCGCGCGCTGCGCCTGATGCACCACAGTGCCTGGATCGCTCGGCGCTGGGACGACCCGGCCTTCCCGCTGGCCTTCCCCTGGTTCGCCAATGAGCGCTACTGGGGCGACCAGATCCTGGCCCTGCGCGAGCAGCTGGCGGCGCTGGATGAAGAGCCGCTGCGCCTGTTCTGATGCGCCTGGCGTAGCAGGCGCAAGCGCGAACGAGGCGGCAGAATGCCGAACTAGCGTCTTCACTTGCTCAGGCGCCCAGGCGGCTTGTGACCGGCCGGCAGGGATGTGCGTACCGGCGAGCATTCGCGCAACGAATGCCTGCCTCAAGGAGCCTCGATGATTAGCCCCGCAAAAGCTGCAGAAAGCATTCGCAGCCTCTGGATCGGCGCCGACCTGCCGCTGATCGGCCGCCGCCGCGAGCGGCGCATGCGCCTGCTGGCCGGCCTATTGATGGTCGCCATGGGCTGCGTGTGGGGCATCGTCTTCAGCCTGCGCGGCTCCTGGGCCATCGTGCTGATGGACCTGGCCCTGATCCTCAGCGGGCTCGGCGTGCTCGCTCTGAGCCTCAAGCACCACCCACGTACCGCCAACCTGCTGCTGTTCGCCACGCTGATCCTGGTCATCGTCGGCTCGACCCTGGTGCTGGATGCGCCCACCGCGGCAGCGCCCCGCGCCACCCATCTCTATCTGCTGCCACTGGCGGTGGCCGCGGTGATGGCCTTCCGCGACGAGCCGCTGTGGCTGCGCCATGGCGTGGCCCTGGTCTGCCTGACCCTGTTCGCCTGCCTGGCCGCCTCGCCCTGGAGTCCGCTGCGCGAATACAACCTGCCCGACCCCCTGCGCACCGTCGGCTCCTGGGTGCAGAGCCTGGCCGCCATGGCGATGCTGTTCATGCTACTGCACATCCTGCAGACCGATGCCGTGGAGCGCCTGCAGCTGGATCAGGAGCTGCGCACGGCCCTGCAGGAGGAGCAGTTCGTGCTGCACTACCAGCCGCAACTGGACATCCACGGCCGCGTGTTCGGCGCCGAGGTGCTGCTGCGCTGGCAGCACCCGCAGCGCGGGCTGCTACCGCCGGGGCACTTCATCGAACATGCCGAGAAGACTGGCTTCATCATCCCGCTGGGCGCCTGGGTGCTGCGCAAGACCTGCGCGCAGCTGCAGGCCTGGAGCATCGACCCGGCGTTCCGCGAGCTGCAGCTGGCGGTCAATATCAGCCAGAACCAGATGCGCCAGGCCGCGTTCGTGCCCGAGCTGCTCGCCATCATCGACGGCCAGCCGCATATCGCCCGGCACCTGGAGCTGGAGCTGACCGAGACGCTGATCATCCGCGATGTCGCCGAACTCACCGCCAAGATGGCCACCCTGGTGGAGCACGGCGTGCGCTTCTCCCTGGACGACTTCGGCACCGGCTTCTCCTCGCTGGCGCACCTGAAGAACCTGCCGCTGAGCAAGCTGAAGATCGACCGCTCGTTCGTCAGCGACGTTCTCACCGATGACAGCAGCAAGGCCATCGTGAGCACCGTCATCACCCTGGGGCAGAGCCTGGGCATGAGCGTGGTCGCCGAGGGCGTGGAAACGCAGCAACAGCAGCGCTTCCTGTTGGAGCACGGCTGCACGCAGTTCCAGGGCTACCTGTTCAGCAAACCGCTGCCGCTCGAGGCCTTCGTGGCCTATGTCCGCCAGCAGGGGACGCCGGACGCCGTGGCGCAACAGCCGAGCGCCGAGGTCGAGCTGCCAAGACAAAGCTGATCGAACAGACAAGCCGCAGCCACCGGCCTAGAATCGCAAGCCTTTAGTTAGCTGCCTATGTACCAAGGAATTCCATGTCCACCGCTCATCCCAGCCGCGGCTACGCCCTCGGCATCGCCGCCTACCTGATCTGGGGCCTGTTCCCGCTGTACTTCAAGGCCATCCAGAGCGTGCCGGCGATGGAGATCATCTCCCATCGGGCGATCTGGTCCGCGCTGTTCGGCGCCCTGCTGCTGATGCTGTGGAAACACCCTGGCTGGTGGCGCGAGCTGCGCGACAACCCCAAGCGCCTGGCGGTGCTGACCGGCAGCGGCCTGCTGATCGCCAGCAACTGGCTGGTCTACGTCTGGGCGGTGAACAACGGGCGCATGCTCGAGGCCAGCCTGGGCTACTACATCAACCCGCTGGTCAACGTGCTGCTCGGCATGCTCCTGCTCGGCGAACGCCTGCGCCGCCTGCAGTGGGTCGCGGTGGGCCTGGCCGGTCTCGGCGTGCTGCAGCAGCTGTGGCAGGTCGGCAGCATTCCCTGGGTATCGCTGGTGCTGGCGCTGACCTTCGGCTTCTACGGCCTGATCCGCAAACAGGCACCAGTGGCCGCCCTGCCCGGCCTGGTAGTGGAGACCTGGCTACTGCTACCGCTGGCGCTCGGCTGGCTGCTATTGCACCCGGCTGCGGTCAGCACCCAGGCCGAGTTCTGGAGCAGCAGCGAAGCACTCTGGCTGATCGCTGCCGGCCCCATCACCCTGGTGCCGCTGCTGTGCTTCAACGCCGCCGCACGCCACCTGCCCTACACCACGCTCGGCTTCCTGCAGTACATCGCACCGACGCTGGTGCTGCTGCAGGCGGTTCTGCTGTTCGGTGAAACTCTGGAGCCGAGCAAGCTGCTGTCCTTCGCCTGCATCTGGGCCGCACTGCTGGTCTACAGCCTGGATATCTGGCTGGGCCTGCGTCGTCGCGGCCAGGCCGCCTAGAAAACGCACAGTTCGAGCGAAGCCGCGCCAGCGCTGGGCTGGCGCGGTTACTCCCAACCTTTTCCACAGCTTCATCCCCAGCCTTTGTGCACAAGCAGCAACGGCCTGTGCATTTCCTGAGCGCTACGGTACAACCCTCGCCAGCCGTGGCCTGCAGCGGCTTCCCCCCAGATTACCCACAGCTCTTTCCCCGGTTTGCGGGGATATCACCGCGCCTGCGCGTGCCAACGGTTATCCACCGCGCGACACACAGCGCAGGCGGCCCTTCCAGCAGGCAATCCTGGCGCTCGTGGAGACCTGGGTGGGAATACATGGGCGCAGCTACCCGCTCACCTACGCCGTGCACGCGCAAACCGATCTGCTTGCCGGTTTTCTGCGCAACCGACTGCAGCCCCCGCTGCGGCTGCCGCGCAGCATCCTCCCCCAGGCTGTCCACAGGACGCTCCACAGTTTCCGGGGATAGTCATGCCACCGCCCAACGTCTGACCGATTTTCACCCAGCGGGCGCAATCCACCGCCAGCCGCGGGGTATAGCAAGCCATCCCCAGGCTACCCACAGACTCATCCACGGCACTTGTGCACAAGCCGCGCGACCTGTTGATTTTCTGAACGCCGACCTGCAAGCCACGGCGCTCGGCGCCTGCAGCCTTATCCCCCCAGCCTGCCCACAGATCGATCCACAACTTCCGTGGATATCCTCCAGCTGAGGGCAACGGCCTGTGCATGAATGTGCGGCGAGCGTATGGGTAGGCCTTGCCTGCGCGCCTGCCGCTTTTCTGAGCAGTACCGCCAATGCCTTGCCCGTCGTGGCGTGTAGCGCTAGCCCCCCAGTTCACCCACAGTTTCATCCACAGCTTTGGTGGATATCCACCGGGCGCGCACTGCGTGAAATCTGCACAACCGGCGCCAGGCCACGCCGGCCGCAGCCTGCACGGCCTTATCCCCAGGCAGACCACAGATCCATCCCCGCCGTTTGTGCACAAGCCATTGAATATGCAGGTTTTTTAACCAGGCATGAAAAAGCCCCGGGGCACTAGGCAGTGCGCCGGGGCTCCCCAGACTATCCACAGCTTCACCCCCGCATTCTGGGGATCATTCCTCGCTGCGCAGGTTCAGCTCCACCATCAGGTCGTCGGCCAGGTTCTCCAGCCGATCGCGCAGCAGGTCCAGCGACAGGGTCAGCGGCACCGCCAGCAACGCCTCGGCGTGGAACAGCGGCTCGCTGCTCATCGGCGCCGGCGCCACCTCGGTGGTCAGGCTCTCCAGGTTGACGCCCTGCTCGGCCAGCAGGCGGGTGATGTCGCGGACGATGCCCGGGCGGTCGTTGCCGACCAGGTCGAGATGGATCGGCTTCCAGGTGCACACCGGCTCGATACCACTCTCCGCCACCAGCACGCGGATGCCGTGGCTGTTCAGCGCCTGCAGGCCGTCGACCAGCTCGTCGTAGCCCTCGGCCGGCACCGCTACCTTGAGGATGCCGGCGAACTGCCCGGCCATGCGCGACATGCGGCTCTCCAGCCAGTTACCGCCATGGGCGGCGATGCACTGGGCGATGCGCTCGACCAGACCGGGCTGGTCGGCGGCGATGACGGTGAGTACCAGATGATCCACGAGCAACTCCTTGGGTTCAGGGGTTCAGACCGAGCCAGGCAGGCTGAGCCAATAGGTATAGAACACCTCATCGCGCACATAGCCAAGCTTTTCATAGAGCGCCTGGCCAGCATGGTTGTCCTTCGCCGTTTCCAGCTGCAGGCCGCAGGCGCCAGTGACCTCGGCGTGCTGGCGGGCAGCGTTCATCAGTTGCTCGGCCAGGCCCTGGCGGCGCGCATCGGGCGACACGAACAGATCGCTGAGCAGCCAGGCCGGTGCCAGCTGCAAGGAAGCAAAGAAGGCATACAGCTGGACGAAGCCCTGGGGTTTGCCCTGCTCGTCGCGCGCCAACAGCAGCACCGAGTCGCTGCGCTCAAGGCGCTGCGCCAGGAATGCGCGAATGGCCGGCTCCTCGTGTGAGCACTTGTAGAACTTCAGGTAGCCGCAGAACAGCGGCAGCAGCACATCCAGATCATCCCGCGTGGCAAGCGTTATCGGCATTGGTTTTCTCCATGAAACCCACAGCATAGACGGTGCGGCGCAGCGCCACAGTAGCGAGGCGCGCACGATTGTGTACTCTTTAAAGTTTTATCTGGAACAATTATTAGATTTCCTGAGAACATATTAAGCACTACGTGACTGATATGTGCCTTTCGGTCTATCCGCGACGCAACTCGCCTGATTTTTCCCGCAGCTTCATGTAGTATTCCGCGGCTCGAACTACATGGCGTCCCGCCTGGTTTCCGAGCTGGTCCTGAGCAGAGTGAGGCAAGCAATGACTGTACGCGTTCAAGTTGGTGGTCTGCAGGTCGCCAAAGCCCTTTACGACTTCATCAACAATGAAGCCATTCCCGGTACCGGCCTAGATGCCGCCAAGTTCTGGGCAGGCGCCGAAGCCGTGATCAACGAACTGGCCCCGAAGAACCGCGCCCTGCTGGCCAAACGCGACGACCTGCAAGCCCAGATCGACGCCTGGCACCAGGCTCGCCAAGGCCAGGCCCATGATGCTGCAGCCTACAAGAGCTTCCTCCAGGAAATCGGTTACCTGCTGCCCGAGCCGGCCGACTTCCAGGCCACCACCCAGAACGTCGACGACGAGATCGCCCGCCTGGCCGGCCCGCAGCTGGTAGTGCCGGTGATGAACGCGCGTTTCGCCCTGAACGCCTCCAACGCCCGCTGGGGCTCGCTGTACGATGCCCTGTACGGCACCGACGTGATCAGCGAAGAAAATGGCGCCGAGAAGGGCAAGGGCTACAACAAGGTTCGCGGTGACAAGGTGATCGCCTTCGCCCGCGCCTTCCTCGACGAGGCCGCCCCGCTGGAAGGCGCCTCCCACGTCGACGCCACTGCTTATGTAGTGAACAACGGCGCACTGGCCGTGACTCTGAAGAACGGCAGCACCACCGGCCTGAAGAACGCCGCCCAGTTCATCGCCTTCCAGGGCGAGGCCGCCAAGCCGGTCGCCGTGCTGCTGAAGAACAACGGCCTGCACTTCGAGATCCAGATCGACGCTTCCAGCCCGATCGGCCAGACCGATGCCGCCGGCGTCAAAGACGTGCTGATGGAGTCCGCGCTGACCACCATCATGGACTGCGAAGACTCCGTAGCCGCCGTCGATGCCGACGACAAGGTCGTGGTCTACCGCAACTGGCTGGGCCTGATGAAGGGCGACCTGGCTGAAGAAGTCAGCAAGGGCGGCAGCACCTTCACCCGTACCATGAACCCGGACCGCGTCTACACCAAGGCCGATGGCTCCGAGCTGACCCTGCACGGCCGCTCCATGCTGTTCGTGCGTAACGTCGGCCACCTGATGACCAACCCGGCCATCCTCGACGCCCAGGGCAACGAGATTCCGGAAGGCATCCAGGACGGTCTGTTCACCAGCCTGATCGCCATCCACAACCTGAATGGCAATACCAGCCGCAAGAACACCCGCACCGGCTCCGTGTACATCGTTAAGCCGAAGATGCACGGCCCAGAAGAAGTCGCCTTCGCCGGCGAAATCTTCAGCCGCGTCGAGGACGTTCTCGGCCTGCCGCGCAACACCCTGAAAGTCGGCATCATGGACGAAGAGCGCCGCACCACCGTCAACCTCAAGGCGTGCATCAAAGCCGCCAGCGAGCGCGTGGTATTCATCAACACTGGCTTCCTCGACCGTACCGGTGACGAAATCCACACCTCCATGGAAGCCGGAGCCGTCGTGCGCAAGGCCGCCATGAAAGCCGAGAAGTGGATCGGCGCCTACGAGAACAACAACGTCGACATCGGCCTGGCCACTGGCCTGCAGGGCAAAGCGCAGATCGGCAAGGGCATGTGGGCCATGCCTGACCTGATGGCCGCCATGGTCGAGCAGAAGATCATGCACCCGATGGCTGGCGCCAATACCGCCTGGGTACCGTCGCCGACCGCCGCCACCCTGCACGCCCTGCACTACCACAAGGTCGACGTGTTCGCTCGCCAGGCCGAACTGGCCAAGCGCACCCCGGCCTCGGTGGACGACATCCTGACCATCCCGCTGGCGCCGAACACCAACTGGACCGCCGAAGAACTGCAGAACGAGCTGGACAACAACTCGCAGGGCATCCTCGGCTACGTGGTGCGCTGGATCGACCAGGGCGTCGGCTGCTCCAAGGTGCCGGACATCAACGATGTCGGCCTGATGGAAGACCGCGCCACCCTGCGTATCTCCAGCCAGCTGCTGGCCAACTGGCTACGTCACGGCGTGGTCACCGAGGAGCAGGTCGTCGAGAGCCTCAAGCGCATGGCCCCGGTGGTCGACCGCCAGAATGCCGGTGACGCCCTGTACCGTCCGCTGGCGCCGAACTTCGACAGCAACATCGCCTTCCAGGCCGCCCTGGAACTGGTAGTCGAAGGCACCAAGCAGCCGAACGGCTACACCGAGCCGGTCCTGCACCGTCGCCGCCGCGAGTTCAAGGCCGCCAACGGCCTCTGATACGCGCAGAACAGGCGAAAGGAACCGCCCCCCGGGGCGGTTTTTTTATGCCTGAAAAAGGGGCAATTGCAGACAGCTGCTTATCGGGATAACCCCGGGTTATGTGCGCATGCTGGCGTACAACCCTTCAACCACGGGGCCTGTGCGGCTTTGACCGATTTCCCCGGCGAATCGCCCACTGGCCGACCTCACCTTTGGCTATGGGCATAAGGATTTTTCAGAAGTCAGGGCGCCGGGGCTTACCTAGGATGCCCCGGCACCTGTCATCAGGCTGCAAAGAAGCGAGGCGCTGCGCGGCGTGTGCCGCGAGCCTTCTTTGATCAGCAGGAGAGCACCATGAAAAGAACAAGAACAGGCGCGGGGGCAATGCATCCCCACGCCCTGGCACTGGCCGTGGCATTGGCAAGCGCGTCCTCGGCTCAGGCCGCCAGTTTCAACATCGGGGAAATCGAGGGTCGCCTGGACTCTTCGCTGTCAGTCGGCGCCAGCTGGTCCATGGCCGATGCCGACGACAAGTTCATCGGCGTAGCCAACGGCGGCAGCGCCTCCACTCGTACCAGCGACGACGGCCGCCTGAACTTCAAGAAGGGCGAAACCTTCTCCAAGATCTTCAAGGGCGTGCACGACCTGCAGCTGAGCTACGGCGAGAGCGGCGTGTTCCTGCGCGGCAAGTACTGGTACGACTTCGAACTCAAAGACGAACATCGCCTGCTCTACGACATCGATGACAGTGGCCGCGACAGCGCCGCCCAGTCCTCCGGCTTCGAGCTGCTGGACGCCTTCGCCTACCACAACTACCTGATCGGCGACCTGCCAGGCAGCGTACGCGCCGGCAAGCAGGTGGTGAGCTGGGGCGAGAGCACCTTCATCCAGAACAGCATCAACGCCATCAACCCGGCCGACGCCGCTGCCCTGCGCCGTCCCGGCTCGGAGGTCAAGGAAGGTCTGATCCCGGTGAACATGCTGTATGTCACCCAAGGCCTGACCGAGAACATCTCCGCCGAGGCCTTCTACCAGATCGAGTGGGAGAAGACCGTCCTCGACAACTGCGGCACCTTCTTCGGCGCTGACGCGTCGCCCAAGGGCTGCAACTACGGCATGACCACCTTCGGTAGCGACTACAACCGCGACCCGTCGGTATACGGCTGGGTACCACGCGGCAAAGACCGAGAGGCCCGCGACGGCGGCCAGTTCGGTGTGGCCCTGCGCTGGCTGGTGCCGGAGCTGAACGACACCGAGTTCGGTTTCTACGCAATGAACTACCACAGCCGTACCCCAGAAAGCATGTGGACCGCGAGCAACGCCACCAACGCCACTGCGATCCAGGGCGCCAGAGGGCCGTCCACCGCCAGCTACTACCTGGACTATCCGGAAGACATCCGCCTGTACGGCATCAGCTTCGCCACTACCCTGCCGATCGGCACCGCGCTGTCGGGTGAGATCAGCCACCGGCCAAACATGCCGATGGCGCTCAACGGTACTGACGTCTCCACCGCCGCCAGCATCGGCCGGCTGTACACCCTGGGCGGCATGAACGGCATCGCCATCTTCGATACCGACTGGGCCAACAACCGCTACGGCAGCCTGGTGCAGGGCTACAAGCGCATGCCCTTCAGCCAGGCCCAGGTCAGCGCCGTGCACACCTTCGACAACGTGCTCGGTGGCGATCGCCTGAACCTGATCGGTGAAGTCGGCTACAGCCACATTGGCAACCTGGGCTCCGCCGATGGCTCGGACCTGCGCTTCGGCCGCAGCAGCGTCTACGGCATGGGCCAGCTGCCTGGTGACGCCGTTGCGACTCTGCCGGGCGTCGGCACGGTGCGCGGCAACCAACTGTGCACCCGCGTACTGAACACCGCCAACCCCGACCAGTGCACCGACAAGGGCTTCTACACCCAGAACTCCTGGGGCTATCGCCTGCGTACCCAGCTGGAGTTCAGCAATGCCATCGCCGGCATCAACCTCAAGCCGAACCTGGCCTTCTCGCATGACGTAGAGGGCTACGGCCCGACCTTCACCGAGGGCAACAAGTCGGTGAGCGTCGGCCTGGATGCCGACTACATGTCCACCTACAACGCCAGCCTGAGTTACACCAACTACTTCGGCGGCGACTTCAACACCAACACCGACCGCGACTTCCTCGCCTTCAGCGTCGGCATGAGCTTCTGAGGTTTATGCACATGAAGTTTTCCCAGATCCATCTGCAACTGGTGCGCGCAGGCGCACTCGGCCTCGGTCTGCTCGCCGCAGGCCAGGCGCTGGCCGCGGTACCGGCCGAGCAGGTCGCCCGCCTCGGCAAGGACCTGACGCCGGTCGGCGCGGAAACCGCCGGCAATGCCGACGGCAGCATCCCGGCCTGGACCGGTGGCCTGGCCAAGGGCGCCGGCAGCCGTGACGCCGACGGCTTCCTCAGCGATCCCTTCGCCGCCGACCAGCCGCTGTTCACCATCACCGCGCAGAACGCCGAGCAGTACAAGGACAAGCTGACCCCCGGCCAGCTCGCCCTGTTCAAGCGCTACCCGCAGAGCTACCGCATCCCGGTCTACCCGACCCGTCGCTCGGTGACCATGCCCAAGCAGTACCTGGACACCAGCCGCATGAACGCCGCTGACACCCAGCTCGCCGAAGGCGGCAACGGCCTGCAGAACTACCGCAGCGGCGGTCTGCCGTTCGCCGTACCGCAGAACGGCCTGGAAGTGGTGTGGAACCACATCGGTCGCTACCGTGGCCTGTCGTTCCAGCGCATGGTGGTGCAGGCCTCGCCGCAGACCAACGGCGCCTTCACCCCGAGCCTGATCAAGCAGCAGCTGGCCTACCCGGTCGGCCTGTCCGACTACGCGCCGGCGGAGATGGCCAACCTGCTGTACATGTACCGCGAGGAATTCCTTGCTCCGGCGCGTCTGGCCGGAGGCGTGCTGCTGGTCCACGAGACCATCAACCAGGTCAAGGAACCACGCATGGCCTGGCAGTACAACGCCGGTCAGCGTCGTGTGCGTCGCGCTCCGCAGATCGCCTACGACAGCCCCGGTGCCGAAGGCATGCGCACCATGGATGACTTCGACATGTTCAACGGCTCGCCGGATCGCTTCGACTGGCAGCTGGTGGGCAAGAAGGAGATCTACATCCCCTACAACAGCTACAAGCTGAGCTCGCCCAAGCTGAAGTACACCGACATCATCAAGCCGGGCCACCTCAACCCCGAGCACACCCGCTACGAGCTGCACCGCGTGTGGCACCTGACCGCCACCCTGAAGCCGGGCCAGCGCCACATCTACTCGCGTCGTGACCTGTTCATCGACGAGGACAGCTGGCAAACCGCCGAGGCCGACGCCTACGACGGTCGCGGCCAGCTGTGGCGCGTCTCCGAGGGCCACGCCACGTTCTTCTACGACCAGCAGACCCCGCAGTTCAGCGCCGAGACCCACTACGACGTGCTCTCCGGTCGCTACGCCGTCGGCGCGCTGTTCAACGAGCAGAAGAACGCCTACGACTTCGGCGTGCAATACAGCCGCAAACAGTTCACCCCCAACGCGCTGCGCGCCTCGGGCATTCGCTGAATCTCCACGCAACACTCCACCTTGGCGGCCTCCGGGCCGCCGTTTTTTTATCTGTGGTTACATCGCTGCGGCCCGCGCCCGGCGCTTTTGTTTTACAGTCGCCCTTCCGTTCAACGATCACCGGCGTTGCCCATGAAGTTGCACCAGCTCCGCGCCATGCTCGCCATCAGCGAGAGTGGCAGCATCCAGGAGGCCTCGCGCCTGCTGCACATCTCCCAGCCGGCCCTGTCCAAGGGCATCAAGGAACTCGAGGCCGAACTCGGCGTGCCCCTGCTGGTGCGCTCCAACCGCGGCATCACGGTGACCGAATTCGGTGAACGCCTGGTGCGCCGTGCGCGCCTGATCCTCGAGGAAGTGCGCCGCGCCCGCGAGGAGATCGACACGCTCAAGGGCGTGATGGACGGCAAGCTGTCGATCGGCGTCTCGCCAGTCACTCCAGGGGCGCAGTTCATCAGCAGCCTCAACCGCTACCGCAAGCGCTATCCCAAGGTGCAGGTGCAGATCCACGAGCTGCGTCCGTCCAAGCTGATGGAGGGCCTGCGCGAAGGCCAGCTGGACCTGGTGCTGACTTCGCTGCCGGAGTCACGCAGCGCCGATGGCTTCCACTGGACCGAGCTGTACGAGCAACCCGCCGTGCTGGCCGTGCGCAAGGGCCACCCGCTGCGCGGCGCGCGCTCGCTGCGCGAACTGCTCGGCGAGGAGTGGCTGCTGCAGGACTCCCTGGAGCAGTCCAAGGTCGGCATGATGTTCGTCGACAACCACATCGAATACCCGCAGAACGTCACCGAGTGCGCCTCGGTGGTGCTGTTCTCCGAGCTGGCGATCAACTCCGATGCTGTCAGCTACTGGTCGCGCCGCCTGCTCGAACACCTGCAGCGCCTCGGCCAGGAGCTCGACGTGCTTGACCTGATCGAGCAGGTGCCGCCGATGAACATCTCCCTGGTCTGCCGCGACCAGGAACTGATGACTCGCGAAGCCAAGGCCCTGGCCGACGAACTGGTGTACGCCTACAAGAGCCCGCACGCGCCCAAGCTGGGCGACTGATTCAGGCCTGCGGATAGCGCGGCGCGCAAAGCACCTCGCTCTTCACCGAACTGGCGATAAAGCACTCCTCGTGCGCCTCGTGGTGCAGCGCATCGAGCTGTTCGCGGCTGGGCGCCGTACCAACGAAACTCACCTCGGGACGCAGGGTGACGCGAGTCATGGCCAGGCGGCCCTCGGCGTTCTTGCCCATCTTGCCCTCAGCCTGGTCGTGGTAGCCGTCCACGCGCCAACCGTCGCGCGCCGCCAGCGAGAGGAACCAGAGCATGTGGCAGCTCGACAGCGAGGCGACGAAGGCCTCCTCCGGATCCACCGCGTCTTCGCGCGAGCCGGGCAGCGGCACCACGTGCGGCGAGGACGAGGCCGGCACCTCCACGCCACCGTCGAAGCGCCACAGGTGTGCGCGGCTGTAGCGATTGTCGAGGAAGTCCTGGTCGCCACGCGACCAGAGGATTTCGGCGGTGTGAATGGCCATCGAAGCGCTCCGCAGCAGAGGGGCGGGCCAGGATAACCAAGCGGCCGCGGCAGCGCACATAACCAAAGCCGATACACATGCGCAGAGGTGATTATCCGCCGCCGACTGCCTGCGGCATGCTGCGCTGCATCCTGGGCATCACCACAAGGACAACAACATGCAGCTGATCCCGCAGATCCTCGCCTGGCAGGATGAATTCGCGTCGATTCGCCGAGATATCCACCAGCATCCCGAGCTGGCCTTTGAAGAGCAGCGCACCAGTTTGCTGGTCGCCAGCCTGCTGCGCCAATGGGGCTACGCGGTGCATGAAGGCATCGGTGGCCCCGGTGTGGTCGGTGTGCTGCAGAATGGCAGTAGCAGCAAGACCATCGGCATCCGCGCCGACATGGACGCCCTGCCGATCCACGAGGAAAGTGGCGTGCCACACTGCAGCCGCCACGCCGGCAAGATGCACGCCTGCGGCCACGACGGCCATACCGCCATCCTGCTCTGTGCCGCTCGCTACCTGGCCGAGACCCGCGCCTTCGACGGCACCCTCAACCTGATCTTCCAGCCGGCCGAGGAAGGCCTGCGCGGCGCCAAGCGCATGATCGAGGACGGCCTGTTCGAGCGCTTCCCCTGCGACGCGGTATACGCCCTGCACAACATGCCCGGCCTGCCGGTCGGCATGTTCGTCACCCAGGCCGGCGCCATGAGCGCATCCTCCGATGTGGTGACCATCAAGCTGCTCGGTGTCGGCGGCCACGGCGCCATGCCACACAAGGCCAAGGACCCGGTGATCGCCGCCGCCGAACTGGTGCTGGCACTACAGAGCATCGTTGCGCGCAACGTGCCGGCCGGCGAAATCGGCGTGGTCACCGTGGGCTCGATCCAGGCTGGCGAAGCGGCCAACGTGATTCCGGATGTGGCGACGCTCAAGCTCAGCGTGCGCTCGACCAACCCGGAGATCCGCAAGCTGCTGCGCAAGCGCATCACCGAGATCGCCAAGGGCGTGGCCATGGCCCACGACCTGGAGCTGGACCTGGATTACGACGAGCGCATCGGCGTGCTGATGAACACCCCGACCGAGACCGCCCTGCTGCAACAGGTGGCGCGCCAGGTAAGTGGCGACAAGGGCGTGCTGACCAGCGTGCCGAGCGGCTACCTGGGCAGCGAGGACTTCGCCTCGATGCTCGAGGTGCGCCCCGGCTGCTACATCGTCACCGGCAACGGCAACAGCGGGCCCAGCGGTTGCATGGTCCACAACCCCGGATACGACTTCAACGACCTGGCCATCCCCTTCGGCGCGAGCCTGTGGGTACGCCTGGTGGAAACCTACCTGAGCGAGACCTGATTCATGCAGTCCCTCCCTAACGATAAGCAGGCCAACAACAAGCGGGCCCTGGTGGTCCTGATGCTGCTGGCCGTGATGGTCATCAGCGTGCTGGACAAGACCATCTTCGCCTTCGCCGGCCCGCAGATTATCGACGAGCTCAAGCTCACTCCCGAGCAGTTTGGTTTCATCGGCAGCGCCTTCTTCTTCCTCTACTCGGTGTCCGGCGTGCTGGTCGGTTTCCTCGCCAACCGCGTGGCCAGCCGCTGGATTCTCTCCGGCATGTCGGTGGTGTGGATGGGCGCGCAGATCCTCACCGCGATCTCCACCAGCTTCTATGCCCTGGTCGCCAGCCGCATGCTGCTCGGCGCTGGCTGCGGGCCGGGCACCGCGGTGACCCAGCACGCCGCGTTCAAGTGGTATGCGCCGCGTGACCGCGTGCTGCCGGGCGCCTGGATTCATATCGCGATCATGGTCGGCGCCATCCTCGGCGCGCTGTCGCTGCCGCTGCTGATCCAGCACCTGGGCTGGCGCGTCGGCTATCTGATCCTCGCCGGCATCGGCCTGCTGTGGCTGGTGGTCTGGCTGTTCGTCGGCCGTGAGGGCCAGCATGACGACGCGCCCGGCGAGATCGTCGGCGGCACAGCCAGCTATCGTCACCTGCTGCTCAACCGCACCTTCATCTTCATCACCCTGCTCGGCTTCTGCAGCTATCTGCCCAACGCGCTGATCTACAGCTGGGTGCCGACCTACCTGCAGAAAGGCCTGGGCATGAGTCCGATGCAGTCCGGCTACGTGGTGATGGCCGCCACCCTCGGCGTGATCGCACTCAACCTGCTGGTCTCCAGCCTGTCCCAGCGCGCCCTCAAGCGCGGCGCCAGCGTGCGCCTGGCCATGGTCTTCCCGCCGGCCATCGCCTGCGTGGTCGGCGGCATCGCCATGGCCCTGATGGGCTTCGTCGAGCAGGGCGTGGCCATGACCATCACCCTGTATCTGATCGGCGGCATCGTGGTGAACCTGGTGACCACCTTTTCCAACACCACCGTCGCCTACATCGCCCCGGCCAAGCAGCGCGGCAGCATGCTGGCCCTGCACATCGGCCTGATGACCAGCGCCGGCATGCTCGCCCCGCACGTGGTCGGCCAGGCCATCGGCTGGGAAGGCGGCGACCTGGTCAAGGGCTTCGAGCTGGCCGTCGGCCTGTTCGGCATCGCCCTGATTGCCGGCGGCGCGCTGGCCCTGCGTCTGGTCGACCCCGATCGCGACCTGCGCACTATCGGCGAACTCACTCGCCAACCCACTTCCGAATCCAACAACGAGCCGGCCGCGAGCCAGGCCTGAGTCAGGAAATCTACCCCATGCACAAACGAGTCCCCTCGCCCCAGCAACGTCCCGAACGCATCACCCTGCCGGACAGCTGGCGCGATGCCGACGTGGAAGACGGCTTCTGCGTGGTCGCCGTCGGCGACATCATCATCACCCATGCGATCGCCGACAAACTGGCGCGCAAGTCGCCCGAGCTGCTCGACATCCTCAAGCGCGGCGACGTGGTGGTCGGCAACTACGAATGCACCGCCATCGACTTCAACCGCTACGACGGCTACCCCGAGGCGCTGTCCGGCTTCTCCTGGCTGCTCAGCGATGCCGACGCCCCGGCGGACCTGGCCAGCATCGGCTTCAACATGATGTCGCGCGCCAACAACCATGCGCTGGACTGGGGCGCCGCCGGCCTGAAGATGACCGACGAGCTGCTGGATGACGCCGGCATTGCCCACGCCGGCACCGGTGGCAGCCTGGCCGCTGCCCGCGCACCGGCCTTCGTCAACACCGACAAGGCGCGCGTCTCGCTGATCTCCTACGCCACCACCTTCGAGGCCAACGCACCGGCCTCCGACGGCCTCGGCATGGTACCGCCTCGCCCGGGCCTGAGCCCGCTGCGTACCACCCCGCATCGCCTGGTGTCGCCGCAGGACTTCGCCGTGCTCAAGCGCCTCAACGAGCAGGAGGCCTTCCAGGACCACTACCTGCTGCGCACCCTGCACGGCGAGCACAGCGTGCACCTGGGCATGGCCCTGCACTACCGCGTCGACCCGAACGCCGCACCAGGCACCGTGCGCATCCACTACGAGTGCGACAAGCTCGACCAGGCCGCCATCGTGCGCGACCTGCGCCAGGCCAAGCAGAGCAGCGACTTCACCATCGTCGCCCAGCACACCCACGAGCCGGACAACCAGTGCATCGAGGTGCCCAACTACCTGCCGACCCTGGCCCGCAGCCTGGTCGACAACGGCGCCGACATGCTCTGTGGCCACGGCCCGCACCAGATCCGCGGCATCGACATCTACAAGGGCAAGCCGCTGCTGTATTCGCTGGGCAACTTCTGCTTCATGGACAACAGCATGAAGCTGATGCCGGCGGACAAGTGGGAGAGCCGCGAGTGGCTGGCCGCCGAAGCCTTCATCGGGCCCAAGGGCATCACCAATCCGCGCCTGACCACCGCCGCCGAGTTCCTCGAGTGGAAGCGCGTGGTCGGCATCTTCAGCGAGCCGGTGTGGTTCGAGAGCGTGGTCGCCGAGTGCCACTTCAAGGCCGACGGCACCCTGCGCGAAATGCTCCTGCACCCGATCGAGCTGGGCTTCAACGGCCGCGACGCCGAGCGCGGCATCCCGCGCCTGGCCTTCGACACGGCGGAGAACGACGCCCAGGCGCAGCGCATCATCGAGCGCCTGCGCGACCTGTCCGCCGAGTT
The DNA here is from genome assembly GCF_000761545.1 of Pseudomonas sp. ML96. Classification (GTDB taxonomy): domain Bacteria; phylum Pseudomonadota; class Gammaproteobacteria; order Pseudomonadales; family Pseudomonadaceae; genus Aquipseudomonas. Next base: position 192,477 of record NZ_JPMY01000037.1, on the reverse strand, counting down.
CGGTACCGTCATCGATATCGAGACCGTGCAGTACGGCGAGCGCCAGAGCAGTATCGGCCGCATCGTGATCGACTGATACCCGACCAAGGCTAGCGCCCCACAAGGTCGCCAGCCCGGGGTACGCCCCCAACCCAACGACTGATCCGTCGCCCGGCACAGGCCACAAGCCTGCGCCGCAGGCCCGGCCATGCCCGCGAAACCCCGCGGGCAGTTTTCACCACAAGGAATTCCCACATGGATCTCTCCAGCTTCTCGCAGAGCTACGCCGAAGCCCGGCAGAAATTTCTCGAGGCCTGCGCCAGTGCCGGCCTGAGCGTCGAATCCCATGTCCACCCGCTGCGCGGCCGCGATGGTGAGGATCTGGCGATGGACGTCGCCCGCCTCGGCGCCCCCGACGCCGCCAACCTGCTGATCCTCAGCAGCGCCTGCCACGGCGCCGAGGGCTTCTGCGGCTCCGGAATCCAGGTCGAGCATCTGCGCGACAAGGCCTGGGTCGAGCGCTGCAAGCGCGACGACCTGGCCGTGCTGTTCATCCATGCGCTCAACCCGCACGGCTTCTCCTGGCTGCGCCGGGTGACCGAGGACAATGTCGACCTCAACCGCAACTTCCTCGACTTCGACCAGCCACAGGCAGACAACGCCGACTACCGCGCCATCGCCCACCTGCTGCTGCCCGAGCGCCAGCCGCCGACCCTGCTCAGCACCCTGGGCCTGGTCGGTTACTCCCTGCGCCACGGCCGTATGGCCCTGCAGGGCGCCATCTCGCGCGGACAGAGCGGCGACCCGAAAGGCATGTTCTTCGCCGGCAACGCGCCGACCTGGAGCAACCGCACTCTGCAGCAGGTGTTGCGCCAGCACGGCCAGCAGTGCCGCCGCCTCGGTTGGATCGACATCCACACCGGCCTCGGCCCGCGCGGCATCGGCGAGCGCATCTACAAGGGCAAGCAGACACCGGAAGACATCGCCCGCTGCCGCCGCTGGTGGGGCGATCAGGTGACCAACAGCGCCGAGGGCAACTCGGTGTCGGCCAAGCTCAACGGCACCATCGACAACGTGATACCGCAGACCTGCCCGCAGGCCGAATACAACGGCCTGACCCTGGAGTACGGCACCCTGCCGGGGCTGCAGGTGCTCAACGCCATGCGCGGCGACCACTGGCTGTATCGCAATCCGCAGGTCGCGCCGGCCCAGCAGCAGCGCATCAAGCAGCGTCTGCGCGATGCCTTCTATGTCGATGCCGACGACTGGAAACAGCAGATCCTGGAACAGGCGCGCGAAGTGCTGGAACAGACCCTGGCCGGTCTCGCCTCGCCGCTGCCGGCGTAATTCCGGCCACCGTGCTGCGGTGTAACCACACCGCAGCACGGCCATCTTTTCCCCGCACCGCTGCAGTCGCTTCTCCCCTCGCTACACACCACGCAACACAACTCCCTCCTCTCCATTCGCCTCACTCCACAGCCCGAATCAGCCCCATGCGGCGCTGCGGCGCAGGCGTGTCCGACGATTAGCAGCTATAGAAAGAAGAGGGGCAGCCGACATAGCGATCACAACCGAGCCTTTCGCGGTCACAGGATGACCGATAGATGGCCTTTAGCCACCAAACGGCTTCCTGTACACTTCGCGCCCCCGATTTGGGTACCTGCCAATGCTTAAGAATCTGTCGCTGACCCTGAAGTTGTCGCTGCTGCCCGCCGTTGCCCTGCTCGGCCTGCTGCTGTTCGTGGTCTACACCTCGACCCAGTTGGCAGCCAACGATGCCCGCCTGGATGCCCTGGAAACCAACAGTTTCCCTACCCTGGAGAAGGCCGATGCGGTGAACTTCCAGTTCTCCCGCCTGCCGGGCATCCTCAACAGTGCGGTGGCCGCCGGTGAACTGGCGACCCTGGACGAAGCCCGCAAGGTCTTGAGCGACATCGCCAGCCTGCAGCAGCAGCTGCAGCCGCTGACCCGCGCCAACAGCGAACGCGCCAGCGAGCTGGAAGAGTGGCGCCAGGCCATCGGCCGCTACGCCGACAATGCCCTGTCCGCCTCCGAGCAACTGATCAAGGGCAGCGCCGGCTTCGAAGACCTGCGTCCCAACCTGGACCGCATGGCCAGCGACCTCGCCGCCGCGCAGAAGCTCGGCGAGACCTTCCGCGCCCACGCCTACGAGGACTTCCAGAGCACTCTCGGTCAGGCCCGCACCGACAACGCCGAAACCACCAGCGCCGGCTACATCCTCAGCGCCCTGCTGGTGGCCCTGGTCGGCCTCGGTGCCTGGGTGATCATCCGCGGCATCATGGGCAACGTGCACGGCGTGATCGAATCGCTGCAGGCCATCGCCAAGGGCGACGGCGACCTGACCCGCCGGGTCAACGTCGATTCGCGCGACGAGATCGGCGAGATGATCCAGCTGTTCAACGGCTTCCTCGACAAGCTGCAGGGCACCATCCGCCAGACCATCGAGGCCGCCAGCCCGCTGGGTGGCATGTCCAAGGAGCTGTACCGGCTGACCCAGGACGCCACGCAGAATGCCCGCTCGCAGCAGGGTCATACCGATTCGATCGGGCGTGATATCCAGACCATGACCAGCAGCATTCAGGAAGTGGCGCATCGCTCGCAGCAGGCTTCGCAGGGCGCCGGCGATGCCTCGCGCCAGGCCGGCACCGCACGCGCCAGCATCGGCAGCCTGTCCACCAGCATCAGCGACCTGGGCAGCAGCGTGATGGGCGCCGTACAGGCCATGCAGCAGCTGGAGGAAGAGACCCAGCAGGTCGGCTCGGTGCTCACCGTGATCCGCAACATCGCCGAGCAGACCAATCTGCTGGCGCTCAACGCCGCCATCGAGGCCGCCCGTGCTGGCGAGCAGGGTCGCGGCTTCGCCGTGGTCGCCGACGAGGTGCGCAACCTGGCGCAGAAGACAGCCGCCTCCACCGCCGAGATCCAGCAGATCATTCAGCGCCTGCAGAACAGCGCCAACAGCGTGCTCAACGTGATGACCGCCAACGGTGACAAGGCGCAGAACAGCATCGAGCTGTCGGTGGAAGCCACCCGCATGCTCGAGTCCATCGCCGTAGCGGTGAGCCAGATCGACGAACTGAACGCCGGCATCGCCCAGCTCACCCAAGAGCAGATCGGCCTGTCCAGTTCCATCCAACAAGAAACCCAAGTGTTGCAGCAGGATGCACAAGCAACCGCAAACGGGGCCGATGCCACCGCGCGCCTAGGCGAGCAGCTGGTCAGCACAGGGGACCACCTGCGCGCGGCAACAGCCCAATTCCGCGTTTAATTCATTCATTGGAGCATCACTGCATGACTACTGCCCGCGTACTCGGTCTGGCTATCTGCCTGGCCAGCACCTCGGCATTCGCGCTGGAACAAGGCGAGGCCCTCATCAACGGTTTCGGTACCGTCGGCGTCACCCACCTGGGTGGTGAAGACGACGGCCGCGGCTACGGCATCTCCGGCCAGACCACCGACTCCTGGCGCGGCGACCAGCTGAGCAAGTTCGGCGCCCAGCTGACCTACGGCGTCACCGACACCGTCGGCCTGACCCTGCAGACCACCGCCAAGGCCTATGGCGACGAGTGGAAAGGCAACCTGGAGTGGGCCTACCTGTCCTGGCAGAGCACCGACAACCTGATGCTGCGCTTCGGCCGCCTGCGCACCCCGGTGTACATGTACTCCGAGAGCATCGACGTGGGCTTCAGCTACCCCTGGCTGCGCCTGCCGGACGAGGTCTACAGCCAGGTCCAGCTGTCCAACTACGAAGGCGCCGACCTGGTCTACAACCTGCCGCTGTCCTTCGCCACCCTGTCCTTCCAGGTCGCCGGTGGTGTCGCCAAGAACCGTGATTACTACATCTACGACGACAAGTTCGACATCGACTACGACAACGTCTTCGGTGCCAGCGTGAGCCTGGCCACCAATGACTTCGGCACCCTGCGCATCGGCTATGCCGAGGCCGACATCGACACCGATATCGCCGGCAGCATCACCAGCATCCTGCCGCCACCGTTCGGCCCGGGCATCGGCGTTCCGCAAAACCAATCCCTGCTGCAACTGGACAAGGACAAGGGCAAGTTCACCTCGATCGGCTACCAGTACGACAACGGTACCTGGCTGACCGCCAACGAGTGGACCAGCCGCGTGATCGAGAACGATGGCACTGCCAGCACCGACTCCTTCTACCTGATGGGCGGCCGCCGCTTCGGCGACTTCCTGGCCCACGTCACCTACGCCCAGCTGGACGAGGACGAAGGCCGCCAGAACTCCTGGACCCTCGGTCTGAACTACAACCTGATGCCGACCGTGGTGCTGAAGGGCGAGTACAAGCGCGTAGACACCAATGGTGGCTACGACGGCGTGTTCGTGCGCAACGCCCAGGAGCTGTACGAGAACACCGTTTACGAGCGTACTGGCCTGGCCGGTGTACCGTCGCGCAACTACGACGGCGACATCATCAGCGCCGGCGTCGACTTCGTATTCTGAGGAGCATGCACATGAAGCAGTCCATTCGCATCCTCCTCACCGCCGCCAGCCTGGGCTTCGCCGCCCTGGCCCAGGCCGAGGTCGCCGTGATCGTCAACGCCGGTGCGTCCGCCGCACCGTCGCAATCCGACGTGGCCAACATCTTCCTGGGCAAGAACAAGTCGCTGAAAGGCGTCGACCAGAAAGACTGGAGCCCGACCAAGGAGAAGTTCTACACCGCGGTCACCAACAAGAACGAAGCGCAGCTGAAGTCTTACTGGTCCGGCCTGGTGTTCACCGGCAAGGGCCAGCCGCTGCCGAGCGTGGCCGGCGATGCCGACGTAGTGGCCAAGGTCGCCGCCGAAGCCGATGCCATCGGTTACGTGGACAAGGCCGCCGTGACCGACAAGGTCAAGGTGCTGTTCACCCTGCCCTGATTACGGGGTAGCGCGATAAAAAAGGCCGGTGGGGCGACCCACCGGCCTTTTTTCATGCCTGCTGCATTTCCTCCACCAGCGTCGCCAGCAGCTGCGCCGCCGGTAGCTCGCGGGCCAGTGGCGCGCCCTGGCCAGCCCACTGGGCGGCGAAGTCGTGGTTGCCCTGGGCGCTGGCGGCGGTGTGCAGCGCCTTGGCCGCGTCGTAGCAGATCGGGTAATCCGGCAGGGCGGCACCCAGATCACCGAACAGGCGGTTGGGCAGGCCACGCGCCGGGCGCCCGGAGATATTCGCGGTGATCTCGGTGCGGTAGGCCTTCTCGCCCTTCAGCGCGGCGCGGTAAGCAGCGTTGGCGGCGGACTCCGGGCAGAGCACGAAGGCCGTGCCCAGCTGTGCGCCCGCGGCGCCGAGGGCCAGCGCGGCCTTGATGCCGGCGCCATCCATGATGCCGCCGGCCGCGATGACCGGCAGGCTCGACTGCTGCGCCAGCAAGCGCACTAGGGCGAGCGTACCGAGACCGGTATCACCGTTCTCAGGCGCAAACACGCCGCGATGGCCGCCGGCCTCGAAACCCTGTGCCACCAGCGCATCCACCCCGGCAGCCTCGGCCAGACGGGCCTCTGCGGCGGTGGTCACGCAGGCCAGCAAGCGGATGCCGGCATCCTTGAGGCGCGCGATCCACGCCACCTCCGGCAGGCCAAAGTGGAAGCTGACCACCGCCGGGCGCTGCTCCAGCAGCATATCCAGCATGGACGGGTCAGCCAGGAAGCTCTGGTAGATCTCGCGCAACTGCGCCGGCGGCTCAGCCGCGAACTCGGCGAACCACGGCTGCAGGCGCTGCAGCCAGGCTTGCTCGCGAGCAGCATCGGCAAGCGCCGGCGCATGGCAGAACAGGTTGAGGTTGAACGGTTGGTCGGTCAGTGCCCTGGTCTGCGCGATCAGCTCGCGAGCCTGCTCCGGTGTACTCGCACCGAGCCCCAGCGAGCCCAGACCGCCGGCCTCGGACACCGCGGCAGCCAGCGCCGGGGTGGAAACACCCACCATGGGCGCCTGGATGATGGGATGGCGAATACCGAGCAACGCGCACAACGACGACATGCAAACCTCCACAGGATTGACCAATCAATCTCAAAACAAGATCATCAATAAAACTTTATTCTCATTATGAGATTTATAGAAGCCCATGGATCTCAATAACCTGGCGATCTTCCGCGCCGTGGCCCTCGAGCAGAGCGTGACCCGCGCCGCGCAAAGCCTGCAGCGCGTGCAGTCCAACGTCACTACGCGCATCCAGCAACTGGAGGCGGAGCTGGGCGTCAGCCTGTTCCTGCGCGAGGGCAAGCGCATGCTACTGACCGAGCAGGGCCAGGCCTTTCTCGCCTACGCCGAGCAACTGCTGGCGCTGGCGGACGAAGCGCGCCAGGTTCTGCACCCAGCTCAGCCCAGCGGCACCTTGCGCCTGGGCAGCATGGAGAGCAGCGCGGCGACGCGCCTGCCCGTGCCGCTGGCGAGCTTTCACCGCGCCCACCCCGAAGTCAGCCTGGAGGTCAGCACCGGCCCCAGCCAGCTGCTGATCGACGGCGTGCTCGGCCGGCGCCTGGACTGCGCGCTGATCGCCCGGCCACAGCGCCTGCTGGACGGCACCTGGCAGGCCGAGCCATTGGACCTGGGGCTGGAGGGCGAGGCGCTGTTCCGCGAGGAGCTGCTGCTGGTGTTGCCGGCCGACCACCCGCCCGTGCATGAACCAGCCGACGTGCAACTGCGCATCCTGGCCGGCTTCGCCCAGGGCTGCAGCTACCGGCAGATCGGCGAGGCCTGGCTGGGCCAGACTGGCACCGCGCTGCGCGTGCAGGAGGTTGGTTCCTACCACGCCATCCTGGCCTGCGTCGCCGCCGGCACCTGCGCCGGCGTGGTGCCGCGCTCGCTGCTGGAGCTGCAGCGCCAACCTCCGGCGCTGCGCCTGGTGCCGCTGCTGACCGCGGAGACCCTGCTGGTCTGGCGCCGCGGCCATGCCACCCCGGCGCTGAACGCCTGGCGAGAACTGCTGGGCTCTGCGACCTAGGTCCAATGGCCGCGCCGCATCACAGGCGCGACCATCGCCACAAACAACTAGCGCGGGAACGCCGCATGTCGCCCAGCACCGCAGGCAAGACGGCCGTGTTGCAGAACATCCACGGCACCATGGAATTCCTGCGCCGGTACCCGCCCTTCAACCAGATGGACAGCGCCCAGCTGGCCTATCTGGTCGAGCATTGCCAGCTGCGCTTCTACGCCGCCGGCGAGAGCATCATCAAGCCCAGCGACGGGCCGGTGCAGCACTTCTACATCGTCAAGCAGGGCCAGGTGGTCGGCGAGCGCCCACACTCGGCCCGCCGCGGCAGCGAGACCACCTTCGAGATCGCCAGTGGCGAATGTTTCCCGCTGGCCGCCCTGCTCGGCGAGCGCGCCACCCGTACCGAACACCTGGCCGGCGAAGACACCTTCTGCCTGCTGCTGGCCAAGGAGGCCTTCGTCCGCCTGTTCGCCCAGTCCGCGCCCTTCCGCGACTTCGCCCTGCGCGGCGTGAGCAGCCTGCTCGATCAGGTCAACCAGCAGGTGCAGCTGCGCGCCGCCGAGAACCTCGGCGCGCAGTATTCGCTGGACACTCCGCTGCGCGAACTGGCCCTGCAGCAGCCGGTAGCCTGCACCGCCACCACGCCGCTGCGCGAGGCGGTACGCCGCATGCACGAGCAGCACGTCGGCAGCATCGTCATCGTCGACGAGCAGGCGCGCCCCGAGGGCATCTTCACTCTGCGCGACCTGCGCCGGGTGGTGGCCGACGGCGAGTCGCTGGAGCAGCCGATCAGCGCGCTGATGACCCAGCGCCCCTTCCACCTGCCACCCCAGGCCTCGGCCTTCGACGCCGCCCTGGCGATGACCGAGCGGCACATCGCCCACGTCTGCCTGGTCGAACACGGGCGCCTGGTCGGCGTGGTCTCCGAGCGCGACTTGTTCGCCCTGCAACGGGTCGACCTGGTGCACCTGGCGCGCACCATCCGCCAGGCACCCCGCATCGACACCCTGGTAGCACTGCGCAGTGATATCCGTCTGCTAGTCGAACGCATGCTGGCCCACGGCGCCAGCTCCACGCAGATCACCCAGCTGGTCACCCTGCTCAACGATCACACCACCTGCCGAGTGATCGAGCTGGTCGTGGAGGAGCTGGGCGACCCGCAGCAACCCTTCAGCTGGCTGTGCTTCGGCAGTGAGGGCCGCCGTGAGCAGACCCTGCACACCGACCAGGACAACGGCATCCTCTTCGAGGCCAGCGACGACAGCGACGCCGAGCGCATCCGCCAGCGCCTGCTGCCCTATGCCCGGCGCATCAACCAACTACTCGCCGAGTGCGGCTTCACCCTCTGCCGCGGCAACATCATGGCCGGCAACCCCGAGTTGTGCCTGTCACGCCGCGAGTGGTCGCGGCGCTTCGCCACCTTCGTCCGCGAGGCCAGCCCGGAGAACCTGCTGGGCTCGAGCATCTACTTCGACCTGCGCGTGATCTGGGGCGACGAACAGGGCTGCGTCGAGCTCCGCCGCCAACTGCACGCCGACATCGAGGGCAACAGCATCTTCCAGCGCCTGCTGGCCGCCAACGCCCTGCGTCATCGCCCGCCGCTGGGGCGCTTCCGCGACTTCGTGGTGGCGCGCAAGGGCGCCGAGAAAGACACCCTCGACCTCAAGGAGGAAGGGCTAACTCCCTTCGTCGATGGCGCCCGCCTGCTGGCCCTGACCCACGGTGTGGCAGACAGCAATACCCTGCAGCGCTTCGCCGAACTGGTGCGCCTGCGGGTCATCGACGCCCTGGACGGCGCCGCCTTCGAGGAGGCCTACCACTTCATCCAGCAGACCCGCCTGCAGCTGCACCAGCAGCAGGCGTCCCAGGGGCTGCCACTGTCCAATCGCCTCGATCCGGACACCCTCAACCACCTGGACCGGCGCATCCTGCGCGAATCCTTCCGCCAGGCGCAGCGCCTGCAGAGCAGCCTGGCGCTGCGCTACCAGCTATGAAGATGCTCAGCAGTTGGCTGCGCCGCGCCCCCGCCACCGACCCACGTTGCCTGCGCCTGCCGGCCGCGGCGGCGCTGGACGAACGCCCCCTGGCCAGCCAGCGCCTGGTGGTGGTCGACCTGGAGACCAGTGGCCTCAACCTGCAGCGCGACCACCTGCTGGCCATCGGCGCGGTGGTGATCGAAGACGGCGCCATCGACTTCTCCCAGCAGTTCGAGTGCACCCTGCACCAGGCCGAACACCGCGCCGGGCCGAGCACGCTGATCCACGGCATCGCCCCCAGCGCGGTGGCAGCCGGTCGCGAACCGGCCGAGGCGCTGCTGGAGTTCATGGCCTTCGTCGACGACAGCCCGCTACTGGCCTTCCACGCGCCGTTCGACCAGCACATGCTCGAGCGCGCCCTGCGCGATGAGCTCGGCTATCGCCTGCACCACCCCTTCCTCGACGTCGCCGTGCTGGCCCCGCTGCTGTGCCCCGAGGCACCGCCGCACAAGGGCCTGGACGACTGGCTGCGGCATTTCCACCTGCAAGCCAGCGAACGCCACCACGCCAGCGCCGATGCCCTGGCCACCGCCGAACTGGCGCTGATCCTGTTCAGCAAGGCCCGCCGCCAGGGCCTGGACAACCTCGCCGAGCTGCAGCAACAGGCGCAATCCTGGAAGCGCCGGCAACTCGCCCCTTCGCTCTGAACACCACTGATCGACAACGATTGCGATTACTGGCGGCAATCTGAGATCATCTGAGAACAATTCTCGCTTTATCTCTTTCTGCCTCCGTTGGCGGAGGTGACAGTGTCCGCCGGGGAAAACATCCACAACGAGCTGGTTGGCCTGCTCTACCGCGATCATCGCGAGTGGCTGCTCGCCTGGCTGCGCAAGAGCCTGAGCTGCCCGCAGCGCGCCGCCGACCTCGGCCAGGACACCTTCGTCCGCCTGCTCGGCCGCCCCGACCTGCAGGCGCCGCGCGAGCCCCGCGCCCTGCTCACCACCATCGCCCGCGGCCTGCTGATCGACCATTTCCGTCGCAGCGCCCTGGAACGCACCTACCTGGAAGAACTGGCCCAGCTGCCGGAGGCGCAACAGCCCAGCCTGGAAGAACAGGCCATGGCGCTGGATGCCCTGCGCGAGGTCGACCGCCTGCTCGGCCAGCTGTCGAGCAAGGCCCGCGCCGCGTTCCTCTACAACCGCCTCGACGGCCTCGGCCACGGCGAGATCGCCGAACGCCTCGGCGTGTCGGTGTCGCGCGTGCGCCAGTACCTGGCCCAGGGCCTGCGCCAGTGCTACATCGCCGTGCACGGTGAGCCGCAATGAGCGCGGTGCCGCTGCAGGTCCTCGACGAGGCCATCGGCTGGCAGCTGTGCCTCGGCTCCGGCGAGGCCAGCCCGCAGGACTATCAGGCCTTCTCCATCTGGCTGGCGCAGCACCCGGAACACCTGCGGGTCTGGCAACAGCTCGGCGAGCTCGACCAGCAACTCGGCATCGCCGCCCCGGCACCGGCACGGCGCGCCCTGCTGGCGCGGCCGAACCGGCGCATCCCGCGCAGCGCACTCGGCCTGCTGCTGGCCCTGGGTCTGAGCCTGGGCCTGCTGAATACCCAGCGCCCGCTCAGCGACTACCTGGCCGACGAGCGCACCGGCAGTGGCGAGATTCTTGAACTACAGCTGCCCGACCATACCCAGGTCACGCTGAACAGCCGCAGCGCCATGGACATCCAGTTCGACGAGCACGAGCGGCGGGTCTTCCTGCGCAGCGGCGAGATCCTGGTCGAGACCGCCCATGGCGATGCGCGGCCGTTCCTGGTGGTGACCGAGCAAGGCAGCCTGCGCGCCCTCGGCACGCGCTTCCTGGTCCGCCGCGAAGGCGATGCCACGCGCCTGGTCGTGCTGCAGTCGGCGGTCGCCGCGCATGCCCAGCAGCTGCCGGCAGAGCGGGTGATCGACGCCGGCCAGCAGGTGCTGATGCGCCGCGACGAGCTGGGCCAGGCGGCGCCAGCCCCGCTGGGCGCCGGCGCCTGGAGCAACGGCATGCTGGTGGCAGACAACCTGCGCCTGGCCGACCTGCTCGCCAGCCTGGACGAATATCGCCCTGGCTATCTGAGCGTCGACCCGCGCATCGCCGACCTGCGCATCAGCGGCAGCTTCCCGCTGCGCGACAGTGAACTGGCCCTGGCCGCACTGCCGCCCAGCCTTCCGGTGCGCATCGAGCGCTATACCAGTTGGTGGGTAAAAGTGGTGCCGGCGCAGCCCTAGGAAAAAATTTTCACTCGCCCCTGTCACTTTTCGATTCTGCTTCGGCAAAGGAGGAATTGAGAGACTTTCTCTTCTAGGAGCCGTTCGCAATGTCCCGCACCCTGCACCTGCTGCGCCCCAGTCTGCTGGCCGCCGCCATCACCCTCTCCAGCCTGCCGACCCTGGCCCTCGCGCAGAGCTACCAGCTGCCGGCCGCGCCGCTGGCGAGCACCCTTAGCCGTATCGCCAGCGAAGCCGGTATCGTCCTGAGCATCGACCCGGCGCTGACCAGCGGCAAGACCGCCCAGCCGGTGCAGGGCGAGTACGAGCCCATGGCAGCCCTCAACGCGGCGCTGCAAGGCAGCGGCCTGCAACTGGTGCAGAGCACCGCCGGCAGCTACAGCCTGGCCCCCGCCGATGGCGTGACCCTGCCGAGCAGCGATATCAATGCCCAGGGCGAAGCCGACGGCAGCGCCGATGCCGGCTACCGCAGCGAGAACGTGAAGAACGTCGGCGCCCTCGGCGGCATGCGCCTGCAGGACACGCCCTTCTCGATGAGCGTGGTGTCCAAGGAGCTGCTGCAGAACACCCAGGCCACCTCCACCGATGACGTGTTCAAGCGCAACCCCTTCACCCAGCTGTACTCGCCGAAGAGCGCCGGTTACGCCAGCGCCGTGGCCATTCGCGGCTTCGGCGGCGCCGGCAACCTGAGCATCGCCAACGACGGCCTGCGCTACTCCACCGGCTACGACAGCGGCAACTACGTCGAGGAGATGGAGCAGATCGAAATCCTCACCGGTCTGTCCGGCTTCCTCTACGGCCCGGCCAGCCCCGGCGGCCTGGTCAACTACGTGCTCAAGCGCCCGACCTACGAGCGCTACAACAGCGTGACCCTGGGTAATGCCGGCGGCGAGAACTACTACCTGCACGGCGACTTCGGCGGCCCGATCGACGATGCCGGAGTGTTCGCCTACCGCGTCAACGTGCTGACCCAGGATGGCGAGACCGCCATCGACATGCAGAAGCGCCGCCGCGAAATGATCAGCCTGGCGCTGGACTGGAACGTCAGCGACGACCTGCTGATCCAGTTCGATGCCTCGCACAAGAAGAGCGAGACCCGCGGCCTGACCAGCTACTGGTACTTCGGCGACCAGTCCTTCCGCCCGGATGCCGACGACCTCGACAACGACAAGCTGTACAGCCAGAAGTGGGCCTTCTCCGACAGCGAGCATGACCGCGTTGGCAGCCGCTTCAACTGGCAGCTGGACGACGTCTTCACCCTGCGCGGTGCCCTCGGCTACAGCCAGTACACCCAGGAATACACCTACACCGGCCCGACCGTGTACAGCGCCGGCAGCTACACCCAGCCGCTGTATGCCTTCGCCCCGGTCGAAACCGAGGAGACCTCGGGCAACCTGTTCCTCGACGCCGCCTTCGCCACCGGCTCCATCGGCCACAAGACCACCGTCGGCTACCAGGGCAACGTGGTCCGCGCCCGCGACTACACCGACTACGTCCCCTACCCGGGCCCGCAGTACAACGACGTGGTCGGCACCCCGTCGTCGTTCGACGAAACCCCGCAGGTGGACAAGCCCAGCTACTCCATCGGTCATGGCGACCAGCGCCTGTCGTCGCGCACCCAGTCGGACAACTTCCTGGTCGGTGACGTGATCACCTTCAACGAGCAGTGGTCGTCGATCCTCGGCCTGACCCATACCCGCATCAAGACCTACAGCAACGACTTCGTCTGGGCCGAGGCCTTTGGCTACGCGGAAACCGCGACCACCTACAACGAGTCGGAAACCTCGCCGAACGTCTCGCTGGTCTACAAGCCGCTGCCCTGGCTGACCACCTACGCCACCTACATCGAAGGCCTGCAGGCCGGCGGCGTGGCGCCGAACACCGCGCTCAACGCCGGTGCGGCGATGGCTCCGGAAGTCAGCGAACAGTACGAAGTGGGCGTCAAGGCCAGCGTCGGCGAAGCTCTGCTGACCCTGGCTCTGTTCAACATCGACAAGCCCAACGCCTACACCAACGGCGCCGGCTACTACGTGCAGGACGGTCGCCAGGAGAACAACGGCCTGGAATTCGGCATCACCGGCAAGGTACTGCCCGAGCTGACTCTGGTCGGCGGCCTGACCCTGCTCGACCCGGAAGTGAAGAAATCCAGCGTCGCCGCCAACGAAGGCCAGAAGCCGACCAACGTCGCCTCGCAACTGGCCAAGCTGTACGCCGAGTACGACATCAACGCCGTACCGGGCTTCGCCGTCACCGGTGGCGCCTACTACACCGGCAAGCAGTACTCCGACGAAGCCAACCAGCACAGCCTGCCGTCGTTCACCACCTTCGATGCCGGCGCCCGTTACCGCATCCCAGTGGCCGACAACAACGTCACCCTGCGCGCCAACGTGAGCAACCTGGCGAACAAATCGTACTGGCTGAACAGCTCCTATCTGGGCGATCCTCGCACCCTGACCTTCTCCGCGCAGCTGGAGTTCTAAGCTCCAGGCACTGCGCTGTAGTACAAAGCCGCCGTAACGGGCGGCTTTGTTGTTTTTCCACCCGGCTAAACATCGGGCAACACTTCTGGACTGGACATGAAATCCACCACCATCCGCCGCTGGTCCGTCATCCACACCTGGACCAGCCTGATCTGCACGCTGTTCCTCTTCCTGCTGGCGCTCACCGGCCTGCCGCTGATCTTCCACCACGAGATCGAGCACCTGCTGGGCGAGGCGCCGGAGCTGCGCGAGATGGCACCGGACACGCCGCGCCTGGATCTGCAGCAGCTGGTCGAGGCCGGCGAACGCCATCGCCCCGGCGAGGTGGTGCAGTACCTCGGCTGGGAAGACGACGAGCCCAACGGCGTGGTGACCATCATGGCCGCCACCGCCGGCACCGAGCCCAATTCCTCGCACACCTTCATGCTCGACGCGCGTACTGGCGAGGCGGTGGAGATGCCGGCGGCCAACGGCGGCTTCATGATGCTGATGCTGCGCCTGCACGTGGACATGTTCGCCGGCCTGCCGGGCAAGCTGCTGCTGGCCTTTATGGGCATCCTGTTCGTGGTGGCGATCATCTCCGGCGTGGTGCTCTACTCGCCGTTCATGCGCCGCCTGCAGTTCGCCGAAGTGCGCCAGCACAAATCCACGCGCCTGCGCTGGCTCGACCTGCACAACCTGATCGGCATCGTCACCCTGGTCTGGGCCCTGACCGTGGGCATCACCGGGGTGATCAGCGCCTGCGCTGACCTGCTGATCAGCGCCTGGCGCAACGACACTTTGACGGCGATGGTCGCGCCCTACCGCGACGCCCCGCCACTCACCGAACGCGCCCCGGCAACACAACTGCTGGACATCGCCCAGCAGGCCGCGCCCGGCATGCAGCCGGACTTCATCGCCTTCCCTGGCACGCGCTTCTCCAGCGAGCACCACTACTCGGTGTTCATGAAGGGCAGCACGCACCTGACCTCGCACCTGTGGACGCCAGTGCTGATCGACGCCAAGACCCTGCAGGTCACCGCCGTCGCCAGCCGCCCCTGGTACATGGACGCCCTGGCCATGTCGCAGCCGCTGCACTTCGGCGACTACGGCGGCCGGCCGATGCAGATTCTCTGGGCGGTGCTCGACGTGCTGACCATCATCGTCCTTGGCAGCGGCCTGTACCTCTGGTGGGTGCGCCGCCGCGCGCCGCGCGCCGCCCTGCGTGACGAGGTGGTGGCATGAAGCGCTGGCGCGACTCGACCTTCGCCATCCCCACGCTGATCGGCATGCTCAGCGCCGTCGGCCTGTTCGCTGCACTACTCGGCGACGGTCCGTGGGACGCCCTGGCCTGGCTCGGCCTGGGCCTGCCCGCCGTACTCGGCGTCTGGCCACTGCTGCCACGCAGGCGCTGAAGCCAGGCTGGTAATGCCCGGCGTAGCGGCCCAGCGCCTGTTGACGTTTCGGCACAACCGCGACGGTGCCAGTTTTTGCGCGGAGCTAGGCGCGAGGTGCGAAGTTTGATCGTCCAAACGAGCCGCCGAGTAACGACGTTCCGCGCAAAAACTGGCCCGTCCCTTCGGGTTGCGTGCAAAATCGCGCCATGCGGTGTTGCGGAACTTGGCAAGGGATCACCATTCCCTGCGTCCCGCGCCTAGCCTGGCGCGATTTTGCCCAGCAACGCGGCGTGCGCCGAAACGTCAACAGGACCTGGAGTCCTATTGCAGAACCGCTCCAAGGATCGCCATGCCCAGCCAGCTTCCCCTCGCCCCCGGCACCGCCCGTCTGCTGCCGTGGATCGTGGCGATCGCCTTCTTCATGCAGACCCTCGACGGCACCATCCTCAACACCGCGCTGCCGGCGATGGCCCATGACCTGGCCGAGGACCCGCTGCGCATGCAGTCGGTGGTGATCGCCTACATGCTCACCGTGGCGCTGCTGATTCCCGCCTCCGGCTGGATCGCCGACCGCTTCGGTACCCGCCGTATCTTCTTCGGCGCCATCCTGCTGTTCAGCCTCGGCTCACTGCTCTGCGCGCTGTCCACCAGCCTCACCCAACTGGCCCTGGCGCGCATCGTCCAAGGCCTCGGCGGCGCACTGATGCTGCCGGTCGGACGCCTGGTGGTACTGCGCGCCTACCCGCGCAGCGAGCTGGTACGGATCATGGGTTTCGTCACCATCCCCGGCCTGCTCGGCCCGCTGATCGGCCCCACCCTCGGCGGCTGGCTGGTGCAGTACGCCACCTGGCACTGGATCTTCCTGATCAACCTGCCGGTCGGCCTACTCGGCTGCATCGCCGCCCTGCGTGTGATGCCGGACCTGCGCGGCCCCGAGCGTAGCCGCTTCGATACCCCGGGCTTCCTGCTGTTCGGCGCCGCCATGGTGCTGATCACCATTGCTCTGGAGGGCCTCGGCGAGCTGCATCTACCGCACCTGCGCGTGCTGATGCTGCTGTTCGCCGGCATGGCCTGCCTCGCCGCCTACTGGCTGCGCGCCGGCCAGGTCGAACACGCGCTGTTCCCGCCACGCCTGTTCCACACCCGCACCTTCGCCATCGGCATCCTCGGCAACCTGTTCGCCCGCCTGGGCAGCGGCGCCCTGCCGTTCCTCGTGCCCTTGCTGCTGCAGGTCGCCCTCGGCCACTCACCTGCCGTGGCCGGTATGAGCATGATCCCCCTGGCCCTGGCGGCGATGCTGGCCAAGTCGCTGGCGCGGCCGCTGATCGAGCGCTTCGGCTACCGCAGCATCCTCACCGGCAACACCCTGGCGCTGGGCGTCGGCCTGGCCAGCCTGGCCCTGGTCGACCCGCAGCATCCGTACTGGTTGCTGCTGGTCCAGCTGGCCGTGCTCGGCGGCATCAACTCGCTGCAGTTCACCGCGATGAACACCGTGACCCTGATCGACCTCGACGACCGCTCCGCCAGCAGCGGCAACAGCCTGCTATCGGTAGTCGCCCAGCTGTCGCTGAGCCTCGGCGTGGCCAGCGCCGCGGCATTGCTCGGTGGTTTCACCGCGGACATCGGCCAGGAGGTCGACAGCGTGCTCGGCGCCTTCCAGGCCACCTTCCTCTGCGTCGGCGTGCTGACCATGCTCGCCGCGGCGATCTTCCTCCAGCTCACTGGCGCCGAGGGGCGCCGCGTGCAGCCGCCAGAGAACCTGCCGGAGGACTGACCGCCGCCCTGGCGAAAGCGCAGCCGCCACCTAGCATCAAGCTCAGGCAGAGACCGGAGCCCAGGTGCCCGCAGTCCCTCTCCCTCGCCGTTCTGCCGCGAACCGTCGCACTCAACCGCAGGGAGCCCGCCATGCTTTTTCTCACCAACCGTTTCCCCAAAGGCTCGATCAAGACCGAGATCGACCGCCCTTTCGCCTTCGACCTGGACAACAACGCGCCAAGCAACTCGGTGTTCTTCTGCGAGCGCAAGAGCAAGAAGAAACTGGTCGAGGTCGGCAGCCAGGCCTTCTTCGCCCAGTTGCAGGCAGCGCCGCAGCGTCAGCTGCTGCTGTACATCCACGGTTACTCCAACCTGCCGGACGACGTGTTCGACGCGGTCGAGGAATTCCAGGCCCTGTGCGAGCTGCGCTCACCCGGCGAGGTGCTGGTAGTGCCGGTGATCTGGCCGTGCGACAACGACCGCGGCATCGTCCAGGACTACTGGGACGACCAGAAATCCGCCGACACCAGCGCCGTGTCGCTGGCCCGCGCCCTGTGCTTCTTCCTCGCCTGGCGCAAGGAGCGCGAGGAGGCCGGCCAGGCCAGCTGCCTCAAGCGCATCAACGTGCTGGCCCACTCCATGGGCAACCGCGTGCTGCGCGAGACGCTGTGCGAATGGGACCGCTACGACCTGGCCAGCGGCGTGCCGATGCTGTTCCGCAACACCTTCCTGGTCGCCGCCGACATCGAGAACGAATCGATCCACCGCGGCCAGCGCGGCGAGCTGATCTCCCACGCCTCGCGCAACGTGGTGGTGTACTACGCCTCGGACGACCTGGCCCTGCGCAGCAGCAAGGCGGCCAACCTGAAGAACCGCATCGCCTCGCGCCGCCTGGGCCACAGCGGCCCGGAGAACCTGGAACTGACCCCGCAGAACGTCTACGCGGTGGACTGCGACGACATCAACACCCTGTACGACTTCCCCAAGGGCCACTCGTACTTCCGCAGCGGGCGGGCCAAGGGCGTGCCGGGCGTGGTCTTCGACCACCTGTTCGAGTGCCTGCTACAGGGCCGGGTGTTCCCGCAGGACGAGTTCCGTCGCACCAGCATCCTGCACGACAGCGCCGCATGAGCGGCGCTCAGGTCAGGCTGGCGTGCGGGCCGCTGAGGTAGTCGAGCAGGCGGAACAGGCTGGCCCTGAGCGAGGCGCAGTGCGCGGCGCCGGCCTGGATGGTCGCGGCGTCCTGCACCGCGCCCGGTCGCTGCAGGTCCTGCGGGCAAGCCGCGAGCAGTTGCTCGATGCTCGCCGGACTGCTCTCCAGGTGGCACTGCAGCGCCACCGCACGCTCCTGCCAGACGAAGCCCTGCTGCACGCAGGCGGCCGAGTGATAAAGCGGGATGGCGCCGGCCGGCAGGCTGAAGGTCTCACCATGCCAGTGCATGGCCATCAGCCGCTGCGGCAACATGCGCCCGAGCGGCGACTGGCTGGCTTCGGCGTGCTGCTCGATCAGGTGCCAGCCGATTTCTGCCGTATCGGCCACGCGGACCTCGCCACCCAGCACTTCGGCCAGCAACTGGCCGCCCAGGCAGATGCCCAGCACGCGCTTGCCGCTCTGCAGCGCCGCGCGCAGCAACTGCTTCTCGGCTACCAGCCAGGGATACTCGACCTCGTCATGCACGCTCATCGGCCCGCCCATGACCACCAGCAGGTCGAAATCATCCAGCGCCGGCAGCGCATCGCCGGCATACAGGTGATGCACCCGCGCCAGCAGGCGACGCTGGTCGAGCCACTGGCCGATCTGCGCCGGCCCCTCGAACGCCACGTGCTGCAGTATGGAAACACGCATCACGCCACCTCCTGCGCCGGCTCTCGATAGTCGTCACGCATCTTCATGCTCCAGATACTGGTACTGCACGCCGAGCAGGCGGATGCCGTCGGGGCCACACTCGACGATGCGCCGCTGCTCCTTGCGCTGCTGCACGCGCAGGCTGAAGCCTTCGGCGGCGGGGAAACGGCTGTGCAGCTCGCCACGCACCTCGCTCAGACGCGCGCCGGCGACCGTCAGTTCGGCCCACAGGCAGTCGTCGCGATGCAGTTGGATCAGGTATTCGTTCATGCACTCAGCGCCGGCCGAGCCGGGCCCTCCAGGCGGTTGCGCCAGTCTTCCAGCTGGCCGCTGGACAGGCGTCGCGCGGCGCTATGGCGCCAGCGCTCGGACAGGGATTCGCAGGCCAGCAGTTGCTGCAGACCGCCACGTTCCAGCGGGAACTGGAAGTAGCTGCGGATGGCCTGGGCCACACTCAGGCCGGGGTGGCTGCGCTGCACCAGTTCCAGCGGCTGCGCGGCACTGACCCAGCCAGGGCGCAGCACGCGGAAGAACCAGCCGCACAGGCCGTTGTTCTGCATCTCCAGCGCCAGCCCCGGCAATTCCCAGCGCTCGGCCAGGCGATAGCAGGGCGAGCGCGGCTGGCTGACCTGCAGCAGGGCGTCGCCCCAGCGGAAGATGTCGCCGATACACACCTGGCTTTCCAGCAGGCCACGGCTGGACAGGTTCTCGCCGAAGGCCGGCTGCTGCCAGTCGCGCTGCGGGTAGCGCTGGCGCCACTGCGCGTAGTGTTCGGATGGATAGAGATGCAGGGCGCGCTCGGGGCCGCCGTGGTGGCGACTGTCACCCTGCTCGTCGCCTTCCAGCCCCAATGGGCCGAGCCAGACCTCGGCTCTCACCGGCAGCTTGCCCAGCGCGCTGACATAACCGCGGCCTTCATCCATGGCTTTTCCTATGAATAATCCTGCTACCTCTGCCCTGACCATTTTCTCCGCCACCCTTGTCGCGGCTGTCGATGCGGCCATGATAGGGAGCCATCAGGCGAGGCGACATTTCGATTTCCCAGCTTCATTGATAAGCTGAAATTATCGATAAGCGAGAAACATCCCGTGGACTTTCGCCAGCTGCGCTACTTCGTCGCCCTCTACGAGGAAGGCCATGTCGGCCGCGCCGCCGAGCGCCTGAGCCTGTCGCAGCCGGCGCTGTCGCAGCAGATTCGCCAGCTGGAGCAGAACCTGGAAGTGGCGCTGTTCCAACGCAGCGGCAAGCGCCTGCTGCCGACCCTCGCCGCGCACACCCTGTACAGCCACGCACTGCCGCTGCTCGACGGTCTGGAACGCGCGCGCGATGCCCTGCGTGGCTTCCGCGGCCGGGCGCCGCGCAGCCTGGCCATCGGCGTGCTGCAGACGGTCAACGCCAGCCTGGTGCCCCACCTGCTGGAGAAGCTGCGCGCCGCCCAGCCACAGCTGGTGGTGCAGATCTACGAGCTGTCCGGCCTGGAGATCGAGCGGCGCCTGCTCAGCGGCAGCCTGGATATCGGCATCGGCTTCCTGCCGCCGCGCCAGCCCGGCCTGCACAGCCTGGAGCTGTACGAGGACGAGCTGCAACTGGTGGTGCCGCCGGAACACGCGCTGCGCGAATTCAGGAAGGTGTCGCTGGCCCAGGCGGCGGAGCAGCCCATGCTGCTGCTCGGCGAGGAGTTTCGCGTGCGGCAGATCTGGCAGGAGCAGCTGGCCCTGCTCGGCCGCCGCCCGCATGTGCAGGCCGAGCTCAACCACATGAGCGGCATCCTCGACAGCCTGCCACACTCGGCCGGCCTGGCCACCGTGCTGCCGGGCCGCGCGCGCCAGCTACATGCGAATCAAGGATTGCTGTGGAAGCCGATCAGCGAGCCGCGCGTGCCGCTCAAGGTCGGCCTGGTGTTCCGCGATGCGCAGCGCCAGCAGCCGACGCTGGACCTGCTGGGCAAGCTGCTGGACCAGGTGGTGAAAGGAAATGGCTGAGGCAGAAAAGAAAAAACCCCGCTTGCGCAGGGTTCTGCAGACTGGTTCCTGACATCCGTGATCGGTGCGCCGTCCTGGCGAACACTCCCTCATGTCCCTGTAATTCGTTGCGCTTCCTGCGCTAAGTCCTTGAAAGCAAGATTAATCTCACCTCGCGCAGACCGACAGCAGCGTTCGCCGGCACGCTTTGTAAGCCATGGATTACAAAACCACCGAGCGGGAAAGGCTTCACAAAGCCAGAACGCCCGTTATCATCGCGCGCCTGCAACGCACCACCGAGCCCGAACATGAGACCGCAACTGATCGCCGCCGCGGAAATCGACCGCGTCGAAACCTGGACCAAGTACAACAAGGACATGTGCACCAGCTGCATGTCGACCTGTTGCACAATGCCGGTGGAAGTACGCATCGTCGACCTGATCCGCCTCGGCGTGGTCGACGAGTTCGAGCGCGGCGAGCCGCCGAAGAACATCGCCAAGCGGCTGCAGAAGGAAGGCCTGATCGAGCGCTTCAACCAGAAGTCGGGCATCTTCACCCTGACCCGCATGAGCAACGACGACTGCATGTACCTGGATCGCAAGACCCGCCTGTGCACCGTCTACGACAAGCGCCCGGACACCTGCCGCAACCACCCGCGCATCGGCCCGCGCCCAGGCTACTGCGCCTGGCGCCCGAAGACCTGAGCCAGGCGCTTACGACGGTTTGCGCGGGCTGTTACGCATCCGCAGCCAAACCACGCCGAGCAGCACCAGCGGTACGCCCAAGGTGAGCCAGGACAGCAGGTCATAGACCTCGTCGCCGACCAGCGCCGAGAGCAGGCCGAACAGGCTCAGCACCGCCAGCACCAGGGGCCAGCGGAAGATCATCCAGAGTCCGCGTCTCATGCCTTGCCCTCCACCAGCAGACCGCCGGCATTCAGCTCGGCCAGGCGCTTCTCGATCGGTGCCTTGCGGCGGCCGAGCCACAGGTACAGGCCGCTGGCGAGGATGACGATGCTGATGATGTCGAGCACGGCCCAGATGATCTTCAACGGCAGGCCGCCGTAGTCACCGAAGTGCAGCGGCTGCGAGATCAGCAGCGTCTTCACGTACATCGGCATCTCGCGCATGTCGGTCAGCTCGCCGGTCGTGGCATCGACCAGTGCCGGCTTGAGCAGGCGCGCGGTGAGCGGCGTGTTGCCACGCATGAATACCGCATAGTGGTGCTGGCTACTGAAGTCGGTGCCAGGGTAGGCGACGAAGCTCGGCTTCATGTCCGGCGCTGCCGCCTGCGCGGTTTCCAGCGCCTTGTGCAGCGAGCCCAGTTCGGTCAGCGGTGGCAGGTCCTTGTAGGGCGCGGTCATCTCCGCCAGCTGGCCGTTCTGCCACAGGCCGAGGATGGGCAGCGCCAGGGTGTTGATCACCCCGGTGGCGCCGACCACCAGCACCCAGGCCAGGGTGACGATGCCCAGCACGTTATGCAGGTCCAGCCACTTCAGGCGGCTGCTGCGCGCGGTGCGCACGGTGGCGAAGTCCAGCTTGCGCATGAACGGCGTGTACACCACCACGCCGGAGACCAGCGAGGCCACCAGCAGCAAGCCCATGAAACCGAGGAACAGATAGCCGGGCAGGCCGAGGAACATGTCGGTGTGCAGGCGCAGCATCAGGTTCATGAAGCCGTCTTCCGGCGGCTCCGCAGGGAACAGCTCGCCGGTACGGGTATCGAAGGTCTGGATAAAGGCATCGAGCGGCGGCGGCTGGATGCTCGGCGCGGTGAAGATGAAGCCCAGCGGCTCTTCCGGGTCGTAGCCGACGAAGCGCACCACTTCGCCCGGGCGCACTGCCAGCGCCTCGGCGATCAGCTTGTCGTAGTCGATGCGCGCCGAGTCGGCCTTAAGCTCGCCCAGCTCGGGGTGCGGATCGAAGTAGTGCTCGATCTCCTCGTGGAAGATCAGCGGCAGCCCGGTCAGGCACAGCATCAGCAGGAAGACGGTGGAGATCAGGCTGGTCCACTTGTGCACCAGGTACCAGTTGCGCAAGGCTCGGGCGGTCATGTTCGGCTCGTTTTAGTTATGGGGCGTCCCTGCTCGCCGAAGGCACTGGAATGCGAGCGACACCGAAAATCATTTGAGAACTCATCTCATTCTATTCGGTGTATCGAAACGCTCACAAGCGCCGCGCCATCTATTCGAGCATGAGCCTGACGGACTGCTCCCGCCTCTCCCCGCCTTTCGCTATGCGCCAATAGAAAAGGCCCGGCGCATACCGGGCCTTTTGCGCTACCAGTCCAGCGCCAGGCTCAGGCCGATACCATGCAGATCGTCATCGCCGGCCTTGCGATAGTCGTAGCCCAGCTGCAGCGACAGGTCCTGCGCCAGGCGCTGACGCAGACCGAGGCTGGCGCGGGTCTGATCGCGCTCCAGGGCGGCGCCGACCAGACTGAAGCCAACACCGGGGACGCTGTTGAGCGACA
The DNA here is from genome assembly GCF_000761545.1 of Pseudomonas sp. ML96. Lineage (GTDB taxonomy): Bacteria > Pseudomonadota > Gammaproteobacteria > Pseudomonadales > Pseudomonadaceae > Aquipseudomonas. The sequence goes on along the minus strand of NZ_JPMY01000037.1, from coordinate 169,408 downwards.
TGTCGACCCCGCTCTCGTCATCCTCGAACTCACGCTCGCGCACGATCTCGCCATACAGCTCGGCGTCGTCCGCCAGGGCGAAGCGCGCCTGCAGGCCGATGCCGAGGCGACGCGAGTCGAGTGTCTGCTGGTCATAGCTCAGGGCGGTGGAGCTGGTGCCCTGCTCGCGGTAACCATCCACCTCGATGCGGGCAAGATCGGCACTGACGAAGGGCGCCAGACGCAGACGCTCGAGCGGGCTCAGTTCGACGCCGAAGCGCCCACCCAGGCCCAGCACCTGGCCCTCGGTGTCGCCACGCTCGCTACGCGTCGTGCGGCCGAGGGCGAAGCGGCGCTTGAGGTCGTGGTAATCGAGGTAGCCGGCGTTCAGGCTCAGGTCACCCCAGAACCGACCATCCTGGTACTGGGCGAAGGCGCCAGTCAGATAGCTGCGCAGGCCATAGTTCGAATCGCTCGCGCCCATCTGCATGTCCAGCTTCTGCACATCCAGGCTCAGGCCCAGGCGCCATTGCTCATTCAGGCGGTAACTGGCGCCTAGGCCCAGGCTCTCGCCACGGCCATCGCCGGCGGCCGCAGTATCGTCCCCGTCGTAGTCGCTACGCTGCAGCCCGCCACTGACGGAGCCGCGCCATTGCCCCTCGCCCTGCCAGGCGCCCCAGTCGGCCAGCCACTGCCGGCGCTGCTGCTCGCGACTGCTGCGCAGCGCCGACTCACCGGCCTGCGGCAGGCGGCTGATTTCCCAGGGCGCAGCCAGGATCGACAGGCCCTGGTCGGCGAGGATGCGCTGCATGGCCGTGCTCGGGTGGACGATGTCGGCGTAGATCAGCCGCTCCGGATCGGGGGTGAGGCCAGTGATGCCGTACTGCGGATTGATCGAGGCACAGCCGGAGAAGCAGGTACCGAGCAGGTTCTGCGCCGGGTCGAAGCCGAACGCGGCCGGGTCGGCCAGTATCTCGCGGTAGAGCAGCGGCACATTGAGGGGAATGATCTCGGCCTGAATAGCGGCAAGGCGTGCCGTCAGCTCGGCGTTGAATACTCGCGCCAACGCCTGCTGCGCCGGGTTGGCCACGCCTCCAGTCACCGGGCTGGCCACATCCACCAGTAACGGCACCATGAAGTAGCGCCCACCCGCGGCCTGCAATGCTCCCACGCTGGCGGCCAAGCGCCCTGCCGCAGCACGCGAACTGGCGGCATCGATCACCAGCCCCTGGAGGAAGTCGTTACCGCCGCCGTTGACGTAGAACAGCGTGTTTTCGTCGATGCGTAAGCCGTTCTGGCGCAGGTAGACCAGATAGCCGTCGCGCTGGCGCAGCAGAGGATCGGCATAGGTCAGACCGGCGCGCACCTGGGAGCCACCGATACCGCTAACCGGATCGAAGACACCGGTGATGGAGTTGTAGATCTGATCGGTGCGGTAGCCGCCGACCGCCCAGTTGTTGCCATCGGCCTGGCCGCTGAGCGCATTCATGACGTTGGTCGAGGCTCCCTGCGGCGCCAGACCGAGTCCGTCGTTGATCAGCATTGGCGAGGTGTAGCCATAGGCCTCACCGGCGCCATAGCCTGGCCCGACGCGGTTGGTGTGGCGCACCGGGTTGTTCGGCGCGCCGGCCTCTGGGCGCTGGCCGGCGTCACTCAGGCTATCGCCGAATACCACCATGCCGCTGTAGGCCCCGGCCTCGGCGGAGGCAGTAGCCGCCAGCAGGCAGGCGCAGGCCAGAGGAGTCCAGATTCGCTTCATAGTCCCTTTCCCTTGTTCTTGTTGTGATGGACAAGCGGCGGGACTCTAGGGACAAGCAAACGGGAAGGCATCATCGCCCGTGGCGATTTCCCTATTAAGACTGAAACGCCGCGCGACGGATTACTCCATCGGCGCGGCGTTCGTTCCTGCGGGGGACGAGGTAGAGGCTAGAGCTGTCGGACGGCGTTTTTGCCCGGTGCTTGCTGGGCTACTTCGTTGTCCGATGGATGCGGTTTGATCAGGCTGAAATCGATCAGGCTCTGCGGCATCTCCGGGTTACCGATCAGCAGCGGGCGCGATTTGAAGTCGGCACTCACCAGACTCTTGCTGGCATCGAACTCGGCGAAGCGCAGCCCGGCCAGGTCGGCCCAGGTGTGGATGAAGTGCTCGCTGCTGTAGGGCCGACCCAGATCGCCGGCGAGCTGCAGCGGATGGCCCGCGCGCCACTGTGGCGAACGCCAGACGATGAACGGCACGGTGTACATCGGCGAGGTCGGCCGCCCCTCGTTGCGCCCCAGCACCTCGGGCCTTGGCGCATCGAACACCGCCTCGCCGTGGTCGGAGAGGTACACCAGGAAGCCGTTCGGATCACGCGCGGAGAAGCGCTCGATCAGGCTGGAGACGACGAAGTCGTTGTAGCGCACGGCATTGTCGTAGCTGTTGTAGGTCGGCAGCTGCGCGGCCGTGACGTGTCGCGGCGCACCGCTGGCATCGGTGAAGTACTCGTACTCCTGCGGATAGCGGAAGCGGTAGCTCATGTGGGTGCCGAGCAGGTGCACGACGATCAGCTTGCGCGGCGCCGGATCGTCGAGCATGCGGCTGAAAGGCTCAAGCACATCGCCGTCGTACTGGCGTGCGTTCTGGTTGCGGTTCTGGTTGAGATAGACCTGCTCGTCCGCCTGCTTGGAGAAAGTGGTGAGCATGGTGTTGCGCTCGGTCAGGGTCTGCTGGTTGGTGATCCAGAAGGTCTTGTAGCCGGCCTGCTTCATCAGGTTGAGCAGCGACGGAGTGGTCAGGTAGGCATCCGGATTCTGCTGGTCGGCGAAGGTCAGCACCTGCTGCAGCGCCTCGATGGTGTAGGGCCGCGGCGTCACCACGTTGTCGAACACGTCCAGCTGGTCGCGCAGCTTGTCCAGGCCCGGCGTGGTCTCTCGACCATAGCCGTACAGGCTCATGCGCTGGCGGTTGGTCGACTCACCGATCACCAGCACCAGCGTGCTCGGCTGGTTGCCGGCCAGGTCGTGCAGATCGCGCAGCGGTGCCACGGCGGCATTGCTGGCCAGCAGGCGCTGCATCTCCGTCAGTTGCTCGCGATACTTCTCATAGCCGACCAGCAGCTGCCACGGCACAGCCGGCTGCATGCGCGTCTGCAGATGCTCGACCGCCTCGCCCCAGTGGCCCTGCTGCACGTATTCCTTGACCAGCGGATAACCCAGCACCACGGGGCCCAGAAGCAACGGCACCAGCACCCGCGCCGGCCCCGCCAGCTGCACCGGGCGCACCTTGCGCCACAGCAGCCAGCCACCCAGGCCATAGGCGGCGAAGGCCAGCGGCATCCACCAGGTGAAATACTGCGCCAGGTACTCGCTGCCCTCGGCGACGTTGGACTCGAAGAGGATGAAGATCACGCTCTGCGAGAACTCCTGGCCGTACACCAGGAAGTAGCCAAACGCCGGCAGCGAGGCCAGCCACAGCACCCCGCCGAGCACTGCGGCGATGCCGCGCGCACGCGCCGGCCACAGCAGCAGCGGCACCAGCCAGATCAAGCTCATGATCAGCGACTGACGCAGGCCGCTGAAGCCCGCCGAGTCGGTGAGCTTGATCAGCAGGTGGGTCACACCGGAGAAGTACCAGAAGAACAGGAAGGCCCAGCCCAGACCGGCCCAGTCGATTCCGGCGCGGGTGGCGCCGGCAGGTCGCGCGTTTGTCATCACAGCCCCAAGGCGAAACGGGGAATCCCCCTATGGGCAAGCAATCTGCCGGGGCGGCCGTGAAAACTTTGTTAACAAGTCAGGAACTGCCGAGCGGCTGTAGCGCCGCTCGTCGTTACCCGCGCGATCAATCCAGATGGAAGTGCGCGGTGTTCTGCGCCAGCGCTCGGCTGCCCTGGCTGAGACGATCGGCCACGCCGTGCACGGCCTGGGCGCCATGCAGCAGGCTGGCGGCGGCCTGGTCGACCTGCTGGATGTTGCCACTGACTTCTTCCGCCGTGGCGGCCTGCTGCTCAACGGCGGTGGCGATCTGCGCGATCATGTCGCTGACCCGCTGTACGGCGCCGGCGATCTCGCCCAGATGCTCGCCCAGCTCGGTGACCGAGCCTGCATCCACTTCGGCCTGGCCGCAGGCCACCTGCATCAGCTCCACCGACTGCAACACCACGCGCTGCAGGGCCTCGACCGTGGCGCTGATCTCGCGGGTCGACTCCTGGGTGCGCTGCGACAGCGAACGCACCTCGTCGGCCACCACGGCAAAACCGCGGCCCTGCTCGCCAGCGCGGGCAGCCTCGATGGCGGCGTTGAGCGCCAGCAGGTTGGTCTGCTCGGCGATGCCCTTGATCACGTCCACCACCCGGTCGATCTGCTGCGCCTGCTCGCGCAACTCGCCCAGCGCCGCAGCGGTATCGCCCAGGCGCACGGTGAGCTGGCGCATGCTAGCGGTGGTCTGCTGGCTGCGCTGGTTGCTCTGCTCGGCGATGTGGCGGGTCTGGGTCGCGTCCTGCGCAGCCATCTCGCAGTTCTCCGCTACGCTCTGCGCGGTGGCGGCCATCTGCGTGGCGGCGGCGGCGATCTGGCTGACCTGCTGCTGTTGCTGCTCCACCGCGCGCAGCGCCGACTGGGCCTGCTCGCTGAGGGTGACCACGGTCGCGCCCAGCTCGCCGCTCTCGCGGTTGACGCCCTGCAGCGAGCCACGCAACTGGATCACCGCATCGTTCAGCGCGGCGCCGATCAGCGCCAGTTCGTCGCGGCCATGCACGGTGACATGGGTGCGCAGGTCACCATCGCGCAGCGACTGGGCCAGCGAGGTGATGCGCCAGCTGCTGCCCCGAATGGAAGCCTGCAGGCAGACCAGGGCGTAGAGCGCCAGGGCCACCATCAGACCGAAGGCGCCGAGGGTGACGATCAGCGCGCGCAGGGCCTTGGCCCGGTATTGGCCGAGGCGGGTATCGAGCGCCTCCAGGGTGGCGCGCTGCAGCGTCTCGATATGCTGCTGGGCATTGTCCATGCCCTGTTCGAAGGTCGCCACGTCGAGCTGGATGCCGCCGTCGCCGTACATCTTCTGGTCCAGCTGTTTGAGCCAGTCATCGAGGCCGGCCAGGCTCTGTGCATAAGTCTGGTTCCAGGCCGATAGCGACTTGGGCAGCTCACTCTCCAGGCGCTCGCCGAGCTTGCCCAGCTGCTGCCGCGACTCACCAGCGGCGGCGCGGATTTCACGCAGCTGCAGGCGGCTCTGCAGGCTGAACTGGCCGGCCGCCACAGCGCCCTGGCCAACACTGGCGAGCACGCCGAGGCGTTGCTGCAGGCGCGGCGAGTCCTGGGTAGCCAGCTGCATCAGCAGGTAGGTTTCCAGCCAGGGGTCGAGGATCAAGCCGCTCTCGGTAGCGATCTGCTCGCGCAGCGCGCCGAGGCGCTGCAACGCCTGACTGAAGCGATCATAGGCATCCGGCCACCAGCCGACGCTGCCCAGAGCCTGGGCGCGCAGGCCTTCGCGCTCGCCCTGCAGAGTGCGCAGGGCCGCTTGCGCCTGCTCACTGGCGCCCTCGCTGACCAGCATCTTCTGCAACTCCTCCAGCGCCTGGTCCAGCTCACCTTCGCTCTGCTGCAGGCGCGCGATGGCGGCCTGGGTCTCGGCACTGGCCTGGCGGTTGCGCTCGGTGGACTTCCAGCGCGCGGTGAGATTGCGCTGGCGAATCAGCAGCTGCTCGACCTTATCCAGGGCCTGCAGTTGCAGCACGCCGGAGTGCTCGCCATCGACCACCTCGAGCTTGCCCAGGTAATTGTCGCCAATCGACCAGGCGGCATAGGCCAACGGCAGGATGAATAGCAGCGCCAGCAGCTGGAACTTGCGGGCGAAGCTGAATTTTTCGAGGGCATTGACGCCTGGCAGCAACAGCGCATTCATCGTCGAACTCCTGAATCGGACGAAACTGCGAAGCGCTTGGACTAGCAAATGCCGAGCCACGCCCTTCGCCACTTCGAAGCTATCCGGTGCCGCTCACCCACGCCGCGAACGCGACGAGCCGGAGGTAGAAACTAGATATCGGAAGCCTCGCCGACTTCATGAGTCAAACGATAGAAGCATTGCGCCATCAAGGTGCGAAAAGGCGTCATCGGCTTTTCTCACGACCAAGAAAAAGCCCCCGCAGGCTAGGCCGGCGGGGGCTTTTTCATTGGCTCAGTCGATTAGACCTTGCTGCGCTCGTAGCGCTTGCGGTCGTTCTCGTTGAGCATTTTCTTGCGCAGGCGGATGGACTTCGGAGTCACTTCCACCAGCTCGTCTTCGGCGATAAATTCCAGCGCCTGCTCCAGGGTGAAGCGGATCGGCGGAACCAGGGCGATGACTTCGTCTTTGCCCGAAGCACGCATGTTGTCGAGCTTCTTGCCCTTGGTGGGGTTGATCACCAGGTCGTTGTCGCGGCTGTTGATGCCGGCCAGCTGGCCTTCGTAGATCTCGTCGCCAGGGCCGAGGAACAGCTTGCCGCGGCTCTGCAGGGTTTCCAGCGAGTAGGTCAGCGCGGTACCGGTGGCCATGGATACCAGCACGCCGTTCTGACGGTTGGTCACTTCGCCAGCCTTGACCGGGCCGTAGTGGCTGAAGGTCGAGGTCAGGATGCCGGTGCCCGAGGTCAGGGTCAGGAAGTTGTTACGGAAGCCGATCAGGCCACGCGCCGGGATGGTGTATTCCAGGCGCACGCGGCCTTTGCCGTCAGGGATCATGTTGGTCATGTCGCCCTTACGCAGGCCCATCTGCTCCATCACCGAACCCTGATGCTGTTCTTCGATGTCGATGGTGACGTTCTCGTACGGCTCTTGCTTCTCGCCGTCCTTCTCGATGATCACCACTTCCGGACGACCTACGGCCATCTCGAAGCCTTCACGGCGCATGGTTTCGATCAGTACCGACAGGTGCAGCTCGCCACGACCGGAGACCTTGAACTTCTCGGCGGACTCACCGGCTTCGACGCGCAGGGCCACGTTGTGCAGCAGCTCTTTGTCCAGACGGTCCTTGATGTTGCGGCTGGTGACGAACTTGCCTTCTTTACCGGCGAACGGCGAGTCGTTGACCTGGAAGGTCATGCTCACAGTCGGCTGGTCGACGGTCAGCGGCGGACGGGCTTCGACGTTCTGCGGGTCGCACAGGGTGTCGGAGATGAACAGCTCGTCCATGCCCGAAACGCAGACGATGTCGCCGGCTTCGGCGTCGGCTACTTCCACGCGCTGCAGGCCGGAGTGGCCCATGATCTTGAGGATACGGCCGTTACGCTTGCTGCCGTCGTCGCTGATGGCGACTACCGGGGTGTTGGCCTTGATGCGGCCACGGGCGATACGGCCGATGCCGATCACGCCGAGGAAGCTGTTGTAGTCCAGCTGGGAGATCTGCATCTGGAACGGACCATCGACGTCGACCTTGGGGGCCGGCACGTGGTCGATGATCGCCTGGAACAGCGCGTCCATGTTGTCGTCCATCTTCTCGTGGTCCAGACCGGCGATGCCGTTCAGGGCGCTGGCGTAGACGATCGGGAAGTCGAGTTGCTCGTCGGTGGCACCGAGGTTGTCGAACAGGTCGAAGATCTGGTCGATAACCCAGTCAGGACGCGCGCCCGGACGGTCGATCTTGTTCACTACCACGATCGGACGCAGGCCGGCCTTGAAGGCCTTCTGGGTCACGAAACGGGTCTGCGGCATCGGGCCGTCCTGAGCGTCGACCACCAGCAGTACGGAGTCGACCATCGACATCACGCGCTCAACTTCACCGCCGAAGTCGGCGTGGCCGGGGGTGTCGACGATGTTGATGCTGTAGTCGTTCCACTTCAGCGCGGTGTTCTTGGCCAGGATGGTGATGCCACGCTCTTTTTCCTGGTCGTTGGAGTCCATCACGCGCTCGTTTTCCGCTTCTTTGCGGTCGAGGGTGCCGGACAGGCGCAGGAGTTTGTCTACCAGGGTGGTCTTGCCATGGTCGACGTGGGCAATGATGGCGATGTTGCGCAGTTTTTCGATCACGATGTCGTCTCGATTGAAGATTCTAAAAGCTGTATTGCCTGGCAGTGTGCCTGGCCGTTGTGAACTCGGGGTTACGCGCCGTGCTGGTCGGGAGGCCGGTGGCGAATGCTGCCACCAAGCAAACCTGCGCGCTTAACGCGGGCGATAGACGCGAACATTCGCATGTCCCTCGCTGAGCAGGTGGTGAGCGTGCAGGCGGCTCATCACACCCTTGTCGCAATAGAGTAGGTACTGGCGGGTCTCATCCAGTTCCTTGAATCGGTTGTTCAGCGCATAGAACGGCAGGGCCTGCACCTCTATGCCAGGCAGCTCCAGCGGCTCGTCCTCGGCGGCATCCGGGTGGCGGATGTCGATGACGATCTGCCCGGCCAGTGCCTCGCGCACTTCCTCGACCTGCAAATCCTGGCCCAGCTCGTCGATCACCTTGTCCACGGTCACCCGGGTGGCGCGCTCCAGGGCGCGCTCGAGGATGGCCATGTCGAAGTGGGTCTCTTCGTGCTCGATACGGCCGCGCTTGGCGCGGGTGGTCGGGTTGACCGAGATCACGCCGCAGTATTCGGGCATGTTCTTGGCGAACTCGGCGGTGCCGATGGCCGTGGCGGTGTCGATGATGTCCTGCTTGTGCGCGGTGATCAGCGGGCGCAGTACCAGGGTGTCGGTGACCGAGTCGATCACCGAGAGGTTCGGCAGGGTCTGGCTGGAGACCTGGCTGATCGCCTCGCCGGTGACCAGCGCATCGATGTCCAGCTCCTCGGCGATGCGCGAGGAGGCACGCAGCATCATGCGCTTGAGCACCACGCCCATCTGGCTGTTGTCGACCTTGGAGAGGATCTCGCCGACCACTTCCTCGAACGGCACGCTGATGAACAACACGCGGTGCGAGCTGCCGAACTTCTGCCACAGGTGGTGCGCTACTTCCATCACGCCCAGCTCATGCGCACGACCGCCGAGATTGAAGAAGCAGAAGTGGGTGAGCAGGCCGCGACGCATCATCTGGTAGGCGGCGACGGTGGAGTCGAAACCGCCGCTCATCAGTACCAGGGTCTGCTCGATGGAGCCCAGCGGGTAGCCGCCGAGGCCTTCGTGCTGGGCATGGATGATCAGCAGACGGTCGTAGCGCACCTCGAAGCGCGCCTCGACCTCGGGCTTCTTCAGGTCGATGCCGGCGGCACCGCACTCGCGGCGCAGGCGGCTGCCAACATGGGTGGCCAGCTCCATCGAGGAGAAGTCATGGGTGTTGCCGGCGCGCTTGCAACGCACGGCGAAGACCTTGCCGGCCAGTTGGGCACCGAAATGCGTGCGGCACTTCTCGAAGGTGTCGTCGAAGTCGACGTAGGGGTATTCGTGCACTTCGAGGAAGTGGGCGATGCCCGGGGTGCTGCGCAGGCGTTCGAACATCTCGGCCTGCACCTTCGGCTCGCTCACCTGGCTGATCAGGTCGAGGTTGTCCCACTCGCCCTGCACATCCAGCGCCGGGTCGAGATCGCGCAGCACCGTGCGGATGTTCTTCGCCAACTGGCGGATGAACTGCTTGCGCACCGGCCGGCTCTTGATGGTGATTTCCGCGAAGGGTTTGACGATGAGCTTCATGAAAAGACGTGAGCCGGATAGGTGCTGAAAAACAGGGGCGCGGATTATAGCGGAAATTGCTCAAGCTTTGACCAAAAACAATCTCAAGCCGCACAAAGCACCAAAAAGGTGCTTTACGCAAATTTAAAGCACCGATTCGGTGCGCAAAACTGCTCAAAAAATCGCCACAGCCCGCGCACCCCCTGTGTTTCAGGCCCCAAGCCCATTCCGGGGCACTGGCATGCAATTTGCTCCCTTGTGAGGCAGCCTGGCCTGGCGGACTATCCCGCCCGGCTCAAGCACCTATTTCGGAGGCCGGCGCAGCCGGCCCCATCCACCTGGAGGACAGCATGTCGAAGTCGATTCAACTGATTAAAGAACACGACGTGAAGTGGGTTGACCTGCGCTTCACCGACACCAAGGGCAAGCAACACCACGTGACCATGCCGGCCCGTGACGCTCTGGACGACGAATTCTTCGAAGTCGGCAAAATGTTCGACGGCTCGTCCATCCACGGCTGGAAAGGCATCGAAGCCTCCGACATGATCCTGCTGCCGGTTGACGAAACCGCCGTGCTGGACCCGTTCACCGAAGAGCCGACCCTGATCCTGGTCTGCGACATCATCGAGCCGAGCACCATGCAAGGCTACGACCGCGACCCGCGCTCCATCGCCAAGCGCGCCGAGGCCTACCTGAAGACCACCGGTATCGGTGACACCGTCTTCGTCGGCCCGGAGCCTGAGTTCTTCATCTTCGACGAAGTGAAGTTCAAGTCCGACATCTCCGGCTCCATGTTCAAGATCTACTCCGAACAAGGCTCCTGGATGACCGACGCCGACGTCGAGTCCGGCAACAAGGGCCACCGCCCGGCCGTCAAAGGTGGTTACTTCCCGGTTCCGCCGTGCGACCACGACCACGAAATCCGTACCGCCATGTGTAATGCCATGGAAGAAATGGGTCTGGTCATCGAAGTTCACCACCACGAAGTGGCGACTGCCGGTCAGAACGAAATCGGCGTGAAGTTCAACACCCTGGTCAACAAGGCTGACGAAGTTCAGACCCTGAAGTACTGCGTGCACAACGTGGCTGACGCCTACGGCAAGACCGCTACCTTCATGCCGAAGCCGCTGTACGGCGACAACGGTTCGGGTATGCACGTGCACCTGTCGATCGGCAAAGAAGGCAAGAACACCTTCGCCGGCGAAGGCTATGCCGGTCTGTCCGACACCGCCCTGTACTTCATCGGCGGCATCATCAAGCACGGTAAGGCCCTGAACGGCTTCACCAACCCGTCGACCAACTCCTACAAGCGTCTGGTCCCGGGCTTCGAAGCTCCGGTAATGCTGGCCTACTCCGCCCGCAACCGTTCCGCCTCGATCCGTATCCCGTACGTTTCCAGCCCGAAAGCTCGCCGCATCGAGGCTCGCTTCCCGGACCCGGCTGCCAACCCGTACCTGGCCTTCGCTGCTCTGCTGATGGCCGGCCTGGACGGTATCCAGAACAAGATCCACCCGGGCGATGCCGCCGACAAGAACCTGTATGACCTGCCGCCGGAAGAGGCCAAGGAAATCCCGCAGGTTTGCGGCAGCCTGAAAGAGGCTCTGGAAGAACTGGACAAGGGCCGTGCGTTCCTGACCAAGGGCGGCGTGTTCTCCGACGACTTCATCGATGCCTACATCGAGCTGAAATCCGAAGAAGAAATCAAAGTACGTACCTTCGTACACCCGCTGGAATACGACCTGTACTACAGCGTCTGATCCAGCCCTGAGCTTTCCGGCTCATCTGAGAGGCCTCCTTCGGGAGGCCTCTTTTTTTGCCCCGAGATTCTCAGGCCCACCGAAAATTCCTTGCTCCACAACACGCTGAAAGACCCTCGCACTTGCCAGGCGCGCCCACCGGTGCAAACCTTGCCGCAGGATCATTCAGGAGCTTACCGATGCGCCTGCTCACCGCCTGCCTGCTCTGCGCCCTGTCCCTGCCGGCCGCCGCGCAGATCTATAAGTACACCGACTCCAACGGCAACACGGTCTTCACCAACCAGCCACCGGAAGGCCAGAGCGCCGAATCAGTCGAGCTGCCGCCGACCAATACGGTGGAGGCGCAGAAGCCAAAGGCGACGCAGCAGTCGCAGGACTCCTCCGCACAGGAGCAGTTCGCCTATGGCCTTCTTGAGCTGACGGACATCCCCAGTGAGGAAGCCTTGCGTGCCAACAATGGTACCTTCACCGTAGGGGTCAACATCGATCCGGACCTGCAACCCGGCCATAGCCTGCGACTACTTCTGGACGGGCAGCCTTACGGTCAGCCAACCAACGTGCCGCGCCTGCAACTGATCAGTATCGACCGCGGTGAACATAGTCTCGCCGTGGAAGTGATTGCCGGCGGCCAGCAGGTCCAGCAGAGCCCCAGCGTTACCTTCACTGTGCAACGAGTCAGTACGAATAGCCCCGCCAGACCAAAGCCCACTCCCCGCCCCACCCCCTGATAGGACTCCCATGCATCGCCTGCCTCTCGGCCTGTTGCTTAGTATTTTCTGCCTGCCCGCACTGGCAGGTGTGTATACCTACATCGACGCGGACGGAAACCGGGTCTTCACCGACCAACCCCAATCAGGACACGCCGAGCGCATCGAACTGGCCCCAGCCAATGACATGAGCACCACCCGTAGTGCCCCACTGGCACCACCACAACCCCTCGATCCCGCAACAAGCTATGAGCTGCTACGGATCCTGGTGCCTGAGCCGGATGCCGTGATCCGTGAAATGGCCGGCAACCTGATCATCAGCGCGACCAGCGAACCTGCCCTACATCCCGGGCACAGCTTCCGCCTGATTCTGGATGGCAAGCCAGCCAGCGAACCAGGACGCAGCCCTGTCTTCCCTCTGGAGAACATCGACCGTGGCACCCATCAGGTCTCGGTCGAGATAGTCGACGCCGCCGGACGCATCGTCGAACGCACGCCCAGCCAGCCTTTCCATATGAAGCGCACTTCGCTAAACGAGAAGCGTATGGCCAATCCGTGCGGGAAGAAGGACTGGGGCGTGCGACCGGAATGCCCGATCGAGGACAAGCCGAAAGAGCCCGATAAGGGCATCATCAGCATCCTCCCCTTCGTCGATTGATCAGTCGCACCAAATCAGTGCGCATTGCTGCACCGATTTCTATACTCTCCCCGTTTTGGTTCATCGACGACCGCACAGGCTGCGCTGAAACGCAGCCTGAAAGGCGGTCGCCGGCAGAGATACGCGTCTTTTCAGGGCTTTGGTTTGCTTCTTGCATTTTCCTGCCCATCGCTGGGACATCTACCTGCCATGATCAACGACGCCCTGCACCGCCTACTGCTGGACAACCTCACCACCGCGACCATCCTGCTCAACGATGCGCTCTGCCTGGAGTACATGAATCCGGCCGCCGAGATGCTGCTGGCGGTGAGCGGGCAGCGTAGCCACGGGCAGTTCATCAGCGAACTGTTCACCGAGTCGCCCGAGGCGCTCAGTTCGTTGCGCCTGGCGGTCGAGCACGCGCATCCCTTCACCAAGCGTGAAGCCATGCTCACCTCTCTGGCCGGCCAGACCATCACCGTCGACTACGCGGTGACGCCGATCCTCAACCGCGGCCAGACCCTGCTGCTGCTGGAAGTGCATCCGCGTGATCGCCTGCTGCGCATCACCAAGGAAGAGGCGCAGCTGTCCAAGCAGGAGACCACCAAGCTGCTGGTCCGCGGCCTGGCCCACGAGATCAAGAATCCGCTCGGCGGCATCCGTGGCGCGGCCCAGTTGCTGGCCCGCGAGCTGCCGGAAGACGGCCTGCGCGACTACACCAACGTGATCATCGAAGAGGCCGACCGCCTGCGTAACCTGGTCGACCGCATGCTCGGTTCGAACAAGTTGCCGTCGCTGGCCATGACCAACATCCACGAGGTGCTGGAGCGCGTCGGCAGCCTGATCGAGGCCGAGGCCCAGGGCAGCATCACCCTGGTGCGCGACTACGACCCGAGCATCCCCGATCTGCTGATCGACCGCGAGCAGCTGATCCAGGCCGTGCTCAACATCGTACGCAACGCCCTGCAGGCGCTGTCCAGCCAGAGCGACCTGCGCCTGGGCCGCATCAGCCTGCGCACCCGTACCCTGCGCCAGTTCACCATCGGCCATACCCGCCATCGCCTGGTGGTGAAGATGGAGATCATCGACAACGGCCCGGGCATCCCGCCGGAACTGCAGGAAACCATCTTCTATCCCATGGTCAGCGGCCGCCCCGACGGTACCGGCCTGGGTCTGGCCATCACCCAGAACATCATCAGTCAGCATCAGGGCCTGATCGAATGCGAGAGCCATCCGGGCCACACCGTGTTCTCGATCTTCCTGCCCCTGGACCAAGGAGCTACACAGCCATGAGCCGCAGTGAAACCGTCTGGATCGTCGATGACGACCGCTCCATCCGCTGGGTCCTGGAGAAGGCCCTGCAGCAGGAGGGCATGACCACCCAGAGTTTCGACAGCGCCGATGGCGTGCTGACCCGCCTGACCCGCCAGCAACCGGACGTGATCATCTCCGACATCCGCATGCCGGGCGCCAGCGGCCTCGACCTGCTGGCCCGCATTCGCGACATGTACCCGCGCCTGCCGGTGATCATCATGACCGCGCATTCCGACCTGGACAGCGCGGTGGCCTCCTACCAGGGCGGCGCCTTCGAGTACCTGCCCAAGCCATTCGACGTCGACGAAGCGGTCTCGCTGGTCAAGCGCGCGTTCCAGCACGCCCAGGAACAGCAAGGCCTGGAAGCACCAGCCGCGCTGTCGCGCACCCCGGAGATCATCGGCGAAGCGCCGGCGATGCAGGAGGTGTTCCGCGCCATCGGCCGCCTCTCCCACTCCAACATCACCGTGCTGATCAACGGCGAGTCCGGTACCGGCAAGGAGCTGGTCGCCCACGCCCTGCACCGCCACAGCCCGCGCGCGGCGGCGCCGTTCATCGCGCTGAACATGGCGGCGATTCCCAAGGACCTGATGGAGTCCGAGCTGTTCGGCCATGAGAAAGGCGCCTTCACCGGCGCGGCCAACCAGCGCCGCGGGCGTTTCGAACAGGCCGACGGCGGCACCCTGTTCCTCGACGAGATCGGCGATATGCCAGCCGATACACAAACCAGATTGCTGCGCGTGCTGGCCGATGGCGAGTTCTACCGCGTCGGTGGCCACACCCCGGTGAAAGTCGACGTGCGCATCATCGCCGCCACCCACCAGAATCTCGAGTCCCTGGTGCAGGCCGGCAAGTTCCGCGAGGACCTGTTCCACCGCCTCAACGTGATCCGTATCCATATCCCGCGCATGTCTGATCGCCGCGAGGACATCCCGACCCTGGCCCGTCACTTCCTCGGCCGCGCCGCCCAGGAGCTGGCCGTCGAGCCCAAGCTGCTGAAGAGCGAGACCGAGGACTACCTCAAGCACCTGCCCTGGCCGGGCAACGTGCGTCAGCTGGAGAACACCTGCCGCTGGATCACCGTGATGGCCTCCGGTCGCGAGGTGCATATCGACGACCTGCCGCCGGAGCTGCTCACCCAGCCCCAGGAAAACGCCCCGGCGACCAACTGGGAACAGGGCCTGCGCCAGTGGGCCGACCAGGCCCTGGCGCGCGGCCAGTCCAGCCTGCTGGACAGCGCCGTACCGGCCTTCGAGCGGATCATGATCGAGACCGCGCTCAAGCACACCGCCGGCCGCCGCCGCGATGCCGCCGTGCTGCTGGGTTGGGGCCGCAACACCCTGACGCGCAAGATCAAGGAGCTGGGCATGAAGGTCGACGGCGCTGACGACGACGACGGCGAGGACTGAGCCAGCGCCAGCTGCATCGCAAACGGGCCCTCGGGCCCGTTTTTCGTTACCGCCGCGCGCACGCTATCCTCAACTAAAGGTCGATAAAATGGTGCCTCGACGGCGCCTTCTGCCGTCTTCTCCGGCAAATCACTTCATTTTTCGGCGGGTAGCCGTTCGCCCATGCCCTCATCGCTGAACCACACCCTGCGCCAGCTCTGGGCGCGCGACAAATTCACCTACGGCGTGCGGGTGTTCATCGCCCTGGCCGGGGCCATGGCCCTGTGCTGGTACCTGGACCGCATCGCCTTCGTCATCCCGCTGTTCCTCGGCTGCATCGCCAGCGCCCTGGCCGAGAGCGACGACCACTGGCGCGGCCGCACCCAGGCCCTGCTGGTGACCCTGACCTGCTTCGGCGTCACCGCCGTGTCGGTGCAACTGCTGTTCCCCTATCCGTTGCTGTTCGGCGTCGGCCTGGCCGTGGCCAGTTTCGCCATGACCCTGCTCGGCGGCATCGGCGAGCGCTACGCCACCGTGGCCCAGGCCACGCTGATCCTGGCGATCTACACGGCCATCGGCCTGGAACACCGCGGCGGCCTCGGCGGCACCTTCTGGCAGGAACCACTGCTGCTGATCGGCGGCGCGGCCTGGTACGGCCTGCTCGGCATCGTCTGGAGCATGCTGTTCAGCCAGCAGCCGGTGCAGCAGGCGCTGTCGCGGGTGTTCGACGAGCTGGGCACCTACCTGCGCCTGAAGGCCTCGCTGTTCGAGCCGATCAAGCAGCTCGACGTCGAGGCGCGGCGCCTGGAACTGGCGCGGCAGAATGGTCGTGTGGTGACGGCGCTGAACCTGGCCAAGGAGATCATCCTCAACCGCATGAGCCGCAAGCGCAGCGGGCAGAAGACCAACCGCTACCTCAAGCTGTACTTCATCGCCCAGGACATCCACGAGCGCGCCAGCTCCTCGCACTACCCCTACAACGCCCTGGCCGAGGCGTTCTTCCACAGCGACGTGATGTTCCGCTGCGGTCGCCTGCTCAGCCAGCAGGGCAAGGCCTGCCAGGCCCTGGGCCGGGCGATTCGCCTGCGCCAGCCGTTCGACTACAACGACAACAGCCAGGCCATGGCCGACCTCGACGCCTCCATGACCTACCTGCGCGAGCAGCAGAACCCTGCCTGGCGCCGCCTGCTGCGCTCGCTCGGCGCCCTGGCCAGCAACCTCGGCACCCTCGAGCGCAAGCTGTCCAGCGCCAGCAACCCGGACGCCCTGGCCGACGAACAGGACAGCGCCCTGCTCGACCGCTCGCCGCAGAGCCTGAAGGACGCCTTCGAGCGCCTACGCCAGCACGTCACGCCGACCAGCCTGGTGTTCCGCCACGCCCTGCGCCTGTCCGCCGCGCTGCTCGCCGGCTACGGCCTGCTGCACTGGATTCACCCGCAGCAGGGCTACTGGATCCTGCTCACCACCCTGTTCGTCTGCCGCCCCAGCTACGGCGCCACGCGCATGCGCCTGGTGCAGCGGGTCAGCGGCACCATGCTCGGCCTGGTGCTGGGCTGGGCACTGATCCGCCTGTTCCCCGATCCGCTGCTGCAATCACTGTTCGCCGTGGCCGCCGGGGTGCTGTTCTTCACCAACAGGGTCGACCGCTACACCCTGGCTACCACGGCCATGACCCTGGTGGTGGTGCTCTGCTTCAACCAGATCAGCGACGCCTACACCCTGCTCTGGCCGCGCCTGGTGGATACCGTGCTGGGCACGGTGATCGCCGGGCTGGCGGTGTTCTTCATCCTGCCGGACTGGCAGGGGCGCAAGCTCAACCAGGTGCTGGCCAGCACCCTGAGCAGCAACAGCCGCTACCTGCTGCAGATCATGCAGCAGTACGAGTCCGGCGCCCGCGACGACTTGAGCTACCGCCTGGCCCGGCGCAACGCGCACAACGCCGACGCGGCGCTGTCCACCACCCTGTCCAACATGCTGCTGGAGCCCGGCCATTTCCGGAAGGACGCCGAGACCGGCTTCCGCTTCCTGGTGCTCTCGCACACCCTGCTCAGCTACCTCTCGGCCCTCGGCGCGCACCGCGCCAGCCTGGCCGCGGACGCCAGCGACGACCTGCACGATCGCGCCGTCGCCCACATCACCCAGAGCCTCGACGCCATTGCCAGCGGCCTGCAGAGCGGCCAGCCGGTGACGGTGTACGACGAGGCCGACCAGGCCCTGGCCGAGGAACTGGAGCAACTGCCCGACGAAATGGACGAGGGCCACCGCCTGGTGCAGGTGCAGCTCGGCCTGATCTGCCGCCAGCTGGCGCCGCTGCGCACGCTGACCGCACACCTGCAGAAGCGCCCGCAGCAGAGCGAGGCCAAGGCGGCCTGACGAGCGCCGCCAAGGGCAGTCGCGCTTTCCGCTAGAATGCGCGGCTTTGCGACTCATCGAGGTTCAGCCGTGTCCTTCTTCCCGGTCATCATCATCGGCGCCGGCGCCGCCGGCCTGATGTGCGCGGCACAAGCCGCCGCACGCGGGCGCCAGGTCCTGCTGCTGGACCACGCCAACAAGCCGGGCAAGAAGATCCTCATGTCCGGTGGCGGCCGCTGCAACTTCACCAACATGTACTGCGAGCCGGCCAACTTCCTCTCGCAGAACTCGCACTTCTGCAAGTCGGCCCTGGCCCGCTACAGCCAGTGGGACTTCGTCGAACTGGTGGTCAAGCACGACGTGCCCTACCACGAGAAGAAACTCGGCCAGCTGTTCTGCGACCGCAAGGCCAACGACATCCTCAACATGCTGCTGGCCGAGTGCGACGAGCACGGCGTCGACCTGCGCCTGGATACCTCGGTCGAAACCATCAGCAAAACCGAGACTGGCTACACCCTGCACACCAGCGCCGGCAAGTTCGCTTGCGAGTCGCTGGTGATCGCCACTGGCGGCCTGTCCATCCCCACCCTCGGCGCCACCGGCTTCGGCTACCAGGTAGCCAAGCAGTTCGGCCACAGCCTGCTGCCGACCCGCGCCGGCCTGGTGCCCTTCACCATCACCGAACCGCAGCTCAAGGCGCTGTGCACCGAGCTGTCCGGCACCTCGGTGGAGGATTGCGTGGTCAGCTGCAACGGGCAGAGCTTCAAGGAGAACATCCTGTTCACCCACCGCGGCCTGTCGGGCCCGGCGATCCTGCAGATCTCCTCGTACTGGCAGCCGGGCGACGCCATCAGCATCAATCTGCTGCCGCATATCGACCTGCCCGAGTGGCTGGCGGCGCAGCAGCGCGAACGACCCAATACCGAGCTGAAGACCCTGCTGGCCGAACTGTTCACCAAGAAGATGGCCGGCCTGCTGGCCGAGCAGTGGTTCGTCAGCAAGCCGCTCAAGCAGTACACCCCGGCGGAGCTGGAGGCGGTGGCGGCCAAGCTGGCCGACTGGACCCTGGTGCCGGCCGGCACCGAGGGCTACCGCACCGCCGAGGTGACCCTGGGCGGCATCGATACCCGCGAGGTGTCGTCAAAAACCATGGAGTCGCAGAAGTCGCCGGGACTGTACTTCATCGGCGAGGTGCTGGACGTCAGCGGCCACCTGGGCGGCTTCAACTTCCAGTGGGCCTGGGCCTCCGCCCACGCCGCCGCGCAGTTTGTATAAACGAACTCAGGCCGCCGGCAGCAGCTCGATAAAGCGCCGCATCAGCTCGTGCATGTCGCCGGGCCAGCGCCCGGACACATAGTTGCCGTCGCGCACCACCCAGGCCGGGCGGCTGTCGCTCGGCGTGTCGCGGTGCAGGCCGCTGGTCTTGCGCCAGAAGTCGGGTGCGCCCTTGGCCACGTCGAGAAAATCTTCCGGGCTGGCCAGCAGCCGTCCCACCTCGCCCTGCACGCTCATGTACCCGGCCGGCTCGCCCGGTGCCTCGGAGTAGGTGCGGTAGTAGTCACCCTGCCACCAGCGGCCGTAGAAGCGGGTCAGGTCCCAGGCGGTCTTTTCCATCTTCCAGGTCAGCCCGGTGGTCTTGCGCCCGTGCAGCACCGAGCGGCCATCCGCGTCCTTGCTGCGCGCCGCCAGCAGCACGCCGTGGCAGACCGCCGCGACCGGCTTGTCGGCAGCGAAGAAGGCCGCCACCAGCGTCTGCAGCGGCTCGCTCTCCAGGTACTCGCGCATACCCCGGGCCCAGTGGCCACCAGGCAGCATCAAGCCGGCGAAGTCCTCCTCGCGCAGGCGCTCGTGGCGCAGCGGGTTGCGGTAGTCGGGATCGGCCAGCATCTCGGCGCAGGCCGCGCGCGCCTCGCCGTTGGCGCGCAGCAGCAGACCGAGCAGCCGCAGTCGGCGCAGGCCGGGAACCTGGCCCCAGGCATCAAGCCCCTCGCCACTGAGCATCTGCGGGTCCGGCTGCGCCGGCTGGCCGTCCGGGGTGGCGAAGCACACCCGGTAGCCGGCCCGGCGCAGCTGGCGCCAGGCCAGAGCTGCCTCGCTGGGGTCGAAGTCACGGCGCGGCAGGGGAATCAGGATGCAGGGCGCGGGCATGGCGGTGCTCTCGAAGGGTGGCGGAGGGCACAGAACATAGCAGCCCGGCACCGCGCGCGGCAGGCCGCAAACGCCAGCGTGCCGCGCCGCCAATGCCAGTTGTGATCACATCCGGCTTGGCGCAGCCCCTGGCCCTCTGCCAGTATTGGCCCTCGGCACACCGCCATGGACTCCCGATGCGCCCCGCTTTGTCTTCGCTGCTGCTTCTGCTCTGCCTGCTGGCCCTGCCCGGCTGGGCGGCGCCCCTGCAGCTGACGGAGAACGGCGAAGCCCAGCCCCTGTACGGCGTGGCCGATTACCTGGCCGACCCCGAAGGCCGCCTGCAGCTGGACGAGCTGATCGCTCATCCGGAGCGTTTCAGCAGCAGCGCCACGCGCCGCGACCTGGGCTTCGGCTATGTCACTGGCGCCATCTGGCTGCGCCTCGAGGTGCAGTCGATGCTGGACCGTCCGGGACGCTGGCGCCTGGAAGTGGATTATCCCTCGCTCGATCTGGTGCAGCTGTTCGATGTCGGCAGCGACGGCATCCGCCTGAGCCAGGGCGGCGACATGGTGGTGTACGAGCAGCGCAGCGTCGGCAACCGCACGCCGGTGTTCGACCTACACCTGGACCCCGGCGAGCGCCGCACCCTCTACCTGCGCGCCAGCTCCGCCGGCAGCATGACGCTCAGCGCCAGCCTCTACGGCCTGGCCGAACACGAGCAGCACAGCATCCGCGGCTACGTGGTGCAGGCCATCTACTTCGGCGCCCTGCTGGCGCTGGGCAGCTACAACCTGCTGCTGTTCATCGCCCTGCGCGAGCGGCCGTTCATCTACTACGTGCTGTTCGTTTCGACCTTCTGCATCGGCCTGCTCGGCCTCAACGGCCTCGGCGCCCAGCTGCTGTGGACGGGCGCCGGCTGGTGGACCAACCGCGCGCTGCCGTTCGGCATCTGCGCCGCCGGCGCCATCGCCCTGCTGTTCGCCCGCAGCTTCCTCGACACGCGCCAGTGGCTGCCGCGCTGGGATAGATTCCTCGGCCGCTGGTTCGCGGTGATCTTCACCTGCGCCATCGCCACCCTGCTGCTGCCGGTGCCGCTGGCGCTGAAGACCATGTCCATCTCCGGCGTCAGCGTCTGCGTGGTGCTGCTCAGCGTGGCCTTCGTCAGCGTGCGCAACCGCGTGCCCGGCGCTGCCTTCTTCGCCCTGGCCTGGACCATGCTGCTGTGCGGCGCCGCCCTGCTGGCCCTGCGCAACTTCGCCCTGATCCCGTCGAACTTCTTCACCCTGCACGCCATGCAGATCGGCTCGATGCTGGAGATGATCCTGCTGTCGTTCGCCCTCGCCGCCCGTTTCAACGCGCACAAGCGCCTGCGCGAGGAGAGCCTGCAGGCCCAGGAGCGCCGCCTGGAGCAGCGCGTGGCCGAGCGCACGGAAGAGCTGGCCGCCGCCAACCAGCGTCTGCAGGCCCTGGCCCTGCAGGACCCGCTGACCGGCATCGCCAACCGCAACGCCCTGCAGCAGCACCTGGAGATGGCCCTGCGCCGCGCCCAGCGCAGCGGCGACCTGCTGGCGGTGATGCTGATCGATCTGGACGGCTTCAAGCCGATCAACGACCAGCACGGCCACGCCCTCGGCGACCAGGTGCTGGAGCAGGTGGCGCAGCGCCTGCAGAGCAGCGTGCGCGACTGCGACCTGCCGGCCCGCCTCGGCGGCGACGAGTTCGTGGTGGTCTGCGAGGAGCTCACCGGCGAGCAGGACGCCCGCGAGATGGCCGAGCGCATCCTCGCGCAGATCGGCCAGCCCATCGCCACGCCGCAGGGCGAGGTCAGGGTCGGCGCCAGCATCGGCATCGCCCTGAGCCACGGCGAGGACAGCCCCACCCTGCTGCTGCGCCAGGCCGACATGGCCATGTACCAGGCCAAGGCCGAGGGTCGCAATGGCGTGCGGGTCGATCAGAACGCCTAGTCCAGCACCAGCTCAGGGCCAGTCGCGGCCCTTCATCTGGCGCAACATCGGTCCCATGATCCGCTCGAACTCACCACTGGCCTTCAGCGCGCGCAGACCGGCGCTGACCCGCGCGGCGATGGCCGTGCCCTGCGGCGTGTCCGCCACCAACCAGCCGGCCCGATAGTCGGCAAAGCCGACACCCTGCAGCTCGTCGCGCAGGCGCAGGCGGTCGATCTCCGGCTCGACGTTGAGCGGCGCCAGCACATAGCCGTCGATACGCCGGCGCACCAGCTTCTCCAGGCTGCTGGCCACGCTGTTGCTGGGCAGCACCGGGATGCCCAGCGCCTCGACATGCGCGCGCTCGGTCTCGATCCGATAGGGAAAGGCCAGCGCCGTCAGCTCGGGACGCGACCCAAGCTGCACGGCCAGTTGCTCGCGGCGCCAGCGCTGGCCGAACAACGGGCGCAGGCGCTCCAGCTGAGCGGCGTCGAGCTGCAGACCACTCTGCGCCAGGCGCGCCTCGCTCAGGCGCCAGCGCTCGCTCATCACCTGCTGGCGCGACAGCGGCTGGTCGCGGCGCGAGTAGAGCATGAAGCGCACCGTGCCGATCGACTCCTCGCCATAGCGCAGCCCGGTCGGCGGCTGCGGCAGTTCGATGTAGGGAAACTGCAGCTCGGCGCGGCCCTGCTGCACCAGCAGCATGGTCCGGGCGAAGGGCTGCAGGCGCACCTCCAGGGTCACGCCCTCCAGCTGCTGGTCCAGCGCCGCCAGCATCTCCATCAAAGGATTGCGCTCGCCCGCCACGGCCACGCCGACCAGCTCGGCCACGACCACCCGCCAGCGCTCCTCGGCCTGGGCCGTGCCACCCAGCGCGAGGAGTGCCAGCAACAGGCAGCAGCGGTTAGTAGAGCGTTTCGGCCAGCGCATGAATGTCCGCCCGATGGTTGACCACCAGCTCCAGCTCGCCGTTGTCGCCGATGAAATTCAGCGGCGGCAGCAGCTTGTGGAAGGCCGCCAGCTCCACCAGCAGCGGTAGATCGGCATCGGCGTTGCGCTCCTTGATGGCATGAAACAGGGCCAGGTTGACCAGGTCGATCAGCCCCAACTCGCGCCCCTCGGTGCTGGACCAGTTGCCGGCGGCGCGAATCACCGAGATGTACTCGTCGTTCACCGCCCACTTCTTCAGCACGATCACCCCGAGCGACTTGCTGTATTCGCGGCACAGCTTGTAGTAGAGCTCGCCGGAGGGGATGTCGGCCTCGTCGCGGAATGCCGAGAGTACCGCCAGGGTGCCCACCTCGCTGAGCAGGCTGGCCAGCAGCGCATGTTCCGGCGTCACATGGCCGAGCAGGCGGGCGAGCATGGCGCAGGTGCTGGCCTTGAGCGTCAACCGCCCCCATACCTCGAGAAACAGGCGCTTGTGCGCCGGGCTGTGCAGGGTGAACAGGCTCTTGATGCTGTGGACCATGGTGATGCGATCCACCTCGCGCATGCCGAGCAGGCCGATCACGTCCTGCAGCGTGCGCGGCGCCACCGGGTGGCGATACAACGCACCGGAGGCATGCTTCATCAGCAGCGCGGCCAGCGCCGGGTCACGGCTGATCAGCTTCGCCAGCGCCGGGGTGGTGATCCGCCCGTCACTCAGCGCCCGGCGGATGTCCAGGGTCAGCGCCGGCAGGCTGGGCAGCTGCTCCTGGCCCTGCATCAGCTGCGACACCACCCGCCGGTAGATCGAATATTCCGTAGTCTCAGCCACCAAAGCACACCTCCATGCCCCCAGCATCGAGTGTAGGTGGCCCCCGGCCAGTGGACAGCGAAACGCCACGCGGCCGCGACTGCTAGCACCGGCTGTGGCAGGATCGGCACCTCGTTCACGCGTAAGGCCCGCCCCATGACGCTCACCTGGTACTGCAAACACCACTCCGAACTGGACAAGCACGAGCTGTACGCCCTGCTCGCACTGCGTACCCGCGTGTTCGTGGTGGAGCAGAACTGCCCCTACCAGGAGGTGGATGGCCAGGATTTGCTCGGCGATACCTGCCACCTGCTGGCCTGGCACGGTGACGCGCTGGTCGCCTACCTGCGCCTGCTCGATCCGGCGCGCCACGACGGCGAGGTGGTGATCGGCCGCGTGGTGATCGCCAGCGAGGCGCGTGGCAGCGGCCTCGGTCATGAGCTGATGGAGCGCGCCCTGCAGGCCTGTGCCGAGCGCTGGCCGGGGCTGCCGGTCTACCTCTCGGCCCAGGCGCACCTGCAGCGCTACTACGGCCGCTACGGTTTCAGCGTGGTGACCGAGCAATACCTGGAAGACGACATCCCGCACATCGGCATGCGCCGCAGCGCGCAGTAGAATCGCTCAGCGCGTGTTGGTCTGCAGCAGCTCGGCGGGAATCTCCTGCCCCGTCAGCCAACGGCGGTAGATCAGGGCGAAACTGCCGTCGCGCTTCATCGAGTCCAGCGCCTCCTGCCAGTTCTGCACCACCGCGTCTGAGGTGCTCGGCGAGAAGGCGATGTAGGCCTCGCTGCGCAGAAATCCATACAGCGGCTCGACGCTGCCCGGCTGCAGGCCGCCGAGGGCCAGCAGGCTGTCCAGGGTCACGTTGTCGGCCACCACCACCGGCACCCGGCCGTGGCGCAGCATGCTCATCATCTGCTGCGGGCCGATCACCCCATACAGGTTGGGCAGGCCGCGGGCCTGCAGGTCCTGGTAGCTGTACCACTGGCGCGGCACGGCGATGGTGCCGACTCGTGCTGCTTCCTCCAGCGAACCGATCTGGATGCCCGAGCCCTTGAGCGCGTAGAAGCTGGTGATGACCATGGCCAGCGGGCCGACCCATTTGAAGTGCTGCTCACGCTCGCGGGTACGCATGGTGACGAATAGCGCGGTGTTCGGCTCTTCCTGCGCCGCCTGGTAGCCGCGCGCCCAGGGCACCACGCTGATCGTGCCGTGGTCGCCGGTGCGCTCGAACAGCTCACGCACCAGGTCCACCGCCAGCCCCACCGGGCGCCCCTCGCGAGCGAAGTTCAGCGGCGGATATTCCTCGGTATACAGCTGCAGCGACTCGGCGCGCGGGCCGGCGGCGAGGTACAGGGTGAGCAGGCATCCCAGCCAGCGCCAGCGGGAAATACGCATTGCGGTTCACCGGGTCGTGGTCGATCTGAGTGTAGGACTCGCGACCGGTGCCGGAGAGGCTGCTACCCTGCACGCCCCGCCACCACCGATGTCGCACCATGGACAAGCTTCTCCTCCAGCAACAGGTATGCCAGCGCCTCGAGGCCGATCTCGCGCTGCTGGTCGCCGCCGCCGAAACCGCGCGCCAGGCCGCCACCCACGAGGAGAGCAAGGCCGAGAACAAGTACGACACCCGCGGCCTGGAGGCCTCCTATCTGGCTGCCGGGCAGTCGCGCCGGGTCGAGGAGATCCGCCGCGCGCTGAATGCCTGGCGCACCCTGCAGCTGCGCGCCTACGACGACGCCAGTGGCATCCAGCTCGGCGCCCTGATCTGGCTGGAAGACGCCACCGGTCGCCAGCAATGCCTGCTGCTCGGCCCGGATGGCGCCGGCCTCAAGCTGCAACATGACGGGCAGGAAGTGGTGCTGATCACCACCCAGGCACCACTCGGCCACCAGCTGCTCGGCCGCGGCCCCGGCGACGAGGTAAAGGCCGGCCCCGCCACCTGGCAGATCCTGCGCGCGGAATGACGCCACTCAGGGCACGCTAACACCGAGCGGCGCCGCCAGCCGCGCCAGCTGCCCCGAAGCCACCAGATCAAAGAAAGCGCGGTCGAAACTCTCGCGCAGCCGGTCGTGGCCGGGGTCGCGAGGGAAGGCAAAATAGCCACGCTGCACGTCGATCAGCGGCAGTAGCTCGGTGATCGTCTGCTGCAAAGGCGCCGTCAGGTAAGGCTGGGTGTTGCGCTGGTTGCTGGCCAGCAGGTCGATGCGCCCAGCCACCAGCATGCGCAGGCCGTTGCTCACCGACTCCACCGTCACCGGCTGCAGGTGCGCCCGCGCATCCTCGAACTGGCGCCCGTAGATCCAGCCACGCACCACCGCGACGCGGCGCCCGGTGAGGCTGGCGTAGTCGCCATCCCAAGCCTCGCGACGGTTCACGTGGGCGTAGAACAGGATGCGGTCCTGATAGAAGGGCTCGGCAGCGAAGGCGAAGCGTGCCTCGCGCTCGGCGGTGCGATAGGGGCCGACCAGAATGTCCGCCTCGCCGTGCTCGACCATGCGCTGCGCGCGCGCCCAGGGGTACAGCTCGAAGCGCAGCTCGCCGCCCAGCTCGGCCGCCAGACGGCGCAGCACCGCCGGGGCCAAGCCGGTGAAGTCACCGGCAGCATTGCGTTCGTAAACCTGCGGGAAACTGGTACCGACCACCAGCAGCTCGCGAGCCGGCAACGCACCGGCGAACAGCCCACAGCACAACAACAGCAACAACGAGCACAACTTGGGATGGCGCATGTAGCGCTCCTGCTCAGGCCGCTTGGGGAGTCGAGTCGCTTAGTAGGTAGGCATCGAAGCCTAGTTGATTGAGCAGATGTACGGCCAATTCACTGCGGATGCCGCCGTCCGGGGTGACCACGTAGCAGGTGCCACGGTCCAGGCTGTCGGCGTGGGTACGCAGGTTGGCCACCGGCAGGTTGAAGCTGTCCGGCAGATGGCCCAGGCGGTACTCCACCGCCAGGCGCACGTCGAGCAGAAGGTACTTGCGGCTGCCCTGGTGACTCAGCTGCTCCAGCTCCGTGCCGCTGATGCGCGGGATCAGGCTGGGCCGTACCAGCTCGACGAACAGGTCGCGATGCAGCCGCGCCAGCTCGCCATCCTCCAGCATGGTCACGCTGGCCGAGCGCACCGCGCCGCTGACCAGCGCCTCCTCGCCGAAGAAGTCGCCACGCTCCAGCACCTGGGTCGGTTGCTCGCGATAGGCCTGCGGCAGGCTGATGCGCGCTCGGCCCTGCTTGATCACGTAGAAGTGCTCGCCCGGCTCGCCATAGGTGACCACCGCCTCGCCAGCGCGCACCGGCAGATATTCGAAACGCGCCAGCAGCGCATGCAGGTGCGATGGCGGCAGGCGACCGAACAGCGGCGTATTGAGCAGGCGCGCCAGCCAGTCGTCCTCGTCGTGCTCCTCGACCATGCCGCCGCCCAGGCTGCTGACCTGGTAGGCGGCATCCTGGCTCCAGCCGAGCAGGCGCTCCAGCAACTGGTGCTCGACGGCGAACAGACGCACGTCGGTGAGCGCCTTGATGCTGTGCGGATTGCTCTGCCCGGGGTTGAGCGGCATGTGCGCCTGCGGCGAGCCGCCCTCGATGGTCTGCCGGGTGGGGCCGGTATCCAGCGCCACCTTGCCCTCCAGCAGGTAGTACTGGGCCAGGACGCGCTCACCCTTGGTCAGCAGCTGGGTACCTGCCGGGTGCTGCAGGTACTTGAGCCCGGCATGCAGCTGCTGGCGATAGGCAGGCGTGAGGAAGTCCATCGGACTGAAGCTGCTCAACTGCTCGGGCGTAAGCGGGGCGCTGCTCATGGCGGTCCCTCCTGCGAGTGATGTCACCACTATGGCACCGCCCGGCGGCAACCCTCCACGCCATTGGTCGCACGCCGAAAAAGCGCTTTCGAATCAGCAGGTTGTGCACAGAGGCCGGGGATGACTCTGTGGATAAGCCGGTGATGGATGGCTACAGACCAGATACTGTGAGGGATACGAGAGAGCGCTCGTTTTTTACCCATTGGCGTAGATGCCAATAGAAGTACACCCCCCCAAGCAGAGATAACCCATTACTAAGGGTGAAAAACCAACTCAACACCATCTTGATCGAGAATCGATCTAGCTCTGCACTGTAGTCGAGCAGGAATAGAAAAATCAGGAGCTGTAAGAGCCAGATAAGCAGGAACAGCTTCAAACGCTGTCTAGATAGTTGCGCACAACTAATCACTGGGAAAACAAACAGCATGCAAGACAATACTTGTGTCCAATCCCCGGCATTACGCCCAGCTAGAAGCACTAGTAAGCTGAAAGCCAGCACCAATAAGCCGTAGATGACATGCGCCCATGTGAACAGAGTGAGCGCCCGCAACGCTTTGAACTCGGCGGGTTTCTGTAGAGCACTACTCGGCGTCGCGTATGGGTTGATCTCATCCATGAGAGCGCTCCGTGGTCAGGCCGTCAGGTCGCGCCAGGTCAGATACAGGCGCAGGTCGAATTCCAACTGATGGTAGTCCGGCAACATGTACTGGCACAGCTTGTAGAAGGCCTTGTTGTGCTCGGCCTCCTTCAGGTGCGCCAGCTCGTGCACCACGATCATGTTGAGGAACTCTGGCGCGGCGTCCTTGAACAGCGCGGCCACGCGGATCTCCTTCTTCGCCTTGAGCTTGCCGCCCTGCACCCGCGACACCGCCGTGTGCAGGCCTAGCGCCCGGTGAGTCAGGTCGAGGCGGTTGTCATAGAGCACCTTGTCGATGGCCGGCGCACTGCGCAGGTATTCCTGCTTCAGCTCGGTGGTGTAGCCATACAGCGCCTTGTCGCTCTGCACCTGGTGGCGATTGGGATAGCGCTGGCTCAGGTAATCGCCGAGGCGATTCTCGGAGACCATCTGCATCACCTGCTGCTGCAGGTGCGGCGGGTAGCCCTGGAGGTATTTGAAAGGCGTGCTCATGGCCGCAGTGTAACCCCGCTCACCGCCATCAGGGCGCACAGCCACGCACCGCCGACGCCAGCTGCAGCGAGCAGGGCCGGTCGGCCAGGTAGCTGCGATAGACCCGCAGCAGCTCGTCGGCACTGTAGCGGCACTGCGCGACCTGGCATTCGGCCGCAAACTCGAAACGGCTGTCGGCCGGCTCAGCCAGACGAATGGCGATGTCCGGCCATTCGCTCGGCGCGGCCTCGTCCGGAGTGAACAGCAGCCGCCCCTGACGTTGCAGCAGATGCCCACCGGCAGCCGCATAGTCGAAGACGAACAGCAACGTGCGCGAAACCTTGGTGGTGCACTCGGCACGCTCGCCGCAGCGCTGCGGGTCGCTGGGCACGACGGCCAGCGGAGCGCTTGCCGGCGCTTTGGGCGGCAGCGCCTGGCCAACGCAGCCCGACAGCAGTAGAAGCAGGGCGCAAGGTCCCCCGAGGAAACGTAACGACATCGGCAAACTCTTCAGGAAGGAGGTAAGCAACTGCACCGCCTAACCGGCTGGTCCTGAGCCGACCTTGCCCAGTACATGAAATTCGCAGCCAGCCCGCAGCGCGGGTCGCGGCTGCTCAGGCGCTGGAGGCAAGCAGATTCCCGCCGCGCGCGCCTCGCAGTCACACAATAGCGACACGCCGTTGAGGCTGATCACGAAAGCATGTGGCGTCCCCTGGTGAGGGTTGAGTACCAGCTCTACCTGATCCTCCAGTAAAGGCTCGACACAGCTATACAAGCTCTCCGGCAGGTCGACCAGCAATGCGCCCTCCTGATAGTAAGGGCGCAGCAGGAAGAGCGGCTCGCGCCAGCCCACCAAGGCAACCTTGCAGACCAGTCGGTGTACTGCCATATCGGCGGGAAAGGCCAGCTGGAAACACTGCGTGAGAGCCTGCCGCTCGGCGGGCAACAGGCTGCGCACAGGATCATCCAGCTGGCCCCTCAATCTGCGGCTCGCCGTGATCAGCAGGTAGTGCCCGCGCTGGCTGGCCCAGCCGATCAGTGCTGCGGCAAAAGCCCCCCAGAGCAACAGAAAGGTGATCATGGCGTCGACACCAGGCGCGGATAGGTCAGCCCGAGAAAACCGCGACGCGGCTCGATTGCAAGCTCACTGCTCATCCACAGATCGGTTCCCGTGACGTTGATCCAGTGGCTGTAGTGACCCAGCTGAATTTCCAGCTCACATACCTGTTCGGGTGTCGCCAGCACTCGCCCGCGAGGTGGCGTATAGCAGTCGCGGCCCACCACCGAGGCGAGCAGCACCTGCGGAGCACTCAGATTGGCCACGGCAAAGTCCAGCAGGACAACGGCAAAGGTCAGATAGAAGGCAGCCAGGATCAGCACCCAAACTTCGCGGTAGCGCACCAGAAACCAAGCGCTCAAGACGAAACTCCCCACACTTATGGCTACCTGCTGCCAGTATCCGAGGCTGGGGAGCTCCAAGCAGAGATCCAGTAGCGTGAGGCTCACGACGATCACGCCAGCGATCTGGCATAGCGTCCCCATAAAGCCAAACAGCGCATGGCGATTCATCCACTCCAGCGCGGCGGTTTCCGCTGGAGAACCAATAATCTGCGCAGTGAACAGCAAGCGGGCACGTTCTCGCCTAACGCGTCGAATCCATTCGAGCAGTTGCATCATGTCCTATCCCAATACGAGAAAGCCCCGCAGAGCGGGGCTTTCGGTACAGCGTGTCGCTTAGTTGACCTTGGCGGTCAGCTCGCCGCTGGCGTAGCGCTGGAACATGCCTTCCAGGTTGATCGGCTTGATCTTGGAGGCGTTGCCGGCGGTGCCGAAGGCTTCGTAGCGGGCGATGCAGATGTCACGCATGGCGACGATGGTCTTGGCGAAGAACTTGCGCGGGTCGAACTCGCTCGGGTGCTCGGCCATCATGCGGCGGATGGCACCGGTGGAGGCCAGGCGCAGGTCGGTGTCGATATTGACCTTGCGTACGCCGTGCTTGATGCCTTCGACGATTTCTTCGACCGGCACGCCGTAGGTTTCCTTGATGTCGCCGCCGAACTCGTTGATCACCTTCAGCCACTCTTGCGGCACCGAGGAGGAACCGTGCATCACCAGGTGGGTGTTGGGGATGCGCTTGTGGATTTCCTTGATGCGCTCGATGGAGAGCACGTCGCCGGTTGGCGGCTTGGTGAACTTGTAGGCGCCGTGGCTGGTGCCGATGGCGATGGCCAGGGCATCGACCTGGGTGCGCTTGACAAAGTCAGCGGCTTCTTCCGGGTCGGTCAGCAGCTGGCTGTGGTCCAGCACGCCTTCGGCGCCGACGCCGTCTTCTTCACCGGCCATACCGGTTTCCAGGCTGCCCAGGCAGCCCAGCTCACCTTCCACGGACACGCCGCAGGCGTGGGCGAAGGCCACGGTCTGCTGGGTCACGCGGACGTTGTAGTCGTAGTCGGCAGGGGTCTTGCCGTCTTCTTTCAGCGAGCCGTCCATCATCACCGAGCTGAAGCCCAGCTGGATCGAGCGCTGGCACACGTCCGGGCTGGTGCCGTGGTCCTGGTGCATGCACACCGGGATGTGCGGGAATTCTTCGATGGCGGCCAGGATCAGGTGGCGCAGGAACGGCGCACCGGCGTACTTACGGGCACCGGCCGAAGCCTGGACGATCACCGGGGAGTCGGTCTTGTCGGCCGCTTCCATGATCGCGCGCATCTGCTCGAGGTTGTTGACGTTGAAGGCCGGCACGCCGTAGCCGAATTCGGCGGCGTGGTCGAGCATCTGGCGCATGCTGATAAGTGCCATGGTGTTCCTTTCTCCCGGAATGGGTCGTTGATCGTGCAAGCCTGCCGCAGCGGCGGGCCTTGTTCAAGTTTCAGGGGATCGGGGGTCGCCCTCTCCCGCCCCGCGCCCCTGTTCGGCGCGCGGGATTCGAATCCGGCGAGGCTCGAAGCCCGCCGCACCAGCGGTCCGGACCGTGGTCCGAACCCTGCTTACCGCAATTACTGTGCCTTGCAGCCCCGACCGATCAGGTCGTTGTCCGCCACCCGGTACACCAGGCCTTCCTCGCCCTTGCTGTGGAAGGCCAGGATGCCGTCGCTATAGAGCGCGCCGGACCCCGAGGGTTCGCGCTGCAGGCGGTGCACGATGTCGCCGCCGCCCAGACGCAGGTCGACCGCATCCTCGCCCACCGGTCGCCACAGCACTTCGGCCTGGCTATCGCAGACCCAGCGGATCCACTGGTCGGCAGGCTCCGGCTGGCTGGCGCAGGCGCTCAGCAGCACGGCGGACAACGTCAGGATCACAGCTCTCATCGCACACTCCATGTCAGGGCCAGGTGAACGTCAGGGGCAGTTCTGCTGCTCGCTGCCGCTCACCGTTGGGTCGCCGCTGCTCTGCGCCTCGACCCGCTGATCGTCCTGGGTGGTCGGCAGGATGATTTCCGGCGGGCTCAACACCTCGCAGGTGCTGGGGGCCGAGCCCTTGCCACTACAACCGGCGAGGCCGGCACAGAGTAACAGTATCGTGAGCTGGCGCATGACCGTGCTCCTTTCTCCGGGGTTCCTGTGCAAGGGACCGCGCCGAGAGGCCTTTGGTTTAGCGCCGATGCTCTCAAACCGCCGACGACATGATCGTCAGCAGGGTCTTACTTGGCGCGCTGCTCCAGCACTTCCACGGCCGGCAGGACCTTGCCCTCGACGAACTCGAGGAAGGCGCCACCACCGGTGGAGATATAGCTGATCTGCTCGTTCACGCCGTACTTGTCGATGGCCGCCAGGGTGTCGCCGCCGCCAGCGATGGAGAACGCCGGGCTCTCGGCGATGGCCTGGGCCAGCACTTTGGTGCCGTTGCCGAACTGATCGAACTCGAACACGCCGACCGGGCCATTCCACAGGATGGTCTTCGACGACTTCAGCAGCTCGGCGAACTGCGCGGCGGTCTGCGGGCCGATGTCGAGGATCATGTCGTCGTCGGCCACGTCGACGATGGCTTTCACGGTCGCTTCGGCGTCTTCGGCGAAGGCCTTGGCCACCACCACGTCGACCGGCAGCGGCACGCTGACCTTGGCCGCGATGGCCTTGGCGGTGTCGACCAGATCGGCCTCGTACAGCGACTTGCCGACCGGGAAGCCGGCCGCAGCGAGGAAGGTGTTGGCGATGCCGCCGCCGACGATCAGCTGGTCGCAGATCTGGCTCAGGCTGTTCAGCACGTCGAGCTTGGTGGAGACCTTGGAGCCGGCGACGATGGCGGCCATCGGGCGGGCCGGGTTGCCCAGGGCCTTGCCCAGGGCGTCCAGTTCGGCGGCCAGCAGCGGGCCGGCAGCGGCAACCTTGGCGAACTTGGCCACGCCGTGGGTCGAGCCCTCGGCGCGGTGGGCGGTACCGAAGGCGTCCATCACGAACACGTCGCACAGGGCGGCGTATTGCTGGGCCAGCTCATCGGCGTTCTTCTTCTCGCCCTTGTTGAAGCGCACGTTCTCGAACAGCACGATGTCGCCGGCTTTGACTTCGACGCCGCCCAGGTAGTCCTTGACCAGCGGTACTTCGCGGCCCAGAGCCTTGGACAGGTAGGCGGCGACCGGCGCCAGGCTGTTCTCCTCGGAGAACTCACCCTCGGTCGGACGGCCCAGGTGCGAGCAGACCATGACCGCCGCGCCCTTCTCCAGGGCCAGCTTGATGGTCGGCAGGGAGGCGAGGATGCGCGCGTCGCTCTTCACCACACCGTCCTTCACCGGCACGTTGAGGTCTTCGCGGATCAGCACGCGCTTACCGGCGAGGTCGAGGTCGGTCATCTTGAGAACGGTCATGGTCAGTCCTTCACGGGGGCTGGTTATTTGGATGGGTTGGAGACGGCGAGGAAGTGTTCCGCGACGTCGAGCATACGGTTGGCGAAACCCCATTCGTTGTCGAACCAGGCCAGCAGGTTGACCAGGCGCGGGCCGGAAACCCGGGTCTGGCTGCCGTCGACGATGGCCGAGTGGGCGTCGTGGTTGAAATCGCAGCTGGCGTGGGGCAGCTCGGTGTAGGCCAGCAGGCCCTTGAGCGGGCCGGTCTCGGCAGCCTGGCGCAGCACCGTGTTGATCTCGGCGGCACTGGTGTCGCGCGCCACCTGCAGGGTGATGTCCAGGCAGGAGACGTTGACCGTCGGCACGCGGATGGCCTTGGCCTGCACGCGCCCGGCCAGTTCCGGCAGCAGGCGTTCGATACCGCGGGCCAGGCCGGTGGACACCGGAATCACCGACTGGAAGGCCGAGCGCGTGCGGCGCAGGTCT
The DNA here is from genome assembly GCF_000761545.1 of Pseudomonas sp. ML96. GTDB lineage: Bacteria > Pseudomonadota > Gammaproteobacteria > Pseudomonadales > Pseudomonadaceae > Aquipseudomonas. The sequence continues at coordinate 135,751 of NZ_JPMY01000037.1, read as the reverse complement.
TCGTGGTGGTAGGCGTCGATCACCGGCTGGTCGTTCATCGCCGAGTGGATGGTGGTGATGGAGACGTACTCCAGGCCCACCGCCTCGTCGAGCAGCTTGAGCAGCGGTACCGCACAATTGGTGGTGCAGGAGGCGTTCGACACCAGCTTCTCGGCACCGGTCAGGCACTGCTGGTTGACGCCGAACACCACGGTGGCGTCGACATCCGCCTCGCCGGCCATCGGCTGGGAGAACAGCACCCGCGGCGCACCAGCCTTGAGGAAACGCTCGCCATCGGCTCGGCTGTGGTAGACGCCGGAGCACTCCAGCAGCAGGTCGATGCCCAGGCCCGCCCAGTCGATGGCCTCGGGCTCGCTCTGGCGCAGCACCTTCACGCAATCGCCGTTGATATGCAGGCAGTCGCCGTCGACCTTCACCTCGCCGGGGAAGCGGCCGTGGGTGGAGTCGAAGCGGGTCAGGTACTCGATGCTGGCCTGGTCGGCCAGATCGTTCAAAGCGACTATCTCGAAGCCGGCCGCCGCGCCGCGCTCGTGCAGAGCGCGCAGCACGCAACGGCCGATGCGGCCGTATCCGTTGAGGGCGACGCGGTAGAGGCGATTAGACACAACAGTTTTCGCTTCGTCGAAGTAAGGCCTCGTCAGTGACGAGCCTTTTGTTTATTCACTTGATCCTTGCCACGACCAACTTTCAGGATCTTCGAAACCGTATTTCGCAGCACATTATCCATCACCCCCAAAGCACGCTTTACTTTCTCTCCTGGCCGTCCAGTAAACGAGGTGACATGGAAGTACTCAGTCGCGTCAGGCGACTGTTTCGAAAAATAGTAATTGGACACACAGCAACGCGGTTGATCGACTTTCACCGGACTGACAGAGTGCCAGCTGGTTTTATTCGTCTCCATCACCACAAGCCTATCGGCCATTGAAACTATAGTTTTGGGATTTTCTCGCGCAGCATCCCAAAGTTCGAAATTACCGCCATTCTCCAGACTCCAGCCTGGAGAAACGTAATAGAGCAAGTTCAACCTGCGAAAGCGCTCTCTGAGTGCATCATGGCTATTATCGATATGCGGATTGAGGAAGTCCCCCGAAAACATCATCGAAAGACCGCCCGCATACAACTTGGGATCCGGCTCAATCTCTTTGAACCCGACAATATCTGCCACCAACTGCACAACCCGTGCATCCTGAAGGGCATAGGTTATATTCGCCAAGATTTCCGCATAAGTATCCAGACTTGCTGATGTCTTCTTCTTCTCCCGGAATGACTCTCTATTAAAGAAGCCATTTCCGTCTTTTGGAAAAGCCTCATAGATCTCACTGCACAAGTCTGAACCCAGCAGGCCATCAACAAAGAAATGGCGTGTTTCCGTACCTTGAGGATTGGCCCACTGCTGTTGTATGGCTACTCGATTCTCTTCAAGCTTTGCCAAAACAGCAGTTACCAGGAATTCCTGTCGCTCCATTCAACTATCCCTCTCAACTGAACATCCAGATGCAGTCATGCACAGCACCATAGACCTAACTAAAAGTCAGGCGTCCAAAAGCTCGGCGGCGGTTTCCAGGATGTTGGCGACAGTGAAGCCAAACTCCTCGAACAGCTGCGCGGCCGGGGCGGACTCACCGAAGGTGGTCATGCCGATGATGCGGCCTTCCAGGCCGACGTACTTGTACCAGTAGTCCGCGTGCGAGGCCTCGATGGCGATGCGCGCGCCGACTTGCAGCGGCAGCACGGCCTGCTTGTAGGCGGCGTCCTGTTGGTCGAACACGGAGGTCGACGGCATGGAGACGACGCGGACCTTCTTGCCCTGCTCGCTCAGCTTGTCGAAAGCCTGTACGGCCAGGCCGACTTCCGAACCGGTGGCGATCAGGATCAGCTCCGGCTCGCCAGCGCAGTCCTTGAGCACGTAGGCACCACGAGCCACATCGGCCAGCTGCTGGGCGTCACGCGCCTGGTGCGGCAGGTTCTGGCGGCTGAAGATCAGTGCAGACGGGCCGTCGGCGCGCTCGATCGCGTACTTCCAGGCCACGGCGGATTCCACGGCATCGGCCGGGCGCCAGGTATCCAAGTTCGGCGTGCCACGCAGGCTGGCCAGCTGCTCGATCGGCTGGTGAGTCGGGCCGTCTTCGCCCAGGCCGATGGAGTCGTGGGTGAACACGTAGAGCACGCGCTGTTTCATCAGCGCGGACATGCGCACGGCGTTACGCGCGTATTCCATGAAGATCAGGAAGGTCGCGCCGTACGGGATGAAGCCGCCGTGCAGGGCGATGCCGTTCATGATCGCGCTCATGCCGAACTCGCGCACGCCGTAGAACAGGTAGTTGCCGGCGGCATCGCCAGCTTCCACGCCCTTGCAGCCTTTCCACAGGGTCAGGTTGGAGCCGGCCAGGTCGGCGGAGCCGCCGAGGAATTCCGGCAGCAGCGGGCCGAAGGCGTTCAGCGCGTTCTGGCTGGCCTTGCGGCTGGCGATGGTCTCGCCCTTGGCGGCAACTTCCTGCACATAGGCGGCGGACTTCTCGGCGAAGTCTGCCGGCAGCTCGCCCGCCAGGCGGCGTTTGAGCTCGGCGGCCAGTTCCGGATGGGCGGCAGCGTAGGCGGCGAAGCGCAGGTCCCAGTCAGCCTCACGGGCGGCACCGGCTTCCTTGGCGTCCCACTCGGCGTAGATGTCTGCCGGGATTTCGAACGGGCCGTGGTTCCAGTTCAGCGCGGCGCGGGTGGCGGCGATCTCGTCGTTGCCCAGCGGGGCGCCGTGGCACTCTTCCTTGCCACCCTTGTTCGGCGAACCGAAGCCGATCACGGTCTTGCAGCAGATCAGGGTCGGACGGTCGGCGGTCTTGCGTGCAGTCTCGATGGCGGTCTTGATCTCGTCGGCGTCATGCCCGTCGACATTGCGGATCACCTGCCAGCCGTAGGCTTCGAAGCGCGCCGGGGTGTCGTCGGTGAACCAGCCATGGACTTCGCCATCGATGGAGATGCCGTTGTCGTCGTAGAAGGCGATCAGCTTGCCCAGGCCCAGGGTACCGGCCAGCGAGCAGACTTCGTGGCTGATGCCTTCCATCATGCAGCCGTCGCCGAGGAAGGCGTAGGTGTAGTGGTTGACCACGTCATGGCCCGGGCGGTTGAACTGCGCGCCCAGCACTTTTTCGGCGATGGCGAAGCCGACGGCGTTGGCGATGCCCTGACCCAGCGGGCCGGTGGTGGTCTCGACACCCGGGGTGTAGCCGTATTCCGGGTGGCCCGGGGTGCGGCTGTGCAGCTGACGGAACTGCTTGAGATCGTCGATGGCCAGGTCGTAGCCGGTCAGGTGCAGCAGCGAATAGATCAGCATCGAGCCGTGGCCGTTGGACAGCACGAAGCGGTCGCGGTCGGCCCAGTTCGGGTTCTGCGGGTTGTGCTGCAGGTAGTCGCGCCACAGGACTTCGGCGATGTCCGCCATGCCCATGGGGGCACCCGGGTGGCCGCTGTTGGCTTTCTGCACAGCATCCATGCTGAGGGCACGAATGGCATTGGCTCGCTCACGACGGCTGGGCATCGCTGAATCTCCTGCGGGGGCTGCTTCTAGATGAAGGGGGGCGAAAAAGGCGCGTATTTTCGCCCAGCAGGCGCCGTCGGGGCAATGACAGATGGTCGAACGCCGTCAATCGGCCGCGAATACCCCATGCGCCGGGCTGTTCGGCCCCTTCAGACAGGGCGCTTCGAACAGCTCGCCATGCCATACGCCGCGCAGGGTGCGCTGCAGCACCAGCAGCCAGACGGCCGCCAGCTGCACCGCCAGGACCAGGCCGACCAGGGCGAAGAAGCGCAGCTCGGTCAGCCGACCCAGCTCGAAGGTGGCCAGGGTGAACACGCCCAGCGGGAAGGTGAAACCCCACCAGCCGAGGTTGAAGGGCATGTTGTCGCGGATGTAGTGGCGGGTGAAGAATATCGCCGTGACCAGCCACCACAGTCCCGCGCCCCACAACGCCAGGCCGCCGACCAGGCCCAGGCCGCTGGCCACCTCGGCGGCGCCGGCCAGCGGCGTGCCGGCGAAGGCTGCCGGTGCATCACGGCCCATGGTCAGCAGGCCCAGGCAGCCGGTGGCCAGTGGCCCCAGCGGCAGCCAGCTGGTGGCGGCGAAATCGGTATCCGGCAGCTTGTGCAGCGCCAGGCGCAGCAGCACCAGGGTGATCAGCGAGAAGGCCAGGGTCAACGACATGCCCCAGAGCACGAAACCAACCGCCAGCATCAGCCGCGCCGCAGCCGGGTCGAGATAGGGCGCCAGGCCGCCGGCGGCGCCGGCCGCCACCTCGGGCGCGACGATCGGCAACAGCCACACGGCGGTCATCTTCTCCAGCGCATGGCTCTGCCGGGTGAACATCAGGTAGGGCACCAGCAGCGCGCTGGCCAGCGCCAGCGCCGCATCCAGCCACCAGAGCAGATGGGCGAGCTGGTACACGCCCTCGCCCCAGCGCGCCGGACCGAACTGCACCAGCCCGCCAATCAGCATGGCCAGGCCCATGGGAATAGCGCCGAGGAACATCGACTGCACCGGGTGCAGCAGCATCGGCCAGACGGTGTCGCGGTGCAGCAGCACGCGAGCGAGGAACAGCAAGCTGAACAGGGTGAACAACACCACACCGAACAACCACAGCGCCTCGGCCAGGGCCATCTGCCCCGGCAGGGTCCAGGGCAGGTGGGCGAGCACCAGGGCCAGCACGCCGGTGCCCATGGTCATGGCGAACCAGTTGGGTGTGAAGTGACGGACGAAGGCCCAAGGCTCGGGCAGACGGGTAAAAGGACGCGGCATGACACTCACGAAAGGCAACTACAGGAGGTGCCAAGGCTAGAGAGACACTTGCCATATTAAAAATACATATTCAGCATCCAATACATGCCTTCTATTTATGTGTAGATTCCATGAACCTGCATCACCTCAAGGTCTTCCTCGCCGTTGCTCGCGCCGGCAGCATCAGCCGCGGCGCCGAGGCGCTGCATATCAGCCAGCCGGCGGTGACCCGTGAGATTCGCGAGCTGGAGAGCAATCTCGGCCTGGCCCTGTTCGACCGCCATCCGCGCGGTATCGAGCCGACCGAGGGTGGCCAGCGCCTGCTGCAGTTCGCCGAGCGCATCTTCGCTCTGGAGCAGGCCGCCGAGCGTGACCTGCGCGACCTCGCCGACCTGGCCCAGGGCGAGTTGCTGCTCGGCGCCAGCGCCACCCTAGGCGCCTACTGGCTGCCGCCACTGCTCAACCGCTTCCGCGCCGAGCACCCGGGGATCTTCATCAGCCTGCAGGTGAGCAACACCCGCGAGGTGCTGCAGCAACTGGACGACGCGCTGATCAGCCTGGGCCTGGTCGAGGGTCCCTTCCCCGCCGGCGACTACGCCCACCACCTGTTGGCCCGCGACCAGCTGCTGCCGGTGGTCGGCCCAGCTCACCCGCTGGCCGGGCGCCGCGGGCTGAGCGTCGCCGACCTGCAAGCACACGACCTCTATATGCGCGAGCCCGGCTCAGGCGCACGCCTGAGCATCGAGCAGGCCTATGCCGCGCATGGCCTGCAGGCGCGCGCCAGCGTGGCGATCAACGGCACCGAGACGCTCAAGCGCCTGATCGCCGGCGGCAACGGCATCGCCTGGCTGTCGCAGCTGGTGGTCGAGGACGAGCTGCGCGACGGCCGCCTGGTGCGCCTCGATGTGCATGACCTGCAGATCGAGCGCGACCTACACCTACTGTGGCGCCACGACCGCCGCCTGAGTCCGGCACCGGCCGCGTTCCTGCAGCTGCTGCAAGGCAATATCAAAACTTTTTGATATTGCTGTTGCTGGATGAAAAATGGACGACTAGACTGCGGCCTCTATGAACCTGCGCGCGCCCCAGCTCCATTTCGAGCCAGCCGACGAACTCGCCGCCCTGTGCAAGGCCGGCGGTGACCCGCTGCGCCTGAACGTGCTGCGCGCGCTGGCCAACGATTCGTTCGGCGTACTGGAGCTGGCGCAGATCTTCGCCATCGGCCAGTCGGGCATGAGCCACCACCTCAAGGTCCTGGCCCAGGCCGGCCTGGTGGCCACCCGCCGCGAGGGCAATGCGATCTTCTATCGCCGCGCCCTGCCCCACAGCGAGCTGCTCGGCGGCACTCTGCACGGTGCGCTGCTGGCGGAAGTCGACGAACTGCAGCTGCCGGAGGACGTGCAGGCGCGCATCGCCGCCGTGCATGCCCAGCGCGCCGCCGCCAGCCGCGACTTCTTCGCCAAGACGGCGGACAAGTTCCAGGCCCAGCAGGATCTGATCGCCGGCCTGCCGCAATACCGCGACAGCGTGCTGGCCCTGCTCGATGCCCTGGGCTTCAGCGCTGGCGCCACGGCCCTGGAAGTCGGCCCCGGCGATGGCGGCTTCCTGCCCGAGCTGGCCCGGCGTTTCGGCAAGGTGGTGGCGCTGGACAACAGCACGGCGATGCTCGAACTGGCCCGCCAGCGCTGTAATAAAGAACAACTGGGCAATGTCGAGCTGCAGCTCGCCGATGCCCTGAATGACGAGATCGGCGCCGCCGACTGCGTGGTGGTGAACATGGTGCTGCACCATTTCGCCGCCCCGGCCGAGGCACTGAAACAGCTGGCCCGCCTGGTGAACACCGGCGGCAGCCTGCTGATTACCGAGTTGTGCAGCCATGACCAGAGTTGGGCCAGGACGGCCTGCGGCGATCTCTGGCTTGGCTTCGAACAGGAAGATCTGGCCCGTTGGGCCGATGCCGCGGGGCTCACGCCCGGCGAGAGCCTCTATGTGGGCCTCAAGAACGGCTTTCAGATTCAGGTACGGCACTTCGCCAAGCCGGATGCGAAGCAAACCCAGGAATGAATAGGATTTTGAAATGAGCGAATACTCCCTGTTTACCTCCGAATCCGTGTCCGAAGGCCACCCGGACAAGATCGCCGACCAGATTTCCGATGCCGTCCTCGACGCCATCATCGCCCAGGACAAACACGCCCGCGTGGCCGTGGAGACCCTGGTCAAGACCGGCGTTGCCATCGTCGCCGGCGAAGTCACCACCAGCGCCTGGGTCGACCTCGAGCAGATCGTCCGCGACGTGATCTGCGACATCGGCTACACCAGCTCCGACGTCGGCTTCGACGGCGCCACCTGCGGCGTGATGAACATCATTGGCAAGCAGTCCCCGGACATCAACCAGGGTGTCGACCGCGCCAAGCCGGAAGACCAGGGTGCCGGCGACCAGGGCCTGATGTTCGGCTACGCCAGCAACGAAACCGACGTGCTGATGCCGGCGCCGATCCGCTTCTCTCACGCCCTGGTCGAGCGCCAGGCCGAAGCGCGCAAATCCGGTCTGCTGACCTGGCTGCGCCCGGACGCCAAATCCCAGGTCACCTGCCAGTACGAAAACGGCAAGGTAGTCGGCATCGACGCCGTGGTGCTGTCCACCCAGCACAACCCGGAAGTGTCGCTGGCCGACCTGCGCGAAGGCGTGATGGAGCTGATCATCAAGCACGCGCTGCCGGCTGAGCTGCTGCACAAGGACACCCAGTTCCACATCAACCCGACCGGTAACTTCGTGATCGGCGGCCCAGTGGGCGACTGCGGCCTGACCGGGCGCAAGATCATCGTCGACTCCTACGGCGGCATGGCCCGTCACGGCGGCGGCGCTTTCTCCGGCAAGGACCCATCCAAGGTCGACCGTTCGGCTGCCTACGCCGGCCGTTATGTCGCCAAGAACATCGTTGCCGCCGGCCTGGCCGACCGCTGCGAGATCCAGGTGTCCTACGCCATCGGCGTGGCCCTGCCGACCTCCATCTCGATCAACACCTTCGGCACTCACAAGATCGCCGAAGACAACATCATCAAGCTGGTGCGTGAAGTGTTCGACCTGCGTCCGTACGCCATCACCAAGATGCTCGACCTGCTGCACCCGATGTACCAGGACACTGCGGCCTACGGTCACTTCGGCCGCACCCCGCAGCAGAAGACTGTCGGCAACGACACCTTCAGCACCTTCACCTGGGAGAAGACCGACAAGGTCGCCGACCTGCGCGCCGCTGCCGGCCTGTAAGATCGCGTCACAAGAACGCCGCCTGCCCATCCGGCAGGCGGCGTTTTTTTATGTCCCGCGTTTAGAGTTTCATGCCAGCATCAAACCTCCTGGAACTGGAGCGGTCCACTCTGCAACCAAGGAGGTACACCATGCCCAAACAGCACCTGCTCGCCACCATCCTGCTCAGCGGCTACGCCGCCCTCATCACGCTACCGGCCATGGCCGACGAGCCCACTGGCTGCGCCGCCAAGCGCGAACACCTGCAGCAGCAGATCGAGGAAGCCAAGACGCAAGGCAATCGCGATCGCCAGGCCGGTCTCGAGGAGGCACTGAGCCAGGTCAGCGAACACTGCGACGACGGCCAGCTGCGCAAGTCGCGCGAAGAGAAGGTGCTGGACGCCGAGCACGAGGTCCGCACCCGCGAGGCCGAGCTGCAGAAAGCGCTGAAGAAGGGCGATGCGGAGAAGATCGACAAGCGCCGCACCAAGCTGGCCGAGTCGCGCGAGGAGCTGCGCAAGGCGCAGGAAGCCCTACAGCGCTGATTCCGTCGCGGCGCTGCCGCTCGACTAGGCTATTGCCGGTCATCCACGAGCAAGGACGCTCGCCATGTACCGCTGGATCGCCTCACTCGGCCTGCTCGCCTGCACGGCGCAAGCAGCCCCCTGCCCCGACTGGCCCGCCACCCGCGCCCAACAGGAAGTCGCCGCCCTCGAACGGCGCCTCGCCGAATGGGACCGTGCCTACCACACACAGGGCCAGGCCCTGGTCGACGACGAAATCTATGACCAGAGCCGTTACCGCCTGGCCCAGTGGCAAACCTGCTTCCCGCAAGCGAGCGGGCCAGGCGATGCGCCCCTGCGAGACGCCGGTGGTCCCATCGAGCATCCCGTGCCGCAGACCGGCCTGGCCAAGCTGCGCGACGCCGCGGCAGTTAGCGCCTGGATGGCCGGCCGCGACGACCTGTGGATCCAGCCCAAGGTCGACGGCGTGGCCGTCACTCTGGTCTACCGCGACGGTCGTCTGCAACGGGCGATTAGCCGTGGCGACGGCCGCAGCGGTCAGGACTGGACGGCCCGCGCCCGCCTGATCGAGGCCATTCCCCAGCAACTGCCACGCACGGATGGGTTGATTCTGCAGGGCGAGCTGTACTGGCGCACGCCCAGCCATGTGCAGGCGCGCGACGGTGGTAACGGCCTGCGTGGCCTGGCCGCCGGCGCCATGGCCCGTGGCGAGCTGGATGCGCCGCGAGCGGCGCAGATCGGCCTGTTCGTCTGGGACTGGCCCAATGGCCCGGCGAGCATGGAAGAACGCCTGCAGGGCCTGCGCGAGCTGGGCTTCGTCGATAGCACCGAGCTGACCCTGCCACTGCACACTCCAGAGGAAGCCCGCCAATGGCGCGAGCGCTGGTATCGCCAGCCGCTGCCCTTCGCCAGCGATGGCGTAGTCTTACGCCAGGGCCATCGCCCCAGCGGCGCTGGCTGGGTAGCCGAGCCGCCGAGCTGGGCAGCGGCCTGGAAGTATCCGCCGCGCCAGGCCCTGGCCGAGGTGCGCGCCGTGCAGTTTCGCATCGGCCGCACCGGGCGCATCACGCCCCTGCTGCAACTGCAGCCGGTGGAGCTGGACGGGCGCCGCGTGCAACGCGTCGGCCTGGGCTCGCTGCAACGCTGGCAGAAGCTCGACATCCGCCCTGGCGATCAGGTGCAGGTCGCCCTCGCCGGCCTGACCATCCCGCGCATCGATGCTGTGGTCTGGCGCAGCCAGCAGCGCCCCGAGCTAAGCGTGCCGGACCCGGCGCAACACCACGCGCTGAGCTGCTGGCGACCGACGCCCGGCTGCGAGAGCCAGTTCGCCGCGCGCCTGCAGTGGCTGGGCGGCAAGCGTGGCCTGGGCATGTCCGGCGTCGGTGCCGGCACCTGGGACAAGCTGCAGCTGGAGGGTCTGCTCGATTGGCTGGAGCTGCGTGAAAGCGAACTGGCCGCCCTGCCCGGCCTCGGCCCACGCAGCGCCGCCAACCTGCATGCGAGCTTCGCAGGCGCGCGCCAGCGGTCGTTTCCGCAATGGCTGGTCGCGCTGGGCCTGCCGCCGAGCGGCTCAGCGCCGCTACAGGGCGATTGGCAGACGCTGGCAGCGCGCAGTGCCGGCGACTGGGACGGCTACGCCGGAGTGGGTGCGACTCGCGCCACTCAGTTGGCCGCCTTCTTCCGCCACCCGGAGGTGCTGCAACTGCGCGAGCAGCTGCAACGTGCTGGGGTCGCGGGCTTCTAGGCCGGCGTCAGTAGATGCGGAACTCTTCGTGACAGGCCTTGCAGGCCGCCTCGACCTTGGCCACCGGGGCACTCAGCGCCTGGGGCTGCAGCGGCTTGGCCTGGGCTGCCGTGCGCAGCTCGCCAGTGGCTGCCTCCAGCTCCTTGGCCAGTTGCTGGAAACGTTCCTGACGCTGCCAGACTTCGTCGCGGGCATGGCTGTCGTCACCGCTCTCGCGCACCTGGGGGAAATACTGCCAGGGCTGGCGCGACAGCTCGTCGAGGCGCACCGCACCCTCGGCAAAGCGCTGTTCGTTGAACGACAGGCGCCCACGCAGCATGCCACCCAGGTCCTCGCTGCTGCGCAGCATGTCCTTGAACAGAGCCTGGCGCTTGCCCAGCGGCGAGTTGGGGTCGACCCGGTCGCAGCCGGCGATCAGGGTGCAGGCCAGCAGGGCCAGGAGCAGTTTGGACTTCATCATCTACAGCCGGTGAGGGGCGGAAGGGGCGACAGTATTGCCACTCTCCGCCCTCCCGCCAAGCGCTAGGCTGTCGCAGGCTCTTCCTTGAAGCGGTCGCGGATGTAGCTGATCTCGGTCTTGCCGTGCGGCGCCGGCAGGCCATCCTCGCCGAGGTTGACGAACACCAGGCGGTCGATGGTCAGGATGCTCTTGCGGGTGATCTTGTTGCGCACTTCGCAACGCAGGGTCAGCGACGAACGGCCGAACTCGGTGGCGGTGATGCCCAGTTCGATGATGTCGCCCTGGCGCGCCGAGCTGACGAAGTTGATCTCGGAGATCAGCTTGGTCACCACCTTCTGGCTGTCGAGCTGGATGATGGCGTAGATCGCCGCCTCCTCGTCGATCCACTTCAGCAGGCTGCCGCCGAACAAGGTGCCGTTGGGGTTGAGGTCTTCGGGCTTGACCCATTTGCGCGTGTGGAATTTCATCGCCACTTCTCCTGTCTAGTCGGTCAGTTTTGAGCGACAGGATGAACCGCAGCGGCGCCGTTGTCCCGGCAAGGTTTTCAATCGGACCGATAGCCCTTCAGGTGCGGAAGCGGCCGAGCTGCTCATTGAGCCGGCGCACCTCGGCCTGAATCTCCGAACTGGCCTCCACCACCCGGTCGGCATCGCCGTGGCTGCGCTCGGCCAGGCCGGAGATGTGCACGATGCGCTGGTCGATCTCCGCTGCCACCTGGCTCTGCTGCTCGGCGGCGGTGGCGATCTGCGCGTTCATCGCGTTGATGCTGTCCACCGCGCCGACGATATGCCCGAGCACTGCCGTGGCCTCGCCGATGTGCTCCAGGTTCTGCCGCGCCATGCCTTCGCTCTGCTGCATCGCCAGCACAGCCTGACGCGCGCCGTCCTGCAGGCGCTGGATCATCGCCTGGATCTCGCCGGTGCTCTGTTGGGTGCGGCTGGCCAGGGTGCGCACCTCATCGGCGACCACGGCGAAACCGCGCCCGGCCTCGCCGGCCCGCGCCGCCTCGATGGCTGCGTTGAGCGCCAGCAGGTTGGTCTGCTGGGCGATGCCGGTGATCACCTCCAGCACCTGGCCGACGCCAGCAGTCTCTGCCTCCAGCTGCTCGACCTGGCGCCCACTGTGCTGCAGCTGGCCGGTCAGCGCCTCGATCAGCTCGGCGCTGCGGCGTACCGCCTGCTGGCCAGAGCGGGCATGGCCATCGGCACCGCGCGCCGAGTCGGCGGCGCCCACCGCATGGCGGGCGACCTCGGCCACGGTGGCGCTCATCTCGTTCATCGCCGTGGCCACCTGATCCAGGTCCTCGTGCTGCTGGCGCACATCCTCGCCCGCCGCACCGGCGGCGCTGGCCGCTTGGTCGACGTGGCGACGGGTGCGCTCGCCGCTGTCCTTGACCTGTGCCAGCAGCGCGCGCACCTGCTCCTGCATGCGGTTGTAGCCAGCGAAGATGCGGCCGATCTCATTGTCCGCCTGGCCACCCTGCAGGGCGCTGGTGAAATCGCCGGCGCCGACCTTGGTCAGCGCGCCCTCCACCGCGCGCAGATCACGCATCAGCGGGCTGAGGCCGAACTGCCGACCGAGCACCACCAGGGCCAGGATGCCCAGCACGCAGGCGAAGGCCAACCACATCTGCCGGCGCTGCGAACTCTCGGCATGCGCAGCCATCAGCCCCACTGCCTGGTTCATCTCTTTGAGCAGAGTCAGCGAGGCTGCCTCCAGCGCGCCCAGGTCGGCCTCGCCACCGCCTGCCACCTGCTCCAGGCGTGGGCGGAAGGCGCTCCACAGCTGGCCGACCTTGGCCATCTGCGCCTGGATCTGCGGCGAGCGGATCACGCTGATGTTGCGTGCCGGGTTGCCGGCCAACAGGTCACGGTGGGCCTGGTCGAACTGGGCGATGGTCGCCTCCAGCGTCTTGCGCTCACTGGCGCCCTGGCGCAGCAGCAGTGCTTCCTTGGTCATCTTCTGGCTGAGCATGCGCTGGGCGCCGGCCACGTTGATGGTCTCCGGCGACACCGACATGCTCAGGTACAGCGCCACCGAGGCGGTGACCGCGAGCACGAACATCAGCGCGTAGGAGAACAGGAACTGCTGGTTGAGGGTGCGCATGCCGAGCAGGCGCAGCAGATTGTCGAAAAAGCGGGTGGGCGACATGGCGGTGACTCCGGGGCAGAACGGTCGCCAAACCGGCGGCCAATACCTGCGGCAAGCAAGATCATGGCCAGCGCCAGCGGCCCTGGCGGGCGGCCATCCGCCGGATTTCGCACCAACCGAGTGCGCCGCGCCGCCACTGCGCCCCATCACGTGACGACGGAAGACCTTGGGCTGAGCCGTCTGGCTGGCTATAATCGCCGGGCTTCACGCGATCGGCTCCGCCCGGTCGTGCCCGCCACCTGTCCGAGGGGCGCTGCAGCAGCCTGAAATATCTGTTTCGAATCCCCAGCCCCGCATTCCAGCAATGCTCCGCGGCGGACTCGAACCGGACACTCAGTCTGTCAGGCTCGGATGGGGCGTTAACCATACGCATCAACGGCGCCCATTCGCAGACAACGAATGGAGTGCTATTGCATGGCTTTCAATGATTTCAAAGTCGCCGACATTTCCCTGGCCGAGTGGGGCCGCAAAGAGCTGATCATCGCCGAGTCGGAAATGCCGGCACTGATGGGCCTGCGCCGCAAGTACGCCGGTGAACAACCGCTGAAAGGCGCCAAGATCATCGGCTGCATCCACATGACCATCCAGACCGGCGTGCTGATCGAGACCCTCACCGCGCTGGGCGCCGAAGTGCGCTGGTCGTCCTGCAACATCTTCTCCACCCAGGACCAAGCCGCTGCCGCCATCGCCGCCGCCGGCATCCCGGTATTCGCCTGGAAGGGCGAAACCGAGCAGGAGTACGAGTGGTGCATCGAGCAGACCATCCTCAAGGATGGCCAGCCGTGGGACGCCAACATGGTGCTGGACGACGGCGGTGACCTGACCGAGATCCTGCACAAGAAATACCCGCAGATGCTCGAGCGCATCCACGGCGTGACCGAAGAGACCACCACCGGTGTGCACCGCCTGCTCGACATGCTCAAGGCCGGCACCCTGAAAGTCCCGGCGATCAACGTCAACGACGCCGTCACCAAGAGCAAGAACGACAACAAGTACGGCTGCCGTCACAGCCTCAACGACGCCATCAAGCGCGGCACCGACCACCTGCTGTCGGGCAAGCAGGCCCTAGTCATCGGTTACGGCGACGTGGGCAAGGGCTCGGCGCAGTCCCTGCGTCAGGAAGGCATGATCGTTAAAGTATCCGAGATCGACCCGATCTGCGCCATGCAAGCCTGCATGGACGGCTTCGAGCTGGTTTCCCCGTACAAGAACGGCCTCAACGACGGTAGCGAAGCCAGCGTCGACGCCGCCCTGCTGGGCAAGATCGACCTGATCGTCACCACCACCGGTAACGTCAACGTCTGCGACGCCGGCATGCTCAAAGCGCTGAAGAAGCGCGCCGTGGTGTGCAACATCGGCCACTTCGACAACGAGATCGACACCGCCTTCATGCGCAAGAACTGGGCGTGGGAAGAGGTCAAGCCGCAGGTGCACAAGATCCACCGCACCGGCGCTGGCAGCTTCGATCCGGCCAACGACGACTACCTGATCCTGCTGGCTGAAGGCCGCCTGGTGAACCTGGGCAACGCCACCGGCCACCCGAGCCGCATCATGGACGGCTCCTTCGCCAACCAGGTTCTGGCGCAGATCTTCCTGTTCGAGCAGAAGTTCGCCGACCTCTCCGCCGAGAAGAAAGCCGAGCGCCTGACCGTGGAAGTGCTGCCGAAGAAGCTCGACGAGGAAGTGGCGCTGGAGATGGTCAAAGGCTTCGGTGGCGTCGTCACCCAGCTGACCAAGCAGCAGGCCGACTACATCGGCGTTACCGTTGCCGGCCCGTTCAAGCCGGACACCTACCGCTACTGATGCACCGGGAAGGCGGGGCGGCAACGCCCCGCCTTCTGCGCGTCTGCAAGGACCAGATTTATGTCGCAAGAACGTCGTTACAGTTTCGAGTTCTTCCCCACCAAGACCGAGGCCGGTCACGAGAAGCTGATGGGCGTGGCCCGCCAGCTGGCCGGTTACAACCCGGACTTCTTCTCCTGCACCTACGGCGCCGGTGGCTCCACTCGCGACCGCACCCTCAACACCGTGCTGCAGCTGGATGGCGATGTCGGCGTGCCGACCGCGCCGCACCTGTCCTGCGTCGGTGACAGCAAGGACGAGCTGCGCAGCCTGCTCAGCCAGTACAAGAATTCCGGCATCAAACGCATCGTCGCCCTGCGCGGCGACCTGCCGTCCGGCATGGGCATGGCCAGCGGCGAGCTGCGTTACGCCAACGAGCTGGTGGAGTTCATCCGCAGCGAGACCGGCGACCACTTCCATATCGAAGTGGCGGCCTACCCGGAAGTGCACCCGCAAGCCCGCAGCTACGAAGACGATCTGCAGAACTTCGTGCGCAAGTGCCAGGCTGGCGCCAACAGCGCCATCACCCAGTACTTCTTCAGCGCCGACTGCTACTTCTACTTCGTCGAGCGCGTACGCAAGCTGGGCGTGGACCTGCCGATCGTGCCGGGCATCATGCCGATCACCAACTACAGCAAGCTGGCGCGCTTCTCCGACGCCTGCGGCGCGGAAATCCCGCGCTGGGTGCGCAAGCAGCTGGAAGCCTACGGCGACGACCTGGAGAGCATCCAGGCCTTCGGCGAGCAAGTGGTGAGCGAGATGTGCGAGCGTCTGCTGCAAGGCGGCGCCCCGGGCCTGCACTTCTATACTCTCAACCAGGCCGATGCCAGCCTGGCGATCTGGAACAACCTCAAGCTCCCCCGCTGAGGCGAGCGCGCCGCCGGAGCAACTTCGCGACGGCGGCGCGATCTCATACCAGACACACCCTGCGCGCCGCCATTCCGACGCGGGCGCGCGTCCGACACGGAAGCCTCGATGAATCTGGTACGCAACAAGATCAATGCCTCGGTCAGCCCCAAGGGCAGCCTGGAAACCCTTTCCCAGCGTGAAGTGCAGCAGCTGCGCGAGACCGGCTCCGGCAGCATCTACGCGCTGTTCCGCCAATGCGCATTGGCGATCCTCAACACCGGCTCGCACAGCGATAACGCCAAGACCATTCTCGAGGCCTACCCGGACTTCGAAGTGCTGATTCACCAGCAGGATCGCGGCATCCGCCTGGAACTGCGCAACGCCCCGGCCGACGCCTTCGTCGATGGCGAGATGATCGCCAGCACCCGCGAGATGCTGTTCAGCGCCCTGCGCGACATCGTCTATACGCAGAGCGAGCTGGAAAACCAGCGCATAGATTTCGACAGCTCGCAGGGCATCACCGACTACGTCTTCCACCTGCTGCGCAACGCCCGCACCCTACGCGCCGGCGTCGAGCCGCGGATGGTGGTGTGCTGGGGCGGCCACTCGATCAGCACCGAGGAATACAAGTACACCAAGAAGGTCGGCCACGAGCTCGGCCTGCGTCGCCTGGACGTCTGCACCGGTTGCGGCCCGGGCGTGATGAAGGGGCCGATGAAGGGCGCCACCATCGCCCACGCCAAGCAGCGCATCGTCGGCGCGCGTTACCTGGGCCTGACCGAGCCAGGCATCATCGCTGCCGAGGCGCCCAACCCGATCGTCAACGAACTGGTGATCCTGCCGGACATCGAGAAGCGCCTGGAGGCCTTCGTCCGCGTCGGACACGGCATCATCATCTTCCCCGGCGGCGTCGGCACGGCGGAGGAATTCCTCTACCTGCTCGGCATCCTCACCCACCCAGAGAACGCCGAGCTGCCCTTCCCGGTGATCCTCACCGGGCCACGCAGCGCCGAGCCCTACCTGCAGCAGCTGCACGATTTCATCGGCGCAACCCTGGGCCGGACCGCCCAGCAGCGCTACCAGATGATCGTCAACGACCCGGCCGAAGTGGCCCGGCGCATGGCCGCCGGCATCAAGGAAGTGGAGCAGTTCCGCCGCGAGCGCAACGACGCCTTCCACTTCAACTGGCTGCTGAAGATCGACGAGGGCTTCCAGCACCCGTTCGAGCCGACCCACGCCAGCATGGCCGCACTCAACCTGACCCGCGAGCAGCCGCTGCACGAACTGGCCGCCAATCTGCGCCGCGCCTTCTCCGGCATCGTCGCCGGCAACGTCAAGGCGCACGGCATCCGCATGATCGAGGAACACGGCCCGTACGAGATCAAGGGCGAGCCGAGCATCATGCGCCCGCTGGACCGACTGCTGCAGGCCTTCGTCGAACAGCACCGCATGAAACTGCCGGGCGGCAGCGCCTACGTGCCCTGCTATCGGGTGGTCGACTGAGTCGAGCGAGCTTCGACCTATTGCTTACTTTTCAGCCAGGGCGAAAGTCATTACTCTGGCCTTATGCCAGTATTCCAGCGCCAACTAATTGCCATTCTGCTCTGCACCCTCGCCTGGACGGCGAGGGCCGAGCCGTTGCGCATCGTCACCGAGGCCTGGGCACCTTACGTCTACGAGGAAAACGGCCGGCCGACCGGGCTCGACTACGAGATCAGCGCCGAGGTGCTGCGCCGCCTGGGCGTCGAGGTCGAGTGGCAGTTCCTGCCCTGGAAGCGCTGCCTGCTGGCCTTCGAGCAGGGCCACGCCGACGGCATCCTCGATATCTTCCGCCTGCCCGAGCGCGAGCCGAAGATGCTGTTCATCGAGGAGCCGCTGTCGGAAGTCGAGTTCGTACTGTTCTACGCCCGCCAGCGCCCCTATCCCTATCGCAAGCTGGAGGACCTGCGCGACCTGCTGATCGGCACCTCGCCAGGCTACTGGTACAACGACAAGGCGTTCCGCGACTCGCGCCTGTTCAGCCGCGAGGAGGCGCCGAGCCACGAGGCCAACCTCGGCAAGCTGGTGCGCCAGCGCGTCGACCTGGTGGTCAACGACCGCCGCGCCGGCCTGTATCTGGCCAGCCAGATGAACCTCGGCCGCCAGCTCGGCTACAACCCCAAGGCCCTCGGCACCGACCGTCTGTACCTGGCCCTGCGCCGCACGCCCGAACTGGAAAAGCTGGCCACGCGCTTCGCCGCCGAGCTGCGCCGCTTCAAGCAGGAGGACGGCCACGCCCTGCTGCAGGCGCGCTACGCCGAGCCGCCGGACGCACCGATCGCCGCCAAGGACTGATCCAGGTCACGCAAATCAGGCGACGGGCAGCTAGCAGCGCAACCACATTGGTCTGTTATACTCCGGACACCCGCCAGGCTTGCGCCCGGATGCTCGGCAACCCATCGCCCAGCAGTACCGGACGGGATCGTTCAGCGAGAGCGATTCAAGCCAGGCAACTTCCCCATCGGGCCTTCGCCCCAATTTTGACAGGATGACTCATGTCCTTTGCTTCCCTCGGTCTCTCCGAGGCATTGGCCGGCGCCGTTGAGGCCGCCGGCTACGCCCAGCCCACTCCGGTGCAGCAGCGGGCCGTTCCCGCCGTGCTGCAAGGTCGCGACCTGATGGTCGCCGCCCAGACGGGTACTGGTAAAACCGCAGGCTTCGCCCTGCCGATCCTGGAGCGCCTGTTCCCGGGCGGCCATCCGGACCGCGAACACCGCCACGGCCCGAAACAGCCGCGCGTACTGGTGCTGACCCCGACTCGCGAGCTCGCCGCCCAGGTCCACGACAGCTTCAAGATCTACGCCCGCGACCTGCCGCTGGTCAGCGCCTGCATCTTCGGTGGTGTCGGCATGAACCCGCAGGTCCAGGCCCTGGCCAAGGGTGTCGACCTGCTGGTCGCCTGCCCCGGTCGCCTGCTCGACCTGGCCGGCCAAGGCAGCGTCGACCTGTCCCGCGTGGAGATCCTGGTCCTCGACGAAGCCGACCGCATGCTCGACATGGGCTTCATCCACGATGTGAAGAAGGTCCTCGCGCGCCTGCCGGCGCAGCGCCAGAACCTGCTGTTCTCGGCGACCTTCTCCAAGGACATCATCGCCCTGGCCAACAAGCTGCTGCACGATCCCGAGCGCATCGAGGTGACGCCGCCGAACACCACGGTCGAGCGCATCGAGCAGCGCGTGTTCCGCATCCCGGCCACGCACAAGCGCGCCCTGCTGGCGCACCTGATCACCCTCGGTGCCTGGGAACAGGTGCTGGTGTTCACCCGTACCAAGCACGGCGCCAACCGCCTGGCCGAGTACCTGGACAAGCACGGTCTGCCGGCCGCCGCGATCCACGGCAACAAGAGCCAGAACGCGCGCACCAAGGCCCTGGCCGACTTCAAGGCCAACCAGGTGCGCATCCTGGTCGCCACCGACATCGCCGCCCGTGGTCTGGACATCGACCAACTGCCGCACGTGGTCAACTACGAGCTGCCCAACGTCGAGGAAGACTACGTGCACCGCATCGGCCGTACCGGCCGTGCCGGCCGTAGCGGCGAAGCCATCTCGCTGGTAGCGCCGGACGAAGAGAAGCTGCTCAAGGCCATCGAGCGCATGACCAAGCAGCAGATTCCTGCCGGCGACATGCAGGGCTTCGACCCGGCCGGCGTCGAGGTGGAGAAGCCGGAAGCCCGTGGCCCGCGTCCGGAGCGCCAGCCGCGCGCCGACAAGCCGCGCCACGAGCCCAAGCACGAACCCAAGGCCGCCGGCGAAGCTGGTGAGGGTCAAGGCAAGAAGCGCAAACGTCGCCGCGGCAAGGGCAAGGGTGACGGCGAAGCCGGCCAGGGCCAGCAACCGCAGCAGAACCAGCAGCGCCAGGCCAACCGCCCGGCGTCGCCACAGGCCATGCCGGCGGAGCGCGATCCCGAGGAATTCCTCGACGACGACTTCGACAACTTCGGCAACCGCGCCGACTACGTCAGCCCCAACCCGCCCAAGGCGCCCGGTCGCAACCAGCGCCGCGGTGGCCAGGGTCAAGGTCAGGGCCAAGGCGGCCAGGGTCGTGGCCAAGGTGGCGGTCAGCGCCAAGGTGGTCAGGGCCAGCGTCAGGGCGGCCAAGGCCAAGGTCAGCGCCAAGGTGGCCAGAAGCAGGGCCAGGGCGGCCAGCGTCAAGGTCAAGGCCAGGGCCAGAACCGCGGTCGCGGTGGCCAGGGCGGCCAGCGCAGCAATGGCGGCGGTCGTCGCGACGAGTCGCGTTACGAGCGTCCGGAGCCGGCGGTGCAGGACAGTCGCGCAGCCAAGCAGCCGCTGATCATCCGCAAGGGTGAGCGCCTGCCGACGCTGGAGCAGCTGGAAAGCCTGCAGGACAGCCGTCCGCGCGGCGAGAAGCCGGCGCTGCTGACCCGCAAGAGCGAAGCCGCGGAGTAATTCTCCGCGCCATGAAAAAGCCGGCCCCAGGGCCGGCTTTTTTGTGCCACCAGAAAGGTGGCGAGGATAGTGCGCAGCGGCCGCGAGGCTACTGCGCAGCCAATCCGTCTTATTGGCGAACGCCTTCGACGGAGAGGATCAGCTCCACTTCCTGGGAAGCCGGGCCGAGGTCCTTCTGGATGTCGAAGTCCTTCAGTTTCAGTTTGGTGCTGCCCTCGAAGCCGGCGCGGTAGCCGCCCCACGGGTCGCTGCCCTCGCCGAGGAACTTAGCGGCGATCACCACCGGCTTGGTCACGCCGTTGAGGGTCAGGTTACCGGTGATGTCGGCAGTGCCTTCGCCGGTGCTCTTGACCGAGGTGGACTCGAAGGTCGCGGTCGGGTTCTTGTCGACGTTGAGGAAGTCGCCGCTGCGCAGGTGCTTGTCACGCTCGGCGTGGTTGGAGTCGACGCTGGCGGTGTTGATGGTCACCTTGACCTTGCTCGCTTCCGGCGCCTTGGCGTCGAAGCTGAAGCTGCCGTCAAAGTCCTTGAAGGTGCCGTACAGCCAGCTGTAGCCCAGGTGGCTGATCTTGAAGTTGATGAAGGCGTGCTGGCCCTGCTTGTCGATGGCGTAGTCGGCAGCCATGGCTTGGCCGGCGAACAGTGCTGCACCCAGGGTCAGGGCGGCGAGGGATTTCTTGAACATTAACAGTCTCCTTGTGGGTTACTTGCCGGTGCGACCGAACATGCGCACCAGGGTGGCGTCACGGTCAATGAAATGGTGCTTGAGCGCCGCCAGGGCATGCAGGCCGGCGAAGATCACCAGGGCCCAGGCGAGGTATTCGTGGATCAGGCCGGCGACATCGGCCTGATCCGGAATGCTGGTCAGCGTGGCCGGCACCTCGAACAAGCCGAACACGGCGATGCCGCGGTCATCAGCGGTGGAAATCAGGTAACCACTGAGCATCAGGGCGAACAGGGCGAAATAGAGGAAGGCGTGGCCGGCCTTGGACGCCAGGCGCGTGGCAGCACCGTGGCTGCTGGGTGCCGGCGGCGGCGGGCTGAGGAAGCGCCAGGCCAGGCGGCCGAGCATGACCACGAACAGGGTGATGCCGATGCTCTTGTGCAGGTCCGGCGCGGTGCGATACCAGCTGCTGTAGTAGTCCAGGCCGACCATCCACAGGCCCAGGCCGAACAGACCGAACACCGCCAGGGCCACCAGCCAGTGCAGCGCGATGCTGACCAGGCCGTAGGTGGAATTCGAATTGCGCCACTGCATAAGAAAGCGTCCGAATGACTGAATGGGGAAAGCCTAGCGGCAAACGCATCGATTAAAAGCGGAATTTTTCGCTGCGAAATATCGAGTAACCAGATGATTGCCGCGCCGGCCATTAGTCCGCCGGTAACGTTCCAGGTTCGCGCGAGGGCTCTGAATGGCGCTTTTCCCGGCATCAACGGCGAGCGCGTGCCGCGGCGGGCCATCTGGTAGTCTCAGCCACTGTCGTACCGGAGATGAACCATGAGCCAGAATGCCCAGTGGATGCAGCGCGACCTCGCCGTGCTGTGGCACCCCTGCACCCAGATGAAAGACCACGAACGCCTGCCGCTGATCCCGATCAGGCGCGGTGACGGCGTGTGGCTGGAGGACTTCGACGGCAAGCGCTATCTGGACGCGGTCAGCTCCTGGTGGGTCAACGTATTCGGTCACGGTAATCCGCGCATCAACGGGCGCATCAAGGAACAGCTGGAGAGCCTGGAGCATGTGATGCTCGCCGGCTTCACCCACGCGCCGGTGGTCGAGCTGTCCGAGCGCCTGGTGCAGATCACCCCGGCCGGACTGAACAAGGTGTTCTACGCCGACAACGGTTCATCCGGTATCGAGGTGGCGCTGAAGATGAGCCACCACTACTGGATCAACAATGACAAACCGGCGAAGAAGCGCTTTGTCACCCTGAGCAACAGCTACCACGGCGAGACGGTGGCGGCGATGTCGGTGGGCGACGTGGCGCTGTTCACCGACACCTACAAGGCGCTGCTGCTCGATACGATCAAGGTGCCGAGCCCGGACTGCTACCTGCGCCCCGAGGGCATGGGCTGGGAGGAGCACTCGCGCAATATGTTCGCCGCCATGGAACAGACCCTGGCCGAACATGCCCACGAGGTGGCGGCGGTTATCGTCGAGCCGCTGATCCAGGGCGCCGGCGGCATGCGCATGTACCACCCGGTGTACCTCAAGCTTCTGCGCGAGGCCTGCGACCGCTACGGCGTGCACCTGATCCACGACGAGATCGCCGTCGGCTTCGGCCGCACCGGGACCATGTTCGCCTGCGAGCAGGCCGGCATCACCCCGGACTTCCTGGTGCTGTCCAAGGCGCTGACCGGCGGCTACCTGCCGATGGCCGCAGTGCTCACTACCGACATCGTGTACGGCGCCTTCTATGACGACTACGCCACCCTGCGCGCCTTCCTCCACTCGCACACCTACACCGGCAACCCGCTGGCCTGCGCCGCCGCCTTGGCGACCCTGGATATCTTCCGTGACGACAATGTGATCGAGAAGAACAAGCTGCTTGCCGCGCGCATGACCAGTGCCACCGAACACCTGAAAGACCATTCCCATGTCGCCGAGGTGCGCCAGACCGGCATGGCCCTGGCCATCGAGATGGTCAAGGACAAGCCGAGCAAGACCGCCTACCCCTGGCAGGAACGCCGCGGCCTGGCGGTGTACCAGCACGCCCTGACGCGCGGCGCCCTGCTGCGCCCGCTGGGCAGCGTGGTGTACTTCCTGCCGCCCTACGTGATCACGCCCGAGCAGATCGACTTCCTCGCCGAGGTGGCCAGCGAAGGCATCGATATCGCCACCCGCGAATCGGTCAGTGTGGCCGTGCAGGCCGATCTGTATCCCAACCATCGCGACCCCGGCTAGTCAGCGGGTAAACTGCGCGCCTGTCACCCAGCACGAAAATCGCCATGCGCCTGTCCCGCTTCTTTATCGATGCCCCGCTCTCCCTCGGCCAGCACGAGCTGCCCGAGGCCCAGGCCCACTATATCGGCCGCGTGCTCAGGCACAGCGCGGGCGACGCCGTGCAGCTGTTCGACGGTAGCGGCCAGGAGTACCTGGGCGAGCTGATCGAGGTGGGCAAGAAAGCCGTGCGCGTCGAGTTGCGCGAACAGTTCGCCGGCCAGGCCGAATCGCCGCTGCGGGTCCATCTGGGCCAGGGCCTGTCGCGTGGCGAACGGATGGACTGGGCGATCCAGAAGGCCACCGAGCTGGGCGCCAGCGAGATCACCCCGATCGTCTCCGAGCGCTGCGAAGTGCGCCTGAAGGACGAGCGCGCCGACAAGCGCCTGGCCCACTGGCGCCAGGTGGCGATCAGCGCCTGCGAGCAATGCGGCCGCTCGGTACTGCCGATCATCCATGCGCCAGTGACCCTGAGCGAATGGCAGGCCAGCGTGCAGGCCGATCTCAAATTGGTCCTGCACCCGGTGGCGGCGCCGCTGGAGAGCCATGCCAAGCCGCAGAACCTGGCCTTCCTGATCGGCCCCGAGGGTGGCCTGACCGAGGCGGAAGTCGAGCAGGCCAAGGCCGCCGGCTTCCACGCCGCACGCCTCGGCCCGCGCGTGCTGCGCACCGAGACCGCGCCGGTGGTGGCGCTGAGTGTGGCCCAGCAGCTGTGGGGCGATTTCTGAGCTTAGATACCGCGCAGGGTCAGAGCAGCTAACGCCAGCAGCAGCACACCGCAGCCGGCATAGCTGATGCGATGCCAGAGCTGCGAGGTATAGCGCCGCAGCCAGTCCACCAGCGCCGCACAGATGAAGCACCAGAGCAGCGAGGCGAGCATGAAGCCGGCGAAGAACACTGCCATCTGCGCATGGCTCGGTGTGCCCTCGACGATACCCGCCAGCGCACTGCCCAGCGCGCCCCAGAACACGATGTTCTTCGGGTTCGATAGCGACAGCAGGGCGCCGGCGCCAAAGGCATTGCGTCCCTGCTGACCACCCTCCTCCTGTGCCGGCGGCTGCCAGGCATCACGCAGGCCCTGCACACCGAGCCAGACCAGGTAGGCCGCGCAGGCGATGGTCAGCGGCACCCGCACGCTGTCCTGGGCGAGCAGCAGGATCAGGCTGGTCAGGCCGATCAACGCCCATACCGCATCGCCGATCAGCGAGCCCAGCTGCACCAGCAGCGCCGGGCGGAAACCGCCGGTCAGGCCGCGGCGCAGGGTCTCACTGAATACCGCTCCGGGCGAGGCGCAGAAGGCCAGGCCGAAGAGCATGGCGGCGAGGAAGATGGTCAACATGGGGCAGGCTCCCGATCACGAATGGCGCGGATTATCCGCGAACGCCCGGGAGTCGGCTTGAACCGGATTGCTCTCAGCCGCGCACGCAGGCCTGATAGCGCCCCGGGCTGAGGCCATAGGCGGCGCGGAAGTGGCGATTGAGGTGGCTCTGGTCGGCGAAGCCGAGGCTATGCGCCACCTCGCCAGCCGGCAGACCGAGACGCAGCAGCCCCTGGGCGCGACGGGTGCGCAGCTGCATGGCCCACTGCCGCGGGCTCAGCCCGGTGTGCTTCTGGAAGCTGCGCAGCAGGTGGAACTTGGACAGGCCGAGCTCGGCGGCCATCTGCTCCAGGCTCGGCGTGCGCTCGAGGTTGTGCGCCAGCAGCTCCTGCAGGCGCGCCACGGCGGCATGGCCCAGGTTGCGCTCGCCGGCCAGGCGCACCCCGGCACCACTGGCGATGCTGCCGAGCAGCAGGGTCACGCCCTCTTCGCCGCGCTCACGGAGCAATGGATCGTCGCTCAGGCAGGCCTCGACCGCGCGCGCCAGCTCATGGGCCAGTGCCGGCGCTTGCTGCAACGGTCGTTCGAACTGCAACTCGCTGCGCCCCAGACTGGTAGCCAGCTGCGCGACGGGGACGTAGAGGCTGACATAGCGCCAGGGCTGGCCTTCGGCCGTGCCGCCGCCCTGGATTTCGCCGGGATTGTAGGTGGTGATGGCGCCGACGCCGGCGCTGAACTGGCGCCCGTCGAGCCAGATGCGCTCGTCGCCGAGCAGGTTGGCACCGATGACGAACTCGTCGTGGCTGTGCTTCTCGAACTGCTGCCCGGCGACACAGCTACTGGCGACCTCCAGGTCGCCGAGGCGCGCCAGACGAACCGAGCCCATGTCAGATCAGGCCGGCGTCCGCCAGCTTCTGCTCCAGGCCGATCAGGTCCGGGATCTTCACCACCGCCTCACCGAGCTGCACGGCGTCCAGTTCCAGCGGCGCCAGCTCGGCGCTGGCGCGCTGCAGGTTGCCGTCGACCTTCATCGAGCGCGGGATGCCCTGCACCAGCAGGGCGATGAACTTGATCTTGTCGCGGCCGCCCATGGCGTTGAGCACTGCCACGCGCACACCGGGGCCGATCTGCGGTTGACCATCGGAAGCCGCTTCGAACGACAGCAGCGGCAGCTGCAGGTCGCGCCAGGCGATCTGGCCGAGGAACCAGGATGGCAGGCCCGGAGTGACATGCGGCGGACGGTAGGGAATCAGCTCGGCCACCGCCACGTTGGGCAGTAGCAGCGTGCGGTCGGCCAGCGGCACCAGCAGGCCGGTGAGGCTGCTGACACTGTTCTGGCTGGCGATGGCTTGGCTCATGGCGGCTCCTTGAAAGACTGCTGGCGCCGTTACTGGCACTGCTCGGCCAGGTGATTGACCAGGGCGGAGGCCAGCTCGCGCGGGTCGCCACTGAAGGTGCTGTAACCACCCTCGCGCAGGCTGTCGGGCATGCTCGGGCTGGCGCAGCTGTCGGCCTTCTGGGTCCAGATCACGCCACCCTGGCGACGCACGTAGGCGGCGGCGGCGCTGCCGTCGCTGCCCATGCCACTGAAGGCGATCACGCCACAGTTGGCGCCGAACTGCTGGGCCAGGTTGAGCATCATCTGGTCGATGGACGGGCTGTAGGGCTCCGGCCAGCCGCGGTCGGCTACCTGCATGGCGCCATCCTCGCTGAAGCCGAGCTCATTGGCGATCGGCGCCACCACCACTTCGCCGCAGCGCACGGCGTCGCCGCTACGCGCCGGGTTGACGTGCCACTGGCTGTGGCGGCCAACGGCCTGGGGCAGTGCCGACTCGAAGGCGGCATCGATGTGCTGGGCGTAGACGAAGCCGATCGGCAGGCCGCCGGGCAGCGCGTCGAGGAATTCCTTGACCGCCGCCGGACCGCCCAGGGAGGCGGCCAGCAACCAGACCTGGCGCGCCGGCTCACCGGCCACCAGCGGCGTCTCGGCCAGCGCGGCCGGCAGCTCCAGGCGACTGGGGCGCTGCGCCTCGGCCAGCAGGGCCTCCAGGCTCGGGCCGACGGCCTGGGTCGGATCACCGACCAGGCGCTTGAGCTTGCCGAACAGGCGGCGCTCCCAGCGCGGGTAATTTTCCGAGTGACGTTCCGGGGCATGGCCCTCGCCGAACAGCACCGGGGCGCTGGCCTTCTCCAGCAGGTTGTCGACCAGCGGCGAGTCTTCCGACTGCGCCAGGTCCACCAGCCACAGGTCGGTCTCGCAATCGGCCAGGGCCGCCTCGTCGAGGCGCGCCGGGTCGCTGTTGAGCACTACCTGGTAGCCGCTGCCGGACAGGGCCTGCTGCAGCACATGGCGCTGCAGCGAGGTGTCGGCGATGACCGCGATACGAGCAGCAGTTCTGTCAGTCATTGGCCTTGTCCTTGACCAGCTTCAGGATGTTTTCCAGCAGATCCGACTCCTGGTACGGCTTGCCCAGGTACTCGTTGACGCCGATGGCCATGGCCCGCTCGCGGTGTTTCTCACCAGTCCGCGAAGTGATCATGATGATCGGCAGGTCCTTGAGGCGCTCGTCGTGGCGCACCAGGGTGGCCACTTCGAAGCCGTCCATGCGCGGCATCTCGATATCGAGCAGCATGATGTCCGGCTTGTGTTCCTGCAGCTGGGCGATGGCGTCGACCCCGTCCTTGGCGGTCAGCACGTTCATGCCGTTACGCTCCAGCAGACGACTGGTGACCTTGCGCACGGTGACCGAGTCGTCCACCACCATGACCAGGGTCGGCCGCGAGCTGTCGACTTCCGCCGCCACCGGCGCCTGGCTGGCCAGGCGCGGGGCCTGGACCTGGCCGAGCAGGTGGGCATGGCGCACACGAATGGTCGCCAGCAGGTCGAGAATCACCACCACGCGGCCGTCACCGAGGATGGTCGCACCGGAGATGCCGTGCACACCGGCGAACTGCGGGCCGAGGCTCTTCACCACGATCTCGCGCGAGCCCGCCAGGGCATCCACCTGCACCGCCACGGCGTGTTCGCTGGAACGTACCAGGATCACCGGCAGCGGCAGGCTCTGGCCCACCAGCTTGGGTTGCTGGCCATTGTTCAGCAGGTCGCCGAGGTACTTCAGTTCATAGGCCTGGCCGGCGTACTCGAAGCGCGGCGCGTCCGGACCGTAGTAAGCCTCCAGCTCGTACGGCGAGACCCGCACGATACCTTCGATGGTGTTCAGCGGGATGGCGTAGAAGTCCTCGCCGGACATCACCATCAGCGCGCGGTTGACCGACACGGTGAACGGCAGACGGATCAGGAAGCGGGTGCCCTCGCCGACCGTCGACTCGATGCTCATGGAGCCGCCGAGCTGTTTCACCTCGGAGTGCACCACGTCCATGCCGACGCCGCGACCGGAGATCTGGGTGACCTTCTCGGCGGTGGAGAAACCGGCCTCGAGGATGAACTGCAGGATCTCGTGATCCGACAGGTCACTGCCCTCGTCCATCAGGCCACGCTCGATGGCCTTGCGCTTGACCGCGTCGAGGCGGATACCGCCACCGTCGTCGGCCAGCACCAGGAGGATGTCGCCACCTTCCCTGCCCAAAGTCAGGCGGATATTGCCGACCTCGGACTTGCCGGCGGCACGACGCTTGTCGGCCGCCTCGATGCCGTGGTCGACGGCGTTACGCAGCATGTGCTCCAGCGGCGCGACGATGCGCTCCAGCACTGTACGGTCCATCTCGCCTTCGGCGTTGCCGACGTGGAACTCGACCTGCTTGCCCAGCTCGCCGGCCACCTGGCGGACGATACGGCGTAGACGCGGCACCAGGCGGTCGAACGGCACCATGCGGGTGCGCATCAGACCTTCCTGCAGCTCGGTGTTGACCCGCGCCTGCTGCAGCAGCAGGGTCTCGGCGTCGCGGTTCTTCGCCGCCAGGGTCTCCTTGAGGTCGAGCAAGTCGGAGGCGGACTCGAACAGCGCACGCGACAGCTGCTGCAGGTGCGAGTGACGGTCCATCTCCAGCGGGTCGAAGTCCTCGTAGCCGGCACGCTCGGCCTCGGCCTGGTAGCGGCTGAGGATCTGCGCCTGGGTCTCGGTGTCGAGGCGGCGCAGCTGGTCACGGACCCGCTCGATGGTGGCTTCCATCTCGCCGAGGGTGAAACCGACGTCGCTCACCTGCTGCTCGACCCGACCACGGAAGATCGAGGTCTCACCGGCCAGGTTGACCAGGCCTTCGAGCAGTTCGGCGGGCACCTTGACCAGCTCCTGCGGCGCACGCTGGGCGGCGGCGCGAGCGGCAGCCTCGGCGGCGCGCTGGACGAAGGGCAGTACTTTGTTCTGCTGTTGTTCCTGCGGCAGGCTGCTGGCAGCGACGATCGGCGTGGCCAGGGTTACCGGCACCGGAGTCGGCTCGAACTCCTGCGGCTCTTCCTGCACAGTGACAGGTGCCTCGATCAGCTGGCTGTCGTCCAGGCGCTTGCGCAACTGGTCGAGTTCCTTCTGCAGGCCCTCGAAGCCGGACTGCACATCAAGGAACAGACTGTCCGGCCACGGCGCGCCTTGCTGCTGGGCTTCGGTCAGGTGCTGTTCGAGATCGTGACTGAGGTCGCCCAGGCGCTTCTGCCCGGCCAGGCGTGCACCGCCCTTGAGGGTATGCAGGATGCGCAGCAGCTCATCGATGGCGCTGCCGTTCTCGCGATCGGCCTCCCAGCGACCGATGGCGGCCTCCATGGCCTCCAGCAGGTCGTCGCCTTCCTCGAGGAAGATGTCGAGGATGTCGGCCTCGGCCGCCATGTCCTCGTCTTCCACCACCGGCTGCAGGTGCACGCTGGTCGGCACGCTCAGCTGGGCGTCGGGATTGGCACGGAAGCGCTTGATGGTCTCGATCAGGGCCAGGCCATCAGGGATGGCACGGTTGCCACGCACCGCCTCGAGCATCTCGGAGAGACGGTCGTGGCAGGCCTGCAGCACACCGAACAGGTCGCCATTGGCCTTCAAGCGGCCGTCGCCGACGCCTTCGTAGAGGAATTCCAGTTCGTGGGCCAGATCGCCAATCTCGCGAATCTCGGCCATCCGCGCACCACCCTTGAGGGTGTGCAGATCGCGCTGCAGGGCCTCGACCTCGAGGGTGTTGTCGACATTGGTCATCCAGCGCTGCAGTGCAGCGGAGGCGCTGTCCATGATGTCGAAGCCTTCCTCGAGGAAGATCTCCACCAGCTCGGGGTCGCGGTCGATCACCGGCTCCGCCACGGCGGCAACCGGGGCAGGCTCGGGCTCGGGCTCGGGCTCGGGCTCGGGCTCGGGCTCGGGCTCGGGCTCGGGCTCGGCAGCCTCGATTGGCGCAGCGCTTTCCTCAAGCGCGGGCAGATCCTCGGCACCCAGCGCCGGCAGAGATTCGTCCAGATGCCACTCGTCCGAGCTCAGTTCGGGCATGGCCTCCGGCAGCTCTTCGCTCGCCGACTCGCTGACCTCGATATGCAACTCGGGCAAGTCATCCGGCTGCGGCGCGACGAAGTCGACCTCGGCCAGTTCGCCCAGGTCGATCTCGGCAGACTCGCTATCGGCTTGCTGCGCGCTCGGCTGCGCGGCAACCGCGGGTTCCTCGTCCGCCGTTTCGGCGCCCAGCGCCGGCAGGGATTCGTCCAGGTGCCACTCGTCCGAACTCAGCGCCGGCATGGCATCCGGCAGTTCTTCGACAGCAGGTTCGGCGACCTCGATATGCAGCTCCGGCAGCTCGTCCGGCTGCGGCGCGACGAAGTCCACCTCGGCCAGCTCGCCCAGGTCGATCTCCATCGACTCGTCTTCAGCCAGCGCTTGCGGCGCGTCATCGACGGCAGCCTCTGGCGGCTCCACAGCTTCATTGGCCGGGGCGCTCGGCGCGGCTAGCGTGCCGCCCTGGCGAAAGGAGCGGATCGC
The DNA here is from genome assembly GCF_000761545.1 of Pseudomonas sp. ML96. Lineage (GTDB taxonomy): Bacteria > Pseudomonadota > Gammaproteobacteria > Pseudomonadales > Pseudomonadaceae > Aquipseudomonas. Next base: position 105,565 of record NZ_JPMY01000037.1, on the reverse strand, counting down.
TTCGATCAGCTCCGTCGAATCGAGCAGCGGCTGGTTACGCTGCAGCTGCTCCAACACCACGGCCAGGCGGTCGTGGCTCTGCTGCAGCAGGCTAGCCAGTTGCGGCGAATAGCTGAAACGGCGATCCACCAGGCCTTCGTAGAGGGATTCCAGCTCGTGGGCCAGGTCGCCGATGGCGCGAATCTCGGCCATCCGCGCACCGCCCTTGAGGGTGTGCAGGTCGCGCTGCAGGGAGGACAGCGCCATGGTGCTATCCGGATCGGACAACCAGCGGTCGAGGGCCTGGCCGGCGCTGTCGAGAATATCGACGGCCTCTTCCAGGAAGATCTCCACCATCTCGGCGTCGAGGTTCTCCGGCATGCTGCTCAGCGCTGCGACCGGCTCCGGCTCGGCAAAGGTAATCGGCTCGGGCTCGGAAGCCAGGATCGGCTCGGCATCGAACTCCAGCAGGGACTCGCTGTGCGACTCCTCCGGCAGTTCCTCCAGCTCGACGACCTCAAGGCCGGCGATGTTATCGGTGCTCAGCAGGGCCAGGGTCGCCGGGTCCAGCGCCTGATCCAGCAGGTTGCGCAAGGCGGCGACGCGCTCGGGCTGCGGGCTGACCTGCAGGGCCGCAGCGACCTGGTCCATCTGACCGATCAGCGCCTCGTGGGCGGCCTCGGCTTCGGCGAAGAAGTGCTCGCTGACCGCCAGGCGACCATCCAGCACGGCCTGATACAGCGCCAGCAGGGCCTGGCACAGCTCATCAATCTGCGGCAGCTCGGCCATCTCGGCGCCACGGCCGAGGGTGGTCAGCTCTTCCAGCAGGGCAGACAGCTCCTGCTGCTCGCTGGGATGCTCACGCCACTTGTGCAGCAGGTCCTCGGCATCCAGCAGGATGTCCATACCTTCTGCGAGGAAGATCGAGATCAGCTGCGGATCACGGTGATCCTGCTGCTCCAGACGCGCGCTCTCGGCGGCGCCCAGGCGATCCTGGTGCAGTTTCTGTACGCGCTCGAGGAACTCCGGCGCACCGGGGATCGGCGCCAGCGGATGGCTCTCCAGCTGCTCCAGACCGGCACGGAACAGGTGCTCGGCATCGCGCAGCAGCTCGGCCTCGGCCAGGTCCATGGAGATCAGGTTGGTCTTGAACTCCTTGACCAGCTTCTCCAGCGGCGTGGCGATTTCGGCGATCGGCAGGATGCCAGCCATGTGCGCGCTGCCCTTGAGGGTATGCAGGGCGCGCTGCAAGTCATCGGTCACCGGCTGCGGCAACTCCTGGGCACAGTCGGCGAGGAAGCCGACCAGGGTGTCCAGATGCGTCTCGGCCTCGTTGCGGAAGATCTCCAGCAGCAGCGGGTCGAGCCCTTCGTCTTCGGCGGAAAGGCCGAAGCTCATGGGCTCCGGTGCCTGCAGCTCGATCTCGACTTCTTCGACCGGCTCTTCGGCGACGAGCACTGGCTCCGGCTCGCTCTCCGGCTCAGCGGCGATGTTCGGCACCTGGCCACGGGCCAGGGCGTGGGCAATGGCGGCCAGACGATCGACATCGTCGCGCTGGCGCTGAGCCTTGGCGGCGAACTCGTCGACCAGGGCCGGCATCAGCGCCACCACGTCGGCAATCACCTGCTGCACCGGCTGATCGGGCTGGATGCTGCGATCGAGCACGCGGTTGAGCATGTTCTCGATGGACCAGGCCAGCTCACCGATGATCAGCGCGCGGACCATGCGACCACTGCCCTTGAGGGTGTGGAAGGCGCGTCGCACTTCGGTCAGCGCGTCCTTGTTGTCGGTGTCGGCGCGCCACTGCGGCAGGTATTCGTTGATGGTTTCGAGAACCTCGCCGGCTTCCTCGATGAAGACCTCCAGCAGGTCTTCGTCCACCGGCTCTTCGTCGGCCGGCGGCGGCAGCAGGCTTGGCGGCACGTCGCGGGCAGGCGGATTGATCGCTTGCACCGGGGCGGCCATCACCTCGGCCATGGTCAGTGGCTTGTCGACCGCCACGGCTTCCGGCTCAGGCGCCAGCGGCGCGCTGGGCAGCTCAACCTCAGGCAGCTCAAGATCGGCGATCTCCAGCTCGTCCCAGTTGGTCGGCGTGCTGTCCAGGCTCAGCTCTTCGAGTGAATCCTCGCCCAGAGCCGGCAGTTCTTCGCCGAGGCTGAACTCGACCGGCTCGGCCTCCAGGCTCAACTCCTGCGGCTCGGCAGAGAGCGGCTGCAGATCATCCAGGCTGGCCAGTTCGAGCGGTTCATCCAGGCTCAGGTCGATGCCAGTGGCATCCGCCTGCAGAGGTTCGCCCAGGCTCCAGTTATCGTCGGAGACCAGCAGCTCGCCAGCCTCTTCGGCTGGCAGCTCGGCGAACTCGACACTCAGCTCATCGCTCGACTCGTCGAGCGACAGAGCCGGCAATTCTTCCAACTCTAGAGGCGGTTCGTCGGCCAGCGGCTCGAAGGCGACTTCCTCGGCGGCTAGGACTTCGATGTCCTGCAGCGGGTCGGCCAGCGGTGCCGGGGCCTCCTCGCGTGGCTCGATACGGTCGAGAATCGAGGGCTTTTCCTTGAGCGGATAGCCCAGGCTTTCCAGGCTCTCCTCGGCAACGTCGAGAATCAGGTCGCCCTGGGTCGCGTGATCTTCGGCCAGGCGCTCCAGGTAGTACTCGACGCTGGTGATGGCGTCGGCCAGGGTGTCCAGGTTCTGCCAGTTGGGTACGGCCTTGCGCACCAGCAACTGCTCCTCGATATAACGGGTGCAGGCTTTCAGCAGCTCGGCGGCACGCGCCAGCGGAATCATCGCCAAGCCGCCACGGACCTGGGTCAGCAGCTCGGGCACGCGAGCCAGATGCTCGTGGTTCCACTGCGAGGCGATGAACTCGATGATCGCGTCCTTGGCCTGCTCCAGACCGGTACGCGCCTCCTTGATCACCAGCTGGTGGATCTGCGCCACGTCGGTGGTCGGCAGATGGCTCTGTTCGTTCTGCGCGTCGTCACCGGGGCCGACCATGCCGGCCAGGGTGGCCTCGACGTAGAGCAGCGCACCAGCGACGTCCATCAGCACGGCGTCGTTCGGCTCGCGCTGGCCGAGGGACAGAGCATGTACCACATCGATCTGGTCGAGGATCACCTTGCGCGGCTGGCCGAAGCCGAGCACGGCCAGGGTGTCGGCAATCTGCTTCAGCGGTGCCAGCAGGGAGTCCAGCTCGGCCACCTGCTTGCGGTCGCTGCGCACGAACAGGTCGAGGCTGTCCTTGACCCGCACCAGCTCCTCACACAGGGCACCGACCACCGAACGCATGGCGTCACGGTCAGGGCCGGCCAGGCGGGCACGCTCCTCGTCGACCACGCCGCTGTCGGGCAGCGCGTCATCGAGGCGATATTGATCCTTCAGGGTGCGAATGCGCGGCGACTGGGCCGGCGCCTTGGCCACGTAGAACAGTAGGTTCTTGGTCAGCTCGTCCGGGGCACCCTGGTTGATGCCGTCGGCGCCCTGTTCGACCAGGCGCTTGAGTTCCTTGTCGACCTGACGCAGCAGGGTACGCACCGAAGTGCTGTTGACCACACTGCCATTGGCCAGGCCTTCGACCATGCCGGAGGCGATCTGCCACAGCGGGCCGAGCGGGGCCTCCTTGCACAGGGTTTCCAGGCGCGCGAAGACGCGGGCCATGTAGCCCAGGTTGGTAGCCAGGTCCTGGTTGCGGATCACTCCGACCAGAGCCATCTGCAGCATCTGCCGCAGCTTGCGCAGCAGCACCGGCAACTCGGCGGTGCGCAGTTTTTCCAGGGAATCCAGCGACAGGGCCGGCAGGCGGCCGGACAGGTCTGGGGAGAACAGGCTGGTTTCCGACAGTAGGTTCTCGCCGCGCGCGGCGCGCAGGTCATTGAGCAGCGGCAGCACGACCATCGGCAGGTCGCGGCGGGCACTCTGGATGCGGTCGAGGTAGGCCGGCAGCTGCAGGATCGCCTGCATCAGCACTTCCAGGGCTTCGGCCTGGTTGCCGACGCGGCCGTCCAGCAGGGCCTGGGTCAGCTGCTCCATTTCCTCGGCGAGCAGGGCCGCGCCGTAGAATTCGACCATCTGCAGGGTGCCCTGCACCTGGTGCACATAGGTCTGGCAGAAACGCATGCGCGTGGCGTCCTGGGGGTTCTCGACGAACGCCTCCAGGGCCTGGCGGGCCTGTTTCAGGGTCTCCGCGATCTCGCCTTTGACCCACTCCAGGGCGACATAGTCGTGCCGATCACCCATACCTGCTCCAGTCATTCTTGTCTTAGCCCTTGCGGGTGAAAGCCAGGACCCGCTCGTCAGCCACCGGCACCAGGTCCGGATGCTGCCAACCGACTACTTCACCGACCCCGACCACCAGCATTCCCCCCGGCGCCAGGCGTTCGGCCAGGCGGTTGAGAATTTCACGGCGGCGCCAGCGGCGGAAATAGATCAGCAGGTTCTGGCAAAAGATTACGTCCATGCCGGATTGCGGCGCCTTGGCCAGCTCCAGCACATTCAACCGGGCAACGCAGACGCGCGCCGCCAGGTCAGGCACCACTTGGTAACGACCATCGGCCTGGGCAAGGAAGTAGCGCTCGCACAGGTCGCTGTCCATCTGTTCCAGCTTGCGCGCGCCGTATGCCGCCTCGCGCGCCTTGTTCAACACGTTCAGGCTGATGTCGGTGCCGGTCACGCCGAACTGCCGCGGGCTTTCCAGCTCACGCAGCACCTCGGCGGCGCAGATCGCCATCGAGTAAGGCTCCTCGCCGCTGGAGCAACCGACGCTCCACAGGGCCAGGGGCTGTTGTTGTTCATCGGTGGCCAGACGACCACGCAGGTAACTCTCCAGCACATCGAAGGACGGACGGTGACGGAAGAAGCGGGTTTCCTGCACGGTGAGGCGGTCCAGCAGGGTCGACCATTCCACCGCACCACGCGGGCCATCGGTAACCTGCCGGTAGTAACTGGCATAGTCGCCGACACCCAGCTCACGCATGCGCGAACTCAGGTTGGTCTGCAGAAAAGCACGGCGCTGCTCGTTGATCACCACGCCGGTGCGCTCTTCCAGCAGGGCCTGCCAGTCGCGGAACTCCGTCTGCGACATATCGGCCAGAGGCTTCAAGGCCCAGACGCCGCTTGGCTGCATGCCGTGCCCCTCGCTCATGGCCGAGTGCCCCGGGCAGCGACCCTCTCAGGCCGCTGCACCTCCCTAGATCAGGCCTGGCCGTCCGGCAGGGTGAAGCCGGATACCGACCGACGCATCTCACTGGCCATCTTGGCCAGGTTACCAATGCTCTTGGCGGTAGCGGTGGTACCTGCGGAGGTCTGCGAGGTAATCTCCTGAATCACGTTCATGGTGTTGGAGATGTGGCCAGCAGACGAAGCCTGCTGACGGGCGGCGTTGGAGATGTTCTGGATCAAGGCCGCGAGGGTCTTGGATACTTTCTCGATCTCTTCCAGGGCCACACCGGCGTCCTGCGCCAGGCGGGCACCGCGCACTACTTCGGAAGTGGTCTGCTCCATGGAGATAACCGCTTCGTTGGTGTCGGTCTGAATCGTTTTAACCAGCGCCTCGATCTGCTTGGTTGCAGCGGAGGAACGTTCTGCGAGGCGTTGTACCTCGTCCGCTACCACGGCGAAGCCTCGACCCGCGTCACCGGCCATGGATGCCTGAATCGCGGCGTTCAGTGCGAGGATGTTGGTCTGGTCGGCAATGTCGTTAATCAGGCTAACGATGTCACCGATCTCCTGGGACGATTCACCGAGGCGTTTGATCCGCTTCGAGGTGTCCTGGATCTGCTCACGGATGTTATCCATGCCGGTGATGGTGTTGTGTACGACTTCGTTACCCTTGTTGGCGATGGCTACGGAACGTTCCGCTACCGCGGAGGATTCCGCGGCGTTCGCCGATACCTGGTCAATCGACACGGCCATTTCGTTGATCGCCGCGGATGCACCGGCGATTTCCTGGGCCTGGTGCTCGGAAGCCTCGGCCAGGTGCATTGCAGTGGCCTGGGTTTCCTGGGCGGCGGCGGCCACCTGTACGGCGGTCGAGTTGATCGTCGCTACCAGGTCGCGCAGCTGGTCGATGGAGTAGTTGATGGAGTCCGCGATGGCACCGGTGAAGTCCTCGGTTACCGTCGCAGCCACTGTCAGGTCACCGTCCGCGAGGTCGGCGATTTCGTCGAGCAGTCGCAGAATCGCCGCCTGGTTACGTTCGTTCTTCTCGGCGGTGGAGGCCAGTCGGCGGTTGGTCTCACGCACCATCACCAGACCGATGAGGATGATCGCGGCCAGAGCCAGGGCGCCCAGCACGTAGCCAGCCAGAGTGTTGAACACACGACCGTCGGCCAGGTCTTCGAAGTTGCCGGCCAGACCGGAGGTCTTGTCCAGCAGCGTCTGCGAACCGGTGAAGATGGTGTTGGCGGATTCACGGACCTGGAACAGTTCCGGGGAGGTCTCGAGGATCTCGTCCACCGAGCCGGATACGAACTGGAACAGCTCGGAAATCTCGGCCAGGCGCTCCAGGGCGTCCGGGTCGGTCACCCTGGAGATTTCCATGGCGGTGTTGCCTTCGATCATCGCCTTGAGCACGCGACCGAACAGGCTGGCGTCACGACCGAACATGTCGGCGGCCTGTACCGAGTCGTCGTCACCGGCCAGTACCTTGTTCACCGAGCCGAGAATACGTTCGGCGAGCAGCGACTGACGCTGGGCAACCGAGACCTGGGCAGCCGGCGCACCGCTCTGCAGCAGGATGTCGACCACCTCTTCGTACTCGACCTGCAGCTGCGGAATGGTTTCGGCGAGGGTCGCCGCTACCTGGTGCAGCGACAGTACGGTTTGTTCGCTCTGCAGGATGGCGTCGGCGTTCTGCCGCAGCACGTCCCAGTCCTTCTGCACCTCGTCCATCTGCGGCTTGACCGACTCCGGCGCGGACGGCAGGCCGGTGGCCTCGTTACCGGTGGTCAGGAAGCCCCAGCGCTCTTCGAAGTCGCGACGCGCTTCTTTCAGCAGCGGGAAGGCTTCGGCCTTACCGGTCGCCGCTTCGGTGGCGTTCTTCGCAATACGCTGGGACAGCACGCGCAGTTCGCCTGCGTGGCTGATGTATTCCTTGTCGTAGTTGGACTGGGTGTTGAGGTAGGCGAAGTTGGCGAACAGCAACACGATGGAAATGATCAGGACTATGAAGAGTCCGGCGATCAGCGTGTTACTGCGCACACCTGCCAAGAGATTGCCTGCATCGAGTTTTTTCATTATTTGGCCCCCGCCTGGACCGACCGCACAACTATTTCCATGTAACGCCAAAGGGCCGGCAAATGCCGACCCAACCGAAAATTCTTATACCGCCACGTCGAGGAAGCCCTGGTGCAGCGCCAATGTATGTGGACTGAACACCAACCAAGGTCGCTCGCGCTGGAAAACCCCATGAATGAAGGGCGAGATCGCCGCTTCGAGTGGAGGCAATTGCTCCGAAAAGGTATCTACCGGGAAGTGCTGCATGCCGAACACCTCGTCGACCGTAAGGCCGGCGAAGACTTCGTTGTAATCCACCACCAGGACTCGGCGCTGCTTGCGCAGCGGCGACAGGTCGCTACCGAAGAAGCCACACAGGTCCATCACTGGCAGCAGGCGGCCACGCACGTTGGCCACACCCTTCACCCAGCTCTTCACGCCTGGCAGCAGGGTGTGCCGTGGTTCGTGCAGCACCTCGCCCACCTCGCCCATGGGCGCCACGAAGTAGCGATCGCCCATACGAAAGCCAATACCGCTCCAGGTCTGTACCGTCTGCTGTTGCGACGGCAGACCAGCCGCCAGCGCACGACAGCGCTGGTCGAGGTCAACGAGAAGCTGGAAGGGGGATTGCGCGTCCGACATGCCGGCCTTGGCCTTTTCTTCTTATGGGGCTACGGACTGGCGCGGCTTCAGCCGGCCAGCACCGAGTTGAGGGTCTTCATCAGCGTGTCTTCATCGACCGGTTTGGTCAGGTAGTCACGCGCGCCTTGGCGCTTGCCCCAGACCTTGTCGGTTTCCTGATCCTTGGTGGTGACGATGATCACCGGGATGTGGCTGGTTTCGGCGTCCTTGGTCAGTTGACGAGTCGCCTGGAAGCCGTTGAGGCCGGGCATGACGATATCCATCAGCACCGCGTCCGGCTTTTCCTGGCGGGCCAGGGCCACGCCATCGGCGCCATTCTCCGCCTTGAGTACCTGGTGACCGTGCTTCTCGAGCATGGCGGTCAGCTTGTACATCTCGGTCGGCGAGTCATCAACAATCAGAATACGAGCCATGAAGTTCCCCATTCGGAATAGGCATCGCCGGCTTGTGGCCGGCTATCAGGAGGCTTGCTCCACCGGGACGAATTCGGGCACATGCGTCTTGATAGCGCCGAGCAGCTCTTCCTTGCTGAAAGGCTTGGTCAGGTACTGGTCGGAACCGACGATGCGCCCCTTGGCCTTATCGAACAAACCGTCCTTGGAGGACAGCATGATCACCGGGGTGGATTTAAAAGCACTGTTGTTTTTGATCAGGGCGCAGGTCTGATAACCATCGAGGCGGGGCATCATGATGTCGACAAAGATGATGCTCGGATGAGTGTCAGCAATCTTGGCCAGGGCGTCGAAGCCGTCTACCGCGGTAATGACCTCGCAACCCACCTTCTTCAGCAGAGTCTCGGCGGTGCGACGAATCGTCTTCGAATCGTCGATCACCATGACCTTCAAACCCTCGGAATGCTGTTCCATGTCTGCCCTACCATCGCCTCGGTGAGTCATTGTTTTATCTATATCAGCACAGTGCGGCTAAGGCCCTAACACTGACGGGCTGCGACCCGATCGTCCGGACTTTTTAGCACACTCTCCTGACGCAATCTATAAGCCCCTAATACACGGGGTTTTTCTTGACCAGCGACGTCTTGCGGCGCCACCCTTGCGTATCCTTTTCGGCCATCCTGCAGCAGGTTTCACCCCATGAGCATTCGCCTGGGGATCGTCATGGATCCCATCGCCCAGATCAACTTCAAGAAGGACAGCTCGCTGGCCATGCTTCTCGCCGCGCAGGCTCGCGGCTGGTCGCTCTTCTATATGGAGCAGCGCGACCTCTACCAGAATGCTGGCCAGGTCCGCGCCCGCATGACCCCGCTGCAGGTATTCAACGACCCGCAACGCTGGTTCGAACTGGGCCAGGAACAGGATTCGCCCCTGGCGGACCTGGACGTGATCCTGATGCGCAAAGACCCGCCCTTCGACAACGAGTTCGTCTACTCCACTTACTTATTGGAGCAGGCCGAGCGCGATGGCGTACTGGTGGTCAACCGCCCACAGAGCCTGCGCGACTGCAACGAGAAGCTGTTCGCCACCCAGTTCCCGCATTGCATGCCGCCCACGCTGGTCAGCCGCAGGCCCGACATTCTGCGCGAGTTCGCCGAAGCGCAGCGTGACATCATTCTCAAACCCCTGGATGGCATGGGCGGCTCCTCGATCTTCCGCCACCGCGCCGGCGACCCCAATCTCTCGGTGATCCTCGAGACCCTGACCGCCCACGGCACCCAGCAGATCATGGCGCAGGGCTACCTGCCGGGCATCAAGGATGGCGACAAGCGCATCCTGATGATCGACGGCGAGCCAGTGCCGTACTGCCTGGCGCGTATCCCCGCCCAAGGCGAGACCCGCGGCAACCTGGCCGCCGGCGGCCGTGGCGAAGCCCGCCCACTGACCGAGCGCGACCGCTGGATCGCCGCCGAGGTCGGCCCGGTACTGCGCGAGAAGGGCCTGCTGTTCGTCGGCCTGGACGTGATCGGCGAGCACCTCACCGAGATCAACGTGACCAGCCCGACCTGCATCCGCGAGATCGACAAGGCCTACGACACCCGCATCGGCGAGCGCTTGATGGACGCCATCGAGGGCAAGCTTGCCGCGCGCAAAGCTTGATCCAGGTGGCAGCTTGGCGCTTGCGGCTTGCAGCCTGACGACCCGAGCCGGCAGACTGCGCGGCAATTCGTAACCCGCGCAAGCAGATGAACGCAGCCTTGAAACCGCCGCCCGAACTGACCAGCTCAGGCATCCGCCCCGCGGATCGCCTGGGTTTCACCCTGTTCGTCGCCACCCTGCTGCACCTGGCCCTGATCCTCGGTGTCAGCTTCTCCCTGGCCGAGCCCGGGCAGATCAGCAAGACCCTGGAAATCACCCTGTCCACCTTCAAGAGCCAGGAGAAGCCCAAGGAGGCCGACTTCCTCGCCCAGGACAACCAGCAGGGCAGCGGCACCCTGGAGCACAAGGCAGCGCCCAAGACCACCGAGCAGGCGCCGTTCCAGGACAGCAAGGTCAACAAGGTCACCCCGGCCGCCGCGCCGCAGCCGACCCAGCGCAAGGAAGCCGCCGTCGCCAAGACCGCGTTGACGACCACCAAGCAGCAACAGCAGAAAGCCGCGACCAAACAGAAGGAAGAGGAGCCGCAACCCGACGCCCAGCAGGCGCCGGTGTTCGACAGCACCCAGCTGTCCGCGGAAATCGCCAGCCTGGAGGCCGAATTGGCCCAGGAGCAGCAGCTCTACGCCAAGCGCCCGAAGATCCACCGCCTCAACGCCGCCTCGACCATGCGCGACAAGGGTGCCTGGTACAAGGACGAGTGGCGCAAGAAGGTCGAGCGCGTTGGCAACCTGAATTACCCGGAAGAGGCGCGCCGCCAGCGAATCTACGGCAGCCTGCGCCTGCTGGTGTCGATCAACCGCGATGGCACCCTGTATGAAGTGCAGGTGCTGGAGCCCTCCGGCCAACCGACCCTGGACCAGGCCGCCCTGCGCATCGTGCGCCTGGCCGCGCCCTTCGCACCCTTCACCGGCGACCTGGCGGACATCGACCGCCTGGAAATCATCCGCACCTGGCGCTTCGAGCGCGGCGACCGCCTGTCCAGCAACTGATCGGCGCCGCGGCATTTCCGCCCAGCGCTTGAAGCCGGCGCCATCAGGGTCGAAACTAGCGACCATGAAAACCGCCGTCAGCTACCTCAAGCATCACTTCCTGATCGCCATGCCGCACATGGCCGATCCCAACTTCGCGCAGACCGTCACCTACCTGGTGGAACACAACGAGCAAGGCGCCATGGGCCTGGTGATCAACCGCCCCAACGGCCTCAACCTGGCCGATGTGCTGGAGCAGCTGCGCCCGGACGAGACCCCGTCAATCCTCTGCCAGAGCTTGCCGATCTTCGCCGGCGGCCCGGTGCAGACCGATCGCGGCTTCGTCCTGCATCCGAGCGGGCAGAGTTTCCAGGCCACCCTGGAGCTGGGCGAGCTGGCCCTGTCCACCTCTCAGGACGTGCTGTTCGCCATCGCAGAGGGCAACGGCCCGGCCAAGCACCTGATCACCCTCGGCTACGCCGGCTGGGAAGCAGGCCAGCTGGAGACCGAACTGACCGACAACGCCTGGCTGACCTGCCCGGCCGATGCCGCCATCCTCTTCGACACCCCCGCCGAGCAGCGCCTGTCCGCAGCCGCCTCGCGCCTGGGCATCAACCTCAGCCTGCTCACCGCCCAGGCCGGCCACGCATGAGCCAAGCACCGCGCCTGCTGCTGGGCTTCGACTACGGCACCAAACAGATCGGCGTCGCCGTCGGCCAGGCCGTCACCGGCCAGGCCCGCGAGCTCTGCGTGCTCAAGGCACAGAACGGCGTGCCGGACTGGCAGAAGGTCGAGGCCCTGATCAAGGAATGGCAGCCGGACGCCATCGTCGTCGGCCTGCCGCTGAACATGGATGGCACCCGCAGCGAGATGAGCGAACGCGCCGAGAAGTTCGCCCGCCGCCTCAACGGCCGCTTCAACCTGCCGGTGCACACCCACGACGAACGCCTGACCACCTTCGAGGCCAAGGGCCAGCGCCTGGCCCAGGGCCAGCGCGGCGGCTACCGCGAGCGCCCGGTGGACGCCCTGGCCGCCGCCCTGCTGCTGGAAGGCTGGCTGGAACACAACCTTTACGACTGACTGCGAGGAACGCCCATGTCCCTGCCCGACCCTCAACAACTGCTGCCGCGCATGGCCACCGAGCTCAAGGCGTTGCTGCAGCGCCGCGGCATCGAGCAGGTGCGCTTCATCGGCATTCGCACCGGCGGTGTCTGGGTCGCCGAGGCGCTGTTGCGCGAACTGGGCCTGGAGCAGCCACTGGGCACCCTCGACGTGTCGTTCTATCGCGACGACTTCACCCGCAGCGGCCTGCACCCGCAGGTCAAACCCTCGGCGCTGCCGTTCGAGGTCGAGGACCAGCACCTGGTGCTGATCGACGACGTGCTGATGAGCGGGCGCACCATCCGCGCCGCCCTCAACGAACTGTTCGATTACGGCCGCCCAGCCAGCGTGACCCTGGTCAGCCTGCTCGACCTGGACGCCCGCGAGCTGCCGATCCACGCCGACGTGCTCGGCGCCACCCTCGCCCTGGCACCCGAGCAACGGGTAAAATTGTCCGGCCCCGCGCCGCTCACCCTCGAGCTGCAAAGCCTCTCCGCCTAGGACCACCCCATGCCCATCGACGCCAAGCGCTCGCTGCAGCTCAACGACCAGGGCCAGCTGCGCCACTTCCTCTCGCTCGACGGCCTGCCCCGCGAGCTGCTGACGGAAATCCTCGACACCGCCGACTCCTTCCTCGAAGTCGGCGCCCGCGCAGTGAAGAAGGTCCCGCTGCTGCGCGGCAAGACCGTGTGCAACGTGTTCTTCGAGAACTCCACGCGCACCCGCACCACCTTCGAGCTGGCGGCCCAGCGCCTGTCGGCCGACGTGATCAGCCTCAATGTGTCGACCAGTTCGACCAGCAAGGGCGAGACCCTGTTCGACACCCTGCGCAACCTGGAAGCCATGGCCGCCGACATCTTCGTCGTACGCCATGCCGACTCCGGCGCCGCGCATTTCATCGCTGAACACGTGTGCCCGAACCTGGCGATCATCAACGGCGGCGACGGCCGCCACGCGCACCCGACCCAGGGCATGCTCGACATGCTGACCATCCGTCGGCACAAGGGCAGCTTCGAGAATCTATCGGTGGCGATCGTCGGCGATATCCTGCACTCGCGAGTGGCGCGCTCGAACATGCTGGCGCTGAAGACCCTGGGCTGCCCGGACATCCGCGTGATCGGCCCGAAAACCCTGCTGCCGGTGGGCATCGAGCAGTACGGGGTAAAGGTCTACAGCGACCTCGCCGAGGGCCTCAAGGACGTCGACGTGGTGATCATGCTGCGCCTGCAGCGCGAGCGCATGCAGGGCGGCCTGCTGCCCAGCGAAGGCGAGTTCTACAAGCTCTACGGCCTGACCGAGCAACGCCTCAAGCTGGCCAAGCCGGACGCCCTGGTGATGCACCCGGGGCCGATCAACCGCGGCGTGGAAATCGAGTCGGCGGTGGCCGACGGCCCGCAATCGGTCATCCTCAACCAGGTCACCTACGGCATCGCCATCCGCATGGCCGTGCTGTCGATGGCCATGAGCGGCCAGGCCGCCCAGCGTCAACTGAATGCCGAGGAGCACAACTGATGCGCACGCGAATCCTCGGAGCCCGGGTGATTGACCCGGCCAGCGGCCTGGACCAGGTCCGCGATCTCTACCTGGACGGCGGCAAGCTCGCCTCCTTCGACCAGGCTCCGGCCGGCTTCGTCGCCGACCAGGAACTGGACGCCCGCGGCCTGATCGCCAGCCCCGGCCTGGTCGACCTGTCCGTGGCCCTGCGCGAGCCGGGCTACAGCCGCAAGGGCAATATCGCCAGCGAAACCCTGGCCGCCGCCGCTGGCGGTGTCACCAGCCTGTGCTGCCCGCCACTGACCAAACCGGTACTGGACACCCCGGCCGTGGCCGAGCTGATCCTCGACCGCGCCCAGGAAGCCGGCCACACCAAGGTGTTCCCGATCGGTGCGCTGACCAAGGGCCTGGCCGGCGAGCAGCTGGCCGAGCTGGTCGCCCTGCGCGACGCCGGCTGCGTGGCCTTCGCCAACGGCCTGGCGCCGATGGCCAACAACCGCACCTTGCGCCGCGCCCTGGAATACGCTGCCACCTTCGACCTGACCGTGGTGTTCCACGCCCAGGACTTCGAATTGGCCGAAGGTGGCCTGGCCCACGAGGGCGCCACCGCCAGCTTCCTCGGCCTGGCCGGCATTCCGGAAACCGCCGAGACCGTGGCCCTGGCTCGTGACCTCCTGCTGGTCGAACAGAGTGGCGTGCGCGCCCACTTCAGCCAGATCACCAGCGCCCGCGGCGCCGAGATGATCGCCGCCGCCCAGGCTCGCGGCCTGCCGGTGACCGCCGACGTGGCGATGTACCAGCTGATCCTCACCGACGAGGCCCTACTGGGCTTCTCCAGCCTGTACCACGTGCAACCGCCGCTGCGCACCGCCTTCGACCGCGACGGCCTGCGCGAAGCGGTGAAGAACGGCGTGATCGGCAGCATCGCCAGCCACCACCAGCCTCACGAGGCCGACGCCAAGCTGGCACCGTTCGGCGCCACCGAGCCAGGCATCAGCAGCGCCGAGTTGCTCCTGCCGCTGGCCCTGACCCTGGTGCAGGACGAGCTGGTCGATCTGCCGACCCTGCTCGCCCGCCTCACCAGTGGCCCGGCCAAAGCCCTGCGCCTGCCCGCCGGCCGTCTGGCCGTCGGCGCCCCGGCTGACCTGCTGCTGTTCGACGCGGAAGGCCAGACCCTGGCCGGCGAGACCTGGCGCTCCAAAGGCGGCAACTGCCCGTTCATCGGTCACTGCCTGCCAGGCCAGGTGCGCTACACCCTGGTCGACGGCCGCATCAGCTACCAGAGCTGAAGCGTCCGGCCATGAAAAAGCCCGCCAATCGGCGGGCTTTTTCGTTTGTCCTGGGCTCAGGCGCGGGAGGCGTTCTTGATCGACACCTGGGTATTCAGGGTCCAGAAGTCATAAAGCACGCCGAGCAGGAACAGGCCGCCGGTGAACAGGTAGATGATCCCGGTGATCCACTTGCCCTGGTACATGCGGTGCACGCCGAACACGCCGAGGAAGGTCAGCAGAATCCAGGCCACGTTGTAGTCGGTGTCGCCGGCGGTGAAGCGCAGGTCCGCCTCGCGATCCATCGCCGGAATCAGGAACAGGTCGATGATCCAGCCAATGAACAGCAGGCCGAAGGTGAAGAACCAGATGGTCCCGGTCACCGGCTTGCCGTAGTAGAAACGGTGCGCGCCGAGGAAACCGAAGATCCACAACAGATAGCCGATGACCTTGCTGTGGGTGTCCTGTCGTTGCATGAAAACTCCTTGTGACTGAACGGGCCGACCACCGGCCGACGCAAAGACTTGCGCGATAAGGGTGATCGCCAAATACTGTATATAAATACAGTTATCGATAACACCCCATGGAACTCATCGACAAGCTAACCGTATTGGCCGACGCGGCCAAGTATGACGTTTCCTGCGCCAGCAGCGGCGCGCCCAAACGCGACTCGCGCGGCAAGTCCGGCCTGGGCGCCACCAACGGCATGGGCATCTGCCACAGTTTCACGCCGGATGGCCGCTGCGTGGCGTTGCTCAAGATCCTGCTGACCAACTTCTGCCTCTACGACTGCCAGTACTGCGTCAACCGCCGCTCCAGCGACGTGCCACGCGCGCGCTTCACCCCCGAGGAAGTGGTGCGCCTGACCCTGGATTTCTACCGGCGCAATTGCATCAGCGGACTGTTCCTCAGCTCCGGGATCATCCGCTCGGCCGACTACACCATGGAGCAGCTGGTGCGCGTCGCCAAACTGCTGCGCGAGGAGCACGAGTTCCGCGGCTACATTCACCTGAAGACCATTCCCGACGCTTCGCCCGAGCTGATCACTAAGGCCGGCCGCTATGCCGACCGCCTCAGCGTCAATATCGAACTGCCCAGCGAGGCCAGCCTGATTCGCCTGGCGCCGGAAAAGAGCGTCGGCACCATCAAGCAGACGATGGGCTCGATCCGCCTCGGCGTCGACGAGGCCCGCGAGGAGACCCGCGGCCCGGCCTTCGCCCCCGCCGGGCAGAGTACGCAGATGATCGTCGGCGCCGACGACACCGACGACCGCACCATCCTCGACACCGCGCAGACCCTGTACGGCGCCTACCGCCTCAAGCGCGTGTACTACTCGGCGTTCAGCCCGATCCCGCACAGCCCGAAGAGCGTGCCGTTCCAGGCGCCGCCGCTGCTGCGCGAACACCGCCTGTACCAGGCCGACTTCCTTCTGCGCGGCTACGGCTTCAAGGTCCAGGAGCTGATCGCCACACCGGGCAACCTGGCCCTCGACATCGACCCCAAGCTGGCCTGGGCGCTGGCCAACCGCGAGCAGTTTCCACTCGATCTGAACCGCGCCGAGCCGGCGATGATCGCGCGCGTGCCGGGCATCGGCGTACTCAGCGCCAGGCGTCTGGTGGACCTCCGCCAGCAGCGGCGCATCCGCTACAACGATGTGGTGCGCCTGCGCTGTGCGATGGACAAGGCCAGGCCGTTCATCGTCACCCAGGACTATCGCCCACGGCAGGCCACCCTGGAATCCTCCGCTCTGCGCCGCCAACTCAGCGACCAGCCGGCGCAAATGGTCCTGTGGTGATGCAGTTCGGCCGCTTCGATGGCAGCTTTGCCGGCTGGCGCGACGAGGCGCGCAGACTGCTGCAGGCAGGCGTACCGCCACATGCGGTGATCTGGGAGGTCGGCGAAACGCATGCCATCCAGGACCTGTTTCACGACGATGGGGCCAAGCCATGTCAGCAGGTCCCGGCAAGTCTCTCGATCCCCCGCCAGCTACCAGACCTGCTGGAAGTGGCCGCGTGCTTTCGCGACGACAACCGCTGGGCATTGCTCTACCGGATTCTCTGGCGCGTCTGCCAGGGCGACCGCAGCGCCATGCTGGCAGGTGACCTAGATGGCTCGCAGCTGCATCGGCGGATCAAAGCCGTACATCGCGAAGTCCACCACATGCACGCCTTCCTGCGCTTTCGCGATATGCCGGAAGCTGCCGGACCGGCCTTCATTGCCTGGCACGAGCCGGCCCACGACATTCTGCAAATGGCGGTCGAGCACTTCGCCCAGCGCATGGGCAACAGCACCTGGTTGATCGCCACACCAGGCGGCGCTGCCTGCTGGGACGGCACGGAAATCCGCATCAGCACACCCTGTCCACCGGCGCTGGAGGCGCTCGCTCGAGCCGCCGCAGAGATCGATGACAGCCTATGGCTCGCCTATTACAAGAGCACCTTCAACCCGACGCGATTGAACCGGGAGTGCCTGGAAAGAAACCTGCCGGTACGCTTCTGGAAACACCTTCCCGAAGGCCAGGCGATCCCCGCACTGATTTGCGAAGCCCGGGCTGGCGGCCAGTCGAACGGCCAGCTTGCCGCCATCACCAGCATGCATGGCCGCACCATCGCTACGCCGGCCAGCGCCAAACGCTGCCAGAGCTGCCCCCGACACAGCAACAGATATCAAGCCATTTCAGAAGAATTGAGAGGACTGGTGCTGCTGGCCGGTCAACCAGGCGCCCGGCCTTTCGGAGGTGCAGCGGGGCGACTTCTGGATCAAGCGCTGCAGGAAGCCGGGCTGGACCGCAGCCAGGCCTACCTGACGTACGCGGTCAAGCACTTCAATCCACTGGTGGAAATCAAGGCACGCGCCCGCCGGCAACTGCTTATGCCGGCGATCGAGGAAGTATCGAACTGCCGCCCCTGCCTGCAGGCCGAGTTGGATCGGGTGCAGCCCAAGGCAATCCTTGCGCTCGGGAAAACCGCGGCACAGGCACTGTTGGGAGACAACTGCGAGTTCGACAAGCTGTATGGCCGCCTGGTGGAGGATCAGGCCGGGCGGCGAGTGTTGGTGGGCGACCATCCTAGCGAGCTGTTATGGAATCATCCCGCAGGGCGCCAATGGGCCTACGACGCCCTGGTGCTCTCGCTGAGGCAAGCAAGGCGCCTGTGCGGGATAGGCGCCTGATCAGCGGAAGCGCCGGCCTGGGTCCTCTTCGCTGACTTCCAGGCTCAGCCCTTCGGTCATCTGGGTCAGGTGCTCGCCATCGGTCTCCGAGCCGAGCTTAATCATCAGGCGCAGGTCGTTGGCCGAGTCGGCGTAGAGCAGCGCATCTTCGTAGGTGATCTCGCCCTGGGTGTAGAGGTTGTACAGGGCCTGGTCGAAGGTCTGCATGCCCAGCTCGGTGGAGCGTTTCATCAGGCCCTTGAGCTCGTGCACCTCGCCCTTGCGGATCAGGTCGGCGGCCAGCGGGGTATTGATCAACACCTCGATCACCGCGCGACGCCCCTTGCCATCCGGCGTCGGCACCAGCTGCTGGGCGACGATAGCCTTGAGGTTGAGCGACAGGTCCATCCACACCTGGTTCTGCCGATCCGGCGGGAAGAAGTTGATGATGCGGTCCAGAGCCTGGTTGGCGTTGTTGGCGTGCAGGGTGGCCAGGCACAGGTGACCGGTCTCGGCGAAGGCCACGGCATGGTCCATGGTCTCGCGGGTCCGTACCTCACCGATGAGGATCACGTCCGGCGCCTGGCGCAGGGTGTTCTTCAGCGCCACTTCGAAGGACTCGGTGTCGATACCGACCTCGCGCTGGGTGACGATGCAGTTCTGGTGCTGGTGAATGTACTCGATCGGGTCTTCGATGGAGATGATGTGGCCGCTGGTGTTCTTGTTGCGGTAACCGATCATCGCCGCCAGCGAGGTGGACTTACCGGTACCGGTGGCGCCGACGAACAGCACCAGGCCGCGCTTGGTCAGCGCCAGCTTCTTCAGTACATCCGGCAGTTTGAGGTCATCGATGGTCGGGATATTGGTCTCGATGCGACGCAGCACCATGCCGGCCAGGTTGCGCTGGTAGAAGGCGCTGACGCGGAAACGACCGACGCCACGGGCACTGATGGCGAAGTTGCACTCGTGGTTCTCGGCGAACTCGCGGCGCTGCTGCTCGTTCATCACCGAGTGCACCGTCTCGCGGGTCTGCTCCGGCGACATGGGGTTCTTGGTCACCGGCATGATCTTGCCATTGACCTTCATCGAAGGGGGCACGCCCGCGGTGATGAACAAGTCGGACCCGCCCTTCTCCACCATCAGACGCAGCAGCTTTTCAAATTCCATCTTTCCCGCCCGTATTTCTCGTGTACGGCCGCCGCAGGCGCGGCGACGTCATTATTGTTAGAAGTTTTCCGGCGTCTTGGCCTTCTCGCGGGCCGCGTCGCGGTTGACCAGGCCCTTGGCCAGCAGGTTCTTCAGACAGGCGTCGAGGGTCTGCATGCCCAGCGCGCCACCGGTCTGGATCGCCGAGTACATCTGCGCCACCTTGTCCTCACGGATCAGGTTACGGATCGCCGGGGTGCCGATCATGATCTCGTGGGCCGCCACCCGGCCGCCGCCGATCTTCTTCAGCAGCGTCTGCGAGATCACCGCCTGCAGCGACTCGGAGAGCATGGAGCGAACCATGGATTTCTCCTCGGCCGGGAACACGTCGACCACCCGGTCGATGGTCTTGGCGGCGGAGGTGGTGTGCAGGGTGCCGAACACCAGGTGACCGGTTTCCGCGGCGGTCAGCGCCAGGCGGATGGTCTCCAGGTCACGCATCTCACCCACCAGGATGATGTCCGGGTCTTCCCGCAGGGCCGAACGCAGCGCCTCGGTGAAGCCGTGGGTGTCGCGGTGCACCTCACGCTGGTTGACCAGGCACTTCTTCGACTCGTGAACGAATTCGATCGGGTCTTCGACGGTGAGAATGTGGTGGTATTTGTTGTTATTGATGTAGTCGAGCATCGCCGCCAGGGTGGTCGACTTGCCCGAACCGGTCGGGCCGGTCACCAATACCAGGCCGCGCGGTACATCCGAGATCTTCTTGAAAATCTCGCCCATGCCCAAATCTTCCATGCTCAGGACCTTGGAGGGAATGGTCCGGAACACGGCGCCGGCGCCGCGGTTCTGGTTGAAGGCGTTGACCCGGAAGCGCGCCACACCTGGCACTTCGAAGGAGAAGTCGGTTTCGAGGAACTCCTCGTAATCCTTGCGCTGCTTGTCGTTCATGATGTCGTAGATCAGCGCGTGGACCTGCTTGTGGTCCATTGCCGGCAGGTTGATCCGCCGTACATCGCCATCGACACGAATCATCGGCGGCAGACCCGCCGAGAGGTGCAGGTCCGACGCGCCTTGCTTGGCACTGAAGGCAAGCAGCTCGGTAATATCCATGGGACTCCCCAATCCAATGCAAGCGGGTAGAATGCCGCAGACCCCTGACGGGCGGGCTATAGAGCGCGAGTAATGTCCACGATAGCAGAGAATATTGCAAAGGTTCGCGAGCGTATCCGTGAGGCGGCGCAAGCCTCGCAGCGCGATTCCGAGGCGGTTGGCCTGCTCGCCGTGAGCAAGACCAAACCCGCCGCCGCAGTGCGCGAGGCCAGCGCATGCGGCCAGCGCGACTTCGGCGAGAACTACCTGCAGGAGGCCCTGGCCAAGCAGGCAGAACTGGCCGACCTGGACCTGGTCTGGCACTTCATCGGGCCCATCCAGTCGAACAAGACCAAGCCGATCGCCGAGCACTTCCACTGGGTGCACTCGGTGGATCGCCTGAAAGTCGCCCAGCGCCTGTCCGAACAACGCCCTGCGCATCTGCCGCCGCTGAACGTCTGCCTGCAGGTCAACGTCAGCGGCGAAGCCAGCAAGTCCGGCTGCACGCCGGAGGAGCTACAGGGCCTGGCACAGGCGGTTACACAACTGCCCGGGTTGCGCCTGCGCGGATTGATGACAATCCCCGAGCCGACCGACGATGCTCAGGCCCAGCACGCGCCACTGGCTCGCCTGCGCCAGCTGCGCGACAGCCTGAATCTGGACCTCGATACCCTGTCCATGGGCATGAGCCAGGACCTGGAGGCCGCCATCGCCGAGGGCGCCACCTGGGTACGCATCGGCACCGCACTGTTCGGCGCCCGCGACTATGGCTCGCCCCTTTAACGGCACGCCCCATTTATTAAGGAAGGACGCAAGATGAGTCACCCCCGCATCGCCTTCATCGGCGCTGGCAACATGGCGGCCAGCCTGATCGGCGGCCTGCTCGCCCAGGGCATCCCGGCCGGCCATATCCGCGCCAGCGAGCCGAATGCCGAACAGCGCACCCGGGTCGCCGCCGAGCACGGCATCCAGCTGGTCGAGCACAACGCCGAGGCCGTCGCCAATGCCGAGGTGATCGTGCTGGCGGTCAAGCCACAGGTGATGAAGGCCGTGTGCCAGGACCTGGCGAGCAGCCTGCGTCCCGGCCAATTGATCGTTTCCATCGCCGCCGGCATCCCCTGCGCCAGCCTGAGCGCCTGGCTCGGCGACCTGGCCATCGTGCGCTGCATGCCCAACACCCCGGCGCTCCTGCGCCAGGGCGTCAGCGGCCTGTACGCCAACGCCCAGGTCAGCGCCGCCCAGCGTCAGCAGGCGGAGCAGCTGCTCGGCGCCGTCGGCCTGGCTCTGTGGCTGGACGAGGAGCAACTGATCGATGCCGTCACTGCCGTCTCCGGCAGTGGCCCGGCCTACTTCTTCCTGCTGATCGAGGCGATGACCGCCGCCGGCGAGAAACTCGGCCTGCCGCGCGAAACCGCCGCCCAGCTGACCCTGCACACCGCGCTGGGCGCCGCGCGCATGGCCACCGAGAGCGATGTCGACGCCGCCGAACTGCGCCGCCGCGTCACCTCGCCCAACGGCACCACCGAGGCGGCGATCAAGAGCTTCCAGGCCGGCGGCTTCGAGGCCCTGGTCCAGCATGCCCTGGACGCCGCTGCCAAGCGCTCCGCTGAACTCGCCGAACAACTGGGTAAATAAGGAACCTCCATGTCCGGACTAGCCGAAGCCCTCATCTACATCATCCAGACCCTCGGCAGCCTGTACCTGCTGATCGTGCTGCTGCGCTTCATCCTGCAACTGGTACGCGCCGACTTCTACAACCCGCTCAGCCAGTTCACGGTCAAGGCCACCCAGCCGCTGCTCAAGCCGCTGCGCCGCATCATTCCTGGCTTCGGCGGCCTCGACCTGGCCTCGCTGATGCTGGCGATCCTGGTGCAGCTGGTACTGATGGTGGTGATCGTGCTGATCGCCGGCGCCAACCCCGCCGGCTTCGGCCTGCAGCTGCTGGTGTGGGCGATCATCTCGGTCACCTCGCTGTTCCTGAAGATCTTCTTCTTTGCCATGATCATCAGCGTGATCCTGTCCTGGGTCGCTCCCGGCAGCTACAACCCCGGCGCGCAGCTGGTGAACCAGATCTGCGAGCCGCTGCTGGCACCGTTCCGCAAGCTGCTGCCGAACCTCGGCGGCCTGGACATCTCGCCGATCTTCGCCTTCATGGCCCTGCACCTGATCGACCGCTTCGTGATTGGCAACCTGGCCGCCATGAGCGGCATGCCGGCCGTGCTCAGCCCCTTCATCTGAAGTGGGCTGGTTCCGCTGGGATGGCGACGACCTGATCATCGACTGCCATCTGCAGCCCAAGGCGAGCAAGGATGAGTTCGCCGGGCTGCACGGCGAACGCCTGAAGATCCGCCTTACCGCACCGCCCGTGGAAGGCAAGGCCAACGCCCAGCTGCTGGTCTTTCTCGCCGGCGCCTTCGGCGTCGCCAAGAGCCAGGTCAGCCTGGAGAGTGGCGAGCTGAACCGGCAGAAGCGCGTGCGCATCCGCGCCCCACGACAATTACCGGACCTGCCGGGAATGACCGCCCGGTCGCCTGGCGCGACCTTCGAGCGCAAGTTGTGAAGCGGGCCAATTGACGCCGGCGTTAGCCATCGCATAATGCGGCCATCTCCGGCAAAGCCGCGGGCAATTCCGCCGTTGCGCGCCACCCACCGTTTGTCGAAGCAGGAGTAACCGGATGAGCATGGAACGTCTCAGCCAGCAGGTGGATGCCTACGTCGCCTGGAAACGCGAGCTGATGCGCGAGATCACGCGCTATCGCAGCTGGCTGGCGCACAACCGGCTCGGCTCGGACGCCATGGACGCGCGCCTGGAGCGTGCCCTGCGCATCCTGCGTACCGACCACATCACCCTGGCCTTCGTCGGCGAGTTCTCCCGTGGCAAGACCGAGCTGATCAACAGCCTGTTCTTCTCCGAATACGGCCAGCGCATGCTGCCGTCGCACGCCGGGCGCACCACCATGTGCCCCACCGAACTGTTCTTCGACCCGCGCTCGGAACGCTCCTACATCCGCCTGCTGCCGATCGAGACGCGCATGGCCGACGCCAGCGTCGCGCAGTTCAAGCGTATCCCGCGGCACTGGGTGAACATCCCTCTCGACGCCACCGACCCGGACAACATGGCCCTGGCCTTCGCCCAGGTGGCCAAGACCAAGCCGATGGCAGTGGAGCAGGCGATCCAGCTCGGCTTCCTGCCCGAGATGCTGGAGCCGGCCGGCAAGCCCGGCCAGGTGCTGGTGCCGGCCTGGCGCCATGCCATGGTCAACTTCGACCACCCGCTGCTGCGCCAGGGCCTGCGCATTCTCGATACCCCCGGCCTCAACGCCCTCGGCAGCGAGCCGGAGCTGACCCTGTCGATGCTGCCCAGCGCCCAGGCGATCATCTTCCTGCTGGCCGCCGACACCGGTGTCACCGCCAGCGACATGACGATCTGGAAGGAGCACATCCGCCAGCTCGACGAAGACACCCAGGCCAGCCTGTTCGCCGTACTGAACAAGATCGACGTGCTGTGGGACGACCTGGCCGGTGATGAATACGTCAACAAGGCCATCGGCCTGGTGCAGAACAGCACCGCCAAGCAACTCGGCATCCCCGCCAGCAACGTGCTGCCGCTGTCGGCCAAGCAGGCGCTGATCGCCAAGGTGCGCAAGGACGAGGAGCTGCTCGCGCGCAGCCAGCTGGCCAACCTGGAGCAGCTGCTGTGCGAGCGCATCGTCGCGCAGAAGGAGCGCCTGCTCGAGGAGCGCGTGGTCAACCAGGTGCTGGCCCTGCTCAACAACAGCCAGCACGTGCTCAGCCTGCGCCTGGACAAGGTGCGCGAGCAGCAGGAGCTGCTCAACAACCACCAGAGCGACAATGGCCAGCTGCTGTTCGAGCTGACCGCCAAGACCAAGGAAGACCACAGCCAGCACCACAAGCGCCTGCTCGGCCTGAAGACCAACCAGCGCCTGCTGCGCCGCCAGGGTGACCTGCTGCGCGCAGCGGTACTCCCGGAGCGCCTGGAACAGCACCTGGCCCAGGTACGTCAGGGCCTGGCCGGCAGCTGGACGACCCTGGGCATCAACCAGGCCATCGTGCAGTTCTTCCGCAACGTGGAGAACGACCTCGGCAACCTCGCCCACGAGGCCGAGATGGCCAACAAGATGGTCGCCGCCATCTACCGCCGGCACAACGAGGACAACCCGCTGCACGGCGTCGACGCGCCACAGTTCAACAGCCAGCGCTACCAACGCGAACTCAAGCAGCTGCGCGGCAAAGCCGACCGCTTCCGCCTGCAACTCAAGACCCTGCTCACCGAGCAGCGCAGCCTGACCAAACGCTTCTTCGCCACCCTGGTGCAGGAAGTGCTCGGCCTGCACCAGCGCCTGCGCGGCGAGGCCGAGCAGTGGGCCAACGATGCGCTGATGCCGCTGATGCAGCACACCCTCGAACACAAGCAGATGCTCGAGACCCATATGCTGCGCCTCAAGGCCCTGGCCCAGGAGACTCAGCAGGCGCGCCAGCGCGGCCAGCAACTAGCCGGCTATACCGCCCAGCTGGAGACCCAGCTGGCCCAGGCCAACGAGATGCTCCGCGTTCTGCGCCGCCCGGCGCCGATCCAGCGCCAGGGCAAGGTCGTCACCCTGCCCACCGCGATCCGTTCGCAGAGCGCTGCCGACCCGGCCTAGAACCTGCTTACGATTTTCTGGATTAGAGCCAGACAAGGCAAAAACGGCCGAGGAAGCGGAGTGTACGAGTAGTACATGAGCATTCCGAGGCCGTTTTTAACGCCGTATGGCCGACAGCCAGGAGATCGCAGGCAGGTTCTAAGCCCCGGCAAATCAGCGGCTTAGCCACGGCCCCCGCGCTTGCTGCCGGGGGCCGTGCTCTTTAGACTGCTGCACTTTCCTGGAGCGAGAGCTGGCTCGATGCCGACCGTTTTCCCCGCAGACTCCGTCGGCCTGGTCACCCCCCAGACCGCCCATTTCAGCGAGCCGCTGGCGCTGGTCTGCGGCCGCAGCCTGGCCGACTACCAGCTGGTCTACGAGACCTATGGCACGCTCAACGCCACGGCCAGCAACGCCGTGCTGATCTGCCACGCGCTCTCCGGCCATCACCACGCCGCCGGCTTCCACAGCGCCGAAGAGCGCAAGCCCGGCTGGTGGGATAGCTGCATCGGCCCCGGCAAGCCGATCGACACCAACAAGTTCTTCGTCGTCAGCCTCAACAACCTCGGCGGCTGCAACGGCTCCACCGGTCCCTCCAGCCTCAACCCGGCCAACGGCAAGCCCTACGGCGCCGACTTCCCGGTGATGACGGTGGAAGACTGGGTCAACAGCCAGGCGCGCCTGGCCGACCAACTCGGCATCCACCAGTGGGCCGCGACCATCGGCGGCAGTCTCGGCGGCATGCAGGCCCTGCAGTGGACCATCAGCTACCCCGAGCGCGTGCGCCACTGCCTGTGCATCGCTTCGGCGCCCAAGCTGTCGGCGCAGAACATCGCCTTCAACGAAGTCGCGCGCCAGGCCATCCTCACCGATCCGGAGTTCCACGGCGGGCACTTCCAGGACCAGGGTGTGATCCCCAAGCGCGGCCTGATGCTGGCGCGCATGGTCGGCCACATCACCTACCTGTCGGACGACGCCATGGGCGAGAAATTCGGCCGTGAGCTGAAGACCGACAAGCTCAACTACGACTTCCACAGCGTGGAATTTCAGGTCGAGAGCTACCTGCGCTACCAGGGCGAGGAGTTCTCCGGGCGCTTCGATGCCAACACCTACCTGCTGATGACCAAGGCGCTCGACTACTTCGACCCGGCCGCCGCCCATGACGGCGACCTGGCCAGGACCCTGAGCGTGGCCCGCGCCGACTTCTGCCTGATGTCCTTCACCACCGACTGGCGCTTCTCGCCGGCGCGCTCGCGGGAGATCGTCGATGCCCTGCTGGCGGCGAAGAAGAACGTCTGTTACCTGGAGATCGACGCGCCGCAGGGTCACGACGCCTTCCTCATGCCGATCCCGCGCTACCTGCAGGGCTTCAGCGCCTACATGAACCGGATCGAGGTCTGATATGCGAGCGGATCTGGAAATCATCCAGGAATGGATCGCCGCGGGCAGCCGCGTGCTCGACCTCGGCTGTGGCGACGGTGAACTGCTGGCCCACCTGCGCGACCACAAACAGGTGGGCGGCTACGGCCTGGAGATCGACCCCGAGAAGATCGCCAAGTGCATCGAGCGCGGCGTCAACGTCATCGAACAGAACCTCGACGAGGGCCTGGGCAACTTCGCCGACAACAGCTTCGACGTGGTGGTCATGACCCAGTCGCTGCAGGCCCTGAAGTACCCGGACAAGGTTCTGGCGGAAATGCTGCGGGTCGGCAAGACCTGCATCATCACCTTCCCCAACTTCGGCCACTGGCGCTGCCGCTGGTACCTGACCACCAAGGGCCGCATGCCGGTGTCGGACTTCCTGCCGTACACCTGGTACAACACGCCGAACATCCACTTCTGCACCTTCGAGGACTTCGAGCGCCTGTGCCTGGCCCAGGGTGCGAAGGTGGAAGAACGCCTGGCCGTCGACCACGAACACCGCCACAACCTGGGTAGCCGTCTTTGGCCTAACCTGTTGGGTGAGATCGGCATCTATCGCGTCAGCGGGTCCGGCCTGGCCGATCACCGCGTAGCCGTTTAACCCGCGACGCACCGGAGGACCTCTCATGCGCCGTTTCGCATCCCTGCTGCTTTGCCTGCTCCTCGCCCTGCCCGCGTTCGCCGAACGCAAACAGACCTTCGGCGAACTGGACGTGCATTACAGCGTGTTCAATTCCAGCTTCCTGCAGCCGAACATCGCCGCGGCCGCCGGCCTGACCCGTAGCAAGACCGTTGGCGTGCTCAACGTCGCCGCGCTCAAGGGCGGCCAGGGCCAGGCCGCCAAGGTCGACGGTACGCTGAAGAACCTGCTCGGCCAGACCACGCCCTTGCAGTTCAAGCAGGTGCTGGAGAGTGGCGCCGTGTATTACCTGGCCGAATTCCCGCTGCGTGAGCGCGAGGTGCTGACCTTCAGCATCAACGTGCAGATCGGCGACGGCGCACCGCACACCCTTACCTTCAACCAGGAAGTGTTCCCGGACGAATGACCATGCCCTTCAAAGAACTCGTACTGGCCAGCCACAACGCCGGCAAGCTCAAGGAACTCCAGGCCATGCTCGGCGAACACGTGCGCGTACGTTCGGTCGGCGAGTTCTCCAGCATCGAGCCGGAAGAGACCGGCCTGTCCTTCGTCGAGAACGCCATCCTCAAGGCGCGCAACGCCGCCCGCGTGTCCGGCCTGCCGGCGCTGGCTGACGACTCCGGCCTGGCCGTGGACTTCCTCGGCGGCGCCCCGGGTATCTACTCGGCACGCTATGCCGATGGCCAGGGCGACGCGGCCAACAACGCCAAGCTGCTCGATGCGCTGAAGGACGTGGCCGATGCCGAGCGCGGCGCCCAGTTCGTCTGCGCCCTGGCCCTGGTGCGGCATGCCGACGACCCGCTGCCGATCCTCTGCGAAGGCCTGTGGCACGGCAGCATCCTGCGCGAAGCCCGTGGCGCCGAGGGCTTCGGCTATGACCCGCTGTTCTGGGTGCCGGAGCGCGAATGCTCCAGCGCCGAACTGGCCAGCGCCGAGAAGAACCGCATAAGCCATCGCGCCCGCGCCATGGCCCTGCTCAAGCAGCGCCTGGGTCTGCAATGAACACCTCGACCGGCGGTGGCTTCCAGCTGCCGCCACTCGCGCTGTACATCCACATCCCGTGGTGCGTGCGCAAATGCCCCTACTGCGACTTCAACTCCCATGCCGCTGGCCCCAGCCTGCCGGAAGAGGAGTACGTCGACGCCCTGCTCGCCGACCTCGACGCCGACCAGGCGCACGCCCACGGCCGTGAGCTGACCTCGATCTTCTTCGGTGGAGGCACACCCAGCCTGTTCTCGGCCAAGGCCTTGGGCCGCCTGCTGGAAGGTGTGCAGCGCCGCGTGTCGTTCGCCAGCGATATCGAGATCACCCTAGAGGCCAATCCGGGCACCTTCGAACAGGCCAAGTTCCGCGACTACCGCAGCCTCGGCATCAATCGCCTGTCGATCGGCGTGCAGAGCTTCCAGGAAGCCAAGCTCAAGGCCCTGGGCCGCATCCACGATGGCGGCGAGGCGATTCGCGCCGCCGACATGGCGCGCGCCGCCGGCTTCGATAACTTCAACCTCGACCTGATGCACGGCCTGCCCGAGCAGAGCATCGAGGACGCCCTGTTCGACCTGCGCACCGCCATCGCCCAGGGCCCGACGCACCTGTCCTGGTACCAGCTGACCATGGAGCCCAATACGGTGTTCTGGAGCCAGCCGCCCGAGCTGCCCGAGGATGATCTGCTGTGGGACATCCAGGAAGCCGGCCAGGCCCTGCTGGCCGCCGAGGGCTACGCGCAGTACGAGGTTTCCGCCTATGCCCAGGCAGGGCGCGCGGCGCGGCACAACCTCAACTACTGGACCTTCGGCGACTTCCTCGGCATCGGCGCCGGCGCCCACGCCAAGCTGAGCGCGCCGGACGGGCGCATCATCCGCACCTGGAAGACCCGCCTGCCCAAGGATTACCTGGATGCGGCCAAGAGCTTCCAGGCCGGCGAACGCCTGCTGGACGCCGATGAGCTGCCCTTCGAGTTCCTGATGAACGTGCTGCGCCTGACCGAGGGTGCACCAGCCGCGCTGTTCGAGCAGCGCACCGGCCTGCCGCTGGCCAGCCTGGACGCGGCGCGCCGCGAGGCCGAGGCGCGCCAGCTGCTGCAGCGCGACCCGCAACGCCTGGTCGCCACCCGTGAGGGCCAGCTGTTCCTCAACGACCTGCTGCAGCATTTCCTGCCCTGAACCACAGCGTGCGCCAGCTCTCGGCAGCCCTGCCGACAGACGGTAAACTGCCTGCGCCGAACAATCACAACAAGGACCACCGATGGATCTCGTACTCGACCTGATCGCCACCCTCTCGCGCTGGTGCCGAGGCAACCTGTACGACATCTCGCTGGCCATCATGGCCACCCTCTTCGTGCTGTTCGGCCCCGGCATCAACGCCTGGGTGCAGCGCTCCATCAGCGGCCTCAACTTCGTCCTGCGCACCTTCATCTTCGTGCTGGTCTGCGCCATCGGCTACGGCCTGGCCATCGTCTTCCTCACCCCCTGGCTGGCCAAGGGCCTGGGCTACTTCAACAACTTCACCCTGTCGCCCGTCCTGCTACTAGTCTTCTTCCTGATCGGCGTTCTGGCCGATCGCAGCTAGGGTCGCCCGCGGGGCACCCGGAGGGAGCCCCATGAAGCCGATCAAGCATCTGTATCTGTACTTCCAGGACGGCCAGCGCCTGGCCCTGAAGCTGCCCCAGCAGAGCGACGATCCGGCCGCCGTGGCCCGCGCCCTGCGCAAGCAACTGGAAACGCCGTTCCTGAGCATCGAGGTCGATGGCGACCTGCTGTTGATCCCGCGCGAGAGCATCAAGTACCTGCAGATCTGCCCGATGCCCGTGGCCTTGCCAGAGCTGACCATCCAGGGCGCCGAGGTAATCGACTGACGCCCCAGCCAGGTCGCTATGAAGCGGATCGGCTATCGCCAATCAATCTAATCCCCCTACCCCGCCTGGGTTTACAGTGAATCCAGGCAATCACAGGGAGATGGGTAATCCATGCAGATAAGCGGCTACAGCGGCAACCTGCCCCTCTCGACTCAGGTGATCAACAAGTACGGCCCGACCAATCCCGAACAGGTGAACAAGGTTGTGGACGCTGCTTCCGACCGAGTCGACGAGCGCCAGGAAAGCCGGGAACTGAGCCAGGCCAGCAAGCGCGACGCAGCGGCACAGATCTACAGCGCCAACACTCAACAGCGGCAGATCGAAACCTATCTGGCGGTTGCCAGCGAAGGCGAAGTCGATAGCCAGCCCAGTGTGTTGGAAACCGCTGCAGAACTGCGCAACGCCCAGCAGCGCAATGACCGGGCGCAGAACATCGAAGACATCGCCAGCCGCCCCGAGCGGCCTGAGACCGATCCGGTCCGACCGGAGCCCTACGCAGCAACCCGTGCCTGAGCCGCTTGGCGGACAGGCACAAAAAAGCCGCCCTCAGGCGGCTTTTTTATTGGCCTGCAGCTTACAGCTGCGGACCGGCGTTGCGGATGGCGTCAGACACGTCGAACTTCTTGAAGTTGTCGACGAACTGCTGGGCCAGACCCTTGGCGGCTTCGTCGTAGGCGTTGCCGTCGGTCCAGGTGTTGCGCGGGTTGAGCAGACCGGTTTCGACGCCCGGAACGGCCTTCGGCACGCTCAGGTTGATGATCGGCAGTTGCTCGGTCTCGGCACCGACCAGAGCGCCGCTCTGGATGGCGGCGATCACGCCACGGGTGGTCGGGATGTTGAAGCGCTTGCCAACACCGTAGCCACCTCCGGTCCAGCCGGTGTTGACCAGGTAGACCTTGGAGTTGAAGCCGCGGATACGCTTGATCAGCAGCTCGGCGTACTCGCCAGCCGGACGTGGGAAGAACGGCGCGCCGAAGCAGGTGGAGAAGGTCGACTTGATGCCGCCGCCGCTGCCCATCTCGGTGGAACCGACCAGCGCGGTGTAGCCGGACAGGAAGTGGTAGGCAGCCTGTTCTTCGCTGAGGATCGACACCGGAGGCAGTACGCCAGTCAGGTCGCAGGTCAGGAAGATCACGGCATTCGGCTCGCCACCGAGGTTCTTTTCGGAGCGCTTCTCGACCAGCTCCAGCGGGTAGGCCGCACGGCTGTTCTGGGTCAGGCTGTCGTCGGCGTAGTCCGGTACGCGGTTCTCGTCGAGGACCACGTTCTCCAGCACGGCGCCGAACTGGATGGCTTTCCAGATTACCGGCTCGTTCTTCTCGGACAGGTCGATGCACTTGGCGTAGCAACCACCTTCGATGTTGAACACCACGCCCTCGCCCCAGCCGTGCTCGTCGTCACCGATCAGGTAACGGCTCGGGTCGGCGGACAGGGTGGTCTTGCCGGTGCCGGACAGACCGAAGAACAGGGTCACGTCGCCTTCTTCGCCGATGTTGGCGGCGCAGTGCATCGGCAGCACGTCGGCTTCCGGCAGCAGGAAGTTCTGCACGGAGAACATGGCTTTCTTCATTTCACCGGCGTAGCGCATGCCGGCGAGCAGAACTTTCTTGGCGGCGAAGTTGATGATCACGCAGCCATCGGAATTGGTGCCGTCGCGCTCGGGTACGCACTCGAAGTTGGCGACGTTGAGGATCTGCCACTCGGCTTTGGCGCCCGGGTTGTAGGTTTCCGGGTTGATGAACAGGCAACGGCCGAACAGGTTCTGCCAGGCGGTCTGAGTGGTCATCTTGACCGGCAGGTAGTGGGCATCGGCGGAGCCGACATGCACGTGGGAGACGAAGTGCTCCTGGGCATTGTTGAAGGCCTCAACGCGGTCCCACAGGGCATCGAACTTGTCGGCCGGGAACGGGCGGTTGATGTTGCCCCAGGCGATCTTGGAATCGGTGCTCGGCTCCTGGACGATGAAGCGGTCAGCCGGAGAGCGACCGGTACGATGGCCGGTGCGGACGACCAGAGAACCGTTGGCGGCCAGTTCACCCTCGCCACGGCTGATGGCCTCTTCGACCAGTTGGGCGGCGCTGATGTCGGTGTAAACGGTGGTGTTGGCTTGCGTCATGTGGGTCCCCGTCGGCCGTGGCCGAGTTTCCGATCATTGTGTAGTGGCCCCTGAAGACCACTACAGCAGTAAAAAAGTCGCGGGAGTATGCCAGAAAAGCTTTTTCCTTGGCAGCCTCTTGTCCGCTATAGCCTTCAATAGAGTGCGACTATCGAACTCAGTGGCGCGTTTCCGACGGCGCCTGGCTGTCGCCGGTGGCGAACAGCTGGGCGACATCGCTGGCATCGAACAGGTAGCGCTGGTTGCAGAACTGGCAGTCGATCTCGACCTGGCCGCCGCTCTCTTCCACCAGCGCCTCGGCATCGGCCTGGCCGATACTGACCAAGGCCCGCGCCGAACGCTCACGCGAGCAGCTGCAGCGGAACTGCAGCAGGCTCGGCTCGAACAGGCGCAGCTCTTCCTGGTGATAGAGGCGATGCAGCAGGGTCTGGTTGTCTAGGCCCAGCAGCTCCTCGGCGCTCAGGGTGTCGGCCAGGGTCAGCAGGTGGTTCCAGCTCTCCTGGCGCACGTCGGCATCGGTCTGGTGGTGCGGCGGCAGCTGCTGCAGCAGCAGGCCGCGCGCACGCTGGCCATCGGCACGCAGCCAGAAACGCGTCGGCAGCTGCTCGGAAGTGGCGAAGTAGGCGGTCAGGCTGTCGGCCAGGGTCTCGCCCTCCAGCTCGACGATGCCCTGGTAGCGCTGGCCCTTGGCCGGGTCGATGGTCAGCGCCAGCACGCCATCGGGCATCAGCTCGCGCAGGCCAGCACCGGCGTCGACGGCCTCGGCGTCGTAACGAGCGATGCCGCGCACTTCGCGATCGCTGGAACACTCGATCATCACCAGCGGCACCGGCCCGGAGGAGCGCGCCTGGAGGATCAGCAGGCCATCGAACTTGAGGGTGCCGACCAGCAGCGCCGCGGCGGCCAGCATCTCGCCCAGCAGCTGGGCGACCGGTTGCGGGTAGGGGTGCTTGGCCAGCACGTGCAGGTAGCTCTCGGCGAGACTGACCATCTCACCGCGGACATCGTTGTCATCGAAGATGAAGCGCTGGGTGAAGTCGAACTGATGCATCGCAAACCGCCTGGCGAAAAGGGATGACGGGCCATCGGCGCCTGCAAACGAGCGCGCCGAGAAGTAGTGACCCTGGGAATGTTGCCGATTTTAAGTACAAACGCCGGCGCATCCAAGCCATGCGGCGATGGCCGGCCTTGCCGCATCAGTCGCCGCGCAGCCCGAGCAGCTGGCGGCGCTGCTTCTTGTTCGGCCGCCCGTCGGTCTGCACGCCGAGGGCGCCGGCCTTGCGCAGGGCTGCGGCCTGCTCGCGCCGGACGATGCTGTCGGCGGTCTCTTCATAGAGCAGCTGCGCTTCCGGCGCACCACGACGCACCATCGACAGCGCCCGCACCACCACGGTCCGCTCGTCGAAACCGGCGCGGATGACATATTCGTCGCCGAGCTTCGGCTCCTTGCCCGGTTTGCAGCGCTCGCCACGGCAATGCACCTTGCCGCCCTCGATGGCCTCCTTGGCCAGGGAGCGGGTCTTGTAGAAGCGCGCCGCCCACAGCCACTTGTCCAGGCGCACCTTGTCGTCGTCTTTTTCGCTCATCGCTCGTCCAGAAAAACGTGGTTCACGGTGTGAATCTTGCCTGATGCAGTTGTCACATGGCGCATCTAGAATGCCTGCATCGTCCATGGAAGCCTGCATTGAAGACTTTCGACCACCTTTCCGTGATCGGCCTGCGCGAGTGGATCAACCTGCCGGAGCTCGGCATGATCGGCCTGCGCGCGAAGATCGACACCGGCGCCAGCACCTCGACCCTGCATGCCAGCGACATCGTGCCGTTCGAGCGCGATGGCCAGCGCTGGGTCCGCTTCAC
This sequence comes from Pseudomonas sp. ML96, assembly GCF_000761545.1. Taxonomy (GTDB): domain Bacteria; phylum Pseudomonadota; class Gammaproteobacteria; order Pseudomonadales; family Pseudomonadaceae; genus Aquipseudomonas. The sequence continues at coordinate 71,933 of NZ_JPMY01000037.1, read as the reverse complement.
CGCGCACTTCGGCACCCTGGTGCAGCGTCGCCACCCGTGCGAGGCCAAGGTGGTCACGGTGAAGACCATCAAGAGCTCCAATGGCCAGGCCCAGGAGCGCTACGTGATCCGTACCCAGCTGACCCTGGGCGATCACAGCTGGCCGGTGGACTTCACCCTGGCCTGCCGCAAGACCATGCGCTACCGCGTGCTGCTCGGCGCCCATGCGCTGGTCGACGGCCAGCTGGTGGTCAACCCGGCGCTCACCTACGTACAAGACAAACCGCAGCTCCCCATTCCCTCCGGTGCCCAATGAAGATCGCCATCCTGTCGCGCAATCCGCGCCTGTACTCGACCCGTCGCCTGGTGGAAGCCGGCACGCAGCGCGGCCATGAGATGGTGGTGATAGACACCCTGCGTGCCTACATGAACATCGCCAGCCACAAGCCGCAGATCCACTACCGCGGCCAGCCGCTGGAAGGCTTCGACGCGGTGATCCCGCGCATCGGCGCCTCGGTGACCTTCTACGGCTGCGCGGTGCTGCGCCAGTTCGAGATGCAGGACGTTTTCCCGCTCAACGAGTCGGTGGCGATCAGCCGCTCGCGCGACAAGCTGCGCTCGCTGCAACTGCTGTCGCGCAAGGGCATCGGCCTGCCGGTGACCGGCTTCGCCCACTCGCCGGACGACATTCCCGACCTGATCCAGATGGTCAACGGCGCGCCGCTGGTGATCAAGGTGCTGGAAGGCACCCAGGGCATCGGCGTGGTGCTCTGCGAAACCGAGAAAGCCGCCGAATCGGTGATCGAGGCCTTCATGGGCCTGAAGCAGAACATCATGGTCCAGGAGTACATCAAGGAAGCCGGCGGTGCCGATATCCGCTGCTTCGTGGTCGGTGACAAGGTGATCGCGGCGATGAAGCGCCAGGCCAAACCCGGCGAATTCCGCTCCAACCTGCACCGTGGCGGCCAGGCCAGCCTGATCAAGATCACTCCGGAAGAGCGCATGACCGCTATCCGCGCGGCCAAGGTCATGGGCCTGTCGGTGGCCGGCGTCGACATCCTGCGCTCCAACCACGGCCCGCTGGTGATGGAGGTGAACTCCTCGCCGGGCCTGGAAGGCATCGAGACCACCACTGGGCATGACGTGGCCGGCATCATCATCCAGTACCTGGAAAAGAACGCCATGCCGGGGCAGACCCGCACCAAGGGCCGCGGCTGAGCCGCGCCCTCCGCTAGCCCCTGGCGACCAGCCAGCGCAGGAAATCCGCCTCCGCCATCGGCAGGCCGAGATGGAAACCCTGGCCCAGGGCGCAGGCCTGGCGCTCCAACCAGGCGAGCTGCGCGGCGTTCTCCACACCCTCGGCCACGCACTCCAGGCCCAGGTTGCGGGCGATCACCAGGATGGTCTCCACCAGCATCGCGCCGCTGCCGTCACCCTCCAGGTCGTGGACGAAGCTGCGATCGATCTTCAGCCGGTCCAGCGGCAAGCGCTTGAGGTAGGTCAGCGACGAATAGCCGGTGCCGAAGTCATCGATGGCGAAGCGCACGCCCTGCGCCTTGAGCGCATGCATGGTGGCGATGCAGCGCTCGACATCCTCCAGCAGCACACCCTCGGTGATCTCCAGCTCCAACGCGCCATGCGGTAAGCCATGGCGGCGCAGGCAGTCGCCGATGCGTTTGGCGCAATCAGCCTCGCGCAGCTCGCGCGGGCTGAGGTTGACCGCCAGTACCAGCTGCGGCCAGTCGAGCTGCCAGCGCGCCAGGCTGGCGCAGGCGTGCTCCAGTACCCAGTGGCCGAGGTCGTGGATCAGCCCGGTTTCCTCGGCCAGCGGAATGAACTGCGCCGGCGGGATATCACCGCGCTCCGGATGATTCCAGCGCACCAGCACCTCGGCGCCGGAGACGCGGCCGCTAGCCAGCTCCAGCTGCGGCTGGAACACCAGATACAGCTGCTCGCGGCTCATGGCCAGGCGCAGCTCGCTCTGCAGCTGCAGGCGCTGGTCGATCACCGCCTGCATCTCCGGGGCGAAGAAATGCAGGGCGTTGCGTCCGGAGTGCTTGGCCCGGTACATGGCGGTGTCGGATTGCTTGAGCACGTCGGCGGCGTCCTGCCCGGGCAGCGGATGCAGGGTGATGCCGATGCTGGCGGTCACCGCCAGGTCGTGGCCGTGAATCTGGAAGCTGGACTGCAGGCCGGCCAGCAACTTGTCGCCCACCTCCGCGGCCATCTCGCCGGCCAGCGCCGGGTTGTCGGCCAGGGTCTCGAGCAGCACCACGAACTCATCGCCACCGAGCCGCGCCAGGGTGTCCTCGGCGCGCAGATGGCTGGCCAGGCGCACCGTTACTTCCTTGAGCAGCGCATCGCCTACTGGATGACCGAGGCTGTCGTTGACCGTCTTGAAATGGTCCAGGTCGATGAACAGCAGCGCGCCGAAACTGCCCTCGCGGCGCTCGCGAGCCATGGCGTGCTCCAGGCGGTCCTGCAGCAGGCGGCGATTGGGCAGGCCGGTCAGCTCGTCGCTGTAGGCCAGGCGTTCGATCTCACGCTGGTAGCGCTGCCGTTCGGAGATGTCGATGACGCTGCCACGCAGCAGCAGCGGCTCGCCCGGCATGCGCACCAGGCGGATCTCGCAGGGCAGCTGGCGCCCGGCAAAGTCGCGGTGTAGCCACTCGAATACCGGCGTCGCACCGGCGATGGCCTGCTCGACGTAGGCCCGCCCCGCCGCCTCCGAGGCGCGCCCGTCGGGCTGCCGCGCCGGGCTCAGCTCGCTCGGCGTACGCCCGAGCAGGTCGCCACGGCTGCAATGGAACAGACGCAGGGCATTGGCGTTGGCATCGATGATGCCACCCTCCGGGCTGAACAGCAGGATGGCCTCCGGCGCATGCTCGACCAGGGTGCGGTAGCGCGCCTCCGCTTCGTAGCGCGCGGTAATGTCCTCGACCAGAGTCAGGCAGGCCTCCAGCTTGCCCTCCTTGTCGCGTACCGCGCGCAGGCTGAGGCGGGTGTAGACGATGCTGCCGTCCTTGCGCAGGAAGCGCTTCTCCAGCTCGTAGTCGTCGCGCTCGCTGTTGCGAATGGCGGCGAACATCGCCTCCTCACGCTCGATATCGTCCGGGTGGCTGATCTCCAGCCAGCGGCTGGCGCGCAGCTCGTCGCGGTTGCGGCCGAGGATCTGGCACAGCTTGAAGTTAACCTCCAGCCACTGCCGTTGCGGGCTGACCATGGCCATGCCGATCAGGGGCGCCTCGAAGAACAGCCGCAGCCATTCGTCGCGCTCGCGCAGCTGGCGCTCGGCGCGGCGGCGCTCGCTGATGTCCTGGATCGCGCCGTACAGGCGCACCGGCTGATCGTCGTCGAACTCCACGAAACCCTTCAGGCGCACCCAGCGCTGGGTGCCGCGCGCGCCGATCAAGCGCACTTCCAGGTCGAACGGATCGCCGCTGACCAGGATCTGCTGCAGGGTCTCGTTCATTAGTTGCTGGCTGGGTGGATCGTAGCGGTCCAGCGAGCCCTGCATGTCCGGTGCACCGCCGGCCGGATCGAGCTCGTTGAGGCGGAAGCAGCCGTCGGTCCAATACATGCGCTGGCTGGCCAGGTCCAGCACCCAGCCGCCGATGTCGGCCAGTTCCTCGGTCTGGCTGAGCAGGTGGGTCTGCCTTAGCAGCTCCTCGCGGCGCTGGGCCAGCTCGGCGCCGAGGCGCTCGCGCTCGCTGACATCGAAATTGAGCGCGACGATATGGGTGGCCTGGCCCTGCTCGTCGAGCAGCGGTGCCACCGTCACCTCGTTCCAGAACTGCTGGCCGTTCTTGCGGTAGTTGCGCAGGACCTCCTGGTGCGGCACGCCGTGGCGCATGGCATGGCGCACGCGCAGAAGGCCGCTCTGCGACTCGTCCTGGTCGATCAGCAGGCGGCTGGAGGCGCCGAGTATCTCTTCGCGCGAGTAGCCGCTGATACGCTCCAGCGCCGGGTTGCAGTAGATGAAGGGCACGCCGGGCTGGCGCAGGTCGGAAATCGACACGCCCAGCGGGCAGGCCTGCAGCGCCAGGTTGGCCAGGGCCAGCTCCTTCTGCATTTCCGCCGTGCGCCGCAGGGTGTTGCGCAGATCGCCGAGCGCGCGCCCCACCAGCAGCGCGGCGAGCATCAGCAGCAGCACGCTGAAATGCATCTCCAGGCGCTGCGGCGCGCCCAGCTCCAGCTCGCCGCCCAGACGCCCGGCCAGTGGCAGCAGCATGACCGCCAGGGCCGTCAGCGCCGTACCCCAGAGCGCCCCGGCAAAGCCCCAGAGCAGCGCCAGGGACAGCAGCAAAACGCCGATCAGCGGCAGGATCAGCAGCAGCGGCAGCAAGCACAGCGCCAGCGGCAGCACGGCCAGCAGCACCGGCAACAGCCACCAGGGCAGCACCCGCACGCCGACGCCTTCCTCGCCCAGCGCCGGACCGGTCAGTAAGGCCCAGCCGCGCTTGCGCAGGCGACGGGTCAGCAGGCACAGCAGCGGCAGGGACACGGCTAGGGCGGTGAGGCTGTCCAGCAGCCAGAACTCGAGGATCGTCTCGCGCCAGCGCCCGCCCTCCAGCTGGCCACTGAGCAGCAGGCCCGCCTGGATCAACAGGGCGCCGAGCAGCGCCGGCGCCAGCACTCCGAGCAGGACGAAGCGCAGCAGGTTGGCCACATCCGGTAGCGCGGCATTGCCGCGCCGGCCCAGGGCCAGCCAGGCGAAACCGATGGCCAGGGTCTCCGGCAATGCGTAGAGCGGCGCCCAATGCCAATCCAGGCCCCAGAGCGGCGCGCAGAGCAGAGCGTTGAGGTACAGCGCCAGCAGCACCCGCGGGCCCCACCAGAGCACCAGACACAGGCCGATGGCGAACGGCAGGTAGCAGAGCGCCGCCCCCGCGGCGAACTGGGTCGAGAGCGATAGCCAGGTGGCCAGATTGAGCAGCGGCAACGGCAGCCACCAGGTCCAACTCGGCAGTCGGGCGGAATCTACAACCATGCTGACCTCGCGCGAAACACCAGAGCAGCATAGATCAGGCCGGCTAGAGCGGCCGGCTCATATCGGCAGCGGTTTAGCTGGCGTCGCGCGGCAGCAGCAGACCCAGGGGCAGGCAGATACGCGCTTCCAGGCCACCACCGGAGCGGTTGCGCAGCTCCACGCTGCCCCCGTGCAGCGAGGCGATGCGCTTGACGATGGCCAGGCCCAGGCCGGTGCCCTTGCCGCCACGGGCACGGTCGCCGCGGATGAAGGGATTGAAGATCTCGCCCATCTCCTCCGGCGCCACGCCCGGACCGCGGTCGAGCACGCTGAGCACCACGTAGGGCGCGCTCTCGTCGCCGGCCAGGCTGGTGACCACCTCGACGCCCTGGCCGCCGTAGCGCAGAGCGTTCTCCAGCAGGTTGACCAGCAGGCGCTTGATCGAGACCCGGCGCAGCGGGAACAGCGGCAGCTGCTCCAGACACAGGCGCACCTGCTCGCTCTGCTGGTTGTAGGGCGCGACCACCTCGCGCACCAGGTCGCCAAGGTCGAAGATCTCCGGTTTCTCGTCGCGGCCGTCGCGGATAAAGGCGAGGAACTGGTCGAGGATGGCGTTCATGTCCTCGACGTCGCGAATCATGTCCTCGGTCAGCTCGGCGTCGCTGCTCATCAGCTCCAGCGACAAGCGCAGGCGCGTCAGCGGCGTGCGCAGGTCATGCGACACCCCGGCCAGCATCAGCTCGCGCTCGCGCGCGCCACCCTCGATGTTCTCGGCCATCTGGTTGAACGCGCGATAGACCTCGGTCATCTCGCTCGGCGTATCGCTGATCGGCAGGCGCACGCTGCGCCCCTGACCGAACTGGCGGGCGGCGAACACCAGGCGCTTGAGCGGTGCGTTGAGCTGGCGCACGAAGATCCACGCCGCCGCAGTGGACAGCAGGCCGATGCCGAGGAACCAGCCGAGCACGCTCCAGATCTTCTGCCCACGCAGCGGATAGGGGTACAGCGGCACCTTGAGCCAGTCCGGCCCCAGGCTCGGCGCACGCACCCACAACGCCGGCGGGCTCTGCACGCGTACGCGCACCTCGGTGTCCGGGCCCAGCTCGGCCTGCATCTGCCGCAGGAACACCTCGGAGTACGGCCAGTGCTGCTCGGTGGCCGGCACCTTGTCCTGCGCCACGCGGGTCAGGGTCGCGGCCTCGGCGATATGGTCGCGGTCCTCCGGCTCCGCCGCCCAGTAGGCGCGCAGGGTCAGCGCCGCGCCGTGGCTGTACTGGCGGTCGACCAGCATGTCCTCGTTCATCATCAGGTACACCAGGGTCAGCGCCTTGGAGAACAGCACGACGATGAGCACCAGCCACAGGGTGCGGGCGAAGAAGCTTTGCGGGAACCAGAGCGGGGTTTTCATGGAAGACCGGATGCGTCATTCGAGGAAAGGTGGAGGCGATCGTTGGCCGTCTCCACCAGGGTTCGCAGCGCGACAGCCGCCGCGCGCGGCGTCATCCAGCCTACTTGGCGCCGTCCGGCACGAAGACGTAACCCACGCCCCAGACGGTCTGGATGTAGCGCGGCTTGGACGGGTCCGGCTCGATCAGGCGACGCAAGCGGCTGATCTGCACATCGATGGAGCGTTCCAGCGCGTCCCACTCGCGGCCGCGGGCCAGGTTCATCAGCTTGTCGCGGGTCAGCGGCTCGCGGGCGTGCTGCACCAGGGCCTTGAGCACGGCGAACTCGCCGGTGGTGAGCATGTGTAGCTCTTCACCCTTGCGCAGCTCACGGGTAGCCAGCGACAGCTCGTACTCGCCGAAGCTGACGGTCTCGTCCTCGCTGGCCGGAGCACCCGGCACCACTGGCGCCTGGCGGCGCAGCACAGCCTTGATCCGCGCCAGCAGCTCGCGCGGGTTGAACGGCTTGGCCAGGTAGTCGTCGGCGCCGCCTTCCAGGCCCTGGATGCGGCTGGCCTCGTCGCCCTTGGCGGTGAGCATGATCACTGGCACCTGGTTGTTCGCCTCGCGCAGGCGGCGGCAGGCGGACAGGCCGTCCTCGCCCGGCAGCATGAGGTCGAGCACCAGCAGCTGGAACAGTTCGCGGGCCAGCAGGCGGTCCATCTGCTCGACGTTCTCCACCGCGCGCACGCGGTAGCCCTGCTCGCTGAGGAAGCGCTCCAGCAGGCGGCGCAGGCCGGGGTCGTCGTCGACTATGAGGATCTTTTCGCCTTCGTTGCTCATGTTCTCTCCTGTCCAGGTAGGCCGGCATTATCGCCCAGCACCGGCGCGCGGCGGCCCGTCCATTGTTAGCAGATTTTTCCCCGAACGGTTCCCATCGCCTTTCGAGGCGGTGTTTATAATGCGGCGCTTTCGCGTCGGCCAGTCGGCGTGGCTTTTCTGTCAGGTAGTGTTCATGGATAGCATCAACAAGCGTATCGCCGCCGAACTCGGCGTCCTCCCGCAACAGGTCGCCGCCGCCGTGGCCCTGCTCGACGAAGGCTCCACCGTGCCCTTCATCGCCCGCTACCGGAAGGAAGTGACCGGCAGCCTGGACGACACCCAGCTGCGCCACCTGGAAGAGCGCCTGCGCTACCTGCGCGAGATGGACGAGCGCCGCGCCGCGATCCTCGCCAGCATCGAGGAACAGGGCAAGCTGACTCCCGAACTGAAGCGCGAGATCGACGAAGCCGACACCAAGACCCGCCTCGAAGACCTCTACCTGCCGTACAAGCAGAAGCGCCGCACCAAGGGCCAGATCGCCCTGGAAGCCGGCCTCGGCGAGCTGGCCGACGGCCTGTTCAATGACCCGAGCCTGAACCCGGAAGCCGAGGCCGAGCGCTTCATCGACGCCGAGAAGGGCTTCGCCGACATCAAGGCCGTGCTCGAAGGCGCCAAGTACATCCTCATGGAGCGCTTCGCCGAGGACGCCAGCCTGCTCGACAAGCTGCGCTCCTTCCTGAAGAACGAAGCCACCCTCAGCGCCCGCGTGGTCGCTGGCAAAGAGGCCGAAGGCGCCAAGTTCAGCGACTACTTCGAACACGACGAAGCGCTCAAGGGCGTGCCGTCGCACCGTGCGCTGGCGATCTTCCGCGGCCGCAACGAGGGCATCCTCGGCGCCAGCCTCAAGGTCGGCGACGAAGCCCCGGGCACCATGCACCCCTGCGAGCTGATGATCGCCGAGCGCTTCGGCGTCGAACAGCGCGGTCGCGCCGCCGACAAGTGGCTGGGCGAAGTGGTGCGCTGGACCTGGAAGGTCAAGCTCTACACCCACCTGGAAACCGACCTGCTCGGCGAGCTGCGCGAGAAGGCCGAGGACGAGGCGATCACCGTGTTCGCCCGCAACCTGCATGACTTACTGCTGGCCGCCCCGGCCGGCCCGCGCGCCACCCTGGCGCTGGACCCCGGCCTGCGCACCGGCTGCAAGGTGGCCGTGGTCGACGCCACCGGCAAGGTGCTGGAAACCGCCACCGTCTACCCGCACGCCCCGCGCAACGACTGGGACGGCACCCTGGCCATCCTCGCCAAGCTGTGCGCCAAGCACGCAGTCGATCTGATCTCGATCGGCAACGGCACCGCCAGCCGCGAGACCGACAAGCTGGCCATCGACCTGATCAAGAAGCTGCCGGCGCTCAAGCTGACCAAGGTCATGGTCTCCGAGGCCGGCGCTTCGGTGTACTCCGCTTCCGAGCTGGCCGCCCGCGAATTCCCGGATATGGACGTGTCGCTGCGCGGCGCCGTCTCCATCGCCCGCCGCCTGCAGGACCCGCTGGCCGAGTTGGTGAAGATCGACCCGAAATCCATCGGTGTCGGCCAGTACCAGCACGACGTGTCCCAGCTGAAACTGGCGCGCTCGCTGGACGCGGTAGTAGAGGACTGTGTGAACGCCGTCGGCGTGGATGTGAATACCGCCTCCGCCGCCCTGCTGGCGCGCATCTCCGGCCTCAACAGCACGCTGGCCAGCAATATCGTGGCGTTCCGCGATGCCAACGGCGCCTTCGCCTCGCGCGCCGACCTGAAGAAGGTGCCGCGCCTGGGCGAGAAGACCTTCGAGCAGGCCGCCGGCTTCCTCCGCGTGATGAACGGCGACAACCCGCTGGACGCCTCCGCCGTGCACCCGGAGACCTATCCGCTGGTGCAGCGCATCGCCGAAGGCACCGGCCGCGATGTGCGCTCGCTGCTGGGCGACTCCAGCTTCCTGCGCAGCCTGGATCCCAAGCGCTTCACCGACGAGAGCTTCGGTCTGCCGACCGTCACCGACATCCTCAAGGAACTGGACAAGCCGGGCCGCGACCCGCGTCCGGAATTCAAGACCGCCGAGTTCCAGGAAGGCGTCGAGAGCCTCAAGGACCTGCAGCCGGGCATGATCCTCGAAGGCGTGGTGACCAACGTCACCAACTTCGGCGCCTTCGTCGATATCGGCGTACACCAGGACGGCCTGGTGCACATCTCGGCGCTGTCGGAGAAGTTCGTCAAAGACCCGTATGAAGTCGTGAAGGCCGGCGATATCGTCAAAGTGAAAGTCATGGAAGTGGACATCCCGCGCAACCGCGTCGGCCTGACCATGCGCATGAGCGATACCCCTGGCGAGAAGGTCGATGGCCCGCGCGGTGGTGCTCGCGGCAACGGTGGGCACCACCGCGGCGGCAATCAGCCGCGCAGCGAACGCCACTCCAGCCAGGACAAACCGGCCCCGGCCAACGCGGCCATGGCCTCGCTGTTCGCCAATGCCAAGCAGCTGAGGAAATAAGCCATGAGTGACGCATCGCCCGTCGGTAAGGACAGTAACTTCAGCCGCCTGCTCGGCATCCGCATCCTGCGCGCTGAGAACGGCGAGGCCGAGCTGCGCATGAACATGCAGGAGCAGATGCTCAACCTGCACGGGCGCATGCACGGCGGCGCACTGTTCTCGCTGCTCGACACCGCCCTCGGCCAGGCCAGCCACAGCCTGTTCGGCGGCGAGGCCGGCAGCATGACCCTGGAGTGCAAGATCAACTACATCCGCGCCGTCGAGGATGGCGAGGTGGTGTGCATCGCCAAGGTCATCAACGCCGGGCGCAAGGTGCACGTGATCGAGGCGCGCGCCAGCCAGGGCGACAAGCTGGTGGCCAGCGCCCAAGCCACCTTCATCTGCAAATAACCGAGCCAGCGCCTCGGGATTGCGCCGACCCTGGCTGTCGGCGCATCCTCCCCTTCCGGTCAGGCGACAGCGTCCGTCCGCGTACCCGACTTGCAGTGTGGCGGCTCCACCCCCATATAGGGGCGACCGTCGAGTGAAGGAACAAGAATCTTGAGCGATCTCCTCAACCGCCGCCTGGCTCTGCTCGGCGATGCTGCCCACCTGTCCCTGCTCACCCGCAGCCTGCACGGCATCGAACGCGAGACCCTGCGCGTCACCGAACAGGGCGCCCTGGCGCAGACGCCACACCCGGCGGCCCTGGGCTCGGCGCTGACCCATGCGCAGATCACCACCGACTATTCCGAGGCGCTGCTGGAGTTCATCACCCCGGCCGAGCCCGACCCGGCCGACACCCTGGCCGACCTCGAGCGCATCCACCGCTTCGCCGCCAGCCGCCTGGACGGCGAGTACCTGTGGAGCCCGTCGATGCCCGGCCTGCTGCCCGCGGAAGAAGACATCCCGATCGCCCGCTACGGCAGCTCCAACATCGGTCGCCTCAAGTACGTGTACCGCCAGGGCCTGGCCCTGCGCTACGGCCGCACCATGCAGTGCATCGCCGGCATCCACTACAACTTCAGCCTGGCCGAGGGTGCCTGGCCGCTGTTGCAGCAGCTCGATGGCGACACGCAGAGCGCGCGCGACTACCAGTCCGCCGGCTACATCGCATTGATCCGCAACTTCCGCCGCTACAGCTGGCTGCTGATGTACCTGTTCGGCGCCTCGCCAGCGCTGGACGCCAGCTTCCTGCGCGGGCGCCCGCACCAGCTGCAGCAGCTGGATGCCGACACCCTGTACCTGCCGTACGCCACCAGCCTGCGCATGAGCGACCTGGGCTACCAGAGCAGCGCCCAATCCGGCCTCACCCCCTGCTACAACGACCTGGCCAGCTACACCGAGAGCCTGCGCGCGGCCGTGGCCACTCCCTACCCGGCCTACGCCGAGGTCGGCACCAAGAACGCCAACGGCGAGTGGCTGCAGCTCAACACCAACATCATCCAGATCGAAAACGAGTACTACTCGAGCATCCGTCCGAAGCGCGTCACCTACTCCGGCGAGCGGCCGATCCAGGCCCTGATGAGCCGCGGCGTGCAGTACGTCGAGCTGCGCTGCCTGGACATCAACCCCTACCTGCCGCTGGGCATCGATCTGGACCAGGCGCGCTTCCTCGACGCCTTCATCCTGTTCTGCGCGCTGTCCGACAGCCCGCAACTGGCCGGCGGCGAATGCCGCAGCTGCACCGACAACTTCCTCAAGACCGTCAAGGAAGGCCGCCGCCCCGGCCTGCACCTGCAACGCGACGGCCAGCAGGTCGAGCTGCAGAGCTGGGCCGGCGAACTGCTGGAGGCCTTCGCTCCTATCGCCGCCCTGCTCGACCGCGCCTACGGTGGCGAGGCCTACAGCCAGGCCCTGCAGCTGCAGCAGCGGAAGGTGGAAGACGTCAGTCTGACGCCGTCGGCGCAGGTGCTGGCCGAGCTGCAGCGCGGCGAGAGCTTCCGCGACTTCGCCCTGCGCCAGAGCAAGGCCCACGCCGCGGCCTTCCGCGCCCAGCCGCTGAGCGCCGACGAGGAACAGCTGTTCGAGAGCATGGCCAGCACGTCGCTGGCCGAGCAGGCCGAGCTGGAGAGCGCACCAACCGGCGACTTCGACACCTTCGTCGCCGCCTACCAGGCCAGCATCCTCGGCATAGGCGTTTGAAATCAGGCACCTGGCGCGTCTAGCGGGACTCCGTCACAAAACCGCCACGTCGACCGCTCGGCCCTGACCAGCGGCACGTCGGCGGCCGCGCCAGGGGCTAGCCTGTGGGGAAACCCGCATTGGCCATCGCCATGACGCCCGCCGAAGACAATCACGACTGGAGCCTGGAAAGCCTGAACAAGGCCTACCAGCAAGGCTACATGGCCGGACTCACCGGCCAGCCGCAACATGCCCAGCCCTACCCCGCCGAGGTACTGGCCGCGGCCTGGGAGGCTGGCTGGGACGACGGCAACGAGCAGTACCTCCAGCACCAGCGCCGCAGCGCCTGATCCTCCCCCATGAAAAAGGGCCGCAATTGCGGCCCTTGTCGTTTCAGCGCTGGCTCAAAGAGCCTTTTCGAAGATCTTCGAGTTGCGCTGATAGTTGTACAGCGACGCACGCGCCACCGGCAGGCGCTCCACGCCGCTGGCCTCGAAGCCGCGCTCCTGGAACCAGTGGGCGGTACGCGTGGTGAGCACGAACAGGGTCTTCAACCCCAGCGCCCTGGCGCGCTCCTCGATGCGCTCGAGCAGCTCGTCGCCGCGGCCGCCGTGGCGATACTCGGGATTCACCGCCAGGCAGGCCAGCTCACCGGTCTCCGAATCGGCGATCGGGTAGAGCGCGGCGCAGGCGATGATCAGGCCGTCGCGTTCGACGATGCTGAACTGGCCGATCTCGCGCTCCAGCACCTCGCGCGAGCGGCGCACCAGGATGCCCTGATCCTCCAGCGGGGTGATCAGCTCGATCAGGCCGCCAACGTCCTCGATGGTCGCCTCGCGCAGCGACTCGAACTGCTCCTGGTCGACCAGGGTGCCGCCACCGTCGCGAGTGAACAGCTCGGTGAGCAGCGAACCGTCTTCCATGTAGCTGACGATATGGCTGCGTTTGACCCCGGCGCGGCAGGCCTGAGCGGCGGCGTCCAGTAGCTCGGCCTGGTAGCAGCTGCCCAGGCGCGCCAGGTGCGCCGGCACTTGCTGCGGGCGCAGCTCGCGCACCAGCTTGCCGCTCTCGTCGATCAGGCCACGCTCGGCGCTGAACAGCAGCAGCTTGTCGGCCTGCAGGTCGATGGCGGCGCGGGTAGCGACGTCCTCGCAGGCCAGATTGAAGATCTCGCCGGTGGGCGAATAGCCGAGCGCCGAGAGCAGCACGATGCTGCGTTCGTCGAGCAGGCGGCCGATGCCCTTGCGGTCGACCCGGCGCACTTCGCCGGTGTGGTGATAGTCGATGCCATCGACCACGCCGATCGGCCGCGCAGTGACGAAGTTGCCGCCGGATACGCGCAGGCGCGAGCCCTGCATCGGTGAGGCAGCCATGTCCATCGACAGCCGCGCCTCGATGGCGATGCGCAGGCGGCCGACGGCGTCGATCACGCAATCCAGGGTCGGACCGTCGGTGATGCGCAGGTCGCGGTGGTAGCGCGGGGTCAGCCCACGTTCGGCCAGGCGTGCTTCGATCTGCGGGCGCGAGCCGTGCACCAGCACCAGGCGCACGCCGAGGCTGTGCAGCAGCACCAGGTCGTGGACGATATTGCCGAAATTCGGATGTTCCACACCCTCGCCGGGCAGCATGACCACGAAGGTGCAGTCCCGGTGGGCGTTGATATAGGGCGAAGCGTGGCGGAGCCAGTTGACGTAGTCGTGCATGGGCGGCCTGTAGGCAAGGACGGACGAGCGATGAAGTGCCTTCTCCAGAGGGAGAAGCAAAGGTCGGTCTAGCGTCGTCGCAACATCGGCACGCCTCGCATGGCTGAACGGGTCATAGGCAGTAGTGCTGGATCAGCTGGCGCAGCAGAACCACGGTCGGTTCGATGCGCGCCAGCTCGAGGAATTCCCCCGGCTGGTGAGCACAGGCGATATCGCCCGGGCCGAGCACGATGGTCTCGCAGCCAAGCTGCTGAAGATACGGCGCTTCGGTGCCGAATGCCACCGCCTGCGCCGCATGCCCGGTGAGCTTCTCGGCCAGGTGCACCAGTTCGCTGTCGGCGGATTGCTCGAAAGGCGGCACGTTGGCGAACAGCGGCGCGTAGTCGATCTTCACCTGGTGCCGCTCGGCCAGAGGCTGCAATTTGCTGCGGATCGCCGCGCGCAACTGCTCCGGGTCCATGCCCGGCAGCGGGCGCAGGTCGAACTCCAGGGCGCACTGGCCGCAGATGCGGTTGGGGTTGTCACCACCGTGAATGCAGCCGAGGTTGAGGGTCGGTTGCGGCACGCCGAACTGCGGGTTGTTGAACTCGCGCTGCCACTGGGCGCGCAGATCGCGCAGAGCACCCATGGCGTCCTGCATGGCCTCCAGGGCGCTGTGGCCGAGGCTGGGATCGGAGCTATGACCGCTCTGCCCGAGGATATCGATGCGCTCCATCATCACGCCCTTGTGCAGGCGGATCGGCTTGAGGCCCGTCGGCTCGCCGATCACCGCGGCGCGGCCCAGCGGCCGGCCGGCGTCGGCCAGGGCGCGGGCGCCGGCCATCGAGCTCTCCTCGTCGCAGGTGGCCAGCACCAGCAGCGGCTGTTTGAACGGCTGATCGAGCAGACCGCGCACCGCCTCGACCACCAGCGGGAAGAAGCCCTTCATGTCGCACACGCCGAGGCCGATCCAGCGGTCGCCCTGCTCGGTGAGCTTGAGCGGGTCGTTCTGCCACAGGGCGGCGTCGAAGGGCACGGTGTCGCTATGCCCGGCCAACACCAGGCCGCCGGGGCCGCTGCCATAGCTGGCCAGCAGGTTGGCCTTGCCCGGCGCGACTTCCTGGATCTCGCAGGCGAAGCCGAGGTCGCCCAGCCAGCCGGCCAGCAGCTCGATCACCGCGCGGTTGGACTGATCCCAGCTGGGCTGGGTGCAGCTCACCGAAGGCGTGGCGATCAGCGCGGCAAACTGATCCTTGAGAGAGGGAAGCGGCATGGCGTGTCTCCGTCGTTCTGCGCCCATCATAAAGAGCCCGGCGGGCGCTGCCTACGCCGCGCCGGCACGACCTTTCGTCCGACCCGACACGTTCGGAAACGTGCTGCCGAGCGAAAGTTCCCGCCTTCTGGCATACTTCGCGCCCCTTTTTCCGGTCACGAAAACGTCATGTTCGAGATATTCAGCGGGCTCGATGCCTGGGTTGCCATCAGTCTGGTGCTGGCCCTCGCCTTTGTCCTGACCTTCGAATTCATCAACGGTTTCCACGACACCGCCAACGCGGTGGCCACGGTGATCTACACCAAGGCGATGCCGCCGCACCTGGCAGTGATTGCCTCCGGCATCTTCAACTTCCTCGGCGTGGTCCTCGGCGGCATCGGCGTGGCCTATGCCATCGTCCACCTGCTGCCAGTCGAGCTGCTGATCAACGTCAACACCGCCCACGGCCTGGTGATGGTGTTCTCCCTGCTCAGCGCGGCCATTGCCTGGAACCTGGGCACCTGGTACTTCGGTATCCCGGCCTCCAGCTCGCACACCCTGATCGGCTCGATCCTCGGTGTCGGTCTGGCCAACGCCCTGCTCACCCACGTGCCGCTGGCCGACGGGGTGAACTGGCAGAAGGCGATCGACATCGGCCTGTCGCTGCTGCTCTCGCCGCTGGCCGGCTTCGCCGTCGCCGCGCTGATCCTGATCGGCCTGCGCCGCGCCTTCGCCGACTCGAAGATGCACGAGACGCCGGAGAGCCGTAAGGAAATCAAGGGCAAGAAAAAGCCGCCGTTCTGGAACCGCGTGGTGCTGATCGCCTCCGCCATGGGCGTGAGCTTCGTGCACGGCTCCAACGACGGGCAGAAGGGCATCGGCCTGATCATGCTGGTACTGATCGGCATCGTCCCGGCCAAGTTCGTCCTCGACCTGAACAGCACCACCTACCAGATCGAGCGTACCCGTGACGCCGCCCAGCATCTGCAGCAGTTCTATGCACGCAACCACGACTCGCTGAGCGAGTACCTGGCGCTGGGCAAGAACAGCACCACCGAGATGCCGGCACAGTTCCGCTGCGATGCCAAGCTGACCGAGCCGACCATCGTCGCCCTGCTGCAGGACCTCGACGGCGTCACCGACTACAACCAGATGGACCACGAGAAACGCACCCAGGTGCGTCGCTACCTGCTGTGCCTGGATGACACCGCGAAGAAGGTCGGCAAGCTCGAAGGCCTGGCCAAGCGTGAGAAGGCCGACCTCGAGAAACTGCGCAAGGACCTTACCGCCACCACCGAATACGCCCCGACCTGGGTGATCTTCGCCGTGGCCCTGGCGCTGGGTATCGGTACCATGGTCGGCTGGAAGCGCGTGGTGCTGACCGTCGGCGAGAAGATCGGCAAGCAGGGCATGACCTACGCCCAGGGCATGAGTGCGCAGATCACCGCGTCCATCGCCATCGGCATGGCCAACATCTACAGCCTGCCGGTGTCGACCACCCACGTACTGTCTTCCGGCGTCGCCGGCACCATGGTCGCCAACAAGAGCGGCCTGCAATTCGGTACAGTGCGCAATATCCTGATGGCCTGGGTGCTGACCCTGCCGGCCACCATCCTGCTGTCGGCAGGTCTGTTCTGGCTGGGCGTGAAGCTGTTCGTCTGAACACCGCCCGCCGCATGACAAGGCCGCCCATGGGCGGCCTTGTTGTTTTCCGAATCGCTCAGAGAGTCCCGAGATGGCCAAAGAAACCGAGATCAAGCTGCGCGCCAGCCGCGAAACCCTCGCCGCCCTGCGCGACCACCCGCTGCTGAAAAAGCGCAACAAGTCCGGCTGGCAGACCCACGAGCTGTTCAACCAGTACTACGACACCGCCGAGCGCGACCTGGCCGGTGCCAAGGTCGCCCTGCGCCTGCGCCGCGACGGCGAACAGTTCATCCAGACCCTGAAGAGCCGCGGCCAGAGCGTGGCCGGGCTGTCCGAGCGCAATGAGTGGGACTGGCACCTGAAGAAGGCCAAGCTCGATCTCAAGCTGCTCAATGACGACTGCTGGCCGGCCAGCCTGGCCGAGCTGGACAAGAAGAGCCTGCAGCCGATCTTCACCACCGACTTCGTCCGCCAGAAGGCCGAGATTGCCTGGGGTCGCGGCAAGGCCAAGACGGTGATCGAGGCGGCCCTGGACCTGGGCAAGGTAGTCGCCGGCGAAGGTGAGGAGGAAATCTGCGAGCTGGAGCTGGAGCTACGCGAAGGCGAACCGGCCGCCCTGCTGGAACTGGCCTGCGAACTGGCCGCCGACCTGCCGCTGATGCCCTGCGATATCAGCAAAGCCGAGCGCGGCTATCGCCTGTTCGACGCCGGCAGCTACAGCCTGAGCCTGCCGCTGCCGGAGCTGAATGCCGAGATGGCGCTGGACGACGCCTTCGCCGCACTCGCCTGGCACCTGCTCGGCAGCAGCCAGCGCCTGGCCGAGCAATACCGCTGGAACGGCCACTGGAAGCTGCTGGAGCAATGGCTGCAACAGCTGATAGACCTGCGCGCCCTGCTCAGCAGCCTCGGCCAGGCCGCACCGCGCTCCTGCAGCCGCGAGCTGCGCGAAGGTCTCGACGCGCTGCTGGCCGACTGGCGCCCACGCCTGGCCGCTGGCCGTGATGACGAGGCGCTGCGCAGCAGTGCCCCGGCCATGTTCGCCGGCGAGCTGCTGGGCAACCGCTGGGGCCTGCTATCGCTGCAACTGTCGCGCTGGCTGCTCGGCCGCGCCTGGACCGTCGAACGCAACAACCGCGGCCAGCGCCAGGGCGGCGCACCGCTGGGCAACTGGCTGCCGACCCTGCTGGCGGAAGAAGCCGAAGGCCTGCGCCTGAAGCACTACCAGCAGTTCCCCGAGGCGCTGGCCGAACAGCTGCCGCGCATCGAGCGCCTGCAAGCCTGGCTGCGCCTGGCGCGTCAAATCCTGGAACTGCCGGAGCTGGACCGCCTGTACGGCGAGCTGAGCAAACTGGAGGCCTTGGCCAGTCGTGGCAACGACGCCGAAGTGCTGGCCGCTCGCCAGGCACAGGCCCATACTGTGGCGACGCTCAAACCCTGGAAGCTGCTGCTGAAATAAGCTGCTCGCCCCGTCGCCATAAAAAAGGGAGCTCCATGTCCACCCTCGCCTCACCCGCCCAGGATCGCTGGCTCGACCTCAACGATATCCTCCGCGAACTGGTGGCCCAGGGGCGTGTGGCCCAGGAGCAGGCCGAGCAGTGCATGATGCTGCGCCGCTCCTCGGGAAACGCCCAGCTGCACCCCCTGGAGTTCCTCGCCGCCCAGCAGGTCGACGACCTGCAGCGGCCTGGCAGGAAACATGACCTGGAGGGCCTCACCGTATGGCTGGCCAACCTAGCCGGTCAGCCGTACCTGCGCATCGATCCGCTGAAGATCGACGTGGCGGCGGTGACCCCGTTGATGTCCTTCGCCTTCGCCCAACGTCACAAGATCCTCGCCGTGGCGGTGGATAGCGAGGCGGTGACCATCGCCAGCGCCCAACCCTTCGTGCATGGCTGGGAAAGCAACCTGACCCATGTACTCAAGCGCCCGATCAAGCGAGTGGTGGTCAATCCGGCCGACCTGCAGCGCTTCACCACCGAGTTCTACCGCCTGGCACGCTCGGTCAGCAGCGCCAATGCCCAGGACATCAAGGTCAGCAGTGCCGGCAACTTCGAGCAGTTGCTCAACCTCGGTGCCCAGGACCAGGAGCCGGACGCCAACGACGCGCACATCGTCAATATCGTCGACTGGCTGTTCCAGTACGCCTACCAGCAGCGCGCCAGTGATATCCACATCGAGCCACGCCGCGAGACCGGCACCGTGCGCTTTCGCATCGACGGCGTGCTGCACAACGTCTATCAATTCCCCATCCAGGTGACCATGGCGGTGGTCAGCCGCCTGAAGAACCTCGGGCGGATGAACATCGCCGAGAAACGCAAACCACAAGACGGCCGGATCAAGACCAAGACCCCGGACGGCGGGGAGGTGGAGCTGCGCCTGTCGACCCTGCCCACCGCCTTCGGCGAGAAGATGGTGATGCGGATCTTCGACCCGGAAGTGCTGCTGAAAAGCCCGGACCAGCTCGGCTTCTCGCCGGACGACCTGCGCCGCTGGGAGAGCATGACCAGCCAGCCCAACGGCATCATCCTGGTCACCGGCCCGACCGGTTCGGGCAAGACCACCACCCTGTACACCACGCTCAAGCAGCTGGCGACCGAGGAAGTGAACGTCTGCACCATCGAGGACCCGATCGAGATGATCGAGGGTGCCTTCAACCAGATGCAGGTGCAGCACAATATCGACCTGAACTTCGCCGCCGGCGTGCGCGCGCTGATGCGCCAAGACCCGGACATCATCATGGTCGGCGAGATCCGCGACCTGGAGACCGCCGAGATGGCGATCCAGGCGGCGCTCACCGGCCACCTGGTGCTCTCCACCCTGCACACCAACGACGCACCCAGCGCGATCAGCCGCCTGCTCGAACTGGGCGTGCCGCACTATCTGCTCAAGGCCACCATTCTTGGCGTCATGGCCCAGCGCCTGGTGCGGACCCTATGCCCGCACTGCAAGGCTCCGGTGGAGTTGAGTGAGGAGAGCTGGCAGGAGCTGACCCGGCCCTGGAGCGCCCCGCTGCCGACCGGCGCCCACCGCGCCGTCGGCTGCCTGGAATGCCGCGAGACCGGCTACCGCGGCCGCGCCGGGGTCTACGAGATCATGCTGCTCAACGACGGCATCAAGCCGCTGATCAGCGCCGACACCGACCTCATCGCCCTGCGCCGCGCCGCCTTCAAAGACGGTATGCGCAGCCTGCGCCTGTCTGGTGCGCAGAAGGTCGCCGCCGGCCAGACCACCATCGAGGAAGTGCTGCGGGTCACCCCGCAGAGCGAACAGAAGTGAGCCAAAGCGGGCCACGTGCCCGCCCAACCCAACCGCGAAAAAGGAGTTTTTATGGAAGTCGGTGGTGTGATCTTTCTCTTCGTCGGCCTGGCCGTGGCCGTGGTGTTCATGGGCTTCAAGGTGGTGCCACAGGGCTACGAGTGGACGGTGGAGCGCTTCGGCCGCTACACCAACACGCTCACCCCGGGCCTCAACATCATCGTCCCGGTGATGGACCGCATCGGCCGCAAGCTCAACGTCATGGAGAGCGTGCTGGACATCCCGCCGCAGGAGGCGATCAGCGCCGACAACGCCATCGTCACCATCGACGCCGTGTGCTTCTTCCAGGTGATCAACTCGGCCCAGGCGGCCTACGAGGTCAACAACCTGGAGCACGCCATCCGCAATCTGGTGATGACCAATATCCGCACCGTGCTCGGCTCCATGGAGCTGGACCAGATGCTCAGCCAGCGCGACGCGATCAACGAGCGCCTGCTGCGCACCGTGGACGAGGCGACCGCACCTTGGGGCATCAAGGTCACCCGGATCGAGATCAAGGACATCAGCCCGCCCGCCGACCTGGTCGAGGCCATGGCCAGCCAGATGAAGGCCGAGCGCCTCAAGCGCGCGCAGATCCTCGAAGCCGAAGGCAAGCGCCAGGCCGAGATTCTCACCGCCGAGGGCAAGAAGCAGGCGCAGATCCTCGAGGCCGAGGGTGAACGTCAGGCCGCCTTCCTCGAGGCCGAGGCCCGCGAACGTGCCGCCCAGGCCGAAGCCGAGGCGACCCGCGTGGTGTCCGAGGCGATCGCCGGCGGTAACGTGCAGGCGGTCAACTACTTCGTCGCGCAGAAATACGTCGAGGCCCTGGGCAAGCTGGCCTCGGCCAACAACAGCAAAGTGGTACTGATGCCGCTGGAGGCCAGCCAGGTGATCGGCGCGGTCGGCGGTATCGGCGAGATCGTGCGCGCCACCTTCGACAAGGACGGCAAGAAGTGATCGAGTACCTGCAGCACCTGTCGTTCTGGGACTGGCTGGCCTTCGGCACCGTGCTGCTGATCCTCGAGGTGTTCGGTGCCGGTGGCTACCTGCTGTGGATCGGCGTGGCCGCCGCCACGGTCGGCGTGCTCACCTACCTGTTCCCGGAGCTGCCCTGGGCCTGGCAGTTCATCGTCTTCGCCCTGCTCTCGGTGCTCACCGCCGTGTTCTGGTGGCAGCGCCAGCGCAGTGCGGCCAAGCCCTCCGACGTGCCAGGGCTGAACCGTCGCGGCAGTGAGTTCATCGGCCGCAACTTCGTCCTGCACGAGGCCATCGTCGGTGGGCGCGGCAAGATCAAGGCCGGCGACACCCTGTGGCTGGTCAGCGGGCCCGACCTGCCGGTCGGCAGCGAAGTGCAGGTCACCGGCCAGAACGGTGTACTGCTGATCGTGCAGCCGCTCTAGCCGTTCCGGGTGACCAGCCGACTTCGCGCTGGTCACTCGCCTCCCACCAACCGATCACTTTTTGTCCAGCGGGGCCGAATCGGCTACCCTGCACGGCAAAGCCCAAGACGTCAGCCGGAAGACGCCATGCCACCGCCCTCAAGAGGCCCCCGCCAGACAGGTCTGGAAGACAGCGCACGGCGCTCGCTGATGAGCCTGATCTTCGCCGCTACCGGGCTGACCATCGGCGGCTTCTCGATCCTGCAGTTCATCGCCGACAACGCCCTGTTCGCCACGCTCGAGCTGCTGGTCTGCGCCGTGCTGCTGTGGGCCTCGCGCGGCATCTACAAGACCCATCGCCTGGAACTGTGGATCTACCTGTACCTGGTGCCGGTGTGCGCCTTCCTGGTCTACATCACCCTGATGCCGGAGGCCT
Source organism: Pseudomonas sp. ML96 (assembly GCF_000761545.1). Taxonomy (GTDB): domain Bacteria; phylum Pseudomonadota; class Gammaproteobacteria; order Pseudomonadales; family Pseudomonadaceae; genus Aquipseudomonas. The sequence continues at coordinate 50,461 of NZ_JPMY01000037.1, read as the reverse complement.
CGCCCAGCGCCTTCGTCTGGACCTACCTGATTCCGCTGCTGTCCTACCTGCTGCTCGGCAAGCAGCATGGCCTGCGCCTGGCGGTGCCCTATCTCGCCATCGCCCTGCTGCTCTACTACTGGCGCTACCCGCTGCCGCAGAGCGCCCACCAGATGATCGATGCGGGCAACGCCATCCTCTGCGGCGCGCTGATCCTGGTCTTCGTCCACCTCTACGAGACCCGCCGCGCGGTGACCTTCTCGCAGATCGAGCACCAGGCGCAGACCGACCCGCTGACCGGCGTGGCCAGCCGCGGCCACTTCAAGCAGGAACTGCTGCGCGCCCTGCAGGAGGCGCAACGCAGCGACAGCCCGCTGGTGCTGGTGGTGATGGATATCGACCACTTCAAGAGCGTCAACGACCGCTGGGGCCACGAGGCCGGCGACCATGCCCTGCGGCATATCTGCGACCTGTTGTTGGAGCGCCTGCGCGTCACCGACACCCTCGGCCGCCTGGGGGGCGAGGAGTTCGGCCTACTGCTGCGCAGCACCGACCTCGACAGCGCCAAGCCGCTGGTGGAGTCGCTGCGCGAGCTGGTCAGCAGCCACCCGCTGCATTATGGCGAGCAGCCGATCGCCCTCTCGGCCACCTTCGGCCTGGCCCAGTGGCCGCAGGACGGCACCACCACCGACGAGCTGTATCGCTGCGCCGATGCGCGCCTGTATGTCGGCAAGCAGCAGGGGCGCAACTGCCTGGTCAGCGCCAGCCGGGAAATCCGCATCTCGGACACCCTGCCCTAGCAAAAAAACGGCGCACTCGTGGTGCGCCGCTACTGCAAGGTTTCAGTACAACTTCGTGGGAGGCCGGATCGGCGCTTGTGGCGACGATCCGGATATGGCGGTGCGCCCGTGGGCGAACCCTCATATGCGGGCGGGTCAGAGCGGCGTCAGCAGCTCCCCCTTGTCGATGAAGGCCTGCAGGTTGGCGAGCACCAGCTCCTCCATCTGCAGGCGGGTCTCCTCGGTGCCACTGCCGACATGCGGCAACAGCACCACGTTGGGCAGGGCGAACAGCGCCTCGGGCACCGCAGGCTCGGCCTCGAACACATCCAGCCCGGCGCCGCCGAGCGTGCCGGCCAGCAGCGCCTCGACCAGCGCCGCCTGGTCGACCACGCTGCCGCGAGCGATATTGACCAGGATGCCCTGCGGGCCCAGCGCAGCGAGCACCTCGGCGCCGATCAGGTGATGGGTTGCCGCGCCGCCCGGGCAGGCCAGCACCAGGAAGTCCGCCCAGCGCGCCAGCGCCAGCAGATCCGCCTCGTAGCCGTGAGCACTGCTGGGGTTCTCGCGGCGCTGGTGGTAGCGCACCGACATATCGAAGCCTTCCGCACGGCGGGCGATGGCCTGACCGATGCGACCGTAGCCGACGATGCCGAGCTTCTTGCCGCTAACCTTGCGCGTCAGCGGGAAACTAGCGGTGAGCCAGCTGCCGCCGCGCACGAAGCGGTCGGCCGCCGCCAGCTGGCGCGCCGTATCGATCATCAGCCCCAGAGCCAGGTCGGCCACGCAGTCGTTGAGCACGTCCGGCGTGGTGCTGAGGGCAATGCCGCGATCACGCAGCAGGTCCAGTGGATAGGGGTCATAACCCACGCCGAAACTGCAGATCGCCTTCAGGTTCGGCAGGCAGGCCAGCTGCTCGGCGCTGCAGCCGAAGCGCGCCGACGACACCAGCAGCTCGAACTCGCCGCCATGCTCACGCAGGAACGCCTGCGGATCGGCCTGCTGCCACAGCGCGACGGCGCCATGGCGCTCGGCCAGAGTGCGGTTGAAGCGCTCGCTCAGCGGGCCCAGGTGCAGGATGCGGGGTGTACTCATCGCAGTCTCCAGATCGACTCAGGTCACCGGTGCCGGATTGAACAGGGTCAGGTCGTTGTGCAGCTTATGCCGTTCGGCCCAGGTCTGCTGCCGGCCGCTGGCGACATCGAGATAGAGCTGGAAGATGTGCCAGCCCATCTCCTCCAGGCTCATGCGCCCGGAGGTGATCTGCCCGGCGTCGACGTCGATCAGGTCCGGCCAGCGCTCGGCCAGCTGGGTACGGGTCGAGACCTTGATCACCGGCACCATGGACAGGCCGTAGGGCGTGCCGCGGCCGGTGGTGAAGATGTGCAGGTTCATCCCGGCGGCGATCTGCAGGGTGCCGCAGATGAAGTCGCTGGCCGGCGTGGCGCAGAACCACAGGCCCTTGCCGCGAATTCGCTCGCCCGGTGAGGCCACCCCGGCGATGGCGCTGGAGCCGGACTTGGCGATCGAGCCCATGGCCTTCTCGACGATGTTGTTCAGCCCGCCCTTCTTGTTGCCTGGCGTGGTGTTGGCGCTGCGGTCGGCCATACCCCGTGCCAGGTAGGCGTCGTACCAGTCCATCTCGCGGATCAGCGCGTCGGCGACTTCCACCGAGGCCGCACGTGGAGTGAGCAGGTGGATGCCGTCGCGCACCTCGGTGTTCTCCGAGAACATCACGGTGGCGCCGGCGCGCACCAGCAGGTCGGCGGCCACGCCGAGGGCCGGGTTGGCGGTGATGCCGGAGAAGGCGTCGCTGCCGCCGCACTGCATGCCGACTACCAGTTCGCTGGCCGGCACCGTCTCGCGGCGGCGCTCGTTGAGCACCTTCAGGCGCTCCTCAATCATCGCCAGGATCTGCTCGACCATGCCGCTGAAGCCGCTGCCGGAATCCTGCAGGCGGAACAGCCACTCCTCCTCGTCCATGCCATTGGTCAGCGCGTCGCCATCCATCAGCTGGTTGGCCTGCAGCTTCTCGCAGCCGAGGCCGATCACCAGCGCCTGGCCACCCAGGTTGGGGTTGCGGCTGATGTTGTACAGGGTGCGGATCGGCACCACCGCGTCCGGCGCGTTGATCGCCACGCCGCAGCCATAGCTGTGCGACAGGGCGACCACGTCGTCGACGTGCGGGTAGCGCGGCAGGATCTCCTTGCGCACGCGATCCACGCAGTGGTCGAGCACGCCGACCACGCACTGCACGGTGGTGGTTACGCCGAGGATGTTGCGCGTGCCCACTGTGCCGTCCGGATTGCGGAAGCCCTCGAAGCTGTAGCCTTCGAGGGGCTCGGCCACGGGCGCCGGCAGGGTCGCCTTGGGCAGGTTGTCCAGCGCCGGCGGCTCGGGCATGCGCAGGTGCGCCTCGGTGACCCAGGTACCGGCGGCGATGGATCGCAGGGCATAGCCGATCACCTCGCCGTAGCGCACCACCTCGGCACCCTCGGCGAGGTCGAGCAGCGCCACTTTATGGCTCTGCGGAATCCCCTCGACGGCTTCCAGGCCATCGGCGAAACGACCACCGGCGGCCACCCCCTGTTCGTTGACCACCACACCGACGTTGTCGGCGGGGTGCAGGCGGATGTAGCGCGGCGAATCCTGATGGGCAATCAACTGCATGTTACGTACTCCTCAGGAACTCAGGCCGAGGCCAACTTCTGCGGCTGTCCAGGCGCCGGCTCAGGCGTGCCTTGCGGGCTCGGGCCATCGTCCAGCTCCACGCGCTGGATCTTGCCGACGATCACCAGGTAGCTGAACACCGCGACCAGGGCGTTGGCGCCGACATACACCAGGGCCCACTTGAACGAGCCAGTGGCGGCGATGATGTAGCCGATGACGATCGGCGTGGTGATCGAGGCGATGTTGCCGAAGGTGTTGAACAGGCCACCGGACAGGCCGGCGATCTGCTTCGGCGAAGTGTCCGCCACCACCGCCCAACCCAGCGCACCGATGCCCTTGCCGAAGAACGCCAGGCTCATGAAGCCGACGACCATCCACTCGGCCGACACATAGTTGCAGAACACCATGCTGGTCGACATCAGCAGGCCGACCACGATCGGCAGCTTGCGGGCGAAGGTCAGCGAGTGGCCACGGCGCAGCAGCCAGTCGGAGATCAGGCCGCCGAGCACGCCACCGATGAAGCCGCAGATGGCCGGCAGGGAGGCGACGAAGCCGGCCTTGAGGATGGTCATGCCGCGCTCCTGCACCAGGTACACCGGGAACCAGGTGAGGAAGAAGTAGGTGATGCCGTTGATGCAGTACTGGCCCAGGTACACGCCGAGCAGCATGCGGTTGGTCAGCAGCTGCTTCACGTAGCTCCACTTGGGCCCGCCGCCGGCCTTCTTCTGGTCCATGTCGACCAGGCCACCGTTGCTCTCGATGTGCGCCAGTTCGGCGGCATTGATCCGTGGATGGTCTTTGGGGTTGTAGATGGTCTTCATCCAGATGCCGGAGAAGACGATGCCCAGCGCGCCCATCACCACGAACACGTGCTCCCAGCCGAAGGCATGGACGATCCAGCCCATCAGCGGGGCGAACAGCGCGGTGGCGAAGTACTGCGCGGAGTTGAAGATGGCCGAGGCGGTGCCGCGTTCGGCGGTGGGGAACCAGGCCGCGACGATGCGCGCGTTACCGGGGAACGACGGCGCCTCGGCGAAGCCGACCAGGAAGCGCATGACGAACAGGGTGACCACGGCCCAGGCCAGCGGCATCACGCCGACGAAGCCCTGCAGCATGGTGAACAGCGACCAGATGAAGATGCCCGCAGCATAGACGCGCTTGGAGCCGAAACGGTCGAGCAGCCAGCCGCCCGGGATCTGCCCGATCACGTAGGCCCAGCCGAAGGCGGAGAAGATGTAGCCGAGGGTCACGGCGTCGAAGCCGAGGTCCTTCTGCATGCTCGAGCCGGCGATGGAGATGGTCGCGCGGTCGGCATAGTTGATCGTGGTCACCAGGAACAGCATGAGCAGGATCAGGTAACGCACACGGGTCTGCTTGAGATCTTGCATGGTTGATTCCCCATTTGTTCTTGTCGGGGTTAATACAGGCTACCGGCTTGCGGCCTGGGCCGCGCGCCAGACCGATCAGCGCACCAGGCAGGGGCGCTCGTTGAAGCTCCAATCGTTGGCCAGGGGCATGCCGCTGCCGCCCGGACCGTTGTTCAGGGGCAGCCCAATCCATAGGGATGACGGGGACAGGTGCACGACGCCAGGAGTGGCGCTCGTGCGCAAGGAAATGCGCCGCGCGGCAGGGGCGCCACGCGAGCTGACGCGCAGGGCTGGCTGCCCGCTGAACGGGAGCCCCTGCGCCGCGACGATGCGCGGCGTGACCGCGCGCGATTCTATGTTCATTGCCGTTCCCTTTTATTGTTGTGCGGGAGTGGATCAATGCTTGGGTAAAACCCGGCTGGCCACAGGCATGGCCAGCCGGGGTGGATCAGCCGATGTAGGTGGTTTTCACCGTGGTGTAGAACTCGGCGGCGTAGCGACCCTGCTCGCGCGGGCCATAGGACGAGCCTTTGCGACCACCGAACGGCACGTGGTAATCGACCCCGGCAGTGGGCAGGTTGACCATGACCATGCCGGCCTGGGCGTGACGCTTGAAGTGGTTGGCGTACTTCAGCGAGGTGGTGGCGATGCCCGCGGACAGACCGAACTCGGTGTCGTTGGCCATGGCCAGCGCCGCCTCGTAGTCGGCCACGCGCACCACGTTGGCCACCGGGCCGAAGATCTCCTCGCGGCTGATGCGCATGTCCGCCGAGCTGTCGGCGAACAGGGTCGGCGCCAGGAAGTAGCCCTCGGTGTCGCAGGTCACCAGACCGCCACCGCTGACCAGACGCGCGCCCTCGCCCTGACCGATGTCGATGTAGCGCAGGTCCTGCTCGAGCTGGGCCTGGGACACCACCGGACCGATGTCGATGCCAGCCTTGAGCGCGTGGCCGACCTTGATCGACTTCATGCGCTCGGCCATGGCCTCGACGAAGCGGTCGTGGATGCCGGCGGTGACGATCAGGCGGCTGGAGGCGGTGCAGCGCTGGCCGGTGGAGTAGAAGGCGCTCTGCACGGCCAGTTCGACGGCGGTCTTGAGGTCGGCGTCATCGAGGATGATCTGCGGGTTCTTGCCACCCATTTCCAGCTGCACCTTGGCGCCACGGGCCACGCACTTGGCGGCGATGGCGCGGCCGACACCGACCGAGCCGGTGAAGCTGATGCCGTCGACCGCGGCGTTCTCCACCATGGCCTCGCCGACCACGCGGCCGGCGCCCATCACCAGGTTGAACACCCCGGCCGGGAAGCCGGCGCGGGAGATGATCTCGGCCAGGGCCCAGGCGCAACCCGGTACCAGGTCGGCCGGCTTGAACACCACGCAGTTGCCGTAGGCCAGGGCCGGGGCGATCTTCCACGCCGGAATGGCAATGGGGAAGTTCCACGGAGTGATCAGGCCGATCACGCCCAGCGGCTCGCGGGTGACTTCCACCGACACGCCGGGGCGCACCGACGGCAGCACTTCACCGGCCAGGCGCAGGCATTCGCCGGCGAAGAACTTGAAGATGTTGCCGGCGCGGCTCACCTCGCCGATGGCCTCGGGCAGGGTCTTGCCCTCCTCGCGCGCCAGCAGGGTGCCGAGCTCCTCGCGGCGGGCGAGGATTTCGCTGCCGACCTTGTCCAGCGCATCGCTGCGCGCCTGGATGCCGGAGGTCGACCAGGCCGGGAACGCGGCGCGAGCCGCGGCGATGGCCTGGGCCACCTGGGCGGCGTCGGCCTGGGCGTATTCGCCGATGGCATCCTTGAGGTCGGACGGGTTGATGTTGGCCGAGTAGCCGGCACCGGCGACCCATTCGCCGCCTATGTAGTTGTCGTAACGCACGGGAATTCTCCTGTCGGCCGCAGCCTTACTGCGGGCCGAGTTTGTCCATCAGCGCGGCGAGTTTCTCGAACTCTTCCGGCTGCAGGTCGGTCAGCGGCGCACGTACCGGGCCGGCGTCATAACCGGCGATCTTGGCGCCGGCCTTGACGATGCTCACGGCGTAGCCGGCCTTGCGGTTGCGGATGTCCAGGTAGGGCAGGAAGAAGTCGTCGATCAGCTTGCCCACGGTGGCGTGGTCGTCGGCGGCGATGGCGCGGTAGAAATCCATGGCGGTCTTCGGCACGAAGTTGAATACCGCCGAGGAGTACACCGGTACGCCCAGGGCCTTGTAGGCAGCGGCGTAGACTTCCGCGGTCGGCAGACCGCCGAGGTAGCTGAAGCGGTCGCCGAGGCGACGACGGATGGAAACCATCAGTTCGATGTCGCCCAGACCGTCCTTGTAGCCGATCAGGTTCGGGCAGCGCTCGGCCAGTTGCTCCAGCAGCGCCGGGGTCAGGCGGCAGACGTTGCGGTTGTATACCACCACACCGATGTTGACCGCCTTGCACACCTGCTCGACGTGGGCGGCAACGCCGTCCTGGCTGGCTTCGGTCAGATAGTGCGGCAGCAGCAGCAGGCCCTTGGCACCCAGGCGCTCGGCCTCTTGCGCCATCTGGATGGCGACGCGGGTCGGACCGCCGACGCCGGCGAGGATCGGCACCGACTTCTCGCAGGTGTCCACGGCAGTCTTGATGATCTGGCTGTACTCGCGGTTATCCAGCGAGAAGAATTCGCCGGTACCACCGGCGGCGAACAGGGCGGAAGCGCCGTAGGGCGCCAGCCACTCCAGGCGACGCACGTAGCCCGCCTGATGGAAATTGCCGGCAGCATCGAAGTCAGTGACCGGGAAGGACAGCAGGCCGGACGAGAGGATGGACTTGAGTTCTTGTGGATTCATTATTCGAACACCCTGATAAAACCGTTGGGGAGAAAGTCGCCTGGGGCGATCTGAGAGATACGTTATCGTACAACTTACAAGATTGCCAACCACCCTCCCCGCCTTCGACCGCCGAACGGTGCGCTCGCCTGGCCTTTGCAATCGCAAAAAATCGCTCAAGAATGGGCTTGCACGCACGTATTCATTGGCCTGCACGGATGATAGCGGCCGCCGAACGGTACCGGACTACGACTTTAGTCAGGTTGACGGGCTACAGCGCCAAGCCCGCCATTCGCTACAAGTTGTACGATGACAAAAGCTCGCCGCCCGCACACTGTCTTGGCAGGTGCGGGTAATGCTCGAGAGGTATGAAGGATCACGCTCAACCGGGCTCGACGCCCGGCCGGCAAGCCTCAGGCTTGCTGCTGCTCCGCTTCCTCGTGGGCCTGGCGCAGCCGCTCGCGGCTGTTGGTCAGGTGCAGGCGCATGGCCGCGCGCGCGGCATCGGCATCCTGGCGGGCGATGGCCTCGTAGATATCCTCGTGCTCGCGACTGAGGCGGGCCAGGTAGTGCTTCTCGTCGTCATGCGCCAGGCGCGCCGAGTTCAGCCGCGTGCGCGGAATGATGCTGGTGCCCAGGTGGGTCATGATGTCGGTGAAGTAGCGATTGCCGGTGGCGATGGCGATCTGCAGGTGGAACTGGAAGTCGGACGACACCGCGTCGCTGCGGTGCGCCGCACGCAGGAAGCTGTCCAGCGCCGCACGCATGGCCGCCAGCTGCTCCGGCGTGCGACGTGCCGCAGCCAGGCCGGCGGACTCCACCTCGAGGCTGATGCGCAGCTCGAGCAGGGCGATCACCTCGCGCAGGGTGACCACGGTGGCCGGATCGATGCGGAAGCCCGGCGTCGGTGTATCCAGGACGAAGGTGCCGATGCCGTGGCGGGTCTCGACCAGGCCGGCAGCCTGCAGCCGCGAGATGGCCTCGCGCACCACGGTGCGGCTCACGCCCTGGGCCTCCATGATCGCCGACTCGGTCGGCAGCTTCTCGCCACGCTTGAACACCCCGTCGCTGATCTGCTGCGACAGCTCGCTGACCAGTTCCTGGGCCAGACTGCGCTGCTTGCGGCGCGCGCGCGGTGGGGTATTGATCGGTTCCATGGGTCGAGTCGGTCTCTGCTGGCAACCGCGCCATCATATCCCAGGCAGTTGTACGATGACACTTTCCACCATCCGCCCCGAAGCGGACGACGGGGCGAGGCGGAAAATATCGAACTCGGCGCGGCGCTTGGCTTTCCACATCCATAGGCCATCGCTACAGGAGCCATGCCCATGCGTCCCTTCATTCTCGTGAGTGCACTCGCCGTGTCCGCCCTGCCCGCCGCCGCCATGGCCGATGCCGGCTTCTGGCGTGACGTGCTGTCCTCCGGCGCCACCACCGCCTCCACCTACGTCACCTTCAAGGACAACAAGCAGCTGGTGGCGACCCGCGACGACGCCAGCGCCTTCGTCGCCAGTGGCGGGCAGATCCGCGGCGCACACCTGGAGGCCGCGCTGCAGAAGATCCGCAGCGACAATCCACAGCTTCAGGCCAGCGACCAGGCACTGGCCGAAGCCCTGCTGCTGCAGGTCAGCCCGCAGCAGTAACGCAGCGGCTAGACTCCAGCCGTCGACCACGGCTGGAGAACAGGGATGATGAGGTTGCTGTGGCTAGCGCTGCTGGCCGGACTGCTGGGCGGTTGTCAGTTTCTCGCGCTGGACCGGCAGATGAAGACGGCGCAGCGCACGCAGATCCTGATTCCCGGCCAGCTCGACGCCCAGGCGCCGCAGCAGGCGCTGGTCGCGCTGTTCGCCGGGGATGAGCTGCGCGCCTACCGCAGCGTGCAGCCCGGCGGGCTGTTTTACTTCAGCGTGGCGGCCGACGACTACCAGCTGCTGGCCTTCGAAGACCTCAACGGCAACCTGCGCCTGGACCCCGATGAGCCTCGGCACTGGCTGCCGCAGCCGCGCAGCGCGCCCTTCCAGGTGCAGCCGAGCGCAGAGCAGCGCGCGGCGCTGGCCCAGCTCAATCACCTCAGCCCGAGCCTGGCCGACGATACGCCCCTGCCCGAACTGGACCTGAGCCTAGAGCGCCTGTACCGCGACCTGCCACGCGCGCGGCACAACTATCTGCAGGTGGTGGACTTCGACGACCCGCGCTTCTCCGCGCAGCGCACCCAGCAGGGCGCCTGGCAGCCGCTGGATTTCCTCAGCGAGGTCGGTTACGGCCTGTACCTGCTGGAGCCCTGGGACGACGACAAGGAACCAATCGTGCTGGTGCACGGCATCAATAGCTCGCCGACCGTGTGGCGCGAGCTGGCCGCCAGCATCGACCGCGAGCGCTTCCAGCTGCTGCTGTTCCACTACCCTAGCGGCCTGCCGCTGAACAACAGCGCCTACCTGCTCAGCGAGGGGCTGCGCGATGTGCAGCTGCGCCTCAAACCCGAGCGTCTGCATCTGTTCGCCCACAGCATGGGCGGCCTGGTCGCCAGGCGCACCGTGCAGTTATTGGCGCCGGGTGGTGGTGACGAGCGCCTGTGCCTGTTCCTGACCCTGGCCACGCCCTGGGGCGGCCACCCCTCGGCCGCTACCGGGGTGTCGCGGGTGCCGGTGGATGTGCCGGTGTGGCGCGACATGTCGCCCGGCAGCAGCTACCTGCAGACGCTGTTCGCCGAGCCCTTGCCGGCACATATCCGCCAATGGCAACTGGTCAGCTACGCCGGCAACAGCCGGATGATCGCCGAACCCAACGACGGCACCGTGCCGCTGGCCAGCGAGCTGCTGCCGGCCGCCCAGGACGAGGCCGAGCGCCTGTACCTGCTGGAGGAGAACCACACCAGTATCCTCGCCAGCGCGCGCAGCCAGCTACTGCTGCAGCGGGCGCTAGACTCGCTGCCCGAGGACGGCTGTCGGCCCTGAGCCACACGCAACGCTTGCAGCAGAAACGACAAGGCCGCCCGAGGGCGGCCTTGTCAGCGCGCGAATTACTCGCGGTAGTCGTCCATCGGCACGCAGGCACAGAACAGATTGCGGTCGCCGTAGACGTTGTCCACGCGGTTCACCGCCGGCCAGTACTTGTGCGCCAGGGTGTGGGCAGACGGAGTCACCGCCTCGGCGATGCTGTACGGACGCTCCCATACGCCAGTGACGTCGGCCAGGGTGTGCGGCGCGTTCTTCAGCGGGTTGTTCTCCGCCGGCCACTCGCCGTTGCCGACCTTGGCGATCTCGGCGCGGATGCTCAGCATCGCCTCGATGAAGCGATCCAGCTCTTCCTTGGACTCGCTCTCGGTCGGTTCGATCATCAGCGTGCCCGGTACCGGGAAGCTCATGGTCGGCGCGTGGAAGCCATAGTCCATCAGGCGCTTGGCCACGTCTTCCTCGCTGATACCGGTCTCGGCCTTGAGCGGACGCAGGTCGAGGATGCACTCGTGCGCGACGCGGTCGTTACGGCCGCTGTAGAGCACCGGGAAGGCGCCCTTGAGCTGGCTGGCCAGGTAGTTGGCGTTGAGGATCGCGGTCTCGGTGGCGTCGGCCAGCTGCGGGCCCATCATGGCGATGTACATCCAGCTGATCGGCAGGATGCTCGCGCTGCCCCAGGGTGCGGCACTGACCGCGGTGTTCTCCGGCTGCGGGCCCTGCAGCTCGACCACCGGGTGGTTGGCCACGAACGGCGCCAGGTGGGCGCGCACACCGATCGGCCCCATGCCCGGGCCGCCACCGCCGTGCGGGATGCAGAAGGTCTTGTGCAGGTTCATGTGCGACACGTCGGCGCCGATGTCGGCCGGACGCGCCAGGCCGACCTGGGCGTTGAGGTTGGCGCCGTCCATGTAGACCTGGCCGCCGAAGCTGTGGATGACCTCGCAGATCTCGCGGATGCCTTCCTCGTACACGCCGTGGGTCGACGGGTAGGTGATCATCAGGCAGGCCAGCTTGTCGCCGGCTTCGCCAGCCTTGGCCTTGAGGTCGTCCATGTCGACGTTGCCGGCGGCGTCGCACTCCACTACCACCACACGCATGCTCAGCATCTGCGCGGTAGCCGGGTTGGTGCCGTGGGCCGAGGCCGGGATCAGGCAGATGTCGCGGTGCGCTTCGTTGCGGCTCTCGTGGTACTTGCGGATCGCCAGCAGGCCGGCGTATTCGCCCTGGGCACCGGAGTTGGGCTGCATGCAGATGGCGTCGAAGCCGGTGATGGCGCGCAGCCAGGCTTCCAGCTCGTCGATCATCAGCTTGTAGCCGACGGCCTGCTCACGCGGCACGAAGGGGTGCAGGGCGCCGAACTCGGGCCAGGTCACCGGGATCATCTCGCTGGTGGCGTTGAGCTTCATGGTGCAGGAACCGAGCGGGATCATGGCCTGGTTCAGCGCCAGGTCCTTGTTCTCCAGGCGCTTGAGGTAGCGCAGCATGTCGGTTTCGCTGTGGTGGCTGTTGAACACCGGGTGGTTCAGGTAGCCGGAGGTGCGCTGCAGCGCGGCCGGGATACCGTCATTGACCAGGCCGGCATCCAGCTCGGCGATGGACAGGCCGTGGTCGGCGCCGAGGAAGATGCTCAGCAGCTGCTCGACGGTCTGCGCCGAGCAGGTCTCGTCCAGGCTGACGCCCAGCTTGCCGCGACCGAGGATGCGCAGGTTGATGCGCGCGGCCTTGGCCGACTCGATGATGGCGGTCTGCATGCCGCCGACATCCAGGGTCAGGGTATCGAAGAAGTGCTGGTTGTCGCGCTTGACGCCCTTCTGTTCCAGGCCGGCGGCCAGCACGGCGGTCAGGCGGTGTACGCGCTGGGCTATGCGCTTGAGGCCCTGTGGGCCGTGGTACACGGCGTAGCAGCTGGCCATGTTGGCCAGCAGCACCTGCGAGGTACAGATGTTGGAGTTGGCCTTCTCGCGGCGGATGTGCTGCTCGCGGGTCTGCAGGGCCATGCGCAGCGCGGTGTTGCCACGGGCGTCCTTGGACACGCCGATGATGCGGCCGGGCATGGCGCGCTTGAAGGCGTCACGGGTGGCGAAGAACGCTGCGTGCGGGCCACCGTAGCCCATCGGCACGCCGAAGCGCTGGGCCGAGCCGAACACCACGTCGGCGCCCAGTTCGCCCGGCGGGGTCAGCAGCAGCAGGCTGAGCAGGTCGGTGGCCACGCAGGCCAGGGCGTTCTGCGCGTGCAGCTGCTCGATCAGCGGCTTGATGTCACGAATTTCGCCGTGGGTGTCCGGGTACTGCAGCAGGGCGCCGAACACTTCCAGGCCGGCCAGCTCTTCCAGCGCACCGACCTTGACCTCGATGCCGAAGCCTTCGGCGCGGGTCTGCACCACCGAGATGGTCTGCGGGTGGCTGTTCTCGTCGATGAAGAACAGGTTGCTCTTCGACTTGGCCACGCGCTTGGCCAGGGCCATGGCCTCGCCGGCGGCGGTGGCTTCGTCGAGCAGCGAGGCGCTGGCCAGGTCGAGACCGGTCAGGTCGATGGTCAGCTGTTGGAAGTTCAGCAGCGACTCCAGGCGACCCTGGGCGATTTCCGGCTGGTAGGGGGTGTAGGCGGTGTACCAGCCCGGGTTCTCCAGCAGGTTACGCAGGATCACGGTCGGGGTGATGGTGCCGTGGTAACCCATGCCGATCAGGCTGGTCCACAGCTGGTTCTGCTCGGCATAGCCCTTGAGCTTGGCCAGGGCGCCCTGCTCGTCCAGCGCGGCCGGCAGATCCAGCTCACGATTGAGGCGGATGGCCGGCGGCACGGTCTGCACGATCAGCTCTTCGCGGCTGGCCAGGCCGAGCGCGTCGAGCATGGCCTGCTCCTCGCGGGCATCGGGGCCGAGGTGGCGGCGGAGGAAGGCATCGGGCTGTTGCAGTTGATCGAGACGGGGCGTGGACATAGCGGGGCTCTCGGAAAATGACAGAGCCTCGACGGATCGAGGCTCGACAGCGGAATTCGTGAGACTCGGCGGCAGGCCGCGCGCTAGGCGCGGCCGTCAGCCTCAGGCATCGGCGGAGCAGACGGCCTGGTAGCCGGCGGCGTCGAGCAGGGATTCCAGCTCGGCCGGGTTGCTCGGCTGCAGCTTGAAGAACCAGGCGCTGTAGGGCTCGCCGTTGACCTGCTCGGGAGCGTCGGCCAGGGCTTCGTTGACGGCGAGGACTTCACCGGCGATCGGCGCGTAGATGTCGGAAGCGGCCTTCACCGATTCCACCACGCCGGCTTCCTGGCCGGTGGCCAGTTGCTTGCCGACTTCCGGCAGCTCGACGTAGACCACGTCACCCAGGGCTTCCTGAGCGTGATCGGTGATGCCGATGGTGACCGAACCGTCGGCCTCCAGGCGGATCCACTCGTGGCTGGCGACGTAACGCAGATCGGCGGGGATATTGCTCATTGTTGTAATCCTCGGAATCGGTGGGCGGAACGTCCGCCCGGAAAATTTAGCAGGTGGCGCGGGCTCTGCCCCGCGCCGTTCGAATCAGATGACGGCCTTGCCGTTGCGGACGAAGTTCGCTTGCACGACCCGTACCGGATACCACTTGCCGCGGATTTCCACCTCGGCGCGGTCGCCGGTGGCGGCCGGCACGCGGGCCAGGGCGATCGACTTGTTCAGGGTCGGCGAGAAGCTGCCGCTGGTGATCTCACCCTCACCCACGCCCTCGACGCGCACCACCTGGTGGGCGCGCAGCACGCCGCGCTCCTCCAACACCAGGCCGACCAGCTTGGGCTGGTTGCCGGCGGCGCGCTGGGTTTCCAGGGCGCTGCGGCCGACGAACTGGCGCTCGCTCGGCTCCCAGGCGATGGTCCAGGCCATGTTGGCGGCCAGCGGCGAGGTGTCTTCGTCCATGTCCTGGCCGTACAGGTTCATGCCGGCCTCCAGACGCAGGGTGTCACGCGCGCCCAGGCCGATCGGGGCGATGCCGGCGCCGACCAGGTCGCTGAGGAAGCCCGGGGCTTCCGAGGCCGGCAGCATGATTTCCAGGCCGTCTTCACCGGTGTAGCCGGTGCGGGCGATGAACCAGTCGCCTTCCGGCAGGCCCTGGAACACCTTGAGTTCGTGGATCAGCGCGGCGCGCGCCTGGCTGAGCAGGTCGGCGACCTTGGCACGGGCATTGGGGCCCTGGATGGCGAGCATGGCCAGCTCGGCGCGCTCGCTCAGGGTGACGTCGAAGCCGGCGGTCTGCGCCTGCATCCAGGCCAGGTCCTTGTCGCGGGTGGCGGCGTTGACCACCATGCGATAGCCGTAGTCGGTGACATACACGATGAGGTCGTCGACCACGCCGCCACGCTCGTTGAGCATGCCGCTGTACAGCGCTTTGCCCGGCGTCTTCAGACGTTCGACGTCGTTGGCCAGCAGGTGCTGCAGCCAGGCCTTGGCCTGGGCACCGGTGATGTCGACCACGGTCATGTGGGAAACATCGAACACGCCGCAGTCGCGGCGCACCTGATGGTGCTCCTCGACCTGGGAACCGTAGTGCAGCGGCATATCCCAGCCGCCGAAATCGACCATCTTGGCGCCCAGCGCCAGATGCTGTTCATACAGGGGTGTACGCTGTCCCATGGATAACTCCTTGATTTGGCTCTGCCCTGGTGGGCACGAGCACATGGACGGCTGCGTCAGCAGGCGCGCATTGTAGCCCCGCTAATGCGACTGGTCACCTCGCACTCCGACCAACCGGTCATCGTGCGCAGCCCGCGAATTTCCTGACTCCCAGGACAGGTCAGATCAGTGCCCGGGCAGCCTGGCGGAGCGGCGAATCAGCACGATCACCGGCAGCAGGCCGACCAGCACCAGGGTCAGCGCGGGCAGCGCGGCGCGGGCCCATTCGCCCTCGCTGGTCATCTCGAAAATGCGTACCGCCAGGGTGTCCCAGCCGAAGGGGCGCATCAGCAGCGTGGCCGGCATTTCCTTGAGCACATCGACGAACACCAGCAGCGCGGCGGACAGCGAGCCCGGCACCAGCAGCGGCAAATAGACGCGCAGGAACAGCGCCGGCCCGCCGACGCCAAGGCTGCGCGCGGCCTGCGGCAGCGACGGGCGGATACGCGCCAGGCTGCCTTCCAGCGGGCCGTAGGCCACCGCCATGAAACGCACCAGATAGGCCAGCAGCAGCGCCGCCAGGCTGCCCAGCAGCAGCGGTTTGCCGGCGCCGCCGAGCCAGGTGGACAGCGGGATCACCAGCTCGCGATCGAGGAAGCTGAAGGCCAGCATGATCGACACCGCCAGCACCGAGCCGGGCAGCGCATAGCCGAGGTTGGCCAGGCTCACCGCGCTGCGGATCGACCGGGTCGGCGCCTGGCGACGAGCGAAAGCCAGCAGCAATGCCACCGCTACGGTGATCAGCGCGGCCAGGGCGCCGAGGCTCAGGGTATGCAGGATCAGAGCGGTGTAGCGCTCGTCGAGATCGAAGCGGCCGCGCTGCCAGAACCAGGCCAGTAGCTGCAGCAGCGGCACCACGAAGGCGCAGACGAACACCAGGCCGCACCAGGCGCTGGCAGCGGCGGCCTTCCAGCCACGCAGACGGTACAGCGCCTGGCCGCGCGGACGCTCGCTGGCCGGGCGGCTGGCGCCACGGGCGCGGCGCTCGCCGTAGAGCACCAGCAGCACGGCGAGCAGCAGCAGGCTGGCCAGCTGGGTTGCGCCGGACAGGCTGTAGAAGCCGTACCAGGTCTTGTAGATGGCGGTGGTGAAGGTGTCGAAGTTGAACACCGCCACCGCTCCGAAATCGGCCAGGGTCTCCATGATCGCCAGGGCCAGCCCGGCGCCAATGGCCGGCCAGGCCATCGGCAGGGCCACGCGCCAGAACGCCTGCCAGGGCGACTGGCCGAGCACCCGCGCCGCTTCCATCAGGCCACGCCCCTGGGCCAGGAAGGCGCCGCGCGCGAGCAGGTAGACATAGGGATAGAACACCAGCACCAGCACGGCGATCACCCCGCCGGTGGAGCGCACCCGAGGAAAACGGATGCCCGTGCCAAACCACTCGCGCAGCAGGCTCTGCACCGGCCCCGAGAAGTCGAACAGGCCAATGAAAACGAAGGCCAGCACATAGGCCGGGATGGCAAAGGGCAGCATCAGCGCCCAGTCCAACCAGCGCCGGCCGGGGAATTCGCAGAGGCTGGTGAGCCAGGCCAGACTGACCCCGAGCAGGGTCACGCCGATGCCAACGCCAAGCACCAGCACCAGGGTGTTGCCGAGCAGGCGCGGCATCTGCGTGTCCCACAGGTGCGTCCAAATCTGCCCGTCGACTTCCTGCCAGGACAGCGCCAGCACCGACAGCGGCAGCAGCACCAGGGCGGCGATGGCGAAAGCGATGGGATACCAGCGGCGCTGAACGGGATGAGCCACGCGAACTCCTGGCGGGCGGAAAAGGCAACGCGATGGCGGATCAATGCCAGCCGGCGCGGTCCATCAGGCGAATAGCCTCGGCCTGGCGCTTGCCGGCGATCTCCACCGGGATGCTGTCGACCTTGAACGAACCCCAGGCCGCGACCTCGGCGGACGGCGGCACTGCCGGGTTGGCCGGGAATTCCTGGTTGATCTCGGCGAACAGGCCCTGGGCCTCGGGCGTGGTCATCCACTCCACCAACTTCTTCGCCGCTTCCGGGTTCGGCGCGTGCTTGGTCAGACCGACGCCGGAGAGGTTGACGTGCACGCCGCGGTCATTCTGGTTAGGCCAGAACAGCTTGGCGCGCAGCTGTGGGTTAGCCTTGTGCAGGCGCCCGTAGTAGTAGGTGTTGACGATGCCGACGTCGCACTGCCCGGCATCCACCGCCTGCACCACCGAGTTGTCGTCGGCGAACACGTCGGTGGCCAGGTTGTTGACCCAGCCCTGGAGGATCTCGCCGGCCTTCTGCTCGCCATGAGCCTCGATCAGGGTGGCGGTCAGCGACTGGTTGTAGACCTTCTTGCTGGTGCGCAGGCACAGACGACCTTCCCACTCCGGACCGGCCAGCGCCTCGTAGGTGGACAGCTCGCTGGGCTGCACGCGCTCGGTGGAGTAGACGATGGTCCGCGCACGCAGCGACAGGCCGGTCCAGGCATGACTGCTGGCGCGATACTGGGACGGGATGTTGGCGTCGATCACCGGCGAGGTGAAGGGCTGCAGGATGCCCATCTGCTCAGCTTGCCAGAGGTTGCCGGCGTCCACGGTGATCAGCAGGTCGGCCACGCCGTTGTCGCCCTCGGCCTTGATCCGCTGCATCAGCGGGGCCTCCTTGTCGGTGATGAACTTGATGTTCACTCCGGTCTTGGCGGTGTAGGCATCGAACACCGGCTTGATCAGCTCGTCGATACGCGAGGAGTACACCACCACTTCCTCGGCGGCCGAGGCGGAGCCGGCGGCGCCCAGCGCGAGGACGGCGAGCAGGCTACGGGATAGGGACATGACGAATGCTCTCGTGACTACGGAAGGGCCACAAATGATAGTGACTCGCAACCGAGAGCTCTGCCGATCTTTATGTCGTGGTGTTTCCGCGCCCCCTCAGAACCCGTTCGAAGTCTTGCGAGCTAGAGCAAGGTGGTGGCGAAAGCGGTCGAGGACGCGGAGTTTACAGAGCGTAAATGAGCAGTCCGAGACTGCTTTCAACGCCGCTTGGCCGACGCGCAGCAGACTTCGAGCGGGTTCAGGGCTGCGCCAATGGAGGCAGATCACCCACCAGGCCGAGGGCGCGGCGGACGAACAGGGCCTTGGCATCCGGCAGCTCGTCGACCCAGTTGAGGCCGCTGTTGCGCAGCAGGCGGATCGGCAGCGGGTCGGCCTGGAACAGACGTTCGAAGCCCTCCATCGCCGCCATCATCGCCAGGTTGTGCGGCATGCGCCGCCGCTCGTAGCGACTGAGCACGCGCACATCGTTGGGCTGCTCGCCACGCTCAAGCGCGTGCAGCAACACCTCGGCCAGCACCGCGGCGTCGAGGAAGCCGAGGTTGACGCCCTGCCCGGCCAGCGGGTGAATGCTGTGGGCGGCGTCGCCGATCAGCGCCAGGCCGCTCTCCACGTAGCGCTTGGCGTGACGCTGGCGCAGCGGGATGCACACTCGTGGGTCTACCGCGCTGACCGCCCCCAGGCGCCACTCGAAGGCCTTGCCCAGGGCGTGGCGGAACGCTTCGTCGTCCAGCGCCATCAGGCGATCGGCCTCGGCCGGCACGGTGGACCAGACGATCGAGCACCAGTGATCGTCGCCCTGGCGATTGAGCGGCAGGAAGGCCAGCGGGCCGTCGTCGGTGAAGCGCTGCCAGGCGGTGGCCTGGTGCGAGCGCTCGCAGCGCACGCTGGTGACGATGGCGTGGTGCAGGTAATCCCACTCGCGGGTGGCGCAGCCGGCCAGGCGGCGCACCGCCGAGTTGGCGCCGTCGGCGGCCACCAGCAGCGGCGCGCGCAGCTCGCGGCCGTCGGCCAGGGTCAGCAGCCAGCCGTCGCCGGAGCGGCGCAGCTGTTCCAGACGAGCATTGCCGAGCAGGCCGGTCTGGCTGTCGTGCAGGTGCTCGAGCAGGGCGTCCTGCACCACGCGGTTCTCGACGATGTGGCCGAGGGTCTCGGCATGCACGCTGGCGGCAGCGAAGTGCACGCTGCCGGTGCCCGAGCCGTCCCACACCTGCATGTCGCGATAGGCCGAGGCACGGCGGGCAGCGATGCCATCCCACACACCGAGACGCTCGAGGATGCGCTGGCTGGCAGCGGACAGGGCGCTGACCCGCGGTTCGAAGGCGCCCTGCGCGTCGAACGGTTTGACGCTGAGCGGGCTGCCATCGACCACCAGGATATCCAGGCCGCTGTGTTCCAGGGCCAGAGCCAGTGCGCTGCCGACCATGCCGGCACCAACGATGATCAGGTCCGCTTGCATCTCGCTTCCTTAGGCCACGGCCGGCCGCGCGCGCGGCTTGAGACGGATATACAGGGTCTTGTGTGCGGTGGCGACCAGGGTGCCATCGCCGTCGCGGATTTCCACGTGCAGCTGCGGCAGGTACTTGTCGCCGCCGGCGGTCTTGTCGCGAATCTCTGTCAGCAGGGCGTCGTCGATACGGAAATCGGCATACACCGGGCCCTTGCCGGGGCTGACGAAGTCGATGCTGGCGGCCTTGTCCCAGACGATGTAGTCGTCACCCAGCAGCGGCATCAGCAGCAGCATGTAGAAGGGGTCGACCATGCTGTACAGCGAACCGCCGAACTGGGTGCCGACGAAGTTGCGGTTGTACCAGCGCAGGGCCATCTTCACCCGCGCATGGCGGCAGTCCGGGCTGATCTGCTGCACGCGGATGCCGGCGCCGATATAGGGCGGGTAGAAATTCAGGCCGATACGCAGCAGGCGGGCGCGGCGCGCCAGTTTTGGATCACTCATCAAACAGACTCACAGACTACGAGTTCCCAGGCCCATGGCCTGGCGGGCAAACCAGCGCTTGGCCGGTGGCAAGAGGTCGAGGCCGAGCAGGCCGAGGGTGCGCCCGGCCACCAGCAGCGATTCGCCACGGCCGAACAGACGGGTAACGCCGTCGGAGAAGCCGACGGTCAGCGCCTGGTCCTGGCGCTGGCGCTGCAGATAACGCTGCAGCACGGCGAAGTCGCCGGGGCTGGTAGTGCTCTCCAGCAGGCTCTCGGCGAGGGCCAGAGCATCGCGCAGCGACAGGTTGAAGCCCTGCCCCGCCACCGGGTGCAGGCTGTGCGCGGCATTGCCGAGGATCACCAGGTGCGGGCGCACCTGCTCGGTGGCCTCGACCAGCGCCAGCGGGTAGACATGCCGCGCGCCGACCTGGCGCAGGGCGCCGAGGCGATAGCCGAAGGCCTGCTGCAGCTCGCCGAGAAAGGCGCGGTCGGGCAGTGCCTGCAGGCGCTCGGCATCCACCGGCGGGCGGGTCCAGACCAGCGCGCAGCGCTCGTCCGGCAACGGCAGCAGAGCCAGCGGGCCCTGCTCGGTGAAACGCTCGAAGGCCTGGCCGCCATGCGGCTCGGCCGGGCTGATATTGGCGATCAGCGCGCACTGCTCGTAGGGCGTATGACGCACGGCGATACCGAGCTGCTCGCGCAGTCCAGAACGGCCACCGTCGGCCAGCACGGCCAGGTCGCAGTCGAGGCTGGAGTCATCATTCAGATGCAGGCGATAGCCGTCGTCCAGGGTCTCTAGACGCGCCACTTCCGCCGGGCAGCGCCACTCGACCACTTCGGGGTCCAGGGCCTTCCACAGGCAGTGGCCCATCCAGGCGTTCTCCAGCACATAGCCGAGGGCCGGCACGCCCTCATCTTCCGCGCTCAGGCGGGTGGCGCCGAAGCGGCCCTTGTCGGAGACCTGGATCTGGCTGATGGCCTCGGCGCGCTCGGCCAACGCCGGCCATAGGCCGAGGCGTTCGAAGATCTGCCGACTGCCGTAGGAAATGGCGCTGGAGCGCGCGTCGTAACTCGGCTGCCAAGCATTGCCGGGGGCGAAAGGCTCGACCAGCACGATGCGCCAGCCACGGGCCCGCGCCCCGGCCTGCAGGGCCAGGGCCAGGCTCGCACCGACAAGACCACCACCGACGATGGCCAGTTGCACGCGGCTCAACTCAGGCAGCCTGCTCGCGAGCGGCGGCCATCAGCGCCTCGATCTCGGCCACGGACTTGGGCACACCGGTGGTGATGACTTCGCAGCCGGTCTTGGTCACCAGCACGTCATCCTCGATGCGCACGCCGATGCCGCGCCACTTCTTCGCCACCTTGTCGTTGTCGGTGGCGATGTAGATGCCCGGCTCGACGGTCATGCTCATACCCGGCTCCAGCACACGCCACTCGCCGCCAACCTTGTAGTCGCCGACGTCGTGCACGTCCATGCCCAGCCAGTGGCCGGCGCGGTGCATATAGAAGGGTTTGTAGGCCTCGGCGGCGATCAGCTCCTCGACATCGCCCTCAAGCAGGCCCAGCTCCACCAAGCCGGCGGTGATCACCTGTACGGTGGCCTCATGCGCCTCGTTCCAGTGCTTGCCCGGCGCGATGTGCTTGAACGCCTCTTCGTTGGCCTTGAGCACCAGCTCGTAGATGGCCTTCTGCTCGGGCGAGAACTTGCCGTTGACCGGGAAGGTGCGGGTGATGTCGCTGGCGTAGCAGTCGATCTCGCAGCCGGCGTCGATCAGCACCAGGTCGCCGTCGCGCAGCGCCGCGTCGTTCTCGCGGTAGTGCAGGATGCAGGCGTTCTTGCCGGCAGCGACGATCGAGCCGTAGGCCGGCATCTTCGCCCCGCCCTTGCGGAACTCGTAGTCCAGCTCGGCTTCCAGGTGGTATTCGTAGAGCCCGGCACGGCTGGCCTGCATGGCGCGGATATGCGCACGCGAGCTGATCTCGGCGGCCGCCTTCATCACCTTGGCCTCGGCCGCGCTCTTGTACAGGCGCATGTCGTGCAGCAGGTGGTCGAGGGCGACGAATTCGTTGGGCGGCGTAGCACCCTGGCGCGCCTTGGAGCGGATCACATTGATCCAGTCCATCAGCCGGTGATCGAACTCCTGATTGGTGCCGATCGCGTAGTAGACGCGCTCGCGACCCTCGATCAGACCCGGCAGGATGTCGTCGATATCGCCGATGGGGAAGGCATCGTCGGCGCCATATTGGTCCACCGCGCCATCCTGGCCAGCACGCAGGCCGTCCCACAGCTCGCGCTCCGGATCACGCTCGCGACAGAACAGCACGTACTCGCCGTGCTCGCGACCGGGGATCAGCGCCAGCACCGCTTCCGGCTCGGGGAAGCCGGTGAGGTACTGGAAGTCGCTGTCCTGTCGGTAGACGTGCTCGACGTCGCGGTTGCGGATATACACCGGCGCCGCCGGCAGAATGGCGATGCTGTTGGGCTCCATCTGCTCCATCAGCAACTTGCGCCGGCGGGCGTACTCTGCGCGGGGAATGCTGGCCATGGGCTCGACCTCAGTGCAGGGAAGGTTTCGGGGTGGCGGGTGCCGCAGCGGCTTTGCCGCACTCGGCGAACAGCAGCAGGGGCGCCACGCGCAGGTATTCCATCACTTCCATATAGTCGCTCTCGCCGTCCTCGGACTCGTCCAGGGCGCTCTGCACCTGGGAAATCGCCGAGAGGTCCTGCAGCACTTCCATGGCCTCCGCGCTCAGGGCGGCATTGCCGACCACCATGCCGAAACCGTCGAGGAAGCCCTGGCACCACTGGCCCAGAGCGGTAGCGCGCTCGGCCAGCGGCGCGTCGTCGCCGGGCAGCAGCAGGACCACGGTGACGTCGCTGCCGGACAGCTCGCCCTTGACCATCTCCTGCAGGCCGATCAGGGCCTGACGCACGTTGTCGGCCGGCTCGCTACCGAGCAGCTCGACGGCGTCGGCGATCCACGGCTCGGCATCGAAACCGGCGCCGGCGCAGCTGCGACCGAGCAGCAGACCGTGCAGCTCGGCGGGGGAAACGGGTTTGCCGGTGCTCGCCAGGAGGGCGGCGAAGGCGGTGTAGGGAGAATTCGAAGTGGACATGGCAACTAGGCGCTGAACCGCGCAATCTCTAGAATGGAAGCCCCGTATCCTAGCACCGGCAGGCGCGGCCAAGCCATCGAAGCTGCCGTCGCCGCCGCGCCCCGCATCCTTTATAGTGCAGCCACTCACAGCCTTGGTGGAGCCAATGGAAGACGCCGAACTGCAAGCCCTCTCACGCAAGCTTGAACAATTGATTCAGCGTGTCGAGCAGCTCAAGTCGCAGAACCGTGCCCTGCTGGCCAGTGAGAAGGCCTGGCGCGAGGAACGCGCCCATCTGATCGAGAAGAACGAAATGGCCCGGCAGAAGGTCGAAGCGATGATTTCGCGCCTGAAAGCCCTGGAGCAGGACTCATGACCCAGTCGAACACCGTCACCGTACATATCCTCGACAAGGAATACTGCATCGCCTGTCCGGCGGACGAACGCGCCAACCTAGAGAGCGCCGCGCGCTACCTGGACGGCAAGATGCGCGAGATCCGCTCGGGCGGCAAAGTCATCGGCGCCGACCGCATCGCGGTGATGGCCGCACTGAACATCACCCACGACCTGCTGCACAAGCAGCAGCGTCTGGACCAGGAAGCCAACGCCACCCGCGACAAGGTGCGCGACCTGCTGGATCGGGTCGACAACGCCCTGGCCGCCGATCCGGATGGCCAATTGATCTGATTGCAGAGCGGTTCGATGGGGTATACTGCCCGCCAGCTCCCTGGAGTGTTGGCCAGTCGGTGATGTCCCTGAGCCGATACGCACAACCTCGGGGGTTGCCAGTGGGGCCGGTGTGCATGTCCGCCTGACGGAAAGCCTTAACGCCTCCTGCAATCTCCACCTTGAACTTTCGGGTTCAAGGGCTAACCCGACAGCGGCACGCCCGGGGAGTCTCGAATTCCATGATCCTGGCCGGTGATCTATCCCGCGCGGCGCTCCGCCGCCAATTGCGCCAGGCTCGTCGCAACCTCTCCCCCCTGCAACAGCAGCGCGCCGCCCGCAGCCTCTACCGGCAGCTGGCGCAGCATCCGCTGTTCCGCCGCGCCCGCCACATCGCCCTGTACCTGCCCAACGACGGCGAGATCGACCCGCGCCCACTGCTGCGCGAGGCCCAGCGCCGCGGCAAGGCCACCTACCTGCCGGTACTCAGCGCCTGGCCCCGCACCAGAATGAGATTCCAGCGCGTGCACATGCACGAAGAGATGGCGCGCAACCGCTTCCGCATCGACGAACCGAAGGCCAACCCGGCACGCCAGCGCAAGGCCTGGGCACTGGATCTGGTGCTGCTGCCGCTGGTGGGTTTCGATTTGTATGGCGGGCGCCTGGGCATGGGCGGCGGTTTCTATGACCGCAGCCTGGCCTACCGGCAATTGCGCAAAAAATGGCACAAGCCGACGCTTCTCGGCGTCGCTCACGAGTGTCAGCAGGTGGATCGACTGGACCTGGCCAGCTGGGATGTGCGGCTCGGTGCGGTGGTGACCGACCGGCGCTGGTATGGCTGAGGCCGTCGCGCTCCCTGCGACGACATCAACGGCGGGTCATTGCTGGCTCTGAGTTACCGCAGGCGGATTGCCCTGACGATCCCAGAGACCCTGGGTGTAACCTGTGGTAACCATCCCCAGGCTGAACAGAATGACCAGAACCCACAATAAATCGGGCTTGCGTTTCATCGAGTTGCCTCCCCCTTTCGGCATACTGCTCTTCGTTACCGGTGGCGGTTTTCTTATTGGCCGTTACGGCGGCGCCTAGCCTGGGCCATCGGCCGCCATGAAGCGGTGAAGACCCACACATTTTTTGACGCCATCCGGCAGTCAGCAGCAGAACGATTTTCAGTCCCGCGCAAAGACCGGCAAAAAGGAGCAAAGTTCATGCCTCATTGGCTGATGAAATCGGAACCCGACGAACTCTCCATCACCCACCTGAAAAAACTCGGCCAGGCGCGCTGGGACGGCGTACGCAATTACCAGGCGCGCAACTTCATGCGCAGCATGCAGGTCGGCGAACTGTTCTTCTTCTATCACTCCAGCTGCCCGGAGCCGGGCATCGCCGGCATCGCGCGGATCGCCGGGCCGACCTACCCCGACCCCACTGCCCTGGACCCGAACAGCCACTACTTCGACGCCAAGGCCAGCCACGAGAAGAATCCCTGGAGTGCCCTGGACGTCGAGTTCGTCGAAGCCTTCCCCAAGGTGCTACCGCTGGCACGCCTGCGCAGCGCACCGGAGCTGGCCGACCTGGCCCTGGTGCAGAAGGGCAGCCGCCTGTCGGTGATGCCGGTCAGCGACGCCGAATGGGAAGCCATCCTCGCCCTGCGTTGAGTCGCCGGCGGCACTGTGCTATCACCAGCGCATAGCCTGCGGAGCCCATAGATGCGCGCACGATCCGTCTGGCCGGCGCGTCTGGCGCTGGCGTTCCTCTTCCTCATGCTGTGCCTGGCCAGCGTGGCGCTGTGGCGCCAGCTGGAACTCGACCAGCAGCAGCGCCTTGAGGAACGCATCGGCTACCAGGCCCGCAGCCTCGCGCGCCAGTTGGAAAACACCCTGCACACCGAGGTCGAAAGCCTCGACCGCATCGCCCGCCTGTGGAACAACCTCGGCCGCCTATCCCGTGACGACTGGGAACAGGAGGCCGAGCTGGCCCTGGCCGACTTCCCTGCCTACCAGTCCGTGCAGTGGGTCGGCGCCGACCTGCAGATGCACTGGCTGCTGCCCCTGCGCGGCAACGAGGCCGCCGCCAACTTCCGCCTGACGCCCGATCACCCCAACTACCCACTGGCCATGCAGGCCAAGGACACTGGCCAGCAGCGCTTCTCCAACAGCTTCCAGCTGGTCCAGGGTGGTCGCGGCTTCGTGCTCTACACACCGCTGTACCTAGAGGATGCCAAGGGCCAGCGCCAGTTCGACGGCTTCCTGCAGGGCGTGTTTCGCGTGCAGCCCTTGATGGACGAGCTGCTCGCCCAGCTCGACAGCGACAGCTTCAGCGTGCGCCTGCTGGAGAACGGCCAGAGCCTGTACAGTCGCGAGCGCCCCGGCACCCTGGCGGACACCTCCATCGAGGTGCCGCTGCGCCTGCTCAACAACCAGGCCTTCAGTCTACAGCTGAGCCCCACCGCCAGCCTGCTGCAAAGCCTCAGCACGCCCTTGCCACAGGTGGTACTGGGTGCCGGCCTGGCCATCAGCCTGCTGCTGGTAGCGGCCCTGGCCCTGGCCCTGGAGAACGCCCGCCGCGCCGGCAGCATGCAGCGCACCAATCGGCGCCTGCAGGTGGAGGCGACCCGCCGCGAGGAGACCGAACAGCACCTGCGTGACAGCCGCGAGCGTCTGCAACTGGTGCTCGACCTGACCGACTCCAGTCACGATGGCCTGTTCATCTTCGATACACGCAGCCGCGAGCTGCTGCACATGAATCAGGCCACCTACGCCGGCCTGGGCTATCGGCCCGAGCAGTTCGCCCAGCTTCTGCGCGACGCCCCCGAGCAGCTGCTGCCGGGCTTCCACAACTGGCTGGAACAGGCCCGCGAGGCCCAGCGCGACAACCAGTCGCGCATCTTCCAGCGCGAGATGTGCCGCCGCGATGGCAGCCGCCAGCCGGCGGAGATCAACACCCAGCTGGTGCAGCAGGGCGAGCGCGAATACCTGATCGCCGTATCGCGCGACAACAGCGAACGCCTGCAGCTGGAGGCGCGCCTGCAGCGCCTATCGCAGCAGGACGGCCTGACCGGCCTGTACAACCGGCGCTTCTTCGACCAGCAACTGCACAGCGAATGGCGCCGCCTGCGCCGCATCGGGGCACCGCTGGCCCTGCTGATGCTGGATATCGACCACTTCAAGGCGTTCAACGACGGCCTCGGCCACCTAGCCGGCGACGACGTCCTGCGCCAGGTCGGCAAGGTGCTGCAGGACAGCCTGCAACGCGAGGGAGATGTGGCGTGCCGCTACGGCGGCGAGGAGTTCGCCATCATCCTGGCCAACACCGGTCTCGACGGCGGCGAGCATGTGGCCGCGCGGGTCCACGACCTGATCGCCGAGCTGGCCATCGCCCACCCTGGCAGCCCCTATGGGCGCCTGACCCTGAGCATCGGTCTGGCAGTGGCCGAGCCGGTCAGCGAGGAAAGCCCGGGAGGCTTGGTGGCGCGCAGTGACCGCGCACTGTACCGAGCCAAGCACGAGGGCCGCGCGCGCACCTGCGTGTGGAGCGAAGCGCTGGCCGGCGAGGAGCCTGACCGCCCGCTGCCGCCGGCCTGAGTTACTGCACGATCAGGTTGTTGAACAGCAGATCCTCGACGATCGGCTTGCCCTCTTCCTGATTCAGCACTTCCTGCACCTGCTTGAGCGCCTCCTGGCGCAGCGCCTCCTTGGCGGCCTCGTCGGCCATTCCGGCGTCGGTCTGCTGGGAGAACAGCATCACCAGTTGGTTGCGGATCAGCGGCTCGTGGTGCTCGACCTTCTCTTCCGCTTCGCTGCCGGTCACGCGCAGGGCGATGTCGGCCTTGTAGAACTTCAGCTTGGGCCCGGCGCCGAAGTTGCCCACCAGCGCCGGCACCAGGCTGTAGTAGGCGACCTTGGGCGCGGCGTTTTCGCCCTCGCCTTCGCCCTCGCTGCTATTGGCCAGGGCGGTGAGCGGCAGGATCAGGGTCAGCAACAGTGCAATGCGGTTCTTCACGGGCAATTCCTCGGCGACGTATGCCGCCTAGCATAGCCATAGCGGCCCGCGCGCCCAAGCCCGGCGCTTATGGTGCGCCATCAGATGCGGCCATGCTCGTTGACCCTGCGGGTGTGCCTCCTACACTGCCGGACAGTCACGAACCCGAGGAATGTGCGATGAAAGCCCTGCTCTGCAAAGCCTTCGGCCAGGCGTCCAGCCTGGTCCTGGAAGACCTGCCCAGCCCCGAGCCGAAGAAGAACGAGGTGCTGATCGAGGTGCATGCTGCCGGGGTCAACTTCCCCGACACCCTGATCATCGAGGGCAAGTACCAGTTCAAGCCGCCGTTCCCGTTCGCTCCGGGTGGCGAGGCGGCTGGCGTGGTCAAGGCAGTCGGCGAGAAGATCAGCCACCTGCGCGCCGGTGACCGGGTCATGGCGCTGACCGGCTGGGGTGGCTTCGCCGAAGAAGTGGCGGTACCAGGCTACAACGTACTGCCGGTGCCGAAGAGCATGGAGCTGACCACCGCTGCCGCCTTCGGCATGACCTACGGCACCTCGATGCACGCACTGAAGCAGCGCGCCAACCTGCAGCCGGGCGAGACCCTGCTGGTGCTCGGTGCCTCCGGTGGCGTTGGCCTGGCGGCGGTGGAGATCGGCAAGGCCATGGGCGCCAAGGTGATCGCCGCGGCGAGCACCGCCGAGAAGCTGGAAGTGGCGCGCAATGCTGGCGCCGATCACCTGATCAATTACAGCGAGCAGAGCCTGAAGGAAGAGGTGAAGAAGCTCACCGGCGGCCAGGGAGTGGACGTGATCTACGACCCGGTGGGCGGCGAGCTGTTCGAGGAAGCCTTCCGCTCCATCGCCTGGAATGGCCGCTTCCTGGTGGTCGGCTTCGCCGCTGGCGGCGGCATCCCTGCCCTGCCGGCCAACCTGCCGCTGCTCAAGGGCGCCGCCCTGGTCGGCGTATTCTGGGGCTCGTTCGCCCAGCGCCAGCCGCAGGACAACGCCGCCAACTTCCAGCAGCTGTTCGCCTGGCACGCCGAGGGCAAGCTCAAGCCGCTGGTCTCGCAGACCTTCCCGCTGGCCCGCGGCGGCGAGGCCATCGACGCCCTCGGCCAGCGCAAGGCCGTGGGCAAGGTGGTGGTGACCGTTCGCTGACGACACCCGCGCAGGGGCGTCCGCGCCCCTGCGCTGCTCGCGTGACCCGCCTCGCAAATCCGGCGCAATAGCAAAAAGCCTTCACCGCCGCGCGCATTTAGCCGTTAAGATCGCGCCCCTCGCAGTGACCCACTAGTCCGGCTCCGCCCGGCAGCACTGCAACCCCGCCGCTCATCCAACAACAATTCATGCACTCCGGGGCACGCTGCGCCAATTCTGGCGCCGGCGCGATCGTCTATTTGTCCGAAAAATATGGAGGTTTTAAGTGCTCAAGAATTGCCTGTCCGCCTTGCTGATGATGACTGTCCTGGCCCTCAGCGGTCCCGCCGCGGCGCAGCTGTCTGCCGGCGAAGCGATGAACATGACCGGCCTGCAGCGCTCGATGGTGCAGCGCATGGCCAAGAATTACCTGATGATCGGCGCCGATGTGCGCGTCGATAGCGCCAGCCGCCAGCTACAGGAGTCGGTGACCCAGTTCGACACCGCCTACCAAGCCCTCAGCGCCTACGCACCGACGCCGGAGATCAAGAGCAAGCTGGCCGAAGTCGGGCAGACCTGGGCGACCTTCCGCCCGCAGGTCACCGCCAAGCCGGACCAGGCTCAGGCCGCCGCCATGCTGGCCAACAGCGAGCAGCTGCTGAAGCAGTCGCAGGAACTGACCGACCTGACCGCCGCGCACATCGGCGCCATGGGCAAAGTGGTCAATCGCAGTGGCTGGGCGCGCGTGCAGAGCCAGCGCATCGCCATGCTCTACATGGCCAAGGCCTGGCAGGTGCAGGCGCCTGACCTGGACGCCAAGCTGGACAAAGCGGTGGCCGACTTCGACGGCATCCTCAAGGAGTTCGAGGCCAAGCCCGCCGAGAACGAGCAGATCGCCACCTCGCTGCGCCGCGTGCGGGCCAACTGGGCGTTCACCCTCAAGGGCATCGACCTGCATGCCAACAGCTCGTTCGTGCCGACCTCGATCACCGTCAGCACCGACTCGCTGTTCCGCCACATGAACGAGCTGACCCGCCTCTACGCCGGCCTGCAGGGCTGATGCACCGCTACGCGCCGCGCCTCAGTCGCGCGGTGCGTAGGCGAACACGTCGGCGCGCATCTGGTGCGGGTCCATGCCGGCCGCCACCAGCGCGTCCAGCGTGCCGTAGACCATGCCCGGCGAGCCGCTGGCATAGACGTGCAGGGCCTTGAGGTCACTGAAGTCCTGGCACACCGCCTCGTGCAGCATGCCGCAGCGCCCGCTCCAGCCACAGGCGTCGCTGACCACCTGGTGCAACTGCAGGCCGGGCTGGTTCTGCCAGTCCGCCCAGTGCTCCAGCTGGTAGAAATCGTCCGGGTGGCGCACGCCCCAGTACAGGTGGATCGGCTGCGCGAAGCCGCTGCCGCGGCAGTGCTCGATCAGGCTGTGCATCTGCGCCATGCCGGTACCGGCGGCGAGCAGCACCAGCGGCCCGGCCGGCAGCTCGGCCAGGTGGGTGTCGCCGAACGGCATCTGCACCCGCGCCAGGCGCGTGCGCTGCAACTGCGCGACGATCTGCCGGCTGCTGTCCTCGCGAGTGAGGATGTGCAATTCCAGATCGCGCCCCTGATGCGGCGCCGAGGCCAGGGAGAAGGCCGACCACTCGCCGTCGTCACGCTGCAGCAGCAGGTACTGCCCAGCGTGGTAGCGCGGCGCCTTGCCGGCCGGCGCGCGCAGGCGCACGCGGCAGACATCGCCGCCCAGGTCGGTGAGATCGATTACCTGGCAGCCGAAAGTACGCACCGGCAGTTCGCAGGGAGCGAGTACGCCATCCCAGTGCAGCACGCAGTCTTCCAGCGGTTCGGCCAGGCAGGTGAACAGCTCACCGTGGTCCAGCTCGGCGCCGGCCTGTTGCACCCGGCCCTCCACCAGCAGCGCCGCGCAGATATGGCAGTTGCCGTTGCGGCAGCTCTGCGGGCACTCGTAGCCCAGGCGCCGCGCGCCATCGAGGATGCGTTCGCCGGGCTGGATCTCGAGCACCGCGCCCGAAGGTTGCAGGGTGACCTTCATGACATGAATGCCTTCAGCTGCGTCGCAAGCGAAGGGTGGGCAAGGCGAAAGGGCGCGAGGGCGCGGAGTTTACATCGAGTAAATGAGCAGCCCGAGCGGCCTTTCAACACAGCCCAATCGAGCGCAGCAGCAGATGATGCATTCATCAGTCGATGCCCAGCTCTTTCCACATGTCGTCGATCCGCGCCACCACGGCCGGGTCCTTCTCGATCACCCGGCCCCACTCGCGCGTGGTCTCGCCCGGCCACTTGTGCGTGGCGTCGAGGCCCATCTTCGAGCCCAGGCCGGAGATCGGCGAGGCGAAGTCGAGGTAGTCGATCGGCGTGTTGTCGATCATCACCGTGTCGCGCTTGGGGTCCATGCGCGTGGTGATGGCCCAGATCACGTCGTTCCAGTCGCGGGCGTTGACGTCGTCGTCGGTGACGATGACGAACTTGGTGTACATGAACTGGCGCAGGAAGCTCCACACGCCGAGCATCACGCGCTTGGCGTGGCCCGGGTACTGCTTCTTCATGGTCACCACCGCCATGCGGTAGGAGCAGCCTTCCGGCGGCAGGTAGAAGTCGGTGATCTCCGGGAACTGCTTCTGCAGGATCGGCACGAACACTTCGTTCAGCGCCACGCCGAGGATCGCCGGCTCATCTGGCGGGCGGCCGGTGTAGGTGCTGTGGTAGATCGGCTGCTTTCTGCGAGTAATGCGCTCGACGGTAAACACCGGGAAGGTATCGACCTCGTTGTAGTAGCCGGTGTGGTCGCCGTACGGGCCTTCCGGCGCAGTCTCGCCCGGATAGATATGGCCTTCCAGGACGATCTCGGCACTGGCTGGCACCTGCAGGTCGGAACCGATGGCCTTGACCAGCTCGGTACGATGGCCGCGCAAGAGCCCTGCGAAGGCATATTCGGAGAGGGTGTCCGGCACCGGGGTCACGGCGCCGAGAATGGTCGCCGGGTCCGCGCCGAGAGCCACGGCCACCGGGTAGGGGCGGTCCGGGTACTTCTGGCACCACTCGCGGTAATCCAGCGCGCCGCCACGGTGGCTGAGCCAGCGCATGATCACCTTGTTGCGACCGATCACCTGCTGGCGGTAGATGCCGAGGTTCTGCCGTTCCTTGTTCGGCCCCTTGGTGATGGTCAAACCCCAGGTGATCAGCGGCGCCACGTCGCCCGGCCAGCAGTGCTGGATTGGCAGTTTGCCGAGGTCGACGGCGTCGCCCTCCTCGATCACCTCGTGGCAAGGCGCATCCTTGAGCACCTTGGGCGCCATGCTGATGACCTTCTTGTAGATCGGCAGCTTGCTCCAGGCGTCCTTCAGGCCCTTGGGCGGCTCGGGCTCCTTGAGGAAGGCCAGCAGCTTGCCAATCTCGCGCAGCTCGCCGACATCCTCGGCGCCCATGCCCAGCGCCACGCGCTTGGGCGTGCCGAACAGGTTGCCGAGCACCGGTACGTCGAAGCCGGTGGGCTTCTCGAACAACAGCGCCGGGCCGCCACGACGCAGGGTACGGTCGCAGATTTCGGTCATTTCCAGCACGGGAGAGACCGGGGTCTGGATGCGCTTGAGCTCGCCACGGCTTTCCAGCTCGCGGATGAAGTCGCGCAGGTCGCGGTACTGCATGCTTGGGCCTCACAGGTCGGGGCGCAAAGTTTAGCGCCGAACTGGGTTATTCAGAAGGCTGCAGAAATGCAGAGGCCGGGTTTCCCCGGCCTCGCGTGCAACGACTGATGCTTACTTGCGCTTCATCGACAAGAAGAATTCGTCGTTGGTCTTGGTGTCCTTCAGCTTGTCGGTGAGGAACTCGATGGCAGCGATCTCGTCCATCGGGTGCAGCAGCTTGCGCAGAATCCACATGCGTGCCAGCTCTTCCTCGCCGGTCAGCAACTCCTCGCGGCGGGTGCCGGACTTGTTGATGTTGATGGCCGGGAACACACGCTTCTCGGCGATGCGGCGATCCAGCGGCAGCTCCATGTTGCCGGTACCTTTGAATTCCTCGTAGATCACCTCGTCCATCTTCGAGCCGGTTTCAACCAGCGCGGTGGCGATGATGGTCAGCGAACCGCCTTCCTCGATGTTACGGGCGGCACCGAAGAAGCGCTTGGGCTTCTCCAGGGCATGGGCGTCGACACCACCGGTCAGCACCTTGCCGGAGCTCGGGATCACGGTGTTGTAGGCACGTGCCAGGCGGGTGATGGAGTCCAGCAGGATGACCACGTCCTTCTTGTGCTCGACCAGGCGCTTGGCCTTCTCGATCACCATCTCGGCGACCTGCACGTGGCGGGTCGGCGGCTCGTCGAAGGTCGAGGCAACCACTTCGCCGCGCACGGTGCGCTGCATCTCGGTCACTTCTTCCGGGCGCTCGTCGATCAGCAGGACGATCAGGTAGCACTCGGGGTTGTTGCGGGTGATGTTGGCCGCGATGTTCTGCAGCATGATGGTCTTGCCCGCTTTCGGCGGGGCGACGATCAGGCCACGCTGGCCCTTGCCGATCGGCGCGCAGAGGTCGATCACGCGGCCGGTGAGGTCTTCCTTGGAGCCGTTACCGGCTTCCATGGTCAGGCGCTCGTTGGGGAACAGCGGCGTCAGGTTCTCGAACAGGATCTTGTTCTTGGCGTTTTCCGGACGGTCGAAGTTGATGGTGTCGACCTTGAGCAGGGCAAAGTAGCGCTCGCCTTCTTTCGGCGGGCGGATCTTGCCGATGATGGTGTCACCGGTACGCAGGTTGAAGCGACGGATCTGGCTGGGCGAGACGTAGATGTCGTCCGGGCCGGCCAGGTAGGAGGAGTCCGCGCTACGCAGGAAGCCGAAGCCGTCCTGGAGGATCTCCAGCACGCCGTCGCCGGAGATCTCTTCGCCGCTTTTCGCGTGCTTCTTCAGCAGGGCGAAGATGATGTCCTGCTTGCGCGAACGGGCCATGTTTTCCAGACCAGCCTGGTCGGCCATGTCCAGCAGTTCGGCAATCGGCTTTTGCTTGAGTTCGGTCAGATTCATAGGAATGAACGTAGGTATATAGAGAGAGGGAAGGAAAGCCCTGGGGGCTTTGCTGGCCGCGCCGCGGAGAAGGCGACTGGATCGCTCGATATTATCGGGAGGAGCGCGTCGGCGACGGCTTGGAGGGCAGCGAAGAACCCGCTGCAGGCCCGAATTTAACACCGGGTTTGGCGCTGCGTCCAGCCTGCGCCCAAAGAAAAAGCCCCGCGAGGTGCGGGGCTTTTGCGCTATCCGGGGCCGGGGCCTCAGATATTGGCGTCGAGGAAGGCAGCCAGTTGCGACTTGGACAGGGCACCAACCTTGGTGGCCTCGACGTTGCCGTTCTTGAACAGCATCAGAGTCGGGATGCCGCGCACGCCGTACTTCGGCGGGGTTTCCTGGTTCTCGTCGATGTTCAGCTTGCAGACTTTCAGCTTGCCGGCGTAGGTCTGGGCGATCTCGTCCAGGACCGGGGCGATCATTTTGCACGGGCCGCACCACTCGGCCCAGTAGTCGACCAGGACCGGACCTTCGGCCTTGATCACGTCGTCTTCGAAGCTGGTGTCGCTGACGTTGGTGATGAATTCGCTCATGTACAGTCTCCGTGATCGGAAGCAAAAAGTGGCGCCATGATAGCCCGCATCCTTCCATGCCGAAAGCTGCTGTCCATTGAGCTTGACTATCAATGGATTTCATACAGCTGATGAAAGACTACGGCAACCCGCCCACGGGCGGTTAACATGCAGTCATTGCGGCGCCCGCTCGACCAGGATGGGGTGCCAACGTTTTGCCAAGGGACAATCCTACATGCCCAACACCGCCAAACAGTTTCCTCTGATCGCCGCCATCGACCTGGGCTCCAACAGCTTCCACATGGTGCTGGCCAAGGCCGACCACGGCGAGATCCGCATCCTTGAGCGGCTCGGCGAGAAGGTACAGCTGGCCGCCGGCCTGGATGACGAGCGCCAGCTCAGCGAGGAAGCCATGCAGCGCGGCCTGGATTGCCTGCGCCGCTTCGGCCAACTGATCCAGGGCCTGCCCCACGGCGCCGTGCGTATCGTCGGCACCAACGCCCTGCGCGAGGCACGCAACCGCGCCGAGTTCATCCGCCGCGCCGACGAAATGCTCGGCCATCAGGTAGAAGTCATCTCCGGCCGCGAAGAGGCCCGCCTGATCTACCTCGGCGTCTCCCACACCATCGCCGACAACCCCGGCAAGCGCCTGGTGGTGGACATCGGCGGCGGCAGTACCGAATTCATCGTCGGCCAGCGCTTCGAGCCGCTGCTGCGCGAAAGCCTGCAGATGGGCTGCGTCAGCTACACCCAGCGCTACTTCAAGGACGGCAAGATCACCCCGGCGCGCTACGCCCAGGCCTACACCGCCGCGCGCCTGGAACTGATGAGCATCGAGCAGGGCCTGCAGCGCCTGGGCTGGCAGGAATCGGTGGGCGCCTCCGGCACCATCCGCGCCGTGGGCCTGTCGATCAAGGCCGGCGGCCTGGGCAATGGCGAGATCAACCCCGAGGGCCTGGCCTGGCTCAAGCGCAAGGTGTTCAAGCTGGGCGAAGTGGACAAGCTGGACATCGAGGGCATCAAGCCCGACCGCCGACAGATCTTCCCGGCCGGCCTGGCCATCGCCGAGGCCATCTTCGACGCCCTCGACCTGCAGCGCATGGACCACTCCGAAGGCGCCCTGCGTGAAGGCGTGCTGTATGACCTGCTCGGCCGCCACCACCACGAGGACGTGCGCGAGCGCACCCTGAGCTCGCTGATGGAGCGCTACCACGTCGACCTGCAGCAGGCCGCGCGCGTCGAGGCCAAGGCCCTGGCCGCGCTGGAGAAGGTCGCCAGCGCCTGGCAACTGGACGAGGACTGGCACCGCGACCTGCTGCAGTGGGGCTCGCGCGTCCACGAGATCGGCCTGGACATCGCCCACTACCAGTACCACAAGCACGGCTCCTACCTGATCGAGCACTCCGACCTGGCCGGTTTCTCCCGTCGCGACCAGCTGATGCTGGCCCTGCTGGTACGCGGCCACCGCCGCAACATCCCCAAGGAACGCTTCGCCGAATTCGGCGAGGACGGCGTGCAGCTGCTGCGCCTGTGCGTGCTGCTGCGCTTCGCCATCCTCTTCCACCACATCCGTGGCACCCAGGAAATGCCCAAGGTGCAGCTGCAGGCCGGCCCGCAGCGCCTGGACCTGACCTTCCCCGAAGGCTGGCTGGAGGCCAACCCGCTGACCCAGGCCGACTTCGAGCAGGAAGCCGAGTGGCTGACCCGCATCAACTTCATGCTGACCGTGCACTAAGCAAACGGCGGGCATGAAAAAGGGAGGCCTAGGCCTCCCTTTTTCGTTGCAGCGCGGCGTTCTTAGAACAGGACGCGGCTGCGGATGGTACCGGTAACGTGCTGCAGCTTTTCCAGCGCCAGGTCGGAGTACTCGGCGTCGACGTCGATCACCACGTAGCCGACCTTGTCGTTGGTCTGCAGGAACTGACCGGAGATGTTGATGCCGTTGTCGGCGAACACCTTGTTGATCTCGCTCATCACGCCCGGCACGTTCTCGTGGATGTGCAGCAGACGGTGCTTGCCCGGGTGGGCCGGCAGGGCGACTTCCGGGAAGTTCACGGAGGACACCGAAGTACCGTTGTCGCTGTACTTGACCAGTTTCTCGGCCACTTCCAGACCGATGTTGGCCTGAGCTTCGGCAGTGGAACCACCGATGTGCGGGGTCAGGATCACGCGATCCAGGCCACGCAGCGGGCTCTCGAACTCTTCGTCGTTGGACTTCGGCTCGACCGGGAACACGTCGATGGCGGCGCCGATCAGGTGCTCGTCCTTGATCGCGGCAGCCAGGTGCTCCAGCTCGACCACGGTGCCACGGGCGGCGTTGATCAGGATGCCGCCCTTCTTCATGGCGCGGATTTCCTTCTCGCCGATCATCCACTGGGTGGACGGCAGCTCAGGCACGTGCAGGGAGACGATGTCGGCCATGCCCAGCAGGTCGTGCAGCTTGGCCACCTGGGTGGCGTTGCCCAGCGGCAGCTTGGTCACGGTGTCGTAGAAGAACACCTGCATGCCCAGGGCTTCGGCCAGTACCGAGAGCTGGGTGCCGATGGAGCCGTAACCGACGATGCCGAGCTTCTTGCCGCGGATCTCGAAGGAGTTGGCCGCCGACTTGATCCAGCCACCACGGTGGCAGGAGGCGTTCTTCTCCGGAATGCCGCGCAGCAGCAGGATGGCCTGGGCCAGAACCAGCTCGGCGACCGAACGGGTGTTGGAATAGGGGGCGTTGAACACGGCGATGCCACGCTCACGGGCGGCGTCCAGGTCGACCTGGTTGGTGCCGATGCAGAAGCAGCCGACGGCAACCAGCTTCTTGGCGCAATCAAAGACTTCCTCGGTCAGCTGGGTGCGCGAGCGGATGCCGATGAAGTGCGCATCGGCGATCTTGATCTTCAGCTCCTCGTCGGACAGCGCGCCCTTGAGGTACTCGATGTTGGTGTAGCCAGCGGCCTTCAGCGTATCGACGGCGTTCTGGTGCACGCCTTCCAGCAGAAGGAACTTGATCTTGCTCTTGTCGAGAGAGGTCTTGCTCATCGGAGTACCTGTGGTCCCACAAAAAGTGTCAGGAAAGCGGCCTTGGCCGGCCCGCAGATCGGCGGGGAGGCACGATTGGCGGGGTGCGTATGCTAACATACGCGCCCCGCGAAACTGCCACCCCTGGGCGATGAAGCGTTCTCAGGGTGACCATGAATAGTTCGAGAGTTCCCAGATGACCAATCCTGCCCTGATCGAAGAGCTGAAGACCCTGGTGGATGCCGGCAAGGTGCTGACCGACGCCGATTCCCTCAATGCCTACGGCAAGGATTGGACCAAGCACTTCGCGCCCGCCCCGTCCGCCATCGTCTTCCCCAAGACCATCGAGCAGGTACAGGCCATCGTGCGCTGGGCCAACCAGCACAAGGTCGCCCTAGTGCCCTCCGGCGGCCGTACCGGCCTGTCTGCCGCGGCTGTGGCGGCCAACGGCGAAGTGGTCGTGGCCTTCGACTACATGAACCAGATCGTCGAATTCAACGAATTCGACCGCACCGTGGTGTGCCAGCCGGGCGTGGTGACCAAGCAGCTGCAGCAGTACGCCGAGGACAAGGGCCTGTACTACCCGGTGGACTTCGCCTCCAGCGGCTCCAGCCAGCTGGGCGGCAACATCGGCACCAACGCCGGTGGCATCAAGGTGATCCGCTACGGCATGACCCGCAACTGGGTAGCCGGCATGAAAGTGGTCACCGGCGCCGGCGACGTGCTGGAGCTGAACCGCGACCTGATCAAGAACGCCACCGGCTACGACATGCGCCAGCTGTTCATCGGCGCCGAAGGCACCCTGGGCTTCGTCGTCGAAGCCACCATGCGCCTGGAGCGCGCGCCGAAGAACCTCACCGCGATGGTTCTCGGCACCCCGGACTTCGACTCGATCATGCCGGTGCTGCACGCCTTCCAGAACAAGCTGGACCTGACCGCTTTCGAGTTCTTCTCGGACAAGGCCCTGGCCAAGATCATGGCCCGTGGCGACGTGCCGCCGGCCTTCGAGACCGACTGCCCGTTCTACGCCCTGCTGGAATTCGAGGCCACCACCGAGGAAGTCGCCAACCAGGCACTGGAGACCTTCGAGCACTGCGTCGAGCAGGGCTGGGTGGTCGACGGCGTGATGAGCCAGAGCCAGCAGCAGCTGGAGAACCTGTGGAAGCTGCGCGAGTACATCTCCGAGACCATCAGCCACTGGACTCCGTACAAGAACGACATCTCGGTCACCGTCGGCCAGGTGCCCGCCTTCCTGCACGACATCGACCGCATCGTCGAAGCCAACTACCCGGACTTCGAAGTGGTGTGGTTCGGCCATATCGGCGACGGCAACCTGCACCTGAACATCCTCAAGCCGGAGAACCTGTCCAAGGACGACTTCTTCGCCAAGTGCGCCATCGTCAACAAGTGGGTGTTCGAGACCGTGCAGAAGTACAACGGCTCGATCAGCGCCGAGCACGGCGTGGGCATGACCAAGCGCGACTACCTGCACTACAGCCGCTCCGAGGCCGAGATTGGCTACATGAAGGCGATCAAGGCGGTATTCGATCCAAACGGCATCATGAACCCCGGCAAGATCTTCCCGCTTTGACTTCCGTCGGATGGCCGGTGCCGCGCGCACCTGCCATCCTGCTGCTCCGCGGTGGCTGTCCACCGTCTCCCCGATCACAGGAGCCCGCATGAGCTACCAGCACCAGTACGTCGACGGCACCCCGATCCACTTCCCGCTGGGCAAGGTGGTCTGCGTCGGCCGCAACTACGCCGAGCACGCCGCCGAGCTGAACAATCCGATCCCCACCGAGCCGCTGCTGTTCATCAAACCGGGCAGCTGCACCGTGCCAATGGATGACGGCTTCGCCATTCCGCAGGACCGCGGTGGCGTGCATTTCGAGGCGGAGATCGCCGTGCTGATCGGCAAGCCGCTGTCGAAGAAGCCCAGTGAAGAGGAAGTGCGCGACGCCATCTCCGGCTTCGCCCCGGCCCTGGACCTGACCCTGCGCGACGTGCAGGCCAAGCTCAAGGAGAAGGGTCTGCCCTGGGAACTGTCGAAGAGCTTCGACGGCGCCTTCGTGCTGGCACCTTTCGTCGCCGCCGACGCGGTCGAGGATGTGCGCGATATCGGCATCCGCCTGAGCATCGACGGCCAGGTGCGCCAGGACGGCAACGCCAGCTCCATGCTCAACCCGATCATCCCGCTGATCCAGCACATCGCCGCCCACTTCAGCCTGCAACCGGGCGACGTGATCTCCACCGGCACCCCGGCCGGCGTCGGCCCGCTGGCCAGCGGCGAGAGCCTGCAGATCGAGCTGGTCGGTCTGTCGAGCTTCTCCACCCGCGTACTCTAAGCAAGATGCGGCGGGCCTCCCGCCGCTCTTCACAGAACTTTCACCCCCGCTGAGTACTCTGACGAACTCGATTTGTCCGAGCAGTCATCGATGTCTTCCGCTTTTTCCCTCTCCCGAGGCCGCCGCCAGAGCCTGGCGCTGGTCGTCACGCTGGCCTGCCTGATCGCCATCGTCCGCTACATGCACTGGGACGACCGCGCCCTCTACTGGTTCAAGGAACACAACCTGCCCAGCGCCGAGCGCGCCGCCAGCATCTGGCTGCCGGGCTACAAGGCCAGCATCCAGAGCCTACCGTTGCCCGGACTGGAAGAAGGCGAGACCTCCGACCTGGCCTACAGCCCGCTGACCGGCACCCTGTTCACCGTCACCGGCAAGCTGCCGATGCTGGTCGAGCTGAGCCGTACCGGCGAGGTGCTGCGGCGCATCGTGCTCAAGGGCTTCAGCAATCCGGAAGGCGTGGCGGTTCTGGAGGACGGCAAGATCGCCGTGGCTGACGAGCGTCAGCGCCAGCTGTCGATCTTCGAACTGACACCGCAGACCCACGAACTCGATCTGGCCGACGCAGAGCCCTTCGACCTGGGCTTCCCCGATGCCGGCAACAAGGGCTTCGAGGGCGTGGCCTGGGACCCGGCGCAGCAACGCCTGCTGCTCGGCAAGGAGCGCACGCCGCGCATGTTCAGCCTCGGCAGCGACGGCCAGCACCTGCTCGACCAGGAGCTGCAGCCGCTACCCAGCTACGGCCTGGGCATGCGCAACCTGTCGGCGCTGAGCGTCGACCCGCGCACCGGGCACATACTTGCCCTCTCCGCCCAGTCGCGGCTGCTGCTGGAGCTGAACGAGAAAGGCGACCCGGTCAGCTTCATCAGCCTGATGGGCGGCCAGAGCGGTCTCGATCAGCGCATCCCACGCGCCGAGGGCGTGGCCATGGACGAGGAAGGCACCATCTACATGGTCAGCGAGCCGAACCTGTTCTATGTGTTCCGCAAGGATGAGCCCTTCACCGCGCCACAGGGTTAATCCGCACAAACAAAAAAGCCCGCGAAATGCATCTCGCGGGCTTTTTGTTGCCAGGTAGAACCTAGCGCACGACGCTGTCGAAGCCCTGCAGCACGTTGATGGCGTTGATGCCGATCTCCTCCACCGCGTAGCCGCCTTCCATGACGAACAGGGTCTGCAGGCCCAGCGCGCCGATGACTTCACCCATGCGCAGGTAGTCCGGGCTATCCAGCTTGAACTGCGAGATCGGGTCTTCCTTGAAGGTGTCCACGCCCAGCGAGACGATCAGCGCGTCCGGTGCATAGGCGGCGATCTGCCGGCAGGCGGCGGCCAGCGCCAGGCTCCAGGCCGACCAGTCGCTACCGGCGGCCAATGGGTAGTTGAAGTTGAAGCCGCGGCCGACGCCCTCGCCCTTCTCGTCGGCATAGCCGAGGAAGAACGGGTATTCGAAACGCGGGTCGCCGTGGATCGAGGTGAACAGCACGTCGGCGCGGTCGTAGAAGATGTCCTGGGTGCCGTTGCCGTGGTGGTAGTCGACATCGAGGATAGCCACGCGACTGGCGCCCTGGTCGAGCATGGCCTGGGCGGCGATGGCGGCGTTGTTGAAGTAGCAGTAGCCGCCCATGTAGTCGGCAGCGGCGTGGTGGCCTGGCGGACGGCACAGCGAGAACACCCCGCGCGCACCCTTGGCCAGCTCGGCCTGGCCGGTCAGCGCGACGTTCACCGAGCTGCTCACCGCCTGCCAGGTGCCGGCGGTGATCGGTACACCGGCGTCGAAGCTGTAGTAGCCGAACTTGCCGTCGATGCAGTCCGGAATGGTCTGGCGCAGGCGGCGGTTGGGCCAGGTGAACGGCAGCATGTCGTAGTCGCGACCCATGGCCTGCCATTCGGCCCAGGCGTCCTTGAGGAAATGCACGAAGCCCTCGTCATGCACCCGCAGGATCGGCGCCATACCGAAATCGCGCGGCGCCGCCACCTCGCCCAGCTTCACCTTCTGCGCGCGCGCCAGCACCATGTCGGCACGGCTGGGCTTCTCGAAGCAGGGCGTGAGCTGGCCGTCGATCAGCTCGTATTTGCCGTGGTGCAGGTGATGGTCGTCGCTATAAATCGTCAGCATAAGAAGCTCCCCGGACTCAGGCAAAGTCCGTTCTAGGCAGGTAAATGCGGAGGCCCGCAGGCCTCCGGGTGAGGCGGATTATTTCTTCAGCTTGGTCCAGACCTTGCTGCGCAGGGCCAGGGACTTGGGCGAGCAGAGCTTGAACGGACGCAGGCGCTCGAGCTTGTCGGCCGGGGTGTTGATCGCCGGATCGTCGAACAGCGCCTTCTCCATGAACTTCTCCGAGCCGGCGATGGCGTTGTGGTACTTGGCGAAGTTGGAGGCGGCGGCGATGTTCTCCGGCTGCATCATCCAGTTGATGAACACGTGGGCCTCGGCGACGTTGGTGGCGCCGGCGGGAATCACGAAGTTGTCGATGAAGGTGGCGATACCTTCCTTCGGATAGACGTAGGTCAGCGACGCGCGCTGTTCCTTGGCGCGGTGGAAGGCGCCGTTCCACTGCTGGTGCATGGCCACTTCGCCGGCGGCCATGCGCTCGATGGTGCCGTCACTGTTGTACATCGCCAGCATCGGCTTCTGCTTGAGCAGCAGCTCCATCACCTTCTTCATGTCCTGCGGGTCTTCCGTGCAGCGGTCGATGCCCAGGTAGAAGGCCGCCGGCGGGAACAGGTCATCCATCGAGTTGAGCGCCACCACCTTGCCCTTCAGCTCGGCCGGCGGCTCGAAGAAGGGGCCCCAGCTCTCGTCGAGCTTGCCACCCGGCACCTGGGCGCTGTCGTAGCTGTAGCCGGTCGAACCCCACAGGTAGGGCACGCTGTAGTCGTGGCCCGGGTCGTAGTCCAGCTTCTGGAAAGTCGGCGCCAGATTGGCCAGGTTCGGCAGCTTGCTCTTGTCGAACTTCTGCAGCAGCCCTTCCTTGACCATGATCTGGATGAAGCTGTCCGACGGCACCACCACGTCGTAGTTGCCGCCACCGGCCTTGAGCTTGGCCAGCAGGGTCTCGTTGGAGTCGTAGGCGTCCAGGGTGGCCTTGATGCCGGTGTCGGCCTCGAATTTCTTCAGCAGCTCCGGCGGGTAGTAGTCCGACCAGTTGGCGAAGTTCAGCGTGCCGGCGGCCTGGGCGGCGCCGGACAGGCCGAGGGCGAATACTACGGATAGCGCGAGCGGGGTACGACGGATCATGGTCTGGCTCCTAGCGTTTGCGTTGGCCTAAGTAGTACGACAGGGTTACAAAAAGAATGGAAAGCACGAGCATGATCGAGGAAATCGC
The DNA here is from genome assembly GCF_000761545.1 of Pseudomonas sp. ML96. Lineage (GTDB taxonomy): Bacteria > Pseudomonadota > Gammaproteobacteria > Pseudomonadales > Pseudomonadaceae > Aquipseudomonas. The sequence goes on along the minus strand of NZ_JPMY01000037.1, from coordinate 7,420 downwards.
GTTGATCTTCGGCGATATACCCATGCGGATCGAACTGAAGATGTACACCGGCAGGGTGGTCGAGCCGGCGCCGGCGACGAAGTAGGTGATGACGAAGTCGTCCATCGAGATGATGAAGGCCAGCATCGCCCCGGAGAGGATGCCGGGCAGCAGCAACGGGAAGCTGACTCGCCAGAAGGCGCGCCAGGGAGAGGCATACAGGTCGGCGGCAGCCTCCAGCAGGCGCGGGTCCATGCCCTGCAGGCGGGCGCGGATCGGCAGGTAGGCGAACGGCGTACAGAACACCACGTGGGCGATAAGGATGGTCAGAAGCGACAGCTTCAGGCCGATAAAGGCGAAGAACATCAGGATCGCCACCGCGCAGACGATGTCCGGCACCAGCAGCGGCAGGCCGAGCACGCCCTGCAGCGCGCCCTGGCCACGGAAGCGGCGGCCGTGCATGCCCAGCGCCGCCAGGGTCGCCAGGCAGGTGGAGATCAAGGTGGCGCAGACCGCGACGATCAGCGAGTTCTTCGCCGCCCGCAGGATCTCCGGGTCGTTGGCCACCACCGAGTACCACTTGAAGCTGAAGCCCTGCCACAGGGTGGCCGACTGCCCGGCGTTGAAGCTCAGCGCCACCAGCACGATGATCGGGATATAGAGGAAGGCGAAGAACGCCCAGGCCACCGGCCGCACGCCGGTGAAACGCCACAGCGGGCCCTGCAAGTTCATGCGCGCACCTCCTGGCCACGCTGGCGCAGGCCATTGAACAGCAGGGCCAGCAGCACCAGGCTGAACAGGGCGAAGGCCAGCGCCGAACCCAGCGGCCAGTTGTGCGCCGAGCCGAACTGCAGCTGCACCAGGTTGCCGATCATCAGCGACTTACCGCCGCCGAGCAGCTCAGGAATGATGTAGTTACCCAGCGCCGGGATGAACACCAGGGTCGCGCCGGCCAGCATGCCCGGCAGCGCCAGCGGCAGGATCACCCGCTTCAGCGCCTGCCAGCGGTTGGCGCCCAGATCGAAGGCCGCCTCCACCAGGCGCCAGTCGAGCTTCTCCAGGCTGGTGTAGATCGGCAGCACCATGAACGGCAGGAAGCTGTAGAGCAGGCCGATCATCACCGCCGTGTTGCTGTACAGTAGGCCCAGCGTGCCCTCCGGCACGCCGAACAGGCCCAGGCCGCTGTCGACCAGGCCGCCGTTGCGCAGCAGCAGCATCCAGGCGTAGACCCGCACCAGCAGGTTGGTCCAGAACGGCACGGTGACCAGGAACAGCAGCAGGTTGCGCTTCTTCTCGCTCTGCAGCGCCAGGTACAACGCAGTGGGAAAACCGATCAGCAGGCAGCCGACGGTGGTCGCCACCGCCAGGCCGAAGGAGCGCTGGAAGATGCCCAGGTAGTCGGTGTTGAACACCAGGCTGTCGTCGAAGTCGCGCTCGTAGAGGAAGCTGACGTAGGCATCCAGCGAATACTCGCCCCACTTCACCCCGCCGTAGTCGCCGGGCTGCAGGAAGGACACCAGCAGCATGATCGCCAGCGGCGCGAGCATGAACACCAGCAGCACCGCCATGCTCGGCGCGACCAGGCCGAGGCGACGGAACAGCTGACGGCGCTCGGCCAGTTGCCGCGGCGTACTCATTCGCTCAGCACCCGGATGGCGGCGGCCGGCACGTCCAGACGCACCTGGGCGCCACGCGGCAGCGGCTGGCTGATGCCGCCGCGATTCTGCTGGCGCACGCGGAAGCCGGACTGCCCGGCGACCTTGAGCAGGTAGAGTGTGTCGGTGCCGATGTACACCACTTCCTCCACCTCACCGGCCAGGTTGCCGGACTCGCTCAGGCTGATGCGCTCCGGGCGGATCGCCAGGGTCACCCGCCCACCTTGCGGCACACCGGCCAGGTTCAGCACCTGGCCATCGCCGAGGCGCGCGCCGCCGGCGAAGGGGTCAGCGTCGAGGAAGTTGGTCTCGCCGATAAAGTCGGCCACGGTGCGATTCACCGGGCTCTCGTAGATCTCGCCCGGCGTGCCGACCTGAAGGATGCGCCCCTTGCTCATCACCGCGATGCGGTCGGACATGGTCAGCGCTTCTTCCTGGTCGTGGGTGACGAAGATGAAAGTGATGCCGGTCTCGGCCTGCAGGCGCTTGAGCTCGATCTGCATCTCCTTGCGCAGCTTCATGTCCAGCGCCGAGAGCGACTCGTCGAGCAGCAGCACCTTGGGCCGGCTGGCCAACGCACGAGCCAGGGCGATGCGCTGCTGCTGACCACCGGAGAGCTGGTCGGCGCGACGCCCACCGACATCCGGCAGCTTGACCAGCGCCAGCATGCGCTCGACCGTGGCGGTGATCTCGGCCTTGGGCTTGCCCTGCATCTCCAGGCCGAAGCCGATGTTCTGCGCCACCGTCATGTGCGGGAACAGCGCATAGCTCTGGAATACGGTGTTGACCGGGCGGCGGAAGGGCGGGAGGTCCTGCATCGGCTCGCCGTACAGGCGGATCACCCCGGCGGTGGGCTGCTCGAAGCCGGCGATCAGCCGCAGTAGCGTGGTCTTGCCGCAGCCGGACGGCCCCAGCAGGGTGAAGAATTCGTTGTCGCGGATTTCCAGCGAGACACCGTCCAAGGCCTTGTGGCCACTGCCGACAGCGCCGTACTCCATACTCAGGGTTTCGATCGAGATCGCACTGCTCATCCGCGAATAGCTCCTAACCAATTGTTTTTATTGGTGATTAAGAGGCAGGAAGGGGCCAAGTGGCCTTGCAATCGATTCTAGGCAACGCCGCGCTTGCGGCAGAACGATAGATGCGGACAAAAGGGGATAGATGTGGCCAAGTTGCACACCTCAGGCTCACTCGAGCCCTAGTGAGACGACAGTCTGCGAGTTCGGCTTACTTAACAATACGTAACTCATACTGCTTATCGCTATCTTTGAGCACATATGATCTAGAAATTTTAACTAGATCAACGCCCGAGCTAGACTGATATTCAATATGAACAAGCCCCTCCGACTCCTGCAAACGCATTCTCAACACTGGATACTCATCAGCCTTCTTCTCTTTCAGAACAACCGCACCACACTTTCCTTTATATTTTTCACAAATCCTCGGCCAGTCTCTTACCATTATGGATCGAGGATACTTCTCCGACAAATATAAGCCCGGAAGCTCACCACTCTTTTCGCCGACCTTATAAAAAGCAATTTTCGCCTTATTATCTGTAAACAAAGAGCTAAAGCTCAGTCGCCCCGTACTATACAACTCCCCTCTCACAACCTCGCTTCTACCTTGATGCCCCATGATTGAACCTTCGTAATATACATAATCACGGGACATCAAAATCTCAACCTGCCCGCCAGCCAAATTGAAGTCATTTATGTATAAATCCCAATAATTTCCTCCTACCCACATCATCCGCTCGCACGAGGATAAAAATACTGAGATCACAACTATCACAAAAACTTTAACACCACGCCATCCATGAAAATCAAACATAATTCATAACCCTAACCGTATTACTTTTATCCATCTCACTATCGACAACCAAGGAGCAACCCTATACAGAGGAAAGTGCAATCAAAGATCGACACAACCAAGAGAGCACATAAACCTCTAGATTCTGAATTTATCTAAAGCACGCAATCTAGTAAATGACGACTCCGGGTAACCACACTCATTATCCCGGTTGATTCCTAGGTGCTCGAAGAAAGATGCCGAGCAATCCCCTTCTTCAACGGCAACAACCCCTGTGCCACCCGCAACCCCACCCCGCGCAGCAGCTTCGCTGGCAGGCGGTCGTTGGTGTAGACATCCACCAGCAGGTTGGTGGCCTGGTACAGCGGCCAGGTCGCCAGGCGGTGCTGGCGCTCGTAGCGGGCCAGCACCGCTGGGGCGGCAATATCTTCGCGACGAGCATGGGCGGCCAGCACCGCCGCGCTGAGCCGCTGCACGCTACCCAGGCCGAAGTTGAAGCCGTGGGCGGTGACCGGATGCATGCCGACGGCGGCATCGCCGAGTAGTGCGCAACGCGGGCCAACCAGGCGCTCGGCGTAGGCGCCGACCAGCGGGTAGGCGTGCCGCGCGCTGACCAGGCGCATGGCGCCCAGACGGCGCTCGAAGCGCTGCTCCATCTCGCGGGCGAAGGCTTCCTCATCCAGAGTGCGCAGGCGCTCGATCTCGCGCGGCGGCAGGGTCAGCACCACCGAGGACTGGTTGCCGTTGAGCGGCAGCAGGGCCAGGGTCTGGCCATAACCGAACCACTCCCAGGCGGTCTGCCGATGCGGCTTCTCGTGCTCCATGCGGCACACCAGCATGGTCTTGCCGAAGTCCTTGAGCCGCGCACCGATGCCCAGTTGGCGGCGGGTCTCGGAGAAGCGGCTGTCGGCGGCGACCAGCAGCCGCGTGTGCAGCACCTCGCCGTCGGCCAGCTCCAGCTGCACCTCACGCTCGGCGTGGCGAATGGCGCGTACCGACGCCGCGCAGCGCAGCTGCACATCGGCGCATTCAGCGACCGTATCGAAGGCGGCGCGGCGAATCGCCCGGTTGGCCACCAGGTGGCCGAGGCGCTCGGCGCCAGCCTGCTCGGCGCGAATCTGCAGGGCGAACAGCGACGGGCCGTTGAGCACCTGGGCGTCGCGCAGCACGGCGACCTCCTCGGTCGGCAGGCGCTGCCACAGGCCGAGTTTCTCCAGCAGCGCCTGGGAGGCATGGGTCAGGGCGATCTCGCGGCCGTCGAAGGCTGGCTCGGCCAGCTCGGATTCGGCCTGGCGCTCCAGCAAGACGATGGACAGGCCATGCCCGGACAGGGCGCGAGCCAGGCACAGGCCGGCCGGGCCGGCGCCGATGATGGCGACATCATGGATCATGAGGTGGGCGCTCCGCGCGACACTGAGGTTGCGCGAGTCTAGGGCTGGCGCCGAGACCAGCCCTTGTCCCCGGTCAATCAGCGGCGCAATTCGCTCGGCGCCAGGCCGCTCCAGCGCTGGAAGGCGTGGCGGAAGCTGGCGGTCTCGCTGTAGCCGAGCTCTTCGGCGATCAGGTAGATCGGCTTGTCGGTGTTGAGCAGCAGCTGGCGCGCCTTGTCGTAGCGCACCTCGTCGAGCAAGTGCTGGAAGCTGGTGTTGAGCTGCTGCAGGTGGCGGCGCAGGGTTCGCTCGGAACGGTGCAGACGGGTGGCGACGCGCTCCAAAGTGGAGCATTCGGTCAGGTCGCCGGCCAACTGCTGGCGGATCAGGTCGCGCAGGTCGTGGCGGCTGTGCAGCTGCGCCTCCAGCTGCATGCATTGCTGCAGGCCGTGCTGGTGGCTGACCGGGTCGGCCAGCGGCAGGGTCCGTTCGAGCAGCTTGGGGTTGAAGCACAGCGCGTTGCAGCCGGCGTCGAACTCCACCGGGCAGCCGAGCCGCTCGCTGTAGCTGGCGGCATGTGCCGGCGCCGGGTAGTCCAGCAGCAGGCGGCGTGGGCGCACCGACTCGCCGAGCAGGTCCTGCACCACGGTGAGCAGCGAGGCCAGGCACAGCTCGATGTTGAACTGGCGCAGCGCCGGCGCGTAGCGATAGCCGCTGGCGCTCAGGCGGACCTCGTCGCCGACCGGCTGCAGGTCCAGCTGGAAGTAGGTACCAAGCAGCGTCGGATGAGAGATCGCCAGGCGCAGCGCTTCAGCCAGGTCGCGACTGGCCAGCAGGGTGTAGCCGAGCATGCCGTAGGCGGACACATGCATGCGCTTGCCCAGCAGCAGGCCGAGGGCCGGGTCGGCACTGGCCGCCAGGGCATTGCTCAGTACCCGCAGTTCCTGGGCATGGCTGACCAGCCGGGCGGGGCTCTGCAATTCCTGCTGGCAAATGCCGCTGCCATCCAGCAACTGCTCGGCCGGTACGCCCATACGCTGCACGCTCTGCACGGCCAAGGCGACCGTGTGCAGGGTGGTCAATACTCGCTCTTCCGGTAACACTGACATGAAGCCGTTTCCGCTGCGGTGGTATTCGGTAACTCGGCCCGCGGCCCGGTTCAGCTTTCTTAAGCTTGAATTCAGCTGCAGCTGTTTTGATGCTGCCACCCTGATTCGGAACCTCATCCATGCGCCGCCTGACTCAAGCTCGTGTCCTGCTGCCCACCCTGGCATTGCTCGCCCTCGTGGCGCTGCTGGTAGTTGCCCACCAATGGCGCCTGCTCGAACGTGGCTGGTTCGTGGTGCAAGAATGGCGCCATGCCGCCGAATGGCGTGACAAATCGATCTGGCTACCGGACTACCGCGCAGTGATCCAGGCCCAGCCGATCGAGGGCCTGGATGCCGACGTTTCGGCGCTGACCTTCGACCCGGATCGCCACACGCTCTTCACCGTGACCAACAAGAATCCCGAGATCGTCGAGCTGTCACTGGACGGCAAGGTGCTGCGCCGCGTGGCGCTGGTCGGCTTCGGCGACCCGGAGGCCATCGAGTACATCAGCCGCGACGTCTACGTGGTCACCGACGAGCGCCAACAGCGCCTGTACCGGGTCAACCTCAACGCCGATACCGAGTTCGTCGACGCCGCCGAGTCCGAGCAGCTGTCGCTGGGCATCGGCCTGAACGGCAACAAGGGTTTTGAGGGGCTGGCCTACGACGCCACCCAGCACCGCCTGTTCGCCGCCAAGGAGCGCGACCCGGTGCGCATCTACGAGATCCACGGCTTCCCCCACAACAACCCGGACAAGCCCTTCGCCGTGCACGTGGTGGACGATCCCAAGCGCGATGCGCGGCTGTTCGTGCGCGATCTCTCCAGCCTCGACTACGACGCCCACACCGGGCACCTGCTGGCGCTCTCCGACGAGTCGCGCCTGGTGCTGGAAATCAACTCGGATGGACGCCCGATCAGCTCGCTGTCACTGCTCGGTGGCCAGCACGGCCTGGAGCGCGGAGTGCCGCAGGCCGAGGGCGTGGCCACCGACGACAGCGGCCGGCTGTACCTGGTCAGCGAGCCGAACCTGTTCTACGTGTTCGAGAAACAAGCCGCCGAGTGAGGCGGCGCCTCAGCTGTCGTCCTGCAGGCTCGCGCCCGGCGCGTTGCTCTTCACCGACTCGGTGCCGGCCTTGGCGCCGGCCTCGCTGGCGTACAGCTGGCTCTGCCCGACCACCTGGCCATTGGTGGCCTTGAGCACGAAGTGATACTTGCCGCCGGCGGCCGCCTTGACCTCGAAGGCGCCGTCGCGCTGGGAGTTCTTGCGCACCGACTCGATGCCATCCAGGGCCGACTGCTTGGCCTTGTACTGCTCGCTGCTGAGGATGATCTCGCCGTTGCCGGCGTGCAGGTTGAAGTGGAACTGCTCGTTCGCGGCTTTCTTCAGGTGAAATTTGCTGGCCATGGCTGAACCTCCGTTGTGCAGGGTCAGCTAAGCGTAGCCGGTAGGGTCTGTTGGCGTTTCGGCGCAAGCCGCGTTGCCGCGAAAAATCTCGCCAGGCTAGGCGTGGGACGCAG
>NZ_JPMY01000036.1 GCF_000761545.1 Pseudomonas sp. ML96 | reverse complement strand
CAGGATCGCCACGGCCATGGCGATGAAGCCGATGCCGCCGAGCCAGTGCAGCAGCGAGCGCCAGATCAGGATGCCCGGCGACATGCTGTCCAGCCCGGTGAAGATGGTCGCGCCGGTGGCGGTGATACCGGACATGCTCTCGAAGTAGGCATCGGTGAAGCTGGCGTGCTGGGTGAAGATGAACGGCAGGGTGGCGAAGATCGACACCAGCACCCAGCTGGAGACGGTCAGCATGTACATGTCGCGCGGGCGCAGCTGGCCATGCTGCGGGCGGCCCTGGGCGATCATGGCGATGCCGGCGACGAAGGTGATCAGGCTGGACCAGAGGAAGGCGTTGATGCCCTGGGGCTGCTGGAACACCATCAGGGTGCCGACCGGGACCAGCATGCTCACCGCCAGGGTGACCAGGAAGATGCCGTTGATGAAGGCGAGGATGCGTAGGGTAGGCAGGGACATCGGTTTCCTTTCCGCGCGATTGCCTTGAGTCTAGTGCGCCGGGCGGCTGGGCTGCGGTGGGGCGCCATTCTACCTTGGCGCCATGGCCTGTAAATCCGCCGTGTGGGGCTTCACAGCGGCGAGCCGATTCATAGAATACGGCTCCATTCGCCGGCACTCGCCCGGCCCACCCCGTCCGTGCCATGTCCGACAATCATCCCTGCCTCAGCTGCGGCGCCTGTTGCGCCAATTTCCGCGTGTCCTTCTACTGGGGCGAATGCCAATCCTCCGGCGGCACGGTGCCTGATCACCTGGTCGAGCAGATCGGCCCCTATCATGTGGCCATGCTCGGCACCACGACCAAGCCAGTGCGCTGCATCGGCCTGCAGGGCGAGGTCGGCTGCGGCACCCGCTGCAGTGTTTACGAGCAACGCTCCAGCACTTGTCGGGAGTTCACCGCCAGCTGGGAGGACGGTCAGCACAATCCGCATTGTGATGCGGCGCGCGCGGCCTATGGCCTGCCGCCGTTGACCGCGGAGCAGATGGTGGCGTTCGTCGCCTAGTCGGCGACTTTGGCGCTCAGCCCCGACAACCCCTAGAATGGCCGCCTGTTTCCCTGGGAGTCGGCCATGCAAGCCCTCGATCTGCTGCTCAACCGCGTTTCTGTCGGTCGCCTGCTGGCGCCGGCACCGGATGCCGCCCAGCGCGAGCTGATGCTCCGCGCCGCACTGCGCGCGCCGGACCATGGCCAGCTGCGGCCGTGGCGCTTCATCACCATCGAGGGCGAGGCGCGCGGGCGCCTGGGCGAGCTGTTCGCCGAGGCGCAGGCGCAGGACCCGGCCAACAAGGCCGAGGTGCTGGACAAAGCGCGCGCCATGCCGCTGCGCGCGCCGCTGCTGCTGGTCGTGGTGGCTTGCCTCAGCGAGCACCCCAAGGTGCCGCAGGAGGAGCAGGTGCTGTCGGCCGGCTGCGCCGCCCATGGCGTGCTGCTGGCGGCCCAGGCACTGGGCTTCGGCGCGATCTGGCGCACCGGCCCGCTGACCCATCACCCGCATGTACTGGCCGGCCTCGGCCTGGGCGCCAACGAGAAGATCGTCGGTTTCCTCTATCTGGGCAGCTTCGAAGGCGAGCGCCGCAGCCCGCTGGCGCTGGAAACCGCAGGCTTCGTCAGCGCCTGGCAGGGCTGACGAGCCTTCACTGCTGCAGCGGCAACTCCAGGGTGGCGACGAAGCCGCCCTGTGGGTGATTGGCCAGCAGCAGTTTGCCGCCGTGGCGCTCCGCCGCACGGCGGGCGATGGCCAGGCCCAGGCCGTGACCTGGCGCGGCCTGATGTGGTGCGCGGAAGAACGGCTCGCCCAGGTTGTCGATGATTTCCGCCGGGGCGCCGGGACCGTGATCGCGCACGGCGATGCGTAGCCGCTCGGCCTGCTGCGTCACCTCCACCTCGACAGGCTGCCCCTCCGGATTGAAACGCAGGGCATTGCGTAGCAGGTTGTCCAGCGCCCGGCCGAGCATGTCCGGCCAGCCCAGCAGGGCCACCGGGCGGCTGTCCATGCGCACCTGCAGGTGCTGCTCGGGGGCTGCCAGGGCGGCGTCTTCCAGCAGGCTATCGAGCAATTGGCGCAGGTCCACCGGTTGCGGCGTGCCGGGGTCGGCGTCCAGGCGGGCGAGGGCGAGGATCTCGGCGATCAAGGCTTCCAGGCGGTCGCATTCCTGAGTCAGGCGCCCCCACAGCTGTTCGCGCTGGGCCGGCTCGGCGCGCTCGGTCAGGGCCAGGGCCACGCGCAGGCGCGCCAGTGGTGAGCGCAGTTCGTGGGAGACATCACGCAGCAGTTGGCGCTGGCTGCCGATCAGGTCCTGCAGGCGCGAGCCCATGCGGTTGAAGTCGCGGGCCAGCACGCCGAACTCGTCGCCGCGGTTGGCCAGGCGCGCCAGGCTGTGTTGCTGGTAGGCGGTCTGCCCCAGGTCATGCACGGCGCCACGCAGGCGGCCCAGCGGGCGGGTGATGGACAGGGTCAGCAGCAGGCTGATGGCGGTCAGCACTACCAGGGCGATGGCCAGGGCGCTGAGCGGCCAGAACAGGCTCTGGCGATGCCATTCCATCAGGTCGGGATGGGGGATGCGGTAGATGAACAGGTAGGTCTGGCCATTGGGCGCCTGGTATTCCTCGGTCAGGCGGCGCCAGGGCAGGCGGCGTTCTTCCTGGCGTGCTTCCAGGGCAGCGGCGCGGGGCGGGAAGGTGCCGTAGACCAGTGGCTGGCCGCCGTCGTCGAGGACCTGGGTATCGACCCGGTAGCGCATCTTGCGCTTTTCGAGGTAGCGCTGGGCGGCCGCTGCGCCCTTGTTCTGGTAGATCTCGCTCCAGCGCTCGGCGAGGTTGTCCAGGGCCGGGTGGTGGGCGAGTACCCAGGCATCCTGGTTCAGCGCCCTGCCGAGCAGCATGGACAGGCCGGCGACCAGCACCACGGCCAGCCAGAAGCTGGCGAAGATGCGCCAGAACAGTGAACGCATGGCAACTCCTCAAATAGCAAAGCCCGGCTCATGGAGCCGGGCCGGGTAGCGCTGGATTATTGGGCCTGCTTGTCTTTCTCAGCCTTCCAGGCCTCGAACTCGGCGCGTTCGGCGCGGCGTTTTTCCATATCGGCCTTGCGCGCGTCGAAGGTCTTCTGTTGCTCGGGGGTGAGGATGGCACGGAAGGCCTTGTCGTGCTCCAGACGGGCGGTCTCCAGCTCCTTCTTCAGCGCGTCGCGGTCGGCCTGGGGCAGCTTGTCCAGGTACTTCTGGGTGATCTCGCGCGGGTCGTCCTTGCGCTCGCGCATCAGCTTGCCCACCTGCTCGCGCTGTTCGGCGCTGAGGTCCAGGTCCTTGAACATCCGCGCGCCTTGGCCGCGATGTTCGCCATGCATCGGCTTGTTGCACGGGGCGCCCTCGGGCATGGCCAGGGCGATGGTCGGCAGGCTGGCGGCGAGAAGCAGGGCGGTGAGGGTCTTGCGCATGGTGTGTCTCCTTGTCTCGAAACCGGTGGGTTACCGGATGAGCTCAGTCTAGGGACGGCAAGGTCAAGCGCGGTCAGGCGAGGGTAAAGGCTCGGTAAAGCTCAGGCGGCGTAGTAATAGCCGCGGCTGCGCAGGGCGACGATGCGCGGGCGGCCGTCCGGGTGCGGGCCGAGCTTCTTGCGCAGGTTGCTGACGTGCATGTCCAGGCTGCGGTCGTAAAGGGTCAGCTTGCGGCCCAGGGCGAGCTGCGAGAGCGCCTGCTTGTCCAGCGGCTCGCCGGGTTGCTGCAGCAGGGCCTCGAGGATGCGGCCTTCGGACAGGGTCAGGGTGATTTCGTGCTCGCCGATGCTGGCGACGCCACGCTGCGGGCTGTAGCTGAGGTCGCCCAGTTCCAGGCGCGAAGGCGCGGCCACCGGCTGGCTGCGGCGCAGCACGGCGCGCAGGCGGGCGGTCAGCTCGCGCGGGTCGCAAGGTTTGGCCAGGTAGTCGTCGGCGCCCAGTTCCAGACCGAGGATGCGGTCCAGCGGCTCGCCGCGTGCCGAGAGCATCAGCACCGGCAGTTCGGCGTGTTCGGCGCGCAGCTGCTTGAGCAGCTCCAGGCCGCTACCGTCGGGCAGCATCACGTCGAGGATCACCGCCGCCGGCGCCGGTTCGGCCAGTGCAGCACGCGCGCTGACGCCGTCGTGGCAGGCGCGCACGTTGAAGCCTTCCTGCTGCAGCCAGCTGGCCAGCAGCTCGCAGAGTTCGCGGTCGTCGTCGATCAGCAGCAGGTCGGTCATGGTCGGGTCGGGTTCTGGGCGAAGGAGTGATTGGGCGGCGCTCAGACCCACTCGCTACGGCGTTTGTTCCGGCCGCCAGCGCTCAGGCGACCGATGACGAAGGCGAGCAGGGCGGTACCGGAGCCGATGGCGAACCACAGTTGCTGTTCGCTGAGCAGGCGCGGCGGCTGTTCGGCCTGGGCCTGCTTGAGCTGCAGCTTAAGACGCTGGTTGTCCTGGCGCAGGCGGCTGATCTGTGCGCTCTCGCGTTCCCCGGACGATGCGGCCTGCAGCTCGCCAAGCTGACGCTGGCTCTCGGCCAACTGTTGTTGCAGCGCGGCGACCTGGCTGGTGCTCTCGGGGGCCGGCGCCAGGGCAGGTGCCTGGGTCGGCACCGGATTGAGCGGCAACGGCTGGGATTCTTCGGCTTGCAGGACGGGCGTGACGCAGAGAGCGGAGAGCAACAGGTAGAGCGGGCCTTGGCGCATGGGGATCTCCAGTTGGCGAATTATTCTTATGGGCCTGCGTCAGTCGTCAGATCAGGGCAGCACCTTCTTGAAGGGCTTGACCAGCACGTTGGCGTAGACGCCAGCGGCACGGTAGGGGTCGGCGTCGGCCCAGCTCTGGGCGGCGGCCAGAGATTCGAATTCGGCGACGATCAGGCTGCCGGAGAAGCCAGCTGCGCCCGGGTCGTTGCTGTCGATGGCCGGGTGCGGGCCGGCCAGGACCAGGCGGCCTTCGTTCTTCAGCTGCTCCAGGCGAGCCAGGTGGGCCGGGCGCGAGGCCAGGCGTTTTTCCAGGGATTCGGGGGCGTCGCTGGCGATGATGGCGTAGAGCATGTCAGTCCTTGCTTTGCTGAGGGGCGTCGTCGTGGATGTGGCGCGCCAGGTAGACGCCCTGGGCGACCAGGAACAGCACGGTCATGCCGAGGCTGCCGAAGACTTTGAAGTCGACCCAGAAGTCGTGGAAGGTGAAGGCGACGAACAGGTTGGCGCAGCCGCTGAAGATGAAGAAGGCCACCCAGGCCAGGTTCAGGCGGGTCCAGATCTGTTGCGGCAGGTTGATCGCATGGCCCATGACGCGCTGGATCAGCACTTTGTCGCCGATGAAGTGGCTGCCGGCGAAGGCGAGGGCGAACAGCCAGTTGACCACCGGCGCCTTCCACTTGAGGAAGGTCTCGCTATGGAAGGCCAGGGTCATGCCGCCGAATACCAGGCAGGCGACTAGAGTCAGCCACTGACCCTTCTCCAGTTTGCGCTGCAGCAGGAACAGGATGCCGTAGACCACGATCGAACTGATGATCAGCACTGCGGTGGCGCTGAAAATGCCGCCCAGCTCGAAGGCCTGGCCGGCCAGTTCGACGTTGCGCGGATCGAGTTTGTAGACGATGAAGAACAGGATGAGCGGGATGAAATCGATGAATTGTTTCACGGCGGCAGCCAGAAGCGGGATGTGGCGGCATAATAACAAACAACCCCATTAACGAAAGACGCGCCATGAAGGTCGATCTGCACTGCCATAGCACCGCTTCCGACGGCGTTCTTGCGCCCGCCGAGGTGGTCGCGCGCGCCCACGGGCGAGGCGTCGAACTGCTGGCGCTGACCGACCACGACACCCTGGAAGGTCTGGACGAGGCGCGCAGCGCCGCCGAGAAGCTGGGCATGCGTCTGGTCAACGGCGTGGAGCTGTCCTGCGCCTGGGGCGGCGCGACCATTCACGTGCTCGGTTATGCCTTCGCTACCGATGCCCCGGCGCTGCGCCAGGCCATCGAGGATCTGCACCAGGGCCGCTGGCTGCGTGCCGAGGAGATCGACCGGCGCTTGGCGGCCAAGGGTATGCCGGGTGCTCTCGACGGCGCCCGCGAAGTGCAGCAGGGCCTGGGCGACAGCGGCAACGCGCCGGCCCGCCCACATTTCGCCGAGTTCCTGGTGCGCGCCGGCCACGTGCGCGACCACGCCGAGGCGTTCCGTAAATGGCTGGGCTCGGGCAAGCTGGGTGACGTCAAGCAGCACTGGCCGAGCCTGGAACAGGCGGTCGGTACGCTCAAGGAAGCCGGCGCCTGGATCAGCCTGGCGCATCCCTGGCAGTACGACTTCACTCGCAGCAAGCGCCGCCGCCTGGTGGCCGACTTCATCGCCGCCGGCGGCCATGCCCTGGAAGTGGTGAACGGTCTGCAACCGGCCGAGCAGGTCGGCGGTCTGGCCATCCTGGCCCGCGAGTTTGGCATGCTGGCCAGTGTTGGCAGCGATTTCCACGCGCCAGGCGACTGGTCGGAGCTAGGGATGTACCGTCCGTTGCCGGAAGACTTGTCTCCTTTATGGGAGCGCTTCGACCATGCACGCCTTGCTTCCGCCTGAACAGGGAGAGTTCATGAGCCAGTTCTTCCAGGTACACCCGGAAAATCCCCAGCCGCGCCTGATCAAGCAGGCCGTGGAAATCCTCCGTAGCGGCGGGGTGATCGTCTATCCGACCGACTCCTCCTACGCCATCGGCTGCCTGATCGGCGACAAGGGCGCGGTGGAGCGCATCCGCCGCCTGCGCCAGCTGGACGACAAACACAACTTCACCCTGGTGTGCAGTGACCTATCGCAGATCGGCCTGTTCGCCAAGGTTGACACGGCCGCCTTCCGCCTGCTCAAGGCGCACACGCCTGGGCCCTACACCTTCATTCTCGGCGCCACCCGCGAGGTGCCGCGCATGCTGCTGCATCCCAAGCGCCGCACCATCGGCCTGCGCGTGCCGTCCCACCCCATCGCCCTGGCCCTGGCCGAGCAGCTCGGCGAGCCGCTGATGAGCGTGAGCCTGATCATGCCTGGCGAAGAGCTGCCGATGAGTGATCCCTACGAGATGCGCCAGATTCTCGAACATCAGGTCGACCTGATCATCGATGGTGGTTACGGCGGCCTGGCGGCGTCCACGGTGATCAACCTGGCCGAGGGCGAGCCCGAGGTGATTCGCGTCGGCTGCGGCGACCCGAGCCCGTTCCAGGAGGACGCCGCATGAGCGAGGTCGTCGAACAGGACAGCCAGGCCGGCGCCCAGCAGGAGCTACCGTTCGCCCTGGTCTACGGCCAGGCAGTCACCGAGATGCCGGTGGACCTGTACATCCCGCCGGACGCCCTGGAAGTGTTCCTCGAGGCCTTCGAGGGCCCGCTGGACCTACTGCTGTACCTGATCCGCAAGCAGAACATCGACATCCTCGATATCCCGGTAGCCGAGATCACCAAGCAGTACATGGGTTACGTCGAGCTGATGAAGTCGGTGCGCCTGGAGCTGGCCGCCGAATACCTGGTGATGGCCGCCATGCTGGCCGAGATCAAGTCGCGCATGCTGCTGCCGCGCTCAAGCGAGGCCGAGGAAGAGGAAGAAGACCCGCGCGCCGAGCTGATTCGCCGCCTGCAGGAGTACGAGCGCTTCAAGGCCGCCGCCGAGGGTATCGACGAGCTGCCTCGGGTCGGTCGCGACCTGCATGTGCCGAGCGTGGCCGCACCCGATGCGCGGGCGCGCAAGCTGCTGCCGGACGTGAGCATGGAGGAGTTGCTGCTCTCCATGGCCGAGGTGCTGCGCCGCGCCGACATGTTCGAAAGCCACCAGATCACCCGCGAGACGCTGTCCACCCGCGAGCGCATGAGCGAGGTGCTGGAGCGCCTCAAGGGCGCCGGTTTCGTCGCCTTCGTCGAGCTGTTCACCGCGGAAGAGGGGCGCCTGGGGGTGGTCGTCACCTTCATGGCGGTGCTCGAACTGATCAAGGAACAACTGGTGGAACTGGTGCAGAATGAGCCCTTCGCGCCTATCCACGTCCGTGCCCGAGCCGAATAGATGAACCTCGCCGACCCACAAGAACTCGCTTCCCTGCTCGAAGCCTGGCTGCTCGCCTCCAGTCGCCCGATGTCGCTGGAGCGTCTCGGCGAGTTGTTCGAAGAGGCCGAGCGCCCGGAGCCGGCGCAGCTGCGCGAGGCGCTGGATGTGCTGCGCGAGTCCTGTGCGGGGCGGGCCTATGAGCTGAAGGAAGTGGCCTCCGGCTACCGCCTGCAGATCCGCGAGAAGTTCTCGCCTTGGGTCGGCCGCCTGTGGGAAGAGCGCCCGCAGCGCTATTCCCGCGCCATGCTCGAGACCCTGGCGCTGATCGCTTACCGCCAGCCGATCACTCGCGGCGAGATCGAGGATGTGCGCGGCGTGGCGGTCAACAGCCAGATCATCAAGACCCTGCAGGAGCGCGACTGGATTCGTGTGGTTGGTTATCGCGACGTGCCGGGCAAGCCGGCGATGTTCGCCACCACCCGCGTGTTCCTCGACTACTTCAACCTGAAGAGCCTGGAAGAACTGCCGCCGCTGGCCGCCCTGCGCGAGCTGGAGCCCGAGCCCATGCTGGCGCTGGACGACGATATGCCGGTGCCGGCCGAGTTGCAGGCACGGGTGGATGCCGAGGCGGGCGAAGAGCCTGCCGAGCCGCGCGAGGAAACCAGCTTCCGCAGCCTGCTGGCCGAGCTGGACCAGATGGAGCATGGCCTGAAGATCGACTTCGACGACCTGCAGCGGGTCGAGGAAGACTCGGCAGAGCCCTCGGATGAGGGTGAGGCGCTGGGCGCCGACGACACCCTGCATTGAGGAATTGGTCATCGCGGGCATTGAGACTTTCAATCCCGGCCTGAAGCCTTATCAGCCTATGCTGGCCGCGCCATTTCCTCAGGTGCCGCCATGAGCAAGAGTCCCTGTATCAAGGTCTGTGAGTTCGACGCCGACATCTGCGTCGGCTGCGGGCGCAGCAAGCGCGAGATCAAAGCCTGGAAGAAGCTCGACAAGGCCGAGCGCTTCGCTCTGCTGGCCGAGGCCGATATGCGCCTGCTGGCCTTCGAGGCGACCGGTCGGCGCAAGACCCGTTGAGCGGTCTATAGTCAGTCAGCCGTGCGTGTTGCCGGCGATCCGCGTATGATGCGCGGCCTTTTTGTCCTCAGTTACACCGGGAGGTGCCCAGATGAGCGAATCCGAACTAGAAACCGGCCCCAGCGGCGAGAAGCTGCAGAAAGTCCTGGCCCGCGCTGGCCTCGGCTCGCGCCGTGACATCGAGCAGTGGATCACCGACGGCCGCGTCAAGGTCAATGGGGCCGTCGCCAACCTCGGCGCCCGCGTCGAGCTGCGTGATGCCATCAGCGTCGACGGCCAGCTGCTCAAGCGCGAAGACATCCAGCAGACCGTGCGCCGCGTGCTGATCTACAACAAGCCGGAAGGCGAGATCTGCACCCGTGACGACCCGGAAGGCCGCCCCACCGTGTTCGACCGCCTGCCGCGGCCGAAAGAGGGTCGCTGGATCAACATCGGCCGTCTCGACATCAACACCACTGGCCTGCTGCTGTTCACTACTGACGGCGAGCTGGCCAACCGCCTGATGCACCCCTCCTACGAGATGGACCGCGAGTACGCCGTGCGCGTGCGTGGCGAAGTCACCGAGGAGATGCTCGAGCAGCTCAAGGCTGGCGTGATGCTGGAAGACGGCCCGGCCAAGTTCACCGACATCAAGGAAGCGCCCGGCGGCGAAGGCTTCAACCGCTGGTTCCACTGCGTGGTGATGGAAGGCCGCAACCGCGAAGTGCGTCGCCTGTGGGAATCCCAGGGCGTGGTGGTCAGCCGCCTGAAGCGCGTGCGCTTCGGCCCGGTGTTCATGACTTCCGACCTGCCGATGGGTCGCTGGCGCGAAATGGGCCAGCGCGAGCTGGACATCCTCAGCGAGGAAGTCGGCCTCAAGCCGATGGCCCTGCCGGCCATGAACGAGAAGATGCGCGACAAGCTCGAGCGCCTGCAGCGCAAGGCCGCCCGGCCGATGAGCCGCAACGAGCGGCCCAAGCGTGTACTGCGTCCAGCTCAGGATGGTGCCGCGGAAACCGCCGAGCGTCCGGCGCGGGCCCCGCGTGGCGAAGAGCGCCCACAGCGCGCGCCGCGCAAGCCGAGCGGCGAGCGTCGCGAGGGTGGCCGTGGTACGCCGGTGGCCGAGCGCCCGTCCGATGTGGACAAGAAGCGCACTCCGCGCCCGGCGGGCGATGGGGCTGATCGTCCGGCGCGTAAGCCACGTCCGGCTGCGCCGGCTGGCAAGCGTTCGCCATCGGGTGATGGTCAGCGTCCAGGCTTCGGCCGCAAGCGCTGAGAACCTACTTAAAGCCTGCTGCGCGTCGGAAAAACTGTGTTGAAAGTGGTTTGGAGTGCTCATTGACTACCCGTCAACTCCGCTTCCTCAACCACTTTCGCGGGGCCGCCTAGGCCTTGTTTTTCTCTAGCTCGCGGGGCTTTAAGCAGGTTCTGAAAATGAAAAAGGGGCTCCGCGGAGCCCCTTTTTGTTGTCTGGCGTTTGTCAGCCGGCCATCGACAGGCGATTGCGGCCTTCGCGCTTGGACACGTATAGCGCACTGTCGGCGCGGCGCTGCAGGCTGTCGCTGGACTCGCCCGGCAGCAGCGTGGCGCAGCCCAGGCTGATGGACAGCTCCAGGGCGCGGCCTTCTTCCAGGTATTGCAGGCCCAGCACCGCCAGGCGCAGGCGCTCACCGACCATCTGCGCGGCCTCGCGGCTGGTGTTGGCCAGCAGCACCAGGAATTCCTCGCCGCCGTAGCGGAACACCATGTCGATGTTGCGCAGGCTGTTCTTCAGCGAGCCGGCCACGGCTTTCAGTACTTCGTCGCCGGTGGCGTGGCCGAAGCGGTCGTTGATGCTCTTGAAGTGGTCGATGTCGAGCATCAGTACCGACAGCGGTTGCAGGCTGCGGCGGGCCAGGTCGATCTCGCGCTGCATGGCCTGGTTCATGGCGATGCGGTTGCCGGTGTCGGTCAGCGGATCACGCAGCGCGCTCTGCAGGGCGGCGCGATAGAGCAGGGCGTTGCGCAGCGGGAACAGCAGGCTGGCCAGCAGCGATTCCAGCTGGCCCAGTTCGTCGTCGGTGAAGCGCTGGTTGCGGCGGAAGGTCAGCTCGCCCAGGTATTCGCCCTGATGGCTCAGGCGGTAGCTGGCCGAGTGGTTGGCGCGCTCACCGAGCTCCAGGCGCAGGTCACAGGCGGCCAGCTGATAGCTCAGCGCGCTGATCGGTACCAGGCGTTGTACTTCGCGGAAGAACAGGTCGAGGATGCGGTCGGCTTCCAGGGATGTCTGCAGTTGCAGGCTCAGCTGTTGACGCAGTTGCGCCAGGCTGACCGGCTTGAGCAGCCGCTGAGTGCGGCTGGCATAACCCAGGCGCTGCAGCTTGGCAGCATCGAAATCGATGGTGTTGGAAGGATTGTTTGGGACCATGTTGCTCGACCTCTGGCGCCGATGCGCCTTGACGATCGAGATACAGCGAATTCTGTGCCACTTTATGAAAAGTGTTTTAAATCAGATACTTGAATCTATATTTGCCGCTTCGTCCGGCAAGAAATTGCCGCCTCTTTGACGCGGGTGCTGGCAATCTGATGCCAGTGTTTGGCTGGCCGCCGGAAAACCGGCGGCCGCCTCGCTTCACTGCGCGTCGAAGGCCTGACCGTTGACGCCCTGGCTGTCCGGGCCTGCCAGGTACAGGTAGATCGGCATGATGTCTTCGGGCTGCGGGTTGTTCGCCGGGTTCTCGCCCGGGTAGGCCTGGGCGCGCATGCCGGTGCGGGTAGCGCCGGGGTTGATGCTGTTGGCGCGTACGTTGGCGATGCCCTCGACTTCGTCGGCCAGGGTCTGCATCAGGCCCTCGGTGGCGAACTTAGACACACCGTAGGCGCCCCAGTAGGCGCGGCCCTTGCGGCCGACGCTGCTGGAGGTGAAGAGCACCGAGGCGTCTTCCGACAGCTTGAGCAGCGGCAGCATGGTGCTGGTCAGCATGAACATGGCGTTGACGTTGATCTGCATGACGCGCATGAAGTTGTCGCCGGACAGCTGTTCCAGCGGCGTACGCGGGCCGACGATGGCGGCGTTGTGCAGCAGGCCGTCGAGGCGGCCGAACTCGGCTTCCACGGTGGCGGCCAGTTCGTCGTACTGGTGCGGCAGGGCGGTTTCCAGGTTGAACGGGATCACCACCGGTTGCGGGTGGCCAGCGGCTTCGATCTCGTCATAGACCTGGTTGAGGTTTGCCTCGGTCTTGCCCAGCAGCAGCACGGTGGCCCCGTGGGCAGCGTAGGTCTTGGCGGCGGCGGCACCGATGCCGCGGCCGGCGCCGGTGACCAGGATCACGCGACCCTTGAGCAGGTCTGGGCGGGCGCTGTAGTCGAACATGGGCAGAATCTCGTTGTTGCGTGAAAGGGTCAGCAGCTGCACAGGGCGCGGTCGAGCACGGCGCGCAGCTCCAGGGGATGGTCCACCACCACATCGGCGCCCCAGTGGCGCGGATTGTCGTCGGGGTGGATATAGCCGTAGGTGACGGCGGCGGTCTTGCAGCCGGCGGCGCGGCCAGCCTCGATGTCGCGGGCGTCGTCGCCGACGAACAGCACGTCGGCGGGAGCGATGCCGATCTTCGCGCAGGCCAGCAAGAGCATGTCTGGCGCCGGTTTGCTGCGTTCGACATGGTCAGGGCAGACCAGCACGGCCGAACGTTCGGCCAGGGCCAGCTGCTGCATGATCGGCTCGGCGAAGATCACCGGCTTGTTGGTGGCCACGCCCCAGATCAGGCGCGAAGCCTCGATGTCGCCGAGCAGCTCGAGCATGCCGTCGAACGGCCGGCTGAGTACCGCGCAGTGCTGCTGGTAGCGTTCGAGGAATTCCAGGCGCAGGGCCTCGAAGCCCTCGGCGCCGACTTCCAGGCCAAAGGTGGCGGAGACCATGGCGCGGGCACCGCCGGAGACCACGTCGCGGATCAGCTGCTCGTCTACTGGGGCCAGGTCGCGCGCGGCGCGCATGGCCTGGCACACGGCGACGAAGTCCGGCGCGGTGTCCAGCAGGGTGCCATCCATGTCGAAGAGAACTGCTCGCAGGGCCATGCGCCTTACTCCTCGCGCAGGGTCTGGATCATGTAGTTGACGTCCACATCCGCTTCCAGCTTGTAGTGCTTGGTCAGCGGGTTGTAGGTCAGACCGATGATGTCCTTGACCGTCAGGCCGGCGGCGCGGCTCCAGGCGCCCAGCTCGGAGGGGCGGATGAATTTCTTGAAGTCGTGGGTGCCGCGCGGCAGCAGGCGCATCAGGTACTCGGCGCCGACGATGGCGAACAGGTAGGCCTTGGGGTTGCGGTTGATGGTGGAGAAGAACACCTGGCCGCCGGGCTTGACCATCTTGTAGCAGGCGCGGATCACCGAGGACGGATCAGGCACGTGCTCGAGCATCTCCAGGCAGGTGACCACGTCGAACTGGCCGGGCATCTCCTCGGCCAGGGCTTCGGCGGTGATCTGCCGGTACTCGACGTTGACCCCGGACTCCAGCTGGTGCAGCTGGGCCACGGCCAGCGGCGCCTCGCCCATGTCGATGCCGGTGACATTGGCGCCGCGCTGAGCCATGGACTCGCTGAGGATGCCGCCGCCGCAGCCGACGTCGAGCACCTTCTTGCCGGCCAGGCCGACGCGCTCGTCGATCCAGTTGACCCGCAGCGGGTTGATGTCGTGCAGCGGCTTGAACTCGCTCTCGCGGTCCCACCAGCGGTGGGCGAGGGCCTCGAATTTGGCGATTTCGGCGTGGTCGACGTTGCTCATCATGCTTCTCTCTAAAACGAATTCAGTTCTTGGCGGCGATGCGCTCGCCCCAGGTGCGCGCGTTGGCGACGATGCGTTGTTCGTCCAGGCGCGTCAGGCGGCCGTCGTCGAGCAGCTGTTTGCCGCCGACCCACAGGTGCTTCACGCAGCTGCGGCCGCCGGCGTAGATCAGTTGCGACACCGGGTCGTAGACCGGTTGCTGGGCCAGGCCGGACAGGTCGAAGGCGGCCAGGTCGGCCAGCTTGCCCAGTTCCAGCGAGCCGGTGCAGTCGTCCAGGCCCAGGGCGCGGGCGCCGTTGAGGGTGGACATGCGCAGCGCGGCGTGGGCGTTCAGGGCGGTGGCACTGCCGGCCACGGCTTTTGCCAGCAGGGCGGCGGTGCGCGTTTCGCTGAGCAGGTCCAGATCGTTGTTGCTGGCGGCGCCATCGGTGCCGATCGCCACGTTGACCCCGGCCTGCCAGAGCTTTTCCACCGGGCAGAAGCCGCTGGCCAGCTTGAGGTTGGACTCGGGGCAGTGGATCACGCTGCTGTTGCTGGCCACCAGCAGCTCGATATCTGCCTCATCTATCTGGGTCATGTGCACGGCCTGGAAGCGCGGGCCGAGCAGGCCGAGATTGGCTAGCCGCTGCAATGGGCGCATGCCGTGCAGTTCCAGGCTTTGCTGTACCTCGAAGGCGGTCTCGTGGACGTGCATGTGGATGCCGGCGTCCAGCTCCTCGGCCAGCATCAATACCTGGGCGAGCTTGTCGTCGCTGACCGAATAGGGCGCGTGGGGGCCGAAGGCGATCTTGATACGCGGGTGCTGCTTGAGGTCGTCGAACAGGCGCAGACCCTTGCGCAGTGCTTCCTCTGCGTCGCGGGCGCCGGGGGTGGCGAAGTCCAGCACGGGAATGGTCAGCTGCGCGCGGATGCCGCTCTTGTGCACCAGCTCGCTGGCCACTTCTGGGAAGAAATACATGTCGGAGAAGCAGCTGATGCCGCCCTTGAGCTGCTCGGCGATGGCCAGCTCGGTGCCGTCACGGACGAACTCCTCATCGACCCACTTGGCCTCGGCGGGCCAGATGTGGTCCTGCAGCCAGCTCATCAGTGGCAGGTCGTCAGCCAGGCCGCGGAACAGGGTCATGGCGGCGTGGCCGTGGGCATTGACCAGGCCGGGGGTGAGCAGGCAGTCCGGCAGCTCGCGCACTTCCGCGGCTGGATGGCGCAGAGCCTCGGCGCGCGGTGCGATCAGGGCGATGCGGCCGTCGCGGATGCCCAGGCCATGCTCCCTGAGCACCACGCCTGCGGGCTCGACCGGCACCAGCCAAGTGGGCAGGAGCAGTAGATCGAGCGGCTGGCGCGGTTCGGGCATGGCATTTATCCGGGCAATAAAAAGGTGGCGGCAGTATAACTGAGCCATGTATAGGGCGGCTCGCTATAATCCGCGGCTTTTCGTTTCACCTGGTGGGGATGTCATGCGCGACAAACTGTTGGCGGCGGAGAAGGTAAAAGCCATCGAGTGGCGCGAAGGCACGTTATATCTGCTGGATCAGCGCGTACTGCCGCGCGAGGAAATCTGGCTGGCCTACGATTCGGCTGCCGGGGTGGCTGAGGCCATTCGCAGCATGGTGGTACGCGGCGCGCCGGCCATCGGTATTGCCGCGGCCTTCGGCGTGCTGCTGGGCGCGCGGGCGCGTCTGGCTGTTGGCGGCGACTGGCGGGCGGCGCTGGAGGAGGACTTCAAGGTGCTGGCCGACTCGCGGCCGACTGCGGTCAATCTGTTCTGGGCGCTGGATCGCATGCGCGAGCGCCTGCAGCGCCTGAGGGATGGTGAAAACACCCTGGCCCTGCTGGAGGCCGAGGCAGTCGGCATCTTCGATAGCGACCGCGAAGCCAATCTGACCATGGCTCAGCTGGGCATGGAGCTGATCCGCAAGCATCAGGACGGCCCGCAGAAGCTGCTCACCCACTGCAATACCGGCGCCCTGGCCACCGGCGGCTTCGGTACCGCGCTGGGGGTGATCCGCGCCGCGCATCTGGCTGGGCTGGTCGAGCGGGTCTACGCCGATGAAACCCGACCCTGGCTGCAGGGCTCGCGCCTGACCGCCTGGGAGCTGGCGGGTGAGGGCGTGCCGGTCAGCCTGAATGTCGATTCCGCTGCCGCGCACCTGATGAAGACCGAGGGCATCACCTGGGTCATCGTCGGCGCCGACCGCATCACTGCCAATGGTGATGTGGCCAACAAGATCGGCACCTACCAGTTGGCGGTCAACGCCATGCACCACGGCGTGCGCTTCATGGTGGTGGCGCCCAGTTCGACCATCGACATGAACCTGGAAGATGGCGAGGACATCCCGATCGAAGAGCGTGACGGCCGCGAGCTGTTGGATGTTGGCGGTCAGCGCATCGCCGCCGACGTGCATGCGATCAACCCGGTATTCGACGTGACGCCGGCCGACCTGATCGACGCGATCATCACCGAAAAGGGCATAGTCGAGCGGCCTGATGCGGCGAAAATGGCGCAACTCATGTGTCGCAAGCGCCTGCACTGAGGGCTGTCGCTGCGCTGCCTGGCGGGGTAGGTCTGCACGGGTGACTGTGGTAAGCTCCGGCAGTTCTCGGGTGGCCCCATGCGGGCCACTCCAATAGCGCCAATAACCGACTTAACTCGTTGATTTGTCGTGAGTCGCCGCCAAGCAGGGGCGACTACGGCGGACTCCGGTCTTGCCCAGGAAGGGTGCGACGGGGTTTCACCAGAATAAGGAACCAGGCTTCTCATGGGCGAACTGGCCAAAGAAATCCTCCCGGTCAATATCGAAGACGAGCTGAAACAGTCCTACCTCGACTACGCCATGAGCGTCATCGTCGGGCGTGCGCTGCCGGATGCGCGCGACGGCCTGAAGCCGGTGCACCGCCGCGTGCTCTACGCCATGAGCGAACTGGGCAACGACTGGAACAAGGCGTACAAGAAGTCCGCCCGTGTGGTCGGTGACGTGATCGGTAAGTACCACCCGCACGGCGACACGGCTGTCTACGACACCATCGTGCGTATGGCCCAGCCCTTCTCGCTGCGCTACATGCTGGTCGACGGCCAGGGCAACTTCGGTTCGGTGGACGGCGACAACGCCGCGGCCATGCGATACACCGAAGTGCGTATGGCCAAGCTGGCCCACGAGCTGCTGGCCGACCTGGACAAGGAAACCGTCGACTGGGTGCCCAACTACGACGGCACCGAGCAGATCCCGGCGGTCATGCCGACCAAGATCCCCAACCTGCTGGTCAACGGTTCCAGCGGTATCGCCGTGGGCATGGCGACCAACATTCCTCCGCACAACCTCACCGAGGTCATCGACGGCTGCCTGGCGCTGATCGACAACCCCGAGCTGACCGTCGACGAGCTGATGCAGTTCATCCCCGGTCCGGACTTCCCGACCGCGGGCATCATCAACGGTCGTGCCGGCATCATCGAGGCCTACCGCACCGGTCGTGGCCGCATCTACATGCGTGCCCGCGCCACCGTCGAGGACATGGACAAGGGCGGCAGCCGCCAGCAGATCATCGTCACCGAGCTGCCGTACCAGCTGAACAAGGCGCGTCTGATCGAGAAGATCGCCGAGCTGGTCAAAGAGAAGAAGATCGAAGGCATCACCGAGCTGCGCGACGAGTCCGACAAGGACGGTATGCGCGTGGTCATCGAGCTGCGTCGTGGCGAAGTCGGTGAGGTGGTGCTGAACAACCTCTACGCCCAGACCCAGATGCAGAGCGTGTTCGGTATCAACGTCGTGGCCCTGGTCGATGGCCAGCCGCGCACGCTGAACCTGAAAGACATGCTCGAAGTGTTCGTCCGTCACCGCCGCGAAGTGGTGACTCGCCGGACCGTCTACGAGCTGCGCAAGGCCCGCGAGCGTGGCCACATCCTCGAAGGTCAGGCCGTCGCCCTGTCGAACATCGACCCGGTGATCGAGCTGATCAAGACCTCGCCGACCCCGGCCGAAGCCAAGGAACGCCTGATCGCCACCGCCTGGGCCTCCACTGCCGTGGAAGCCATGGTCGAGCGCGCCGGTGCCGATTCCTGCCGTCCGGAAGACCTGGACCCGCAGTACGGCCTGCGTGAGGGCAAGTACTACCTGTCGCCCGAGCAGGCCCAGGCCATCCTCGAGCTGCGCCTGCACCGCCTGACCGGTCTGGAACACGAGAAGCTGCTGTCCGAGTACCAGGAGATCCTGACTCAGATCGGCGAGTTGATCCGCATCCTGACCAGCCCCGAGCGCCTGATGGAAGTCATCCGCGAGGAGCTGGAAAAAGTTAAAGCCGAGTTCGGCGATGTGCGTCGCACCGAGATCATGGCCTCGCAGATGGACCTGACCATCGCCGACCTGATCACCGAGGAAGAGCGCGTCGTCACCATCTCTCACGGCGGCTACGCCAAGTCCCAGCCGCTGGCCGCCTACCAGGCCCAGCGTCGCGGCGGCAAAGGCAAGTCGGCTACCGGGGTGAAGGACGAGGACTACATCGAGCACCTGTTGGTCGCCAACAGCCACGCCACCCTGCTGCTGTTCTCCAGCAAGGGCAAGGTCTACTGGCTGCGTACCTTCGAGATTCCGGAAGCCTCGCGTACCGCGCGTGGTCGTCCGCTGGTCAACCTGCTGCCGCTGGACGAGGGTGAACGCATCACCGCCATGCTGCAGATCGACCTGGAAGCCGTGCGTGCCCGTTTCGCCGGCGAAGAGAACGATGACGACGACGTGGTTGCCGAGCAGGTCGCTGAAGTGGTCGAAGTGGAGGAAGCCGAAGAAGGCGACGACTCCGACTTCAGCCAGGACGAGCCGACCGGCGCCTACATCTTTATGGCGACCGCATACGGCACGGTGAAGAAGACCCCGCTGATCCAGTTCACCAAGCCGCGCTCCAACGGCCTGATCGCCCTGAAGCTGGAAGAGGGCGACTCGCTGATTGCCGCCGCCATCACCGACGGCTCGAAGGACGTGATGATGTTCTCCGACGCCGGCAAGGTGATCCGCTTCAAGGAAAGCAAGGTGCGCACCATGAGCCGTATCGCTCGCGGCGTGCGCGGCATGCGCCTGGCCGACGAGCAGCGCATCATCTCCATGCTGATCCCGGAAGCTGGCGCGCAGATCCTCTCCGCCTCCGAGCGCGGCTACGGCAAGCGCACTCCGCTGGCCGACTACCCGCGTCGCGGTCGTGGTGGCCAGGGCGTGATCGCCATGGTGATCAACGAGCGTAACGGCAAGCTGGTTGGCGCCGTGCAGGTACTGGATGGCGAGGAAATCATGCTGATTTCCGACCAGGGCACTCTGGTGCGTACTCGTGTCGATGAGGTCCGCGGTGCGGGCCGTAACACCCAGGGCGTGATCCTGATCAAGCTGGCTGACGACGAGACCCTGGTCGGCCTGGAGCGTGTGCAGGAGCCGTCCGGCGGTGACGAAGATGAGTCGGAAGCGCTGGAAGGCGAAGCCGGCGAGCAGAACGAAGAAGCGGTAACCGTGGCCGAAGAAGGCGCGGAGACCGGCAACAGCGAAGAGTGAGAGAGTCGAAGTGAGCAAACGCGCCCATAACTTCTGCGCCGGCCCGGCCGCGCTGCCGACCGCCGTCCTGCAACGTGCCCAGGCCGAGATGCTCGACTGGCAGGGCCGTGGCCTCTCCGTGATGGAGATGAGCCACCGCAGTGACGAGTACGTGGCCATCGCCGAGAAGGCCGAGCAGGACCTGCGCGACCTGCTGGCCATCCCGACTGACTACAAGGTGCTGTTCCTGCAGGGCGGCGCCAGCCAGCAGTTCGCCGAGATTCCGCTCAACCTGCTGCCGGAAGACGGTACCGCTGACTACATCGAGACCGGTATCTGGTCGAAGAAGGCCATCGAGGAAGCGCGTCGCTACGGCAACGTCAACGTCGCCGCCAGCGCCAAGGGCTACGACTACTTCGCCATCCCTGGGCAGAACGAGTGGCAGCTGTCGAAAGACGCCGCCTACGTGCACTACGCCAGTAACGAAACCATCGGCGGCCTGCAGTTCGACTGGATTCCGCAGGTGGGCGATACCCCGCTGGTGGTGGATATGTCTTCGGACATCCTCTCCCGCGAAGTCGACGTCTCCAAGTTCGGCCTGATCTATGCCGGCGCGCAGAAGAACATCGGCCCGAGCGGCCTGGTTGTCGCCATCATCCGCGAAGACCTGCTGGGCCGCGCCCGCAGCGTCTGCCCGACCATGCTCAACTACAAGATCGCCGCTGATAACGGCTCCATGTACAACACCCCGGCGACCTATTCCTGGTACCTCTCTGGCCTGGTCTTCGAGTGGCTGAAGGAGCAGGGCGGTGTCGCCGCGATGGAACAGCGCAACAAGGCCAAGAAGGACCTGTTGTACAAGGCCATCGACGCCAGCGACTTCTACAGCAACCCGATCCAGGCGAGCGCCCGTTCGTGGATGAACGTGCCGTTCCGCCTGGCCGACGAGAAGCTCGACAAGGCATTCCTGGCCGGTGCCGATGCGCGCGGTCTGCTCAACCTCAAGGGCCATCGCTCGGTGGGCGGCATGCGTGCCTCCATTTATAACGCCACCGGTCTGGACGCCGTGGAGGCCCTGGTGGCCTACATGGCCGAGTTCGAGAAGGAGCACGGCTGATGAGCGACGTCGATCAGCTCAAGGCGCTGCGGGTTCGCATCGACAGCCTCGACGAGAAGATCCTCGAGCTGATCAGCGAGCGCGCGCGCTGTGCCCAGGACGTGGCCCGGGTGAAGATGGCTTCCCTGCCGGAAGGCGAGAAGCCGGTGTTCTATCGTCCCGAGCGTGAAGCCTGGGTGCTCAAGCACATCATGGAGCTGAACAAGGGACCGCTGGACAACGAGGAGATGGCGCGGTTGTTCCGCGAGATCATGTCCTCCTGCCTGGCTCTGGAGCAGCCGCTCAAAGTCGCCTATCTCGGCCCGGAAGGCACCTTCAGCCAGGCCGCGGCGATGAAGCATTTCGGCCACTCGGTGATCAGCGTGCCGATGGCCGCGATCGACGAAGTGTTCCGCGAAGTGGCCGCCGGTGCGGTCAACTTCGGCGTGGTGCCGGTGGAGAACTCCACCGAGGGTGCGATCAACCACACCCTGGACAGCTTCCTCGAGCACGACATGGTCATCTGTGGCGAAGTGGAGCTGCGCATCCACCACCACCTGCTGGTCGGCGAGACCACCAAGACCGACAAGATCACCCGTATCTATTCCCACGCCCAGTCCCTGGCCCAGTGCCGCAAGTGGTTGGATGCGCACTATCCGAACGTCGAGCGCGTGGCGGTTTCCAGCAACGCCGATGCGGCCAAACGGGTGAAGAGCGAGTGGAACTCGGCGGCGATCGCCGGCGATATGGCGGCTAACCTCTACGGCCTGACCAAGCTGCAGGAAAAGATCGAGGACCGCCCGGACAACTCCACGCGCTTCCTCATCATCGGCAGCCAGGAAGTACCGCCGACTGGCGACGACAAGACCTCGGTCATCGTCTCCATGCGCAACAAGCCGGGCGCTCTGCACGAGCTGCTGGTGCCGTTCCATACCAACGGCATCGACCTGACCCGCATCGAGACCCGCCCGTCGCGCAGCGGCAAGTGGACCTACGTGTTCTTCATCGACTTCGTCGGCCACCACAAAGACCCGCTGATCAAAGACGTGCTGGAAAAGATCAACGGCGAAGCCGTCGCCCTGAAAGTGCTGGGTTCCTACCCGAAAGCGGTTCTCTGAGCCGCGTGATTGTCTGAGGAGAGCTCAATGAGCTGCGACTTCCTCGCCCTGGCGGTGCCGGGCGTGCAGAAACTCTCGCCCTACGTGCCGGGCAAACCGGTCGATGAGCTGGCGCGCGAGCTGAATCTCGATCCCGCCGGCATCGTCAAGCTGGCCAGCAACGAGAACCCGCTGGGCCCATCGCCCAAGGCGCTGGAGGCGATCCGTGCCGAACTGGCCGAACTGACCCGCTACCCGGACGGCAACGGCTTCGAACTGAAGCAGAAGCTGGCTGCCCGTTGTGGCGTCAACCCGGCCCAGGTGACTCTGGGCAACGGCTCTAACGATATTCTCGACCTGGTCGCCCGCGCCTGGCTGGCGCCGGGCCTGAACGCCGTGTTCAGCCAGTACGCCTTCGCCGTGTACCCGATTGCCACCCAGGCGGTCGGTGCGCAGGGCAAAGTGGTACCGGCCAAGGAGCATGGTCACGACCTGGAGGCCATGCTGGCTGCCATCGACGCCAACACCCGTGTGGTGTTCGTCGCCAACCCGAACAACCCGACCGGTACCTGGTTCGGCCCGGATGCGCTGGAGTCCTTCCTCGCTCGCGTGCCGCAGAGCGTGCTGGTGGTGCTGGACGAGGCCTATATCGAGTACGCCGAGGGCGACGAGCTGCCGGATGGCCTCGACTACCTGGCGCGTTACCCGAACCTGCTGGTCTCGCGCACCTTCTCCAAGGCCTATGGCCTAGCCTCGCTGCGTGTCGGCTATGCGCTGAGTTCTCCGCAGGTGGCCGATGTGCTCAATCGTGTGCGTGCGCCGTTCAACGTCAACAGCTTGGCCCTGACCGCCGCCTGCGCGGCGCTGGACGATGCTGACTACCTGGCGGCCAGCCGTCGCACCAATGATGCTGGCATGGCGCAGCTGGAGGCAGGCTTCCGCAATCTGGGCCTGCAGTGGATTCCCAGCAAGGGCAACTTCATCGCCGTCGACTTCGCCCGCGACGCCGCGCCGATCAACCAGGCACTGCTGCGTGCCGGGGTGATCGTGCGTCCGGTGGCCGGCTACGGCATGCCAACCTTCCTGCGCGTGTCCATCGGCACCGAGCAGGAGAACACCCGCTTCCTGGAAGCGCTGGAGCTGGTGCTCCGTGGTTGATGCAATGCCGCTGCAGCAAGCTTCGAGCAGACTCGGCCGCCTGGTGGTGGTGGGGCTCGGCCTGATCGGTGGCTCCTTCGCCAAGGGTATGCGCGAGAAGGGGCTGTTCGATGAGGTGGTGGGCGTGGATCTGGACGCCGAGTCGCGTCGCCTGGCCGTGGAGCTGGGCGTGGTCGATCGCTGCGAGAGCGAGCTGGCGGCCGCCTGTCAGGGCGCCGCGGTGATCCAGTTGGCGGTGCCTATCCTGGCCATGGAAAAGGTCCTGGCCCAGTTGGCGCAGTGCGATCTGGGCGATGCGGTGCTCACCGATGTGGGCAGCGCCAAGGGCAATGTGGTGCGAGCGGCGCGCCTGGCCTTCGATGGCCAGGTGGCGCGCTTCGTCCCAGGCCATCCCATCGCCGGCTCCGAGCAGAGCGGGGTGGAAGCTTCCAACGCCGAGCTGTTCCGTCGGCACAAGGTGATCCTCACGCCGCAGGCCTCTACCGACGCCGAGGCGCTGGCGTTGATCGATCGCCTATGGCGCGCCCTGGGCGCCGACGTGGAGCACATGGAAGTGGAGCACCACGACCAGGTGCTGGCAGCTACCAGCCATCTGCCGCACCTGCTGGCCTTCACCCTGGTCGACTCGCTGGCCAAGCGCAGCGAGAACCTGGAGATCTTCCGTTACGCCGCCGGTGGTTTCCGCGATTTCACGCGGATTGCCGGCAGCGATCCGGTGATGTGGCACGACATCTTCCTCGCCAACCGCGAGGCCGTGTTGCGCACCCTCGACGCATTTCGCGATGACCTCGACGCCTTGCGCGGCGCGGTCGACGCAGGGGACGGGCATCAGCTGCTGGGCGTGTTCACGCGCGCCCGGCATGCCCGCGAGCATTTCAGCAAAATCCTGGCCCGCAGGGCCTATGTGGACGCCATGCACTCGAACGACCTGATCTACCTCGCCAACCCCGGTGGCTCGCTCTCCGGCCGTATCCGCGTACCGGGCGACAAGTCCATCTCGCACCGCTCGATCATGCTCGGCTCGCTGGCCGAGGGCACCACTCAGGTGGAGGGCTTCCTCGAGGGCGAAGATGCCCTGGCCACCCTGCAGGCCTTCCGCGACATGGGTGTGGTGATCGAAGGTCCGCACCACGGCAAGGTGACCATCCACGGCGTGGGCCTGAATGGCCTCAAGCCGCCGCCCGGCCCGCTGTACCTGGGTAACTCCGGCACCTCCATGCGTCTGCTCTCCGGCCTGCTGGCTGCGCAGCCGTTCGACACCGTGCTGACCGGCGACGCCTCGCTGTCCAAGCGTCCGATGAACCGTGTGGCCAAGCCGCTGCGCGAGATGGGCGCGGTGATTGAGACCGGTCCGGAAGGTCGTCCGCCGATGAACATCAAGGGCGGCCAGCGCTTGACCGGCATGAGCTACGAGATGCCGATGGCCAGCGCCCAGGTCAAGTCCTGCCTGATGTTGGCCGGCCTGTATGCCGCCGGCGAGACCTCGGTGACCGAGCCGGCGCCGACCCGCGACCATACCGAGCGCATGCTGCGCGGCTTCGGCTATCCGGTGACTGTCGATGGCAACGTCGCCACCGTCGAATCCGGCCACAAGCTCGGCGCTACTCATATCGAGGTGCCAGCGGATATTTCTTCGGCTGCCTTCTTCCTGGTTGCTGCCAGCATCGCCGAAGGTTCCGAGCTGGTGCTGGAGCATGTCGGCATCAACCCGACCCGTACCGGCGTGATCGACATCCTCAAGCTGATGGGCGCCGATCTGACTCTGGAAAACCAGCGTGAAGTTGGCGGTGAGCCGGTGGCTGATATCCGTGTGCGTGCGGCCAAGCTGAAGGGTATTGATATCCCGGAAGACCTGGTGCCGCTGGCCATCGACGAATTCCCGGTGCTGTTCGTGGCTGCCGCCTGCGCCGAAGGGCGTACCGTGCTGCGCGGCGCCGAGGAGCTACGCGTCAAGGAGTCCGACCGTATCCAGGTCATGGCCGACGGGCTGATCGCCTTGGGTGTCAAGGTCGAGCCGACGCCGGACGGCATCATCATCGAAGGCGGCGCCTTCGGCGGTGGCGAGGTGTGGAGCCATGGCGACCACCGTATCGCCATGTCCTTCAGCGTCGCCTCGCTGCGCGCCAGCGGCGCCATTCGCATTCACGACTGCGCCAACGTCGCCACTTCCTTCCCCAACTTCCTTGGTCTGGCTGCTCAGGTTGGCATCCGTGTGGCGGAGGAGGGCAAATGAGCGCCGTAGCTATCACCATCGACGGGCCGAGCGGATCGGGCAAGGGCACCATCGCCGGCCTGCTAGCCGCCAAGCTGGGCTGGAATCTGTTGGACTCCGGCGCCCTGTACCGTCTGCTGGCCTTCGCTGCCGGCAACCACGGCATTGATCTGACCAACGAGGAAGCGCTGAAGACCCTGGCCGCCCATCTGGACGTGCAGTTCGTCGACAAGCGCATCATCCTCGAAGGCGACGAAGTGACTGACGCGATTCGTAACGAGCAGGTCGGCGCCGGCGCTTCCATGGTCGCCTCGCTGCCCGCCGTGCGCGAGGCGCTGTTGCAGCGCCAGCGCGCTTTCCTCGAGGCGCCGGGTCTGGTGGCCGATGGTCGCGACATGGGTACCGTGGTGTTCCCGGACGCTCCGCTGAAGATCTACCTGACCGCCAGCGCCGAGGAGCGTGCTCGCCGCCGCTATCTGCAGTTGAAAGGAAAAGTCGAAGGTGTTAGCCTGCCGAGTCTGCTAGACGAGATTCGTGCGCGCGATGAGCGCGACATGCAGCGTGCGGTGGCTCCGTTGAAGCCGGCGGTCGACGCCATTCAGCTGGACTCCACCGAGCTGAGCATCGAGCAGGTACTGGAAAGAATTCTCAGCGAGGTCGCCAATCGCGATCTCGCTGGGCAATGAGCCACGGCTGTCTTAAGTCGAAAGGCTCGCAAGGAGGCATGCGGGAGACCAGTCATAGTCCCGCAGGCCTCTTTTTACATGAACGAACCCACATTGTCTGGAGTGTGGTTTGGGCGAATCCCCGCCCTTGATCAACAGGAATCAACATGAGCGAAAGCTTTGCAGAACTTTTTGAAGAAAGCCTGAAATCCCTCGACATGCAGCCGGGTGCAATCATCACCGGCATCGTGGTCGACATCGACGGTGACTGGGTCACCGTACATGCCGGCCTGAAGTCCGAGGGCGTCATCCCGCTCGACCAGTTCTTCAACGAACAAGGCGAGCTGACCATCAAGGTCGGTGACGAAGTCCACGTTGCGCTGGACGCAGTGGAAGACGGCTTCGGTGAAACCAAGCTGTCCCGCGAGAAAGCCAAGCGTGCCGAGTCCTGGCTGGTTCTGGAAGCCGCTTTCAATGCTGAGGAAGTGGTCAAGGGCGTTATCAACGGTAAGGTCAAAGGCGGCTTCACCGTTGACGTCAACGGCATCCGCGCATTCCTGCCGGGCTCCCTGGTTGATGTCCGTCCGGTGCGTGATACCACTCACCTGGAAGGCAAAGAGCTGGAGTTCAAGGTCATCAAGCTGGACCAGAAGCGCAACAACGTTGTTGTTTCCCGTCGCAGCGTGCTGGAAGCCGAGAACAGCGCCGAGCGCGAAGCTCTGCTGGAATCCCTGCAGGAAGGTCAGCAGGTCAAAGGTATCGTCAAGAATCTCACCGACTACGGTGCGTTCGTTGACCTGGGCGGCGTAGATGGTCTGCTGCACATCACCGACATGGCCTGGAAGCGCATCAAGCACCCGTCCGAGATCGTCAACGTTGGCGACGAGATCGACGTCAAGGTTCTGAAGTACGACCGCGAGCGCAACCGCGTCTCCCTGGGTCTGAAGCAGCTGGGCGAAGATCCATGGGTCGCCATCAAAGCGCGCTACCCGGAAGGTACCCGTGTTACCGCCAAAGTCACCAATCTGACCGACTACGGCTGCTTCGCCGAGCTGGAAGAGGGCGTGGAAGGCCTGGTGCACGTGTCCGAGATGGATTGGACCAACAAGAACATCCACCCGTCCAAGGTCGTTCAGGTCGGCGACGAAGTGGAAGTTCAGGTTCTGGACATCGACGAAGAGCGTCGTCGTATCTCCCTGGGCATCAAGCAGTGCAAGTCCAACCCGTGGGAGGACTTCTCTGGCCAGTTCAACAAGGGCGACAAGATCTCCGGCACCATCAAGTCGATCACCGATTTCGGTATCTTCATTGGTCTGGACGGTGGCATCGACGGTCTGGTTCACCTGTCCGACATCTCCTGGAACGAAGTGGGCGAAGAAGCCGTACGTCGTTTCAAGAAGGGCGACGAGCTGGAAACCGTCATCCTCTCCGTTGATCCGGAGCGTGAGCGCATCTCCCTGGGCATCAAGCAGCTGGAAGACGATCCGTTCTCCAACTACGCCTCCCTGAACGAGAAAGGCACTATCGTGCGCGGTACCGTCAAGGAAGTGGACGCCAAGGGCGCCGTGATCAGCCTGGGCGGCGACATCGAAGGCATCCTGAAAGCTTCCGAAATCAGCCGTGACCGCGTCGAAGACGCCCGTAACGTGCTGAAGGAAGGCGACGAAGTCGAAGCCAAGATCATCAGCATCGACCGCAAGTCCCGCGTTATCAGCCTGTCCGTCAAGTCCAAAGACGTCGAAGACGAAAAGGACGCGATGAAAGAGCTGCGTAACAAGCAGGAAGCCGAAACCACTGGTCCGACCACCATCGGTGATCTGATCCGTGCTCAGATGAACCAGAACTAAGTTCAGGTGCTTCTGGAAAAAGGGCGACTTCGGTCGCCCTTTTTTGTTTGTGTCGACCGCTGCATTTGCTGTGACATTTCCCCTCTGATATTTGGGCTACCCAAAGATTGGCAGGCGTGCTAAAAACATCCTACTAGATGATCTAGCCGCTTGAAA
The DNA here is from genome assembly GCF_000761545.1 of Pseudomonas sp. ML96. Classification (GTDB taxonomy): domain Bacteria; phylum Pseudomonadota; class Gammaproteobacteria; order Pseudomonadales; family Pseudomonadaceae; genus Aquipseudomonas. The sequence goes on along the minus strand of NZ_JPMY01000036.1, from coordinate 127,077 downwards.
AAGAAGGGAAAACCATGACCAAGTCGGAGTTGATCGAGCGTATTGTCAGTCACCAAGGGCTTCTGTCTTCTAAGGACGTAGAGCTTGCGATCAAGACCATGCTGGAGCAGATGTCTCAGGCTCTGGCGACCGGTGATCGCATCGAGATTCGTGGCTTTGGTAGTTTTTCCTTGCACTATCGTGCTCCTCGTGTTGGTCGTAACCCTAAGACGGGGGAGTCTGTGCGTTTGGATGGTAAGTTCGTGCCGCACTTCAAGCCAGGTAAAGAGCTGCGTGATCGAGTTAATGAGGATGACTAATCGTGGAAAGGCAAGTCTTTTTCGCTTGTGTTGTCTTGAGATATAATTTCTCTGGTTGATATGCTCCTTAATCTGATTCGTAGCCTGATTTCGTCGACTGATCTTGTGTCTGAATTAGCATTTTTCAGAATTTAATATGAAATTAAATGCTAATCATATTCTGATTTTAATACGCCAGTCAGCTGGCTAACTCCATTGAGTTATATTTGATTCTATAGCTGTTTGCTGTGGGGTTTTTGTTTTACTTGCTAACTAAGGTAAGGAAGCTCATGAAGGCGGTAATTCTTGCAGGTGGCCTCGGAACTCGCATATCCGAGGAGTCTCATCTGAAGCCAAAGCCGATGATTGAGATTGGTGGGAAGCCGATCCTGTGGCATATAATGAAGATTTATTCATACTATGGAATTAATGACTTTGTTATTTGTTGTGGTTATAAGGGATATATAATAAAAGAATATTTCGCTAATTATTTTCTTCATATGTCTGATGTGACATTTGATATGTCAAGTAACGCGATGGAAGTTCATCAGCGTTATGTTGAGCCTTGGCGAGTCACACTTGTTAATACTGGTGAAGAGACTCTGACCGGTGGTCGCTTGAAACGTGTTCGTGAGCACCTTGGCGATGAGCCTTTTTGCTTTACGTATGGCGATGGTGTCGCTGATGTGGATATCCGTAGACTTGTTGATTTTCACCGTGCTCACGGTAAGCCAGCAACGGTTACTGCCATTCAACCGCCAGGTCGTTATGGTGCGTTGAACTTGCAGGGAGGTAAGGTTAAGAGTTTTCAGGAAAAGCCAGCCGGTGACGGTGCATGGATAAATGGTGGCTATTTCGTCCTGAATCCCTCTGTCATTGATTACATCGCTGATGATCAAACCAGTTGGGAGGCAGAACCGCTGATGCGTTTAGCCAATGAGGGCAACCTAATGGCATACGAACACAGTGGCTTCTGGCAGGCGATGGACACCTTGCGCGACAAAAACAATCTGGAAGAGCTTTGGGGTAGAGGCAACCCGCCTTGGAAACATTGGCAATGAAACTCTTCGGCGACTTGTACCGTGGCCGTAAAGTGCTTCTTACAGGCCATACTGGATTTAAAGGGAGCTGGCTTGCAGCATGGCTGACTGAGCTTGGCGCAGAAGTTACTGGTCTTTCGCTCGAACCTAATACGTCCCCTGCCCATTGGTCGTTGTTGGATTGTTCGGTTACCGATATTCAAGGTGACATTCGCGATGCCAACTTGGTAGCCCAAGTATTTCATCAGACTCAGCCTGAGATTGTTTTTCATCTTGCGGCCCAGGCCTTGGTGCGCCGTTCATATCAGGATCCGTTGGAGAGTTGGTCGACCAACGTGATAGGAACGGCCAACGTTCTTGAGGCCTGTCGTAGCACCACCAGCGTACGTGCGGTAGTGGTGATTACGACCGACAAGGTGTACTCCAACAACGAATGGCCCTGGGGTTATCGCGAGGTCGATCGGCTGGGGGGGTACGACCCCTATAGCGCCTCTAAGGCCGCAAGCGAGCTAGTAGTAGAAAGCTACCGCAAGTCGTTTTTTTCCTGCGAGGGTGCACCGTTAATAGCGTCGGCACGGGCGGGCAATGTGATTGGTGGTGGCGATTGGTCGAAAGACCGTCTGGTGCCAGATCTTGTGCGCGCGCTGGCGAGCAAACAACCCCTGGAAATTCGTTCCCCGCAAGCCACAAGGCCGTGGCAGCACGTGCTTGACTGCCTGTCCGGCTACTTGCTACTGGGGCAGCGATTATTGATGGCTGATCGAACAGTTGCTGATGCATGGAATTTTGGCCCGGCGGTCGACGACAACCGCACTGTTGCTGAGGTTTTAGGGGGGTTGCAGACGCACTGGCCGCAACTCAGTTGGCATTGTCCGGCCAGTGTTCAGCCCCATGAAGCGAATTTACTCTACCTAGATTGTGCTAAAGCTCATGCCCATCTGCACTGGAAACCTGTCTGGGCTATCAGCGACAGCTTGGCGATGACTGCGCAGTGGTACCAGCAGCATCACCTCAGTGGGCAAGCGATCACTATCAACCAGCTTCAGCACTACATTGAGGCTGCCCGGCGCGCGGGCTGTGTCTGGGTTGAAGCATGAATATCACAGAGACCAAAATAGCGGGTGCAGTGGTGGCAGCCCAATTGCCGTTTCAAGATGAGCGAGGCGCGTTTGGCAGGTTGTTCTGTGAGCGCAGCCTGGCTGCATTGCTGGGTGCTCGTCATATAGTACAGATCAACCAATCACGAACTCACGCCGTGGGCGCTGTTCGGGGGATGCACTTTCAGTATTCGCCGCACGCGGAAATGAAGATGGTCCGTTGTTTGAAAGGGCGCGTATGGGACGTGATACTGGATCTGCGCGCCGGTTCGCCCACATTTCTACAGTGGCACGCTGAGATTCTTAGTCCCGAGGCCGCCACCATGGTGGTTATTCCAGAAGGCTGTGCGCACGGCTTCCAGGTTCTTGAGGCGAACAGCGAACTGCTTTATTTACATACCGCGTTTTACGAGCCGAAGGCAGAGGGCGCCATTCGTTTTGATGACCCCTTGGTGAAGATTCGCTGGCCCCTGCCCGTTACAGACTTATCGCAGCGCGACCAAAACCATGCCCTGCTGACCCATGACTTTGCTGGACTTCATGTATGAACTGCCGTCACTGCGCTGAGCCATTAACTCATACTTTTCTCGACCTGGGTTTTGCTCCCCCCTCGAATGCTTACCTCAGTAAAACCGAGCTGAGCGCGCCTGAAGTCTATTTTCCGCTCAAGCTGAAAGTGTGCAAGCACTGCTGGTTGGTGCAAACGGAAGACTATGCACAGGCTGATTTGTTCTTCTCCAAAGACTATGCCTACTTTTCCTCGACTTCTACGAGTTGGCTTAAGCATGCGGCAGCTTACGTCGAGACCATGACCCAGCGTTTGGGCTTGGGGCTAGATAGCTTTGTTATCGAAGTTGCCTCTAACGACGGCTATTTATTAAAAAACTTTGTTGCCAAAGATATTCCTTGCTTGGGTGTGGAACCCACAGCCAGCACTGCAGCTGCCGCGGAGCAACTGGGTATACCAGTATTGCGTGAATTCTTTGGCGAGGGGCTGGGGCGGCGGCTGGCGGAAGAGGGCCGGCAGGCCGATCTGATTGCTGGCAATAACGTCTTTGCCCATGTACCCGATATAAATGATTTCGCCCGTGGCTTGAAGGCTGCCTTGAAGCCTGATGGCACTATTACGCTAGAGTTTCCGCATCTGATGCGTCTGATCGAGCACACCCAGTTCGATACCGTATATCACGAACATTTTTCTTACCTGTCGCTGTATACCGTCGCGCGTATTTTCGTTGCTGCAGGGCTGCGCGTTTATGACGTTGATGAGCTGCCGACCCATGGCGGCAGCCTGCGCGTATTTGGTTGTCATGAGGATGCTTTGTTCGCGGAAACCCCTTCCGTTGCGAAGGTATTAGGTGCTGAGGTAGCTGCCGGTTTACAGAGTTTGTCTGTCTATCAGGACTTTCAGCATCGCGCCGATGAGGTTAAGAACACCTTGTTGAGTTTTCTTATCGAGCAGAAACGTGCGGGAAAAAAAGTTGCTGCATATGGAGCTGCAGCCAAAGGTAATACTTTGCTCAACTATGCTGGCGTGAAGCCAGATCTGTTGGAGTTTGTGTGCGACGCGGCACCATCTAAGCAAGGGAGATTTCTGCCAGGTAGTCACATACCGATTTATGCGCCAGAAAAACTAAAAGCAGAGAGGCCGGATGTAGTTGTCATCTTGCCGTGGAATATTGCTAGCGAAGTGATGCAGCAAACTAATTACATCAGAGAGTGGGGCGGGCTGTACGCCACAGTAGTTCCCGGTCTGGAGGTAAAATGAGCGAGCGAATTTACTACACCAAGCCCTCCATTACTGATCTTGAGGTTGAGTACGCCACTGATGCCGCCAAGAATGGCTGGGGCGATCATTGTTACGAGTACATCTCCAGGTTTGAGAACGGTTTCAAAAAACACTTGGGTGTCAAATACGCCATCGCGACGTCAAGCTGTACCGGCGCGCTGCATATGGGCATGGCGGCACTGGGGATTGCTCCGGGCGACGAAGTGATCATGGCGGATACCAACTGGATTGCCACCGCGTCACCTATTGTTCAGCTCGGTGCCACTCCGGTGTTTGTTGATGTTCTGCCCGACTCTTGGTGCTTAGATCCTGTTCGGGTGGAAGCTGCCATAACGCCGCGAACCAAAGCAATCGTTGCAGTCCATCTCTACGGCAATGTATGCGATATGGATGCCTTGTTGAAGATAGGTCTGAAGCACGGTATTCCGGTTATTGAGGATGCTGCAGAGGCAATAGGCTCGCAGTACCACGGAAAGCGAGCTGGGAGCATGGGGGCCTTTGGTGCCTTCTCTTTCCATGGAACCAAAACGATCACCACCGGTGAGGGTGGGATGTTTGTTACCAATGATCCAGAGCTTTACGAAAAAGTTCTGACCCTCTCCAATCATGGTCGGGCCCGTAGTCAGAGCAAGCAGTTCTGGCCGGATATGGTGGGCTTCAAGTACAAAATGTCCAATATTCAGGCTGCTATTGGTTGTGCCCAAATAGAGAGAGTTGAAGACCTAATTCAGGGTAAGCGCCGAGTATTCGAGGCTTATGTGGCCAACTTGGCAGGGCTTCCCTTGACGATGAACCCTGAGCCGGAAGGCGTTATAAATGGCTTTTGGATGCCGTCCATTGTAGTAGACAGAAGCGCTTCATTCGATAGAGAAGTGCTCTTGCGGGAGCTGAGGGAGGATGGAATTGATGGGCGGGTATTTTTTTGGCCTTTGAGCAGTTTATCTATGTTTGAAAGTAAGCCAGAAAATATAAATAGCTATGCTATTCCCGAAATGGCTCTAAATCTTCCTAGTTATCATGATCTATCTAGCGAGGATGTTGTTCGTGTTTCTATGCATATAAGAAAATCGCTCACAGCCGTTGCGTGCTAACATCAATTGTTGTGAGGGTATCTAATGTTAAGTGAAGAGAGCTTGCGTGAATTTCAGCAGTACGGAATGTGCGTTATTCCGGCATTTCATGACGTAGAGCGTGAAATTCTTCCGATTCAAAAGGGTATTTATCAGATTATTGGTCTGGTCGCGCAGCGTCATGGCGTTGAGCTGCAGCGTGAGCCGTTCCAAGGCAGTAATTTTGACAGCGGCTATTTGCAATTGCTTGCCAAGTCAAGGGTGTATGGGGCGGAAGTTTATGACTTGGTAAAGCAAATACCGGCATTTATCAGGCTAATTTCCGCACCGGAAAGCGAGCACCTGTTTAGTTATTTGCGAAAAACTGACAGCGCCGGAATAGGAAAAGGTAGCTACGGAATACGGATCGATATCCCTAATGAGGAAGCGTATCGATCGCAGTGGCATCAGGAGTTTATTTTTCAGCCGCAAAGTATTGATGGTTTGGTTTTCTGGACACCTCTTGTTGAGGTGTCGCTTGAGATGGGGCCGGTAATAGTGTGTGCCGGATCGCACAAGGACGGTTTGTGTCAATACACTAAAGGCGGTGCCTATAGTGAGAAAAGTGGGGCCTATAAAATTGGCATTCATGATGAAGAGTGTGTCGTAAGTAAATACGAGCATGTTGCCCCGCTAACCAAGCCTGGCGATCTCATTATTATGGACTACCTAACCATTCACCAATCCGGATTTAATGTTTCCGATAGGACCCGCTGGTCTGTACAGTCGCGATTTTTTAATTTCAATGATCCGGTTGGTATGGCAATAGGTTGGAAAGAGTCTGTTACTGCAGGCGCCGCGATAGAAAGTATATTTCCGCAAAATTTTATTAGGTGAGTTGGATGAGCACAATTTGTAATGTCTGCAGGGCGAATATTATATCCCCTATCTATGAGTCGTCGGATGACCGTTCTATAACGACAATGAACAAGCTTATAGAGGGTAAGACTCGCGTCTATTTTTGCGATGGTTGCAGCCATCTGCAGACAAACGAGTTGCCTAATCTTGTCGAGTACTATGCGCAAGAGTACGAAATCAATACCGCTAGTGAGGACATTGATCAGCTGTATAAAGTGGTGGATGGAAAGCTTGTCTACCGCGCAGAACATCAGGCTGCAACTCTTCTGAGTAAAGTCGATTTTCCGGTTGGTGCGCGAGTTCTCGATTATGGCTGCGCCAAGTCTCCGACGCTGAGAAATGTACTGTCTGCGCGCCCTGATATTGAGCCATTTCTATTTGATGTTACCGATCGCTATATCCCGTCTTGGAAAACTTTCCCGAAAATGCCGCAGTGGTCTACTCACACCCCGAGCGCTGAATGGGCTGGCAGCATGGATGTGGTTCTGTCCTTTTATGCGCTTGAGCATGTGGCGATGCTGTATCAAGCCATTGAAAATATCAAAGCGCTGCTGAAAGAGGGCGGAACATTCTATTTCATTGTTCCCAATGTCTACCAAAACCTTGCCGATTTCGTGGTGGCTGACCATGTCAACCACTTCAGCGCGGGGTCCCTGATTCGGCTGCTTGAGCTACATGGTTTTGGTGATGTTGCTGTTGATGATGGCTGCCATGACGCTGCATTTGTAGTCACCGCGCGGCTGTTGGCCGCCCCATCAAATACCCTTACTCAGGTGTCCAACTTCGATAAATTACGTGTAGCTGCACAGCGGATGGCCGATTACTGGCAAGGTATCACCGCCCGCATACAACAGTTTGAGAAGGATGCCGGCGGCGGACAAGTTGCGGTCTATGGCGCAGGGTTTTATGGGAGTTTTATTTATTCGTCCCTTGTTAACCCGACTAACGTAGTTTGCTTTATCGACAGAAACAAGCACTTGGAAGGCACGTTATTGAATGAAAAGTCGATTTACGCTCCGGAGCAAATGCCGCATACGGTCAGCCATGTTTTGGTTGGTATGAATCCGCGAGTGGCAAAAGCAAATATTGCCGAGATCGAAGGCTGGCAAGAAAGAAGTTTGTCGTTCTTTTTTCTTTAGTTTTATATTTTCTGCAAGTGGTAAATGCAGGGCGATCCGCTAAGTTCAGCAGGTGGTGAGCAAGTGTCTGTACGAGTTGTTATTTCGCAGTCGATGTATTTTCCATGGGTTGGTCTCTTGGAACAGCGTTGCCTCGCCGATATTTTTGTGCACTATGACGATGTTCAGTTTTCCAAAGGCAGCTTTAGTAACAGGGTTCAAATCAAAACCGCAAAAGGTCTGGTTTGGATGACTATCCCATTAAGGGAGCTGCACCTGGGTCAACGAATCAATGAAGTGCAAATAAACGACAGTCGGGATTGGCGTTCGCAACATCAGGAGCTGCTGGCAAACGCCTATCAGGATGCGCCATATGTGAATGACATGTTGGCCTTGGTCCGCGAGGTGCACAGCTCTCCAGCGCAAAATCTGGTTGAGATGGCAAGAGCATCCATGCTTGCACTTTGGAAGTATTTTGATCTGAATCCTGCTTGCCGACTGATCGATGTCGAAGAATTAGCCATTCCTGGTTCTAGCAGCCAGCGTGTACACGATGTTGTCCGTGCACTGAGTGGCGATGTTTATATTACCGGCCATGGCGCCAAGAATTACTTGGAACATGAGTTGTTCGAGAACTCCAATATAGCTGTCGAATATATGGACTATCAGTGCGCTGCCTATAGTCAGTTACATGGGGAATTTACCCCCTATCTGTCTGCGCTTGATCTTGTAGCCAATTGTGGAAAAGAGGGGCGAGAAAAGATTCGATCTGGCTCGATAAATTGGAAAAAATTTATTGGAGGGAGCGTATGAACGACCTTGATGCTGTATCTTCCGAGTACCGCCCAAATGCGGCTACAGCCATTGAAAATGATCTGATTCTTAACTGGTACCCGAAGCGAATGGTGGAGCGATTTGAACATTGCGAATCCTTGCTGGAATTGGGAATAGGTCACGGCTTTACCGCAAGAACATTCAACGCAGCGTGTAATAGTCATGTTTTGGTTGAAGGCTCCCAGGTTGTTATCGATCAGTTCCGTGAGGGTCATCCTGACCTTCAAGCCAACCTTGTTTTTGGCTATTTTGAAGACTTCGATACAGAAGAGAAATTTGACGTAATCATAATGGGTTTCATCTTGGAGCATGTAGAAGATCCAGGGCTGATACTCCGCCGTTATCGGAAATTTCTTAAGCCAGGCGGAAAGTTATTTGTCGCTGTGCCGAATGCTAAGTCGATGAACCGTAGGCTGGGTGTTGAACTTGGTTTGATTGATGATATCTACAGCTTGAATGCTAATGATCATGCGCTAGGGCATCGTCGGCAGTATTGCTTGGATACATTGAAGACTGAGCTGGTTGAAAGTGGTTATTGCGTGACTTATGAGGAAGGCATTTATTTGAAGCCTTTGCCTTTGGGGGTTCTTAAGACCGTGCCTGACTTTGAAGCAAACTTGCAAGCGATGCTGCGGGTTGGCATTGAGTTTCCAGCCTTGTGCGTTGGGCTACTCATCGAGGCGTCTGCGCAATGAAGTCGGCTTTGGTGATCGGTTCGCGCTCAATGCTAGGTGCGCAGCTCTGCGAACAGTTGAATGCACGCGGAGTCGCTGTTTTTACCGCCGGCCGATCCCTGGATGATGATCTCTTCTTCGACCTCAATGCTCCTGTTATTCCCGAAATTGAGGGGCGAGTAGTTGATACCGTATTTCACTGTGCCGCCAGTTTTTCCTCGGACAGTGAGCAGGGTGTCAGTGAGAACTTCAGCGTGAATACCGTTTCAGCGTGGGCGATTTGTGCGTTGGCCAAATCATTGGGAGCCCGCTCTGTCTTATACGCAGGTTCAGTATCTTCTTCCTATGAACAAGCGGACCCAGATAACGCTAACTCGTACGGATTGAGCAAAGGGCTTGCCGAGCAGATTTTTTCCTGGTCGTTACGTAGGGAAGGCATTCGCTTCTGCAGTCTGCGTTTTTCTCAGATTTACGACACGCAGGGTCTTTGCTGTAAACACCAGCCCTGGTTTGGACGTATTGTTGCATATGCGGCAAGAGGTATGGACCTGCGCATGCCCAAGTCAGAAGGGGTGAGAAATTTCATCCACGTCAGTGATGCGGCTGATTTCATGATTCGTGCCATGGATCGCAACCTGACTGGGGTGCTTAATATCGTCCACCCTGAATCCTACACCTGTGATGAAATTGCCGAGATCGCCTATGGCACATTTGCAGCGGGTGGAAAAATAGTCCATGCCGAAGAAAAGCAGCCCTTTCGCAAGGTCGTTTTTCCAGACTCGCAGCAAGCTTATACTGCCCTTGGCGGTTCTCCCCGGATCAATCTTGACGCGGGTATCCGCATGATCAAGGAGCAGACAGGGGGCGCAGGGTTCGGTCCTGTAGATGTCTTATGAGCCGCATTGAAGACGGAGTTGTCGAAGGCCCACTCACTGCATTGGTTACGGGTGTTGGTGCCATCATCGGTCAAGGCATTATCAAGTCGCTGCGAGCTATAAACAGGGACATTCGTATTATCGGCATTGATCGAAATACCGAAGGTCTGGGGCCATCCCTATGCGATAGTTTTTACGCCAAACCAAGATGTGAAGAGTCGTCTATCGAGTATCTGCGGTTTTGGCAGAGTCTTATTTTAAAGGAAGCAGTAGATATTGTGCTTCCAGGACTTGAAGTGGATGTTCAGTTTCTTGTTGAAAACTGCGCGGCGGTCGAAGAGAGCGGAACTAAGATTGTGCTTAATAACAGGCTGTTGATTGAGCAGTCTGCTGACAAATGGACGTTTGGGCAGCTATTGGCAGAGAATGGTTTTCCCCGTATTCCAGCTACACTCGCACGTTCTTGGCATGCTTGCCAGGAAGAACTAGGCCCTGGCCCCTTTTTGCTGAAGCCGCGCCGTGGAAATGGCTCACGTGGAATTGTTAAAATCGAGAGCGAAGCAGATTTTTCCTACTGGACGCACAAAGTCGACAAAAATTTTCTGATCCAGAAATTTTTGGATAACGACGACATGGAGTTTACTGTAGGTGCGTTTGGTCTTGGTAATGGTGAAACGTTACCCCCCATTATTTTCCGTCGTAAATTATCCGTAGCTGGCAATACTCAATTTGCAGAAGTTGTTACCAATACTCAGCTCAGAGATGAAGTAAATCGGCTGGCTAAGCATTTCAAGCCGCTGGGCCCCACGAATTATCAATTTCGTTTCGATCATGAAATTCCATATTTGTTGGAAATCAATCCTCGCTTTTCCAGCAGCACCTCGCTGCGTGCAGCGTTTGGTTACAACGAGGCCAAGCTCAGCATTGAGTTCTATCTAGATGCCTCCACGCCTGAGCTACCCACGGTTGTTGCCGGAAGAGGTTGGCGCTATTACGAGGACTACGTAGTTACATGATTGCCATCGTATCCGACATCCATGGAAATCTCCCCGCGCTGAAGTCTGTATTGGCTAAGGCAGATGCGCTTGGTTGCGCCCGCGTAATTTCGTTAGGCGATGTGGCTGGCTATTACGCTCAGCCGGGAGAATGCATCGATTTACTGCGAGAGTACCGTGCGGTAAATATCTTGGGAAACCATGACTTTTATCTGGTCAGTGGTTCCGCTTGTCCCCGGTCAAAGCTGGTTGCCGAGATAACGGAATATCATCGCAAGATTGTTACCACGGAGCAGGTGGCTTGGCTGCGACAATCGCCTAGCCATATCATTGAAGGTGATCGCTACTTTGTTCACGGCGGCTGGAAGGATCACATGGATCAGTATCTCTACAAACTGTCCATCAGTGATTTTCCTGAACCGGCAAAGTATCTCTTCTCTGGCCATACCCATGTGCAAGCCTTGCTCCCGGTGCAGGATAAAACGTATTGCAATCCTGGCTCTGTTGGTCAACCGCGCGATGGCAATCCTCAGGCTGCCTTCGCCGTGCTAACCGAGGAAGGCGTTGATTTGCATCGAGTGGAATACGACATTGATCTAACCGCATTCCACATGCAGAAAGCGGGGTTTGCTCCGCATACCTATGAAAATCTTTATATTGGCGCGCAAATCGGCGGCCGTATCGATAAAGTAATTTTGAAAGAGACTTGAAATAGCCATGAGCCAAAACAAACAATTTGAAGAACAAGTCAAAGCTAACATTCAGAAGCTTGAGGCTTCCGAAAGTCTATATAAACTCTCCTATGACTGGATGTTCTCTGCCGGCACCATAGGCAATTATACATATAATTTCAGTTGGCTTGGTCGGCCCCTGATTCAATACCCTCAAGATATGGTGGGTATGCAGGAACTCATTTGGGCCATCAAACCTGATTTGATTATTGAAACAGGTATCGCTCATGGCGGCTCTTTGATCTATAGCGCATCCTTGTTAGCGATGCTCGACTATTGCGAAGCCGTTGAAGCCGGTTTTGCACTTGATCCGAAAGCATCGAAGCGTAAGGTCATTGGTATCGATATCGATATCCGCGCCCACAACCGTGCAGCCATCGAAGCGCACCCTATGGCTCATAAAATCGAGATGATCCAAGGCTCGAGTATTGCTGAAGAGGTTGTGGCTGAAGTTCATGAGCGTGCAAAAAATTACAAGAAGGTACTCGTGTGCCTCGACTCCAACCACACTCATGAGCATGTACTGGCAGAGTTGAATGCCTATGCACCGTTGGTCAGCGTTGGCAGTTACTGTGCAGTTTTCGATACAGTTATTGAGGATATGCCAGCCGAATACTTCACTGATCGGCCTTGGGGTCCGGGTAACAGTCCGAAAACGGCTGTTTGGGAGTATCTGAAAACTAACCCAGAATTTTTGATCGATAAAGAGATTGAAAGTAAATTGTTGATTACAGTTGCGCGCGACGGATTTTTGAAGCGTGTTAAGTGAAAATTTTCTGTCTGGGTTTATCGGAGTGCTAATTTCTTTGCTAAATTATAATGCTTCGTAAAAATCTAGTAGCTAATTTTTTTGGTCAAGGCTGGGTCGCTGTAATGGGCCTGGCCTTCGTGCCTCTATATATTAAGTATATTGGAATAGAATCTTACGGTTTAATAGGGCTCTTTGCTGTTGTTCAGGCGTGGTTGACCTTGCTTGATATGGGGTTGGTCCCAGCGTTGAGTCGGGAAATGTCGCGATTTACCGGTGGCGTGCATTCAGTAGACTCCATATGGAGGCTGTTGCGCAGTGTCGAGGTTCTACTGTTTGCGGTAGCCGTGGGTTTGTTTTTATCTGTATATGTGGCATCTGGATGGCTCGCCGTTGACTGGATTAATACAGAAAAAATATCGTCAGACGTAGCCCGTCAGGCCATTACTGCTATGGGCTTTGTGGCAGCATTAAGATTATTGGAGAATATATATAAAAGCTGTTTGGTTGGCCTGCAGTTACAGCTTTCATTTAATGTAATCAACAGTTTTTTTGCCACCTTGCGCGGAGTTGGTGCTGTTGCCGTTTTGGCGTGGTATTCACCTACGGTTTTGGCATTTTTTGCGTGGCAGGCTCTTGTTTCGGTGTGCTCCATTGTGGCGATGTGCGCTTATGTATACAGAGCGATGCCTCAGGCTAAAGAAGCCCCTCGGTTTAGTTATTCTGCATTACAAGAGGTTGGCGGTTTTGCCGGGGGAGTCGTCAGCATAACATTTCTGGCATTGCTGCTTACACAGGTAGATAAAATTCTGCTGTCCAAATTTCTTTCGCTGTCAGAGTTTGGTTATTATTCGCTTGCGGCATTGTTGGCAAATGGTTTGTATATGGTTGTCGGGCCAATAAATCAGGCCTTCTTTCCGCGCTTTTCTGAGCTGTTTTCGCGGAAGGCCGATAGTGAGCTGGTTGAGTCATTTCATCTGGGGGCCCAGTTGGTTGCGGTTTTCCTAGGGGCCGGAGGAGTTGTACTTATATTCTTTAGTGAATTTGTGTTGCGAGTCTGGACGGGAGATCCCACTTTATCGGCTAATACTGCGCTACTGGTTTCAATTTTGTCAGTAGGTTGCCTGTTAAATGGGTTGTTGTGGATTCCTTACCAGATGCAGTTGGCGCATGCCTGGACTAGTCTGGGCATTAAAATGAATGTAATTGCCATCTTGTTTATTGTTCCTGCGATTATCTGGGTTGCGCCCCGTTATGGTGCAATCGGTGTTGCATGGGTTTGGGTTTCCTTGAACTGTGCGTATTTCTTTCTTGGAATGCACTTCATGTTCAGAAAAATCATGAAGGGAGAGAAGTGGCGATGGTATTTTAAGGATGTTGCTGTTCCCCTTCTTTGTGGTGGGGCGGTTGCTAGTGCCTTTAAAATGATTTTTGAAGATATAAACTTCTTTGTTTTTACTGCTGCAGCGCTGAGTATATTCTTGACTTTTGTGTTGGCCGCAGAGAGGGTGCGTGGCTTGCTTGTCAAGCGCTTCGCCCTTTTTAAAGCTTAGTGTTTGGGGGTTTTTTGGCTAAGGTTACTGTAGGGATGCCGGTATATAATGGCGGCGCTCTCTTTGAAAGGGCGCTTTTGTCTGTGCTGGATCAAAGTTGTCGAGAAATAGTGGTTTTTATCTCTGACAATTGCTCCAGCGACGAAACGCAAAGTATTTGTGAAAAGTACGCGGCCATTGATTCGCGAATAATCTACCATCGGCAGATTGAGAATATTGGCGCAAATCGCAATTTTGACTTCGTTTTGCATGCAGCTAAAACAGAGTTTTTTATGTACGTTGCTGCGGATGATTTTATATCGGGCAATTACGTAGAGGATAATTTATTGTTTTTGCTTGAGAATGAGGATTATATAGCCTCGACCTGCCCGGTAAGATTCTCAACTGGCGAGACCGACTCTTCGATTGTGGGTGATGCGACAGTTTCGGCAGATGACCCTTACCAGCGAGCCTTATCTGTACTGACCTATGGAAATGCAAATGGGCGTTTTTACTCGTTGTACCGGCGAGAGCTTATCTGTACATGGGTGTTTAATTCGCAGGGGTTTGTTGGTGGCGACGTATTTTTTGTGTTCGCTGCTTTGTTAAAAGGGAAAATGAATCGAGTTAGTTCTGGGTTCATTGAGCTAGGGCGTGATGGAATGAGTACCCAAGCTGACTTTTATGTGCGCTTCAGTAAGACATATTTGAACTATATTGCTCCGTTTCATGAATATGCGCTAGCTGTTATGGTGCTACTAAAAGACGCGCCTATATCAGCCAGAATTCATGCGTTGAAATTTTTTACTGTTCTGAATTTGAGAACGTCGGCTGCCAGGTTGTTAACATATTTAAAGATGTATAAGGTTTCTAGGTTGCTCAAACGAAAGATATTAGGCTGACTTTCAAGCAGCCCGACTGGAGGGGTCTGCAGATGACTATTGCATGCGTTACTGGCGGCAACGGGCTTGTGGGACGCCACATCGTCTCATTGTTGCTTGAAGCAGGTTATCAGGTTCGTATTCTTTCACGTAGTGTTCCCGCTGGCGCGGTTGCTGGTGTTGAGTATTTTCAGGGGGCGCTTGCAGATACTACATCGCTTCGTGCATTTCTCGACTCTGCAGCACTGATTTTTCATTGTGCTGCGGAGCTCAAGTCCGAGTCATTGATGTGGGCAGTCAATGTCGAGGGTACGCAAAATCTAGCTGATGCATTCAAGGTATCTGGCGCTAAGTTTTTTTACTTTATCAGCAGTGCAGGGGTTGTCGGCCTGACTCGTAATAAGGTAGTGACTGAGGATGAGCAGTGCGTTCCAAGAAACCTGTACGAGTCCAGTAAGTTAGCCGCAGAGAGAGTATTGCTGCAGAGCATTCCGTTGAGTTCGCTCGTTATCCTGCGTCCGACCAATGTAATCGATAATGAGCGTCCGGGTGTGTTGCAGCAGGCATTGCGCTCTGATATCTACTCTCGTTTGAAATTCTTTTTAAAGGGCAAGGAAAGTGCACATCTTGTCCACGCAAATGATGTCGCCCGTGCAGCGCTGAGCTTTATTGGCAAAGATGAGTCGCATTATGGGCGGTGTTATTTCATATCCTGTGACCGGGATCCGGATAATTATATGTTGGGTGTTCGACGTCTGGTGCATTACTATGCCTTTGGTCGCAATAATTTGTTAATGATTTCTTTGCCAGTGTTTTTTCCATTTTTAATGCGATGGTTAGTCTCAGAGAAGTCCAATCGCGGTGATGTCATATATTCAAGCGATAGGCTGTCTTCGACTGGTTTTTCTTATGCCTACACAGTTCAGGGAATGGTTAAGGAATTCGCAGAGTTTTATATGAAGCCTGATTTTCGATGAACGTTTTGCATGTCGCCGATGGTATTGATCCTTCATTGGGTGGAGGAACGGCCGAGCGTACCTTCCAACTGGCGATGGCGCTGAGGCGTATTGGCGTTGGCTGCACGGTGTTGTGCACAGATCAAGGGCTAGGCGACACGCGCCGGACAGAGTTGGCCTCTGTGCGTTTGGTTGCGGTGCCGTCGCTGTTTCAGCGCTTTTTGCTGCCGGCCATCTCAGGCCGCCGTATCGCTGAGCTGGTTAGCGAAGCTGATATCGTTCATGTGACCGGCCATTGGAGTGTGTTGGGCGCGCGGGTATGTCTAGCTGCCCAGCGTTTGAACAAGCCTTACATGTATTGCCCGGCCGGCTCCCTGCGTCTATTTGGCCGTTCGGCGTGGTTCAAGCGCCTCTACAACAAGCTGGTGGGGCGCCGGATTGTGCTTGGCGCAGCACGGTGTGTGTCGGTGACCGAACTGGAGCGCGAACAGTTTCATGAGTATGGCGTCACCGACGAACGCATTCTGCTGCTGCCCAATGGAGTCTTTCCCAACTCCGAGATCGTGCCGAACCCCCAAGGCTTCCGGGCTAGCCATGGTCTGCAGGGCCGTCAGGTACTGCTTTTTTTGGGGAGGCTGAACCCGATCAAGGGCCCTGATTTGCTGCTTGAGGCTTTTGCCAGCTTGGCTGCGCGCTATCCGCTTACGACCTTGGTGTTTGCCGGCGCGGATGAAGAGTTGGGCGAGCCATTACGCGCCGAGGTAGCGCGTCTGGGGTTGGTCGAGCGGGTGTTGTTTATCGGTTTTATCGCAGGTCAGATCAAGCAAGACGCTTTGGCGGCGGCTGATCTGCTCGTGGTGCCATCACGTCGTGAGGCGATGTCTCTGGTGGCGTTGGAGGCTGGGCTGTGTGGTACTCCGGTATTGCTTACTGATCAGTGTGGATTCGACGAGGTGGCGCGCGTGGGCGCAGGGGCCGTGGTGGCTGCCCAGGCACTAGCGATTGCTGCGGGCATTGAGCAGTTGTTATCTACTTCCGATGAGTTGCCCGCGCGCGGCGAAAAGCTGCGTCAGTTAGTGCTAGAGCACTACACCTGGGATGGCCTTATTCTCAAAGCTGGCCAGTGCTATGAAGAACTGACGGGCGTGCCGTTTAGATCAACGCCGGACGACGAGGCTGCGGCGAAGTGAGTGTTTTTTGCGAATTCTGATTGTGAGCCAGTACTTCTGGCCGGAACATTTCATCATCAATGACGTTGTGCGCATGTTGCATCAGCAGGGGCACGAGGTAGTGGTGGCCACTGGTAAGCCGAATTACCCTGACGGTGAGGTGTTCGAGGGCTATCGAGCCTGGGGCTGCCTGCGCGAGATGTACCTGAACAAGATTGAGGTGGTACGCATACCGATATGGCCCCGCGGCGTGGGTGGGGCGAAAAACCTGGTGCTGAATTATCTGACGTTTGTGCTGGCAGGTGTGCTGTGCTTGCCGTGGTTGCTACGTAAGCGAGAGTTCGATGCGATTGTGGTGTTTGCGCCATCGCCGATCACTCAAGCTATTCCAGCGATCCTGCTTAAGTACCTGAAAAAGGCAAAATTGTTTCTCTGGGTGCAAGACCTGTGGCCGGAGAGTCTGTCGGCCACTGGATTTGTGAAAAAGCCGATGCTGCTCAAGGCGGTAGGGTGGATGGTTAAAGCCATTTACCACCACTGCGATACTTTGCTGGTGCAGTCTCGGGCTTTTATCGAGCCGGTAAGGCGCTATGCCAAGCGTGAGAAGATTTTCTACTACCCCAACTCGATAGATGCCCACGCACCTGCTACCGAGCAGGACTTGCCAGGTGAATTACAGGCCCTGCTCGATGAGCACTTCTGCCTGGTATTCGCCGGTAACTTGGGTACAGCCCAGGCCTTGGATGTTCTTGTGCAGGCTGCCATTCATTTGCGCGACGACCCACAGATCCGTTTGGTGTTGGTTGGCAGTGGTAGTCGCCTGGGCTGGCTCAAGGCTCAGCAACTGGCTGGTGGGCTGGACAACCTGGTGCTGCCAGGGCGTTTTGCTGCCGAACTGATGCCGAAGATTTTCGAACGTGCGTCGGCCCTGCTGGTATCACTCAACGATGACGAGATTTTTGCGCAAACGATCCCGAGCAAAGTCCAGGCTTACCTGGCGGCGGGGCGACCTATTATTGCCAGCATGAACGGCGAGGGCGCACGAGTCATCGAGGAGGCAGAGGCAGGTTTCACGTCTTCTGCTGAGCAGGTCATGCCTCTAGTGGAAAACATTCGCAGGATGAAGATGCTTGATGTCTCTGCACGGGCCTCAATGGGGGCGGCAGGTAAGGCCTACTTCGATATCCATTTTGAGATGGAAACTCAGGTGCGGCGACTAACCGAGTTGCTGCGCCGCAGGCCCTCATAAGGGGCGAAAAGGAATGGGTATGCGAGTGTTGGTATTTCCCGGCGCGTTCATGGCAAACACCTTCGCCATGATGGTCGTGATGATTGGCCTCAGTCTGTTCGGCAAGCCTGAGCTGGCGGCTGACTTCGGCCTGACTCACGGTGCGACGGTCGCGTTGTTTTATTCGTTATCCGGGAATGCTCGTAGTCTGATTCTGGCCGGCCTGAGCGAATTTGGCGCCGTCCAGATTCTGCGGTTACGGCTGCTGCTAATAGTACCACTGGGGATGTTTTCATGGCTGCTCTGCGCCGGACTGGTGGGCGGGGGCTGGCTGTTCGTGCTGCTACTAGTGGTTCGACGAGCTGCGGAGTGGCTGGCTGAAGTTTTCCTCAGCGAGCAGGAGCTCCAGAACGATGGTGTGGGCGCGGCGAGATTCTTGTTGCTGCAGGTGGGCATGTGTGTCCTGCTGCTGCTCGTATTGATAGATGGTGGAGCTCTAGTTATTCCCATGACGTTGATATGGGCGCTGTCTCCATTGTGCGGTTGCGTGAGACGGAACCTGATTAAGCGCGCTATAGCTGACTCTACCCCTTTGCTTGCCAATGTTCGTCTGTTGCTTCCGCACTTCGGCTCGACGATGGTAATCGGTGTCTCGGTCTACGCCTTTCGTCTTTTCCTCCTGCTCATTGCGGGTAAACAAATTGCTGGTGATCTTTTCTCGGCATTCGCAATGGGGGGCATTCTCGGCACGATTTTCACCCAGGCACTGGGGCCGACTATGGTGCGCCATGAGCAGCGAGCAAGTGTGCGGGGCGCGCGCATGGTCAAGCTCTTCGATCTGGTTTTGCTTCTTGTTTTGGCGGCGGGGGTGGGGTTAGGGCTAAGTGTTAGGTACCTTCCCGGGGTTCTGCAGTGGACTCAGAAGGCCGACCTATTCTGGCTGGCGGTAAGTTTTTCGCTGGTGGGGGGCGTAGTTATGGTGGCGGCGCAGCGTATTCGACTGCGCATCATTCAGAGTGAAGTCGGTGCTGATGTGTTTGGCTCGGACATGCTGTCCAATCTGATGTTGTTGGCTAGCATCCCGCTTCTTTTCTACGCGTTCGGAGTGGAAGCACTTGCTGCACTCTATTTGCTCGGATCGGTTCTTTCTTGGATGTTTTACGCCAGCGAGAGAAATGGCCTACTGCCGAAGAAAGGCGTCGGGTGGATGAGCGAGAACCGGATCCTGTTGCTAACCGCAATAGCAATTCTGGTTCCGTTATTCTTCCAGTTAGACGGGGGGCTTTTCGGCGAGACTTCAGGTGGTTTTGTCAGCGGTGGAGTGCTGTCCTTGTTGCCAATTCCGCTATCGGTTCTGGCCTGCTATGTCAGCATCGTATTATTGGGTCAGTATTCACAGGTGAGGTTATCTCTCGTTAGCCTGTTTTTCGTTTTTATCGGCATGCTACTGACCAGCCTGTTGCTTGGCTTGACGGAAGGGGGAGCAGGACGACAGAAGCTTATTCTGTTGATTCAATATATTCTGCCCATGTCCGCGCTAGTGTTAGGTCAGCAATTCGGTAGTCACGAAGATGCTTTGGAGATGCTGGCCAGAGCCGCTTTGGCCGTACTTGTATGTCTGGTGCCTCTTCAATTGATTTCTACCGTGAGCACCGGGGGGCGGTTGCTATCTCCTTCGGTGTATCTATTTAGCATCTATCAACATCTGCATTACGTTTCTTTCCTATTTGCTGCTGCGTTCGTTCTCGGGCTCTGTACTCTTTGGGAGCAATCTCCGCTGCGCCGTTGGCTGTGTGGGCTGGCGTTGTTGATGGGGAGTTATACGATATTTGCCTGGTCGCTATTAACTAATCTAATGCTTCTTTCTGGAGTGATTCTTTTTGTTGTCCAGCAAAGCAAGTCTAAAAGTGAGCGTTCTAGAGCGCTCACCGTTCCTCTATTTATTCTAGTGGGCGCAGCCATCACCATTGCCTACCTTTGGCAGATGTCTGAGGGTGGCGCTGGATTAGATATGTTGGAGAGCCGAGTTAACTACCTCGGTCACTGGTTCTTTTACCTCTCCGGAATGACTGACGGCTGGATGGCGGCATTGCTGGGGCATGCTACCTCTCCGAGTCGCGCGGTGCATCCCAGCGCCTTTAACTACTACCTCGACTTTGCGTACCATTTTGGTCTGCTGGGTTTGCTGCCGCTGCTGTTATTGGTTGCCTATACCGGAGTCTCGATACTACAAAATCTACAGGCTTTCTGGGCTGACAGGGCGCGGATGGCATTGGCTGTCATCGTGATCCTGATGCTGAGCATAGACAGCGTCTTCAAGGTCGGGTTACGGCAACCGTACTCTGGTGTAATCATGTTTTTTTTCTGGGGGGTACTGCTGGCGGTGATTTTGCAAATGTCGGTACGTCCTAGATATAACGATAAGTAGATCTGAGGTGTTTATGCGCTGGGGGGGGGTGTTAAAGGGCGTTTGGGGGCTGGTTCTGATTGCGATTGCAGTCATCACCGCTTGCACGGCTCGAGAGTATCAGGGTAGTGCGGGTATCTACCTGTTGTTCACAGTGCTGTCCACGGCAGTTCTTTTATCTGGATTTGGTCGGGGAGCAATTTTTTTTGATGCCTTTATTGGTGTATTGCTGTGGGTTGGCTTCTGGTTGAAATTCAGCATACGCACAGCATTCTTTGACGGCGCCTTTGCGATTTCTGTTGGAGGGTTCGACGGATCGCCAGCCTCTGCCGATCAGGCATTGCAGGTAACTTCGGTCGCGCTGGCCGCTATTCTGCTGGCTCGTTTTCTACGGGCTCGATTCTGGTTCAGCTATCCGCAAACGCTGCCGAGCATCGGATATGTAGGTATCTTTGCGTTCTACAGAAAGTATCGCCTTGTGCTAATGCTCGCTTTCATTATCTTTGTTCTGGCGGTATGTATCTCCAACGCGTTACTCGGCATTTATCAGCGTGGTTTGGTGGCTCAAACTAATTTGCCCTTCAGGCTCAATGGCGTATACACCTGGCTTTTACTGTTCGGGATGGCATCTGTTTCTGCCTTGATTCTACGCTTTGAATTCGAAATTAATCGGGATCGCTATTGGATAGCTGTTACCATTGCGTTATTAGAGGTCGCACTTTCTAATATCTCCATGTGGAGTCGAGGCATGATCCTCAATGGAGCGTCGTTGCTATATGGAGCTATTTCGCTTTTTCGCCGTGACGAGCCAAGGCTTCGGCCCGCATTGACAACTTTTGTAATGGTTGTCTTCGTGGCGTTATTTGCGGCGTCAGTATTGTCTGTAAATTGGTTGCGCGCTAATACTTACCCTGGCTACACTAAAACAGCTATTCAAGATGCTATATTGCGGGACACGTCATCTCTTTTTTTGGATCGCTGGGTCGGTATTGAGGGGGTGATGTCGGTCGTTGGGGCGTCGCATACTGGATGGGAAGTATTTAAGGAAGCCTTGCATGAGCGCTTCGATACTAGCTCTAATGCCTTTTACGATCAGCATTTCGTGGTTTCGGTATACGACAATGCTCGTGATGACAAAGCACATTTTGTTTCCTTGCCAGGCTATATCGCCTTCCTGTTCTATCCAGGCTCTTTCATTTTTCTGTTTGGCGCTGTATTTGCCTTTTCCATTGTGGCTGCTCTTTTTGAGTATTTCGTATATAGGATCGGCGGTAAGAATATGGTGTTCTGTGCGCTTATTGCTCAGGTCATCGCGTTTCGATATACGAGCTTCGGTTATGTCCCGTTGCAGAGCTATATGCTCTTTGGTTCGATCTTGTTAAATGTATTTCTTTTATATTTTCTTGATAAGTGGTTGTGCTTCTTTTGCAAACCCTAACGGTATAAAAGGTCGGTAAATTATGCGAATTTTAGTTCTTGGTGCTGCCGGCATGCTGGGTAGTGTTGTATTCCGTACCTTTGCTGCGGATTCCGCTTATGAGGTCTGGGGTACCCTGCGTAGTCGTGCAGCCTTTCGATACTACCCTGAGCCTCTGCATGCCAAGCTGCTGGCAGGCTGCGATGTGTTGGATCAGGATGCGTTGGTGGCAGTCATGGCTCAGGTCCAGCCGCAGGTCGTGATCAATTGCATCGGACTCATTAAACAGCTGGCAGATGCTAACGACCCGCTGACGGCGCTGCCGATCAATGCGATGTTCCCTCATCGTCTGGCACGTTTGTGCTTATTGGGGGGGGCGCGTCTGATTCATGTCAGCACCGATTGCGTATTTTCCGGGCGCAAGGGTGGTTATGCAGAGAGCGATGTGTCAGATGCCGAGGATTTGTACGGCAAGTCGAAGTACATAGGTGAGTTGCACGATCTACCCAATGCGATCACTCTGCGCACTTCAATCATTGGCCATGAACTGGGCTCGCACTACGCGCTGGTAGACTGGTTCCTTTCGCAGCAGGGTAGTGTCAAAGGCTTTTCCCGGGCGATTTTCTCCGGTTTGCCCACCGTCGAACTGGCCCAGGCGATTAAAGACTTTGTTCTGCCACACCCGCAGCTCCATGGCTTGTACCATGTGGCCGCCGAGCCTATTGCCAAGCTTGAGTTGCTGCGTTTGGTAGCTGTGCAATACGGCAAAGAAATCGAGATCCGCCCCGACGATGGCATAGTGATCGACCGCTCGCTCGATGGCTCGCGCTTTCGCGCTGCTACCGGTTATGTAGCACCGGGTTGGCCGGAATTGGTCCGCCGAATGGAAGCCGATCGCTAGGTCGGCGGTGGAATAAAAGCCATCGTCATGGATATGGCTGTGATCTGATGGATGCCGCCCGTATGCGGTAAAGCACGTTAATGCTCTGGAAGGGTTTATGTTCGATAACAAGGTATTGATGATCACCGGCGGCACTGGTTCGTTCGGTCATACCGTTCTCAAGCGCTTTCTCAATACCAACGTGCGCGAGATTCGAATCTTCAGCCGAGATGAAAAGAAGCAGGAAGATATGCGTATCGCCCTGGCCAATGACAAGGTCAAGTTCTACATCGGCGATGTGCGTGATTACGACAGCCTCAGACAGGCCATGGTCGGTGTCGACTACATCTTTCACGCAGCTGCGCTCAAACAGGTGCCCTCCTGCGAGTTCTATCCGATGGAGGCGGTACGCACCAATGTCAATGGCACTGAGAATGTACTCAATGCTGCTATCGCCAGCAATGTGCAGCGTGTAGTGGTGCTTTCCACCGACAAGGCGGTGTACCCGATTAATGCCATGGGCATTTCCAAGGCTATGGCTGAAAAGCTGATGGTCGCAAAGTCGCGGATGATTCCTGCTGGCGGCACTGTGGTCTGCGCCACACGTTATGGCAATGTCATGGCTTCACGTGGTTCTGTGATTCCGTTGTTCATCGAACAGATGCGTTCCGGCGAGCCTCTGACTGTGACAGACCCCCAGATGACTCGCTTCCTGATGTCGTTGGAGGACTCGGTGGATCTGGTGTTACACGCCTTCGAGCATGGCCAGCAGGGCGACCTGTTCGTACAAAAGGCGCCGGCCTCCACAGTTGGTGATCTGGCTCTGGCGCTTAAAGAGCTATTTGGCTCCGAAAGCCCGGTAAGAGTCATTGGTACTCGTCACGGCGAGAAACTCTACGAATCGCTTGTTTCTCGAGAAGAAATGGCCAAGTCCGAGGATATGGGTCGTTACTACCGAATCCCTGTGGATAACCGTGACTTGAACTACAAGAAGTACTTTGTCGAGGGAGAGGAGATAATCTCCGAGTTGGATGATTACACCTCGCACAACACTGAGCGCCTCAGTGTTGCGGGCATCAAGGAGCTACTGCTCAAGTTGGATTATATCAAGGAGCAGCTGGATGCTTAAGGTAATGACTCTGGTTGGTACTCGACCAGAACTGATCAAGATGAGCCGTGTGATTGCCGAGCTGGATCTCCAAGTCAACCACGTGCTGGTGCACTCGGGGCAGAACTACGATTACGAGCTCAACCAGGTTTTCTTCGATGATCTGGAGATTCGTAAGCCGGATCATTTTCTCGGCGCCGCCGGCGAGACGGCTGCCCAGACCATCGCCGAAGTCATCACTAAGGCTGATGCCATATTCGAGTTGGAAAAGCCCGACGCATTACTGCTGTATGGCGATACGAATACATGTTTGGCTGTGATTTCCGCAAAGCGTCGTAAGATTCCGGTGTTCCATATGGAGGCGGGTAATCGCTGTTTTGATCAGCGCGTGCCGGAGGAGCTCAATCGCAAGGTGCTGGATCATCTATCTGACATCAACATGGTGCTCACCGAGCATGCACGCCGATATCTGATTGCCGAGGGCATCCGCCCCGAGACCATTATCAAGACTGGCTCGCACATGCACGAGGTGCTGGACTATTACCGGCCGAAGATTGAGCTGTCCGGCGTGCTTGAGCGTGAGGGGCTTCAGGCTGGTAAATTCTTCATCGTCAGCACGCATCGTGAGGAGAACGTCGATACGCCGGACAATCTGCGCGACCTGCTTGTCACCTTGCGTGCCCTGGCAGACGAGTACGGCCTCCCGGTGATCGTCTCGACCCACCCGCGTACACGCAAGCGCCTTGAGGCGTTGGGCGAGTCTCTGGAGCACCCGCTGCTGCGCTTTGTCAAACCCTTCGGTCTACTGGATTACATTAAGCTGCAGATGTCGGCTTTTTGCGTGCTTTCCGATAGCGGCACCATCACCGAAGAGGCCTCGCTACTCAACCTGCCAGCGGTGACCCTACGCAATGCACACGAGCGCCCCGAGGGCATGGACCAGGGTGCGCTGATCATGAGCGGGCTGAAGAAGGATTCGGTGCTGGCCGCAGTTAAGGTCATTACCAGTCAGCACCTGGCGGGTGAGCGCTCAATCCCCGTCGTTCCCGATTATGAAGGCGGCCCTGTATC
Source organism: Pseudomonas sp. ML96 (assembly GCF_000761545.1). Classification (GTDB taxonomy): domain Bacteria; phylum Pseudomonadota; class Gammaproteobacteria; order Pseudomonadales; family Pseudomonadaceae; genus Aquipseudomonas. The sequence goes on along the minus strand of NZ_JPMY01000036.1, from coordinate 102,282 downwards.
TTTGCAGGTTGTGCGTGTGGTGCTCAGCTACACCGACTACGTGAATCGCACTGTCTGGCGCAAGGGTTGAGCATGCGCGTGCTGCTAACCGGAGCCAGTGGCTTCGTTGGGAGAGCGGTACAGGTGCGCTTGTTGGCTGATGGCATACATGGTGTACGCAGCGCGCTACGTCAAATACCTGCGACCTCCGCTCCGGGGGCTGAAGTGTGTGTCGCTCCCTCGCTCGGGGCGGAGGCCGATTGGTCTCAGCTCTTGGATGGTGTCGATGCGGTTGTTCACTGTGCGGCTCGTGTGCATGTGATGCGGGAGCAAGCTGCTGACCCCCTGGCCGAGTTCCGTCGTGTGAACGTAGAGGGTACGCTGCGCCTGGCGCGCCAGGCGGTCGAGGCGGGTGTGCAGCGTTTCATCTTCGTCAGTTCGATTAAGGTCAATGGCGAGCAAACCCCGACGGGAGGCGCTTTCAGTGCTGATGATCAGCCTTGGCCATGTGACCCTTATGGGGTTTCCAAGCTCGAGGCAGAAGAGGGGCTGCTGACGCTAGGGGGCGAGACGGGGCTGGAGGTGGTTGTGGTCCGCCCTCCGCTCATCTACGGGCCGGGGGTCAAGGCAAACTTCCTCAGCATGATGCGCTGGCTGAGGCGTGGGGTTCCCCTGCCATTCGGTAGTATTGGCAACCGGCGCAGCCTGGTCGCGCTGGATAATCTGGTCGACCTGCTCGTGCTATGCCTGACTCATCCTGCCGCTGCGGGCGAGCGCTTTATGGTGAGCGACGGCGAGGACCTGTCGACCAGTGATTTGCTGCGCCGTTTGGGAGCGGCTCTTGGGCATCCAGCGCGCCTGCTGCCTGTGCCGCAGAGTCTGATCGAGCGTATGGCCCATCTGGCAGGGCGTGCAGACCTGAGTCAACGGCTCTGCGGATCACTTCAGGTCAACATCGACAAAACGCGTGAACGACTGGGATGGGTGCCTCCGATTTCGGTTGACCAGGCTCTATCTAGCACTGCCCGCCATTTTCTGGAACAAAAGGCACCATGATTTCCCTGTTGACCATCGTTTCGGCAGCCTTGCTGGCTTGCGTGTTGACCGCCCTTTTGCGTCGTTACGCTCTGAGTCGGAGCTTGTTGGATATTCCCAATGCCCGTAGTTCGCACAGCTTGCCGACGCCTAGAGGCGGCGGGGTAGCTATCGTAATCGCCTTCCTGCTAGGGGGAGGCGCGCTGTATTGCTGGGGGGCATTGCCGCAGTCGCTCTTCATCGCATTGCTGGGTGCCGGTGGTGGTGTCGCCTTACTAGGGTTTCTTGACGACCACGGTCATGTCGCCGCGCGTTGGCGTCTGCTCGGTCATTTCCTTGCCGCTGCCTGGTGTCTCTACTGGCTGTCCGGCCTGCCACCTGTTTCGGCGTTTGGCAACAGCTGGGACTTGGGGGTGTTGGGCCAGATCGTGGCTGCGCTGTATCTGGTCTGGCTGCTAAATCTGTACAACTTCATGGATGGCATCGATGGTATAGCCAGCGTTGAGGCGATAACGGCCTGCTTGGGAATTGCGCTGATATCGAGACTGATGGGGGCGGACGAGTTAGTGCCACCGGTGCTTCTGCTGGCAGCATCCTGCGCTGGTTTCCTGTCCTGGAACTTTCCTCCGGCCAGAATTTTTATGGGGGATGCGGGTAGTGGCTTTCTGGGCATAGTACTAGGCACACTTTCTATACATACGGCATGGGTGAACGGCGATCTGCTCTGGAGCTGGCTGATTTTGCTCGGAGTGTTCATCGTCGACGCTACCCTGACCTTGTTACGGCGTTTGCTGAGGGGAGAAAGGGTCTATGAGGCGCACCGTAGCCACGCCTATCAATTTGCTGCCCGGCGTTTCAACAAGCACCTTCCGGTGACGCTAGCGGTGTTGCTTATCAATCTTCTCTGGCTATTGCCCATGGCAGTTTGTGCCGCCCTCGGTTGGCTGCCTGGGCCCCTTGTGTTGGTAATGGCGTATTTGCCGCTGATTGCGCTTGCCATCAAGTATCGGGCCGGTGCTGCTGAGTCTGTAGAGCGAGTTATGACGAATGAGTAAGGCAGAGTTGGTACGTCGTCGTTTGCTGGCGTTGTCGCATCAGTCCAAGCGCTCCATTCAGGTCATCACTGATGTGTTGCTGTTGTGGCTTGCCTTGTGGCTAGCGTTTGTCGCTCGCTTGGGATGGGACCATGCTGTCAATCCTGTCGGCGACTATCTGTGGTTGTTCTTAGCCGCCCCTGCCACGGCGATCCCGCTTTTCATTCGATTCGGGCTCTATCGGGCGGTGCTGCGCTACTTGGGTTCTAATGCTCTGGTCACTATGTTCAATGCCGTTAGTCTCTCGGCCCTATTGCTAGCCTTGGTGATCTATCTGGTTAGGCCGGATGAGTTGATGCCCAGGTCGGTGGTGTTTATCTACTGGTGCTTGGCGTTGTTGCTGGTCGGGGGGGTGCGTCTGCTGATACGTCAGTATTTCAGTGGTGCGCTGTTTTCGTCGGAGTCCGTAGGACAAGCTGAATCTCCTCTCAAACGTGTGGCTATCTATGGTGCTGGGGCTGCTGGAAACCAGCTCCTGTTTGCTTTACGTATGAGTAGAAGCATGCAGCCAGTGGCCTTCATTGATGACGATGAAGGCATTGCTGACCGAATGATTGCGGGCATTAAGGTCTACAGTTCGAGCTCACTGGAAAGTATGTTTGAAGCGTTGGCTGTGGAGGAGGTCCTGTTGGCACTACCTTCGGTATCGCGTACCCGCCGCCGCGAAATTCTTGAGGCTTTAGGGCCATACCCCGTGCATGTGCGGACGATTCCGGGCGTCATGGATCTGGCTAATGGCAAAGTCAGTGTGAGTGACCTACAGGAGGTCGATATTGTTGATCTGCTAGGGCGTGACACCGTGGTGCCGAATCAGGCATTGCTCCACCGATGCATCCAAGGTCAGGTGGTAATGGTGACCGGAGCTGGTGGCTCCATTGGGTCCGAGTTATGCCGTCAGATTCTGGCTGCCCGCCCAACTGCATTGCTGTTGTACGAACACAGTGAATTCAACCTTTACAGTATCTATGGCGAGCTTGAGTCTTGGGTCGCGCGCAACGGTAGTTCAACGAGACTTATTAGTATTCTTGGCAGTGTCCGTGACGGCCAAAGATTGTTAGCTATTCTGCGTGATTGGGAGGTGAGCACGCTTTACCACGCTGCTGCTTATAAACACGTACCTATTGTCGAACACAACATCCGTGAAGGGGTGCTTAATAATCTTTTCGGAACTTTGCACGCTGCTCAGGCAGCAGTGTGCGCCGGAGTAAAGAACTTTGTACTGATCTCCACTGACAAGGCGGTGCGCCCGACTAATGTTATGGGTAGCAGCAAGCGCCAGGCAGAGATGGTGCTGCAAGCGCTTAGTCGAGAGTCTGCACCAGTTCTGTTTGGCTCAGAGGAGCAGGTTGTCAACCAAACTCGTTTCACTATGGTGCGTTTTGGCAACGTGCTTGGCTCGTCCGGTTCGGTAATCCCGCTATTTCGTGAGCAGATCAAGAATGGTGGTCCGGTCACCGTGACCCATCCCAATATCACTCGTTACTTTATGACTATTCCGGAAGCTGCGCAGTTGGTAATTCAAGCTGGTTCCATGGGGCAGGGCGGTGATGTGTTTGTCCTAGATATGGGGCAACCTGTGAAGATTGTTACTCTGGCAGAAAAGATGATCCATTTGTCGGGGCTCTCGGTCCGTAGCGATATCAACCCTCAGGGGGATATCGATATCGAATTCACGGGCTTGCGTCCCGGCGAGAAGCTTTATGAGGAGTTGCTAATTGGTGACAACGTCAGTCCCACTGATCATCCAATGATTATGCGCGCTAACGAGGAATACTGGCCTTGGACGAGGTTGAAGAGTGTATTGGATGATTTGCTGAACGCGCTGCAATGCGACGACTACGACCGCGTGCGGCACGTGTTGCGGGATACTGTGAGTGGCTATGTGCCAGAAGGTGAAATAGTCGACTGGATGCATGTGCAGCGACGCACAAAAAACGGCTGATGTTGATTTGACTGTAATTGGCGGGTGACTAGCGTTATGTGAGCGTGATGGGAATCACGCTCACATTTACGAAATGGAGCTTTCGCTATGCCTAAGATGCATTTTTCTGCACTGCTTTTTGCCTGCTTTACCGCATTCTCACTCAATGTTGCCGCCGTGGAGTCCAAGTCTCAGCCTGAGACTGTTGCCGAGGTTCAGGTTGCCTCGGTTAACCTCAATACAGCCGATGCCGATACTCTTCAGTCCGAGTTGGTTGGTATTGGACAAGTCAAGGCACAGGCGATAGTCGATCATCGCAATACCAATGGTCCCTTCGCATCTGTGGATGAGTTGCTGGAGGTCAAGGGCATTGGCCCGGCGACATTGGAGAAGAATCGAGCGCGCATGAGTGTCAATTGACGACATGCCGTTCGAGAAAGCCGGTCACTGACCGGCTTTTTGTTTTTTGCGGCGCTAAAATGCGGCTCCCCATCGATCAGGAGCCCAACATGTCTGTATCCCTACCCAGTATTGGCTTTGTTGGAATTGGCCTGATGGGGCTGCCTATGTGCACTCGACTGTTGGCTGCCGGTTACTCTCTGCACATATGGAACCGCTCTGCGGATAAGTGTTCGGCGTTACGGGAGCGAGGGGTGGAAGTGGCTACGTCATTGGCCGCGCTTTGTACGAAGGTAGACTTGGTGCTGCTTTGCTTGGCTGACACCAATGCCGTTCGCGAGGTGGTCTTCGGAGCTGGTGGTGTTGTGGAGCAAGCTAGGCCAGGGCAACTTTTGGTGGATTTCTCCAGCCTGGATCCGGCTAAAACCCGTGAAATGGCGGCTGAGTTGGAGGGGCGAACTGGAATGCGCTGGGTAGACGCACCGGTTTCGGGTGGTGTCCAAGGGGCTGAGAATGGAACGCTGGCGATAATGGCCGGTGGCCGAGAAGATGATATCGAATACCTGCGTCCGTTACTTATGCGCCTAGGACAACGTGTGACTCGCATGGGGGATGTCGGCGCAGGTCAGGTGGCGAAGGTGTGCAACCAGATGCTTGTAGCATGCAATGCGCTGGTGATTGGTGAGGTGGTCGCGCTAGCCGAGCGTGCTGGTGTCGATGCCGCATTACTAGCGCCTGCGCTGGCTGGTGGTTTTGCTGACTCCAGGCCGTTGCAAATCCTGGCGCCGCAGATGGCGGAGAGTCGCTTCACGCCGGTCAAGTGGCATGTACGTACACTGCTCAAGGATCTTGATACAGCAGTCAAACTAGCGCAGGAGCAGAGTGGCGTCATACCTATGAGTGGGTTAGCCGCGCAGTTGATGCGGTTGCATGGTGCCCAAGGCCACCTCGAGCATGACCCATCGACGCTGATCAGACTATTCCGTGAGCAGGAAAAATGAAAATCAGCGCCAATCTATCCTTGCTGTTCACTGAACGGCCCTTGCTTGAGCGAATTCAGGCTGCGGCCGAGGCAGGGTTCGACGGGGTTGAAGTTCAGTTTCCCTACGAGTTGCCGGCAGCTTTATTCAAGGAGCATCTGGCTCGTGCCGCTTTGCCGCTGGTGTTGATCAATGTGCCTGCTGGTGATCTGATGCAGGGCGGCCTAGGTCTGGCTGCTGTGCCGGCACGCCAGGCGGAGTTCGACAGGGCGCTGCAGGACGCGCTGGCCTACGCGGCGGTAGTTCAGCCGCAGTGCGTCAATGTGCTTGCGGGGCGCCTAGCCGAGAAACAGGGGCGAGAAAGGGCGCTAGATTGCCTGGCTGAGAATCTACGCAAGAGTGCAGAGTCTTTTGCTTCGCTAGGTATTCAGTTGGTATGCGAGGCAATCAATCCGCTGGATATGCCGGGGTTTCTAATTAATACCCCGGAGGATCTCGATCTGTTGCTACGACAAGTCGATCATCCCAATTGCCTAGCCCAGTTCGATCTTTATCATATGGCGCGCCAGGGGCTAGGTATTCCCCAAGGCATCCGCTTGTTGGCCAAGCGCATAGGACATGTACAGTTCGCTGACTCCCCAGGGCGGGGGGCTCCGGGAACGGGGCAGGTAGATTTTGCTGAAGCACTCCAGACGCTGAATGCGGTAGGTTATGAGGGGTGGATGGGAGCCGAGTACAAGCCTGCCGGCCCCACCGGATTATCCCTAGGCTGGCTCGAGGCCTGGCGTTAAGCTCCAGGTACCGCCTTAGAATGTTCGGGTGCTGCGGGCATGCATAATTTCTTATTAGGGATATCTGTATATCTATGGCTCAACGGATTTTAGTAACCGGTGGTGCCGGTTTTATTGGCTCGGCAGTCATTAGAACGCTGCTCGCCGAGACCAAGCATGTGGTCGCCAACGTAGATAAGCTGACTTACGCGGGAAACCTGGAGTCTCTGGCGGAGGTTGCCGATTCTCCGCGATACAGTTTTCATCAGGTTGATATCTGCGATGCCGAACAACTGGATATCGTCTTCTCGGCGTTCAAGCCCAGTGCGGTGATGCACCTAGCAGCCGAGTCTCACGTGGACCGCTCCATCGATGGCCCGGCGGCATTTGTTCAGACCAACCTGGTTGGAACCTATACGCTGCTGGAGGCTGCCAAGCGTTACTGGGTATCTCTTCCAGAGCAGGAACGCAGCTCTTTCCGTTTCCATCATATTTCCACGGACGAAGTGTTTGGTGATCTGCATGGCACAACCGATCTGTTCACGGAAGACACGCCTTACGCCCCGAGCTCCCCGTATTCCGCTTCCAAAGCAGGTTCCGACCACCTAGTGCGTGCTTGGCATCGCACTTATGGTCTACCGGTACTGGTGACCAACTGCTCCAACAACTACGGGCCGTTCCACTTCCCTGAGAAATTGATCCCCCACGTCATTCTGAATGCTCTGCACGGCAAGCCATTACCTGTGTATGGCGATGGATCGCAGGTGCGTGACTGGCTATTTGTCGATGATCATGCGCGGGCATTGATCGAGGTGGTTTGTCGGGGTGAAGTAGGGCAGACCTACAACATCGGTGGCCATAATGAGAAGCGCAATTTGGAGGTGGTCGAGGCCATCTGTGAGCTGCTGGACGAGTTGCGACCTAGGGAGCAGGGCGGTTCTTACCGGGAGCAGATCATTTTCGTGAAGGATCGCCCGGGGCATGACCGCCGTTATGCAATCGATGCGAGCAAGGTCGAGCGTGAGCTTGGTTGGGCGCCACAGGAAACCTTCATAAGTGGTCTGCGCAAAACCGTGAACTGGTATCTGGGGAACCCGGTTTGGTGGCAGCGGGTTTTGAATGGTGACTATCGATTGGCGCGTCTGGGGGAGAATCAGTGAGCGTGGGCAATATGAGTGAAAAGGCACGCTGGAAAGGCATAGTGCTGGCTGGTGGTTCCGGCACACGTCTGCATCCAATCACTCGGGGTGTATCCAAGCAGCTACTGCCGATCTACGACAAGCCGATGATCTATTACCCACTGTCGGTGCTGATGTTGGCCGGGATACGCGATGTACTGATTATTTCCACCCCGGATGACTTGCCCAACTTCCGCAAGCTGCTGGGTGATGGCTCCGAATTCGGTATCAGCCTGAGTTATGCCGAGCAACCGTCTCCGGACGGGCTGGCCCAAGCATTCCTGATCGGCGAGGAGTTTATTGGCGACAGCAATGTTTGCCTGATTCTCGGCGATAACATCTTCTATGGTTACGGCTTCAGTTCCATGCTGCAGGAGGCCACGCAGCGCGATCAGGGCGCTACGGTGTTTGGCTATCACGTACGGGATCCGGAGCGATTTGGTGTCGTCGAGTTCGACGCGTCTGGCAAGGCGGTCTCCATTGAAGAAAAGCCTGCCCAGCCCAAGTCCAATTACGCCGTTACTGGCCTGTATTTCTATGACGCTTCGGTCGTGGATATTGCAAAGCAAATCAAGCCTTCGGCGCGTGGTGAGCTGGAAATTACTGATATCAACAACACCTACCTAGCGCGTGGCGAATTGCATGTAAGCCAGCTGGGGCGCGGTTTCGCCTGGCTCGATACCGGGACTCATGATTCCTTGATGGAGGCCAGCCACTTCGTGCAAACCATAGAGGCGCGTCAGGGGCTGAAGGTCGCCTGCCTGGAGGAGATTGCTTATCACCAGGGTTGGCTGTCCGCTGATCAGCTTTCTAAGCAGGCCCCATCGCTGAGCAAAACTGGCTACGGCCAGTACCTGCTTCGTTTGCTGGAATCAGATTCGCTATGAAGGTTATTGAAACTGTCCTTCCGGGAGTACTGATCATCGAGCCCCAGGTGTTTGGTGATGCTCGTGGCTTCTTTCTTGAGAGCTTCCAGATCGAGCGTTACCGAGAGGCTGGTATCGATATGCCCTTTGTCCAAGACAACCACTCGCGCTCATCTCGCGGTGTGTTGCGTGGTCTGCACTTCCAGCGTACCCGGCCGCAGGGCAAGCTAGTACGGGTTAGTCGTGGTGCGGTCTACGATGTGGCAGTGGATATCAACTCCGACTCACCAACTTGCGGACGTTTTGTCGGCGTCGAGCTCAACGATGAGAACCATCGCCAACTGTGGGTTCCACCAGGCTATGCCCATGGCTTCTGTGTTCTAAGCGAGACGGCGGATTTCGAGTATAAGTGCACGGACCTCTACTTCCCGGAGGATGAAGGGGGACTGCTCTGGAACGATTCCGAAGTAGGTATTCCATGGCCTGTGGAGCAACCCAAACTGTCGGCGAAGGATCAGATTAATCCGACGCTGCGCCAACTGCTTGGGCGCGGTTGAGATGCGGGTTCTGGTTGCAGGCGCGCAGGGACAGGTGGGGCACGAGCTCATGAGGGCTGTGCCGGTGGGCTTCGAGATCATTGGCCTAGGCTCCCGAGAGTTGAACCTGGCCGATTCGCAACAGGTGATGAAGCGGGTGGCCGAGATCGCACCCGGCGCAATCATCAATGCGGCCGCATACACCGCGGTCGATCGGGCGGAAAGTGAGTCAGCGGCTGCCTACGCGGTCAATCGAGATGGTGTAGCGCTGCTAGCGGATCAAGCCGAGCGCGCTGGAATTCCCTTGTTCCATATTTCTACCGACTATGTTTTTGCCGGTAACGGGATTAGTCCCTATAAAGAAAGTGATCCGGTGGCACCTGTCGGGGTCTATGGCGCTAGCAAACTGGCGGGCGAGCAGGCGTTGTTCGAACGTTGCTCGCGGGCTCTCGTACTGCGGACGAGTTGGGTGTTCGGTGCGCACGGGCAGAATTTTGTCAGAACCATGCTGCGTCTGGGGCGTGAGCGCGATGAGTTGGCCGTGGTTGCCGATCAACGCGGTGGTCCGACTCCGGCTGCCGGTATTGCCGGGGCTCTTTGGCAGCTGGTTCAGCTCTACCGGGATAAGGGTGAGTTGCAATGGGGTTGTTACCACTTTAGTGGTGGGCCGGCTTGCAGTTGGTACGAGTTTGCCGAAGAGATATTTCGTCAGGCACTTGAGCTTGGTCTGATTGAGCGCTCGCCCAGGCTACGTGCAATTGTCAGTTCGGAGTACCCAACGCCAGCGCGCAGGCCGCTGTGGTCCGTACTCGACTGTTCCAAGCTGAACGCCGAGTTTGGCATTCAGCAGCCAGACTGGCGGACAGAATTGCGTTCTGTTCTGCAGGAGTGGCGCGACGAGACTTGATCCTGCAGATACGAAAAAGGCCTGCAATTGCAGGCCTTTTTCGTTGAGGCGGTAACAACTCAGTCCTTGGCGTAATCGTTGAGCGAGATGACCCGAGTCTTGCCGACGCGGTGGCGGTAGATCTCTCGCAGGTACTTGATGGCCTTCTTCACGCTTTCGCGGGACAGGCGGATGTCGTTGATCGAGACGAACTTGTCCTGGTCGTGGATCAGCTCGCGGTACTTCTTCTCGTACATCGGCTTGATCGCGTACCAGTTGGTGTCGAGGATCTTCGCCGGGTTTTCGTACTCGTTGAGCATGGCCTCGATGCGGGCTTCGTCGAAGTCCTCGGAGACGATGAAGTCGAGCATGGCGTTGTCCAGGCTCTCGTCGTAGCGGTACTGGTCACGGGCGAAGCAGCGTTTGATGAAGGCCACGATCAGGGTTAGGAAGTCGTCCGACAGGCACGGGCTCTTGACGATCAGGGTGGTCAGCGACAGGTTGGCCGAGGCGCCGATCACCAAGGCGTAGCGCTTCAGGGTGGTGTTGGGGAACAGGCTGTTGAGGTGGGTCTTCAGCCGGTTCAGGTCCATGTAGGACAGCTTGTAGTCCTTCGGCAGCGAGACGATGGACACCACCGAGGAGCAGTTCTTGAAGAAGTGCAGGTCGCTCAGGGCGCTGGCGTCGAAGTTGGACTTCTTGTACTGCTCCAAAGCCGCGCGATAACGCTTGGCCTCGATCGGCAGCAGGCTGATGCCCTCGATGGCCTGGGTGGTCTTGTTGAAGTGCGGCAGGTCGATGGAGCGGAAGAACAGGTCGTCGATGTTGAGCTTGGGTTGCTCCTTCTCGAACACCTTGAACTTCTCGGTGGTGGCAGGCTGGGCCTGCTCGGCGACCACGGATTCCGCGTAGGCCACGGCCACCGGGCCAGCCAGGCTCATGAACAGGTCGTTGGCGTCGAGGCGGATGGTCTCGCCGATGTCGATGCCGGCGCGGCGGAAGTAGTTCTGGTCGTAGTCGGTGGTCACCGCCTGGGCGGTGAGGATGTTGAATATCTGCTGCGAGATGTACTGGTTGGCGTGGCGCTCCATGGCGTTCACGTCGATGTTCTGTACGTTGCCGCCGTCGCTCTCTTCGGCGTAGCGCATGATGTCGTTGGAGATCAGCATCATGGCGTTCCACGGGCGGATGCGGCGCATCACGCTCTCTTCGCCGGTTTCCTCGCTGTCGAAGTTGTAGGAGAAGTCCCATTCCTCGGCGAGGTACTTGCACAGCAGGCGGCCGGCGTTGATATGCAGCGCCTCGGACATCTCGATGCGCTGGTCGGAGATGTTCGGCAGGATGCAGATGCCGCTGGTGAAGATCGGCTCGAAGACGAAGGAGTGGCCGCGGTTGTCCTCGCTGCTGCTCTCCTGCTTGGTGTCGAAGGTCTTGCTCATGTAGGCGAACTGCTGGGCCAGGCCGAATTCCGAGGCCATGCCCGAGCCGGTGCCGCCGCCGGCGCTGAAGATGTAGAAGTACAGGCGCGACTGGTTGGCCTTGATGCCGCAGGAGTCGATCAGGTAGCTGTGGATGAACTTCCAGTCGGCGTTGGAGAAGCGCTGGGTATCCTTGTTGAGGATGATCTTGGCCAGATACTGGCCGAGGATCGGTGCGTTACCGGCACCGCCGGCATGGACCTCGGACAGGTCCATGATCTTCATTTTGCTGTAGTCGTCGAGGAAGCCGTTGGTCTCGGCCTTGCGCGAGAAGCGGATGCGGCCCTCGATGTCCTTGTCCAGGTCGCCGAGCATCACCAGCGGCTCGATCAGAAACACCGGCTTGGCGCCGCGTCCGGAGGACAGGCGCAGGTTGCTGCGAATCCAGCTGGCCGGGCGCTGTTCGCCGCCGTTCTTTTCCTGGTTGCTGAATTCGTTGAGGTAGAAGCGCCGCGCGTTATAGACCAGCGAGGCCACGTCCAGGGCGATGTTGGAGCCGCAGCGGCCGAGGCCGATCAGGCACACCGAGGGGAAGTGCTGGGCGTGGCGTGCGTCGAGGCCGTCATCGCCATGCAGCTTGGGGAATACTCGTTCGCGCAGCCCGTCGAGGTTCTCGAGAATACGGTCGATGTCGCGCTCGGTGAAATACATGTACTGCTCGCTGCCCACTTGCAGGTTCTGCGAGGTGGCAACGGGGGCGGGCAGTGTCTCGGTCTCGGTCACGGTATGGGAGACGGTACGCGGTTCGGATACGGAGGAATCAGTGTCTTTAGTTGTTTTCATCGTCGACATTCCGTGGCTGTTGGCGGCAGCTTTTTATTAGTCAATCAGAGTCTGTAAATGCTCTGTTACATTCACTAGCACTATATACAGCGAAACGGCTTTATTCGAGGCGCTGGCAACTCTTTTCTTTTGCCTGAGCCCGCATGGGGCCTGGGCTGTCGCCGGTTCACTGGCGAAGTGCCATTTAGCCGTATGGAAGGTCGGTTTTCTGACGTTGTTTGTATCTCAGGTATCGCAACGGATTGCATCCGGACAGTAAGCAGAGTGCGTTTACTGTCGCCACTTTTTATTGTCCAGTTGGTCAGTTTCATGTGCTCCGCGCTTGCCCGGGCGCGCCTTGCGAGAGTAGGGTTGCAGCCCCGGCCTGCCTGGCCATCGAGTTGTTGGATGTCACGTGAAACCTGTACCCAGGGCCCTGCTATTGCTGGCGCTGGTGCTGGCGGCGATCAACCTGCGCCCCGGCATCACCTCCCTTGCCCCACTGATCGAGCGCATCGCCGAAGAGCTGTCGCTGAGCCGTGGTCTGATCAGCCTGACCACCGCCTTGCCGGTGCTGTGCATGGGCCTGCTGGCGCCGCTGGCGCCGCGCCTGGCCGTGCGCTTCGGCCTGGAACGCACCGTTGCCGCTTGCCTGGGGCTGATCACTCTGGCCCTGCTGCTGCGTCTGGGTGGCCATTTCAGCCCGCTGCTGATCGGCAGTGCGGTGCTGCTCGGCGCCGGTATCGCCGTGGCTGGTCCGCTGTTGTCCGGCTTCATCAAGCGTCATTTCCGTGATCACGTCGGCCAGGTAGTCGGCTGGTATTCCTTCAGCATGGCCATTGGTGGCGCCGCGGGTGCGGTGCTCACGGTGCCCATGACCCAGGGCCTGGGCGATGACTGGAGTCTGGGCCTGGCGGCCTGGTTCGTGCCTGCGCTGTTGGCCGGCCTGCTCTGGCTGCGCCTGCCGAATCGCGCCGAAGAGGCGCTGGCTGGCGATGCCCAGGGGCTACCTTGGCGCGAACCGCGCGCCTGGCTGGTGACCGGCTTCTTCGCCATTCAGGCGGGCTTCTTCTACACCATGGCCACCTGGCTGGTGGCGCGCTACCACGAGGCGGGCCTGAGCCTGCTGCACGCCAATGGCCTGTTCAGCCTGCTGATGCTGGTTGGTCTGCCCAGTGCCTGGTTGCTGCCCTGGCTGGCCCAGCGTTTCGATATTCGCCAGCCGCTGCTGGTGGGTTGCGGGGTGATTCTGACCCTGTGCATGAGCATGATCACCTTCCAGCCGACGCTGTGGCCCGAGGTCTGGGCCGTGCTGATGGGCTTCGTCCTCAGCGGCTCCTTCGCGCTGTCGCTGGTGCTGCCGCTGTATGAGGTGCACACGCCGCTGGCTGTCAGTCGCTGGACCGCGATGATGCTATGCGCCGGCTACGGCATGGCGTGCCTGGCGCCGATCCTGGCTGGCCTGGGGCGCGATCTGGCTGGCAACTACCAGGTGCCGTTCATGGTACTGATCGGCCTGGCCGTGCTGATGACGCTGATCGCCTGGGCCTTGCGCACACCGCAACGCTCGGCCTGATTTGGCGTCTGGCCCGCGCTTTTTGCGCGGGCAGGGCATTGGTTCCTTTGCAGTCGCCATGCCCTGTGTTAGAAGGCAGCCTGCACTTTCTGGAGTACCCGCGTGGAGTCCGAATCCATCGTCTATGGCTGCATCCGTGACTGGCCGTCCGGTGATCTCGAGCAGCGCGCGCTGCGTCGTGGCACCAACCGCCGAGTACTGGAGCAGTTGCCCGTCGGCGACGCCTGGCCGTTCCTCGGTCGCGAGATGTTCTCCTTCTGCGGCAACGAGGGTGAAGGGCTGTACCAGACCCAGGTGATCCACTTCGGCGCCAGCTACCAGGCCATCGAGTACGAGTGGGCGCTGTGGGTGAAGGAATTCGAGGCGCTGCTCAAGCGCCTGTACTGGGCCAGCGCTGTGGTACATCTAGAGACCGAGCTGAACGGCCTGCACACCTTCCGCTGGGAGTCGGAGAGCGGCTTCCACAGCCCCCAGGAAGAAGACCTGCGGGTGCGCTGCGTGTGGGAGCGCGAGGGTAGCCTGCGCGGCTGAGTTCGCATGGGGGCCTCACCGGCTGACCTGCCAACCGCTTTCAAGAGACCGATGATGCTCAACTACTTCTGGTTCTTTCTCGCCGCACTGTTCGAGATCGCCGGCTGCTATGCCTTCTGGATGTGGCTGCGCCTGGGCAAGAGCGCCTGGTGGATCGCCCCGGGCCTGCTCAGCCTGACCCTGTTCGCCCTGCTGCTGACCCGCGTCGAGGCGGCCTATGCCGGGCGCGCCTACGCCGCCTATGGCGGTGTCTACATCGTGGCTTCGCTGCTCTGGCTGGGTGTGATCGAGCGGACCCGGCCGATGCTCTCGGACTGGGCGGGCGCGCTACTGTGCCTGATCGGTGCGGGCATCATCCTACTCGGCCCGCGCTTCGCCAGTCACTGATCTTCCAGCCACTCCTTCGGTACTTCATCGCGTAGCGCCAGCTGGCACTGCTGGCTGTCCGCATCGAAGACGATTACCGCCTGGCCTTTCTCCAGTGCCCTGCGAGCCCGCTCGACGCGGGTGGCCAGCGGCGTGTCGTCGCCGTTGTCGGTGCCGTCGCGGGTGACGAAGTCCTCCAGCAGGCGGTTGAGTGTCTCGGCTTCGAGCATCTGGTGGGGGATCAGCATGGCGGCTCCTGTTGGCGGGCGGCCATGCTAATCGGTCGCGTGGACCTGCGCGAGCAGGTAGCGATCGAGCATGGCGTAGAGCTGCTGGCAATCCAGCGGCTTGCCGAGGAAATCGTCCATGCCAGCGGCCAGGCCCTGGTCGCGGTGTTCGTCGAGGATGTGCGCGGTCAGGGCGATGATCGGCACCGCTGGTAGCTGGCGGTTGTACTCCAGTTTGCGGATCTGCCGGGTCGCCTCGAAACCGTCCAGTTCCGGCATCTCGCAGTCCATCAGCACCAGTTGCACGGCGCCGGGGTCGCGGCGGTATTCGGCGACCGCAGCGTTGCCGTCGGCGACCATGCGCACCGAATAGCCACGCTTCTTGAGGAAGCCCTGGACCACCATCTGGTTCACCCGATTGTCCTCGGCCACCAGGATGCAGGGCGTGCTGCCGGCGCGTTGCTCCAATGCCGGCGGTATGGCGGGCGCCTCGTTGCGCCGCTCGCTGTACAGCTCCAGCAGGGTATCGCGCAGGCCGACCACCGAGAGCGGCAACGGCTGGCCGAGCAGGCGCAGGCCGCGCCCCTCGGGGAGCTGCTGGTACTGCTCCGGCGGGCTGAGGATCAGCACCCGCTGGCCGTTCTCCAGGTGCGGCCGCAGGCTGTCCAGCCAGTGCCCGCTGCTGCCCGGCCAGGGCGCCATCAGCACCAGCAGTGGCGGCGCGGTGAAGTCTTCCAGGTAGTCGCGCAGGCGCTCCGGGTCCTGGCAGCGCTGGGTGCGCATGCCCCAGCGGCCGAGCAGGTGGCCTAGGCAGTCGAGGCCCTGGCCGTCGAGCGAGCAGAGCAGGGCGGTGCGGTTTTCCAGCAGGGTGGCCAGCTCGTCGTGGTCTTCCACGGCGCGGCGCAGCGGCACGTCGAAGGCAAAGCGCGAGCCCTGTCCCGGCGTGCTCTGTACCTCGATGCGGCCGCCCATCATCTCCACTAGCTCCTTGCTGATGGCCAGGCCCAGGCCGCTGCCGCCGTAGCGGCGAGTGGTGCTGGAGTCTCCCTGGGCGAAGGACTTGAACAGCTGGTGCAGGCTGTCGTGGTGAATGCCGATGCCACTGTCGCTGACCGCGAACACCAGGTGCAGACCGCCCTCGCTGTTACTGCGTCGGCTGACCGAGAGCGACACGTGGCCCTCCTGGGTGAACTTGAGGGAGTTGCCCAGCAGGTTCATCAGCACCTGCTTGAGTCGCGTCGGGTCGCCCTGGATGCGCCGTGGTACGCCGCCCTCCAGGCAGACGTAGAGGCGCAGGCGCTTCTCCAGGGCCTGGGCGGTGAACAGCGCCAGGGTCTCGGAGATCATCTGCTCCAGGTCGAACTCGATTTCCTCGAGGCTGAGCTTGCCGGACTCGATGCGTGCGTAGTCGAGGATGTCGTTGATCACCGACATCAGCGAGCGCCCCGAACTACTGATGGTGTCGACATAGAAGCGCTGGTTGCGGTCCAGCGGCGTCTCGCGCAGCAGCTGCAGCATGCCCAGCACGCCGTTCAGCGGGGTGCGGATCTCGTGGCTCATCTTGGCCAGGAAGCGGCTCTTGGCCTGGTTCTCGTACTCGGCCTGCTCGGCGGCCTGGCGCGAGCGGAAGCCTTCATCCTTGAGCAGGTTGATGCGGTCGGCCAGGCCGATGGACAGGCTCAGCAGCTCGATGGTCACGCCCAGCTCGACCACCGCCGAGCCATAGATACCGAAGATCTCGATGCCCAGCGAGCCGCTGGTGACCAGGATGAAGGCCACCAGCAGGATGCTCCACGCCACCACGTAGTAGGAGCCGTGGCGCACGCCGCGGCGCCAGGTATAGACACCGGTGAGCAGCAGGATCAGCGAGACCAGCAGCACGGCAATACTGGCCAGGATGTTCCACGCGGCCAGGCCGATCAGCGGCACCGATAGCAGGCAGCCGACGATCACCAGCATCAGCAGGCGCAGGCCCTTGTCCAGGCGCGGGAAGTGCTGCGGGATGTGCAAGAAGTGGCGACTGAACTGCGCCGCGGTGAGGCAGTGCAGGTACATCAGCACGTAGATGCCCACCGACTGCAGCCCCAGGTGGTTGGGCAGCAGCTTGAACAGCATGCCGTCGAAGCAGGCGGCGAACAGGCCGACGTTGATGTTGTACACCAGGTACCAGAAGTAGGCCCGCTCGCGCAGCGAGATGAACAGGAACAGGTTGTAGATGAACATGGCGAACAGCACGCCGTAGAAGGCGCCGTTGATGCCCATCAGGTTTTCCTGGGCTGCCGCGCTGGCGCCATGGGTGCTGAAGAACAGCGGAACGAAGATGGTGCTGGTGCTCTGTACCCGGATCAGCAGGGTGTTGCTGCCGTGTGGCAGGTCCATCGGGAACCAGAAGTGGCGCACCTGCACCGGGCGCTGGGAGAAGGCGAAGCTGTCGCCGCTGCGCTGGTGCTGCAGGCGACCGTCCTCGTCCTGCAGGTAGACGTCGATCTGGTCGAGCAGGGCGTAGTTGACTTCCAGGTAGCCGGAGAGCGGCTGAGGGCGGCTGTTGACCAAGCGTACCTTGAACCACCAGGTCGAGTCGTTCTTGCCCAGGTTGGCGTGGTCGCCATGCACCTGTTCGAAGGCGCTGTCCGGCAGCTTCTGCACTGCCTGGGCATCCAGCGTGCCGTCGCTGTCGCGGTAATAGCCCATGTAGGGCGCCAGCGACAGGCGCAGGTCGTCACGGTCCAGGGGAGCGGGGGCGAGCGCCCACAATTGTCCACTCAGGCAGAGCAGCAATACGGCCAGACACAAGCGCATCTGCCAACCTCATCGTTCTTATCGGTTATGCCAGCACTTTGCCCAGTTGTGGGCGGGGCTTCAAGCGGCCGTTGCAGAGCCGGGCACGACCGCCCCAGAAGCTTAGCCCGGAGTGTCCGGGCGCGCTCCGAGGACGCTGTCTAGATTGGGCACCTGGGTGTCGTTGGCCAGCTGCGCGTCATGCTCGATCTGGTGGCTGAAGCGCTCCAGCGAATGCTCCTGGGCCGGCTTGGCGTCCGAGGCGAACACCGGCGGGCTGAGCAGGTAGGCGCCGATCAGGCGGGTGAGGGCGGCCAGGCTGTCGATGTGGGTGCGCTCGTAGCCGTGGGTGGCGTCGCAGCCGAAGGCCAGCAGGGCGACGCGGATGTCGTGGCCGGCGGTCACCGCCGACTGGGCGTCGCTGTGGTAGTAGCGGAACAGATCGCGGCGCACCGGGATGTCGTCCTCGGCGGCCAGGCGCAGCAGGTGGCGCGACAGGTGGTAGTCATACGGCCCGCCGGAGTCCTGCAGGGCCACGCTCACCGCGTGTTCGCTGGACTGCTGGCCGGGGGCGACCGGGGCGATGTCGATGCCGACGAACTCGCTGACGTCCCAGGGCAGCGCCGCCGCCGCGCCGGAGCCGACCTCCTCGGTGATGGTGAACAGCGGGTGGCAGTCGATCTGCGGCTCCAGGCCGCTGTCCTTGACCGCCTTGAGCGCGGCCAGCAGCGCTGCGACGCCGGCCTTGTCGTCGAGGTGACGGGCACTGATATGGCCGCTCTCGGTGAACTCTGGCAGCGGGTCGAAGGCGACGAAGTCACCCACCGAGACGCCCAGTGCCTCGCATTCGGCGCGGCTGGTACAGGGCGCGTCGAGGCGCAGTTCGATGTGATCCCAGCTGATCGGCAGGCTGTCGACCTGGGTGTTGAAGGCGTGCCCCGAAGCCATCAGCGGCAGTACGCTGCCGCGCAATACGCCGTGGTCGGTGAACAGGCTGACCCGGCTGCCCTCGGCGAAGCGGCTGGACCAGCAGCCCACCGGGGCCAGGGCCGGGCGGCCGCTGTCCTTGATCTCGCGGACGATGGCGCCGATGGTGTCCAGGTGCGCCGACACGGCGCGGTCCGGGCTCGACTGGCGGCCGGTGAGCGTGGCGCGGATGGTGCCGCGGCGGGTCAGCTCGAAGGGGATGCCGAGCTCGTCCAGGCGTTCGGCCACGTAGCGCACCACGGTGTCGGTGAAGCCGGTGGGGCTGGGGATGGCCAGCAGCTCGAGCAGTACCTGGCGCAGGTAGGCCAGGTCGGGTTCGGGTAGGCGATGCATAGAGCCTCCTTACAGATGCGGGCGGCTGAGCGGGAACAGCAGATCGACGAAGCGTTCGGCGGTCGGTTGCGGCTGGTGGTTGGCCAGGCCGACCCGCTCGTTGGCCTCGATCAGCACGTAATCCTCGGTCTCGGCGGACTCGACCAGCAGGTCCAGGCCCACCACCGGAATCTCCAAGGCGCGGGCGGCCTTTACCGCCGCCTGGTGCAGCTGCGGGTGCAGGCGCTCGGTAACGTCCTCCAGGGTGCCGCCGGTATGCAGGTTGGCGGTCTTGCGTACGCTCAGGCGGGTGCCGGCGGGCAGCACGCTGGAGTAGTCATGGCCGGCGTCGTGCAGGGTGCGCTGGGTCTCGGCATCCAGCGGGATGCGACTCTCGCCGCCGGTGGCGGCCTGGCGCCGGCGGCTCTGCGCCTCGATCAGCGCACCGATGGTATGCACGCCGTCGCCGATCACCTCGGCCGGATGACGCACGGCGGCGGCCACCACCTGGTAGCCGATGACCACGATGCGCAGATCCTGGCCGGGGTGGTAGCTCTCCAGCAGCACGCGCTGGTCGAAGTGCCGGGCGCGTTCGATGGCCTCCTGCACGGCCTCGTTGCTGCGCAGGTCGACGGCCACGCCCTGGCCCTGTTCGCCGTCCACCGGCTTGACCACGATGCTGCCGTGCTCGGCGAGGAACGCGGCGTTGTCTTCGCTGCTGCCGGCCAAACGCTGGGCCGGCTGGCGCAGGCCGGCACGGTCGAAGGCGCGGTGGGTCAGGTGCTTGTCCTGGCACAGGGTCATGCTCACCGCGCTGGTCAGGTCCGACAACGACTCGCGGCAGCGGATGCGCCGGCCGCCCTGGCTGAGGGTGAACAGGCCGCCCTCGGCGTCGTCGACGCGTACCTCGATGCCACGTCGCTGGGCCTCGTCGACGATGATGCGCGCATAGGGGTTGAGCTCCGCCTCCGGCCCTGGGCCAAGGAACAGCGCCTGGTTGATGCCGTTGCGCCGTTTCACCGCGAAGGTCGGCAGCACGCGAAAGCCGAGCTTGGCGTAGAGCGCTTTGGCGCCCTTGTTGTCGTGCAGCACGGACAGGTCCAGGTGGTTCAGGCCGCGACTCATGAAGTGCTCGATCAGGTGGCGCACCAGCGCCTCGCCGACGCCCGGGCGCTGGCAGTCTGGCGCCACCGCCAGGCACCACAGGCTGCTGCCGGCCTCCGGGTCGGCGAAGGCCTTGGCGTGGTTGAGGCCCATCACCGCGCCGACCACCCGGCCGTCGCTCTCGTCCTCGGCCAGCCAGTAGCTGGGGCCACCGTCCTCGCGCGGGGTGAGTTGGGTGGTGTCGATCGGCAGCATGTCGCGCTGCAGATAGAGACTGTTGACCGCCTCCCAGTCCTGCTCGCTGTGCACGCGGCGGATGCCGAAGCCGCGGAAGCTGGCATGGGCCGGGCGATAGTCCATGAACCACAGGCGCAGGGTGTCGGAGGGGTCGAGGAACAGTTGCTGCGGCGCCAGGGCCAGCACCTGATGCGGCGCGGCCACGTACAGGGCGATATCGCGCTCGCCGGGGCGCTCCTCCTGCAGCGCCGAGGCCAGCGCCTCGGCGTTGGGGTAGGTGTGGCCGATCAGCAGGCGGCCCCAGCCGCAATGCACGCTCTGCGGCGCGGACTGGGCGATGCCGTCCTTGGCCAGATGGGCCTGCAGGCGCTGGTAGGAGGGTGGCTGGCCGCGCTGTAGACGTTGAGTGAAGGCAGATGCACGCATGATGGAATTCCTTGTATCGGTCTACAGGCCCTGTTCACTGAGCCACAGATTGAGGGCGGCCAGTTGCCAGAGCTTGGAGCCGCGCAGTGGGGTGAGCTGGCCCGTCGGGTCGCTGAGCAGGCGGTCGACCACCGCCGGCTCGAACAGGCCACGGTCCTGGCTGGGGTCGAGCAGCAGTTCCTGCACCCAACCCAGCGTGGCGCCCTGCAGATGCTTGAGGCCGGGCACCGGGAAGTAGCCCTTGGGCCGGTCGATCACGGCGTGCGGAATGACCACGCGGCCCGCTTCCTTGAGCACGTGCTTGCCGCCATCCGGCAGCTTGAAGCGCGCCGGAATGCGCGCGGACAGCTCGACCAGGCGGTAGTCGAGGAACGGCGTGCGTGCCTCCAGGCTCCAGGCCATGGTCATGTTGTCGACCCGCTTCACCGGGTCGTCGACCAGCATCACCGTGCCGTCCAGGCGCAGCGCCTTGTCCACCGCGGCATTGGCGCCGGGCATGGCGAAGTGCTCGCGCAGCAGCTCGCCGGACCAGTCCGGGCCGTGCCACTGCGGGCGCAGGGTGGCCAGGGTCTCCTCGCGCGAGCGGTCGAAGAAGGCGGCGCGGTAGGCGGCTTCGGGATCGGCAGCGCCATCGACCTGCGGGTACCAGTGGTAGCCGGCGAACAGCTCGTCGGCGCCCTGGCCGCACTGCACCACGGTGCAGTGCTTGGCCACTTCGCGGCCGAGCAGGTAGAAGGCCACGCAGTCGTGGCTGACCATCGGCTCGCTCATGGCGCGGAAGGCCGCGGGCAGGTTGGCGAGGATCTCCGCCTCACCGATGCGCAGCTGGTGATGGCGGGTGCCGTAGTGACGGGAGATCAGGTCCGAGTAATGGAACTCGTCGCCACGCTCGCCACCGGCATCCTCGAAGCCGATGGAGAAGGTGGCCAGGTCATGCACGCCGGCCTCATGCAGCAGGCCGACCAGCAGGCTGGAATCGAGCCCGCCGGAGAGCAGCACGCCGACGTCCAGCGCCGCGCGCTGGCGCACCTGCACCGCCTGGCGCAGGCTCTCGAGCACGCGGTCGCGCCAGTCGTCGAGGCTGAACTGTTGCTCTTCCTCGCGCGGGCCGAACGGCAGCTGCCACCAGGTGCGCTGCTCGCGGCGGCCGTCGCGCTCGATGCGCAGCCAGCTGGCCGGCGGCAGCTTGCGCACGCCCTTGAGCAGGGTCAGTGGCGCCGGCACCACGGAGTGGAAGTTGAGGTAGTGGTCGAGCGCCGCCGGGTCCAGTGCGCTGTCGACATCACCGCCCTGTAACAGGGCTGGCAGGGTCGAGGCGAAGCGCAGGCGCTTGCCGTCTTCGTTGAGATACAGCGGCTTGACGCCGAGGCGGTCACGGGCGAGGAACAGGCGCTCACCGTCGCGTTCCCAGATGGCGAAGGCGAACATGCCATTGAGCTTCGGTAGCAGCTTCTCGCCCCAGGCGTGGTAGCCCTTGAGCAGCACCTCGGTGTCGCCGTCGGAGTGGAACTGGTAGCCGAGGCCGCGCAGTTCGTCGCGCAGTTCCGGGTAGTTGTAGATGGCACCGTTGAACACCAGGGCCAGGCCGAGCTGCTGGTCGACCATGGGCTGGCCGGAGGCCGGTGCCAGGTCCATGACCTTCAGACGACGATGCCCCAGAGCCAGTGGCCCGCTGCTATGGAAGCCGCAGGCGTCGGGGCCGCGAGGGGCCAGGTGGTGGGTGATTCGGGCGATGGCGGCCAGGTCGGCCGGTTGATGGTCGAAGCGTATTTCTCCAGCTATTCCGCACATATTTCCTTACCGGTTTTGCCGTTGGGGAGGCTGCCCTGAAATCCGGACAGTAATTCTCCGACCGACATCGATAAGGATCGTTTAGATCAATTGTGCATAAGCGGAACTTGCTCGGCTGAGGCCACTCAGCCCTGGCCGCAGGCGCGGTTGGCCGGTACGGCGATGTCCATCAGCTTGGGATGCGGCAGGTGCAGGCTGCCCATCAGGCGCGCGTAGGCCTCGGCATCGGCGACCTGCAGGCGCGGGTTGTGCGCGGCTTCTTCGGCGATGCTGGAGCAGGTCCAGCCACGGTAGTCGTGGGCCGGCCACACCTCGGTATTGCCCGGCAGGGTCAGCAGGCGTTGCAGGCTGGCCCACTGGGCTCGAGCATCACCGTTCTGGAAGTCGGTCCGCCCGCTGCCACGGATCAGCAGGGTGTCGCCGCTGAACAGCTTGCCGGGCTGCTCGTCCTGTTGCGCCAGCAGGAAGCAGTAGGAGTCGTCGGTATGCCCGGGCGTGTGCAGGACCAGCAGCTCGCGTCGGCCGAAGCTCAGGCGCTCACCTTCGGCGAAGGTGAGGCTGGCGCAGGCGCTGCCACTTTCGCGGCCCATGCCGCTGCGGCAACCGGTGGCGCTGCGCAGCTCACCGAGGGCGGTGATGTGGTCGGCGTGGGTATGGGTGTCCAGCGCCAGCAGCAGCTGCAGATCCAGTTCGCGCAGCAGACGCAGGTAGTCGTCCAGCTTGTCCTTCACCGGGTCGATCAGCAGCGCCTGGCCGGCGTCGGCCAGCAGGTAGCTGTAGGTCGAGCTGTCGGCATCGAAGAGTTGGCGAAAGAGCACGTTCAGCTTCCTCCGAGGAGTTTCTGCGCGGCCAGCGACAGGCTGACCGCCACCAGCAGCAGGGCGAACAGGCGTTGCAGCACACGCCCGCCGAGACGCTGGGCCAGGGCATTGCCGCCCAGCACACCGGCCGCGCCACCCAGAGCCAGGCCGGCCAGCAGCGGCAGTGAAGGCTGTGCGCCGCTGAGGTAGAGCAGGAAGCCGCCGCCGGAAACCAGGGCGATCACCATCATCGAGGTGGCGGTGGCCGCCAGCATGCTCAACGGGGTGAAGGCTAGCAGCGCCGGTACCACCATGAAGCCGCCACCGACACCCATCAGCCCGGAGAACACCCCGACGCCGAGACCGATGGCCAGCAGCGGGCCGCTGCGTAGCGGGCCGCCGTAGCTGTGTTCCTGGCGGCTACTGCGCCACATGCGCCAGGCCGTCCACAACACCAGGGCGCAGAAGCCGATCACCAGTACGGCCTCGGGAATGTGCCGGCCGAGCCATTGGCCGATGGCGTTGCCGGGCAGGCCGGCTACAGCCAGCAGCAGGACCGGGCGCCAGGCCACCTGGCCTTGATAGGCGCGCGGTACGGCGCCGATCAGCGCGGTGAGCGCCACGGCGCCGAGGCTGACGCCAATGGCGTCGCGCAGCGGCAAATGCAGGCTGAGGAGCAGGGGCAGGGCGACCAGCGAGCCGCCGGCGCCGGTGAGGCCGAGCAGCAGGCCGAGCACGGCGCCGATGGCCACGGCCTCGAGTAGCAGCGCTTCCATCAGGGCCGCCCTCGGTGGGCGGGGCGTATACGGTTCCGGCTCGTGGTGGGAGTACGGAGGCTCATGCGGTCCTTGGCGGGCGATCAAAGGCCTAGAGCATAGCGCCAATGCCTCAGGCGTTGCGGATCAGCCGGCGCAGGGCGAAGCGGTTCGGGTGGCAGGCCTCGGCCACAGCGCGTGGCAGCGGCATGGGCTCGTCTTCCAGCCAGGCGGCCAGCAGCTCGCCGCACAGCGGCGCGCTGATCAGCCCGCGCGAGCCATGTCCGCTGTTGACGTACAGGCCCTCGCGCCAGGGGCAGGGCGTGTCCGGCACCTGGCGGGCGTCCTTGCCAAGCACTGCGTAGGCAGCGGCGAAGGCGTCGTCGTCTGCCAGCGGGCCGACGATGGGCAGGTAGTCCGGGCTGGTGCAGCGGAAGGCGGCGCGGCCTTGCAGTTGCGCCGGGTCGAGCTGTTCCGCGTCCAGGCGTGTGGCCAGGTCGCTGGATATTTCGCGCAGCAGCTCCAGGTTGCCGGCGTGCTCGGCTGCGGTCGGCTCGCAGTCCTGGCTGTGGAAGTCGAAGCTGGCGCCCAGGGTGTGTTCGCCGTGACGTGGTGGGGCGACATAGCCTTCGGCGCACAGCACGCAGTTCAGCGCGGCGCTGGCGGCGGTCAGTGGCAGGCGGCTGATCTGCCCGCGGATGCGCTTGAGCGGCAGCTCGGCGAAGCGGCGTACCTCGGCGGCGCCGGCCAGCACCGCCACCGGTGCTGCGGCCAGCACATGCCCGCCATCCTGCGCCTGCCATTGGCCATCGACCCGGCGCAGCCCCAGCGCCTCGCTGTGCGTGAGCAGGCGGATGCTCGGGTGGTCGGCCAGCAGGCGGCACAGCGCTGGCGGGTGCACCCAGCCGGCTTCGGGATAGAACAGCCCGCCGGCAGGTAGGGCGACGCCGGCCAGCGCCTCGGCCTGTTCGCGCTCAAGGCGTTGCAGCAGGTCATCAGGGAAGGCGCCGGCCAGCTTGGCTTGGCGCTCATCTTCCTTGGCGTCGAAGGCCAGCTGCAGTACGCCGCAGGCGGCCCAGTCGTCCGGTTGCAGGCGCTGCAATTGGCGGCGGGTATGGCCGAAGCCGGCGACCACCAGTTGCGACAGCGCGGTGCCGTGGGCGGACAGCTTGAGGTAGAGCACGCCCTGGGGATTGCCCGAGGCTTCCTGAGCGACCTCGGCGTGGCGCTCCAGCAGAGTGACCTGCCAGCCACGTGCGGCGAGGCTGGCGGCGGTGGCGCAACCGGCCAGGCCGGCGCCGATCACCAGCGCCTCGCGGTTGGCTGCCCGCGGCGGGTGGGCATACCAGGGTTTGCTCTCGGCTTGCGCGGCGCCTTCATAGCGGCCGCTGAGCATTTCCCACTTCTTGCCATGGCCGGGCACGCGCTTGACGGCAAAGCCGGCGGCGAGCAGGCCACGGCGCACGAAGCCGGCGCTGGTGAAGGTGGCCAGGCTGGCACCTGGCGCCGATAGCCTGGCCAGCTGGGCGTACAACTCGTCGTTCCACATCTCGGGATTTTTCGCCGGGGCGAAGCCGTCGAGGAACCAGGTGTCGACGCGCGCATCCAGCTGCGGCAGCTGCTCCAGCACATCACCGATCAGCAGGGTGAGCGTAACCCGGCCGCCATCCAGCACCAGGCGCTGGAAACCGGGGTGGATGGCCACGTACTGCTCCAGCAGTTGGCTCGACCAGGGCTGCAGCTCCGGCCACAGGGCCAGGGCGCGCTGCAGGTCGGCCGCGGCCAGCGGGTATTTCTCCACGCTGACGTAGTGCAGGCGGGCGCCGGCCGTTGCCTGCTGGTCGAACAGCTGCCAGGTGCAGAGGAAGCTGATGCCGGTGCCGAAGCCGGTTTCGCCGATCACCAGACGCTCGCCAGCAGATAGCGCGGCGAAGCGCGCCGGCAGGTCGTTGTGCTCGAGGAATACGTAGCGCGTTTCGCCCAGGCCATCTTCGCGGGAGAAGTACACGTCGCCGAACTGGCGCGACAGTGGCTGGCCTTGGTCGTCCCAGTCGATCTGGGCGTTGCTGGAGTCGGACATCGGGGCACCCGTGAAGGAGGTGCGGCATTGTAGCGGCATGCCCAAATTCGCGGTGATCCGCTAGGCTGGGCAAATCGACGCACGGAGGTAAGCATGTTCGAGTCTGCCGAGCTGGGCCACAGTATCGACAAGGATGATTACGACAAGGAGGTGCCAGCCCTGCGCGAGGCGCTGCTCGAGGCGCAGTTCGAACTGCAGCAGCAGAAGCGCTTCCCGGTGATCATCCTGATCAATGGCATCGAGGGCGCCGGCAAGGGCGAGACGGTCAAGCTGCTCAACGAGTGGATGGACCCGCGGCTGATCCAGGTCAGCACCTTCGACGTGCAGACCGACGAGGAGCTGGCGCGGCCGCCGGCCTGGCGCTTCTGGCGCGCGCTGCCGCCCAAGGGGCGCATCGGCATCTTCTTCGGCAACTGGTACAGCCAGATGATCCAGGGCCGGGTCCACGGCCACTTCAAGGACGCGGTACTGGACCAGGCCATCGATGGCGCGCTGGCGCTGGAAGAGATGCTCTGCGACGAGGGCGCGCTGGTCTTCAAGTTCTGGTTCCACCTGTCCAAGAAACAGATGAAAGCGCGCCTCAAAGAGCTGCAGGACGACCCGCAGCGCGCCTGGCGCATCAGTCCGCTGGACTGGCAGCAGTCGAAGACCTACGACAAGTTCGTCCGTCATGGCGAGCGCGTGCTGCGCCGCACCAGCCGCGACTTCGCACCCTGGTACGTGGTGGAGGGCAGCGATGAGTACTACCGCAGCCTGACCGTGGGGCGCATCCTCCTCGACGGTCTGCAGGCAGCGCTGAAGAACCAGGCGCCGCGCCCGCCACGCGCGCATGTGGCGCCGCTGGTGGCCAGCCTCGACAGCCGCACGTTGCTGAGCTGCCTGGACCTGACCCAGCGCCTGGAGAAGGACGAATACAAGGACATGCTCGACGTCGAGCAGGCGCGCCTGGCCATGCTCATGCGCGACAAGCGCATGCGTCGGCATGCCCTGGTGGCGGTGTTCGAGGGCAACGATGCGGCCGGCAAGGGCGGCGCCATTCGCCGTGTGGCGGCGGCGCTGGACCCGCGCCAGTACCGCATCGTGCCGATCGCCGCACCGACCGAAGAGGAGCGCGCCCAGCCTTACCTGTGGCGCTTCTGGCGGCACATTCCGCCACGCGGCAAGTTCACCGTGTTCGATCGTTCCTGGTACGGCCGGGTGCTGGTCGAGCGAGTGGAGGGTTTCTGCGATCCGGCCGACTGGCTACGTGCCTACGGCGAGATCAATGACTTCGAGGAACAGCTGACCAATGCTGGCGTGGTGCTGGTGAAGTTCTGGCTGGCCATCGATCAGGAAGAACAGCTGCAACGCTTCAACGAGCGCGAGGAAATACCTTTCAAGCGCTTCAAGATCACCGAGGAGGACTGGCGCAACCGTGACAAGTGGGACGTCTACCGCGATGCGGTGGACGACATGGTCGACCGCACCAGCACCTCAATCGCGCCCTGGACGCTGGTCGAGGCCAACGACAAGCGCTTTGCCCGGGTCAAGGTGTTGCGCACCATCAACGAGGCTCTGGAGCGTGCCTTTGCCGCAGACTGAGGCGGGATGCTCAGTAGACGCGGCTCTCGACTATGTCGTTGGCCTGTTTCATGCGCCGGATGTAGAAGGCGATCTCGCGCTCGGCATCCACGCGGGTGAAGTAGGGGCCTTCCAGGGTGCCTTCGCGGGTGGCGAAGAAGTACTGGCCGTTGACCGCACTGACCCGCTCGCTGCGGTAGTGGGTACCGGGGTTGGAGTCGATGTTGCGTTGTCCAAACATGCTGCTAACTCCTGCAAAGGTGCGCACTGTTTTGAGTGTAGTGCCCACTCTCCAGCGAGCCGCTTCAGACGACGGGTGGTCATAAAATGAGCAGTTGCGGCTGGGGCATCGTGCCGCGCACCGGGGCCTTTCCCGCCAGGGGCCGGGGCTGCCACAATCCGCAGCACTCGGGCCATGCCCGCCTGACAGACCTTCGCGAATGACTCGCAGCCGAACCCACCGCTCGCTAACCGCCTGGACGCTGTACGTCAGCCTCCTGCTGGGGCTGTTCGCCTGCGGTTTGCACCATGGCCAGATGAGTGGCCTGGCTCTGAGCGGGCTGAATGGCGGGTTCTGTGCACTGGGTGGGCAGGGCGTCGATAGCGATCTCGGCGACTCTTCGCAGAGCGCGCAGATGGCGCAGTTCTCCTGCCCGCTGTGTTCTTCCTTCGGCATGGCGGTCGCCGCCAACTCCTTCGCCTGGGATCTGCTCACGCCCGTCGCACTTGCCCTGGCACCGCAGCTGGCGCGCAGTCTCGCGCAGCCACCGCCCCTGCAGTTGCGTCCGGCACTCAACCCGCGCGCCTCTCCCGCTCACTTCCTCGTCGCGATCTGACCTCGGCTCCTGGCCGGCGCTTTGCCGTGCCCTCGGAGCCAACCCCATCGTTTCGTGGAAGTTGTCATCGATGAATAAAAAGAACACCGCTCTGGTGCTGCTGTTCGGCGCTTGCCAATCCGTGTGGGCCGCCGACCAGGCCGTCGAACTTGAGACGCTGACCGTCAACGGCAACGAGGAGCAGCCCTCGGGCGTACTGCTCGATACGCCGATCAAGACCGGCTCACGCCTGGGCCTGACCGCACGGGAAACGCCAGCCTCGGTCAGCGTCGCCGACCGCGCCGTGATCGAGGCCCGTGGCGCCAAGGACACCCAGGACGTGATCAATGCCATGACCGGCATCAACGCCTCGGCCAACCCCGGCTATGGCGGTTTCGTGACCTATCGGGGCTTTACCCAGAACCAGATCACCCAGCTGTTCAACGGCATCAACCTGGGCTACAGCAGCGCCGCGCGGCCAGTGGACGCCTGGGTGATGGACCGCGTCGAGCTGATCGGCGGCCCCTCGACCTTCCTCTACGGCGCAGGCGCAGTGGGCGGCTCGATCAACTACATCAGCAAGCTGGCCAGCCGCGAGCAGCAGGTGCTGGAGGGGCGCCTGCGCTACGGCAGTTTCGACGAGTCGGAAGTGGCCTTTGGCGTCAATCAGGCGCTCGGCGGCAGCGACGCCAATCACTTCATGCGCCTGGACTTCAGCCGTGGCCACAGCAACGGCTACATCGATCGCAACGACCGTGACACCGACAGCCTGGCCTTTTCCCTGCTCAGCGACCTGACGCCCGACCTGAGCCATACCCTGGCCGTGGAGTATCTGGAAGACAGCGAGGACAGCCCCTACTGGGGTTCGCCCATCCTCAAGCCTACCGGGCGCAGCATGGAGATCGACGAGGATCGCCGCTTCGAGAACTACAACGTCGCCGACGGCCGCTACGAGCAGCGCGTGCGCTGGCTGCGCTCGATCCTCGACTACCGCCTGAGCGACACCACCAGCCTGCAGAACACGATCTACCACTACAACGCCCAGCGCGATTATAGAAACCTCGAGCAGTACGCCTACACCGCCAACAACAGGCTGGTGGAGCGCTCGGCATCGCTGCTGCAGCGCCACGACCAGAACGTGCTCGGCAACCGCCTGGAGCTGAGCCATGAGCACGCGCTGTTCGGCCTGAACAGCCAGTGGGCGGGCGGCTTCGATATCTCGCGTATGCGCCAGACACTGCACCCGCGCTCGGGCGGGGGGTACGACTCGGTCGATCCGGACCACTTCGATCCGGGCAGTTTCGACGACATCCCCGGCATGGCCGCGGGGCTGCAGAAGCAGCGCCGGCATGAGGTCAAGACCCAGGCGCTGTTCGTCGAGAACCGCCTGCAGCTGAGCGAGCGCCTCGCGCTGCTCAGCGGCCTGCGCTACGACTACCTGGACATGGAAGTGACCAACTACGGTACCGTTTCGGCGACCAGCCCGGCCTTCTTCGAGCGCAGCTGGGAGCCGCTCAGTGGCCGCCTCGGCCTGGTTTACGACCTGTCGTCCAGTGCCAACCTGTACCTGCAATACAGCACCTCGGCGGATCTGCCGGCCGGGGCGCTGGCCTCGGCGACCTATTCCAACGTCGGCCTGTTCGATCTGTCCAAGGGCGAGCAGTGGGAGGTCGGCAGCAAGTTCGATTTCCTCGACGGGCGTGGCTCGGCCACCGTGGCGCTGTACCAGATCGTGCGGCGCGACTTCGCCGTGCGCGATTCCAGCAACCCCAACCTGATGGTGCAGGCCGGCCAGCAGACCTCCCGGGGCATCGAACTGGCCGGCAAGCTGCAGGTCACCGAACGCTTGCAGGCCGAGGCCAACTACGCCTATGTCGATGCCCAGTACGACGAGTTCAACGAGGCCGTGGGCGGCGTGTCGGTGTCGCGCGAGGGCAATAACCCGATCAACGTGCCGGCCAGCGTGGCCAACCTGTGGCTGACCTACAGCCTGAGCAATGCCCTGCAGGTCGGCACGGATGCGCGCTACGTGGCCTCGGTCTATGCCGACAACGCCAACACGCTGAAGGCGCCGTCCTACACCCTGTACGGTCTTTTCGCCCGCTACCGCATCGATGAGCACACCGCGCTCACCGCGCGGCTGCGCAACCTCACCGACGAGGTGTATGCCAAGCAGGCCTACGGCACCCAGTACTACATGGGCGCGCCGCGCAGCTTCGATGTCAGCCTGGACCTGCGGTTCTGATCGATGAAACGCTATCTCTACCTGTGGCACCGCTGGCTGGGCATCGCCCTGTGCCTGTTCATGGCGCTGTGGTTCGTCTCGGGCATAGTCATGCTGTTCGTCGGCTATCCCAAACTGACGCCGGCCGAGCACTTTGCCCATCTGCCGGAGCTGCCGCGCGAGCAGTGCTGCGTCGGCCTCGGCCAGGCGCTGGCCGCCAGCGGGCGCAGCGATGCGCCGTTGGCGGCGCGCCTGAGCAGTGTCGGCGGTACGCCGCGCTACCTGTTCGACTATGCCGGCGGCAGGCGCATCGCGGTGGATGCGCGCAGTGGCCAGCGCATCGCACAAGTGAGCATGCAGGATGCGCTCGCCAGTGCCGCGCAGTTATCCACTGCCGGCGAACTGCACTACCGCGGCACGCTGCAGGAAGATGCCTGGACCCGCTCGCGGGCGCTGGATGGTGATCGCCCGCTACACCTGATCGAGGATGGCGAGGGGACGCTGCTCTACATCTCCGGGCAGACCGGTGCGGTGGTGCGCGATGCCAGCCGTACCGAGCGCGCCTGGAACTGGCTCGGCGCCTGGCTGCACTGGCTCTACCCGCTGCGCGACAGCCCCTGGTGGGCGCAGATCGTCATTTACCTGTCCCTCGCCGCGAGCGCCATGGCGCTGCTGGGGCAGGTGATCGGCGTGCTGCGCTGGCGTTTCGCCAGACCCTATCGCAGTGGCTCGCGTTCGCCCTACAGCGGCGGCTTTGCCCGCTGGCACCATATCGGCGGCCTGCTGTTCGGCGCGCTGCTGATCGCCTGGATCTTCAGCGGATTGATGTCGATGCGCCCCTGGGGCCTGTTCTCCGCCTCTCCCAGCCTGCAACCCGCCTATCGTGGTGCCGTGCTGGAGGCTGGCAGCGATCCGCAGTCGCCGGGCGAGACGCTGGCCAGGCTGCGCGCGGCAGGCTTCGCCGCGCGCGAGCTGCACTGGCAGCAGGTCGCCGGCAAGACCTATCGCGTGGCTTATGACGGAGCAGGGGAGAGCCGCATCCTGACTGTCGAACCCGGCCCGGTCTTGCAGCGGCTGCCGGCCGAACTGCTGGAGAACGCCGTGCGGCACATACCTGGCGCCGCCTCGGCGCGGCTGACCTGGTTGAGCGAGTACGACTTCTACTACTTCCATCGCGCTGAGCAGAGCATGTACGGCCATCTGCGCAAGCGCCTGCCGCTGCTGCGGGTGGAGCTGGACGACGCGGCGGCAACCTGGCTGCACATCGATCCGTACAGCGGCGCGCTGGTCGAGCAGCTCGGCCGCGTCCAGCGTGTCGAGCGCTGGCTGTTCAACCTGCTGCACAGCTGGGATTGGCGGCCGCTGCTGGAGCGGCCGTGGCTGCGTGAGGGGCTGATGATCTTCTTCAGCCTGGGTGGGCTGCTGATCAGCCTGTCCGGTGTGGTCCTCGGATGGCGCCGCCTGCGTCGGCGGCGCGGGGTTTAGGCCCGGACGCCCAAGCTCTCGGCCTTGCGCAGCCAGTTCTGCCGCTGTTCCTCGGAGGAGGGCCGCACCGGGGCGAATTCGGTCAGGCGGCGGGTCTTGATGCCGCAGAAGCCGAGGATGGTGCGCACCATCTGCCGGTGCGCCGGCGCGCCGTAGACCCAGCGGAAATACCAGGGTGGCGTGTCCAGGGTCACCAGCAAATCGGCGGTGCGCCCGGTCAGCAGCTTGTCCCACAGCTGCGAGCGGTTGCGGTACTTGAAGGCGAAGCCCGGCAGGAAGGTGCGGTCGAAGAAGCCCTTGAGCAGCGCCGGCACGCCGCCCCACCAGACCGGATAGACGAACACCAGGTGCTCGGCCCAGTGGATATGCCGCTGCGCCTCCAGCAGGTCCGGCTCCAGGGCCTGGTTCTGCCCGTAGCCCTCGCGCAGGATGGGGTCGAACTGCAGCTCGCCGAGCCTGATCTGCCGCACCACATGGCCCTTGCCACGGGCGCCGCTGGTATAGGCCTCGGCGATGGCGTGGCACAGGCTGTCGTGCTTGGGCGTGCCGAGGATCATCAAAATGCGCTTGCCATCGCCTTCCAGGGGCGTGGCGCCGCTCTTCACTTCTTCAGCCATGGTGTCCGGACTCCAGCATGTTTTCCGGGCGTACCCAGGCGTCGAACTGTTCGTTGGTCAGGTGGCCGAGTTGCAGGGCGGCCTCGCGCAGGCTGAGGCCCTCGGCATAGGCCTTCTTGGCGATCTCGGCGGCCTTGTCGTAGCCGATATGCGGGTTGAGCGCGGTGACCAGCATCAGCCCGCGCTCCAGGTGCGTGGCCATCTGCTGGGCGTCCGGCTCCAACCCTTCGACGCAGTGCTCGGCGAAGTTGCGGCAGCCATCAGCGAGCAGGCGTACCGACTGCAGCAGGTTATGGATGATCACCGGCTTGAACACGTTGAGCTGCAGGTGGCCCTGGCTGGCGGCGAAGGCGATGGTGCTGTCGTTGCCCAGCACCTGGCAGGCGAGCATGGACAGCGCCTCGCACTGGGTCGGGTTGACCTTGCCAGGCATGATCGAGCTGCCCGGTTCGTTGGCCGGCAGGCGCACCTCGGCGAAGCCGGCGCGCGGGCCGGAGCCGAGCAGGCGTAGGTCGTTGGCGATCTTCATCAGCGCCACGGCCAGGGTCTTCAGCGCGCCGGACAGCGCGGTGAGCGGTTCATGCCCTGCCAACGCGGCGAACTTGTTGGGAGCCGAGACGAAGGGCAGGCCGGCCAGCGCCGCCAGTTCGGCGGCCATGGCCTCGGCGAAGCCTTTGGGGGCATTCAAGCCGGTGCCGACGGCGGTGCCTCCCTGGGCCAGTTCGCAGACCGCTGGCAGGGCGTTGCGGATGGCCTTGTCGGCATAGTCGAGCTGGGCGACGAAGGCCGACAGTTCCTGGCCGAAGGTCACCGGGGTGGCGTCCATCAGGTGGGTGCGGCCGGTCTTGACCAGGCGCATATGCCGGGTGGCCTGCTCGGACAGGGCGTTGGACAGTTCGGCGATGGCTGGCAGCAACTGGTGCTGCACGGCCTGCACGGCGGCGATGTGCATGGCAGTGGGGAAGCTATCGTTGGAGCTCTGTGCGCGATTGACGTGGTCGTTGGGGTGCACCGGGCTCTTGCCGCCGCGGCCCTGGCCGGCCAGTTCGTTGGCGCGGCCGGCGATCACTTCGTTGACGTTCATGTTGCTCTGCGTACCGCTGCCGGTCTGCCAGACCACCAGGGGGAACTGTTGGTCATGCTGGCCGGCCAGGACCTCGTCGGCGGCCTGCTCGATCAGCCGGGCGATGTCCGGGGGCAGCTCGCCGATACGGTTGTTGACCCGCGCCGCGGCCTTCTTGATCAGCGCCAGGGCGTGCACCACGGCCAGCGGCATGCGCTGCTCGCCGATGGCGAAGTTGATCAGCGAGCGCTGGGTCTGGGCCCCCCAGTAGGCGTCTGCGGGTACTTCGATGGCACCGATGCTGTCGGTTTCGATACGGCTCATGACTGTCTCCGGACTGTTTCCGGCAGTTTAGGCCGCCGGAGGAGGGGTGGGTTCCCCGGCTTTGCTATCGACTCGATTACCAGCGTGCGTGAGTGGCGCCTAGCCAGCCGCAGGCGCCGCTGACCGGGACCTTTTCGCCCTGGGGGCCGCGCAGCAGGCCATCGAAGTGGCCGAACCACTGACGGGTGTCGGCATAGAACGGGCCGAACTTGGGGCAGGCCCGGTGCAATTGGCGCGGAGTGAAGTTCAGTTCGACCTGGCCGCTGGGGCTATGCAGCCGCCAGGGCTCTTGCGGGCCGAGCGGGTTTTGTTCGAACAGCACCTGCTCCTCCATATGCAGCAGCTCGCCACCAAACCACAGGGCGTTCTCCGACAGGCCGCTGTACTCGGTCCAGACGTCGCCGAAGTTGCCGGCGATGCCACCGGGGGCGGCGAAGGCGGCACGGGTCCAGTGGCTGTTCAGCGGCCAGACGCCGCGGGCGAAGTCCAACGCGGCGAAGCTCTGCCCGGCGCTGCACAGGTATTGCTGGCGTCCTAGCTGCAGGTTGCCGGTCACCGGCAGGCCGAGCTGGCGGCAACTGGCGTGGAAGCTGCGCTTGCCCATCGGACAGACCAGATTGACCGACTCCAAGTGTTGTGGTCGCTGAATATCCAGCGCGACCTGCAAGGGCTGGCCGCCGATATCCGGGGCCATCACGGTCAGGCGAATCGCATTGCCGCGATCTTCGGCACGCAGTTGCAGACGGCTGTGGTTGAAACTGTGGCTCTCCAGCGGCGTATCCGGCAGTTCGCTGCCGAGGCCGAAGGGGCGCAGTTGGGTGTGCGAGGCAGTTTTGCCGCTGTGCAGGTCGAGGAAGAAGGCGGAGCCGTAACCCAGGTAGTCGAGGTCGGCGATGGTCAGCGCTAGCATCCAGTCCGGCGTGGTGATGCACCAGCGATTCCAGCGTTTGCGCCGGCCGATGTTGCCGGGCAGGGCGCAATGCACTTGAGGGCGGCTGGACCAGCCGATGGCCTCGGGCGCAAGGCGACCTCGGGGGTCACACAGCGGCTGCAACGGCGCGGCAAGCGGGTTGGTGAAACTGTTCATCAGACACGTCCATGTGCGGGGCAGGCACTGTTCTGCGACTTGTGGCCGGCCACCAAGAGAACGCTAATCATGCCCATCTGCAGACTGTCGCGGCAAGTGCTGGCCTTTTGCTGCACTGCCGCGAGCTTGAGCCATCGAGGCACTGCGCGCAGAATGGCCGCCCGCGTTTTTCCGAAGGACTCCCCCATGATTCGCCTGCGCGCCGCCTGTTCCCTCCTGCTACTCCTGGCCTGTGGGCCGCTGCTGGCCGATCCCGCCAGCCATGCCGCCGAGGCCAAGCGCTTCCTGGAACTGACCCGCGCCGACAAACTGGCCGTGCCGGCCTACATGCAGGTGCGGCAGATGTTCGCTCAGCGCTTCGCCCAAGCCGGTGGTAATGAAGCGAAGAAGGCGCTGCTCGAGCGCTATCAGGCGCAGGCGGTGACGGCGCTGGACAAGGTGGTGGGCGAGGGCAAGCTGGATAACGAGCTGGTCTCCCTTTATACCGACGCCTTCACCGAGGCCGAGCTCAAGGAGCTGCTGGCCTTCTACCAGACCCCGGTCGGGCGCAAGGTGCTGGAGCAGATGCCGCAGTTGATGGCGCACTCCGCCCAGCTGACCCAGGAACGCCTGCAGAAGGCCGTGCCGGAAGTGGACAAGCTGCTCGGCGAAATGACCGCCGAACTCAAGCCCGCCAAGCAGTAAGGAGAGCACGTAGATGAGCATGCGCGACAACATCATCGCCGCCCTGCAACCGCTACAGAGCGAGCACCTCGACGTGCTGGACGAGAGCCACATGCACAGCCGCGGCCAGGAGACCCACTACAAGGCGGTCATCGTCAGCCCGCTGTTCGCCGGTCTCAACGCGGTCAAACGCCACCAGAAGGTCTACGCCACCCTCGGCGAGTTGATGCAGCAGTTCCATGCCCTGGCGTTGCACACCTACACCCCGGAGGAGTGGGCGCAGCAGGGCATGGCCCCAGACTCGCCCACCTGCCGTGGCGGCAGCAAGCACGATTCGCTCGGACAGTAGCTGCTGCGCTTGCCGGCGCGGCGTTGAAAGCCGGTTCGCGTGCTCATTTACCACACGTAAACTCCGCGCGCTCACCGGCTTTTGCCTTGCGCCGCCTGCGCTCGCGACGCTCCTGTCTCAAGCGAATGCTGGCCATTGATCCGGCCTGGCTGCAGAGTCATACCCGTCTGAGTTAGAATTGCCCCCGCGCCGGCTCTAGCCGGCGCTTTCATTTCATCCCCGGTCCGCCCTTTGCGAGGGTGACCACTGGAGAGCGTTTAATGACTGCGAAGATTGTTGTCGCGGCGCTGTACAAGTTCGTGTCCCTGCCGGACTACGAAGCGCTGCGTGAGCCCCTGCTGAACACCATGGTCGAATTCGGCGTGAAGGGCACCCTGCTGCTTGCCGAGGAAGGTATCAACGGCACCGTTTCCGCCAGCCGCGAAGGCATCGACGGCCTGCTGGCCTGGCTCAAGCGCGACGCGCGCCTGATCGATGTGGACCATAAAGAGTCCTACTGCGACGAGCAGCCCTTCTACCGCACCAAGGTCAAGCTGAAGAAGGAAATCGTCACCCTCGGCGTGCCGGGCGTGGACCCGAACAAGCGCGTCGGCACCTATGTCGAGCCCAAGGACTGGAACGCCCTGATCAGCGACCCCGAAGTACTGCTGATCGATACCCGCAACGACTACGAGGTCTCCATCGGCACCTTCGAGGGCGCCGTCGATCCCAAGACCCAGTCGTTCCGCGAGTTCCCCGACTACATCAAGGCCCACTACGATCCGGCCAAGCACAAGAAGGTCGCCATGTTCTGCACCGGCGGCATCCGTTGCGAGAAGGCTTCCAGCTACATGCTCGGCGAAGGTTTCGAGGAGGTGTTCCACCTCAAGGGCGGCATCCTCAAGTACCTCGAAGAGGTACCGCAGGAGCAGAGCAAGTGGCAGGGCGACTGCTTCGTCTTCGACAACCGGGTGACCGTGCGCCACGACCTCACCGAGGGTGACTACGACCAGTGCCACGCCTGCCGCAACCCAATCTCCGTCGATGATCGCCAGAGCGAGCACTACTCGCCCGGCATCAGCTGCCCGCACTGCTGGAACTCGCTGTCGGAGAAAACCCGCCAGGCCGCGCGCGAGCGGCAGAAGCAGATCGAACTCGCCCAGGCGCGCAACCTGCCGCACCCCATCGGCTACAACTACAAGGCGCTGCAGGAAGGCTGAGCCAGGGCAACATCCATGGCCGCCGTGCGCGATACACTGCGGCCATTCCCGCTCTCTTGCCGAAGTAAGGATCACCCGTGCGCCCAGCCCGCCTGCTTTACGTGATGGACCCCATGTGTTCCTGGTGCTGGGGTTTTGCCCCGGTAGTCGAGGCCCTGGCCGAGCAGGCCGCGGCGGCGGACGTGCCACTGCAACTGGTGGTCGGCGGCCTGCGCCGGCAGCAGGCGGCGTTGGAGCCAGCGGTGCGGGTGCGCATCCTGTCCCACTGGCAGGCGGTCAACGCCGCCACCGGTCAGCTGTTCGACTTTGCCAATGCCTTGCCGGAAGGCTTCGTCTACGACACCGAGCCGGCCTGCCGCGCCCTGGTCACCGCGCGCCAGCTGGACGAGCAGAGCGCCTGGTCGCTGCTGCAGTTGATCCAGCAGGCCTTCTATACCGAAGGGCGCGACGTGACCCAGGGGCCGGTACTGGCCGAGCTGGCGGAGCGCGCCGGCATTCCTCGCATCGAGTTCGCCGCAGCCTTCGACAGCCAGGCCATGCAGGCCGCCACCGAGGCCGACTTCGCCTGGGTGCAGGATCTCGGCATCGCCGGTTTCCCCACACTGCTGGCCGAGCGCGATGGCCAGCTGGCCCTGCTGACCAACGGTTACCAGTCGATCAAGGTGTTGCAGCCGCTGCTCGGGCGCTGGCTGGAGCATGCCGTCCATGCCTGATCGTTTGACCTGGGCGGAGATTCGCCGCCTGGCCCTGCGCCATCGCAAGGGCTTGTTGTTGGCCAACCTGATCGCCGTGGTCGCCACCCTGTGCAGCGTGCCGATCCCGTTGCTGCTACCGCTGCTGGTGGACGAGGTGCTGCTCAAGCAGGGCGATGCCGCGCTCAAGGTGATGGACCGCTTCCTGCCGGCTAACTGGGAAAGCGCCGCCGGCTACATCGGCCTGATGCTGGCGCTGACCCTGGTGCTGCGCCTCGGTGCGCTGATCAGCAACGTGCTGCAGGCGCGGCTGTTCGCGCGGTTGTCCAAGGACGTCATCTACCGCCTGCGTGTACGCCTGATCGAGCGTCTCAAGCGCATCGCCCTGAGCGAATACGAGAGCCTCGGCGGCGGTACCGTCAGCGCGCACCTAGTCACCGATCTGGATACCCTCGACAAGTTCATCGGCGAAACCCTGAGCAAGGTGCTGGTGGCGCTGCTGACGCTGACCGGCACCGCTGCCATCCTGATCTGGATGCACTGGCAGCTGGCGCTGCTGATCCTGCTGTTCAACCCGCTGGTGATCTACGCCACGGTGCAGCTGGGCAAGCGCGTGAAGCACCTGAAAAAGCTGGAGAACGACAGCACCGCGCGTTTCACCCAGGCGCTCACCGAGACCCTGGAGGCGATCCAGGAGGTGCGTGCCGGCAACCGCCAGGGCTTCTTCCTCGGCCGCCTCGGCAACCGGGCCAGGGAGGTGCGCGACTACGCCGTGGCCTCGCAGTGGAAGAGCGATGCGGCCAGTCGCACCAGCGGCCTGCTGTTCCAGTTCGGTATCGACATCTTCCGCGCCGCGGCGATGATCACCGTGCTGTTCTCCGACCTCACCATCGGCCAGATGCTCGCGGTGTTCAGCTACCTGTGGTTCATGATCGGCCCGGTCGAGCAGCTGCTCAGCCTGCAGTACGCCTACTACGCTGCCGGCGGCGCGCTGACCCGCATCAACGAGCTGCTGGCGCGCGCCGACGAGCCG
Source organism: Pseudomonas sp. ML96 (assembly GCF_000761545.1). GTDB lineage: Bacteria > Pseudomonadota > Gammaproteobacteria > Pseudomonadales > Pseudomonadaceae > Aquipseudomonas. The sequence continues at coordinate 63,317 of NZ_JPMY01000036.1, read as the reverse complement.
CAGCACGAGGGCCGCATCGATCCGTTCAAGGGCCGTGACACGGTCGGCATCGAGGTGCGTGGCCTGAGCTTCGCCTACCGCGACGATCCGGTGCTGCACGACCTCGACCTGTCCATCGCGCCGGGCGAGAAGGTTGCCCTGGTCGGCGCCAGTGGTGGCGGCAAGAGCACCCTGGTGCAGTTGCTGCTCGGCCTCTATACCGCCCAGGCCGGCAGCATCCGCTTCGGTGGCGCCAGCCTGGAAGAGATCGGCCTGGAGCGCGTGCGCGAGCACGTGGCCGTGGTGCTGCAGCATCCGGCGCTGTTCAACGACACGGTACGTGCCAACCTGTGCATGGGCCGTGAACGCAGCGACGAGGCCTGCTGGCAGGCGCTGGAGATCGCTCAGTTGGCGGCCACCATTCGCGCGCTGCCGAACGGGCTGGACAGCATGGTCGGCCGCTCCGGCGTGCGCCTGTCCGGCGGTCAGCGTCAGCGCCTGGCCATTGCGCGCATGGTGCTGGCCGAGCCCAAGGTAGTGATCCTCGACGAGGCCACCTCGGCCCTCGACGCCGCCACCGAATACGCCCTGCACGAGGCGCTCGGCCGCTTCCTCAACGGCCGCACCACGCTGATCGTCGCCCACCGCCTGAGCGCGGTGAAGCAGGCCGACCGGGTGCTGGTGTTCGACGGTGGCAGCATTGCCGAGGATGGCGACCACCAGCAACTGATCGCCGAAGGCGGGCTGTACGCCAAGCTCTACGGTCACCTGCAGCACTGAATGAAAAAGGCCGCCCGCAGGCGGCCTAAAACCAAAGGAAGCAATGGCCCTTGCGAGGGCCTTGTTTTTAGAAGGACTTGGACACGGCGACGGTCAGGTTGGAATCGCAGTAGTCGTCCTTGCCGTAGGTGGCTTCGCAGACTTCGCCGTCGATGTCGGTGTCGGTGTAGGTCAGGCTGAAGTCCAGGCCGAGCATGGTCTTGCCGAGGCCAACGCTCCAGTCCTTGTAGTCGTCGCCGCCGGCCTTCTGGTCGGTCTGGCCATAGCTGGCCGAGGCGGTGATTTCGTACGGCAGCTCGTATTCGTAGCTGACCCAGGTGTAAGTCGGATGAATCCCGGTCTCTACACCGTATTTGTAGCCCAGGGTGAAGCCATAGGCGCTGACGCTGGGCATGATCTCGTAGCCGTTCCACTGGCTGGCCTGCGGGTAGGTGTACTTGGCCAGTTGCAGGTCGGCGGAGATGTCGTCGGTGAAGCTGTAGCCGTAGCCGACGTAGTAGTCGACTTCGATGTCGGCGCCGCTGGTGTTGCCCGGGAAGGCCGCGTCGTCGACGTTGGAGGCCCACACGCCAGCGTACAGGCCGCTCTCGTGAGCAACGTCCAGACTGCCCTGGATCGCGGCTTCGCCGGCGGTTTGCGACTGGCCGCGCCAGATGTAGTCGCTGGCCAGGGTGGCGGTCATGCTGACATCGAATTGGCCCACTGGGCTGTCGACGGTTTCGGCAACGGCGACGCCGGCCATGGAGAACAGAGTAGTGGTGGAAAGAGCCAGGCTCAGTTTCTTCAGCATTGCAAACTCCTGAATGCGCAAAGTGTTGGGTGGCTTGACTGTTTCTATGTGCTCTAGCGGCAATTTCAGTTAAGCCAATTCGCTATAAGCGCTATTCGTGCCAGCTTTATAAAAACCGATATTTATCAGCAAATTGAGCGGAATTACGGCGCGCACGGCGAACCCGCGTGCGGCGGCTGCGCACTTCGATGAGAACTGCTGCACGTTTTTGGGGCGGAGCGAGGGCGGGGAGTAAGGCGCGTTGCGGCAGGCGGACTGCCGCAACGAGGGGAGAGGGTTATTGCTTGGCGGCCTGCTTGGCTTCCCAGGCTTGCAGGGCCTTGACCCGCGCCTGGCTGTCAGCCATCGGCTTGGTCAGCGAGTCCTTGTAGAAGTCCAGCCAGCTGCGCGAGCCCGGCGTCATGCCGGCCAGCTCTTCCATGCCGTCCTTCAGCGCATTGAGGGTGTGCTGGTAGTTGTTTTCCTGGCCGATCAGGGTGCGCGCAACCATGCGGATGTTCTCGCGGTCCTGCTCGCGGGTGTCCGCGACCTCGGGGGCGGCAGCGCTGGATTCGCTGGGCGCTGCGGTCTGCTGCTGGGCCTGCAGCAGGATCAGGCGCTGCTGGTCCTTGATCTGCTGCTGCAGCGGGGCGATCTGCAGTTGCAGGGCGCCCACTTCCTTCTGCAGGGCCTCGACACTGGCCATGCTGGCCACGGCGGCGGCATGTTCGTCTTCCTCGGGCTCGTCCGGGCCGCTGAGGGCAGCTACCAGCACCCAGGCAATCAGGTTCAGTACCAGGGCGCCGGCCAGGCCAAAGATCAGCAGGCGGTTGAGCTTGCCGGCTTTCTCCAGTTGCTCCAGGCGCTGCTGCTCGCTGGGCGCGTCGCCGGATGCATCGCTGACGGCGGAAGTTTCGCTGTCGTCGCTCATGGTCGTCTGTCCTTGTTCGGGTATGGCACGGTGCCATTATTGTCCGTGAGTCGGCCTCTGCCTACCCGCAGCATAGCTAGCGTGCTCTAGAACGAGGCGAGGATGCGCCCTAGCACTTCCATCGCCCGCTCGCTTTGGGCATCCCAAGGGTGGCCATGGTTCAACCGCGCGCAATGGCGGAAGCCGCGGGTGGCGGAAAAGATCGGCCCCGGCGCCAGGCTGATGCCCTGTGCCAGGGCGAGCTGGAACAGCTGCAGCGAGTCGACCCGCTCGGGGAACTCGAACCACAGGAAGTAGCCGCCGCTGGGGCGGGTGACCCGTGTTTCCGCCGGGAAGTGCCGCGCAGCGGAGGCGAGCATGGCCGCCTGCTGGGTCTCCAGGGCGATGCGCAGCTTGCGCAGATGGCGGTCGTAGCCGCCGTGCTGCAGGTAGTCGGCGATGGCCGCCTGGGCCGGCACCGAGGGCGAGATGGTGGTCATCAGCTTGAGCCGGCTGATCTGCTCGGCATAGCGCCCGCCGGCCACCCAGCCGACCCGGTAGCCCGGCGCCAGGCTCTTGGAGAAGGAGCCGCAGTGCATCACCAGACCGTCGCGGTCGAAGCTCTTCATCGGCCGCGGCGGGTGGGCGCCGTAGTACAGCTCGGCGTAGACGTCGTCCTCGATCAGCGGCACCTGATGCTGGTGCAGCAGCTCGTAGAGTTCGGCCTTCTTGGCGTCGGAGAGGCTGGCACCCATGGGGTTCTGCAGGCTGCTCATGAACCAGCAGGCCTTGATCGGCAGGTTGGCCAGGCGCTCGGCCAGCACGCCGAGGTCGATGCCCTCGCGCGGGTGCACGGGAATCTCCACCGCCTTGAGCTTGAGCCGCTCCAGCACCTGCAGGGTGGCGTAGAAGGCCGGCGACTCGATGGCTACCAGATCGCCCGGCTGGGTCACCGTCTGCAGGCACAGGTTGAGCGCCTCCATGGCGCCGTTGCTGATCACCAGCTCCTCCAGCGGCAGGCGCACGCCGGCGACCATGTAGCGCAGGGCAATCTGCCGGCGCAGGTCGGGGTTGCCGGCGGTCATGTCGGCGATCACCGCATGCGCCGGCATATCGCGCAGGGCATGCGCCATGGAGCGCGCCAGGCGCGGCAGGGGGAACAGCTGCGGGCTGGGGAAGGCCGAACCGAAGGGTACGGTGCTCGGGTCCTTCAGCGAGCCGAGCACGGAGAACACCAGCTCGCTGACATCCACCTCGGTGCTGGTGGCGGTCGGCGCGCTGCTGCCCGGTTCGGCTAGGGTCTGGCTGGCCAGCTCGCGGACGAAGTAGCCGGAGCGGGCGCGGGCCTGGATCAGCCCGCGATCCTCCAGCAGGTAGTAGGCCTGGAAGATGGTCGACGGGCTGACCCCATAGGTGCGCCGCGCGTGGCGCACCGAGGGCACACGCTCGCCAGGGGCGAGCACGCCGCTGCGGATCAGCTCGGCTATCTGGTCGGCCAACTGTTCGTAGCGTTTCATCTCGCCCCTGACTGCGGTCCATTTCGGGCCACAGTCTAAGGGCTGGCGACGCTTGCCGGCCATCAGCGCCCGCTCGGGGCGATAAAGGTGCTGTCGGCTTCTTTGCGCTCGCTGCCGTCGCGCCGGTTGATCACCTCGAAGTGCACCGGCGCAGGGCTACTGCCCAGCGGCTCGCGTTCAAGCACCACGCTGACCGGCACCTCGAGGATCTCGCCGGCATCCAGGTGCAGGTCGCTCGGCCCGTTCAGGCGGAACGGCTGGCCGGCCACCAGGCCCAGGTGGTAGCGCTGCGGCTGCTGGGTCTTGTTGATCACCTTGAGGCGGTAGACGTTCTCGATCTGCCCGGCGGCGTTCTCACGGAACATGCCGCGGTCCTTGGCCACGTCGAGCGACACCAGCGAGCGCGCCTGCAGGGCCCAGGCGAAGGCGCCGATCATCAGCAGCAGCGCTGCCGCGTAGCCGACGAGGCGCGGCCGCAGCAGGTGGCGGCGACCGCCCTGCATTTCGCGCTCGGAGCCGTAGCGGATCAAGCCGCGGGCGTAGCCCATCTTGTCCATGATGCTGTCGCAGGCGTCGATGCAGGCGGCGCAACCGATGCATTCCACCTGCAGGCCGTCGCGGATGTCGATGCCGGTGGGGCAGACCTGGACGCACATGGTGCAGTCGATGCAATCGCCCAGGCCTTCGGCCTTGTGGTCGACATCCTTCTTGCGCGGGCCACGGTTCTCGCCACGGTTGGCGTCGTAGGCGACCAGCAGGGTATCGCGGTCGAACATCACGCCCTGGAAGCGCGCGTAGGGGCACATGTACACGCAGACCTTCTCGCGCAGCCAGCCGGCGTTGAGGTAGGTGGCGGCGCTGAAGAACAGGATCCAGAACAGCGCCGCGCCTTCCAGCTCGCCGCTGAACAGCTCCAGCGCCAGTTCGCGGATCGGCGTGAAGTAGCCGACGAAGGTCAGCGCGGTGAGCAGGCTCACCGCCAGCCACAGGCCGTGCTTGGCGCCGCGGCGCAGCAGCTTGGCCGGGCCCCAGGGCGCGGCGTCGAGCTTGATGCGCTGGTTGCGCTCGCCCTCGGTGACTTTCTCCACCCACATGAACACCCAGGTCCACACGCTCTGCGGGCAGCTGTAGCCGCACCAGACGCGGCCGGCGAACACGGTGATGGCGAACAGGCCGAAGGCACAGATGATCAGCAGCGCCGAGAGCAGGATGAAGTCCTGCGGCCAGAAGGTGGCGCCGAAGATGTAGTAGCGGTGCTCGGCCAGGTTCCACAGCACGGCCTGGCGACCGTCCCAGTCCAGCCAGGCGGTGCCGAAGAAGATCAGGAACAGCAGGCCGGCGCCGTACAGGCGCAGGTTGCGGTACAGGCCGGTGAAACTGCGGGTGTGAATGGGACCACCGGCCTGGGCCGGGGTCATGCGGATCGGCTGGCGCGGGTCGATGGTATCGATGATCTGCGCCGGTATGCGCTCGCTCATGGTGGGCCTCTCGGGCTTCTAATCAGGCTGAGCGAACTGTGCCTGTCGGGCTGTTTGGATAACAGATTCAGGTTGTGCGGCAAAAACCGTATCAGATGCGTTTCGTCCGCCTTTCGTCGGCCGGCGCCGATCATCTGCGCGGCAGCGCGGGTCCAATTCGCGGGTGGTGGCTGCGGCCCCGCCTTGGGGGTGCATGAAGGATTCCATCCGGGCGCATTACGGATCATGCGCCGGCCCGGTCAGGTACATCACTGAGCGGAGCTTGCTATGCCTACCGACAACAGCATGGGCTGGACCTTCTACGGCCTGGTCGAGGACCGTTTCTTCGACGACGGCAACAGCTACCTGAACAACAATCCCGCGGCCTACGGCTTCAGCCCCGGCGAGCAGGTGCAGGGCCAACTAGTGCTCAGCGGCGTGGCGTTGACCGCCTACCTGGCGGCGCTGGATGGCGCAGGCGTGGGCAATGTGACGCTGGATGCCTCCAGCGGCGTGGACTTCCAGCTACCGCTGCCGCGCGTGGGCGGCCTCGACGAGGGCGACTTCACGCCCTGGGCCGCGCCGCTGCTGACCCTGAGCAGCCAGGGCCTGCAGTTGCCGCTGGCCGATGCCCAGGCCTTCCTGTTCTCCGAGGACGATCCGGACGGGCCGAATCTGTGGATGAGCCAGGCCAGCGCCGGTGGCTTCTTCTTCCGCGATGACGACGATGTGCAGATGCACCTGTTCGGCGCCTGGGTGCCCAGCGCCGCGCTGGTCAGCCAGGTGATCGGTGGCGATGGCGGCGACTCGCTGAGCGGTGGTACGGACCTGAGCCTGCTGTTCGGCCGTGGTGGCGACGACTCGCTGCTGTTGCAGGCGGCCGGCTACGCCTGGGGCGGGCTCGGCGCGGATGTGCTGCGCGGCAGCAATGGTGCCGACTGGCTGTACGGCGGCTACGACAATGATGTGATCAGCGGTGGCGGCGGCGATGACCAGTTGCACGGCGAGGGCGGCGCGGACCGTATCAGCGGTGGCAGCGGCAACGATGTGATCTACGGCGATTCCATCTGGCAGCCCGGCGGTGACGACCGGCTCTCCGGCAATGCCGGCGACGACCGTCTGTTCGGCGGCTGGGGCGACGACATCCTGCGCGGCGGCGAGGGCGCGGACTATCTCGATGGCGGCGAAGGCAACGACACCGCCGACTACTCGGAGGCTAGCTCTGGTGTCGGCGTGTCGCTGGCGACCCTGGCCTACAGCGGTGAGGCGCAGGGCGATGTGCTGCTGAATATCGAGAACCTGACTGGCAGCCGTTTCTCCGATTCGCTGGGCGGCGATGCCGGCGACAACCGCCTGCACGGCGGTGCCGGCGATGACTGGCTGTGGGGCGGCGGTGGCAGCGACCGGCTCTACGGCGGCGACGGCAACGACGTGCTCAATGGCGGGGTGAACAGGCCCGGCGCTGTGGATGGCACCGACTACCTAACAGGCGGCGCCGGCAGCGATACCTTCGAGTTCCTCATGGACGAATGGGTGAGCGTGCCGGTCGGCGAGGATGGCGACTACGTCGACTTCTTCCTGCGCCTGAACTTCGGCCACGACAGCGTGCTCGACTTCAACCCGCAGGAAGACGTGCTGAGCTTCGTCGGCGGCCCGCTCAGCTTCCAGAACCTGAACATCAGCGAGCAGCAGAACGGCACGCTGATCACTCTGGACCAGCACAGCCAGGTGTTCCTGCTCGGCGTGGTGGCCGACCAGCTGAACGACGCCAACCTGCAGTTCGTCGGAGCCTGAGGCCACGGGTGGCGTGGATTGGGGCAAAAAAACCTGACTATCCTGCGACTTGGCAAAAAGCCATCTATACCTGTCTGGTACGCCAGCATTCGTGCGCAGATTGCCGCGCCCGCCGCCTCGTTCGGGGAGACAGGGATAGATGAGTCAGGAGACGGGCGCCCCGCAGGCGCGCATCACTTCGCAGTTGCTGCGCCTGGTCTGGCCGTTTGTGCTGGTGGTGCTGCTGCAGTCGTTGCTGGCCGGCGGCAGCCTCTACCTGCATTCGGCGGTGCGCGGCTACGTGGCCGGCGAGAGCATGTGGTCCAAGGGCCTCAAGGACGCCATCCACTATCTCGACCTCTACGTGCAGAGCGGCGCCGACCGCCACCTGCGCCTGTACCACGAGGCCATCGAGGTGCCGCTCGGCGATAACGACTTCCGCGTCGCCATGGATCAGTCCGAGCCGGACCTGGAACGGGCGCGGGCCGGCATCCTGCAGGGCAGGAATCATCCCGACGATATCGAGGGGATGATCTGGCTGTACGACAACTTCCGCCAGCTCAGTTACCTGCGGCGCGCCATCGAGCAGTGGGAGCGTGGCGATCGCTACGTGTTCGAGCTGACCCTGCTGGCCGGCGAGATCGAGCAGCAGATCCTGCTCGGCGCGGCGTCGGATGTGCAGCGCACCTTCTGGCGCGGGCAGATCGAGGGCATCAACCTCGGTGCCACACGCGCCGCCGAGCACTTCTCGCAGATTCTCGGCGAGGCCTCGCGGGCGGTGCTGTGGCTGCTGGTGCTGGGCAACCTGTGCACCGGCGTACTGCTGATCAGCCTGGCGGTACTGCGCACGCGGCGCCTGCTGATCCAGCGCGCGGAGGTCGACCAGGCGCTGGCGGCGGTCAAACAGCGCGCGCAGACCATCCTCGCCTCCATCGGCGATGCGGTGATCAGCCTCGACCGCGACGGCCGCATCGCCTACATGAACGCTGCCGCCGAGCAGCTCACCGGCTGTGCCCTGGCCCAGGCCGAGGGGCGCGCCTTCGAGCAGCTGTTCTCCATCGTCGACGAGCATTCCGAGGCTCGCGCGGTGTCGCCGCTGCAGCAGATCCTCGCCGGCCAGGACGACGGCGACTACGCCAAGCTGGTGGTACGCCAGGATGGCAGCAAGGTGGCGGTCAACCTGGTCGGCACGCCGATCCAGGAGCGCGGCCTGGTCAGCGGCGTGGTCATGGTGCTGCACGACATGACCCGCGAGCGGCAGTTCGTCGCCAGCCTGTCCTGGCAGGCCAGCCACGATGCGCTGACCGGCCTGGCCAACCGCCGCGAGTTCGAATATCGCCTGGCCCAGCTGCTGGCGCGCATGCTGCGCCAACCAGGGCGGCATGCGCTGATGTTCATCGACCTGGACCAGTTCAAGCTGGTCAACGACACCTGTGGTCACGCCGCTGGCGACGAGCTGCTACGCAAGGTCTGCCAGGAACTGCAGTTGCTGCTGCGTGAGGGCGATACCCTGGCCCGCTTGGGCGGCGACGAATTCGGCGTGATCCTCGAGAACTGCCCGACCGAGGCCGCTTTGCGCGTGGCTGAGGGCCTGCGCAAGTCGGTGCAGGAGCTGCGCTTCACCTGGGGCGGGCGGGTGTTCAACATCAGCGCCAGTATCGGCCTGGTACAGGTGCCGCCGGGGCAGGTCAGCCTGGCCGAGCTGCTGCGTACCGCCGACCTGGCCTGCTATTCGGCCAAGGAGCGCGGGCGCAACCGGGTGCATACCTACCAGCCGGACGACTCGGAGATGTCGCACAAGGTCGGCGAGATGAGCTGGGTGCAGCGCATTCAACGCGCTCTGGAGGAGGACCGCTTCCGCCTCTTCGCCCAGCCTATAGTGCCGCTGCGCCCCGGCGAGGACGGTGGCCATGTGGAGATACTCCTGCGCCTGCAGGAGGACGGCGAGCTGATCGCCCCCGGCCGCTTCATCCCTGCTGCCGAGCGCTACGGCCTGATGCCGCAGATCGACCGCTGGGTGGTGCACCACACCCTGGAAACCCTGACACGCTTCCACGCCGAACACCCGCATGCGCCGCAACTGCACTGCGCGATCAACCTGTCCGGCGCGAGCATTGGCGATGCCGAATTCCTCGACTTCATCCGCGAGCAACTGACCAGCCGGCCGCTGGCGCCGCAGGCGATCTGCTTCGAGGTCACCGAGACGGCGGCCATCGCCAACCTGGCCGACGCCACCCACTTCATCAACGAGCTCAAGGCCCTCGGCTGCCGCTTCTCGCTGGACGACTTCTGCGCCGGCATGTCGTCCTTCATGTACCTGCGCCACCTGCCGGTGGACTACCTGAAGATCGACGGCAGCTTCGTTCGCGACCTGCTCGACGACCCCATCGACCGGGCCATGGTCGAGATGATCAACCAGATCGGCCACGTCATGGGCAAGCGCACCATCGCCGAGTTCGTCGAGTCGGCGGAGATCCTTGCCGTGCTGGGCGAGATCGGTGTGGACTTCGCCCAGGGCTACCACCTGGGCCGCCCACAGCCCTTTGCTTCCTTCGCCGGGCTGCAGGCTCCCGCGCTGGCGGACCCGACCAGCTAGCCGATCACGGCAGCAGGATGATCTTCTCGCAACTGCCCGGCGTGTTGACCGCCGCGTAGGCCTCGGGGCCGGCGCTCAGTGGCAATTCCTTGAACGCGGTGGGCGGGGTCAGCAGGCCCTGGGTGAACAGCGTGCCGAACTGTTCGAGCATGCGCGCGCAGTCGGTAGGGGTGTAGAGCAGGGTGTTGACGCCGACCAGGGTGCCGCCACGGCGGTACAGGTTGAGTGCCGGCAGGTTGACCATGCCATCCAGCGGCGCGGCGATGTAGGCGATGCGGCCGAAGTTGGCCAGCGCCGAGACGGCGGCCGGCAGCCAGAAGCCGGTGGTGTCGAAGATCACCTCGGCGCCGCCGGGGAATACTGCCTCGACCTGCGCCGCCAGCTGTTCGGCGTTGCCCAGCAGCAGGCAGGCAATGCCGCTATCGAGCAGGCGCTGCTGTTCCTGCACATTGCGCACCGCGGCCAGCACCTCGGCGCCGAGGGCTTTGGCCAGGCCCAGGGCGGCCGTGCCCACCGCGCCATTGGCACCGATCACCAGCAGCTTAGTGCCGGCTCCGACCTGGCTACGAGTGAGGCCGTCCCAGGCAGTGGTGTAGGGCACGCCGAGGGCGGCGGCCTGGCTGAAGCTCAGCACGTCCGGCTTGAGCGCCACACCTTCGGCAGGCAGGCAAATGTACTGCGCATGACTGCCGTCACGGCTGAAGCCCAGGCCCTTGCCGGTGCCCCACACGGCCTTGCCCAGCAGATGTTCGGGGCCTTCCACCACCACGCCGGCGAAGTCGCGACCGGGCACGCGCGGCAGGGTGGTGTAGGGGAAGCGGCCGAGCACGTTCTTCACGTCGCTGGGGTTGAGGCCGGCGGCGCGGACCTCGACCAGCACCTCGCCCTCATCGGGCTGCGGGCGCGCCAGTTCGACATGGCGTAGGGCGGCGAGATCGCCGGTACTGGCGAATTGCAGAGCGTGCATGGATTGGTCCTTGGCGAGTTGCGGATATCAGCGCCGCGGCTGGGCCTGACGGGATGACCGCAGTGTATGGCCGCTCAGCTGGGGCATTCGGCCAAGGACTTCAGGATATCGGCCAAGCTGCGCCGTTCAGCCGCCGAGGCTGTAGCGGTACTCGCTGGGCGTCAGGCCCAGTTCGCGGCGGAACATGTCGCTGAAGCTGGCTGGTTGGTAGCCCAGCTCACGGGCGATGCGCCCCACCGGCACGCCCTGGATCAGCGCGGCGGTGGCCGTGGCCAGCTGCACCTGGCGGCGCCATTCGGCGAAGCCCATGCCCAGGTCGCGTAGCAGCAGGCGCGACAGGGTACGCACGCTGGCGCCGGCCTCCTGCGCATGCTGCTCGAACGATACTTCCAGCGAGGGCGCGGCCATCACCGCCTGGCACAGCTGCAACAGGCGGCGGTCGGCGCCATCAGGCAGCGGCACGCGCAGCTGCGAACGGCGCGCGCGGTGCAGTTCCTGCACGGTCAGCTCAGCCAGGGCGTAGTAGTAGGGCGCATCGTTCTGCTGTTCCTGCTCGACCAGCGCCACGATCAGCTCGCGAAGCAGCGGGCGGACTTCGAACACCTGCACCTGGGCGTCCAGCTCGCGTGCCCGCTGCGGGCTCAGGTAGATATTGCGCATCTGCAGCTCGGACACCACGCGGATGCCATGCGGCACGCCCGGCGGCAGCCACACGCCGCGCAGCGGCGGTACCAGCAGCGCCTCGCCAGGGATCTCCACCCACATGATCCCGGACATGGCGTAGAGCAGCTGGCCCCACTCGTGCTGGTGTGGCTCGATGAACAATCCACGCGGATAGCTTCGCGCCAGGGCACGCAGGGGAATGCTGGTGTTGCTCAGGTCGGGGGGCGTGGCGCGGGCCATGGGCACCTGCTGTCGGGTTGGCTGGTGCGATCTTAGCCCAGGCGCAGACTGCTCGTATGGCCTGTGCGCGTCGCACCGGCAAGCTGGCTGTCCACCTTGTAAACAAAACGTGACACAGGAGCCGGGGCGGCCAGCCAGCCACGGAGGCCTCGCAGGCTGTAAGGAAAACTTGCCGGATGGCCAGGCCAGGCGTGGTAGCCGCCCGTGGCCAGCGCCTTGTGCCGCAGCCAGCCCCCGGCTGTGATGGGGGTAACGAAGCCCGCCGGCCTGACTGGCAGGCGCCCCCAACAATAACAATCAGGAGGCCGGATGAACGCCGTGGCCAAGATCGATCAGCACAACCCCATCGGAACCGACGGTTTCGAGTTCGTCGAATTCACCGCGCCGACGCCCGAAGGCATCGAGCAGCTGCGCCAGCTGTTCAGCGCCATGGGCTTCAGCGAAACCGCCAAGCACCGCTCCAAGCAGGTCTGGCTGTTCCAGCAGAACGACATCAACTTCGTGCTCAACGGCAGCCCCACCGGCCATGTGCGCGCCTTCGGCGAGAAGCATGGGCCGAGCGCCTGTGCCATGGCCTTCCGGGTGAAGAACGCGGCCCAGGCCGCTGCCTACGTGAAAGAGCAGGGCGCCACCCTGGTCGGCAGTCATGCCAACTTCGGCGAGCTGAACATTCCCTGCGTCGAGGGCATCGGCGGCTCGCTGCTGTATCTGGTCGACCGTTACGGTGACAAGACCATCTACGACGTCGACTTCGAATACCTCGAAGGCCGCAAGCCCGGCGACAACGCCGTCGGCCTGCAGCAGATCGACCACCTGACCCACAACGTCAAACGCGGGCAGATGGACGTCTGGTCCGGCTTCTACGAGCGCATCGCCAACTTCCGCGAGATCCGCTATTTCGACATCGAGGGCAAGCTCACCGGCCTGTTCTCCCGCGCCATGACCGCGCCCTGCGGCAAGATTCGCATCCCGATCAACGAGTCGGCCGACGACAAGTCGCAGATCGAGGAATTCATCCGCGAGTACCACGGCGAAGGCATCCAACACATCGCCATGAGCACCGACGATATCTACGAAACGGTGCGCCGCCTGCGCGCCAATGGCGTGGACTTCATGACCACTCCGGACACTTACTACGAGAAGGTCGACAGCCGCGTCGCCGGTCACGGCGAGCCCACTGCCACCCTGCGCGACCTGAACATCCTGATCGACGGGGCGCCGGGCGATGACGGCATCCTGCTGCAGATCTTCACCAATACTGTGGTCGGCCCGATCTTCTTCGAGATCATCCAGCGCAAGGGCAACCAGGGCTTCGGCGAAGGCAACTTCAAGGCGCTGTTCGAATCCATCGAAGAGGACCAGTTGCGGCGTGGCGTGATCTCCGAGGAGTAGTCATGTACCGATTTTCTACTGCGCTTGCCCTGGCGGTGTTGCCACTCCGTTCAGGTTGCTCATTGACCGACATGTCAACTGCGCACCTTCGCGAAGCGGCGCCTAGCCAGGCCTGCGCTCGCTACGAAACTCGATACATGACAGGAGCTCCGCAATGAGCCGCAAATGGATCAGCTTCCCCCTGCGCGAGGGCGAGCACTCGCGCCAGGCCCACTGCGACTTCCCCGAGGGCACCTATGAGCGGGAGATGGGCCGTGAGGGCTTCTTCGGCCCGGTGACCCACCTGCACCACAAGCACCCGCCCACCGGCTGGGTCGACTGGGAAGGGCCGCTGCGCCCGCATGCGTTCAACTTCAACAAGATCGCCAGCGAGCGTGACTGCCCGCTGGAGGCGCCGCTGACCCTGCACAACGCCGACGTGCGCCTGCGCGTGTGGAAGACCCACGGCGCCATGCGTCACCTGGTGCGCAACAGCGACGGTGACGAGCTGCTGTTCGTGCACGACGGGGCGGGGCACTTCTACTGCGACTTCGGCCACCTGGAATACCGCGACGGCGACTACCTGGTGATCCCGCGTGGCACCGCCTGGCGTATCGAGCCGAGCGCGCCCAGCCACTTCCTGCTGATCGAGAACTGCGACGGCGCCTATCAGCTACCGGACAAGGGCCTGCTCGGTCCGCAGGCGATCTTCGACCCGGCGGTGCTCGACCATCCGCGCATCGACGACGCTTTCAAGGCCCAGCAGGACGAGCGCAGCTGGCAGATCAGGATCAAGCGGCGCAACCAGATCAGCACCGTCACCTATCCGTTCAACCCGCTGGATGCGCTGGGCTGGCATGGCGACAACACCGTAGTGCGCCTCAACTGGCGCGACATCCGTCCGCTGATGAGCCACCGCTACCACCTGCCGCCGTCGGCCCACACCACCTTCGTCGCCAATGGCTTCGTGGTCTGCACCTTTACCCCGCGTCCGGTCGAGAGTGACCCCGGTGCGCTCAAGGTGCCGTTCTTCCACAACAACGATGACTACGACGAGGTGCTGTTCTACCACCGCGGCAACTTCTTCAGCCGCGACAACATCGAGGCTGGGATGGTGACTCTGCATCCCTGCGGCTTCCCCCACGGCCCGCACCCCAAGGCGCTGAAGAAGGCCCAGGAAGACCCGGCCACCTTCGCCGAGGAAGTGGCGGTGATGATCGACACCCGCCGCGCGCTGGAGGTGGCCGAGGCTGCCGCCGCGGTGGATGTCCCCGAATACGTGAACTCCTGGCGCGCGCCGGGGTTGAAGTAGAGGTGCGCGGGCCGTTTGGCCGCTTGCACCCGATCAACGAATTCTCTGGTGCGCACAGCGCGCCTAACGAGGCTGAAGCATGAAACTCGCATCACTGAACCTGGGCCGCGACGGCGAACTGGTGGTCGTCTCCCGCGACCTGGCCCGTGCCGTGAAGGTGCCGCAGATCTCCGCCACTCTGCAGGCCGCGCTGGACGACTGGGAGGTCAAGCGCCCGCTGCTGGAGTCGGTGTACCAGCGCCTCAACGATGGACTGATCGATGAGGCCTTCTTTTTCGATCAGGCCGACTGTCACAGCCCGCTGCCGCGCGCCTATCACTGGGCCGACGGCAGCGCCTACGTCAACCATGTGGAGCTGGTGCGCAAGGCACGTGGCGCGGAGATGCCTGAATCCTTCTGGCACGACCCGCTGATGTACCAGGGCGGCGCCGACAGCTTCATCCCGCCGCACGCTCCGATCCAGATGGCTGACGAAGCCTGGGGCATCGACCTGGAGGCGGAGATCGCGGTGATCACCGACGACGTACCGATGGGCGCCACGGCGGCGCAGGCGGCCGAGCACATCCAGTTGCTGCTGCTGGTCAATGACGTGTCGCTGCGCAACCTGATCCCCGGCGAGCTGGCCAAGGGCTTCGGCTTCTACCAGAGCAAACCCTCGTCGAGCTTCTCGCCGGTGGCCGTGACCCCGGACGAGCTGGGCGAGGCCTGGAAGGATGGCAAGGTACAGCGGCCGCTGCTGTCGCATATCAACGGTGCCTTGTTCGGCCAGCCACATGCCGGCACCGACATGACCTTCAACTTCCCGACTCTGGTCGCCCACGCCGCCAAGACCCGCCCGCTGGGCGCCGGCACCATCATCGGCTCGGGCACCGTGTCCAACTACGACCGTAGTGCCGGCTCCAGCTGCCTGGCCGAGAAACGCATGCTGGAGATCATCGAGCAGGGCGAGGCCAAGACGCCGTTCCTCAAGTTCGGCGACCGGGTACGCATCGAGATGTTCGACGCCGCCGGCCAGAGCATCTTCGGCGCCATCGATCAGGCGGTGGAGCGCTATGAGCAGTGAGCTGACGCTCTACGGCTACTGGCGCTCCAGCGCCGCCTACCGGGTGCGCATCGGGCTGAACCTCAAGGGGCTGGCCTACCGCCAGGTGCCGGTGCACCTGGTCAAGGACGGCGGCCAGCAGCACAGCGCCGAGTACCAGGCGCTGAACCCTCAGGAGCTACTGCCGTTGCTGGTGGATGAACGCAACGGCGGGGTGCGCATCGCCCAGTCGCTGGCCATCCTCGAATACCTCGACGAGGTGTTCCCGGTGCCGGCTCTGCTGCCAGCCGAACCGGCCCAGCGCGCCCAGGCGCGTGCCCTGGCCCTGCATATCGCCTGCGATATCCACCCGCTGAACAACCTGCGGGTGCTGCAGTACCTCAGCACCGAGCTGGGCGTCGACGACGAAGCGAAGAACGCCTGGTACCGCCACTGGGTGGAGAAGGGGCTGGCAGCGGTGGAAGAGGGGCTGGCTGTGCTCAAGGGCGGCCTGTCGCTGGGCAACCGGCCGGGCTATCTCGAAGCCTGCGTGATTCCGCAGCTGTATAACGCTCGGAGGTTTGCCTGCTCGCTGGATGCGTTCCCTCGTCTGCTGGAGATGGAAGATCGCTGCCAGGCGTTGGACGCCTTCAAGGCAGCCGCACCCGAAGCTCAGCCAGACGCAGTGCTCTAGCTCTAGTCCCCTCTCCCGTTTACGGGAGAGGGTTAGGGAAAGGGGCCTTTTGCTCCTGCGTGCTTTCGTGCCGCTGCTAATTCTCGTGTGGGCTTCGGCATTGGTTCCGCCCTGCTGGGCGGCTCACTTTTTCCAGTCGCGGAAAAAGTAAGCAAAAACGCTTGCCCCTGCATCCGGCCCTGCGCTTCGCTCCGGGTTCGTTCGCTCCATCGCCGTTCCAGGGACACGGCGCGAAGGGCCATCCTTGGCCCATCGCGCCTCTCGCGGCATCCATGCCGCTCAATCCCTTCCACAACGATTCCGCTCACCCTCCTGAAGGGGCGGGGAGTCGCCTGAGGGTGCGATGCCGCTTCTGTAGGGTGTTACTCGCCCGAAGGGCAGTACACCGTTCCGGTGTGGTGGGCTGCCTGCGGCGAGACCACCCTACGAAAGCGAGTCCTGATACCTCTGTTCGGGCGCGCAGCGCTTAGACAAGTCAACAAGCAACTCGGAGCCCGAGTCCCCGTCAGAAGGCCGAGTGGAGGTGTTGCGCAGGGGGACGAGCCGCATGGATGCGGCGAGAGGACTAGGCGTCCCCGCACAAAGGGCCAGGGACGGCCCTTGTAAGCCGGCCCCCGAAGCGACACCGGAGGGAGGGAAGTCTGGCCGCAGGCCAGACCCGGATGCCGGGGTGGCCTTCTCTTTGGTTACTTTCTCTTGGCCAGACAAGAGAAAGTAACTCGCCGTAAGGGCGAAAGGGGAAGATTCGTCCAGCGTATTGGTCAGGCAAATAAAGTTGCCCTCTTTGAGTTATTCATCTGGTTTAGCGCTTTCGTAAGATAAAGCTAGCTTTATTTTCTGGCTTAATTGTTTGGTGAGTGAGAAGTCGTTGGGTTTGAAGTTGTGCCGTAGCGAGCGCATTAGGTCTGCGGCTGATTTGCAGCCAGCACGAGGGGCTAACTTGCTAGCAAGTTCTTTGGCGGGCAAAAATTTTAGTGCGCTCTCGATGTCGCTGGTTGTGATAATTTCATCAATTTTTGTTATTTCTGAGTTTAGTCGAGATTCAATGATTTCAATTGATAGCTTTTGTTGTGCCTTTTCAATCTCGGTTGCTGATGCTTCTTGGATTTTTAAAAGTAATTCTTCGCGATCAGTTGCTGCGCTTAGCAATTTTCTGTCAATGCTGAGGCCCAGGCGTATGTGGGAAGAAGAAAAAACCCGCCTGGCTGCGATGATGAGCTTTTTCTCTTCGAGCTCTTTGAATATGGCGCTTGCGACATCGGCCTCAGTGAGTATCGGGTCGATTGATCCAATTCTGTGTGCTATTGCTGTAATTATTTCAGGAATGCATAAGTATGCTTCGGCTTCGTGGAGCGGTAATTTGCATATATTTGCTTCTTCTAGGTTGCATAGATTTTCATCGTCTCGATAATCTGAGTCGATGACACCTGTAAGTGCTATTTTTGATGTTACTTTCTTCCATATTCCATTTTTTGCTGCGATCGATATCACATCAGTACATCCGCCGGCGGCAAAAATTTCAATTGTGCTGTCGCTCATGAGCCAGCGGTAAAAGATGGCATCGAAAGATTTTTCATGTCCCTCGGTAACTATTACGCGGTTTGCTGAAAGTATTCCTGGGAGACTACCCAGTAGAGCAGTGGTTTCTGCTCTTGGTAGCGTTTCTAAACCAGTGAATTCGGCAATGTTCTTTGCGTCAACGCTAAGGACCCAAACTTTTTGTACGTTGCTGCGGAGCGCGAAATTTATACTATGCGTCGCATAGATGAATGTTTTTTCAGGGAACTCGCTCTCAAGTAATGTCCATAGTCGCTCAGCTAGCTCTGGGTGAAGGTTTAGTTCTGGCTCGTCTGCTATGACAACGCTATATTCAGGAGTGAGTTCCAGTAAGTCAGCTAGAATGGAGAATACCTGCTTTTCACCATCTGACATTGCAGATGGGCCATATGTATTTTCACCTTTGGTTGCAGTGAGGCGCTTGGTGTTTGAGTCATACTTGAGTGATATTAGTGGGAATATCTCATTGAATAGCTCAAATAGCCGGTCGAGAGGGGGTTGTTGCCTCTTGGGGCATTCGTATTTTTGTCCGCCTTCTATCCATTGACTTACAAGGTCTGAGTGTTCTGCCTTTATCTGTGCGTCGCGTTTGTCTAATACTATAAGTGCGTCAAATAACCTGTCTGCTAGGGAGTGAGTTCTTTTCCCTTCATAGTTTGATATCACTTTCTCATATACGTCATAGTTTCTGAAGTTTTGCACGTCAAATTTTAGGACGTCGACGATTTTTATTGTTCTTCCTCCTTCAATATAAACGACTTTGCAGCCATTTTTTCCATGGGCAGCGCTCTTTATTTCATTAAGGAGTTTGGATTTTCCTGAACCATTAGCTCCTAGGATTACGTTGATTCGCTCGAAGTTAAAGCTATGGCCTTGGTACTGTGCGGAGGTGTGCTGCATTTTCCAGTCCTATGGATTATGTATAAAGGTGCCGTTTGAGATTTTTACCTTGCCAGATGAGTCTAGCCCTTACATCGCTAGATCTGTCTGCTCATGCTAGAGGCTGTTTCGTTGTTTCTTTATTAACCGCCAACGGGGCGTTTCCATGCTCAATCCAACGGCAACTCCGTAGTCCTCTTCACCTCGCTCATCGCGATATGCGAGTGTGCCTCGTGCACATGTGGGCGTTGCAGCAGGTGGTCGCGCAGGAAGCGTTCGTAATCGGCGATGTCCTTGGCCACCACCTTGAGCAGGTAGTCCGAGCCGCCGGCCATGGTGTGGCACTCCAGTACCTGGGGGTAGCCGACCACCGCCTGCTCGAACTCCTCCAGGTTGCTGCGGCCGTGTGCCGAGAGCTTGATGTCGACGAACACGGTGATGCCCAGGCCGAGCTTCTTCGGGTTGAGCAGGGCGACCTTGCGCTCGATCAGCCCTTCTTCCTGCATGCGGTGGATGCGTCGCCAGCAGGGCGATTGCGATAGTTCCACCTTTTCGGCGATTTCGGCGGCCGAGAGGTCGGCGTTGTGCTGCAGCAGGCTCAGGATGCGGCGGTCGATGGGGCTCAGCTTTTCCTGCATGAATTTTTCTCTTTATTGGTCATGAAGGGATAACTCATGCGCAGTATTCCGCTTCGCTCTGGAAAAAAGAAAGAAAAATCCGAAACTCCTCGGTCATAGTCTTTGCCATACGACCCGGCGCGGCGACCCCGTGCCAGGGTTTAACGGCGACCTCCAAGAAAGGTCGTCTCGCTCACCACAAGAATAAAAGGAGCGCGCTATGTCTCTGGCCGAAATCCGCCTGGACGACAAGTACCGTGTAGCCACGGGCCAGCTGTACCTCACCGGTACCCAGGCCCTGACCCGCCTGCCCATGCTGCAGAAGCAGCGTGATGCCGCCTTCGGTCTGAATACCGCCTGCTTCATCTCCGGTTACCGGGGGTCGCCCCTGGGCAACCTCGACAAGAGCCTGTGGGAAGCCAAGCAGTTCCTGCAGGACAACCACATCCACTTCCAGCCCGGCGTCAACGAAGAGTTGGGCGCAACTGCCGTGTGGGGCAGCCAACAGGCCAACCTGTTCCCCGGTGCGCGCTACGATGGCGTGTTCGCCATGTGGTATGGCAAGGGCCCGGGTGTGGACCGCTGTGGCGACGTGTTCAAGCACGGCAACTCGGCCGGTGTGGCGGAGAAGGGCGGCGTGCTACTGCTGGCCGGCGACGACCACGGCTGCAAGTCCTCGACCATCGCCCACCAGAGCGAGCACGCCTTTATCGCCGCGTCGATTCCGGTGCTCAACCCGGCCAACGTCCAGGAAATCCTCGACTACGGCATCATCGGCTGGGAGCTGTCGCGTTACAGCGGTTGCTGGGTGGCGCTGAAGACCATCGCCGAGAACGTCGATTCCTCCGCCGTGGTCGATGTCGACCCGCTGCGCATCGAGATCAAACTGCCGACCGACTTCCAGCTGCCGGAAGACGGTGTGCACATCCGCTGGCCAGACCCGCCCCTGGCCCAGGAAAAACGTCTCAACCAGTTCAAGATCTACGCCGCCCGGGCCTTCGCCCTGGCCAACAACCTCAACCAGATCAAGCTGGATTCGCCCAACCCGCGTCTGGGCATCATCACCACCGGCAAGTCCTACCTCGACGTGCGCCAGGCTCTGGATGACCTCGGCCTGGACGAGGAGCTGTGCGCCCAGGTCGGTCTGCGCGTGCTCAAGGTCGGCATGAGCTGGCCGCTGGAGCCGGTGTCGGTGCACCAGTTCGCCGAGGGCCTGGACGAGATCCTGGTGGTCGAGGAGAAGCGCAGCATCATCGAGGACCAGCTCACCGGGCAGCTGTACAACTGGCCGGTCGGCAAGCGCCCGCGGGTGGTCGGCGAGTTCGACGAGCAGGGCGTGTCCCTGCTACCCAACCTGGCCGAGCTGACCCCGGCGATGATCGCCCGCGTCATCGCCAAGCGCCTGGCGCCGATCTACACCAGTGCCACCATAGACGAGCGCCTGGCCTTCCTTGCTGCGAAAGAAGCTGCGCTGGCCGCGCCCAAGCACGACACCAAGCGCACCCCGCATTTCTGCTCAGGCTGCCCGCACAACAGCTCCACCCAACTGCCGGAAGGCAGTCGCGCCCTCGGTGGCATCGGCTGCCACTACATGACCCAGTGGATGGACCGGCGTACCGACACCTTCACCCAGATGGGCGGCGAGGGTGCCACCTGGATCGGCCAGGCGCCGTTCACTGAAACCGCCCACGTGTTCCAGAACCTCGGCGACGGCACCTACTTCCACTCCGGCCAGCTGGCCCTGCGCGCGGCCGTGGCCTCCGGGGTGAACATCACCTACAAGATCCTCTACAACGACGCGGTGGCCATGACCGGCGGCCAGCCGATCGACGGTGAGCTGCGCATCGACCAGCTCAGTCAGCAGGTCTACGCCGAGGGCGTGAAACGCATTGCCCTGGTTTCGGACGAGCCGAACAAGTACCCGACCCGCGCCACCTTCGCGCCCATCGTCACCTTCCACCACCGTCGCGAGCTGGATGCCGTGCAGCGCGAGCTGCGCGAGATCAAGGGCACCTCGGTGATCCTCTACGACCAGACCTGCGCCACCGAGAAGCGCCGTCGGCGCAAACGCGGCAAGCTGGTCGACCCGCAGAAGCGCGCCTACATCAACCCGGCTGTGTGCGAGGGTTGCGGCGACTGCAGCGTGAAGTCCAACTGCCTCTCCGTGCTGCCGCTGGAGACCGAGCTGGGGCGCAAACGCGAGATCGACCAGAACGCCTGCAACAAGGACTTCTCCTGCGTCGAAGGCTTCTGCCCGAGCTTCGTCACTGTGCATGGCGGCGGTCTGCGCAAGCCTGAGGCACTGGGTGCCAAGGCGTTGTTCGTGGCCCTGCCGGAGCCGCGCCAGCCAGACCTGTCGCGACCCTGGAACATCCTCCTGCCGGGTGTCGGCGGCAGCGGTGTAACCACCGTCGGCGCGCTGTTGGGCATGGCCGCGCACCTGGAAGGCAAGGGCTGCACCGTGCTCGATCAGGCCGGCCTGGCGCAGAAGTTCGGCCCGGTGATCAGCCACATTCGCATCGCCGCCAAGCAGGACGATATCTACGCCGTGCGCATCGCCGCCGGCGAGACCGACCTGCTGCTGGCCTGCGATCTGGTGGTGGCAGCTGGCGAGGAATCGCTGGCCAAGCTCAACGACAAGATCGCCAATGCCGTGGTCAACAGCCACGAGGCGGCCACCGCCGAGTTCACCCGCAACCCGGACGCCCAGGTGCCCGGCGCGGCCATGCGCGAGGCGCTGGTGGAGGCGGTGGGCGAGGGCAAGAGCCACTTCGTCGACGCCACCCGCCTGGCCACCGCGCTGCTCGGCGATACCATCGCCAGCAACCTGTTTATGCTCGGGTACGCGTATCAAAAAGGCTTGGTGCCGGTGTCCGCTGAGGCCATCGACAAGGCCATCGAGCTCAACGGCGTGTCGATCAAGCTCAACCAGCAGGCCTTCCTCTGGGGCCGCCGCGCCGCCCATGACCTGGCTGCCGTGGAGCAGCTGGCCAAGCCGAAGAACCCCGAGGCGCCGCGTTGCGAGAGCTTCGAGGAGATCGTCGCCGACCGCATGGCCCGTCTCACCGCGTATCAGGATGCCGACTACGCCCAGCGCTACCTGCAACTGGTGGAGCGCGTGCGTCAGGCCGACAGTGGCGCCGACAAGGCCCTGAGCCGCGCGGTGGCGCGCTACTACTTCAAGCTGCTGGCCTACAAGGACGAGTACGAGGTGGCGCGGCTGTACAGCGAGCCGGCCTTCCGCCAGCGCCTGGAA
The DNA here is from genome assembly GCF_000761545.1 of Pseudomonas sp. ML96. GTDB lineage: Bacteria > Pseudomonadota > Gammaproteobacteria > Pseudomonadales > Pseudomonadaceae > Aquipseudomonas. The sequence goes on along the minus strand of NZ_JPMY01000036.1, from coordinate 40,959 downwards.
GCGCAGTTCGAAGGTGACTACCGCCTGCAGTTCCACCTGGCGCCGAGCTGGCTGGCCAAGCCCGACTCGCGTACCGGCGCACCGATCAAGCGCACCTTCGGCCCCTGGATGCTCAAGGCCTTCGCCGTGCTGGCGCGCTTCAAGTTCCTGCGCGGCAGTGTGCTCGATCCGTTCGGCCACAGCGCCGAGCGCAAGGTCGAGCGTGAGCTGATCGGCGAGTACGAGCAGTTGGTCGAGCTGTTGCTCAAGGAGCAGCGTCCGGACAACTACCGCACCGCCGTGGCCCTGGCCGAGCTGCCGGAGCAGATCCGCGGCTACGGCCACGTCAAGGAACACGCCCTGGCCAAGGCCCGCGAGCAGGCCGAGCAACTCAAGGCGCGCCTGCTGGCCAAGGAAATCTCGGCGGTGCAGCTGTTCGAACCAGCCGCCTGATACCCGTCACCCCCGTTTGCCACCCTTGCTCTGCGGAGCAGGGTGGCCTTTTTGCTCCCGAATTCCGTCCTCGACACGCGGTTCCTGATCGCCGTGGCCCGGGGTGTATACTGCGCGGCGCTCGCGGCCAGGTCCGACGGGCCCTTCACGACTGCCTGATCACGAGTCCGGCGGTCTATTTCGACAGACCGGTGAACCCATGCCTCGTACCTGCCTCACCCGTCGCTTGCTTCGGAGCGCACGCTGATGTCCGAACAGCTGCATACCGGCCCGCTCAAGCGCGGCCTCAAGAACCGCCATATCCAGTTGATCGCCCTCGGTGGCGCCATCGGCACCGGCCTGTTCCTCGGCTCCGCCGGGGTGATGCAGAGCGCCGGCCCGTCGATGATCCTGGGTTATGCCATCGGCGGTTTCATTGCCTTCCTGATCATGCGCCAGCTTGGCGAGATGATCGTCGAGGAGCCGGTCGCCGGCTCCTTCAGCCACTTCGCCCATAGCTACTGGGGCCCGTTCGCCGGCTTCCTCTCGGGCTGGAACTACTGGGTGCTCTACGTGCTGGTGGGCATGGCCGAGCTGACGGCCGTGGGCAAGTACGTGCAGTACTGGTGGCCGGAAATCCCGACCTGGGCCACGGCGGCCGCGTTCTTCGTGCTGATCAACCTGATCAACCTGGTCAACGTGAAGGCCTTCGGCGAAACCGAATTCTGGTTCGCCATCATCAAGGTGGTGGCGATCATCGGCATGATCGTGCTCGGCGGCTACCTGCTGATCAGCGGCGCCGGCGGCGAGCAGGCCAGCATCAGCAACCTGTGGAGCCACGGCGGCTTCTTCCCCAACGGCGTTTCCGGGCTGGTGATGATGATGGCGATCATCATGTTCAGCTTCGGTGGCCTGGAGCTGGTGGGCATCACTGCCGCCGAGGCCGATCAGCCGAAGACCGTGATCCCCAAGGCGATCAACCAGGTGGTCTGGCGGATTCTGATCTTCTACATCGGCGCGCTGACCATCCTGCTGTCGCTGCACCCCTGGGACGATCTGGTGAAGACCCTGACCTCCGGTGGTGACGCCTACGCCAGCAGCCCGTTCGTGCAGATCTTCTCGCTGATCGGCGAGGGCACTGCGGCCCACGTGCTCAACTTCGTGGTGCTGACCGCGGCGCTGTCGGTCTACAACAGCGGCGTGTACTGCAACAGCCGCATGCTCTACGGCCTGGCCGAGCAGGGCGACGCGCCGAAGGCGCTGATGAAGGTCAACTCGCGCGGCGTGCCGGTGCTGGCCATCGCCCTGTCGGCGGCGGTGACCCTGCTCTGCGTGGTGGTCAACTACGTGGTGCCGCAGAGCGCGCTGGAGCTGCTGATGTCGCTGGTGGTCGCCGCCCTGGTGATCAACTGGGCGATGATCAGCCTGGCGCACCTGAAGTTCCGCAAGGCCATGGTGGCCAAGGGTGTGCAGCCGAGCTTCAAGGCCTTCTGGTTCCCCTTCGCCAACTACCTGTGCCTGGCCTTCGTGCTGTTCATCCTCGGCGTGATGCTGATGATTCCGGGTATCCAGGTCTCGGTGTACGCCATCCCGGTGTGGGTGCTGTTCATCTGGGTCTGCTTCCGTCTCAAACGCGCTGCCGCCAAGTAATACTGGCTGCATGAAAAAGCCCGGCCTAGGCCGGGCTTTTTTCTGTCTGTCCACTTCAGGTCTGGAACTGCAGCACCGAGCTCTGCATATTGCGCGCAACCCGATCTAGGTGCTGCGCGGCGGCTGCCAGCTCGTCCACGGTCTGGCTGTTCTGCTGCGACATGCGGGCGATCTGCTCGACGCGTTGGGCCACCTCGCTGCTGGCCTTGCTCTGCTCGCCGATGGTGTGGGAAATCTCCTCCACCACCTCGGCCGCACGGTGCGCGCCGCCGCGAATCTCGTTGATCGAGTCGCCAGCCTGGCGTGCCAGCGTGACGCCGTCGCTGACCCGCGCCACTCCAGCCTGCATGCTGCTCACCGCCTGCGCTGTGCTGCTGCGGATGCGTTCGATCATGGCGCTGATCTCCTGGGTCGACTGCGCGGTGCGCGAGGCCAGGTTGCGCACCTCGTCGGCCACCACGGCGAAGCCGCGCCCGGCCTCGCCAGCCCGCGCCGCTTCGATGGCGGCGTTGAGCGCGAGCAGGTTGGTCTGCTCGGCGATGCTGTTGATCACCTGGATGATCGAATGAATCTCCTCGGAGGATTGGCCCAGCGCGGTGATGGTGGTGGACGACTCGTTGACTGCCTCGGCGATGCGGTTCATGCCGTCGACCACGCCGAGGATCACCTGGCCGCCGTTGCTGGCCAGGTGCTCGGACTGCGAGGAAATGCCCTGAGCGTTGCGCGCGTGATCGGCGATCTGCGCGATGTTGTGGATCATCTGCTCCATGGCTGCGGCCATGCTGGTGGCGTTGTCCGACTCCTCGCGGGCGCTGTGCACGATGCTCTGCGAGGCGCCACTGAGCTGCTGCGCGGTGCTCTGCAGCAGTTCGCTCTCGCTGCGGATGGTGTCGATCATCTGCCGCAGGTTGTTCTGCATGTCGGCCAGCGACTGCTGCAACTGGCCGGCTTCGTCGTTGCTGTCGATCTGGATGGTGCTGCGCAGGTTGCCCTGGGCGATCGCGCGGGCCACGGCGATGGTCTTGCCCAGCGGGCGCAGCACGCTGGACATCAGGTGGCTGGTGACCAGGCCCAATAGCAGGCAGACCAGCAGGATGCCGCCGATCAGCAGCCAGGCGGCGTGCTGGGTGGTCTGCTCGCTGTCCTCGCGAACCTGAGTGGCCTGCTGTTCGATCAGCTCGCTGAGTGCCTCGTTCTTGGCTTCCAACTCCTCGAAGCTGCTGACGAAGGCCGGCATTTCGGCGCGCGCCGTGGTTGGGTCGCTCAAGGCCAGATCGACGATGCGCTCGGCCTGGGCGATGTAGGCGTTGAGCGCCGGTTGCGACTGGCCGATGGCGTTGCGGATGTCCGTGCTCAGCGGCAGCTCGGCATTGGCAGCCATGGTGCGCTGGAACCACTGGCTGTGCTCGCGCAGATCGCTGCGCACCTGCTCGGCGGCGGCCGTGTCGCCCGGCGGCGCGTAGAAGGCGGCCAGCACGTCGGCGCGCAGGGCGTCGTGCATCATGTCGCCCTCCAGGTGGTTGCGCAGGGCGGTGACGCTCAGCTCGCTGCTGACCAGCACCTCGGCCAGGCGCACCTGGCCCCAGTAGCCCACGCCGCCGAGCAGGGCGGCGGCGACCACGCTGATGGCGCCGCAGGCGATCATTTTCTGGCGGATATTCATGCTGCTGCCTCTGTCTCGGTCGACTGTTCGTCAAGCCTAGTCCAGAGGCGGCAGGGGTGAGTCAGGGCTTGTCCTGCAGGGCCTTGGCCCAGGCCAGCAGCTGCACCGGCTGGTGCGGGTTCCAGATGCGCTGCCAGAGCACCAGCATGTGTTCCGGGCTGCCGCGGCTGAAGGGCAGGCGCTCGACCCAGGGCGAGACCTGCCAGCGCCCGTCCTGCCGCTCGGCCATGACGAAGCGGAACGGGTGGAAGCCGGTCATGCCCAGGCGCAGGTCGGTGACGATCAGTTCGTCGCCGATCTGGTCGTAGCGCAGCACGCCGTGGGTGAACCACTGCAGGCGCTGGTGCTGCGGCGAGTCGCGCAGCACCTCGGCCAGCTCGCTACCGCGCGGGATGCGCTCCAGGCGTGGCGGCTGGTCATCGAACCAGCCGACCAGCGCCTCGTGGTAATCCTTGCCATCGATCACCGTGACCCGCCACAGCAGGCTGTTGAGCGGCGTCGGCGTGCTGAACAGGGTGTCGGCCTGGATGCCGCGCTCGGCCAGCACGTCCTGCACGCGCTGCTCGGCCATCCACTTGCCGGCCAGAGTGCTGGCCAGATAGACGCTGGACAGGCACAGCGCGGTGATCGCCAGCCACTGCGGTTTATCGCGCAGGCCGCGAACCAGGCCGACCACCACCGCCACCAGCAGCGGCACGGTGTACAGCGGGTCGATGATGAAGATCGACGACCAGGCGATCGGCGGCGTCTGCAGCGGCCAGAACAGCTGGGTGCCGTAGCTGGTGAAGGCATCGAGCAGCGGATGGGTGATCAACGCCAGCCAGACAGCGAAGAACAATCGTCGCGTCGAATAGGCCGGGTTGGGCCGCAGCCAGCGCGCCAGCAGGGTGATCGCCACGGCCAGCAGGCTGAGCACCAGCAGCGAGTGGCTGAAGCCGCGGTGGTAGGTCATGTCGGCCACGGCGTCGCCGTAGTCGATGATCACGTCGAGGTCGGGCAGGGTGCCGAGCATGGCGCCGTAAAGCAGGGCGCGGCGGCCTTGCCAGCGGCCGAGCAGGGCGCCCTGGATGCTGGCGCCGAGTACCGCCTGGGTAAGCGAATCCATCGTGTGTCTCGCGAGGCAAAATCAGGCAGCTACGTTAGCGCTGGTGGGCGCGCGGCGGCAGTCGGGAAATTCCGACGAAAGATTTCAACCGCGCGCGGGGTTACAGTGTCGCAATAGCAAAGCCTGAGGAGCCGATTTCATGCATCCCCGCGTTCTCGAAGTCACCGAGCGCCTGATCGAGCGTAGCCGCGCTACCCGTCAGCGCTACCTGGCGATGATCGCCGCGGCCGCCGACCAAGGGCCGCAGCGCGGCAAGCTGCAGTGCGCCAACTTCGCCCATGGCGTGGCCGGCTGCAGCGGGGCGGACAAGCAGACCCTGCGCCTGCCGGATGCGGCCAATGTGGCCATCGTCACCGCCTACAACGACATGCTCTCGGCGCACCAGCCCTACGAGGATTACCCGCAGCGGATCAAGGCCGCGCTGCACGAGGTCGGCTCGGTCGGCCAGGTGGCCGGCGGGGTGCCGGCCATGTGCGATGGCGTGACCCAGGGCGAGCCGGGCATGGAGATCGGCATCGCCAGCCGCGAGACCATCGCCATGGGCACCGCCGTGGCGCTGTCGCACAACATGTTCGACGCCGCGCTGTGCCTGGGCGTGTGCGACAAGATCGTCCCCGGCCTGCTGATCGGCGCGTTGCGCTTCGGCCACCTGCCGATGCTGTTCGTGCCGGCCGGGCCGATGCCCTCGGGGCTGTCCAACAAGGAGAAGGCCGAGGTGCGCGAGCGCTATGCCGAGGGCAAGGCCAGCCGCGACGAGCTGCTCGCCTCGGAAATGGCCGCCTACCACAGCCCCGGCACCTGCACCTTTTACGGCACCGCCAACACCAACCAGATGCTCATGGAGATCATGGGCCTGCACTTGCCCGGTGCCTCCTTCGTCAACCCCAACACGCCGCTGCGCGACGCGCTGACCCGCGAGGCGGCGCAGCAGGTGACCCGTCTGACCCGCCAGGGCGGGCAGTTCCTGCCGCTGGCGCAGATCGTCGACGAGCGCTGCCTGATCAACGCCGTGGTGGCGCTGCACGCCACCGGCGGCTCGACCAACCACACCCTGCACCTGCCGGCCATCGCCCAGGCCGCTGGCATCCAGCTGACCTGGCAAGACATGGCCGAACTGTCCGAAGTGGTGCCGACCCTGGCCCACGTCTATCCCAACGGCAAGGCCGACATCAATCACTTCCACGCCGCCGGCGGCACCGCCGTGCTGATCCGCGAGCTGCTCGATGCCGGCCTGCTGCACGAGGACGTCGCCACCGTCGCCGGCCAGGGTCTGCGCCGCTACACCCAGGAGCCGTTCCTTGAGGGCGAGCGCCTGGTCTGGCGTGAGGGGGCGGCCACCAGCCTGGACGAGAACATCCTGCGCCCGGTGGCAAGGCCGTTCTCGCCCGAGGGTGGCCTGCGCCTGCTCGATGGCAACCTCGGACGCGGGGTGATGAAGCTCTCGGCCGTGGCTCCCGAGCGCCATGTGATCGAGGCGCCGGCGCGAGTGTTCCATGACCAGCAGGCGCTGGCCGAGGCCTTTCAGGCCGGTGAGCTGGACCGCGACTTCGTCGCTGTGGTGCGCTTCCAGGGCCCGCGCTGCAACGGCATGCCCGAGCTGCACAAGCTCACCCCGTTCCTCGGCGTGCTGCAGGATCGTGGCTACAAGGTGGCGCTGGTCACCGACGGGCGCATGTCCGGCGCCTCTGGCAAGATTCCGGCGGCCATCCACGTTTGCCCCGAGGCCTTCGATGGCGGCCCGCTGGCGCGGGTGCGCGATGGCGACATGATTCGCGTCGACGGCCGCACCGGCGAGCTGCAGGTGCTGGTCGACGCCGGTGACTTCGCCGTGCGCGAGGCGGTGGCGCCGCCGCCGGCGGAGATCGGTACCGGCCGCGAGCTGTTCGCCTTCATGCGCGCCAGCTTCAGCGCGGCGGAAGAGGGTGCCAGCGCCTTCACCGCCAGCCTGGTGGCATTGCGATGACTCTCGCCTCGCTGCAGATGCCGCTCGGTGTGACCGGCTATCAGTACGAGGCCGCAACGCAGCTGGCCGAGGGCCTGGCGCTGCGGGTGGCCGAGGCTCTGCGGCTGGCAATCGACGAGCGCGGGCGGGCGTTGCTGGTGGTCTCCGGCGGGCGTAGCCCGGTGGCTTTCTTCGAGCGTCTGGCGCGGGAGCAACTGCCATGGAAGCAGGTGCAGGTCGGTCTGGCCGACGAGCGCTGGGTGCCACTCGAGGATGCCAACAGCAACGAGGCGCTGGTGCGCCGTCACCTGCTGCAGGGCGCGGCGGCCGAGGCCAGCATGGTCGGCCTGTGCCACCCGGCGCCGAATCTTGAAGAGGCCGCACGGCTGGCCGATCAGGTGATCGCCGGGCTGCCGCCCATCGACGTGCTGGTGCTGGGCATGGGCGACGATGGCCACACCGCTTCGCTGTTCCCGCACAGCCCTCTGCTGGATGAAGCACTGCGCGCGGACTGCCCGCATGCGGTGCTGCCGATGCAGGCGCCTGCTGCGCCGCATGAGCGCCTGAGCCTGACCCTGCCGCTGCTGGCCGGCGCGCGCCTGAGCCTGCTGGCGATCCAGGGGCCGGCTAAGCTGGAGACCCTGGCCCGCGCGTTGCGGCCGGGGGAGGCCCACGAGCTGCCGATCCGCGCGTTGCTCAAGGCGCCGCTGCAGTTGCACTGGAGCCCCTGAAAATTTTTTCGGTGACCTGTCGAATTGCCGAAACGCCGCACGACTAAGGGACAGAACCCTCTGTCAGGGTTCATCAACCAAGCTTGGGGCGCCACCTGGCGTACCCGCCAAGACAAGGAGAAGGACGATGCGTTTCATGGTGATAGTCAAGGCCACTGCCGATTCGGAAGCCGGTGTCATGCCCAGCGAGGAGCTGCTGGCGGCCATGGGCCAATACAACGAGGAGCTGGTCGCGGCCGGCGTGATGAAGGCCGGCGAAGGCCTGCATCCGAGCAGCCGCGGCGCGCGGGTACGCTTCTCCGGTGCCAACCGCAGCGTGATCGACGGCCCGTTCGCCGAGACCAAGGAGTTGATCGCCGGCTTCTGGCTGTGGGAAGTGGCCTCGCTAGCCGAGTGCATCGAGTGGGTCAAGCGTTGCCCCAACCCGATGCCGGGCGACTCGGAGATCGAGATCCGCCAGATCTTCGAAGCTGAGGACTTTGGCGCTGAGTTCACCCCCGAGCTGCGCGAGCAGGAAGAACGCCTGCGCGCGCAGATCGCCAGCGAACAGTGAGGAATGCGCGATGAACATCCATGCCTACCTGATCTTCGACGGCCAGTGCGCCGAGGCCTTCCGCTTCTACCAGCAGGTGTTCGGCGGTGAGCTGATGGTGCTGCCCTTCGGTGACAACCCGGACTGCGGCGAGCTACCCGCCGAGCACCGCGACCGCACCATGCACGCCGGCCTGAATGTCGGCGGCCAGTTGCTGATGGGTTCGGACACCATGCCCGGCGATCCCTACGACGGGGTCAAGGGTTGCCATATGTCGATCCAGGCCGACGACATGGCGCATGCCGAGCGCCTTTATCGCGAGCTGGCGGCTCAAGGTTCGGTGCAGATGGAGTTGCAGAAGACCTTCTGGGCCGAGGGCTTCGCCATGCTCACCGATCGCTTCGGCGTGCCGTGGATGATCAACTTCTCCGGCGACTGCCAGCCGTCCTGATCAGAGTCCACGATCACGGCTGATCGCTCAGGCGCTGCGCTGCATCTTGCGCCGGTAGTCCTGCGGGATCAGCCCGGTGTGGCGGCGGAATACCTGGCGGAAGAAGGCCGCGTCGCTGTAGCCGACCTGGCCTGCAATCCGCTCCACTGGCTCGCGGGAGCTGCGCAGCTCCTGCTTGGCCATCTCCACCCGCACCCGCTGCAGGTACTGCGGCGCGGTTTCACCCACGGCAGCCTGGAAGCGCCGCTTGAACTGGCGCTCGCTGAGGTGGGCGAGGGCGGCCAGTTCGGCATTGCCCAGCGCCTGCGCGTAGTGCGCCTCGATATGTTCCTGCACCCGGCGGATCGCCGCGTCCTGATGCTGCTTGTGCAGGTCGAAGCGCTTGTACGGCAGCTGCGATGGGCGCTCGCCCTGCAGCACCAGGGCGCGGGCGGTCTGCTCGGCACGCTCGAAGTCGCAGAAGTGCTCGATCAGGCGCAGACACAGGTCCTGGTAGGCATGGAAACCGCCGGAGCAGAACAGCCGCTCGCTGTGGGTCACCAGCTGCTCCGGCTGCAGCAGCACCTGCGGAAAGCGCCGGCGGAACAGCTCGACGAAACCCCAGTGGGTGGTGGCCTCGCGGCCATCCAGTAGGCCGGCCTCGGCCAGAGCGAAGGCGCCGGTGCAGATGCTCGCCAGCACCGCGCCGCGCTGATGCTGCTCGCGCAGGGCAGCGGACAGCGCGCTGTTGTCGGCGGACGAGGGCGCCACATGGGCGGCGGAAAGCAGTACCAGCTGCCAGTCGCCATCGGCCAGCGCGCCCTGCACCACGATCGGCGGGCCGTTGAGGCTGCGCACGGGGGCGCCGTCCAGCGACACCAGCTGCACGTCGAAGGTCGGCTCCGGGTTGCGCCGGCACAGGGCATTCCACAGCTGGCCAGCCTGGCTGAGGATGTCCAGCGGGCCGAACACCGTGCTGGCCAGGGTGTTGTCCAGGCAGAGGATGGCGGTGCGCACCGCCGATGTCCCGTTTGCCCCGTTTGTATGTCCCATTTGCCCCTCACGCATGAATGGCGGCGCTTCTAGCATGGACTTACCAACCATGAGGAGCGCCACCATGACCGCTTTCGATTTCCAGGTGACCTGGGCCGACCTGGATTCCAACGCCCACCTGAAGAACTCCCGCTACCTGGACTACGCCGCCCAGGCGCGCTTCCTGTTTCTGGCCGAGGCGGGCTTCACTCCGCAGGCCTTCGCCGAGGCCCGCATGGGCCCGGTGGTGTTCGAGGATCGCGTCGAGTATCGCAAGGAGCTACGCCTGCTGCAGCACTTCAGCGTGGGCATGAAGGTCGCTGCGCTGAGCGAGGATGGCGCCAAGTTCACCATGGTCAACGAGGTGCTCAACCCCAAGGGCGAGTTGTGCGCGCGGGTGGTCACCAGCGCCGCCTGGTTCAGCCTGGAGACGCGCAAGGTCACTGCGCCGCCGCCTGGGCTCAAGGCCGCCATGGAAGCCGCTGTGCGCACCGAGGATTTCCGCTGGCTGTAAGCATTCGTGGTCGGCAATGGCGGGGCGCCGAGTTATCCTGAGCGCCCCTCAGCCGTTTCTGGCCCCCGCAATGCTGGTGATCTCCAACTCCGTCCACCTGCCTGATGATGAGGTCGAGCTGACCGCCATCCGCGCCCAGGGCGCCGGCGGACAGAACGTCAACAAGGTCTCCAGCGCCGTGCACCTGCGTTTCGACAGCCAGGCCTCGTCGCTGCCGCCGTTCTACAAGGAACGCCTGCTGGAGCTGCGTGACAGCCGCATCACCGAGGGCGGCGTGGTAATCATCAAGGCCCAGCAGTACCGCACCCAGGAGCAGAACCGCACTGATGCTCTGGAACGCCTGGCCGAGCTGATCCGCAGCGCCGGCAAGACCGAGAAGGCACGGCGCCCGACCAAGCCCACCCTGGGCTCGAAGAAGCGCCGCCTGGAAGGCAAGAGCAAGCGCGGCGCGATCAAGGCCGGGCGCGGCAAGGTGGACTTCTAGACCACCCTTCGTCGGCGGCGTGGATAGCCAATTGCTACTGCTCGATTTGCCTGTGTATAAGCGAAGGCATGGCGCATCTGGCCATGTCTGGCGGTATGGCGGGCGGATCGGTGCCGATCAACCAGGAGAGCTGCGGTGAGTGACACGAACAATGCGGTAAGCGACAGCGCGGTCTACAAGACCCTGCTGGAGTCGACCAAGGCGATTCCCTGGAAGATCGACTGGAAGACCATGACCTTCGCCTATATCGGCCCGCAGATCGAGCCGCTGCTGGGCTGGACCCAGCAGAGCTGGATCAGCGCCAACGACTGGGCCGAGCGCATCCACGAGGAAGACCGCGAGCGCGTGGTCAACTTCTGCATTGCCCAGTCGCAGAGCGGCATCGACCATGAGGCCGATTACCGCGCGCTGACCAAGGACGGCGACTACGTGTGGATTCGCGACGTGGTACACGTGATGCGCGACGCCAATGGCGAGACCGAGGCGCTGGTCGGCTTCATGTTCGACATCAGCGAGCGCAAGAAGACCGAGGAGCAGCTGCTGGCCCTGCAGAAGCAGCTGGAGGAGTACTCCTACAAGGACGGCCTGACCGGCATCAACAACCGGCGCATGTTCGACTCGATCCTCGACATCGAATGGGGCAACGCCCAGCGCACGCGCCGGCCGCTGTCGCTGATCCTGCTGGATATCGACTTCTTCAAGCAGTTCAACGACCACTATGGCCACATCAAGGGCGACGATTGCCTCAAACGCATCGGCCAGGCCCTGCAGGGCGCGGCGGCGCGCCCGCGTGACTGCGTGGCGCGCTACGGTGGCGAAGAATTCGTGCTGGTGCTGCCGGAGACCGACGGCGAGTCGGCGAAGAAGATCGCCGAGCGCTGCCGCAAGCTGGTGCGCAAGCAGCAGATCGCCCATGAGCAGTCCAACGTGGCGCAGCTGGTGACCGTCAGCCTGGGTGTCGGCACCATCATTCCCGAGGCCGGCGACTCGCCGCTGGCCTTTATCGAGGCGGTCGACCGCTTGCTCTACCAGGCCAAGCAGCAAGGGCGCGACCGCCTGCTGCACGGCCATTGCGGTGGCGACCAGCAGGACGCCTACCAGGCCTAGGCGCGCACCCAGCGCTGACGCGTCCAGCCGCTCAGTGCGTCCACGGCGAACACCAGCACCAGCATGGCCAGGATCACCGTGCTGGCCTGTGCCTCCTGGAACAGGCTGAGGCTGACGTAGAGCATCTGCCCCAGGCCGCCGGCGCCGACGAAGCCGAGCACGCTGGCCATGCGGATGTTGTTTTCCCAGCGGTACAGCGAGTAGGCCAAGAGCTGCGGCCACAGATTGGGCAGGGTGCCGTAGCAGAAGGCCGCGACCTGGCCGCCGCCTTGCAGGCGGATCGCCTCGGCCGGCGCGGTGGGGGTGTTTTCCAACGCCTCGGCGAACAGTCGCCCCAGCACGCCAGCGGTGTGCAGCGCCAGGGCCAGGGTGCCGGCATTGGGGCCGAGGCCGGCGGCCAGCACCATCAGCGCTGCCCACACCAGTTCCGGAATTGCCCGCAGGCCATTGAGCAACAGGCGCACCAGACCTTGGGCCAGGCCGCCGAAGCGCCTAGCTGCCGGCAGCGCCAGGAGCAGGCCGAGCACAGCGGCGAGCAGAGTGCCGAGGGCCGACATGGCCAGGGTCTCCAGGGCGCCACGGCCGATGGCCAGCAGATGCCCGCCGCTCAGGTCCGGCTGCAGGAAGCGCGAGGCGTAATCGGCCATGTGCCCCAGGTTGTCCGCTTGCCCCAGTGCGGCCAGGTCCAGGCCCAGGTAGCTGAAGGACGCGACGACGGCGGCGAGGATCGCCAATAGCAGGGCGAGGTTGACCAGCCTGTTCATGCCAGCCTCCCACGCAGTACGCGGCTCAGTGCGTCGGCCAGCAACACCAGGAGGAGGAAGGTCAGCAGCATGCTGGCCACCTCGCCGCCGGCGAACATGCGCAGCGACAGGTCGATCTGCTGGCCCAGGCCACCGGCACCGACGAAGCCCATCACCACCGAGGCGCGGATCGCGCATTCCCAGCGGTACACGGTGTAGGAGGTCAGCTCGGCGGCGGCATTCGGCAGCAGGCCGTAGACGAAGGCGGCCAGGCGGCCGCTGCCGCTTTGCAGCAGGGCGTGCATGGGGCGCTGGTCGACCGACTCGAGGATTTCCGCATAGACCTTGCCGAGCATGCCGGCGTAGGTGATGGCGATGGCCAGCACCCCGGCGGTGGGGCCGAGGCCGACGGCGCGGACGAACAGCAGGGCCCACACGATCTCCGGCACGCTGCGCAGGAAGATCAGCAGGCCGCGTACCGGCCAGCGCAGGGCCTGGCCCAGCGCACTCGGGCGGCCGCCGCGCGAGGCCGCTGACAGTGACAGACCACGACTGGCGGCCAGTCCTGCCGGTATCGCCACCAGCAGCGCCAGGGCCATGCCGGCGGTGGCGATGGCCAGGGTCTGCAGGGTGGCCTGCAGTAGTAGATCGAGGAAGTCGGCGTTATGCGCTGGTGGCCAGAAAGCGGCGACGAAGCGGCCCATCTCGCTCTGGCTGTCGGCCTGCAGCAGCACGCCGGGGTTCAGCTCGGCGAGCTGGATACCCGGCCACAACAGGGCCACGGCTAGCACCGTCAGTAGCAGGCGGGGCAGGGCGGCGGGGTCGCGGCTGTCGGTTCTCAGCATCGTGGGATCTGCAGGGTCAGCGTCACCGCCGGCGCCTGCGGCGAGACCAACTGCTCGTTGGCATAGAGAGCGTCGAGCAAGTCCTGGGTGACTTCGCCGGCCGGACGATCGAAAGCGATCAGGCCGTCGCGCACCCCGACGATGCGCGGGAAGTGCGCCAGGGCCAGGTCCACCGCATGCAGGCTGGCGACCAGGGTCACGCTATGGGCCTCGGCATGCCGGCAGAGTACGCTCAGGGTGTGGTCGGCCAGTACCGGGTCCATGGCCGACACCGGCTCGTCGGCCAGCAGCAGCTCGGGAGCCTGGTATAGCGCGCGGGCGATGCCGACACGCTGCAGCTGGCCACCAGAGAGCTGCTGGCACTGGGCGAACAGCTTGTCGGTCAGGTCCAGGCGGGCGAGCACTTCCCTGGCGCCGGGAACATCGACGGGGTGCAGCAGGTTGAGCAGGCTCTTGCCCAGCCCCCACTGGCCGAGCTTGCCGGCCAGCACGGCGGTGACCACCCGCTGCCGCGGTGGCAATGGTGGTGCCTGGTGGATCAGGCCGATGCGCGTACGCAGGCGCTGGCGCGCGCCGGCGGAGAGTTGCCAGGGCTGCGCGCCAAGCAGCTCGACCGTGCCGGCAGAGGGACGCAGGGCGGCGGCGAGCAGGTTGAGCAGGCTGGACTTGCCGGCGCCGGACGGGCCGATGATGGCGACCCGTTCGCCGCTGGCGATGACCAGGTCCACGCCGCGCACGGCGTGGACTCCGTTGCCGTGCTGCAGGGCCGCGCCGGTGAGGCGCAGGCTCATTTCAGCAGGTCGGCGGCGCGGGCGGCGTCCTCGATGCCCTTGTAGTTCTCCGGCTTGGTCTCGATAAAGCGGCTGGCGGCCTGCAGGTCGAGAATCGCCTTGTGCTGCGGGTTGGCCGGATCGAGGGCGAGGAAGGCCTTTTTGATCTTCTCGGCCAGGACCGGGTCGAGGGTGCCACGCACGGTCCAGTTGTAGTCGTAGTAGGCCGGGGTGGTGGCGAAGACCTTGACCTTGTTGGTGTCGACCTTGCCGGCGGCGACCAGCTTGTCCCACACGCTGGCATTGAGCACGCCGCCGTCGACCTTGCCGGCCTGCACCCAGGCAGCAGTGGCGTCATGCGCGCCGGAGTAGCCGATGCGGCTGAAGTAGCTTTCCGGCTTGATGCCGTCCTTGAGCATGAAGTAGCGCGGCATCAGGCTGCCGGAGGTGGAGGAGATGGAGCCGAAGGCGAAGGTCTTGCCCTTGAGGTCGGCCAGCGACTTCACGTCCGGGTTGGCGGTGATGAACTTGCTGGTGAACTGGGCATCCTGCTCGCGCTGTACCAGCGGGATGGCGTTGCCGGTCTTCAGGCGCACCTGGACGAAGGTGAAGCCGCCCAGCCAGGCCATGTCCAGGCGGTCGGTGGCCAGGGCCTCGACCACTGCCGGGTAGTCGGCCACCGGGACGAACTCGACCTTCATGCCGAGTTGCTGCTCCAGATACTCGCCCAGCGGCTTGAACTTGCGCAGCAGCTCGGTGGGGGCCTCGTCGGGGATGGCGCTGACCTTGAGCACGTCGGCGGCGTGGCTGGTCAGGGCGGACAGGGACAGGGTCAGGCCGGCGGTCAGGGCCAGGATGCGCTTGAGCATAAGGATTCTCCGGTTCAATAGCGGAAAAGGCTTGGGGACGGCTGCGCGACAGAATGGCTGCGTTGCGCGGTGCTCGCAATCCTCATGGGCTACAGCCCACTCCGGTTGCTCCGCTCCGGGCGCCTAGCCCTTCAGCCGCTCGCGCGCCCCATGAGTAAAGTTGAAAGCGCGCGATTATATGAGCGACCGGGGCAAAGAACAGCTTTGCTAGAATCCGCGGCCTGTTTTCCGATTTGCCGAGAGCGTTGCCGATGAGCGAGCCGATCCGTTTGACCCAGTACAGCCACGGCGCCGGTTGCGGCTGCAAGATTTCCCCCAAGGTGCTGGAGGTGATCCTGGCTGGCAGCGGCGCGCAGAATCTCGACCCCAAGCTGTGGGTCGGCAACGCCTCCAAGGACGATGCGGCGGTCTATGCCCTGGACGAGGAGCGTGGCGTGGTCTCCACCACCGACTTCTTCATGCCCATCGTCGACGATCCCTTCGACTTCGGCCGCATCGCCGCGACCAACGCGATCAGCGATATCTACGCCATGGGCGGTGATCCGTTGATGGCCATCGCCATCCTCGGCTGGCCGGTTAATCTGCTGCCGGCCGAGGTGGCCCGCGAGGTGATCCGTGGCGGCCGTGCGGTGTGTGACGCCGCTGGCATCCCGCTGGCCGGCGGCCACTCGATCGATGCGCCGGAGCCGATCTTCGGCCTGGCCGTGACCGGCGTGGTCGAGAAGAAGCACATGAAGCGCAACGACACTGCCACGGCCGGCTGCAAGCTGTACCTGACCAAGCCGCTGGGCATCGGCATCCTCACCACCGCCGAGAAGAAGGCCAAGCTGCGCGAGCAGGACGTGGGCCTGGCGCGCGACTGGATGTGCACCCTGAACAAGCCCGGCGCGCGCTTTGGCAAGCTGGCCGGTGTGCAGGCGATGACCGACGTCACCGGATTCGGCCTGCTCGGTCATCTGGTGGAGATGGCCGATGGCGCCGGCCTGACCGCCCAGCTGGTGTACGCCAGCGTGCCGCGCCTGCCGGGTGTCGAGCACTACCTGGCCGAGGGCTGCGTGCCCGGTGGCACCCTGCGCAACTTCGACAGCTACGGCGAGAAGATTGCGCCGATCTCCGAGGAGCAGCAGCACCTGCTGTGCGACCCGCAGACCAGTGGCGGCCTGCTGGTGGCCGTGGCGCCGGAGGGCGAGGCCGAGTTCCTCGCCGTGGCGGCCGAGCTGGGCTTGCAGCTGTCTGCCATCGGCCAACTGGTCGAGCGACAGAGCCACGCGGTAGAGGTGCTGTGATGCGCGACAACACCGCCGACTACCGCGAAATCTTCCTGGGCGACTTGCCGATGATGGATATGCGCGCCCCGGTGGAATTCACCAAGGGCGCCTTCCCGCACACGGTCAGCCTGCCGCTGATGACCGACATCGAACGGCAGAAGGTCGGCACCTGCTACAAGCAGCACGGCCAGCAGGCTGCCATCGAACTGGGCCACCAGCTGGTCTCCGGCAAGATCAAGGCGGCGCGCATCGAGGCCTGGGCGGCCTTCGCCAAGGCTCACCCCGAGGGTTACCTGTACTGCTTCCGCGGCGGCCTGCGCTCGCAGATCGTCCAGCAGTGGCTGAAGGAAGCCGGGGTCGAGTATCCGCGGGTGATCGGCGGCTACAAGGCCATGCGTACCTTCCTGATCGAGACGCTGGACAGCGCCGTTGCCGAGTGCGATTTCGTGGTGGTGGGCGGCATGACCGGCACCGGCAAGACCGAGGTGGTGGCGCAGCTCCGCAATAGCGTCGATCTCGAAGGCCATGCCAATCATCGCGGCTCCAGCTTCGGCAAGCGCGCTACCGGCCAGCCGTCGCAGATCGACTTCGAGAACCGCCTGGCCGTCGACCTGCTCAAGCGTCGCGCGGCTGGTCAGCAGCAGTTCGTGCTGGAGGACGAGAGCCGTCTGATCGGCACCTGCTCGCTGCCACTGGCGCTGCACCAGGGCATGCAGCAGCACCCCATGGTGTGGCTGGAGGATAGCGTCGAGGGTCGCGTCGAGCGCATCCTCAAGGACTACGTAATCGACCTGGCCGCCGAGTTCGTTCGCGAGCATGGCGAGGAGAGCGGCTTCGCCCTGTTCGCCCAGCGCATGTTGCAGAGCATGGACAATATCCAGAAACGCCTGGGTGGCGAGCGCTACCAGCGCCTGCGTGCCATCCTGCAGCAGGCGCTGGACGAGCAGCAGCGCGACGGCTTGGTGGACACGCACCGTGGCTGGATCGAGGGGCTGCTCCGCGAGTACTACGACCCGATGTACGTCTACCAGCGCGAGAGCAAGTCCGCGCGCATTGAATTCGCCGGCGAGCACGATGCCGTGCTGGCCTATCTGCAAGACCGCAAATCACGGAGCCAAGCATGAGCCTGAAAAACCACCCGGACGTGCTGGACTGCACCGTCTACCGCCCGGACGAGAATGACCCGGATGCCGAGGAGCTGGAGCTGGGCGATGCTCGCATCGTCATCGAGGGGGCCTTCGAGGCGCCGGGCGAGTGGGACGCCGCCGAGCGCGAGGACTACTTCGACGACAGCGATCCGGCGCTGTTCGTCACCGCCCTTATCGAGTGCGAGGCCAAGGCCGACAGCGGCCAGCATTTCGTCGCCGAGCCGGGCGACTACGTGGCCGTGGTGCGTGGCCTGCAGGTGGAGATGTATTACGTCTATGACCGCGCCGATACCAGCTATGTATTGATCCGCGACGACCAGCTCGACTGATCCTGGTTGCCCATGAAAACGCCGCCCTCGGGCGGCGTTTTCATTTGCGCTGGATTACTTGCGCCCTTCGGCGCTGGCCGCCAGCACATCGGTGCGCGCGGCCATGATGAAGTCGTTGCGGTGCAGGCCCTTCATCTCGTGGCTCCACCAGGTCACGGTGACCTTGCCCCACTGGGTCAGCAGGTCGGGGTGGTGGCCGACTTCCTCGGCGATGGCGCCCACCGCGTTGGTGAAGGCCAGGGCGTGGCGGAAGTTCTTGAACAGGTAGACCCGTTCCAGCTCCATGTGGCCATCGCGGGTCTCGATGTTCCAGTCAGGAATCTCGCGGATCAGGCTGGCCAGCTCCTCGTCCGAGACGTGTGGCGCATCGGCGCGGCAGGCTTCGCATTGGGCTTGGGCGAGGGACATGAGGTGCTCCTGAAGTCGGGAATGTTCGTAGGGTGGACAACGCCCAGCGGGGTTGTCCACCAAGAGAATTTGGCGCGCGGTGCTTGCTACGCCGCCTTGGGCGGAAACTTCGGCGCGTGCAGGCCGAGCGCCGTGGCCTGCTGCACCAGGCCCATGATGTCCTGATGGGCCAGATCGAACAGGCGCTTGAGGTCCGGCAGCACGAAGTACAGCGGTTGCAGTATGTCGATGCGATACGGCGTGCGCATCGCTTCAAGCGGGTCGAACACCTGGTGCTCGGGCTCGTTGGACAAGCTGTAGACCGTCTCCTTGGGCGAGGAGAGGATGCCGCCGCCATAGATGCGCCGGCCCTGGGGCGTGTCGACCAGGCCGAACTCGATGGTCATCCAGTACAGCCGCGCCAGGTACACGCGCTGCTCCTTGCTCGCAGCCAGGCCGAGCTTGCCGTAGGTGTGGGTGAACTCGGCGAACCAGGGGTTGGTCAGCAGCGGGCAGTGGCCGAATATCTCGTGGAAGATGTCCGGCTCCTGCAGGTAGTCCAGCTCTTCCGGGGTGCGGATGAAGGTGGCCACCGGGAAGCGTTTGCTGGCGAGCAGCTCGAAGAAGGTCTGGAAGGGGATCAGTGCCGGTACCCGGGCGACTTGCCAGCCGGTGCTGGCGCCGAGTACCCGGTTGATCTCGCCGAGCTGCGGGATGCGCTCGAAGGGCAGGGCGAGGCGTTCGAGGCCGTCGAGGTACTCCTGGCAGGCGCGGCCTTCGAGCACCTTCATCTGCCGGGTGATCAGGGTGTGCCACACCTGATGCTCGGTGTCCGAATAGTGGATAAAGCCATCTTCGTCCGGTTGCCGGGCCACGTACTGCGTGGTTTTCATCGCCTCGCCTCCTCGTGGGAGTGTTGTTGTATGGATCAAGCAATACCGCGAGTCGACGGGCGAGGCAGCAGGCGAAGGTGGGTAATGGTGCGGTTATGGGGCTGCAGGTTGTAAAGAATTGATTACGAGTTGGCGCATGCGGCCAGGGTCAGTCTTGTCGTAATTCGAAAATGTCACATATTCTTGACGGAAATTAGCGGCCGCCTTGCGAAAAAAACGGCCGCGACCCGCGCCAATAACAACATCAGGGTCGATTACCGTGCGAATCAAGGTCCACTGCCAGAACCGCGTCGGCATCCTGCGCGACATCCTCAACCTGCTGGTCGATTACGGCATCAACGTCGCCCGCGGCGAAGTCGGCGGCGAGCAGGGCAACGCCATCTACCTGTACTGCCCGAACCTGATCAACCTGCAGTTCCAGGCCCTGCGCCCGAAGCTGGAGGCCATCGCCGGGGTGTTCGGCGTCAAGCGCGTCGGCCTGATGCCCAGCGAGCGCCGGCACCTGGAGCTCAATGCGCTGCTCGGCGCCCTGGATTTCCCGGTGCTGTCCATCGACATGGGCGGCAGCATCGTCGCCGCCAACCGCAGTGCCGCGCAGCTGCTCGGTGTGCGCGTCGACGAGGTGCCGGGGATGGCCCTGTCGCGCTACATCGACGACTTCGACCTGCCCGAACTGGTGCGTGCCAACAAGGCGCGGATCAACGGTCTGCGGGTGAAAGTGAAGGGCGACGTGTTCCTCGCCGATATCGCCCCGCTGCAATCCGAGTTCGACGAGAACGAGGCGCTGGCCGGCGCCGTGCTCACCTTGCACCGCGCCGACCGCGTCGGCGAACGCATCTACAACGTGCGCAAGCACGAACTGCGTGGCTTCGATTCGATCTTCCAGAGCTCCAAGGTGATGGCCGCCGTGGTGCGCGAGGCGCGGCGCATGGCGCCGCTGGATGCACCGCTGCTGATCGAGGGCGAAACCGGCACCGGCAAGGAGCTGCTGGCCCGCGCCTGCCACCTGGCCAGCCCGCGCGGCCAGGCGCCGTTCATGGCGCTGAACTGCGCCGGGTTGCCGGAATCCATGGCCGAGACCGAGCTGTTCGGTTACGGCCCAGGCGCTTTCGAAGGCGCGCGCCCGGAAGGCAAACTCGGCCTGCTGGAGCTGACGGCCGGCGGCACCTTGTTCCTCGATGGTGTCGGTGAGATGAGCCCACGCCTGCAGGCCAAGCTGCTGCGTTTCCTGCAGGACGGCTGCTTCCGCCGGGTCGGCAGCGACGAGGAGGTGTACCTGGATGTGCGGGTGATCTGCGCCACCCAGGTCGACCTGTCCGAACTGTGCGCCCGCGGCGAGTTTCGTCAGGATCTCTATCACCGCTTGAACGTGCTCAGCCTGCATATTCCGCCGCTGCGCGAATGCCTGGATGGTCTGGCGCCGCTGGTCGAGCATTTCCTCGATTCGGCCAGCCGGCAGATCGGCTGCGCGCTGCCCAAGCTGGCGCCGCAAGCTTTCGAGCGCATGGCGCACTACCACTGGCCGGGCAACGTGCGTCAGCTGGAGAACGTGCTGTTCCAGGCCGTGTCGCTGTGCGACGGCGGCGTGGTGAAGGCTGAGCATATCCGCCTGCCGGATTACGGCGCGCCGCAGCCGCTCGGCGAGTTCTCCACCGAGGGCGACCTGGACACCATCCTCGGCCGCTTCGAGAAGGCGGTATTGGAGCGTCTGTACGCCGAACATCCGAGCAGCCGCCTGCTCGGCAAGCGCCTCGGTGTTTCGCACACCACCATCGCCAACAAGCTGCGTCAGCATGGCTTGGGTAAGGAGTCCTAGGCGCCGGCTTATGCGACTTTGGTGCAATGTCGGCAGCAGCGGAGCGGGACCATAATGAGTCATGTCCGAATCCTGCGAGTCGGACTGCGTTTCTGACATTCCTCCCCGGAATGAGCTTACTGGCGACCTCTCTCGGTCGCCTTTTTTTTGCCTGCGCATCAGCCCTGGGATTCGATCAGGTTGCGCGCGATATCCGGGGCCGGGCAGCGTCTGAGACCATGGTCTTAGAGCGGTAAGACCATGGTCGAATGGCCCCACTGGGAGTCGGGGGATACAAAAGGGCACATACAAAAACAACGCCCTCGAGGTAATCCATGACTGCTGCTTCTCTCTACCCGGTGCGCCCCGAGGCTGCCGCCCACACCCTGACCGACGAGGCCACCTACAAGGCCATGTACCAGCAGTCGGTGATCAACCCGGACGGCTTCTGGCGCGAACAGGCCAAGCGCATCGACTGGATCAAGCCCTTCACCAAGGTCAAGCAGACCTCCTTCGACGATCACCATGTCGACATCAAGTGGTTTGCCGACGGCACCCTCAACGTCTCGGCCAACTGCCTGGACCGTCACCTGGCCGAGCGCGGCGACCAGCTCGCGATCATCTGGGAAGGTGACAACCCGTCCGAGCACAAGGAAATCACCTACCGCCAGCTGCACGAGCAGGTCTGTAAGTTCGCCAACGCCCTGCGTGGCCAGGACGTGCACCGCGGCGACGTGGTGACCATCTACATGCCGATGATCCCGGAAGCCGTGGTCGCCATGCTGGCCTGTGCGCGCATCGGCGCCATCCACTCCGTGGTGTTCGGCGGCTTCTCGCCGGAGGCCCTGGCTGGCCGCATCATCGACTGCCAGTCCAAGGTGGTGATCACCGCCGACGAAGGCCTGCGCGGCGGCAAGAAGGTGCCGCTGAAGGCCAACGTCGACGACGCCCTGACCAACCCCGAGACCCGCAGCATCCAGAAGGTCATCGTGGTCAAGCGCACCGGTTCCGACATCAAGTGGAACCAGCATCGCGACATCTGGTTCGAGGACCTGATGAAAGTGGCCGGCAGCGTCTGCGCGCCGAAGGAAATGGGCGCCGAAGAGGCGCTGTTCATCCTCTACACCTCCGGCTCCACCGGCAAGCCGAAGGGCGTGCTGCACACCACCGGCGGCTACCTGGTGTACGCCGCGCTGACCCACGAGCGGGTGTTCGACTACAAGCCGGGCGAAGTCTACTGGTGCACCGCCGACGTGGGCTGGGTCACCGGCCACAGCTATATCGTCTACGGCCCGCTGGCCAACGGCGCCACCACCCTGCTGTTCGAGGGTGTGCCGAACTACCCGGACGTGACCCGTGTCGCCAAGATCATCGACAAGCACAAGGTCAACATCCTCTACACCGCGCCGACCGCCATTCGCGCCATGATGGCCGAGGGCAAGGCCGCCGTGGAGGGCGCCGATGGCTCCAGCCTGCGCCTGCTTGGCTCGGTGGGCGAGCCGATCAACCCGGAAGCCTGGCACTGGTACCACGAGAACGTCGGCCGCGAGCGCTGCCCGATCGTCGACACCTGGTGGCAGACCGAGACCGGTGGCGTGCTGATCAGCCCGCTGCCGGGCGCTACCGCGCTCAAGCCGGGCTCGGCCACTCGCCCGTTCTTCGGCGTGCAGCCGGCGCTGGTCGATAACCTGGGCAACCTGATCGAGGGGCCTGCAGAAGGCAACCTGGTGATCATCGACTCCTGGCCGGGCCAGGCGCGTACCCTGTACGGCGACCACGACCGCTTCGTCGACACCTACTTCAAGACCTTCCGTGGCATGTACTTCACCGGCGACGGTGCGCGCCGCGACGAGGATGGCTACTGGTGGATCACCGGCCGCGTGGATGACGTGCTCAACGTCTCCGGCCACCGCATGGGTACCGCCGAGATCGAGAGTGCCATGGTCGCCCACCCGAAAGTCGCCGAGGCCGCCGTGGTCGGCGTGCCGCACGACATCAAGGGGCAGGGCATCTATGTTTACGTAACCCTGAATGCAGGCGAGGAAACCTCCGAGCAGCTGCGTCAGGAACTGAAGAACTGGGTGCGCAAGGAGATCGGCCCGATCGCCTCGCCAGACGTCATCCAGTGGGCTCCGGGACTACCGAAGACCCGCTCGGGCAAGATCATGCGCCGTATCCTGCGCAAGATCGCCACCGCCGAATACGATTCCCTCGGCGATATCTCCACGCTGGCCGACCCTGGCGTGGTGCAACACCTCATCGACACTCATCGCACCATGCAGGTCGCCTGACCGGGCTGACTTAGCGGCAAGTGCAGGACCCCGGCCACAAGCCGGGGTCTTTTTTTGTCTGTAGGGCAAGCTCGATATTTCCCGGATGCGGTAACGCCGTAGGTAACGTTCGGCGCCAAAGCGGGGCGCGCTGACACAAGCCGGTGCGCAGTTTGCTGGGGCAGGGAAGGGGGAATGTGCTGCAGGCCCGATAAAACCTGCGTTATCCAGCTATGGCGCGGTTATTGCTGGATTAACAGGTTATCTTTTCTGTCTTGCTGGTCATCTTTTGGATGGCCTGTCAATATGCGCGCCGCGCCCCTCCAGCCCTTCTGTAATTTGTTGTCGCTTTGAAGAAATATCGACCTACCCCTGGTCGATAGAATGCCGCCCACTTGGCCTGCCCTCGTGCCAAGCCCTTCGGTGGCGGCAAAGACGGCGACACTTTCTACAATTCACCCAGGCCATGGCGAACTCATTCTGCCAATCGCTGTACCCAATTCGTAGGAGCACAAGATGAAGAAGATCGTACTTCTCGGCGCCCTGGCGCTTTCCGCTTTCAGTGCGCTGGTCCAGGCAGATGACAAACCGCTGCGCATCGGTATCGAGGCAGCCTACCCACCCTTCGCCTTCAAGCAGCCGGACGGCAGCATCAGCGGCTTCGACTACGACATCGGCAACGCCCTGTGCGAAGAGATGAAGGTCAAGTGCCAGTGGATCGAGCAGGAGTTCGACGGCCTGATCCCGGCGCTGAAAGTGCGCAAGTTCGACGCCATCCTGTCGTCCATGTCGATCACCGACGAGCGCAAGCGCTCGGTCGACTTCACCGGCAAGTACTACGCCACCCCGGCGCGCCTGGCGATGAAAGCCGGCAGCGAGTACACCGACGTGGCTGGCCTGAAAGGCAAGAAGATCGGCGTGCAGCGCTCCTCGATCTACGATCGCTACGCCACCGACGTCTTCGCTCCGGCTGGCGCCGAGATCGTGCGCTACGGCTCGCAGAACGAAGTCTTCCTGGACCTGGCCTCCGGCCGCCTGGACGCCACCCTGGCTGACGTGGTCAACATCGACGACGGCTTCCTCAAGACCGACTCCGGCAAGGGCTTCGCTCTGGTCGGTCCGGACTTCACCGACGTGAAGTACTTCGGTGAAGGCCAAGGCATCGCCGTGCGCAAGGGTGACAAGGCCCTGGCTGAGAAGATCAGCGCTGCCATCCTGGCCATCCGCGCCAACGGCAAGTACCAGGCCGTGCAGGACAAGTACTTCAAGTTCAACGTCTACGGCGAGTAATGCCGCTGCGCCCATCCTTCCCGGGTCGGGGAGGGTGGGCACGGGCCGGGTGAGCGCAGCGCTCTGCCGGACTCACCCCAAGCCCCTCGCTCCTTGCAAGAGCGCTCCTCCTGCTTTCAGAGGATAGATTTCATGTTCAACGGCTACGGCTCGACCATTCTCGACGGCGCCTGGCTCACCGTGCAGTTGTCGCTGCTGTCGATGGCGGTCGCCATCACGCTCGGCCTGCTCGGTGCATCCTTCCGCCTGTCGCCCGTGAAATGGCTGGCCCTGATGGGCGAGACCTACGCCACCGTGATCCGCGGTATTCCCGACCTGGTGCTGATCCTGCTGATCTTCTACGGCGGTCAGGACCTGGTGAACCGCATCGCCCCGCTGGTGGGCTATGAGGATTACATCGACATCAACCCGTTCATCGCCGGCGTCAGCACCCTGGGCTTCATCTACGGTGCCTACCTGTCCGAGACCTTCCGTGGCGCCTTCATGGCCATCCCCAAGGGTCAGGGCGAGGCGGGCATGGCCTACGGCATGAGCCCGCTGCGGGTGTTCTTCCGCATCCTGGTGCCGCAGATGATCCGTCTGGCGATTCCGGGCTTCACCAACAACTGGCTGGTGCTGATCAAGGCCACCGCGCTGATCTCCCTGGTCGGCCTGCAGGACATGATGGCCCGCGCCAAGAGCGCCGGTGACGCGACCCGCGAGCCGTTCACCTACATCCTGCTGGCAGCCGCCATCTACCTGGCGATGACCAGTGTGTCCCTGCTGGTGCTGCGCTACCTCGAACGCCGCTATTCGGTCGGCGTGAAGACGGCCGAAATCTGAGGGAGTTGCCATGCTTTTCGACTACAACGTGGTACTCGACAGCTTGCCGCTGTACTTCGGCGGTGTGCTGGTCACCCTCAAGCTGCTGGCCATCGCCCTGGCCTTCGGCCTGGTGCTGGCGGTGCCGCTGGCGCTGATGCGCGTCTCCAAGCAGCCGGCGATCAACTTCCCGGCCTGGCTCTACACCTACGTGATCCGTGGCACGCCGATGCTGGTGCAGCTGTACCTGCTGTACTACGGCCTGGCCCAGTTCGAGGCGGTGCGTGACAGCTTCATGTGGCCGTACCTGTCCAACGCCACCTTCTGCGCCTGCCTGGCGTTCGCCATCAACACCAGCGCCTACAGCGCCGAAATCCTCGCCGGCAGCCTCAAGGCCACGCCCTACGGCGAGATCGAGGCGGCCAAGGCCATGGGTATGTCGCGCTTCAAGCTGTACCGCCGCATCCTCCTGCCGTCCGCGCTGCGCCGTGCGCTGCCGCAGTACAGCAACGAGGTGATCATGATGCTGCACACCACCAGCCTGGCTTCGGTGGTGACCCTGATCGACATCACCGGCGCTGCCAAGACCGTCAGCTCGCAGTACTACCTGCCGTTCGAGGCCTACATCACCGCCGGTGTCTTCTATCTCTGCCTGACCTTCATTCTGGTGCGCCTGTTCAAACTGGCCGAGCGCCGTTGGCTGGTCTACCTGGCCCCGCGCAAGGCCTGAGCCGCGCGTTCCCCGTATTCGATATCGAGAGCCGAGACCATGTACAAACTCGAAATCCAGGATCTGCACAAACGCTACGGCGACCACGAAGTGCTCAAGGGTGTATCGCTGGCTGCCAAGGCGGGCGACGTGATCAGCATCATCGGCTCGTCCGGCTCGGGCAAGAGCACCTTCCTGCGCTGCATCAACATGCTCGAGCAGCCCTACGGCGGCAAGATTCTGCTCAACGGCGAAGAGCTCAAGCTGGTGAAGAACAAGGACGGCGCGCTCAAGGCCGCCGACGCCAAACAGCTGCAGCGCATGCGCTCGCGCCTGTCCATGGTGTTCCAGCACTTCAACCTGTGGTCGCACATGAGCGCCCTGGAGAACGTCATCGAGGCGCCGGTGCATGTGCTCGGCGTGCCGAAGAAGGAAGCCATCGAGAAGGCCGAGCACTACCTGGCCAAGGTCGGCGTGGCCCATCGCAAGGGCGCCTATCCCGCGCACATGTCCGGTGGTGAGCAGCAGCGCGTGGCCATCGCCCGCGCGCTGGCCATGGAGCCGGAAGTCATGCTGTTCGACGAACCGACCTCGGCGCTCGACCCCGAGCTGGTTGGCGAGGTGCTGCGCGTGATGCAGGACCTGGCCCAGGAAGGCCGCACCATGGTGGTGGTGACCCACGAGATGGGCTTCGCCCGCGAGGTATCGAACCAGCTGATCTTCCTGCACAAGGGCCTGGTGGAAGAAACCGGTTGCCCGAAAGAGGTACTGGCCAATCCGCAGTCCGAGCGTCTGAAGCAGTTCCTTTCCGGCAGCCTGAAGTAAGCACTAGACTGCCAGCCATGACGTCCACTGCCCACTGCATCGGTTTCCTCATCTGGCCGCAAACCAGGCCCACCACCCTGGCCCTGGCCGAGGAGGCCCTGCGCGTGGCGCAGCGCATCCATCCGGACGTGTCCTACGAACTGCGCTTCCTGCAGGCCGAGGCGCCGCAGCCTGGCGCCTGGCAATTGCCGGGCGAGCCCTGGTCGGGGCGCCTGGACGGTTGCCAGAAGCTGTTCCTGCTGGCCGACGAGCCGCCGACCCAGGTCGCGCCGGCGCTGGCGCAGGCGCTCAAGCAGCTGGCTCGTGGCGGCGTGCTGCTCGGCGGCCTGTCCGCCGGGGTCTACCCGCTGGCTCAGCTCGGCCTGCTCGACGGCTACCGCGCCGCCGTGCACTGGCGCTGGCAGGATGATTTCACCGAGCGTTTCCCCAAGGTCATCGCCACCAGCCATCTGTTCGACTGGGATCGCGATCGCCTCAGCGCCTGCGGCGGCCTGGCCGTGCTCGACCTGCTGCTGGCCGTGCTGGCTCGCGACCACGGCGCCGAGCTGGCCGGGGCGGTGAGCGAGGAGCTGGTGGTCGAGCGCATCCGCGAGGGCGGCGAGCGCCAGCGTATTCCGCTGCAGAACCGCATCGGCTCCAGCCATCCGAAACTGACCCAGGCGGTGCTGCTGATGGAGGCCAACATCGAGGAGCCGCTGACCACTGACGAGATCGCCCAGCATGTGTGCGTGTCGCGACGTCAGCTGGAGCGCATCTTCAAGCAGTACCTCAACCGTGTGCCGAGCCAGTACTACCTGGAGCTACGCCTGAACAAGGCGCGTCAGCTGCTGATGCAGACCAGCAAGTCGATCATTCAGATCGGGTTGTCCTGTGGTTTCTCCTCGGGGCCGCATTTCTCCAGTGCCTATCGCAACTTCTTTGGCGCCACCCCGCGTGAAGACCGCAACCAGCGGCGTAGTGCCAGTCCGTTTGAGATTGCTCCGGCTTCTGTTGAGCGCGGCTAGCTGATCTGTCTCTAAAATTTCGTGCCGCAGCTGTTTTCAGTGCGGGTTTCGGCATTGGTTCCGCCCTGCTGGGCGGGTCACTTTTTCCAGTCGCGGAAAAAGTAACCAAAAACGCTTGCCCCCGCCATCCGGCCCCGCCTGCGGCGGGGTCCCCTCACTCCATCATTGCTCCAGGGGCCGGCTTACAAGGGCCGTCCATGGCCCTTTAAGCCTCTCGCCGCATCCATGCGGCTCGCTCCCTTCCACAACGATTCCGTTCGGCCTCCTGAAGGGGGCGGGGAGTCGCCTGAGAGTTCGGCGTCCGTATCTGTAGGGTGTACTCGCCCGAAGGGCGGTACACCGTTCCGGTGTGGTGGACTACCTGCGGCGAGCGGTACGCCGCCCGGCCCACCCTGCGAATGCGAGTCCTGTCCGTGGAGTTCGCGAAGCGAGAAGAAAAGCTACTAGGCAACTCGGAGCCCGAGTCCCCGTCAGGAGGCCGAGTGGAGGTGTTGCGCAGGGGGGCGCGAGGCAGGACGCCGAGCGAGGAGCGAAGGGACAGGGACGTCCCTTCGTGACGGCCCCCGGAGCAGCACCGGAGCGAGGGAAGTCTGGCCGCAGGCCAGACCCGGATGTCGGGGTGCCCTTCTCTTTGGTTACTTTCTCTTGGGCAAACAAGAGAAAGTGACTCGCCGTACAAGGCGAAACCTGTAGTCATGTGCCGAGGAAAGTGCTGCGTTCAGGCTATTGAGTGTGGGCCGTTGGTCTGAGGGCAGCGAAAAGCCCCGATCCACCCGCACAGCGTTTAAACTGCGCAATTCCGGTGCTTTCTGTCGCATTGCCGAAAGCCCAGGAAATCCGCGGGTTGCCGCTGTAAGAAGTTGTCGCATGGCGACAATGCGGGCCCGTGGGCAGCCCCTACAATCCTTTCATCACCTGTGTTCCTTCGTTCAGGAGAACCCCGATGTCCGTTCAGCACGAGCCGGTGCAACGCGCCGATTTCGACCAGTATCTGGTACCCAACTATGCCCCCGCCGCCTTCATTCCGGTGCGTGGTCAGGGCTCCCGAGTCTGGGATCAGAGTGGTCGCGAGCTGATCGACTTCGCCGGCGGTATCGCCGTCAACTCGCTGGGTCACTGCCACCCGGCGCTGGTCAAGGCGCTGACCGAGCAGGCCAACACCCTGTGGCACATCTCCAATGTGTTCACCAACGAGCCGACCCTGCGTCTGGCCCACAAGCTGGTGAATGCGACCTTCGCCGAGCGCGTGTTCTTCTGCAACTCCGGTGCCGAGGCCAACGAGGCCGCGTTCAAGCTGGCTCGTCGCGTCGCTCATGATCGTTTCGGTCCGGAGAAGTGCGAGATCATCGCCGCGCTCAACAGTTTCCACGGTCGTACCCTGTTCACCGTCAGTGTCGGTGGCCAGCCCAAGTATTCCGATGGCTTCGGTCCGAAGATCGAAGGCATCACCCACATCCCGTACAACGACCTGGACGCCCTGAAGGCAGCCATCTCCGACAAGACCTGCGCCGTGGTGATCGAACCGATCCAGGGCGAGGGCGGCGTGCTGCCGGCCGACCAGGCCTACCTGGAAGGCGCCCGCGCCCTGTGCGACCAGCACAACGCGCTGCTGGTGTTCGACGAAGTGCAGAGCGGCATGGGCCGTACCGGTGAGCTGTTCGCCTACATGCACTACGGCGTCACCCCGGACATCCTTTCCAGCGCCAAGAGCCTGGGCGGCGGTTTCCCCATCGGTGCCATGCTGACCACCACCGAGCTGGCCAAGCACCTGGCTGTCGGCACCCACGGCACCACCTACGGCGGCAACCCGCTGGCCTGTGCGGTGGCCGAGGCGGTGCTGGATATCGTCAACACCCCGGAAGTGCTGAATGGTGTGAAGGCCAAGCACGCCCAGTTCAAGCAGCGCCTGCAGGCGATCGGCGAGAAGTACGGTTTGTTCAGCGAAATCCGCGGCCTCGGCCTGTTGCTCGGCTGCGCCCTGACCGACACCTGGAAGGGCAAGGCCAAGACCGTGCTGGACGCCGCCACCGCCGAAGGCGTGATGGTGCTGCAAGCCGGTCCGGACACCGTGCGCTTTGCGCCGAGCCTGGTGGTGGACGACGCCGACATCAACGAAGGCCTGGATCGCTTCGAGCGCGCCGTGGCCAAGCTGGTCCAGGGCTGATCCGCCGCTGATCGGCAACGGCGGTGCAGGGCTGCGCCGCCGGTTCTTTTCAGGATGAACCGTTCCATGCGCGATCGGAGCAACGCTCCGATCTTTTCTCCAGAGGGCTACCTGAGGCCTTTTGGAGCTTTTATTCGCAAGTCGTTCCGCACTGGCGGAACACAGTTTTTTGGAAAGGAGTAGCGCCATGCTGGTGATGCGCCCCGCGCAGATGTCCGACCTTGCTGAGGTGCAGCGTTTGGCTGCCGACAGCCCGGTGGGCGTTACTTCGCTGCCTGATGATGCCGGCCGCCTGAGCGACAAGATCGCCGCGTCCGAGGCGTCCTTCGCCGCCGAAGTCAGCTTCAACGGCGAGGAGAGTTACTTCTTCGTCCTCGAGGATGCTGCCAGCGGCAAGCTGGTCGGCTGCTCGGCCATCGTCGCCTCGGCCGGCTACTCCGAGCCGTTCTACAGCTTCCGTAACGAGACCTTCGTGCACGCCTCGCGCGAGCTGAAGATCCACAACAAGATCCACGTTCTCTCGCTGTGCCACGACCTCACCGGCAACAGCCTGCTGACCAGCTTCTACGTGCAGCGCGATCTGGTCGAGACGCCGTCCGCCGAGCTCAACTCGCGTGGCCGCCTGCTGTTCATGGCCGCGCATCCCGAGCGCTTCGCCGATGCGGTGGTGGTCGAGATCGTCGGCTACAGCGACGAGAGCGGTGACTCGCCGTTCTGGGATGCGGTCGGCCGCAACTTCTTCGACATGAGCTACACCGACGCCGAGCGCCTGTGCGGGCTGAAGAGCCGCACCTTCCTCGCCGAGCTGATGCCGCATTACCCGATCTACGTGCCACTGCTGCCCGACAGCGCCCAGGAAGCCATGGGCCAGGTCT
This sequence comes from Pseudomonas sp. ML96, assembly GCF_000761545.1. Lineage (GTDB taxonomy): Bacteria > Pseudomonadota > Gammaproteobacteria > Pseudomonadales > Pseudomonadaceae > Aquipseudomonas. The sequence continues at coordinate 10,373 of NZ_JPMY01000036.1, read as the reverse complement.
ACAGCCGTGCCCAGGTGACCTTCGACATCCTCATGCGCGAAGGCTTCGAGACCGACCACTACATCGACATCTTCGATGGCGGCCCGACCCTGCATGCGCGCACCTCGGGCATCCGTTCCATCGCCCAGAGCCGCGTGGTGCCGGTGCGCATCGGCGAGCCGGGCAAGGGCGGGCGCCAGTACCTGGTGAGCAACGGCCAGCTGCAGGATTTCCGCGCCATCATCGCCGACCTCGACTGGGTGCCCGGCAAGCCGGTGACCCTGAGTGCCGAGGCGGCCGAGGCCCTGGGTGTGGGCGAGGGTGCCAGCGTACGTTTGGTGGCGGTTTAAGCATTCACTCCTTCTCCGCTGGAGAAGGGCGGCCCCGCGTGCGACGGGGCGTATCTCGGAGGATTTATGATCGTTCGTCCCGTCCGTAGCGGCGACCTGTCGGCGCTGATCGACCTGGCCCGCAGTACCGGCACCGGCCTGACCACCCTGCCGGCCAACGAGGAGCGCCTGGCGCACCGGGTCGGCTGGGCGGAGAAGACTTTCCGGGGCGAGGCCGAGCGCGCCGACGCCGACTACCTGTTCGTGCTCGAGGACGACGATGGCAAGGTCGTCGGCATCTCCGCCGTGGCCGGCGCCGTGGGCCTGCGTGAGCCCTGGTACAACTACCGGGTCGGCCTCACCGTCAGCGCCTCGCAGGAGCTGAAGATCCACCGCGAAATCCCGACCCTGTTCCTGGCCAACGACCTGACCGGCAACTCCGAGCTGTGCTCGCTGTTCCTGCATGCCGACCATCGCAGCGGCCTTAACGGTCGCCTGCTGTCCAAGGCCCGCTTCCTGTTCATCGCCGAGTTCCGCGAGCTGTTCGGCGACAAGGTGATCGCCGAGATGCGCGGCATGTCCGACGCCGCCGGCCGTTCGCCGTTTTGGGAGAGCCTGGGCCGCCACTTCTTCAAGATGGAATTCAGCCAGGCCGACTACCTCACCGGCGTCGGCAACAAGGCCTTCATCGCCGAGCTGATGCCCAAGTTTCCGCTGTACAGCTGCTTCCTCTCCGAGGAGGCACGCGCCGTCATCGGCCGCGTGCACCCGGACACCGAGCCGGCGCTGGCCATGCTCAAGGGCGAGGGTTTCAGCTACCAGGGCTACGTCGACATCTTCGATGCCGGCCCGGCCATCGAGGTGGAGACCGACAAGATCCGCGCCGTGCGCGACAGCCAGAGCCTGGTGCTGGCCGTGGGTACCCCGGGCGATGACGCCATTCCCTACCTGATCCATAACCGCAAGCGCGAAGACTGCCGCATCGCCGCCGCCCCGGCGCGCGTGGCCTCCGGCACCCTGGTGGTCGATCAGCAGACCGCCAAGCGCCTGCAGCTCAGCGCCGGCGCCCAGGTTCGCGCCGTGCCGCTGTCGGCCAAGGAGAGCAAGCAATGACCACTCATTACATCGCCGGCAGCTGGCAGGCAGGGCAGGGCGAGGCCTTCGCTTCGCTCAATCCGGTGACTCAGGAAGCCGTATGGAGTGGCCAGGGCGCCACTGCCGCGCAGGTCGAGCAGGCCGTTGCTGGCGCCCGCGCCGCGTTCCCGGCTTGGGCCCGACGCTCCCTGGATGAACGCATCGCCGTGCTCGAGCAGTTCGCCGCCACCCTGAAGAGCCACGCCGACGAGCTGGCCCGCACCATCGGCGAAGAGACCGGCAAGCCGCTGTGGGAGTCCGCCACCGAAGTGACCAGCATGGTCAACAAGGTCGCCATCTCGATCCAGAGCTACCGCGAACGTACCGGCGAGAAGAGCGGCCCGCTGGCTGATGCCACCGCCGTGCTGCGCCACAAGCCGCATGGCGTGGTCGCCGTGTTCGGCCCGTACAACTTCCCCGGCCACCTGCCCAACGGCCATATCGTGCCGGCGCTGCTGGCTGGCAATGCGGTGGTGTTCAAGCCCAGCGAACTGACGCCCAAGGTCGCCGAGCTGACCGTCAAATGCTGGATCGAGGCCGGCCTGCCGGCTGGCGTGCTCAACCTGGTGCAGGGTGCCCGCGAGACCGGCGTGGCCCTGGCTGGTAGTGCTGGCATCGATGGCCTGTTCTTCACCGGCTCCAGCCGCACCGGCAACCTGCTGCACAGCCAGTTCGCCGGCCGCCCGGACAAGATCCTGGCGCTGGAGATGGGTGGCAACAACCCGCTGGTGGTCGAAGAGGTCCAGGACCTCGATGCTGCCGTCTACACCATCATCCAGTCCGCCTTCATCTCCGCAGGCCAGCGCTGTACCTGTGCGCGCCGCCTGCTGGTGCCGGTCGGCGCCTGGGGAGATGCCTTGCTGGCGCGCCTGGTGGCGGTAGCCGCGACCATCAAGGTCGGCGCCTTCGACGAGCAACCGGCACCCTTCATGGGCTCGGTGATCTCGCTCGCCGCCGCTGAGCACCTGCTCAAGGCCCAGCGCCATCTGCTCGACAAGGGCGCGGTAGCGCTGCTGGAAATGATCCAGCCGGTTTCCACGGCCGCGCTGCTGACCCCTGGCATCCTCGATGTCACGGCGGTCGTCGAGCGCATCGACGAGGAGTTCTTCGGTCCGCTGCTGCAGGTGATTCGCTATGACGGCTTCGACGCCGCCATCGCCGAGGCCAACAACACCCAGTACGGCTTGGCCGCCGGCCTGTTGTCGGATTCCGCCGAGCACTACCAGCAGTTCCTGATCGAGAGCCGCGCCGGCATCGTCAACTGGAACAAGCAGCTGACCGGCGCCGCCAGCAGTGCGCCGTTCGGCGGCGTGGGGGCCTCGGGTAACCATCGCGCCAGCGCCTACTACGCGGCCGACTACTGCTCCTACCCGGTCGCCTCGCTGGAGAGCGCCACCCTGAGCCTGCCCGCCACCCTAACCCCGGGAGTGAGTCTGTGATGTCCGCCTATGAGATGCCCGCTGTTGAAATGAATGTCGACGGTCTGGTCGGGCCGACCCACAACTACGGTGGCCTGTCCTACGGCAACGTGGCGTCGCAGAGCAATAGCCAGGCGGCTTCCAACCCCAAGGAAGCGGCCAAGCAGGGCCTGGGCAAGATGAAGGCGCTGATGGACCTGGGCTTCAAGCAGGGCGTGTTCGCCCCGCAGGAGCGCCAGGACGTTGCCGCCCTGCGCAGCCTGGGTTTCACCGGCAGCGATGCCGAGGTGATCGCCAAGGCCGCCAAGGAATCCATGCCGCTGCTGGCCGCCGTCAGCTCGGCCTCCAGCATGTGGACCGCCAACTCGTGCACCGTCAGCCCCAGTGCCGACACCGCGGATGGCCGCGTGCATTTCACCGCCGCCAACCTCAACTGCAAGTTCCACCGCTCTATCGAGCACCCGACCACCAGCCGCGTGCTGCGCGCCATGTTCGCCAACGAGCAGCACTTCGCCCACCACGCCGCGCTGCCGGCCGTGGGTCAGTTCGGTGACGAGGGCGCGGCCAACCACACCCGCTTCTGCAAGGGTTATGGCGATGCCGGCGTGGAATTCTTCGTCTTCGGCCGCAGCGCCTTCGACAGCCGCTTCCCGGCGCCGCAGCGCTACCCGGCGCGGCAGACTCTGGAAGCCTGCCAGGCGGTAGCCCGTCTGCATGGTCTGGGTGAGGCGGGCGTGGTCTACGCTCAACAGAACCCTGCGGTGATCGATCAGGGTGTGTTCCACAACGACGTGATCTCGGTGGGCAATGGCGAAGTACTGTTCTATCACCAGGATGCCTTCCTCGACACCGACAAGGTGCTGGCCGAGCTGGGCGACAAACTGGCCCGCCGCGGCGGTAACTTCCAGGCCGTACGTGTGCCGAGCAGTGCGGTGAGTGTGGAGGACGCGGTGCGTTCCTACCTGTTCAACAGCCAACTGCTGAGCCGCGCCGACGGCGGCATGCTGCTGATCGTGCCGGAGGAGTGTCGCAACAACGCCAACGTGTGGAACTACCTGAACGAGCTGACCAGCGGTAACGGCCCGATTCGCGAGGTCAAGGTGTTCGACCTCAAGCAGAGCATGCAGAACGGCGGTGGTCCGGCTTGCCTGCGTCTGCGCGTGGCGCTTAAGGAGCAGGAACTGGCTGCGGTGAACCCGGGCGTGGTGATGACTCAGGCGCTGTTCGAAACCCTCAACGTCTGGGTCGACAAGCACTATCGCGACCGCCTGGCGGAAAGCGACCTGGCCGACCCGCAACTGCTGGTCGAATGCCGCACGGCATTGGATGAACTGACCCAGATCCTTAAACTGGGCTCGGTTTACCCATTTCAATTGGCTTAAAGAGTACTTATTTCATGTCCGACGCCCTGCAACTCATCCTCGAAGATACCGACGGCACCCAGCTGGAAACTTCCTGCACCCGCTTCGCCGTGGTCTGGCAGGGCAAGGAAGTGTGGATTCAGACCGCCGGCAATGGCCAGCTGCTGATCGGCGTGGATGTCGCCGAAGGCGATGCCGAATACGCCAACCTGCTGCTGCGTCCGCTGGCCACCAACCTGGTCAGCCTGCAGTTGGAGATGGAAGCGGCCGAGGATGGCGATGACGACGAAGACCACGTGCACGGTCCGGACTGCAATCACTAAGGAAGTACCCTGCCATGCTCGCCCTCGGCAAACTGCTCGAACTCACCCTGGCCGGCCGTGAGCCGACCGAGAAGATTCAGCTGACCCGCGAGGGCGCGCGCCTGCACTGGCTGGCCGAAGGCGTGCTGGAAGTGACGCCGACCGCCCATGCCGACAGCGGCCTCGATCTGCTGCTGTCGGCCGGTATCCACGGCAACGAGACGGCGCCGATCGAGTTGCTCGATCGCCTGGTGCAGGGGGTGGCCTCCGGCCAGCTGCTGCCCAAGGCGCGCATTCTCTTCCTGTTCGGCAATCCCGAGGCCATGCGCCGCGGCGAGCGCTATGTCGAGCAGGACATTAATCGCCTGTTCGACGGCCGTCACGAGCAGAGCAGCGGCTTCGAGGCACTGCGTGCCAACGAGCTGGAGCGCCATGCCGCTGCCTTCTTCAGCAAGGAAGGCCGTTCGCGGCTGCACTACGACCTGCATACCGCGATCCGCGGCTCGAAGATCGAACAGTTCGCTCTCTATCCCTATGTCGAGGGCCGCGAGCACTCGCGTGCCGAACTGGCCCGCCTGCGCGCTGCTGGCATCGACGCCGTGCTGCTGCAGCGCAAGACCGGCATCACCTTCAGCTCCTACACCTACGCGCGTCTGGGTGCCGAGGCTTTCACCCTGGAACTGGGCAAGGCGCGACCGTTCGGGCAGAACCAGCAGGTCAATCTCGACTTGCTGGAGAAGCGCCTGCGCGAGCTGGTGGAGAACTGCGAGCCGGAAACCGATTCGCTGGACGGCATGCAGCTATTCGCTGTGGCCCGCGAGGTGATCAAGCACAGCGACGCCTTCAAGCTGCACCTGCCGGCCGACATCGAGAATTTCACCGAGCTGGAACCTGGCTTCCTGCTGGCCGAGGACATCGCCGGTACCCGCTGGCTGGTGGAAGAGCAGGGCGCCCGCATCATCTTCCCCAATCCCAAGGTCAAGAACGGCCTGCGCGCTGGCATCCTGATCGTCCCGACTGAGCTCTGAGCTCTTCGCGACCTCCGAGAGGGCAGACCTTGAGCGTCTGCCGTGAACGGCGAGGCGCTCGATAGTCGTTTTCTATCCAAAATCCCCGCAAACGGGCTGTCCCTACTGCGAGAGGCCGATATAATGCGGCCCTTTGCCGGCTTTTGCCGTGGCCGCCGTTTGCCTGGATGAAATAGATGAAAAGCGCAGAAATCCGTGAAGCCTTCCTCCGCTTCTTCGAAGAGAAGGGGCACACCCGCGTCGCCTCCAGTTCGCTGATTCCGGCGAACGATCCGACCCTGCTGTTCACCAACGCCGGCATGAACCAGTTCAAGGACTGCTTCCTCGGCCTGGAAAAGCGCGCTTATACCCGCGCCACCACCAGCCAGAAGTGCGTGCGTGCCGGTGGCAAGCACAACGATCTGGAAAACGTCGGCTACACCGCGCGCCACCACACCTTCTTCGAAATGCTGGGCAACTTCAGCTTCGGCGACTACTTCAAGCGCGACGCCATCGCCTACGCCTGGGAATTCCTGACCAGCGACAAGTGGTTGAACCTGCCGAAAGAGAAGCTCTGGGTCACCGTCTACGCGACCGACGACGAGGCCTACGACATCTGGCACAAGGAAGTCGGCATCCCGGCCGAGCGCATGATCCGCATCGGCGACAACAAGGGCGCGCCGTACGCCTCCGACAACTTCTGGGCGATGGGCGATACCGGTCCGTGCGGCCCGTGCACCGAGATCTTCTTCGACCACGGCGACCACATCTGGGGCGGCCCGCCCGGCTCGCCGGAAGAAGACGGTGACCGCTACATCGAGATCTGGAACAACGTGTTCATGCAGTTCAACCGCACCGCGGACGGCGTACTGCACGCGCTGCCGGCACCGAGCGTGGACACCGGCATGGGCCTGGAGCGCATCAGCGCCGTGCTGCAGCACGTCAACTCGAACTACGAGATCGACCTGTTCCAGAGCCTGCTCAATGCCGCGGCCAAGGCCATCGGCTGCGCCAACGAAGGCCAGGCCTCGCTGAAAGTCGTCGCCGACCACATCCGCTCCTGCGGTTTCCTGATCGCCGACGGCGTGACCCCGTCCAACGAAGGCCGCGGCTACGTGCTGCGCCGCATCGTTCGTCGCGCCTGCCGTCACGGTAACAAGCTGGGCGCCAAGGGCAGCTTCTTCTACCAGATCGTCGCCGCGCTGGTGGCCGAGATGGGCGAAGCCTTCCCCGAGCTGAAACAGCAGCAAGCGCACATCGAGCGCGTGCTGAAAACCGAGGAAGAGCAGTTCGCCAAGACCCTGGAGCAGGGCCTGAAGATCCTCGAGCAGGACCTGGCTGACCTCAAGGGCAGCGTCATTCCTGGCGATGTGGTGTTCAAGCTGTACGACACCTACGGCTTCCCGGTCGACCTGACTGGCGACATCGCTCGCGAGCGCGAGCTGACCATCGACGAAGAAGGCTTCGAGCGCGAGATGGAGGCCCAGCGCGAGCGCGCCCGCTCCGCCAGCTCCTTTGGCATGGACTACAACAGCCTGGTCAAGGTCGACGTCGATACCCAGTTCCTCGGTTACGAGGGCACCACGGGTAGCGGCAAGATCGTCGGCCTGTTCAAGGCCGGCGCCGCCGTCGACAGCCTCGCGGAGGGCGAGGAGGGCGTGGTGGTGCTGGATCAAACCCCGTTCTACGCCGAGTCCGGCGGTCAGATCGGCGACAGCGGTTATCTCGAGAGCGCCGGCGTGCGCTTCGATGTGCGCGACACCACCAAGGCTGGCGGCGCCTTCCTGCACCACGGCGTGGTCGCCAAGGGTGGCTTGAGCGTCGGTACTTCGCTGAAGGCCGAGGTCGATGCCTCGGTGCGCCAGGCCACTGCGCTGAACCACTCGGCCACCCACCTGCTGCACGCTGCGCTGCGCCAGGTGCTGGGCGAGCACGTACAGCAGAAGGGCTCGCTGGTCGACAGCCAGCGCCTGCGCTTCGACTTCAGCCACTTCGAGGCGATCAAGCCCGAGCAACTGAAGCAGCTGGAAGAGCTGGTCAACGCCGAGATTCGCAAGAACTCCGAGGTTGAGACCGAAGAGACCGACATCGAGACCGCCAAGGCCAAGGGCGCCATGGCGCTGTTCGGCGAGAAGTACGGCGATGACGTGCGCGTGCTGACCATGGGCGACGGCTTCTCCGTCGAGCTGTGTGGCGGTACCCACGTGTCGCGCACCGGCGACATCGGTCTGTTCAAGATCACCAGCGAAGGTGGTGTGGCCGCCGGCGTGCGCCGTATCGAGGGCGTCACCGGTGCTGCGGCGCTGGCCTGGCTGAATGGTGCGGAAGAGCAGCTGAAAGAAGCCGCCGCGCTGGTCAAGGGCAGCCGCGACAACGTGTTGGACAAGCTGTCCGGCCTGATCGAGCGCAACCGTCAGCTGGAAAAGGAGCTGGAGCAGCTCAAGGCCAAGGCTGCCAGCGCTGCCGGCAACGACCTGGCCGGCTCGGCCGTGGACGTCAAGGGCGTCAAGGTGCTGGCTTCGCGTCTCGACGGTCTGGATGGCAAGGCCCTACTGGCCATGGTCGACCAGCTGAAGAACAAGCTGGGCAGCGCGGTGATCCTGCTCGGTGGCGTGTTCGAAGACAAGGTGGTGCTGGTTGCTGGCGTCACTCAGGACCTGACCGCCAAGCTCAAGGCCGGTGACCTGATGCGTCAGGCCGCTGCGACTGTCGGTGGCAAGGGCGGTGGTCGCCCGGACATGGCCCAGGGCGGCGGCGTCGATGCCGGCAAGCTGGACGAGGCACTGACGCTGGCTGCGAGCTTCGCCGAACAGGGCCTCTAATTGCGTTGAAAGCGAGGCCTGCAGTGCGTCCGGCGGGCCTTGGCAGTGTGACCCGTTGTGGGTTTAATGGGCGCCCTTCGAGGAATCAGGCGGTTTTTTGACATGGCTTTGATCGTACAGAAGTTTGGGGGCACCTCCGTCGGCACTGTTGAGCGTATTCAGCAGGTGGCCGAGAAGGTGAAGAAGTTCCGCGAAAACGGCGACGACATCGTCGTCGTGGTCTCTGCCATGAGTGGCGAGACCAACCGCCTGATCGATCTGGCCAAACAGATTACCGACGGGCAGCCGGTGCCGCGTGAGCTCGACGTGATGGTTTCCACCGGTGAGCAGGTGACCATCGCCCTGCTGGCCATGGCCCTGATTCAGTGTGGTGTGCCGGCGGTTTCCTACACCGGCAACCAGGTACGCATCCTCACCGACAGCGCCCACACCAAGGCGCGCATCCTGCAAATCGACGATCAGAAGATCCGTGCCGACCTCAAGGCAGGTCGCGTGGTAGTGGTCGCCGGTTTCCAGGGCGTGGACGAGGAGGGCAACATCACCACTCTCGGTCGCGGTGGTTCCGACACCACCGGCGTGGCCCTGGCTGCGGCGCTGAAGGCCGATGAGTGCCAGATCTACACCGACGTCGACGGTGTCTACACCACCGATCCGCGCGTGGTGGCCAAGGCCCAGCGCCTGGACAAGATCACCTTCGAAGAGATGCTGGAAATGGCCAGCCTCGGTTCCAAGGTGCTGCAGATTCGCTCGGTGGAATTCGCCGGCAAGTACAACGTCCCGCTGCGCGTGCTGCACAGCTTCCAGGAGGGTCCGGGCACCCTCATTACCCTTGATGAAGAGGAATCCATGGAACAGCCGATCATCTCCGGCATCGCCTTCAATCGCGACGAGGCCAAGCTGACCATCCGTGGCGTACCGGATACCCCCGGCGTGGCCTTCAAGATCCTCGGCCCGATCAGCGCCGCCAATATTGAAGTCGACATGATCGTGCAGAACGTGGCGCACGATAACACCACCGATTTCACCTTTACCGTGCACCGCAACGACTACCAGAACGCCCTGGGCGTGCTGGAAAACACTGCGCGCGAGATCGGTGCCCGTGAAGTCAGCGGTGACACCAATATTGCCAAGGTCTCCATCGTTGGCGTCGGCATGCGTTCCCACGCCGGTGTCGCTAGCCGCATGTTCGAAGCGCTGGCCAAGGAGTCCATCAATATCCAGATGATCTCCACTTCGGAAATCAAGGTTTCCGTGGTCATCGAAGAGAAGTACCTGGAGCTGGCCGTGCGCGCCCTGCACACTGCCTTCGAGCTCGACGCTCCGGCCCGACAGGGCGAGTGATGCTTTAAAAAGGCGCGGTATTCCGCGCCTTTCGTTTTTCTGGCCGCGTGGTAAAGGACTTTTCTTTTGTCCGTGCTGGTCAATACTGGGTGAAGGCGCTGCACTTGATAACTGCGGGGCTGCCACCATTTTATTTCTTGCAGACTGTTGTCCCGAAATTTGAATCCGTAAGGAGAAAGGAATGCTGATTCTGACTCGCCGGGTCGGAGAGACCCTGATGGTGGGTGACGATGTCACCGTCACAGTGCTGGGCGTTAAAGGTAATCAGGTGCGTATTGGCGTGAATGCTCCCAAGGAGGTTGCCGTGCACCGTGAGGAGATTTACCAGCGCATCCAGAAAGAGAAGGGCGACGAACCAAGCCACTAATTTTTATCGAAATTTTGTCTTTGCAAACGGGGAAAACATGGTTATCATGCGCCCCGTGTTGCGGAGAGGTGGCCGAGTGGCCGAAGGCGCTCCCCTGCTAAGGGAGTACACCTCAAAAGGGTGTCGGGGGTTCGAATCCCCCCTTCTCCGCCATTATTTAGTGTTATAGAGATGTCAGTGGTTAGCTCGATAAGTTGTTGAAAGTTATCGAAAAAATCAATTGACGAATAATTAAGAGTCTCTATAATGCGCGCCCTACACGCACTCATAGCTCAGCTGGATAGAGTACCCGGCTACGAACCGGGCGGTCGGA